>NC_015761.1:0-1486701 GCF_000252995.1 Salmonella bongori NCTC 12419
AGAGGTTACGTCTGGTTGCAAGAGGGCGTAACAGCGTCTATTGGTCGAAAATAAATATGTCGCCAGCAGTACGTGAGCAGAATGCGGAATGTGATCAATTTAAAAAATTATTGACTTAGCCGGGCAGATACTTTAACCAATATAAGAATACAAGACAGACAAATAAAAATGACAGAGTACACAACATCCATGAATCGCATCAGCACCACCACTATTACCACCATCACCATCACCATCACCATTACCACAGGTAACGGTGCGGGCTGACGCGTACAGGAAACACAGAAAAAAGCCCGCACCTGTACAGTGCGGGCTTTTTTTTTCGACCAGAGATCACGAGGTAACAACCATGCGAGTGTTGAAGTTCGGCGGTACATCAGTGGCAAATGCGGAGCGCTTTCTGCGTGTTGCCGATATTCTGGAAAACAATGCCAGGCAAGGGCAGGTAGCGACCGTACTTTCCGCCCCCGCGAAAATTACCAACCATCTGGTGGCGATGATTGAAAAAACTATCGGCGGCCAGGATGCTTTACCGAATATCAGCGATGCCGAACGTATTTTCGCCGACCTGCTCACAGGGCTTGCCGACGCGCAGCCGGGATTCCCGCATTCGCAGTTGAAAAGCGTCGTTGAACACGAATTTGCCCAAATTAAACATGTTTTGCATGGTATCAGCCTGCTGGGGCAGTGCCCGGACAGCATCAACGCCGCGCTGATTTGTCGTGGTGAAAAAATGTCGATTGCCATCATGGCGGGGCTACTGGAAGCGCGAGGACATCGCGTCACGGTGATCGATCCGGTTGAAAAATTACTGGCGGTGGGCCATTACCTTGAATCTACCGTCGATATCGCTGAATCTACCCGCCGTATCGCCGCCAGCCACATCCCCGACGATCACCTGATCCTGATGGCGGGCTTTACTGCTGGCAACGAAAAAGGCGAACTGGTGGTGCTGGGGCGTAACGGTTCCGACTATTCCGCTGCGGTACTGGCCGCCTGTTTACGCGCCGACTGTTGCGAAATCTGGACGGACGTTGACGGTGTGTATACCTGCGACCCGCGCCAGGTGCCGGATGCCAGACTGCTGAAGTCAATGTCCTATCAGGAAGCGATGGAACTTTCCTACTTCGGCGCCAAAGTGCTTCACCCGCGTACCATTACTCCCATCGCTCAATTCCAGATCCCATGTCTGATAAAAAATACCGGTAATCCGCAAGCGCCGGGCACGCTGATTGGCGCCAACAGCGATGAAGACGGGCTACCGGTAAAAGGCATCTCGAACCTCAATAATATGGCGATGTTTAGCGTCTCCGGTCCGGGAATGAAAGGCATGGTCGGGATGGCGGCGCGCGTGTTCGCCACCATGTCGCGTGCCGGGATTTCGGTAGTGCTGATCACCCAATCCTCTTCGGAGTACAGCATCAGCTTCTGCGTGCCGCAAAGCGATTGCGCTCGCGCGAAAAAGGCGATGGAAGATGAATTCTACCTCGAACTGAAAGAAGGGTTACTGGAGCCGCTCTCGATCATGGAGCGTCTGGCGATCATTTCGGTGGTCGGCGACGGTATGCGCACGCTGCGCGGCATTTCAGCAAAATTCTTCGCCGCGCTGGCGCGTGCGAACATCAATATTGTGGCCATCGCGCAGGGCTCGTCTGAGCGTTCTATCTCGGTAGTGGTCAGCAATGACGATGCCACGACGGGCGTTCGTGTTACCCATCAGATGCTATTTAATACCGACCAGGTGATTGAAGTCTTTGTCATTGGCGTCGGCGGCGTCGGCGGTGCGCTACTGGAGCAGCTTAAACGGCAACAAACCTGGTTGAAGAATAAGCATATCGATCTTCGTGTGTGCGGCGTGGCGAACTCAAAGGCGTTGTTAACTAATGTACATGGTCTGAACCTGGAAAACTGGCAGGCGGAACTGGCGCAAGCAAATGCGCCCTTCAACCTGGGACGCTTAATTCGTCTGGTAAAAGACTATCATCTGCTCAATCCGGTCATCGTCGATTGTACCTCCAGCCAGGCAGTAGCCGACCAGTATGCTGACTTCCTGCGTGAAGGATTCCATGTTGTGACGCCAAACAAGAAAGCCAACACCTCGTCGATGGATTATTACCATCAGCTGCGTTTCGCCGCTGAGAAATCACGACGCAAATTCCTGTATGACACCAACGTTGGCGCCGGTTTGCCGGTCATCGAAAACCTGCAAAATCTGCTGAATGCGGGCGATGAACTGCAGAAGTTCTCCGGCATTCTCTCCGGGTCGCTCTCTTTTATCTTTGGCAAACTGGACGAGGGGATGAGCCTCTCACAGGCAACTGCCCTGGCGCGCGAGATGGGCTATACCGAACCCGATCCGCGCGACGATCTTTCCGGTATGGATGTGGCGCGTAAACTGTTGATCCTCGCCCGCGAGACGGGCCGCGAGCTGGAGCTTTCCGATATTGTGATTGAACCGGTGTTGCCGGGCGAGTTTGACGCCTCCGGCGATGTGACCGCCTTTATGGCGAATCTGCCGCAGCTTGACGACGCGTTTGCCGCCCGTGTGGCGAAAGCTCGTGATGAAGGTAAGGTATTGCGCTATGTGGGCAATATCGAAGAGGATGGCGTGTGTCGTGTGAGAATTGCTGAGGTGGATGGTAATGATCCGCTATTCAAAGTGAAAAATGGCGAAAATGCGCTGGCATTCTATAGCCACTATTATCAGCCGTTGCCGCTGGTGCTACGTGGTTACGGCGCAGGTAACGATGTGACGGCGGCAGGTGTGTTTGCCGATCTGCTGCGTACCCTCTCATGGAAGTTAGGAGTTTAACATGGTGAAAGTCTATGCCCCGGCTTCCAGTGCGAACATGAGCGTGGGTTTTGATGTCCTGGGCGTGGCCGTCACGCCTGTTGACGGCGCATTGCTGGGCGATGTGGTATCCGTGGAAGCGGCAGACAGTTTCCGTTTGAATAACCTGGGGCGTTTTGCCGATAAACTGCCGTCGGCGCCGCGTGAAAATATTGTTTACCAGTGCTGGGAGCGTTTTTGCCAGGCGCTGGGGAAAGCCGTCCCGGTGGCGATGACGTTGGAAAAGAATATGCCGATTGGTTCCGGGTTAGGGTCCAGCGCCTGTTCCGTCGTTGCCGCACTGGTCGCGATGAATGAGCACTGCGGCAAACCGCTAAACGACACCCGCCTGTTGGCGATGATGGGCGAACTGGAAGGCCGTATTTCCGGCAGCATCCATTATGATAATGTCGCGCCGTGCTTTCTTGGCGGTATGCAGTTGATGATTGAAGAAAACGGCATTATCAGCCAGCAGGTGCCTGGTTTTGACGAGTGGCTGTGGGTGCTGGCTTACCCGGGAATTAAAGTGTCGACTGCGGAAGCGCGCGCTATTTTGCCTGCGCAATACCGCCGGCAGGATTGCATTGCTCATGGCCGGCATCTGGCGGGTTTTATTCATGCGTGCTACTCCCGGCAGCCGCAGCTTGCCGCCGCGTTGATGAAAGACGTTATTGCTGAGCCGTACCGCGCGCGTTTACTGCCGGGCTTTAGCCAGGCACGACAGGCGGTGATGGAGATTGGCGCTTTGGCGAGCGGGATTTCCGGTTCGGGTCCAACGCTGTTTGCACTGTGCGATAAGCCGGATACGGCGCAGCGGGTTGCCGACTGGCTGGGTAAACATTACCTGCAAAATCAGGAAGGCTTTGTTCATATTTGCCGGCTGGATACGGCGGGCGCACGCGTACTGGGATAATCAATGAAACTGTATAATCTGAAAGACCACAACGAGCAGGTCAGCTTTGCACAGGCCGTCACGCAGGGGCTGGGCAAACTGCAGGGACTTTTTTTTCCGCACGATCTGCCGGAGTTTAGCCTGACGGAAGTGGATGAGATGCTCAACCAGGACTTTGTCAGTCGTAGCGCGAAGATCCTCTCGGCATTTATTGGCGATGAAATACCGCAGGAGATTCTGGAGGAACGTGTCCGCGCGGCGTTTGCTTTTCCGGCACCGGTCGCGCAGGTGGAAAGTGATATCGGCTGCCTGGAGTTGTTTCACGGCCCGACGTTGGCGTTTAAAGATTTCGGCGGGCGTTTTATGGCGCAAATGCTGACACATATCAGCGGCGACAAACCGGTTACGATTCTGACTGCAACGTCTGGCGATACCGGCGCGGCGGTTGCCCATGCGTTTTATGGCCTGAAAAATGTGCGGGTCGTCATTCTCTATCCACGCGGCAAGATCAGCCCGTTGCAGGAAAAGCTGTTCTGTACGCTGGGCGGCAACATAGAAACTGTGGCGATTGACGGCGATTTCGATGCCTGTCAGGCGCTGGTAAAACAGGCGTTTGACGACGACGAGCTGAAAACGGAGCTGGGGCTGAACTCGGCTAACTCTATTAATATCAGTCGCCTGCTGGCGCAAATTTGCTACTACTTTGAAGCGGTGGCGCAATTGCCACAGGACGCGCGTAACCAACTGGTGGTCTCCGTCCCCAGCGGCAACTTCGGCGATCTGACTGCCGGGTTGCTGGCGAAGTCGTTAGGGCTGCCAGTGAAACGCTTTATCGCCGCCACCAACATTAACGATACGGTGCCTCGTTTCCTGCAGAACGGGAAGTGGGCGCCGAAAGCGACGCAGGCGACCCTGTCAAATGCGATGGATGTCAGTCAGCCGAATAACTGGCCGCGCGTGGAAGAGCTGTTCCGCCGTAAAATTTGGCGTCTGAGTGAACTGGGCTATGCGGCAGTAGATGATGCCACCACGCAACAGACGATGCGTGAGCTGAAAGCGAAAGGTTATATTTCGGAGCCTCATGCGGCAGTAGCGTATCGGGCATTGCGCGACCAGATAAATCCTGGCGAGTATGGCTTGTTCCTCGGAACGGCGCACCCGGCGAAGTTTAAAGAGAGCGTGGAGTCCATTCTGGGGGAAACGCTGCCGTTGCCTGAAGCGCTCGCCGAACGTGCCGATCTACCGTTGCTCTCACATCATCTGCCTGCAGATTTTGTCGCTCTGCGTAAACTGATGATGACCCACCGATAACCGTGATGCCCGGTGGCGTTGCCGCTGACCGGGCCTACGGGGCGTCAATATGCAAGCCGGATAAGGCGAAGCCGCCATCCGGCATTTCAGTTACTGCTCGTAGCGTTTAAATACCAGCGTATCTTGCGTGGAGGCTTCTTCATCAAAGAAATACCCTTCGCTGTTAAATGCGGTAAGTTGTTCCGGCTGCGTTAACCGATTTTCAATGATGAAACGGCTCATCAGGCCGCGCGCTTTCTTAGCGTAGAAGCTTACCACCTTAAACTTGCCGTTTTTTTCATCCAGGAACACGGGCTTAATCAGTTCGGCATTCAGTTTCTTCGGCTTTACTGCTTTAAAGTATTCCTCTGAGGCCAGATTAATGACCACCCGAGCGCCCTGTGCCTCAAGCGCTTCGTTGAGCTTATCGGTAATGGTGTCGCCCCAGAATTGATAAAGATCTTTGCCACGCGGATTCTCCAGGCGAATCCCCATCTCCAGACGATAAGGCTGCATTAGATCCAGTGGGCGTAATACGCCATACAAACCAGAGAGTATTCGCAGATGCCGCTGGGCGAAATCAAACTCCGCGTCACTGAACGTTTCCGCCTGTAAGCCAGTATACACATCACCTTTAAATGCCAGAATCGCCTGCCGTGCGTTGTCCGGCGTAAAATGGGGCTGCCAGTCATGAAAACGTGTGGCGTTGAGATCCGCCAGCTTGTCGCTAATCCCCATCAGCCTGGCAATTTGCGGCGCCGAAAGCTGTCGGGCTTCGTGAATAAGCTGTTGGCTGTGATCCAATAACTCCGGCTGGGTATAACGAGTTGTGACCAGCGGGCTTTGATAATCAAGCGTTTTTGCAGGTGAGATGAGAATCAGCATATCCAGTCCTTGCAGAAAATTTTCTGCGACTTTAGCAAAAAAACGCCACAGAGTTGACCGATGGTTGCGATTGCCAGCTTAATCGCACGATGACGCATCCCAGGTGCCTGGCGCAAGCTGCGGTTCGATATCCGGAAAGCGTTGTGAATCGAACTGCGGTCTGACGCCCAGTTTCCGTTGTCGCAGATAATCGTTGGCGAGGGTATAGACCACCGGTGAAAGCAGTAAAATCGCTGTCAGGTTGGTAATGGCCATACAGGCCATGATCACGTCAGCAAGCTGCCATATCAGCGGAAAACTGAGATGCGTACCGGCGACGATCATGCCAATTGTCGTAAGGCGTAATAACCAGATTGTCCTGGCGTTATGCAGGCGTAGAAAAAATAGATTGTTTTCGGCGTAAATATAGTTGGCGACAATCGAACTGAAGGCGAACAAAATCACGATAAGCGCGACAAAACTAGCGCCCCATCCGCCAGTAAGAGAAACCATGGCGTGCTGGATAAGCTGAATGCCTTCTGTTGAAGCGTGAGATGCGTGATTCCCCGCCAGCAGGATAATCATCGCGCTGGCGGTACTGATGATAATCGTATCGCTGAATACGCCAATCATTTGCACAATACCTTGCGCGACAGGGTGAGGCGGGTAGGATGCCGCCGCTGCGGCCGCATTTGGGGTTGATCCCATTCCCGCTTCATTGGAGAACATTCCCCGTTGAAAACCGCTGGTAATGGCCTGCGTAAGTGTATATCCGGCTGCGCCCGCTGCCGCTTCCTGCCAACCAAATGCGCTTTTCACTATGGAAGCGATAATCGCGGGCATTTGCTCAATATGCCAGAAGCAAATCATTATGCTGCCAGCCACCCATAGCAGCGCAATGAGCGGAATAAACCACTGCATCAGGCGTGCGACGCCTCTTATGCCGCGAATGATAATCAACAGTGAGCAAAACGCCAGCGCGATGCCAGAAATCAGCGGTGGGATATCAAAGGCAAAATGGAGCGCATGCGCGACGGAGTTCGCCTGCACGCTATTAAAAATCAGCCCATAAGCAACAAGCAGAAAGAGGGCGAAAACCACGCCCATCCAGCGCATACCCAACCCGCGCGCCATATACCAGGCCGGGCCGCCGCGGAACTGGCCTGTCGGGTCACGTTCTTTATAAAGTTGGGCAAGCGAACACTCGGCGAAGGAGGTCGCCATGCCAATAATGGCCGAGACCCACATCCAGAATACCGCGCCGGGGCCGCCTGCCGCGATAGCCAGCGATACGCCAGCCAGATTACCGCTGCCAATCCGCGCCGCGAGGCTGGTACATAGCGCCTGAAATGATGTCAGGCCCCCCGGTTGTGGGCTAAGACTCCCCTTCAGGCTACGGCTAAACTGACGAATATAACGAAACTGAATAAATCCGGTGCGCCAGGTAAACCAACATCCTGCGCCGAGCAGCAGGTAAATCATTACCGAGCCCCAGAGTATTTCGTTAATAAAGCTGAAAAACTCAGGCATTAACGTCCCTCTTGTTGATGCCGGCACGCTTTAATGATCCTGTATAAGCGCGCCCTATAATGACGATGACCTTGTCAGGCTAATATTAACGGAAGCTTACCATAAATCCGGCGCTATCTTTTAATTGCGCATAAATCACCGGAAGATACGCAATCAATGCAGAAGGGCAGTCAGGTGCATGTCGGCGGTTGCGCTGTGAGAGCGTCGTGTTATCATCAGGGTAGACCGGTTACATCCCCTAACAAGCTGTTTAAAGAGAAACACTATCATGACGGACAAATTGACCTCCCTTCGTCAGTTCACCACCGTAGTGGCCGACACCGGAGATATCGCGGCAATGAAGCTGTACCAGCCGCAGGATGCTACAACTAACCCTTCTCTCATTCTTAACGCAGCGCAAATCCCGGAATATCGTAAGCTGATTGACGAGGCTGTCGCCTGGGCGAAACAGCAAAGTAGCGATCGCGCTCAGCAGATCGTTGACGCGACTGACAAGCTGGCGGTAAATATTGGCCTGGAAATCCTGAAGCTGGTGCCGGGGCGTATTTCTACCGAAGTGGACGCACGCCTGTCTTACGACACCGAAGCGTCTATCGCCAAAGCAAAACGTATTATTAAGCTCTACAATGATGCGGGTATCAGCAACGATCGTATCCTGATCAAGCTGGCGTCCACCTGGCAGGGGATTCGCGCAGCCGAGCAGTTGGAGAAAGACGGTATCAACTGTAACCTGACGCTGTTGTTCTCCTTCGCGCAGGCGCGTGCGTGCGCTGAGGCGGGCGTTTACCTGATTTCGCCGTTCGTGGGCCGCATTCTTGACTGGTATAAAGCCAATACCGACAAGAAAGACTATGCGCCAGCTGAAGATCCGGGCGTGGTTTCCGTAACGGAAATCTACGAGTACTACAAACAACATGGTTACGAAACCGTCGTTATGGGCGCAAGCTTCCGTAACGTAGGCGAAATTCTGGAACTGGCGGGCTGTGACCGTCTGACTATCGCGCCGGCCTTGTTGAAGGAACTGGCGGAAAGCGAAGGCGTGGTTGAGCGTAAACTCTCTTTCTCCGGCGAAGTCAAAGCGCGTCCGGAACGCATTACCGAAGCTGAGTTCCTGTGGCAGCATAATCAGGACCCAATGGCTGTCGATAAACTGGCGGATGGTATCCGTAAGTTTGCGGTAGACCAGGAAAAACTGGAAAAAATGATCGGCGATCTGCTGTAATACAGCCAGCGCAAGCATGATAGCAGCCCGCTTTTCTCTGGAAAGCGGGCTATTTTTTTATTAATGCTGGCATGAAGGACACTCTTCTACACTAACGCCGGTTATTTCGAGGATATTGGCCGCAGGAATGCCTTTTTTAAATATTGCCCGGGTAATTTTACGCGGGGCCTCACGTTCGCCGGTTTGTATACCTTGTTGTATTCCTTCGATACGACCTTCCTGCTTCAGTGGGTCTGTTAATGTCATCAGTTTGTCTCCATATTGCGCCATTTCATACAGCAATGTGCAGGCATCCTGTGTCTCTCCCGCCTGAAGCATATCGTTGACCAGCGCAATAACCTGTTGTCTGCTAATGTAACGTGTTGGCGAATTTGTCAACAAATCGAGTGAGCTCACGCCCGGAAATCCGCTCGTTAACCCGTTCGGGATTTAGTATTACTGCCTATTCACGTGTATGATTCTGCATAACGCGACAGTTTTAACGGAATAATGATGAACACCTTACGTATTGGCTTAGTTTCTATTTCTGACCGCGCCTCCAGCGGCGTTTATCAGGACAAAGGAATCCCGGCGCTGGAAGCCTGGCTGGCAACGGCCCTGACTACCCCTTTTGAAGTGCAAACCCGTCTAATCCCGGACGAGCAGGCGGTCATCGAACAAACCTTGTGTGAACTGGTGGATGAGATGAGTTGTCATCTGGTGCTGACCACGGGGGGCACTGGCCCGGCACGCCGTGACGTGACACCGGACGCGACTCTGGCCGTCGCCGATCGTGAGATGCCGGGCTTTGGCGAGCAGATGCGCCAGATCAGTCTGCACTTTGTGCCAACCGCGATTCTGTCCCGTCAGGTAGGCGTTATCCGTAAACAGGCGTTGATCCTAAACTTGCCGGGGCAGCCTAAGTCGATCAAAGAGACGCTGGAGGGCGTAAAAAGTGACGAGGGTAAGGTGATTGTCGCGGGGATCTTTGCGAGCGTACCGTATTGTATACAGTTGCTTGAAGGACCGTATGTCGAAACCGATCCGCAGGTGGTCGCCTCTTTTCGTCCTAAAAGCGCAAGGCGTGAGAGTATGTCGGCCTGAGTGGGAAAGCGGCTTCACCCCACGTTTTTACGTTTCGTACAACACAGGCCTGATAAGTGAAGCGCCATCAGGCATTGCAAACTGGCGTTATTCCTCCCCGTGCAGGGAGGAATAAAAGCGATTTAGTGTGCCTCACCAATAGGCAGGATAGTACGGCCAAATTGTTCGTTTAGCACTTCCCCCATCGCCAGATAAATAGCGCTGGCGCCGCAAACCAGACCAACCCAGCCTGCGATATGGATAATCGCTTCGTTACCGCTGATATTGCCGACCGCCAGCAGAGCGAACAGTACGGTCAGGCTCAGGAAAACAAATTGCAGAGCGCGGGCGGCTTTCAGCGTACCAAAGAACATAAATAACGTGAACACGCCCCACAGCCCTAAATAGGCGCCGAGCAGCTGGGCGTCAGGCGCGTCCGTCAGCCCCATTTTCGGCATTAGCAGAATAGCGACCAGCGTTAGCCAGAATGAACCGTATGAGGTAAAGGCGGTTAAACCAAAGGTATTGCCTTTTTTGTACTCCAGCAGACCAGCAAAAATTTGCGCGATACCGCCATAGAAAATCCCCATCGCCAGAATAATACCGTCCAGGGCGAAAAAACCAGCGTTGTGCAGGTTAAGCAGAATGGTGGTCATGCCGAAGCCCATCAGACCCAGCGGCGCCGGATTAGCCAACTTAGTGTTGCCCATAATTCCTCAAAATCATCATAATTGAATGGTGAAATAGTTTCCCAAAATAACAAGTTCCGTATTCGGGCGCGGCATAATAATCAGGGGAAAAGGGGCTGTCTATGATCTGATGAGGGGGAAAAGAAAATATTTTCCCCTTTGAGGACGTTCACGCCTGAACAGCGACCATCATTCGTCGCAGGCAGGCGATTTGCAACACCGCCGGAATGGTTACCCGATACGCACTGCCGCTCATCGCTTTGACACCGTTTAAGGCCGCGCCAACCGGACCGCCAAGCCCCGCGCCGCGTAGCAATCCGTGTCCCAGGATGCTCATGGCGGCATGGGTACGCAAAATGCGAGTAAGCTGGGTGGAGAGCAGGTGGGAAACCCCTTTCGCCAAATGACGATCTTTCATCAGCAGCGGCAGCAGATCTTCCAGTTCAGAGACTTTCGCATCCACGGCTTGCAGAAATTCCTGCTTATGTGCAGTGTCCATCTTCTGCCACGTATGACGTAAAAAATGTTCCAGCAGTTGCTGTTCTATTTCAAACGTCGTCATGCTTTTATCCGCTTTGAGTTTTAGCCGTTTTGCGACATCCAGCAAAATCGCACGGTATTGCTTTCCGTGCCCGCGTAATTTGTTGGCGATACTGTCGCCGCCGTAATGCTGGAACTCACCGGCAATCAGCTGCCAGTTGCGTCGGTGTTGTTCCGGATGCCCCTCCATCGCTTTGAATAGTTCGTTATGGCACAGTACGCTCGACAAGCGAGTTTTGCCCTTTTCGTTATGCGTTAGCAAACGGGCGAAATCGGCGAGTTGTTCTTCGCTACAATGCTGAAGAAAGTCTAAATCCTCGTCGTGTAAATAGGTGACATTCATTTTCGATCTGGCTTTTTGAATAAAATAACGGGAATTAATCGTCGCCGATGACTTTAAGTCTCGCCATGTCGGAAGAGTTCACCGTATGGCCTGAGAAGGTCATTTTTGATACGCAGCGTTTGTTGTCATTATCACTATTAATCGCGATCCAGCCGGTGGTCTGGCCCTCTTTTATTGAGGACGGGACATTCAGGTTTTGGCTGGCGCTATGCGCGGTTTTAAAATAAACAGAAGCGCCGCTAAGCTCTACGTCGCCGTGATCTGCCGTAAGTTGAATACGCTTTACGATGCGGCAGACGGGTATTTTCAGTGTGAGATCGTTAGTTTCATTTCTGGGCATGACAATGACGCCCAACACTTTGTGATCGTTAGCGTGTGCGACGCTACTTAATGCCAGACCGAGAAACAGACTGGCGGAAATCGTTAACACAGATCGCATGGAATTTCTCTTTGACGGGTTCAATAATCAATGGTTGTCTATCATACTCTGCCCATGACAAGGATTCAGGTTTGTAATCTTTTCTTTTTATTACAATTTTTCCATGAATGATATTCATGGTTTGATATTTTTTGTGAATATATATCTGCCTGGTTTTCCGCCGCACCTTCTCACCTATAAAAAATTTTTTCATCTCCCCCTTGATGACGTGGGTTACGACCCCATCTTGTAGTCAACCGCAGTGGTGAGTCTGAAAAAAAACGATTCAGGGTAGTTGAAACCTTATGTTTCGCCCCTATTACAGATTCACAACCACATGATGACCGAATTTTTAGTGGAGACGTTTAGATGGGTAAAATTATTGGTATCGACCTGGGTACTACCAACTCTTGTGTAGCGATTATGGATGGAACGCAGGCACGCGTGCTGGAGAACGCCGAGGGCGATCGCACTACGCCTTCTATCATTGCTTATACCCAGGATGGTGAAACTCTGGTTGGTCAGCCGGCTAAACGTCAGGCAGTGACAAACCCGCAAAACACCCTGTTTGCGATTAAACGCCTGATTGGCCGCCGCTTCCAGGACGAAGAAGTTCAACGTGACGTTTCTATCATGCCGTACAAAATCATCGGCGCCGACAACGGCGACGCATGGCTTGATGTGAAAGGTCAGAAAATGGCACCGCCGCAGATTTCTGCCGAAGTGCTGAAGAAAATGAAGAAAACGGCAGAAGATTACCTGGGCGAGCCGGTAACTGAAGCGGTTATTACCGTACCTGCATACTTTAATGACGCCCAGCGTCAGGCCACTAAAGATGCTGGTCGTATCGCGGGCCTGGAAGTCAAACGTATTATTAACGAACCGACTGCCGCAGCGCTGGCTTATGGCCTGGACAAAGAAGTGGGTAACCGTACTATTGCGGTTTATGACCTGGGCGGCGGTACTTTCGATATTTCTATTATCGAAATCGACGAAGTTGACGGCGAAAAAACCTTCGAAGTTCTGGCAACCAATGGTGATACCCATCTGGGTGGTGAAGACTTCGATACCCGTTTGATCAACTATCTCGTTGACGAATTTAAGAAAGATCAGGGCATTG
Organism: Salmonella bongori NCTC 12419; assembly: GCF_000252995.1. Classification (NCBI taxonomy): domain Bacteria; kingdom Pseudomonadati; phylum Pseudomonadota; class Gammaproteobacteria; order Enterobacterales; family Enterobacteriaceae; genus Salmonella; species Salmonella bongori. The sequence continues at coordinate 12,801 of NC_015761.1, forward strand.
ACCTGCGTAATGATCCGCTGGCAATGCAGCGCCTGAAAGAAGCGGCGGAAAAAGCGAAAATCGAACTTTCTTCCGCACAGCAGACCGACGTGAACCTGCCGTACATTACCGCAGACGCGACCGGTCCGAAACACATGAATATCAAAGTGACGCGTGCAAAACTGGAAAGCCTGGTTGAAGACCTGGTCAACCGTTCTATCGAGCCGCTGAAAGTTGCGTTGCAGGATGCTGGCCTGTCCGTCTCTGATATCAACGACGTTATCCTCGTTGGTGGTCAGACGCGTATGCCAATGGTTCAGAAGAAAGTCGCTGAGTTCTTTGGTAAAGAACCGCGTAAAGACGTTAACCCGGACGAAGCCGTGGCTATCGGTGCTGCCGTTCAGGGTGGCGTATTGACCGGTGATGTGAAAGACGTACTGCTGCTGGACGTTACCCCGCTGTCTCTGGGTATCGAAACGATGGGTGGTGTGATGACTCCGCTGATTACCAAAAACACCACCATCCCGACCAAGCACAGCCAGGTGTTCTCTACCGCGGAAGACAACCAGTCTGCGGTAACCATCCATGTGCTGCAGGGTGAGCGTAAACGTGCGTCTGATAACAAATCACTGGGTCAGTTCAACCTGGATGGCATCAATCCGGCGCCGCGCGGTATGCCGCAGATCGAAGTTACCTTCGATATCGATGCTGATGGTATCCTGCACGTTTCCGCGAAAGACAAAAACAGCGGTAAAGAGCAGAAGATCACGATCAAGGCTTCTTCTGGTTTGAACGAGGAAGAAATTCAGAAAATGGTTCGCGATGCCGAAGCGAACGCTGAATCTGACCGTAAGTTCGAGGAACTGGTTCAGACTCGTAACCAGGGTGACCATCTGCTGCACAGCACTCGTAAACAGGTTGAAGAAGCAGGCGATAAGCTGCCGGCTGACGACAAAACCGCTATTGAGTCTGCGCTGAGCGCGCTGGAAACGGCTTTGAAAGGCGAAGATAAAGCGGCTATCGAAGCGAAAATGCAGGAACTGGCGCAGGTTTCTCAGAAACTGATGGAAATCGCTCAGCAGCAGCATGCACAGCAGCAGGCAGGCAGCGCTGACGCTTCTGCAAACAATGCGAAAGATGACGATGTTGTCGACGCTGAGTTTGAAGAAGTGAAAGATAAAAAATAATCGCCCTTTGAACGGGTAATTACTGGCACGGGCGAAGAGGTTTCCTCTCCGCCCGTGCATGCATGTTAAGGGCAGATAAAAAAAGATGGCGAAAAGAGATTACTACGAGATTTTAGGCGTTTCCAAAACAGCGGAAGAGCGTGAAATCAAAAAGGCTTATAAGCGCCTGGCCATGAAATATCATCCAGACCGCAACCAGGGTGATAAAGAGGCTGAAGCCAAATTTAAAGAGATTAAAGAAGCCTACGAAGTGCTGACTGATGCGCAAAAACGCGCAGCCTACGATCAGTACGGCCACGCCGCGTTTGAACAAGGCGGCATGGGAGGCGGATTCGGCGGCGGCTTTAATGGCGGTGCTGATTTCAGTGATATCTTTGGTGACGTTTTTGGCGATATCTTTGGCGGCGGGCGCGGTCGTCAACGTGCGGCGCGTGGGGCAGATCTACGTTACAACATGGATCTCACCCTGGAAGAAGCTGTGCGTGGCGTGACCAAAGAGATCCGTATCCCGACGCTGGAAGAGTGTGACGTTTGCCACGGCAGCGGCGCGAAAGCAGGCACGCAACCGCAAACCTGCCCGACGTGTCACGGTTCTGGTCAGGTTCAGATGCGCCAGGGCTTTTTCGCCGTACAACAGACCTGCCCGCACTGTCAGGGACGCGGTACGCTGATTAAAGATCCGTGTACTAAATGTCACGGTCATGGGCGTGTTGAGAAGAGTAAAACTCTGTCCGTTAAAATCCCGGCGGGCGTGGATACTGGCGACCGTATTCGTCTGGCTGGTGAAGGCGAGGCGGGTGAGCATGGCGCGCCGGCGGGCGATCTGTACGTTCAGGTCCAGGTGAAACAGCATCCTATTTTCGAACGTGAAGGCAATAATCTTTATTGCGAAGTGCCTATCAACTTTGCGATGGCGGCGTTGGGCGGCGAAATCGAAGTGCCGACGTTAGATGGCCGCGTGAAGCTGAAAGTGCCGAGCGAAACGCAAACGGGCAAATTGTTCCGTATGCGTGGGAAAGGCGTGAAGTCTGTACGCGGCGGCGCACAGGGCGATTTGCTGTGCCGCGTAGTGGTTGAAACGCCGGTTGGCTTGAGCGAGAAGCAGAAGCAGTTACTGAAAGATCTTCAGGAAAGCTTTGGCGGCCCGACGGGCGAGAAAAATAGCCCTCGTTCAAAAAGCTTCTTTGATGGCGTAAAAAAATTCTTTGATGATTTGACCCGCTAACTGTTTTTCGTTGTACTTTTCTTCAGCCCGGATGTTTATCCGGGCTTTTTTGTGCCTTTATGCGCCAGAGCTTCTGCTAAACGCATCCTACGCTTTCATTTGTTGATGTTTTGTTTTTACTGATAAAGAAATTGATGTTAATCAGCAGCATTGCATCCACTCACTTTTAAAAAAATGTTATGCGATGACTTTAACGATTGCTTTTTTAGATACTGTGAATTGATTTATCTTGAGTATTAACTATATTGCTTTTTTCAGTTTCCGGAGGCAGGCAGCGCATGGGATCGAAAGGTGCCAACAAGAGCTTTGATTATAATTTAATCAAAATTCTTGATGCTGTTATTTTGTCTGGAAATGCGGCTATGGCGGCAAAAAAGCTAGGCATTACACCAGCCGCTGTTTCACTGGCTTTAAAGCGCTTGCAGAGTTATTACCCGGAAGAGTTGTTTAGCCGGGGGAAAGGGGGACTCATCCCTACGGCGAAGGCGGTCGACATTCATCAAAATTTCAGGCAGGTTATGAAACTGGTGGATGATACGTTTCTCAGTAAAAGTAAAAAAGATGAGGCATTACAGATCACGTTGTTAGGCAGTGATCTTGTTGAAAGCTATTACCTTTCTCAAATTTATAACAGCGACATTTTTGACCGTATTTTGATAAATCATTTCTCTGTCAGGAACATGAGTCGGGAGCATATCAGCGAGCTTCTGTTTACTGCCCAGGGCGACTTGTTGATTAGCGCTGAACCCTTGCTGGAGTCCGGTATTGAAAGTCAAATTATTGATAATTTCAAAACATTTGTTTGCATCTGTAGCAGTAACCATATGTTGGGTACTCTCTCACAGTTGTCGTTACATCATTTTTACTCTTCGCGCCATGCCTTATATCAGCCGGGTATAGGGTCTCCGGTAATATTTCATGATAGTGAATTATTTAAGAGTGAATTTTATTATACTGGCACGCGTCTTGTGGGATATCGCAGTGATTCACTTAATGGTTTAATGAGCATGATCGAACGAACCTCATTGATTGCGTTAATGCCATTAAAACTAGCGCTTTTCTATAAAAATCAACGAAAATATGATATTAAATTTATTCAGCCTCCGCCTGAACTGGCTTTTAAGTCAATTCAGGTCTATGCATCCTGGAATAAGAATAGTAGAAATATATCGATGATTAATGAGATGGTGAGTATGCTGCAAACGCTTTTCTCTTTTCGTCGCTAATACTCTTCATGTTGTCATCTTTGATGTAATATGGTTTTAAATGATGTACTTTGATTTCCTCCCCCCTGACAGGGCGCTTACACTCCTCTTGTTAATTATACATTTATAATGATTCAGGAGTGTTAAAATGTCTATTCCAAACCATGTCTCGACAACGGAAGTTGTGCTACTGGAGCTGGAAATCTTACTCACTATTATTGCGATAGGTGCGTGGGGGGGCTTTGTCAGCTATCTTTTACGTAAAGATAAAACAGAATATAATAGTTCACATCAAAGTATTAAGTATTGCCTGGCACAGATCATTATTTCCTGCTTTACCAGCTTTTTGCTAAGCGCGATTGCGATTGAAAAAGAATTCAGCTTTAATATCGTTCTGCTGGCGGCAGGCTTAGGCGGTGTTTTCGCTGGCCCCATCTTAAAAATTCTTGGCCAGCGTATTAAAAAAATTATCGAAGAGCATAATTCGGATTAATTATCCTTCGCGATATCAGGCTCATCCGTGAGCCTCTTATGCGCTTTTCTCCACCTGGGCTCAGGTCACTCTATTCTTGATCCAGCCATAAATAAATTGTTCGTTATTGTGGTTCTTCTCAGCAATATTTAAATAGTACGCACCCTGACTGCAATTGAGCGCTTTTACCAAAACGGTTTCCCCTTCCTGGCCTCGCCAGCTCAGATAATGTTCGAGAGCGGCAACCGTCCGCGGACCAATATTGCCATCTACATGAATATCCGGATAACGTTTACCTTCTTGATTAAAGACGTTCAACCACCGTTGCAGCCATACGCTGGGGTAGTAAGCGCCTATATTGACTGCCGCATCACACAGTTCGAATGAGAGTGGCCATGATAACGCAGAGATGTCATCAAAGCCTGGTTTTATCCAGTAATCTTCTTCGAGAATCGTGTAGGCTTCGGCGCGGGTGAGATCTCGCATATCGCCAGCATAACCATGTGCTCGCGCCGTTGCTTCGGTAATTCCCCAGTGGGTCGCGCCGCCTTTATCTTCAGGATTAAATACGTAACCACCTTCAAGCGCTATAATTCCATCTATAATTGGATTCATCTTCCTTTTCCTTCACTTAATGAATATGCAGATACATGAATGAACCTAACGTTACAGAGAATACGGTCGTCAGAGCGGCAATAGTTTGTCTTACAATCTGTTTTTTTCTTCCTTTTGTTTCGCTGTCCATCGCGGTAATAGATATCTCATTATTAACCTTGAGACCTTGTCTTGGAATAGTAATAAAAAGATCATGAATACCAAGTGTTTTAAGGTCACGTCTGATTAAATAGAGTATCTGCGTTAGATTGGCATCATTAACATAGTGGCTTCGACTTCCCCATAACGCGTTGGTTATTTTTTGTCGCTCGATAATCTCCAGATGAGCATTCTCGATGATGAAACTGAGACATTTGGCCCTCATCGCAGTCATCTTAATAACCTGTGAGTTTGAGGCCGTTCTCAGCTCATATTTACCTTCATTGTAAATGCAAGTGCTATTAATGATATAACTTTTCATAACGTCTTCCTTTAGAAATATACATCCTGGTTGTCTGTGGTGACTATATTGTATGAGAAATGTCTTAATCCAATAAATGTCACAGATTTTATTGTATTGTCATTGTCTATAGCGAGCGTAGTCACATTATTTCATTGTAATTAAATGATATTTAATTACATGATAAATGGTATTTAATATGCTTCCGTCAGGCTGAAGTAAAAGCATAGTGATATGTGCTGCTTTCTCTTTGGAAGACGGTGCTGTTAGAACTGATAAATCTCGTTTTTATAATTTTTATATCATCTAAAAACATGATGTTTTGTGATTAGCCATTTTTTGCGTCTGTAGCGATTATGAAGTCCGCAGAACGAGCTGCGACAATTTTTTAATGTAAAAGGAAATTTGAAAATGGCTACAAGTAAACTGATTCAAGGCGATACCCTTACTGAAACCAGTAATGCAGCAGATGGTTTTAACCCAGCTAAGGAAGACAGTAAATTTAGTTATACTTCTGCTCGTGTCGCGAAGCCGGTTTATAACAAGTACAAAGAGTCCGCCACCAAACCGAAAGTTTTCGGTTATTACACTGACTGGTCGCAGTATGACAGCCGTCTGCAGGGCGATGATGTGCCTGATCATCGCGGTCGTGGTTATGATTTAACCAATGTCTCTCCAACTGCCTACGATAAATTGATTTTTGGCTTTGTGGGTATTACCGGTTTTAGAAAAATTGATAAAGAAGATCGTGATGTGGTTGCTGAAGCGGCGGCCGCCTGCGGTAAAGTGAAATACGAACCGACTTTCCTCGATCCGTGGGGCGACTTCCAGTCTTATGTGAACCTGGGCTTTGATGTCAGCGGCTGGGATGTTGATCCAATGACGGTAACGCAGGCAAATGCGAAAGGTCTTCTGGGCGCGTTACGTGATATGCAGGCGAAAGCCAAAGCGGCAGGTCATACGCTGGCGCTATCAATGAGTATCGGTGGCTGGAGCATGAGTAACGGTTTCCATGAAACGGCGGCCTCTGACTCCTCCCGTAAAATCTTCGCCAAAGGCGTGGTGAAACTGTTCAAACAGTTCCCGATGTTCAGCGAAGTGGATATCGACTGGGAATACCCAAACAACGAAGGCGCGGGCAACCCGTTTGGCGAAGAAGATGGCGCTAACTACGCGCTACTGATAGGCGAACTGCGTAAACAACTGGATTCCGCTGGTCTGAGCAATGTGAAGATTTCTATTGCAGCCTCTGCTGTTACCAACATCTTTGATTACGCGAACGTGAAAGATCTGCTGGCTGCTGGTCTGTACGGTATCAACCTGATGACCTATGACTTCTTCGGTACGCCGTGGGCGGAAACGCTGGGTCACCACACTAATCTGAAAGCGCTGGAAGAGGGCGGCTGGTCTGTGGAAACCATTGTTGATCACCTGCTGGCAGAAGGTTTCTCCGCTGAACGGATCAACATCGGTTATGCCGGTTATACCCGTAATGCCCGTAATGTAGAAATTGACACTTTATCTCCTCTGAAAGGCTCTTATAACCCAGGTAAAAAACTGGCGAACGGCGAATATGAAACGACTACTGGTTCGTTTGAGTCTGGTACCAACGAATGGTATGACGTGATTTATAACTACCTGGATCTGGAAAACCAGAAAGGGCGCAACGGTTTTAATGTCTATACCGACCAGGTCGCTGACGCTGACTATCTGTATAACCCTGAGTCCAAACTGTTTTTATCTCTGGATACGCCACGCACAGTAAAAGCGAAAGGCGAATATGCGGCGAAACTGGGGCTGGGTGGTGTGTTTACCTGGACTATCGATCAGGATAACGGCGTGTTGGTTAATGCCGTGCGTGAAGGTCTGGGTTATGAAATCGAATCTGAAGTCATTGATATGGAGCCATTCTACTTCGACGGCATCAACGTAGAAGATGGTGAAGAGCAGAGCGACAGCGACGACGCGCAGAAGGTCAACCATGCGCCGAAAGCGGCGATTGAACTGCTGGTGGTCGGCGGGTCTACCGTACAACTGTCCGGCGCTGGTTCTTCTGACGAAGATGATGATGAGATCTCTTTTAGCTGGGGCGTACCTTCGCAAATCACAGTGGCTGATAAGAGCGCGGAAATCATTGAATTTGTCGCTCCGGAAGTGAGTGAAAAAACGATTTTCCAGTTCACACTGTTTGTGCGTGATTGCTACAACGAACCGTCTTCTCAACAGCGTTTTGTACTGACCGTTGTTCCTGCATTGTCTCCGGTGCAGCCTGAGCCGGAAGAGGACGAAATCGTTGTTCCGGTCGATCCTGAAGACGATGAGGCTCCGGCAGAAGATGATGTTCCGGCAGACGATAAAGTTGCGCCTTATGCACAGTGGGATGCTTCCACCGTTTATGGCGCGACCTGGGGTACTTTCGAAATCGTGAGCTGGAAAGGCCATAACTACCAGGTGAAATGGTGGTCTATGGGTGACCAGCCGGATTTGAACTGCAGTGCCGGCGGTGCATGGACCGATCTTGGCGCCTACTAATACACGCTATTAAACACGATGTATTGGGCTTCACGATTCAAGCCCCGGTTTTCCGGGGCTTTTTTCTACCAGGGACAGAGGAAGATTGACCATGACCATTTCCATCCACGCCAGCACATTTGACGTCAATAGCTGGTATCAAAAAATCACCCTAACCATGATCAATGAGAGCGGCAATCCGGTGGATATGAACCATGCCGCGATAACGTTTATGGCTTCCGGGCATGTTGATCCATGGGGAAATGTTGGCGGGACGCTTAAAGGGAATCAGCCGCTTACGCTGAATGATGTTGCGCAAGGCACGCTGGAGGCGAATGAGATCATCATTAATAACAGCGACAAATTACCGCTTTATCCAGGCGAAAGCGGGACGTTCTCTTTTAGCTTTGCGGCCACGCAGGTACCAGTAAAAATGTCCGCCATCACATTGACGCTGGCGTCATCCTCATCTGAAGATGCCGGGTCTGAAGAGATAGCTGATGGAGACACACCGGTGATACCCGCGGCAGAGGAACAACCTGCCGACCCCGATGAGCCGGAAAAGGATAACGATCTTCAGGAAGACGGTCTTGCGCTTAGCATAAGTGAGTTGAATACGACGAGTTGGTATCAACGTGTGATCTTTACGTTAACCAACCTCTACGCCCAGGCGGTAGATCTTAATCAGCTTATACTAAATTTTACGACCAGCGCGCACCCTGATCCCTATAGCCCGTTTCAGGGAGCGATGCTGGGCAACCAGGCGGTAACGCTGGCCAGTGATGGGGGATGGCCCATTGAAAAGAATACTCTTACCATTAACCATGATGGCGCATTGATGCTGGCGGCGGGGGAGGTTGCCGAACTCCAGTGTTATCTGGCCGCCACGCAGACGCCGGTTTTTGTCAGCGATTTGAGCGCGACGTTGGCTCATGACCCCGCCCGTCAGGGAAAAATCTGTGTTCACTTTCCTGCCATGGCACCGGGCATAATGCTAAAACCAGCCATTGAGGTGCTTTTTCCTTCCGGCGAAACTCGCTGTTTTGTCGGCGAATGGGACGACGTTCTGACGATCGGCGATCTTGGCGCGGGAATATATCAGCTTACTGTACCGGTACTGGCGAATGATGAGATGCAAATCGCGCCTGTCGACGCCTCTTTTACCGTCATACTGCAATCCAGCAAGGATACCGCGCAGATCCAGATACCTTATCTACCGCTTGTCCGTTATGCCCGCGCGCGCCTGATGATTGACGCGCCGGCGTTTGGCAATGCGAAAGTAACCGTTAATCTCACTGACGTCACACAAACGGATGCACATACCGTCACACTGATTGCCAACCAACCGCAATTCATTAATCGGCTACTGGCGGGGCGTCGTTATACGGTCAATCTGCAACCTGTGATGATTAATAATCGCGTTGTATCGACGCCCGTACATCCCACCGCTTTTAGCCCTGCCGCGGAGCAGATTGCTGAGGTTGCTGTCGCTTACCAACAGTCAGCGATCGACACCACGGGTTTCGTGACGGTGGACGTCACTATTCTGGGCCTGCCGGAAGGTGTTGCGCCGCAGCGTTATCTGTTCAGCAACGGTAAATATCAATACACATTAATGCTGGAGAGCGACAGCAAACAGCAGACGTTAGCGCTACGCTTCGCGCCCGGGCTGTATGAGGTTCAGACGGACGCTATTTTCATCAATAGCGTGCTGTGGTGCTGTGAACAGACCGGGCCGCAGCGGCTATTACAAAGCGTCAACCATGTCGCGCTGGAGTTTCAGCCAGGTGTGACGCTACAGGTAAAAGGCTGGCCTGATTACCTTGCGCATGGCGGTGTAACGGTTAACGCACCTGAGACGATTTCACGCTATCGCGATGTGCCGTTTAGCGCGCTATTTAAATACGACGGTTTTGACGGGGCCGGCGACTCGATTCCGGCAGCAGATGTTGATGTTAACAGAGATGGCTTCCTGGACTACGAGACATTACCTATTCATAAAACGGTGGCTCTGGTGCGGCAAATAGAAAAAGAAGCCGGTCGCGGCATAATGCCGGTCATGGTTATTTATACCGTGAACGCCAGTGGCGGTAGCGCGCTTGCGGATTTACAGGATGCGCAAAAATTGCGTAACCATTTTGGGCACTTTATTACCCAGTGTCTGGCTGCGCAGTCTTACAAAGATGAGACGCATCCAGTCCCGGCCACTTTTGTACTTAATCCAGATTTTCTGGGGGCGATACAACAGGAACCGTATGGCTACACCGCAGTACGGCAAAAAAACAGTGTGCAGGTCAATGTTCAGCTGGCGGCAGCTATACGGGAATTACCGGCTATGCCTGGTCTTATCGTGCCTTCATTGCCTCCGTTTAGCGATGATCTCTACGGCTACATTCAGGCCGTGAACTATCTTGTTCGCCAGTTTGCCCCTGATGTGGCGTTTGGCTGGCAGACGAATGTCTGGGCGACGGGGACAGCGGATTGGGTGTTGCGCGATACTGCTGACCCGGTTGCTGAAGGGCAGACGATCGCTGAATTTATTCATGAACTGGGTGTTTATAGCGGAGAATATGCGCCAGATTTTATTGCGTTTGATAAATTTGAACGTGACTGTTTTAGCCCTGATGCGCGTGCGCACTATAGCTGGAATGCAACTTGCTGGCTTAACTACCTGGCCATGGTGAAACAGGTGACGAAAGCGCTGCTGAAGCCCGCCATGCTTTGGCAAATTCCTGGTGGACATATGCCTACGGCAGAAGAGGGAGAGAGTAAAATCACGCCAGCGCATTTTGCCTCGGGCGGGACCTTTTTTATGGGGGACGCCCGCATTGGCAGCGATCCTGACACGATTTCTTTGCAGTTACTCAATACGGCATTACATCGTGCGACTTATGGTGTTCCCACCGTTGGCGATTTTTTGCGCAAAGATAAGGGGTATGACTGGAGTCAAATGCAGGCGCTGAATCTGCCGGACTTTAACGTCTTTTCTATCTTGTGGGGCGGCGGTTCCACTATCAGTATTACCACAATCCACTCGAACGGTGAAGACGGCGGCTGGCTGGCGGATAAAATGAGAGAGTATTATGCTGCCCCACGATACTTCAGATAATACCGCCACTTAGCAGTGTTTATCCGGAATATAGGTTTGAGATTCGCAAGCGATTTCTTTCGAATCTCTTTTCCTGCGCCTCTTCGTCTCTCATTCTTTTTATGTAATTTGTCATCACATACCCATAATCATTTTGTGTTAAGAATTATCTTAATCATAAAAATATTGCGTATTAGTGCTTTGTGGATACAGAAATACTGCATAGTGATGTTATTTATTATTAATTTAAGCGCTTTTTGAGAGGTTATACTGTGGCGCTACATTGGGTAGACAACAGTTAATGAAAAAATGATGAACGAATCTTTGGTTAAAGATAATAATGAGAATTTATTACATTCCTTTCTTTTTTCCCAACAGGCTAAGCCTTATGCAGCAATTGATGCCTTATTTTCGGCATTGTTGCCATTTGGCCAGCCGTTTGCGCTGGGTATCGGCGATGAGTTTTATTTACAGGCAAATGAGGAAAACTACATTGTATTACTGGAGTCAGGAATCGTTTCTTACTGCCGTAATGACAACCGACTCCATATAAGTTCAGCGTTTTCGCCATCAATTGTGGGGATGGTTGATAGTTATGGTGCCACCTATAATGTCCCGACGCGACCAGCGCATTTTCTGCTCGCAGAAACGGTCTGTACGGGTCGATTTGTCCGTTTACCTGATTTTATAAAAATTGTTAATGAATGCGATTTGTGGCACGACGTGGCTCGCTGTCTGGCTTATCGACTAATGGTGATGAGCGCCCGCGATCGGGAATTGGTCGGTGTCGATTCTTATCTTAAAGTCCGGGCGTTACTTATTGAAATCTGGGCTTATCCTCAGGTCTACCGGGAAAATATTATCGTACTGAACTTTATTCAGCAGCGAACGGGGATATCGCGTAGCCGGACCATGAAAATTTTGTCTGAACTGAAAAAAGGCGGCTATATCACTATCGATAATGGCCGACTGACAGCGCTTGGAAAACTGCCTGTAGCATATTGATTTACTTTTCAAAACTAAATTTTTACATATTTTAATGACGTGTGGTTTTTTCTGTTAATAAAATGTTTTAATATCAGTAGGGTTAAAGATTATTTTTAGAAAGTCAATACTGCTAAAGGTCGTAAGCCAGGTGGCTGATGTAAAGTTAATATAAAACAACGAGTTAAATTGGGTCCTTTAAAACCAAACGTCGATGATTGCAACTTGCCTTTGACTTACTAATAATTAATAACATCGTTATCTCATTATAGCGTAAAGATTAACGTATGACGCTGAGCGCTATTTTATTGATGTCTGAGATTTATATCAGAACAAAAAAATGCTTTTTTCGCATAAGAAAAAGTCGTGATATTGCTGCGAAGCAATATCTGCAGTCGTTTTGTGAAAAAACTGAGTACCCTCATTTTTATATTTAAAAGGAGCTTGAATGAAAAAGCATGTATTAGCATTAATGGTCTCTGCTATTGCCTTTGGCGGAATGATCTCTACTGCGCAAGCGGATACTGCGACCGTCTCTGGTGGTACGGTAAATTTTATTGGGCAGGTGGTGGACGCGGCCTGCTCTGTTTCCGCTGATTCTGTCGATCAGACTGTTACATTAGGTCAGGTTCGCGCCAGTAAATTAACCGACGCTGGCATGGTGGCGAATCAAAAAGAAGATTTCACCATAAAGCTGGAGGACTGCGATTCCCAGACCAGCCAGAATGCGGCAGTTATTTTTAATGGACAACAGGACGGTAACCAGCCGGGAGCGCTGGCGAATACCGCCGGGGCTGGTTCGGCAACGAACGTGGCATTACAGCTCTATGGGCCTGATGGTCAGGCACTGAACGTCGGTGAAACGTCCAGCACCGTTACCCTGAATGATGGCGAAAACGTTGTTCCGCTGAGTGTAGATTATATTGCTACAGGCGCAGCGACCGCCGGTAATGTTACGGCGACGGCAACGTTTAGCATGGTTTATTCCTGATTCCGCATCAGGTTTATTTCTTCGTCTATTGGGGGACGAGGAAGGGGCGTTACGCGCGTAATGGCGCGTAACAAACCAACGGCATCAGGATATTAAATAGATGAAAAAAACAGTATCGGTTTTTCTTCGACTATTGCTACTGCTGGTGGCGGCCGGTCTGACACCGGTTGCTCAGGCGGGAGGCATTGCGTTAGGCGCGACAAGAGTCATTTATCCGCAGGGAAGTAAGCAAACCTCTCTGCCGATTATTAATTCTTCTGACAGCAATGTCTTTTTAATTCAGTCATGGGTTGCGAATGCCGATGGCTCACGCTCAACAGACTTTATCGTCACGCCGCCCCTCTTTGTGATACAACCCAAAAAAGAAAATATATTACGGATTATGTATGTCGGACCGTCATTGCCGACCGATCGCGAAAGTGTATTTTATTTAAACAGTAAAGCGATACCCTCTGTCGATAAAAATAAACTGACCAGCAACTCTCTGCAAATTGCGACGCAAAGTGTAATTAAGCTCTTTATTCGCCCGAAAGATCTGGCGGAGGGGGCAACCCATGCCCCGGCGACGCTTCGCTGCCGCAACGAGAACGGCCAGTTAACGATCATTAACCCTTCGCCGTACTATATTTCGTTGGTAGAACTGTACAGCGCCGGGAAAAAACTGCCAAATACCATGGTACCGCCAAAAGGTGCGATCTCTATGCCCGCGCCCATCGGCCTGGTTTCTTTCCGCACGGTAAACGATTTTGGCGCCACAACGCCCTCCCGTGCCTGTTCCGCTTCATGATGTTATGCGAAATAAGCTGTTCATGACGCGATATTTCTTCGGGGGGGTGAAACCCGTGCTGACCGGGCTGGCGCTGGCTATGGCATGGGGGCCTGTGTCTGGTCGGGCGGAAAACTATTTTAACCCGGCATTTTTGTCTGACGACCCGTCGGCAGTGGCCGACTTATCGACTTTTTCCCGTAATGCCCAGGCGGCGGGAACGTATCGTGTCGACGTTTATCTGAATAATACGTTTCTCGCTGCCAAAGATATTGCTTTCCTGGCGGTGAAAACGTCAGGAAAAGGCGCAAAATCCGATGATAGCGGCTTGCGCGCCTGTCTGACGCCTGAAATGCTAAAAAGTATGGGGATAAACACCGGGGCGTTTCCACTGTTGGCTAAGGCAACTGCGGGAAGTTGCCCGGATGTTGCCAGGGCGATCCCCGCCGCCTATACGCGTTTTGATTTTGCGCAGCAACGTCTTGATATTAGCATTCCGCAGGCGGCGCTGATTGCCAGCGCCAGAGGATATATCCCGCCGCAATACTGGGATGAGGGTATTAACGCACTGTTATTGAATTACACGTTTACCGGGGCGAATAGCCGGGATCGCAGCGCAGACGACAGTGCGGAGAACAGCTATTTTCTTGGACTAAATAGCGGCCTTAATCTGGGGGCCTGGCGGCTACGCGACTATTCCACATGGAACGCAAATAGCGGCGATCAGAATAGCAACAGTGACTGGCAGCACATCAGTACCTATCTGGAACGTGATGTGGCCTTTTGGCAGGGAGAATTAACAGCAGGCGATAGCTATACCTCCGCCGCATTATTCGACAGCCTTCCTTTCCGCGGGCTACAGTTAGCGTCTGACGATAATATGTTGCCAGACAGCATGAAGGGGTTCGCGCCGACTATTCACGGTATTGCCAAAAGCAACGCGCAAGTGACCATCCGGCAAAATGGCTACATTATCAGCCAGCGTTATGTGCCGCCCGGTGCCTTTACTATCAATGATCTCTATCCCACTGCCGCCAGCGGCGATTTGACGGTTGAAGTCAAAGAGTCCGATGGCGCTATTAACCGTTATAACGTGCCTTATTCCGCAGTGCCTATTCTGCAACGAGAAGGACGGGTGAAATACGCGGCCACAGTTGCTGAATATCGCGGTGATAGCAGCCAGAAAGAGAAGATAAAATTTGGCCAGGCAACCCTGATATGGGGATTACCGCAGGGTTTTACGCTGTATGGCGGCACGCAACTTTCGAGTGATTATCAGGCGCTGGCGATCGGTAGCGGTGCGAATTTAGGTGACTGGGGCGCAGTGTCGCTGGATGTGACGCAGGCCGCCAGTACACTGGCGGATGGCAGCACTCACCAGGGGCAATCGTTACGTTTCCTGTATGCCAAATCGCTTACGCAGTTGGGAACAAATTTTCAGCTACTGGGTTATCGCTATTCAACATCAGGATTTTATACGCTGGATGATACGGCGTGGAAACACATGAGTGGCTATGACAATGACGATCGGACGGAGAGCGATAAGGCCAGGCCGGAATGGGCAGATTATTACAACCTGTACTATACCCGACGGGGTAAAGTACAGCTCGATATTAATCAGCAGTTAGGCGGGCTGGGATCGCTTTTTATTACTGGCAGTCAGCAAAGCTACTGGCACACTGATGAAACGGCTTCTTTGTTGCAGGTGGGGTACAGCGATACGCTGGCAGGCATTGCATGGAGCATTTCCTATAACAACAACAAATCCGCAGGTGATTCGGCGCGCGATGAAATTTTTGCGTTGAATATCTCGGTGCCGCTAACTCAATGGCTGCAGCACGACGATGCCGTCACGCGCCATCACAATATTTACGCCACCTTTAGCACCAGCACGGACAAACAGCATAACGTCACGCAAAATGCGGGGCTTAATGGCACGTTACTGGATGAAAATAATCTTAGTTACAACATACAGCAAGGTTATCAGAATCAGGGTGTTGGCGAAAGCGGCTCCGCCAGCCTGGAATACGATGGGGCGAAGGGTAATGCCAACATTGGCTACAACGTGAGCGATAACGGCAATTACCAGCAGGTGAATTATGGTCTGAGCGGCGGTCTGGTGGCGCATTCGCATGGAGTAACGCTAAGCCAACCGCTGGGCAATACCAATATCTTGATTGCCGCGCCAGGTGCAGCCAATGTCGGCGTTGTCGACCAGCCGGGTATTCACACGGACAGGCGCGGTTATGCTGTGGTTCCGTATGCGACCACGTATCGCCAGAATCGTATAGCGCTCGATGTCAATGCAATGGCCGATGATGTCGATATCGATGACGCAGTAACCCGTGTTGTGCCTACTGAGGGCTCGCTGGTTATGGCCCGCTTTAAAGCGCGAGTCGGCGCAAGAGCATTATTGACGCTGGATCATGAGGGTAAGCCGGTACCTTTTGGCGCGACGGTAACAGTGAACGATCGCCATGCGGAGGCGATCGTTGACGAGGCCGGGGAAGTTTATCTCTCCGGACTGGCAGCACAGGGTGTTCTGTATGCTCGCTGGGGTAACCTGCCGGATCAACACTGCGTCGCACACTATCAGCTTTCTTCCTCCCGTCAGACGCTGAGTCGACAACGTACGGAGTGTCATTAAATGAAAAGACTTTTTTTATTCGCTCTGCTGACGGGAGGGGGCGTATCGCAGTACGCGTTAGCTGACGTGTGTAAAAATGTTAATGGAACGCCTTCCAGCGTGAATTACGATTTAACGACGACTCTGACGGCAGAACAGAACCAGGTGGGGAAGACGGTCCAACTGGAAAAAAGCCAGGAGGTGAATGTGCAGGCGGTTTGTCCGGCAGGCGCGGCAACCTATAGCCAGACTTATCGCTCTTATGTGTCGCAGTATCCTGTTGTGGAAACGAGCGGTAACTGGAAATATTTAAAGCTGGACCCGGACTACCTTGAAGGCGGAATGCGGATTGTGGACTCCGCAGTAGGCGATATCTATCCGCCAATAAACAATGTCCTAATGGGATATGATGAAAATGTGAAAGCGGGTCAACCATTCTACGTTCGTGACTCAAATCTGGAGTTTCAGCTCAAAATTGTTAAACCGTTCGTCGGCACGGTGAATATTAGTCCTAAGACCATGTTCAATGTTTATGTCACGACTGCCGCAGGCGATCCGTTGTCAGACGTGGTGTACAGCATTATGTATAGCGGAACGGTGACGGTGCCGCAGAGCTGTGAAATTAACGCCGGGCAAACCATTCTTGTCAATTTCGGTTCTTTATACAGCGGCAGTTTCAACCATGCAGGACAAAAACCCAGGGGAACACGGGCGAAAAAATTCAGCGTACCGGTAAAGTGCAGCGGCCTGGATTCGCAGGTCAATTTAACGATGCGTCTTATCGCCATACCGGATAGCCATTTTCCCCAGGCAATCGCTTCGGATAATGCAGATGTCGGCGTGGTGGTCGAAACCGATGAAGGGAGCGCGCTTATTCCAAATGATGCGCAGAGCGTCGCGCCTTTTGTCACCGATAGTGCCGGACGCGCTAACCTCATACTGCAGGCCTACCCGGTGAGTACAACAGGGGAAACGCCCGCGGAAGGCGCGTTTACCGCCTTAGCCAGCCTGCGTGTGGACTTTGACTAAATGAACCGATCATATTTTGTTCTTTTTACCATGGGATTGATGCTGGGTCTGAACATCAATGCCAGCGCTGACAACCTCGCTTATAACCTGGAGTTTACCGGCGCTATTGTGGCGCAAACCTGTGACATAGATATTTCCAGTCTGAGTCAAAGTATTGATTTAGGGCAATTTTCTGTTGCTGATTTTCCTTCATCGGGAACGACGACAAAATTTAAGCCTTTTAATATCAACCTCAAAAATTGCTCCCGAGGGATTACCGGGGCGAAGATCTGGTTTACCGGCGAGCCCGATCCGGACAATCCCGCGCTGTTAGCGATCACCGATACCGGAATGGGAAGCGGAAGTATGTTGGCAAGCGGTGTGGGAGTAGAAATTCTGAATGATGATCAGGATACCGTCAGTATTAATAACGCCGACTCGGTGGTTTATCCGTTGAAAGCCGGACGCAACACGCTGTCTTTTTATATTCGCTATAAATCGACCCGGCCTACGGTCACGTCCGGGAACGCGACGGCGGTGATGTATTTCGATATGCAGTATGAATGAGGAGTCATTGTAATGATGCGTAACGATATCCTGTACGGCATCGGGATGCTGCTGGCGGCATCCGGCGTCCAGGCGCACGATGGCCGGGTCTATGTCTCCGGAACCATCACGGACAATACGTGTTCGCTCTCTCCTGGTTCGGAAAATATTAACGTGGCGATGGACGCGGTTTCTCAACGGCAGTTTTATCGCGCAGGCGACGGTTCCGCATGGCAACCTTTTGCTATCGATTTACAGAACTGCGGCAGCACTGCCAGCGGCGTAACGGTCAGTTTTAGCGGTGCGTCGGACCGTCATAATACGGATTTATTGGCGCTTACGGCGGGAGAAAGCGACGCTTCAGGCATTGGGATTGCGCTTTATGACCAGAATAAAACGTTAATCCCGCTGGGGCAGGAGAGTGATGTGGTCACGCTTACTCCGGGCCAGGCATCGGCGCATTTGCAATTTTATGCGCGTTATCTTGCCGATGGCGGCACGGTGGCCTCCGGTAATGCCAATGCCTCCGCAACCTTCATTCTTGCCTATGAATAAGTTTTTTTTACGCTGCGCGATATGCTGGCTCTTGCTTCCCGCATCGTTGGCGTGGGCTGGCGTGGTGATTGGCGGTACTCGCTTTATCTATCACGCGGACACCGCCGCATTAAGCATACCAGTCAGTAACCATTCAGACGCGTCCTGGTTAATTGATACGCATATTTTATCCGGCGGCCGCTGGCCCGGAACCAAAAACGAAGGGAATATCACGCCATTCGTGGTCACGCCGCCATTATTTATGCTTGCTGCGCGCCAGGAAAACTCAATGCGGGTGGTTTATACCGGCGAACCACTGCCCGCTGACAGGGAAAGCCTGTTTACATTGCGCATTGCCGCTATTCCCTCCGGTAAGCCGGAAGCGAATAGCGTACAAATGGCGTTCCGCTCTGCATTAAAGCTGATTTATCGCCCGGAGGGACTCGCTGGCACTCCACAGCAGGCTTATCGGCACCTGATCTGGTCGCTTACCCGCGATGGGGTGATGGTACGAAATCCTACTCCCTATTACGTTACGCTCTTTTTATTACGCGCTAACGAGCGCGCCCAGGACAACGCCGGGGTCGTGGCGCCTTTTGCAACGCGCCAAACGCACTGGTGTCGGCAAACGGTTCTCTGCACAGTGCGCTGGCAAAGTATTAATGACTATGGGCGGGTGATGCCAGTGCAGGCTGTGGATTTGACGCGTATGCCATAACGTATTTTTCCCCGAGTCTCCCGATGGCGGGAGACTTTTCACTTTTATCGAACGAGACATTTATTATGTATTACAACGCGTTAAAACTTTCCCGGCTGGCGATGCTGGCACTGGCAGGCATTGCGGTATCCGGCGCGGCAATCGCCGCCGATCCTGTATCAGCATCGCACATTGGGTCGACGGCGGAAGCCTACATTGTCAGTCATCCGGATAAAGTGGGGGAGGCGATGGCGACGTATCTGGCTGAACATCCTGAATTTTTGGTCGCCGCCAGCGAGACGTTGCATCAGCGTCAACAAATTGCTCAACAGCAGGCTTATGTTCAACTGGCATTACAGTATCGTACCGACCTGCTAAGTAACAATAGTCCCTCCGTTGGGCCCGCCGATGCAAAAGCGGCAGTAATCATGTTCTTTGATTATCAGTGTTCGTGGTGCAGTAAAATGGCGCCCGTAGTCGAGAATCTCGTCAAAGCGAATCCGGATACGCGCTTTGTTTTCAAAGAGTTTCCTATTTTTTCCTCCCGCTGGCCGGTATCCGGGCTGGCGGCCAGAGTGGGCGAGCAGGTGTGGCTCACCCAGGGCGGGGCGAAATATCTCGACTGGCATAATGCCCTGTATGCTACCGGCAAAGTGGAAGGGCAGCTTAGCGAACAGGATGTTTACACCCTCGCGCAGCATTATCTGACGCAGAAGCAAATAGCGTTAGTTAAACAAGCGCAACGCCGTGGTGCCATTCATGATGCGTTGTTAACCAACGAAGCGCTGGCTCAACATATGGATTTTACCGGTACGCCAGCCTTTGTTGTTATGCCCCAGCAACCGCAGCAAGAGGTGACGCGGATTACCGTTATTCCGGGTAGTACGTCGCAAGACATGTTGCAGATGGCGATTCAAAAAGCAAAAGGATAGTGTTCACTGGTCAGGAAGCGAAAGCTTCTCGTTATTAACCGCCACCAGAAGTGCAGGAAGGCTTATTATGCATGTCAGACACTATGTGACCCCCGCGTTGTGGTTGCCGCTCATGGTTATCGGTGCGGCGCAGGCGGGAAGCCAGATACGGTTTCAGGGAACGGTTGTTGAAGCAGGATGCTGGAATGAGACGGGGGTGCTGGAAGTGCGTTGCCATCGCCAGGACGGCATTGAGCGCCATATTATCGTGGAGAATATGGCTACGTCGATCGCTTCACCGTATGCGGTGGTGGAACCTCATTACCTGGATGAGGACAAACAGCTGACGCTGCTGCGGATTATTTATGACTGAACATAGTATGCCCATCTGAAGGAGGCATAATAACGGTGGTTACGTGCTCCGTTGCTTAAAAACAGAGATGATAACCACCGAAAATATCCGCTTAGTGATCGCCTTATTCTCTCGTACAGCGCTAGAGGCGTATTGGAAGATAAAATACGGCGAGTATCGCTAAAAGAATATAAATGATTACTGCGATGATATTTTTATGCCGGTGTGGTTTTTTACAGGTATAGGGCTGGGGAAGGTCGCTTGTATCAATAACAATGTTTTCATTTATTTTTATACCTTGCCTCGGTAAGGTCATAAATAATTCCTGTAAACCTATTTTTTTCAGATCGCGGCGTAATAAATAAATTAACTGTGTCAGGTTAGCATCGCTGATAAATTTGCCCCGTTCCCCCCAAACGGCGTACGCGACACCTTCACGGGTAATCAACTCCTGATGTGCGTTTTCTATTAAATAGCTCAGGCACCGGGCACGCATAAATGTCATTTTGACCGCTGCATTGCTGCGCAAAGAAGTGATTTCTCTTAATGATTCATTGTAAATAAACTCATTATTTATTTTATGCTGTCTCATGATTACTCCATTTGTGCTTTCAGGCATGACATCCCACTTGTTCCGTATAGTCAGCATCGTTGCAACGTGTCCGCTATGCTATGAGCAAGGATAGGTTGGGGCGACAGGCCTGAGAAATCAACTGTCATTAAATTGGCTAAATTGTTTAAGTGAGATAAATGTTATTGTTTTTGTGTTCTTTTTATGAGCATGTTGATTCTATTTTATCAATATTTAATGAGATATACATATAACGCGTCATTTAAGGATTCTCAAACCATGTTTTTGGGCGACAAATAATATGCATGTCATTATTTTTTATTCAAGTGATGAGAATTGTCTGTTGCGGTTTATTAATTTAAAAGTGCGGTTGGTCACAAAACAAAAAACATAAAAGCAATATTTTGCTTCCGTTTATGTTTAATTTTATTGAGTGTTGCTATAATTTTAGGTTAAGCGTTTTTTTATGTATTTGAATGATAATTTATGTTACCTGGCGTAACGTTTATTTTGGCCTGTTGGCCGGTCTTATGGATGCTATAGGATATAGGTAAAAAGAATTAGATAAATATTTGATAATGACTTGTTTTCTCAGAATGAAAGTTTATGAACCGATGGCGATGTAAAATATTTTTATGATTTGTTTTGTTATTGCGTTATACGTAATAACTATGCTGCACATCTTCGGAATATTACGTTGGACAGGTAGAGGAATTGTCTCTGCATTACAGAAGTCTCATAACGCATAGTCTGGAGATTATTATGAACGTAAACCAACAGTCCTCACTCACCATGCCTGCACCAAGAGCGCCGGTGAATCAGAAAATTGATACCGATAACGCGATGGTGCAAAACCATAACGCCATATACCAGCAGCTCCTCGCCCAAATTCGCGAGGACAATACCTATACACATGCCGTTATTACCCTTAATCCTTATGGCACCGCGCCGTTAAGCCTTTATCTTGGCGTTTGGGTAGAAACCAGTGAAGCGATTGATATTTGTGTGTTTGACAGTGAACAAACAACGGTACCGATTCTTTATCGATACGATGTTCATTTAGGGGCGAACCTGATTCCCGTCAGCGGGTTAGTAGCTGGAGTCAATAATAAAATCACGCTCACTACGGCATCGGGTGATGTCAATTCCTATGTTGTATTGACAGACCCGCTGCCTGCGTCAGATTCCGCAGACGTCACGCTGGGCTTTCCGATTATCAGAGTAACTCAGGCAGCTACCGACCCTGAGCTATTAGGCGATGGGTTATATTTTTCAACCTATTTTGATCGCTATAACCTCGCATTTGACCGCAATGGCATCGTGCGCTGGTATGTGGGCCAGGATATTCCTTCCTATAATTTTGTGCGTATGAATAACAGCCATTTTCTGGCCACCTCCCAGGCCAAAAACCACTGCAAAGATATGTATGAATTTGACCTTATGGGACGTGTCTATACCGTCTGGTTGCTGGATAACCAATGCCATCACTCTATTTTGCCGATCGAAAATAATCTTATCGTTTGTCCATCTGAATACAGTAACGGTCGTCCTGATGAATATTCGACAGGTAAAGATGGTGTTTCGATAATGAACCTGTCAACGGGGCTGGAAGTCGCTTATTACGATATGCTATATGTCATGGACTACTCGCGTGCTCCGCGTCCCTCCGGCAGTGCGCCGGGTCAGGATGTTACCGTCGACGACTGGTTGCATATTAATCAAAGCTATATCAACGAAACCAACAACCTGCTGGTGTGTTCCGGCCGCCATCAAAGCGCGGTGTTTGGCGTTGATGTTGATAGCGGCGCGCTGCGCTTTATTATGGCGACCCATGAGGACTGGTCGGAATCTTTTGCTGAGTATCTTCTTACCCCCGTCGATGAAGCGGGGATGCCACTGTATGATTTGACAACCGCCGAAGGAATTGAAGAAGCGAATAAGAACTTCTGGACCTGGGGGCAGCATAATATTGTGGAAATTCCGACCAGCGAACCGGGTATTGTGGAGTTTCTGGTTTTTGACAACGGTAATTACCGTTCCCGTGACGATGATAGCAGTCTGCTGCCGCCGGATAACTTTAGCCGTGTGGTTCAGTTCCGTATTGACCTGAAGACCATGACCGTAACGCGACCCTATGAATATGGCAAAGAGGAAGTGGGGAGCCGGGGATACAGCAGTTTTGTCAGCGCTAAACATCTGTTAAGTAATGGCAATCTGGTAATTCACTTCGGCGGTAGCACAGTAGATGAGTTTGGTCGTCCGATCTCCTGTCAGCCGGGATCCAGCGATCTCGTTGATCCGAATGAAGGAACGCAGGCGCTAGGTATTCTTGTCTTACAGGAAATCAACAAAGAGACCAAAGCGCTGTTATTTGAGGCGACGGTGACGTCAGGCTATTATAAAAATCAGGAAACCAATGGCGATAATTATCGTTATGATATTTCTGCCTTCCGGGTCTATAAATTACCGCTTTATGAGTAAAACAGATAAAAATGCGGCCGGGTAACGGCCGCATGAGAGTGTTTTTATTTACTGATGTCGTCAACGCGCATAGTATGATCCGGAACGATGTTTTTTACATGTTCCATATAATCAACGATTGCCTGCGAGGTTTGCAGTCCTTTAATGTATTTGACGTTTTTACCTTTCGTGAAGTCAAAGCCACCACCGCCTTTACCGATAAAGGAATCCAGCGCGACGGTATAGAATGTATTGTCTGCGACCGGTTTACCTTTGATATCAAATTCGACAATACGCTGTCCCAGCGGTTTTGTACTGTCGTATTTGAATTTGACCGTTTTCGACACGTGCAGCATGCCGTTTTTCAGGTCGGCGGCGTGAGACATAATCGCCTTCAGGTCTTTACCGCTAATTTCCACGCTCATGACGTCGTTGGTGAATGGATACATGCTCAGCACGTCGCCGTAAGTAATATTCCCTTTCGGCAGTTCGGTACGAATACCGCCAGCGTTATAGAACGATGCATCGGCATACGGCACTTTATACATCAGCGCATCGGTAATCAGGTTACCGGTTGGCGCGGATTCACCGTAGGAACGGGTCAGAATTTCCGGAGAGGTGGCAACCACTCTGTCGGTAATTTTCTTAACTTTGTTTTCCCACTCGTCAACTTTCGCCTGGGTTTGCGGATCCGGTTTATAGGTATCCTGATACATCGTGATCAGCTTGCCATTATAGCTGTCCACTTTTTTGGTTTGCGGGTTCCAGTCGAGAACCAGTTTACCCAGTTCAATGGTGTAGGCATCGGTAGACACGACCAGCGTATCGCCGACTTTAATCGGTTCCGGCGTGCCTTTGTGCGCATGACCCGTGATCAGCACGTTCAGGCCGTAACCGGAGAGGGTTTTGGCCATTTCAACATCGGTTTTCAGCGCACGGGCAACATCCGCTTCACCGGCGCTGGACTGCATACCCGGCACGCCTTCGTGGGCGAGCAGAACAGTAAGATCGACTTTGCCTTTCAGCTCTTCCAGCTGTTTTTTCACGTAGGGGACAGGATCGCGGCAATCGACACCTTCACGTACACCGGCAGCGATAGCTTCATAAAATGCGGAAACACCGTGCATACCGATTACGCCGATTTTGAAGCCGTCTTTTTCGACGATGGTATAAGGTGTTTTAATTAACGGATTATCGGTGCCGCTATAAAAGACGTTATCCAGCAGTACCGGGAATTTTAGTTTACTGAGCTGTTTAACCAGGTTTTGATGACCATGATCAAACTCGTGGTTACCAACGGATACCGCGTCATAAGGCATGGTATTTAAGATATCGACAATCGCTTCACCTTTAGTCAAGGTGCTGATGAACGGGCCGGTAAAATAGTCTCCGGCATCAAAGAAAAAGACGTCTTTTTCTTTTGCTTTGGCGTCTTTAACGATTTTAGAAATAGGGGCAAAACCACCTACCGGACGTGTTTTTGAAACATAAGGAATAATTTCTGGTGAGACGTGAGCATGTAAATCATTTGTGTAATAAATGGTAATGTCACGCGCATCAGCAGAAAAACTAATTGCAGATGACAACCCTATGCAGAGAGAAAGCAACGAGACCGAAAAGTTCTTTTTCATAACAACCATCCATTTATGCTACATTAAAGAATCACAACACACCTTATCCACAACGAAAAGGGAACCGGTGCAAGGGGAATTATCAGTGTTATATTTACAACAAATAACGCTTAGAACGAAAAGCCAATCAGGTAATTCATACGGTCGCCGTAACCATCATAGCCCAGCTTATTATTGAAATAGCGATAGGATACTGAAGCTGTCCATCTGGGCATAAATTTCCAGGTAAAGGTTACCGCGCCGTTTAGACCCGTATGTCCGCCTTGTTGCTCGGCATAGGCGTCATTACGATCGAATTCAACTTCGTTCCAGTTAGAAATAGCGAATGATTCGTTAAACATATCAAAATTATAGGAGGCCACCCAGCCTGCGACATAACCGTTAAAGCCGGTCGCTTGCCCATAGGTTTTTGACGTGTAGTCATTCGACAGGTTATGTACCGCCAGATATGGCTTGATAAACCATGATTTTTCCACCAGCCCCAGATAGCCGATGCCATATAACATATTCAGCTCGTCGCCAAACTTGTTTTCCATAGACATATAGAGTTTGGTCATCAAGGTAAAATCGTAGCCTTCAATCGGGCGATAATGGCCTAAAAATTGAGTAACGTGGTTACGTCCTTCTACCGGATGGTTAAGCACATTCATTTCATAAAAAGAAGCAAACTCACCTCTGTCGAATACAGCGCCAAAATCAGCTACAGCTTTCCAGACTTCGCCACGATCAACATTCACAAAGCCCTTATTCCAGTCACCGTATCCCAGGCTGATTTTGCCATATACGCGTTTTAACTCTGTTGCCTGGCTGCCGCAACAAGTAGCAAGAAGACATGCGCCAAGTATACTCTTAATATAAAGCTTATTTGCCATGCTCAACTCCATGAGGTAATAAAAAGGACAATGTAAATAGCGCGGCGTAGTCGCGACGCGTCAAAAATCGAAGTTTATGGTTTGCAAATTATTGTTTAGGTGATTGATGTCACAAGAATATCAGTCGTGAAATAATTCGTTCTGGGAATGTCATTTTTTGTTGTTTATGTTATTGCAGGCTTTTGATTTTAGGTGTTTTACGCTGATATAAAAATCACGCGCATTCAATAATACAACTGTTATTTTTGCAGGCTGGGCTTATATAAAAACTGTTGCTTATTATGAGGTTAGCCTTCACATATCAACATATAATGACATACTGATCTACGCATTAAAAAATGACAGGATATTTGCGATCTTCATCACTTGTTACGATTCTTTTTTTTTATACTCTTTTCGCTATTCGAGTTAGTCTCGTGGAAGTATTTATATCATTAATATAATACCTGTGAATATATTGCGATTTATATTCTGTCTTTATGATTTCATGCCTGTATGAACACAGCGGATTTCGTGTAAGTGTTAAAACTTTCGTCTATTGGCAAATATGTCGCAGGAAAGTTCTGCGATAACGCAAAGGAGTTGAAATGAAAAAAACAGTCATTGCCAGCATGATTGGACTGGCGCTTTGTGCGACAAGTACATTATCTGTCGCGCACGCGGCTGCCGAAAAACGCCCGAACTTAGTTTTTATTGTGGCAGATGATCTTGGCTATGGTGATTTGGCGACCTACGGGCACCAGATAGTAAAAACCCCGAATATCGACCGCCTGGCGAAAGAAGGGGTCAAATTTACTGAATACTATGCGCCGGCTCCTTTGTGCTCTCCTTCCCGCGCCGGGATGTTAACAGGCCGTATGCCCTTCCGCACCGGTGTACGCTCGTGGATCCCTGAAGGTACCAATGTTTCTATTGGACGTAACGAATTGACCATCGCTAATCTGCTGAAACAGCAGGGTTACGATACCGCGATGATGGGTAAACTGCATCTCAACGCCGGGGGCGATCGTACCGATCAGCCGCAGCCAAAAGAGTTAGGCTTTGATTACTCACTGGTGAACCCGGCTGGCTTTGTGACCGATGCTACGCTGGATAATGCCAAAGAGCGCCCGCGTTACGGTGTTGTCCACCCAACCGGCTGGATGCGTAACGGCAAACATATTGATCGTGCGGATAGCATCAGCGGCGAATTTGTCAGTTCTGAAGTGGTGAACTGGCTGGATAACAAGAAAGACGACAAACCGTTCTTCTTATACGTTGCCTTTACGGAAGTTCACAGCCCACTGGCCTCGCCGAAAAAATACCTCGATATGTATTCACAATACATGAGCGAATACCAGAAGCAACATCCCGATCTGTTCTACGGCGACTGGGCGGATAAACCGTGGCGCGGTACCGGTGAATATTACGCCAATATCAGCTACATGGATGCGCAAGTCGGTAAAGTACTGGATAAAATTAAAGCGATGGGGGAGGAAGATAATACCATCGTCATCTTCACCAGTGATAACGGCCCGGTAACGCGTGAAGCGCGTAAAGTCTACGAGCTGAACCTCGCAGGCGAGACTGATGGTTTACGTGGCCGTAAAGATAACTTATGGGAAGGCGGTATTCGCGTTCCGGCAATTATCAAATACGGTAAACACATTCCGCAGGGCGTCGTTACCGATACGCCGGTGTATGGTCTGGACTGGATGCCGACGCTGGCGAACATGATGGATTTCAAACTGCCGACCGATCGTACCTACGACGGGCAATCGCTGGTTCCGCTGCTGGAGCAGAAAACGTTAAAACGTAATAAGCCGCTGATCTTCGGTATTGATATGCCGTTCCAGGATGATCCGACCGATGAATGGGCGATCCGCGACGGTGACTGGAAAATGATCATCGATCGTGAAAATAAACCTAAATACCTCTACAACCTGAAAAAAGACCGCTTCGAAACACTGAACCAAATTGGCAAACAGCCTGAAATTGAAAAACAGCTGTATGGCAAATTCCTGAAAATGAAACAGGACATCGATAACGACGCATTAATGAAAGCCCGTGGCGACAAACCAACGCCGGTGACCTGGGGCTAAAAGGATAAGTATAAAAAATATTAAGTATGCCACTTAGGGCCCTGCCCGCCTGATTCAGCGCCTTCGTGCTGAATCAGGTTCTTTTATTTTAGGGATACGGAAAATATGCAACGGAAAAGCTGTCAGGTAATGATCAAACCGACCGGGTCAGTGTGTAATCTTGATTGTAAATATTGCTTCTATCTGGAAAAAGAAATGCTCTATCCCGATAGAAAAAGCCATTACAAGATGACGGAAGAAACGCTGGCGTTGTTTGTACAACAGCATATTGCGGCGCAGGATGTGGATGAGGTGATTTTTGCGTGGCAGGGTGGGGAACCGACGTTGATGGGGCTGCCATTTTACCGCCAGGCGGTAGCGCTTCAGCAACGCTATGCTAATGGAAAAGCCATCGTTAATACTTTTCAGACCAATGGCATTCTGATTGATGATGAATGGGCGAAATTTTTCAGGGCGCATGACTTTCTGGTTGGCAT
This sequence comes from Salmonella bongori NCTC 12419, assembly GCF_000252995.1. Classification (NCBI taxonomy): domain Bacteria; kingdom Pseudomonadati; phylum Pseudomonadota; class Gammaproteobacteria; order Enterobacterales; family Enterobacteriaceae; genus Salmonella; species Salmonella bongori. Next base: position 41,028 of record NC_015761.1, read on the forward strand.
TTCTATTGATGGCGATGCGGCGCTACACGATGAATGGCGGGTAACTCGCGCAGGGCAACCAACCCATCATAAAGTTGAACAGGCGATAAAATGCCTGGTAAAGCATAGCGTTGAATTTAATACGCTCACGGTGGTGAGTCAGAGCAATATGCTGCATCCGCAGCGAGTTTATGCGTATCTGAAATCTATCGGCAGCCGCTATATGCAGTTTATTCCGCTAGTGGAAAGGGCGGCAAATAAAGACGGAATGCTGGCGCATCCGCAGGACGAACAAACTGCAGTGACTCCCTGGTCGGTGGACGGATTACAGTTTGGAAAGTTCCTGAATGCCATTTTTGATATCTGGATCCGCGAAGATATCGGCGATATCGGTATTCAACTCTTTGAACAAACGCTGGCGGCATGGTGTGGACTCCCCCCTCAAGTTTGCGTTTTTGCGCCCGTTTGCGGTAGCGCTTTTGCAATGGAAATGAACGGCGATGTGTATAACTGCGATCATTTCGTTTACCCGCAATATAAGCTCGGCAATATTAACGACACGCCACTGCGTCAGATGAATAATAGCGCGCAAAACCAGCAGTTTGGTCTCGATAAAAGCCGCGCGATGGCGCAGGAATGCCATACCTGCCCGTGGCAATTCGCCTGTTATGGCGGCTGCCCTAAACACCGCTTTTTGCCTTCGGCTTGCGGACCGATGAAGCAAAATTATCTTTGTGCCGGCTATCAGTGCTTTTTCTCTCATACCGCGCCGATGATGAAAGCGATGAAAACCCTTTACGAAAATAATCTGTCACCGGCGGAGATCCGGTCTGTTTTTTTTAAGTAATGCTCAAGGAGGAACGCATGTTTGCCAATATTAATGTGGACTGTTGTAAAACGCCGGGATGTAAAAATCTGGGCGTGTTGAACAGTCCGGATTATGTCCGCCAGGGAAAAGATGTTCTTTGTCGGGAATGTGGTTTCCTGTTTCCTGTTATTTCCGCCGGGGCGCTAAATCTTTTTCGCCACACGGTAAACCGGGGATGGAAAGGTCTGGTCAAACAGTGTCCTGCCTGTGGCAGCACCTCATTAAAGAAATACGGCTTCTCGACCCAGGGTGAACACCGCATGGCGTGTAGTCAGTGTCGGAAAACGTTTATCGTCCCCGAAAAAGCAAAAAGCGATCGCCGACAGGACGAGCTGGCAACCCTGATTGAAGAAGGAACGTCGCTTGCCGGGATCCGCTCACAGCTGAAATTAGACAGCACAGGCCTTAACCGGGCGCTGTTTAAACTATCCCGTCATGCGAACCTTGCCGAGCGATGCCAGCAGTTTCCGGCCTTCGATATCGCACTCAGCACCCGCGCTTTTCGGGTGAACTATAACGGTGGAGACAGCAGCCTGTATGTTCTGGTGACGGCAGAAGAACAAAGCGGAAGGGTGGTGGCGATTTCGTCAAATTATTCAGCACAGCCGCTGGATAAAGCCTGGCAGTATCAGTCGTATTATGAAGAACGGCTACCTCCGGGAACGCTGGCGCATATGGTGCAACGTAAGGAAGCGATTACCGCGCGCCGCGAAACATTATTTGATATCGATTACGGTCCGGCCTTGTTATATAAGAATGACCCCGGAATGATCGTAAAGCCAGTGTTGCCTGCCTACCGCCATTTTGAACTGGTGCGGATACTGACGGACGATCGCTCCTTAAACGTTCAGCATTACCTCGATCATGAATGCTTTATTCTGGGGGGATGCATGATGGCGAATATGCCGCATGTCCATCAGGGCCGTTGCCATATTTCGTTTGTCAAAGAACGCGGTACGACGCCGCCGCAAAAAGATATTCCGCCACGCCTGTTTTTAAGCGGCGGTATCCGTAACAATGTCTGGCGTACTTTTTCTACCCGCGATTATGCTATGGCGGTGTGTAATCTCACCGGTAATAAAAAAATTACCCAGCAACGTCATGCTACGTTACAAGGCGCGACGGCGTTCATTAATTATCTGTATGCGCATCCTTTTTTGGCGCAGCTTAATCGTCTGTCACCGGCAAATGTGACGGCAACGCTGGATTACCTGAAGTATGAATATAATCAATCCCGTAAGGCCGGATAACGCATCACATGCCGTGTGATAGAGCTGAGTTGATGGCTTTTGATTATCAGCCCACCCCTCTCCAGCGTATCTATGTCGTTGTTCCAGCAAGGAGCGACAACGATATACTGGAGAGATCATGGGTTCGTTCAAACATCAAAAGAATACACTTCCTGCTCCACGTCCTGCCGTCAATCAGGGGATTGATAAGCAAAATGCAGTGGTGCTCAACCATACGGCGATTTATGAGCACAGCCTCAGCCAGATTGCAGAAAGTAACACTGTACAAAATGCGCTGATTATTCTTAATCCGTTTACGACCGCGCCATTGAGCGCCTGGGCCGGTATCTGGAGTGCTGGCACCCGACGTCTGACGTTACGCATCGAGGACGTCGCGCAAACCGCCCTGCCGGTAGTACAGAATGTGACCCTGGCGGCTGGGGCAAACCTGTTACCGGTACTGGGGCTGGTGGCTGATACCGACAACCGCCTTACGATTCAGGAAGACGGCGTGGCGCTGGCAAGCTACATCATTACCACCCAGCCTCTGCCAGCCACCGATTCCGCCGAGGTACAGTTGGGGTTTCCTGTCATTAGCGTGACGCAACCGGCGACGGAGGCCGGGAAGATGGCGCCGGGCTGCTACTTTATTACCCACTTTGACCGCTATAACTACGCGCTGGACCAGAACGGTACGGTGCGCTGGTATGTTACCCAGGATTTTCCGTCCTACAATCTGGTGCGGCTCGACAACGGCCATTTTCTTGCCACCTCTGAAGCGAAAAATACCTATCTTGATATGTACGAATTCGACATGATGGGGCGGCTACATACTTTTTACGTCCTGGATAACCAGTTCCACCATTCTATCTGGCAGTGGGACAGCAGTACGATTGTCGCGCCGTCTGAATACACCGCCGGTCGACCTGACAATCTTAACACCAACGAGGATGGCGTTTCGGTGGTTGACCTCTCTACGGGGCTGGAAACCGCGTATTACGATCTGGCCATGGTGCTGGATGTCACCCGTCCATCGCGTCCTTCCGGCACCGCGCCGGGCGAAGATCCTGACGTTCAGGACTGGCTACACATTAACCAGAGTTATGTGAATGACACCAACAATCTGCTGGTGGCTTCCGGTCGTCATCAAAGCGCCGTTTTTGGCGTCGATCTGGAAACGCAGGCGTTGCGCTTTATTTTATCCACTCATGACGCCTGGTCGCAGACATATCAGCCTTATTTACTGACCCCCGTCGACGCAGAAGGGAATCCGCTCTATGACTTCAGCAGGCAGGAAGATATTGATGCCGCCAATCGCGATTTCTGGACCTGGGGTCAGCACAATGTGGTGGAAATCGCCAATGGTAAGCCGGGAATTGTTGAATTTATGGTCTTCGACAACGGTAACTTCCGCTCGCGCGATGACAGTAAAAGCCTGTTGCCACCGGATAACTTCAGCCGGATTGTGCACTTCGTTATCGATTTGAACACTATGACGGTAACCCGACCGTTTGAATACGGTAAAGAGCTTGGCGCGCGCGGCTACAGCAGTTGCGTTAGTGCTAAGGAAATTCAGGCTAACGGTAATATCGTGGTGCACTTTGCGGACTGTACGTTTGATGAAAACGGACGCGCCATTTCCTGCCAGCCTGGCGACAGTGATATGGTTGACCCGCAGGAAGGCACTCAGGCGATGGGCAATCTGATCCTGCAAGAGATTGACCCGACAAGCAAAACGGTGCTGTTTGAAGCCATGATGACGTCGGGCTACTATAAAAATGAAGCGCGCAACGGTGAAGGTTATCGTTACGATATCACCAGTTTCCGGGTGTATAAGATGGATTTGTACGCCTGAGCGTTATCTCGTCTGAGAAGATAGCGTCTACACTAAAGCCCGACACAGGCCGGGCTTTATTTCGTAAAAAGCGAGCTATCCATCATATATAATCTAATTTTAACGATGATTCGAACGGGGTAAGATAGTGGATTCGAAGAATTCACCTGATTGAGAGAATAAAAAGTGAAACATCTGCACCGATTTTTTAGCAGCGATGCCTCTGGGGGCATCATTCTCATCATCGCCGCTGCGCTGGCTATGCTGATGGCCAATATGGGCGCGACCAGTGGATGGTATCATCATTTTCTGGAGACGCCGGTTCAGTTACGGGTTGGGGCGCTTGAGATCAACAAAAACATGCTGTTGTGGATCAACGATGCCTTAATGGCGGTGTTTTTCCTGTTGATTGGTCTGGAAGTTAAGCGCGAACTGATGCAGGGCTCATTAGCCAGTCTGCGCCAGGCCGCCTTCCCGGTGATTGCCGCCATCGGCGGGATGATTGTACCCGCATTGCTCTATCTGGCCTTTAACTATGCCGATCCGGTCACTCGCGAGGGCTGGGCTATCCCTGCCGCGACGGATATCGCCTTTGCTCTGGGCGTACTGGCGCTGTTGGGTAGCCGTGTTCCGCTGGCGTTGAAAATTTTCCTGATGGCGCTGGCGATTATCGATGATCTGGGTGCCATCATTATTATCGCGCTGTTTTATACCAGCGATCTTTCAATGGCTTCGTTAGGCGTAGCGGCGTTTGCTATCGCTGTGCTGGCGTTATTGAACCTGTGTGGCGTCAGACGGACGGGCGTGTATATTCTGGTTGGCGCGGTGCTGTGGACGGCGGTCCTGAAGTCCGGCGTTCACGCGACGCTGGCAGGCGTTATTGTCGGCTTCTTCATTCCGTTGAAAGAAAAACATGGCCGTTCGCCAGCGAAGCGTCTGGAGCACGTTCTGCACCCGTGGGTGGCGTACCTAATCCTGCCGCTGTTCGCTTTTGCGAATGCTGGCGTTTCGCTTCAGGGGGTCACAATTGAGGGGCTAACCTCAATGCTACCGCTGGGGATTATTGCCGGTCTGCTGATTGGTAAGCCGCTGGGAATTAGCCTGTTTTGCTGGCTGGCGCTGCGTCTGAAACTGGCGCATCTGCCGCAGGGGACCACGTATCAGCAAATTATGGCGGTCGGTATTTTGTGCGGGATTGGCTTTACGATGTCGATCTTCATTGCCAGTCTGGCGTTTGGCAGCGTCGATCCGGAGCTTATTAACTGGGCGAAATTGGGCATTTTGATTGGCTCATTGCTCTCTGCCGTGGTGGGGTATAGCTGGTTACGTGCGCGTTTAAACGCGCCGGCATAATGGGGATAAGGGAAAGGGGAGCGATGTATCGCTCCCTCAGTGACTGTGAGCAGGGAGAGAAATGAGCATGTCTCATATTAACTACAACCACCTTTACTACTTCTGGCATGTTTATAAAGAGGGTTCCGTTGTGGGCGCTGCAGAGGCGCTTTTTTTGACGCCGCAAACCATTACCGGCCAAATCAAAGCACTGGAAGAGCGTTTACAGGGAAAGCTATTCAAACGTAAGGGACGCGGCCTCGAACCCAGCGAACTGGGCGAACTGGTTTTTCGTTATGCGGATAAAATGTTTACGTTAAGCCAGGAGATGCTGGATATCGTCAACTACCGTAAAGAGTCGAACCTGCTGTTCGACGTCGGTGTTGCTGACGCTTTATCCAAACGTCTGGTCAGTAGCGTTCTGGATGCGGCGGTGGTGGAGGACGAACCTATTCACCTGCGCTGTTTTGAATCGACGCACGAAATGTTGCTCGAACAACTTAGCCAGCACAAGCTGGATATGATTATCTCTGATTGCCCGATAGACTCCACGCAGCAGGAGGGGCTCTTTTCGGTGAAAATCGGCGAATGCAGCGTCAGTTTCTGGTGTACGAATCCGCTTCCCGAAAAAGCGTTCCCGGCCTGCCTGGAAGAGCGGCGGTTGCTGGTGCCAGGGCGTCGCTCGATGCTGGGACGCAAGCTGTTGAACTGGTTTAATTCGCAGGGGTTACAGGTTGAGATTCTCGGCGAGTTTGACGATGCGGCGTTAATGAAGGCGTTTGGCGCGACGCATAATGCGATTTTCGTGGCGCCGAGCCTTTATTCACTGGATTTTTATGCTGACGAATCGGTCATAGAGATTGGGCGCGTTGAAAATGTCATGGAAGAATATCATGCGATTTTTGCCGAGAGAATGATTCAGCATCCGGCGGTACAGCGGATTTGTAATGCGGATTACACGGCATTGTTTACACCGGTAAGCAAATAGAGCGTCTGTTACCGCTAGCGCGTTCAGTGCTGCCAGTAGATTTAACGCCGATATCCGGCGATATGGTGTTGCCTGATGGCGCTACGCTTATCAGACCTACGGACTATCGCTATTTTCTGTAGGCCGGATTAGGGGATTACGCCACCATCCGGCAGGCATAAAAAAACCCGCTTTCGCGGGTTTTTTCACAAAGCGTCAACAAGCGGCGATTAAGCCAGTTTGTTGATCTGTGCAGTCAGGTTAGCCTTATGACGTGCAGCTTTGTTTTTGTGGATCAGACCTTTAGCAGCCTGACGGTCCACGATCGGTTGCATTTCGTTAAATGCTTTCAGTGCAGCAGCTTTGTCGCCAGCTTCGATAGCTGCGTATACTTTCTTGATGAAAGTACGCATCATAGAGCGACGGCTTGCGTTGTGCTTACGAGCCTTTTCAGACTGAACGGCGCGCTTCTTAGCTGATTTGATATTAGCCAAGGTCCAACTCCCAAATGTGTTCTATATGGACAATTCAAAGGCCGAGGAATATGCCCTTTTAGCCTTCTTTTGTCAATGGATTTGTGCAAATAAGCGCCGTTAATGTGGCGACGCTCGTTACGTAGTGATGGCGCAGGATTCTATCAGCTTGGGGCCTGTGAATACAGCTTTTCCATGATAAAAATTGCATTAATCGCTGTGCTTTGGGGCCGGATTTGTCGCATGGCGATGAAAACCATCTTCTTTATGTTTTATCAGGGCAATCGCTGGTTAACCTTGACCGCTGTACAAGGTATACTCTTGCGATTTTCACTGTTTTGAGCCAGACATGAAGCTGATACGCGGCATACATAATCTTAGGCAGGCCCCGCATGGGTGTGTGCTGACCATTGGTAATTTCGACGGCGTACATCGCGGCCATCGCGCCTTACTGCAGGGCTTGCAGGAGGAGGGGCGTAGACGCGGGCTGCCAGTGGTGGTCATGATTTTCGAACCGCAACCTCTGGAGCTGTTTGCAACGGATAAAGCGCCGGCTCGCCTGACGCGTCTGCGTGAAAAACTGCATTACCTTGGGCAGTGCGGCGTAGACTATGTGCTGTGCGTGAGGTTTGATCGTCGCTTTGCCGCGCTTACGGCGCAAAATTTTATCAGCGACCTGCTGGTGGATCGACTCGGCGTCCAGTTTCTTGCCGTTGGCGATGATTTCCGCTTTGGTGCTGGCCGTGCGGGCGATTTCTTGTTATTACAGAAGGCGGGAGCGGAGTATGGTTTTGCTGTATCCAGCACCCAAACCTTTTGCGAAGGTGGTGTGCGTATCAGTAGTACCGCAGTGAGACAAGCGCTGGCGCAAGATAATCTGGCGCTTGCCGAAAGCCTGCTGGGACATCCCTTTACTATCTCCGGGCGTGTCGTTCATGGCGATGAATTGGGACGCACCATTGGCTTTCCGACGGCGAACTTACCGCTACGCCGCCAGGTTTCCCCAGTGAAAGGGGTCTATGCGGTGGAAGTGACCGGGCTTGGCGAGAAGCCGTTACCCGGCGTGGCAAACATTGGCACCCGTCCTACGGTGGCGGGTGTACGTCAACAGTTAGAAGTGCATTTGCTGGACGTTGTAATGGACCTTTATGGTCGCCATATAGATGTCATTCTGCGTAAAAAAATACGCAATGAGCAGCGATTCGCTTCGCTTGATGAGTTAAAAGCGCAGATTGTGCGTGATGAATTAACGGCCCGCGAGTTTTTTGGGCTATCAAAACCGGCGTAAGCCTACGTGATAAATACGGAAACGAGAATCTGATGAGTGACTATAAATCAACCCTGAATTTGCCGGAAACAGGGTTCCCGATGCGTGGCGATCTCGCCAAACGCGAGCCGGGAATGCTGGCGCGTTGGACTGATGATGACCTGTACGGCATCATTCGTGCGGCCAAAAAAGGCAAAAAAACCTTCATTCTGCATGATGGCCCTCCTTATGCGAATGGCAGCATTCATATTGGTCACTCGGTTAATAAGATTCTGAAAGACATTATCGTCAAGTCCAAAGGGCTTTCAGGATTTGACTCGCCTTACGTACCGGGGTGGGACTGTCATGGTCTGCCGATCGAGCTAAAAGTGGAGCAGGAGTACGGCAAGCCGGGCGAGAAATTCACCGCCGCTGAATTCCGCGCCAAGTGCCGCGAATATGCCGCCACTCAGGTGGACGGTCAGCGTAAAGACTTTATCCGTCTGGGCGTACTGGGTGACTGGTCGCATCCGTATTTGACGATGGACTTCAAAACCGAAGCCAACATCATTCGCGCGCTGGGCAAAATCATCAGCAATGGCCACCTGCATAAAGGCGCTAAGCCGGTACACTGGTGTGTAGACTGCCGTTCCGCGCTGGCGGAAGCAGAAGTGGAATACTACGACAAAACCTCGCCATCTATCGACGTAGCGTTCCAGGCGGCCGATCAGGATGCGGTAAAAGCGAAGTTTGGTCTGCCGGGCGTGAGCGGCCCAATCTCGTTGGTTATCTGGACCACCACCCCGTGGACGCTGCCGGCGAACCGCGCGATTTCTCTGGCGCCGGATTTCGACTATGCGTTGGTGCAAATCGACGGACAGGCGCTGATTCTGGCGAAAGATTTAGTTGAGAGTGTCATGCAGCGCATCGGCGTTGCCGATTACACCGTGCTGGGCACCGTTAAAGGCGCGGAGCTGGAACTGCTACGTTTTACCCATCCGTTTATGGGCTTCGACGTGCCGGCAATCCTTGGCGATCACGTCACGCTGGATGCCGGTACCGGCGCGGTACATACTGCGCCAGGCCACGGTCCGGACGACTACGTTATCGGTCAAAAATACGGGCTTGAAACCGCTAACCCGGTAGGACCGGACGGTGCTTACCTGCCGGGGACTTATCCGACCCTTGACGGGGTGAACGTTTTTAAAGCGAACGATATCGTCGTTGCGCTGCTGAGCGAAAAAGGCGCGCTGCTGCATGTCGAAAAAATGCAGCATAGCTACCCGTGCTGCTGGCGTCACAAAACGCCTATCATCTTCCGTGCCACGCCGCAGTGGTTCGTTAGCATGGATCAGAAGGGGCTGCGTGCGCAGTCGCTCAAAGAGATCAAAGGCGTGCAGTGGATCCCGGACTGGGGTCAGGCGCGTATCGAGTCGATGGTCGCCAATCGCCCGGACTGGTGTATTTCTCGTCAGCGTACCTGGGGCGTGCCGATGTCGCTGTTCGTACATAAAGAAACGCAGGAACTGCTCCCGCTTGAACGTACTCTGGCGGCAATGGAAGACGTGGCGAAACGCGTCGAAGTTGACGGCATTCAGGCATGGTGGGATCTCGACCCGAAAGAGATCCTCGGCGAAGATGCTGATCAGTACGAGAAAGTGCCGGATACGTTGGACGTGTGGTTTGATTCCGGTTCCACAAGTTATTCGGTAGTTGATGCGCGCCCGGAGTTTGCCGGTCACGCTGCCGACATGTATCTGGAAGGATCTGACCAGCATCGCGGCTGGTTTATGTCATCCCTGATGATTAGCGTGGCGATGAAAGGCAAAGCGCCCTACCGCCAGGTGCTGACTCACGGCTTCACCGTTGATGGTCAGGGACGTAAGATGTCCAAGTCCATTGGCAACACGGTGTCGCCGCAGGATGTCATGAATAAACTGGGCGCGGATATCCTGCGTCTGTGGGTGGCGTCTACCGACTATACCGGTGAAATGGCCGTTTCTGATGAGATCCTCAAACGCGCTGCCGACAGCTATCGCCGTATTCGTAATACCGCGCGTTTCCTGCTGGCGAACCTTAATGGCTTCAATCCAGCCACCGACATGGTAAAACCGGAAGAGATGGTGGTACTGGATCGCTGGGCGGTGGGATGCGCGAAAACGGCGCAGGAAGAGATTCTGAAGGCATACGACGCTTACGACTTCCATGAAGTGGTACAGCGCCTGATGCGTTTCTGCTCCGTTGAAATGGGCTCGTTCTATCTCGACATCATTAAAGACCGCCAGTACACCGCGAAGGCGGACAGTGTCGCGCGTCGCAGTTGCCAGACCGCGTTGTACCATATCGCAGAAGCGCTGGTGCGCTGGATGGCGCCGATCATGTCCTTCACCGCCGATGAAATCTGGGGCTATCTGCCGGGCGAACGTGAAAAATATGTGTTCACTGGCGAATGGTACGACGGTTTGTTCGGCCTGGAGGAGAATGAGGAATTTAATGACGCATTCTGGGATGATGTCCGCTATATCAAGGACCAGGTCAACAAAGAGCTGGAAAATCAGAAAGCTAATGGCATCAAATCGAATCTGGAAGCAAAAGTGACGCTGAAATATGCGGACGATGCTAAAGGTACGATCAAGAAGCTGAAACTGTTGGGTGAAGAGGTCAGATTTATCTTCATTACTTCCCAGTTCGTGATTTCTGAGCAAGCGGGGGGGATTGACGATGAGAATATCCAGTACAATGCTGGTAATACGACAGTTCAGGCCGTGGTAACGCGTGCCGAGGGTGAGAAATGTCCGCGTTGCTGGCATTACACTACTGATGTCGGCAAGGTGGCGGAACACGCAGATATCTGCGGACGCTGTGTCAGCAACATCGCCGGTACTGGCGAACAACGTAAATTTGCCTGATGAGTAAACCACTCTGTTCAACAGGACTACGCTGGCTGTGGCTGGTGGTAGTCGTGCTGATTATCGATTTGGGCAGCAAGTACCTGATCCTCCAGAATTTCGCTCTGGGGGATACGGTAGGGCTGTTCCCGTCGCTTAATCTGCATTATGCGCGTAACTACGGTGCGGCATTCAGCTTCCTGGCGGATAGCGGCGGCTGGCAGCGCTGGTTTTTTGCCGGGATTGCGATCGGTATCTGCGTGATCCTTGTGGTGATGATGTATCGCGCGAAAGCGTCGCAGAAGCTGAATAACATCGCGTATGCGCTCATCATTGGCGGCGCGCTGGGTAATTTGTTTGACCGTCTGTGGCACGGCTTTGTTGTCGATATGATTGACTTCTACGTCGGCGACTGGCATTTCGCGACGTTCAACCTTGCCGATAGCGCGATCTGTATCGGCGCGGCGCTGATCGTGCTGGAAGGCTTTTTGCCATCGAAAGAGAAAAAAACAGCCTGAGTGCTACCGGATATCGCTTATCAGGTTTGGTTATTTTGCAGGCCTGATAAGCGTAGCGTCATCAGGCAAACTTTGTGCCGGATAGCGCGAAAGCGCCTTATCCGGCACAAGGTTTTATCGTCCTTTGTGCCTTAGGGCAAAACACGTGAGCAATTTGCATGTCTAAATCCGTACAGAGCAACAGCGCGATCCTCGTTCACTTCACACTGAAACTGGATGATGGCTCAACGGCTGAATCCACCCGCACTAACGGTAAGCCTGCGCTATTCCGTCTTGGCGATACGTCGCTTTCCGAAGGGCTGGAGCAGCAGCTTCTGGGGCTGAAAGAGGGGGAAAAAAAAGCTTTTTCGCTGGAGCCTGACGCGGCGTTTGGCGTACCCAGCCCGGATTTAATTCAGTATTTCTCGCGCCGTGAATTTATGGCGGCGGGCGAACCTGAAGTAGGGGCAATTATGCTTTTTACCGCAATGGATGGCAGTGAAATGCCTGGCGTGATTCGCGAAATTAACGGCGATTCTATTACCGTTGATTTTAACCATCCGCTGGCCGGGCGTACCGTTCATTTTGATATTGAAGTGCTGGAAATCGATCCGGCGCTGGAGGCATAACATGCAGATCCTGTTGGCCAACCCACGCGGTTTTTGCGCCGGGGTAGACCGCGCTATCAGCATTGTTGAAAATGCGCTCGCCATTTATGGCGCGCCAATCTACGTTCGTCACGAAGTGGTGCATAACCGCTATGTGGTGGATAGCCTGCGTAAGCGCGGGGCGATCTTCATTGAACAAATCAGCGAAGTGCCGGATGGCGCCATTCTGATTTTTTCTGCCCACGGGGTTTCTCAGGCGGTGCGTAACGAGGCGAAAAGCCGCGATCTTACCGTTTTTGATGCGACCTGCCCCCTGGTGACGAAAGTCCATATGGAGGTGGCGCGTGCCAGTCGTCGCGGTGAAGAGTCCATTCTGATTGGTCACGCCGGGCATCCGGAAGTCGAAGGGACGATGGGACAGTACAGCAACCCGGAAGGGGGGATGTATCTGGTTGAGTCGCCAGAAGACGTATGGTCACTGAATGTAAAAAATGAAGGCAAACTCTCCTTCATGACACAAACTACACTCTCCGTGGACGACACGTCCGATGTGATTGACGCGTTGCGACGCCGCTTCCCAAAAATTGTCGGACCGCGCAAGGATGATATTTGTTATGCCACGACCAATCGCCAGGAAGCGGTGCGGGCGCTGGCCGCGCAGGCTGATGTGGTGCTGGTGGTTGGTTCGAAAAACTCCTCTAACTCTAACCGTCTGGCGGAGCTGGCCCAGCGAATGGGAAGAACCGCGTTTCTTATCGACGACGCGGCAGATATTCAGGAAGCATGGGTGAAAGAGGCTGCCTGTGTCGGCGTTACTGCTGGCGCTTCCGCACCGGATATTCTGGTACAAAATGTCATTGCGCGCCTGCGAGAGTTTGGCGGCGGCGAGGCTATCACGCTTGCGGGCCGTGAGGAGAATATTGTTTTCGAAGTGCCAAAAGAATTGCGCGTAGATGTTCGTGAAGTCGAGTAAAGATTCATAACTGTAAAGCCAGCAGAATAATTGCTGGCTTTTTTTTGGAGATGGTAAGCCGCATTATTACTGATGCACTATCCGGAGGGCATATTTAACATTTGCTGTCTGGTGATGATGGGTGGTTCCGCAGGGCGCGCCCCGAAAACCCTGCTTTGTGGCGCTGGACATTAACGTGGCCGGATCTCAACAGTGGGTGGTAGAGGTTCTGGCGCTGGCAACGTGATCCCCCCGCGTATAATTATATAACGTGACTCATTGCGTAACGCCATGCCTTTTACTGATATCGCTTGCTGTTTATCATTATTTTCTAATTATCGGCGATTTCAGATGACAGCCTCGTCAGAGGCTGGTTAATCTGAAAACGGTTTACATCATTTGAACGTAAGAGAATAACTATGCATGAAGCACAGATCCGCGTCGCGATCGTCGGCGCGGGAGGGCGAATGGGCCGTCAGTTAATTCAGGCCGCATTGCACATGGAGGGTATTCAGCCAGGCGCCGCGCTGGAACGTGAAGGGTCTTCTTTGCTGGGCAGCGATGCAGGCGAGCTGGCGGGTGTGGGGAAAACGGGGGTTATCGTCACGAGCGATCTGGCGTCGGTCAAAGATGATTTTGATGTGTTGATTGATTTTACCCGTCCGGCGGGCACGCTGGCGCATCTGGCATTTTGCCGCAAACATGGTAAAGCCATGGTGATTGGCACGACCGGTTTTGATGAGGCGGGTAAACAGGCTATCCGTGACGCTGCAAAGGATATAGCTATTGTTTTTGCGGCTAACTTCAGCGTTGGCGTCAATGTGATGCTCAAGTTGCTGGAAAAAGCGGCGAAAGTGATGGGCGACTATAGCGATATTGAGATTATTGAAGCGCATCATCGCCATAAAGTCGATGCGCCGTCAGGAACCGCATTGGCGATGGGGGAGACGATTGCCCATGCGCTGAATAAGGATCTGAAAGATTGTGCAGTTTACAGTCGGGAAGGACATACCGGCGAGCGTGTGCCAGGAACGATTGGTTTTGCGACCGTACGTGCGGGCGATATTGTCGGCGAGCATACTGCGATGTTTGCCGATATAGGCGAGCGCGTAGAAATTACGCATAAAGCCTCCAGCCGAATGACCTTTGCCAATGGGGCGTTGAGATCGGCATTATGGCTAAAAACGAAGAAAAATGGGCTTTTTGACATGCGGGATGTGCTGGAGCTGGATGTATTATAAGGACCAGATACCTTCGTGATGTGGTTATAGTAATCAAGATGAGTTGATTACAAAGGGCAATAATGCTATTGCCCTTATATTTTTTATCAGCGATTATTCAGTTAAATAAATAACACCTTTAGCCAGTAAATTTTCCATTGTTTCTTCGCTCAACATATGTTCTGCGGTAGTTTTAGCGTTGACGATGGTCAACTTAAAGACATCGCTGGCGGCAAGCGCGCTCAGCGAGGTACTTTGAGCAAAATCATCAGGCCCAACGGTAAATTCAGTAATATAACTACCGTTTTTATACAGACGGTAGGTTTGCTCGGCGGCGTCAACGGTTGTCTTAATGCCGTATTGATAATAGGCATAGCCATTCAGCGTTTGATCCAGATTGACCCAGAGCGGACGGGTAAATACAAACGGAACCGCCACCATTTCAATATTATCAATAAACATCGCACCGGCACCGACATCGCCTGGCGCCATAAAGGTAACGATAGCGTCGCCTGCGCTGGCCTGAGTGGAGAATTCCAGCGATTCGGTATACCAGTCGTCGCCGGGCGTCATATTGATCTCGTGCTCAAAAAAGGTAGTCGCGCCGTCTGCGGATTTAACGAAGAGCTTCCCGGCAATACTGCCTTTAATGGAAAACGCGAGCGCGTATGTCATAAACGTTTCAAGCGTAATACTCTGGCTTAATGCGTTTGCGCTGTCGATACGACAAAAATGATTGCTGTCGCTGGCTTCAACTTCTACCAGCGAGCCAATTTGCCATTGCTCGGTTAAGCCGTCTTCAAAAGAACCATCGACGATAATATTAGTAATGTCAGTCATGATATATCTCTTTAGATTAAAATAAATAAAATGGATACGTTATTTATCGTGAAATTATCACGTAACGTTATTCGATATTGCAGACGCCGGCGGCCATCAGCTGCTCATAGGTCAGCTCACACAGTAAATATTCTTTTGTTGTTAGCTCGTCATAAGCGCGAATTTGATATACATCGCCAGCGGCAAAAGCGGAGTAACCGCCCGTCTGGTTAAAATCATCCGGGCCAACCGCATCCATTAAAGCGGCATAACTACCGTTACGATAAATGCGGTTAATCTGGCCTTCCGGAGCATCGGTGCGGGTCATCAGGTTGATCTGGAAAAAATCTTTAGAGGTGCCCACATTGGTCATGTTGACCCACAGCGGCTTGCTGTATTCAAACGGCACCGCAACCAGGCTAATCAGGTCGATATCTACCGCTGCGCTCGCACTGTTCCACGGAATAGTGATCTGAAAGGCGGTACGCCCCGATTCAGACCCGGTTGTAAAGATATATTCCTCCAGATGCCAGTCAGTATTCAGGTTGGCATTGATTGTGGACTTAAAAGACGTTTTTATCGGAGATGGCTGGTAAATTGTGACGGTACCTTTAGCCGCCCCGCGCACGGCAAAGCTCAGGCGATAGGTCATCTCTGCTTCGATGGTAAAATATTGCGTAAGGGTGTTGGTGGGTTCAATGCGACAGTAGTGGTTATCGCCCGTTGCGCCATCTTCGACAAAAATAGCTGACTGGGAGGAGAGCACCCAGCCATCAAACCCATCTTCAAAGCCGCCATCAACAATGATATTACTTTCGGTAGACATATTTTTTCCTTAAATCAGTGGATTGAAAAACATCGTTCTTAAACGAACGGAACGATGATGACCCTCGCAGGACATACCATTTGTGGTGGATATCACGTTTTTTTCTCGTGTGATTTTTATTTATTTATTTAATTTCAATGGGTTATTTATTTTTGTGTGATAAAAGAGTGTGTATGATGGAAGTGATGTGATAAGACCAGGTATTACGTCAGGAAAAATATTTGAGGGGCTAATTCTTTATATGATTGATTATAATGGTTTTTTTGCATCTCACTGGCTGATGGTGTCATTTTTTTATTGGCGGTATTTTTATGTTTATCAATATCATCTTGTTGATTTGTAATATGAAAATATAAAATATTTAATTTATGAGATATTTATTGTTTTCTATATAGAAAGAACTCTTTTTGTTCTATTTTTATTAATATTTTGGTTTGAAAATTGTAAATTTTGACCAGATGGTCCACTTTTTTATCCGTTATTCACTGATTTTAAATTCTCCCTGTCACGCAAGCGTTTACTCACGCTATTAAGATGTTTTTTTTGCCTGTTAACTCACTTTATTTCATCATAAGTGGCAAAAAAAGATAAAAAATACCGCCTTTAAGTTGACTTTTATCTGTGTTGTCTCCAGAATGCCGCCGTTTGCCAGAAATTCGTCGGTAAGCAAATTTGCATTGATTCTCGTCATAGCAATGAATTAATATGCAAATAAAGTGAGTGAATATTCTCTGGAGGGTGTTTTGATCAAGTCAGCGCTATTGGTTCTGGAAGACGGAACCCAGTTTCACGGTCGGGCCATAGGGGCAACAGGTTCGGCGGTTGGGGAAGTCGTTTTCAATACTTCAATGACCGGTTATCAAGAAATCCTCACTGACCCTTCCTATTCTCGCCAAATCGTCACTCTTACTTATCCCCATATCGGTAATGTCGGTACCAATGAAGCCGATGAAGAATCTTCTCAGGTTCATGTGCAAGGTCTGGTTATTCGCGACCTGCCGCTGATTGCCAGCAACTTCCGCAGTACCGAAGATCTTTCTTCTTACCTGAAGCGCCATAATATTGTAGCGATTGCCGATATCGATACCCGTAAGCTGACGCGTCTGCTGCGTGAAAAGGGGGCTCAAAATGGTTGCATCATTGCGGGCGATAATCCGGACGCGGCGCTGGCGCAGGAATTGGCAAAATCCTTCCCTGGCCTGAACGGCATGGATCTGGCGAAAGAAGTCACCACGGCGGAAGCGTATAGCTGGACACAAGGAAGCTGGTCACTTAAAGACGGTTTACCGGAAGCGAAAAAAGAAGACGAACTACCGTTCCACGTGGTGGCCTATGACTTTGGCGCCAAGCGCAACATTCTTCGCATGCTGGTAGACCGCGGCTGTCGCCTGACAGTCGTCCCGGCGCAAACCTCTGCCGACGATGTTTTGAAGATGAACCCGGACGGCATTTTCCTTTCTAACGGTCCTGGCGACCCGGCTCCGTGTGATTACGCGATTACCGCCATCCAGAAATTCCTCGAAACCGACACCCCGGTATTCGGTATTTGCCTCGGTCATCAACTGCTGGCGCTGGCGAGCGGCGCGAAAACCATCAAGATGAAATTTGGTCACCACGGCGGCAATCACCCGGTAAAAGATCTTGATAAAAATGTGGTGATGATTACCGCGCAAAACCACGGCTTTGCGGTTGACGAAGCGACGCTGCCCACTAATCTGCGTGTAACTCATAAATCGCTATTTGACGGTACCCTGCAAGGGATTCACCGTACGGATAAACCAGCGTTCAGCTTCCAGGGGCACCCGGAAGCGAGTCCTGGCCCGCATGACGCCGCACCGCTGTTCGACCACTTTATCGAGCTTATTGAGCAGTACCGTAAAATTGCTAAGTAATCAGGAGAATTAAGACCATGCCAAAACGTACAGACATAAAAAGTATCCTGATTCTGGGCGCGGGACCGATTGTTATCGGGCAGGCGTGTGAGTTTGACTACTCCGGCGCGCAGGCGTGTAAAGCACTGCGTGAAGAAGGCTACCGCGTCATTCTGGTGAATTCTAACCCGGCGACCATCATGACCGATCCGGAAATGGCCGACGCCACTTATATCGAGCCAATTCACTGGGAAGTGGTACGCAAAATCATTGAGAAAGAGCGTCCGGACGCCGTATTGCCGACGATGGGTGGCCAGACGGCGCTCAACTGTGCGCTGGAGTTGGAACGTCAGGGCGTGCTTGACGAGTTCGGCGTCACCATGATTGGTGCTACTGCCGATGCTATTGATAAAGCGGAAGACCGTCGCCGCTTCGACATCGCCATGAAAAAAATCGGCCTCGATACTGCGCGTTCCGGTATTGCGCATACTATGGAAGAGGCATTAGCGGTCGCCGCTGATGTTGGCTTCCCATGCATTATTCGTCCGTCATTTACGATGGGCGGTACTGGCGGCGGTATCGCCTATAATCGCGAAGAGTTCGAAGAAATCTGCGAACGCGGTCTGGATCTCTCTCCGACAAATGAGCTGTTGATTGATGAATCGCTGATCGGCTGGAAAGAGTACGAGATGGAAGTGGTGCGTGATAAAAACGACAACTGCATTATCGTCTGCTCTATCGAAAACTTCGATGCCATGGGCATCCATACCGGTGACTCCATCACCGTAGCGCCAGCACAGACCCTGACCGACAAAGAATACCAAATCATGCGTAACGCCTCGATGGCAGTACTGCGTGAAATCGGCGTCGAAACGGGCGGTTCCAACGTCCAGTTCGCAGTGAACCCGAAAAACGGTCGTCTGATTGTTATTGAGATGAACCCGCGTGTTTCTCGTTCTTCTGCTTTGGCTTCAAAAGCGACTGGTTTCCCAATTGCGAAAGTCGCAGCAAAGCTGGCTGTCGGTTATACCCTCGATGAACTGATGAATGACATCACCGGTGGTCGTACCCCGGCGTCGTTTGAGCCATCCATCGACTATGTGGTCACCAAGATCCCGCGTTTTAACTTCGAAAAATTCGCCGGTGCCAACGATCGCCTGACCACCCAGATGAAATCTGTCGGCGAGGTAATGGCAATTGGCCGTACACAGCAGGAATCGCTGCAAAAAGCGCTACGCGGGCTGGAAGTGGGTGCCACCGGCTTCGACCCGAAAGTCAGCCTCGACGACCCGGAAGCACTGACCAAAATTCGTCGCGAACTGAAAGACGCAGGTGCTGAGCGCATCTGGTATATCGCCGACGCCTTCCGTGCCGGCCTGTCTGTTGACGGCGTGTTCAACCTGACCAACATCGACCGTTGGTTCCTGGTTCAAATTGAAGAGCTGGTACGCCTGGAAGAGAAAGTGGCGGAGTTGGGTATCAATGGCCTCGACGCTGATTTCCTGCGCCAGCTTAAGCGTAAAGGCTTCGCTGATGCGCGTCTGGCTAAGCTTGCAGGTGTCCGTGAAGCGGAAATCCGCAAGCTGCGCGAGAAGTCACAACTGCACCCGGTCTACAAGCGCGTGGATACCTGTGCAGCAGAGTTTGCCACTGGCACCGCCTACATGTACTCCACCTATGAAGACGAGTGCGAAGCGAACCCGTCTGTTGATCGCGACAAAATCATGGTTCTCGGCGGCGGCCCGAACCGTATCGGCCAGGGCATCGAATTCGATTACTGTTGCGTTCACGCCTCGCTGGCACTGCGCGAAGACGGTTACGAGACCATCATGGTCAACTGTAACCCGGAAACGGTTTCTACCGACTATGACACTTCCGACCGTCTGTACTTTGAGCCGGTGACCCTGGAAGATGTGCTGGAAATCGTGCGTATTGAGAAGCCGAAGGGCGTTATCGTACAGTACGGCGGCCAGACGCCGCTAAAACTGGCGCGCGCGCTGGAAGCGGCTGGCGTGCCGGTTATCGGCACCAGCCCGGATGCGATTGACCGTGCAGAAGACCGCGAACGCTTCCAGCACGCGGTTGACCGTCTGAAGCTGAAACAGCCGGCAAACGCCACCGTCACCACGATTGAGATGGCGGTTGAGAAGGCAAAAGAGATTGGCTACCCGCTGGTGGTACGCCCGTCCTACGTGTTGGGCGGTCGGGCGATGGAAATCGTTTACGACGAAGCCGACCTGCGTCGCTACTTCCAGACAGCGGTCAGCGTCTCTAACGATGCGCCGGTACTGTTGGACCACTTCCTTGATGATGCGGTTGAGGTGGACGTGGATGCCATCTGCGATGGCGAAATGGTGCTGATTGGCGGCATTATGGAGCACATTGAGCAGGCGGGTGTACACTCCGGCGACTCTGCTTGTTCTCTGCCGGCCTACACCCTGAGCCGGGAAATTCAGGACGTGATGCGTGAGCAGGTGCAGAAGCTGGCCTTCGAACTGCAGGTGCGCGGTCTGATGAATGTGCAGTTTGCGGTAAAAGACAACGAAGTCTACCTGATTGAGGTCAATCCGCGTGCGGCGCGAACTGTGCCATTCGTCTCTAAAGCCACCGGTGTACCACTGGCGAAAGTCGCGGCCCGCGTTATGGCCGGTAAAACGCTGGCACAGCAGGGGGTGACCAAAGAAATCATCCCGCCGTATTACTCGGTGAAAGAAGTGGTACTGCCGTTCAACAAGTTCCCGGGCGTTGACCCGCTGTTAGGGCCAGAGATGCGCTCGACCGGGGAAGTGATGGGCGTAGGGCGCACTTTTGCGGAAGCCTTCGCTAAGGCGCAACTGGGCAGTAATTCCACCATGAAGAAACAGGGCCGTGCGCTGCTCTCCGTGCGTGAAGGCGACAAAGAGCGCGTGGTGGATCTGGCCGCTAAACTGCTGAAGCAAGGCTTTGAGCTGGATGCCACCCACGGTACCGCGATTGTGCTGGGTGAAGCTGGTATCAACCCACGTCTGGTTAACAAGGTGCATGAAGGCCGTCCGCACATTCAGGACCGGATTAAGAATGGCGAATATACTTACATCATCAATACCACTGCTGGTCGCCGGGCGATTGAGGATTCCAGGGTAATTCGTCGCAGCGCATTGCAGTACAAAGTACATTATGACACCACCCTGAACGGCGGTTTTGCCACTACAATGGCATTGAATGCCGATGCCACCGAGAAGGTAACCTCGGTGCAGGAAATGCACGCGCAGATCAAAAAGTCGTAAACCAAGGGGCCGGCGGATATTGCTCTAACCGAACCTGTAATATAATTTTGAAAGGGTTTCTGTAAAGAAACCCTTTTTTATCTTGCGTGAGGTCATTCCTGGAGAAGTCCGTTTCCGTAACCACATTTTCAATGTAATAAGCACGATATTGCTCACACTAATCAATATTTAAGTCGCATACTATCTTGCATATCCACAATTTTAATATGGCTTAGTTTTTATTAATTTGGACAGGCCGTAGCCAGATTTTTAATTTGTGAAATGGTGTGTTTATGTGTGAAAAATATGTTGAAAGACCGCTTTATTTGTTAATTGCTGACTGGATGATGGCAGAGAACCGATGGATCACTGCCCGGGAGATTTCCCGTCAATTTGATATTGAACATTGCAAAGCAATTAATACGCTCTCCTATATTCTGTCAGAAGTGGGGGAAATTGTTTGTGAAGTGAAGATGATCCCTAACCAGATTGCAGGACGAGGCTGCCAGTGCCAGCGTCTGGTGAAAGTCGTGAGTATCGACTCTCAACTCTATCGCCGATTGAATCATAATTTGCAGGAAAGAAAAGTGAGCGTGGCGAAAACGCCGCGACTGTCTGCCGTTCCCCCAACAGAGCTAAACCGTGAGCAGAAATGGCAGATGATGCTCTCCAAGAGTATGCGTCGATAATTGTCTGTTTACCTGATGGCGGGGTAAACGGTAATTGACGCGTAGGCCGGATTAGCGTGAGCGCATCCGGCATCAATTACTGTGCTGATTTTGGCTTCACGTCCGTCGTGCCTTTCAGGCGCGGCCGGTTTTCTTCGACCTGCGTTAACGGCTTCGTTTCAGATAACCCCGTTCGACAACGGCTCGCAAGATCCTGATATTCTTTGGTGTTGAGGCGTTTCCAGTGCAGCTCCTGGTCCGTAACCTGGCGTAGTACACGCGCAGGTGAACTTACCAGCAGTTGCCTTGCCTCACCCTGAAATCCGGCTTTGACAAAACTCATGGCGGCGACAATGCTCTCTTCGCCAATCACTGCGCCGTCCATAATGACGCTATTCATGCCGACCAAAGCGTCCCGTCCCACCACGCAGCCATGTAGAATAGCGCCGTGGCCGATATGACCGTTCTCATGCACGATGGTATCGGTATCGCAGTAGCCATGCATAATGCAGCCATCCTGCAGATTAGAGCCTGCCTCCAGGATCAGGCGACCATAATCCCCACGCAATGACGCGAGTGGGCCAATATAAACACCGGCACCCACGATGACATCGCCAATCAGCACGGCGCTGGGATGGACAAACGCGTCCGGGTGCACCACCGGGATCAGTCCTTCAAAGGCGTAATAGCTCATGGTTGTACCTCGATTTTTTTGCCGGATGGCGGCATCCGGCCTACGGTTGCGCATGTGCTGTATGCCGGATAAGCGAAGCGCCATCCGGCATAGTCACATTAACGACCTTTCCACACCGGATCGCGTTTTTCGGCGAATGCCTGCGGTCCTTCGAGCGCATCTTCTGAATGCAGTACCGACGGATAATGCTTCAGCACGCCGCTGCGGATGTAGCGGTAGCCTTCTTCAACCGGCATTTCACTGGTCGCGCGATAAATCTCTTTCAGCGCCGCGATAGCCAGCGGTGCGCTATTGACCAGTTGTTGCGCCAGTTCGCGCGCGCTATCCATCAGTTCGCTCTGACTGACAACGCGGTTCACGATCCCCCAACGCAGCGCTTCTTCGGCGCGCATTCGTCTGCCGGTCATTACCATTTCGTTGACGATAGCCGGTGGCAACAGCTTAGGCAGGCGCAAAACGCCGCCGCTGTCAGGCACGATGCCGAGCCTGGCTTCCGGCAGCGCGAAGCTGGTGTTTTCGGCGCAGACAATAAAGTCTGCCGCCAGCGCCAGCTCAAAACCGCCGCCAAACGCGTAGCCGTTCACTGCGGCGATGACCGGCTTATCGAGGTCAAATATTTCAGTTAAACCGGCAAAGCCGCCGGGTCCAAAATCGGCATCCGGCGCTTCACCTTCCGCCGCCGCTTTTAAGTCCCAGCCCGCAGAAAAGAATTTCTCCCCGCCGCCGGTAATGATTGCTACGCGTAATTCCGGATCGTCACGGAAATTAAGGAAAGCCTGGCCCATTGCAAAGCTGGTTTTGGCATCAATGGCATTCGCTTTAGGTCGGTCGAGGGTAATTTCCAGGATCGGGCCGTTACGGGTCAGATGTAATGACTCACTCATAGTTCATCTCCAGATAAATAGTTTCCCGGCGGGAGGGATTCCTGCCGGAAGGTTTATTTCAGATTTTTTTTAATTATTTTTCCTGAACAGTTGCGCGGTAGGTCGGTTCTGATCTCCATAAAAGAGGGAACCTTGAACTTCGCCATATTGTTTTCGCAGAAGCTGAAAAACTCGGCTTCGCTTAATGTTTCACCTTCATTAAGGACAATAAACGCTTTAATGGCTTCATCACGGATCGCGTCTTTAATACCAACCACCACAATGTCCTGAATTTTCGGATGCGCAGAAATAATATTTTCCAGTTCGACGCAGGAGACATTTTCCCCGCCGCGTTTAATCATGTTGCAGCGTCTGTCGACAAAATAGAAATAGCCATCCTCATCCTGGTAACCCGAATCACCGGTATGTAACCAGCCCTCAGGTTCCAGCGCCCTGGCGTTTGCCTCCGGCTGCATGTAATACTCTTTGAAGATAGTCTTGCCGGGGATGCCTTTAATACAGATTTCGCCAATTTCTCCGGCGGGCAGCGGGCGATTTTGATCGTCGCGAATTTCAGCTTCATAGCTAAAGCCCACGCGACCAATGGAAGGCCAGCGTCGTTTGTCTCCGGGACGGTCGCCAATAATTCCGACAATGGTTTCAGTCATACCATAAGAGGTCAGCAGCCTGACGCCAAAGCGTTCGGTAAAGGCGTCTTTTTCCTGCGCGGATAGATTGAGATAGAACATCACTTCACGCAGATGATGCTGCCTGTCCGTTGGCGCGGCGGGCTGTACCATCAGCGTGCGGATCATCATTGGGATGCACTCGGTTACCGTCGCCTGATATTTACGTACCTGATCCCAGAAGGCCCTGGCGCTGTACTTCTCCAGGAGCACAAAGGTGCTGCCGGCGGAAAAGGCTGGCATTGCGGCGGTACACTGGCAGTCGATATGAAAAGCGGGCATCACCGTCATGTACACGTCATCATCGCGCAGGGCGATTTGCCAGGCAGAGTAATAGCCTGCAAAACGCAGATTATAGTGGGTAATCACCACCCCTTTTGGACGCGAGGTGGTACCGGAGGTAAACAGAATTTCCGCCGTATCGTCAGTGGATAACGCGGGCGTATAGCACAGCGTGGCCGACTGACGTGCTTGCAGTTGGACAAAGTGGCTCACGCCATCGTCAGCCGGAAGCTGTCCGCCAATCAGACAGATATGATTAAGCGGAGTGCTATTGTCCTGGCGTATTTCACGGTACATAGGATAAAACTGGGCGCTGGTAACCAGCAGACTCACCTGGCTGTTTTGCAGGATCCAGGCGCTTTCTTCGCCCAGTAAGCGGGCATTAATCGGCACCATAATGGCACCGATTTTTGCCAGTCCAAACCAGCAAAAGATGAATTCCGGACAGTTATCCAGATGCAGTGCGACCCTATCACTCTTGCGGATCCCTAGGGAATAGAAAAGGTTCGCCGTGCGGTTAATCTCTTCATTGAGCGAGGCATAGCTAAACTGCCGAACGATTCCCTCACAGGATTCGAAAATTAACGCCGTTTTATCTCCGTACACCCCGGCCAGGTCGTCCCACATCTGACGTAAGTTTTGTCCGCCAACGATATCCATATTGCTTTATCCACTGAAATCAGGCGTGAGCGCTAACCGGAAAACCGATTAGCGCATCGCGTTTAATCCTCAACTTTGGCCAGGCCTTTGCCGACCAGTTCCTTAATATCTGCTTCGCTATAACCAATGTTTTTCAGAATGGCGGCGGTATCCATGCCGTGTGATGGCATGCCACGCCAGATTTTCCCCGGGTTGTTTTTAAATTTCGGCATGATGTTCGGCCCTTTACAGGTGCGACCGTCCATTGTTTGCCACTGAGTAATCGATTCGCGGGCAACGTACTGCGGATTACTTTCCAGTTCCGGAATGGTGAGCACCTTCGCACAGGCGATATTCAGCTCAGCAAAGCGCGCCTGAACGTCGGCGATGGTGTGTGTTGCCAGCCAGGCGTCCAGTTTCTCTTCGACGAGCGGGCCGTAAGGGCATTCCACGCGATGAATTAGCTGGGTGCCTTCCGGAACTTCCGGCGTACCGAGAAGGTGGGCCAGGCCAATATCTTTAAAACACTCGTTGATTTGCGTGATGCCGACCAACTCCATGACGATGTAACCATCGGCGCATTTATACAGGCCACAGCCGGCGTAGTAGGGATCTTTTCCTTTCGTCATACGTGGACAGATTTCGCCGCCGTTGAAGTAGTCCATCATGAAGTA
Source organism: Salmonella bongori NCTC 12419 (assembly GCF_000252995.1). NCBI lineage: Bacteria > Pseudomonadati > Pseudomonadota > Gammaproteobacteria > Enterobacterales > Enterobacteriaceae > Salmonella > Salmonella bongori. The sequence continues at coordinate 66,388 of NC_015761.1, forward strand.
CTGACCCATGCGCAGCATCACTTCGTACATGGCGATATCGATGCTTTCACCTTTACCCGTTTCGCGCACTTTGTGCAGGGCCGCCAGCGCCGCTGTTGTCGCGGTCATCCCGGAGAAGTAATCGGCGGTATACGGGAAGGCTGGCATCGGCTGATCAACGTCGCCGTTTTGGATCAGATAACCACTGAACGCCTGCGCGATGGTGTTATACGCCGGAAGATTGGTGTACTCCTCGGTACCATACTGGCCGAAGCCGGAAAGGTGGGCAATGACCAGTTTCGGGTTATGTTCCCACAGCACTTCATCAGTAATACCGCGGCGGGCAAAGGCCGGGCCTTTACTGGCTTCAATGAAAATATCGGTGGTTTCCATGAGTTTCAGAAACGCTTCACGACCTTCATCTTTGAAAATATTCAGCGACAGGGCGTGCAGGTTGCGGCGTGAGAGCTGCGGGTAGTTAGGCTGTACGCGGATGGTATCGGCCCATGCGACGTTTTCAATCCAGATAACCTCGGCGCCCCATTCGGCGAACATCTGTCCGGCGAATGGACCGGCGATTTCGATTCCTGAAAAAACAACGCGTACCCCAGCAAGCGGGCCAAAGGTTGGCATTGGTAAATGATTCATCATTTTTCTCCTGGCATTTTTTGCGGTATGTAGGCCGGATAAGCACAGCGCCATCCGGCATGATTGCCTGATGGCGACGCCCCGCGTCTTATCAGGCCTACAAGGGATCGATTAGCGGTATTGCTTAAGTACCGCACGACCCAACGTCAGGATCTGCATTTCGTCAGAACCACCAGAAACACGGTCAACGCGCAGGTCACGCCAGAAACGCGTGATGCGGTGGTTACCCGCGATACCAACACCTCCCAGTACCTGCATGGCGGTGTCTACCACTTCAAACGCGGCGTTGGCGCAGAAGTATTTGCACATTGCCGCGTCGCCGGAGGTAATAGTGCCGTTATCCGCTTTCCACGCGGCTTCCAGCAGCATGTTTTTCATGGAGTTCAGTTTGATCGCCATATGCGCAAACTTCTCCTGAATCAGCTGGAAACGACCAATAGCTTCACCAAACTGCACACGCTGATTAGCGTAACGCGCGGCGTCTTCAAAAGCGCACATTGCGGTGCCGTAATTGGTCAGCGCGACGAGGAAGCGTTCATGGTCAAACTCTTCTTTCACGCGGTTGAAGCCATTACCTTCCCGACCGAACATGTCTTTCTCGTCCAGTTCAACGTCATCAAAGGTGATTTCACAGCAGCTATCCATGCGCAGACCGAGTTTCTCCAGTTTGTTGACCTTGATACCCGCTTTGCTCATGTCCACAAACCACTCGGTGTAAACCGGTTTATCCGGCGATGCGCCGTCTCTCGCCATGACCACGATGTACGGGGTATAGGCGCTACTGGTGATAAAGCACTTACTACCATTAAGATAAACCTTACCATTTTTGCGTGTATAAGTGGTTTTCAGACTGCCGACATCCGATCCCGCTCCCGGTTCGGTGATAGCAGAGTTCCACATCTGCTTACCGGTGCCCCGGAACGCCATGATTTTATCAATTTGCTCCTGAGTCCCTTCACGCAGGAAAGTGTTAAAACCTCCCGGCAATTGGTACAACACGTAAGTTGGCGCGCCAAGGCGTCCCAGCTCCATCCAGACGGCGGCGACGGTAACAAAACCCGCTTCCAGACCGCCGTGTTCTTCCGGGATCAGCAGGCTATCAATACCCATATCCGCCAGCGCTTTTACAAAACGCTCAGGGTAGACGCTGTCACGATCGCACTCGGCAAAATAAGCTTCCCAGTTCTCACTGGCCATCAGTTCGCGAATACCGGCGACAAACAGCTCCTGTTCGTCATTTAAGTTGAAATCCATCTTTCAGCCTCTTGATCAATTGGGTTAATTAGAATTACTTGTCTTTCCAGTGCACTTTGGCGTCTTTAATAAAGGACAGCGTCACCATAATGTTGACGAAGAACAGCGGGCATCCTCCGGCGATAATCGCGGTCTGAATCGGCTTCAACCCACCCAGCGCCAGCAGAACGATACCGATGATGCCGACCAGAATGGACCAGCCGATGCGTACCAGCAGCGGCGGCTCTTCACCATCGCGAACTTCGCGACAGGTCGACATCGCCAGGGTGTAAGAGCAGGCGTTAATCAGCGTGACGGTGGCAATAAAGCAGAGGATGAAGAAGCCCCACATGGTGGCGGTGCTGAGCGGCAAAGCAGCCCAGGTTTCGATAATGGCGCGCGCCACGCCGTGTTGCTCAATCAGCTGCGGAATGTTGAGGATGTTTTTATCCATCAGCAGCAGCGTGTTACTGCCAAGAACAGTCCATAGGATCCAGGTAGACGCGGTCAGACCCAGCACCATCCCGAAGCACAGTTCACGTACGGTACGACCACGGGAAATACGGGCCAGGAAGATACTCATCTGGATGGCGTAAATAACCCACCACGCCCAATAGAAAACAGTCCAGCCCTGTGGGAAGCCGCCTTTACCGATGGCGTCGGTATAGAACAGCATCCGTGGCAGATGCATCAGCAGCATCCCGACGGAGTCGGTGAAGTAGTTCATGATGAAGCTGGCGCCGCTGACGATAAACACCCAGCCGAGCATCAGGAAGCTCAGGTAGCTACGCACATCGCTGGCGATTCTGACCCCTTTTTGCAGGCCGCAGGCCACGCAAATCGCGTTCAATATGATCCAGCAGGTAATGATGATGGCATCTAATTGCAGCGTATGCGGAATACCGAACAGCCATTGCATACACTCGGTGACCAGCGGGGTAGCCAGACCGAGGCTGGTGCCCATCGCGAAGATCAGCGCCACCAGGTAGAAGTTATCAACGATGGTACCGAACAACCCTTTGGCATGCTTTTCACCGACGAGCGGTACCAGCGTGGAGCTGGGACGGATGACATCCATCTTGCGTACAAAGAAGAAGTAGGCGAAGGCGACAGAAAGGAAGCTATAGGTTGCCCACGGCAGCGGCCCCCAGTGGAACAGGCTGTACGCCAGACCTATCTCTTTCGCGCCCGTGGAATTTGGTTCCAGGCCGAACGGCGGGGTGGAGATATAGTAGTAGATCTCAATAGAGCCCCAGAACAAAACAGCAGCGGATGTACAGGAGGCGAACATCATGAAAATCCAGCTGGCGGTGCTAAACTCCGGTTTTTCGTCACCTAATCTCTTTTTGGCATAGGGGCCAAAAACCAGCCAGAACCAGCCGAAGAGCATGACGACCATATACCATTCAAATGCCCAACCCCAGACGTTGGTGACATAACTGAATACCGCATTAATAACGACGTTAGCGGCATCAAGATCTCTGACTGTTAGCCAGCAAAGTATCCCGACAATTATTAATGGCGGAAAAAAAACCTTCGGTTCAATTCCCGATTTTTTCTTTTCATTTTTCATAAGTGAATTCCAGTGTGAAAACGAAATTTATTTAGCGTGCCAGTCCATGAACGTTTGTTTATTTATTATTAATGATTTGTTGATAAGTTTTTAACCTCTGGGACGCCTCAATGAGTAACTCATAATGGGTATTCATTTCGGGTGGTTCTGTTATCTTCGTCACACTTTTTTGCGCTGGTTGTTTTGTGTTTAAATGTCGACTTTTATTTTATAAATCATTATGTTGGTGCTGATTTTTTAACTTTTTTAAGTGTCTGGCGTTCAATATTGTTGAGCCAGCAAACAATATTGAAAATTTTCATGTTTGACATATTTTTTTCAATATTGGTGAGGTGCGTAACACTATTGAAAGTTACGAATATCAATGTGTGACATTTTCAATATTGGTGATTAAGGTTTTATTTCCGAATTAAAGAGCGTGATATCTGTATTTAATACCGCCGATATAAATACGTTTCCTTCATGATTTCTGGAGATGCAATGAAGATAATGACTTGCTACAAATGCGTACCTGATGAGCAGGATATTGCGATTAATAATGCTGATGGAACACTCGATTTCAGCAAAGCGGATAGCAAAATCAGCCAATATGATCTGAATGCAATTGAAGCTGCTTGCCAGTTAAAACAGCAGTTAGGAGACGTTCAGGTTGTCGCCATGAGCGTTGGCGGCAAAGCGCTGACTAATGCAAAAGGGCGCAAAGATGTCCTCTCTCGTGGCCCTGATGAACTGATTGTGGTGATTGACGATCAATTTGAGCAGGCGCTGCCGCATCACACCGCTACCGCGCTGGCCGCCGCCGCGCAAAAATCAGGTTTCGATCTGCTTATCTGCGGCGACGGTTCTTCCGATCTTTATGCTCAGCAGGTTGGTTTGCTGGTGGGCGAAGCGCTGAACATTCCGGCGATTAACGGCGTGAGTAAAATCCTCTCTCTTACCGACAGCACATTGACGGTAGAACGTGAACTGGAAGATGAAGTTGAAACGCTGAGCATCCCGCTCCCGGCGGTGATCGCGGTTTCCACTGACATTAACACCCCACAAATCCCTTCGATGAAAGCCATTCTGGGCGCGGCGAAAAAACCGGTTCAGGTCTGGTCGCCTGCGGATATCGGGCTGAACAGCGTACCTGCGTATTCCGTACAACAGGTTGCCGCACCGAAGCAGCGCGAGCGTCAGCGTGTGGTGATTGAAGGTGACGGTGAAGAACAAATCGCCGCGTTTGTCGAGAATCTGCGCAAAATCATTTAATTATCAGGGGATGTTATGAACAAATTTTCCAGTGTCTGGGTATTCAGCGATACCCCTTCTCGTCTGCCCGAACTGATGAGTGGCGCGCAGGCTGTAGGTGAAAAAGTTAACGCGTTCGTACTGAACGAAGCGGATAGCGCGACAGCCTGTCATTTGGGCGCGGATCATGTCTGGCTGCTCAGCGGCAAACCAGAAGACCGCATGATCGAAGACTACGCTGATGTGATGGCTGAGACTATTCGTCAGCAGCGCGAGGGCGGCGCGGTACTGCTGCCGAATACGCGTCGGGGCAAGCTGTTGGCGGCAAAGCTGGGCTATCGCTTGTCGGCTGCGGTTTCCAACGATGCCAGCGAAGTCGCCCTGCAGGATGGAAAAGCGGCGGTCAAACATATGGTCTACGGCGGTCTGGCGATAGGGGCAGAAACCATCGTTTCGCCGTTTGCCGTGATCACGCTCAGCAGCGGAACGTTTGACGCACAACAACCAGATACTTCTCGCAGCGGCGAGATGCACACCGTGCAGTGGCAGGCTCCGGCTATTGCCGTGACCCGCACCGCAACTCAGGCGCGTCAGAGCAACAGCGTCGACCTCGACAAAGCGCGTCTGGTGGTCAGCGTGGGACGTGGCATCGGCAGCAAAGAGAATATCTCGCTGGCCGAAGCGCTGTGCCAGACGATTGGCGCCGAGCTGGCTTGTTCTCGCCCGGTGGCGGAAAACGAGAAGTGGATGGAGCACGAGCGCTACGTCGGTATCTCCAACCTGATGCTCAAGCCTGAACTATATCTGGCGGTGGGGATCTCCGGGCAGATCCAACATATGGTTGGCGCCAACGGCGCGCAGACGATTTTCGCCATCAACAAAGATAAAAACGCGCCAATCTTCCAGTATGCGGATTTTGGCATCGTTGGCGATGCGCTGAAGATCCTGCCTGCGCTGACGGTTGCCTTAGCGCGATAAACCATTTCGGGCAGGATGCGAAGGTATCCTGCCGCTGACAGGAGTACGTATGTCCGAAGATATCTTTGATGCCATCATCGTGGGTGCAGGTCTGGCCGGTTCGGTTGCGGCGCTGGTGCTTGCTCGCGAAGGTGCACAGGTGCTGGTTATCGAGCGTGGCAATTCTGCTGGCGCGAAGAATGTCACCGGTGGGCGTTTGTATGCACATAGCCTGGAACGCATCATTCCCGGCTTTGCGGATCAGGCCCCCATTGAACGCATGATCACCCACGAAAAACTCGCCTTTATGACCGACAAAGGGGCGATGACGATGGATTATTGCAACGGCGAGGACGCCGCATCGTCGCAAGTTTCTTATTCCGTTTTGCGCAGTAAATTTGACGCCTGGCTGATGGAGCAGGCCGAAGAGGCGGGGGCGCAACTGATCACCGGTATTCGCGTGGATAATGTCGTTCAGCGTGATGGCAAAGTCGTGGGCGTGGAAGCCGATGGCGATATTCTGGAAGCCAAAGTCGTAATCCTCGCTGATGGGGTGAATTCTCTGCTGGCTGAAAAGCTGGGCATGGCAAAGCGTGTTGAGGCATCGCATGTTGCTGTCGGCGTGAAGGAACTGATCGAATTGCCGAAGTCGGTCATTGAAGATCGTTTCCAGTTACAGGGCAACGAAGGTGCCGCCTGTCTGTTTGCCGGGGCGCCAACCGATGGTCTGATGGGCGGTGGCTTCCTGTATACGAATGAAACAACCCTTTCCCTGGGGCTGGTCTGTGGACTTCATCATCTGAAAGACGCGAAAAAATCGGTCCCGCAAATGCTGGAAGATTTCAAACAGCATCCGGCAGTTGCGCCGCTGATCGCCGGTGGCAAGCTGGTGGAATATGCCGCACACGTTGTACCCGAGGCGGGCATGAATATGCAGCCTGAACTGGTGGGCGATGGCGTACTGATTGCCGGAGACGCTGCCGGCATGTGTATGAACCTTGGCTTTACCATCCGTGGTATGGATCTCGCCATATCCGCAGGCGAAGCGGCGGCGAAGACGGTGCTTTCGGCGATGAAGCGTGATGATTTTAGCAAGCAGTCGTTGGGTGAATACCGTCATCATCTGGGCGAAGGTCCGATGCGCGATATGCGCATGTATCAGAAACTGCCAGCTTTTCTTGATAATCCCCGCATGTTTACCGCTTATCCTGAAATGGCGGTCAGTATCGCGCGCGACCTGTTCACCGTGGATGGCTCCGCGCCGGTGCCCATGCGTAAAAAAATCCTGCGCCATGCGAAGAAAGTGGGCTTCATCAACCTGATGAAAGATGGCCTGAAAGGAGTGACCGTATTATGACATCTCCCGTCAATGTCGACGTCAAACTGGGCGTCAATAAGTTCAATGTGGATGAAGACAGCCCGCACATCATTCTCAAAGCCGATCCTGATAAACAGGCACTGGAGGTGCTGATTAAGGCCTGTCCGGCGGGACTGTATAAAAAGCAGGACGACGGTAGCGTTCGTTTTGATTACGCCGGGTGCCTGGAGTGCGGAACGTGCCGGATCCTCGGCCTTGATACGGCGCTGGAAAAATGGGAATACCCACGCGGGACGTTTGGCGTGGAGTTCCGCTACGGCTAATAAGTACGAGGTTGTGCCCCCGTAGGCCGGATAAGATGCGGTAGCGTCGCCATCCGGCAATCATGTGGCGCCAATGCCGGATGGCGGCGTAAACGCCTTATCCGCCCTACAGATGACGCTTTGCCCGTGTTGAAACAGGACATCACCATGCCGCAGCCCAGAAACTTTGACGACCTTAAATTCTCCTCCATTCATCGCAGAATTATGCTGTGGGGAAGCGGCGGCCCGTTCCTTGATGGCTACGTGCTGGTGATCATTGGCGTGGCGCTGGAACAACTGACGCCGCTATTGCACCTTGATGCTGAATGGATTGGCGCGCTCGGCGCGGCTACGCTTGCCGGACTGTTTATCGGCACCTCGTTGTTTGGCTATATTTGCGATAAAGTCGGGCGGCGTAAAATGTTCCTGCTTGATATTATCGCTATCGGCGCTATCTCCGTGGCGACCATGTTTGTTTCCACGCCGCTTGAATTGCTGGTGATGCGCGTTTTAATTGGCATTGTTATCGGCGCGGATTACCCTATCGCCACTTCCATGATTACGGAGTTTTCCAACACCCGCCAGCGTGCGTTCTCCATCGGTTTTATCGCCGCGATGTGGTACGTCGGCGCGACCTGCGCCAATCTGGTGGGGTATTGGTTGTATGACATGGAAGGCGGCTGGCGCTGGATGCTTGGCAGCGCCTTTATCCCGTGCTTAATCATTTTGATTGGCCGCTTTGACCTGCCGGAATCGCCACGCTGGCTATTGCGAAAAGGACGGGTAAAAGAGTGCGAACAAATGATGATCAAACTGTTCGGCGAACCGGTCTGCTTTGACGATGAGCCGCCGCAGGAGACCCGCTTCCTGCAACTGTTTAACCGCCGTCATTTCCCGTTTGTACTGTTCGTCGCGGCTATCTGGACCTGTCAGGTAATCCCGATGTTCGCTATCTATACCTTTGGGCCGCAGATCGTTGGGTTACTCGGCTGGGAACAGGGGCGCGACGCGGCGCTCGGCAATGTGGTGATTAGCCTCTTTTTTATGCTGGGCTGTATACCGGCGATGTTCTGGCTAAACAGTATTGGCCGTCGCCCTCTGCTTATTGGCAGCTTCGCCATGATGACTATCGCGCTGGCGCTGCTGGGGCTGGTATCAAATCTGGGCATCATACTGGTCGTGGTGGCGTTTGCGGTATACGCCTTCTTTTCCGGCGGACCGGGTATACTGCAATGGCTTTATCCTAATGAACTCTTCCCTACGGATATTCGCGCTTCAGCCGTGGGGGTCATCATGTCATTAAGCCGTATTGGAACCATTGTCTCCACCTGGGCATTACCGATTTTTATTACTCGTTACGGTATTAATAACGTCATGCTGATTGGCGCGTTGATTTCGTTAGTCGGGCTTGGCGTATCGGTGATGTTTGCTCCGGAAACCCGCGGCTTGACGCTAACCCAGACCGGAAACATGACTTTGCGCGGAACGCCATCGGATAATCCTCGTTAAGAGTGTTCTGCATTTCTCCCCGCTTTTCGCCAATAACGCTACAGTTAACAGTCACATGCTAAAAAAATTGAAAAGCAGGGAGAACACCATGCAAAAACGTCTTATGACCGCACTGTTTACCGCAGCAACACTATTCACCGTCGCAGGATGCTCTTCTAACCAGGCGGTTAAAACGACGGATGGCAAAACTATCGTCACCGACGGGAAACCCGAGGTCGATAACGATACCGGTATGGTGTCTTACAAAAATGCCGCCACCGGGAAAACCGAACAGATTAACCGCGATCAGCTGAAAAATATGAGCGAGCTGGATAATTAATCAATTTTTTCTGGTTAGCCGCGCAATAATATTCATTATTTATATGCATCCGTATCCGCACCATTCTCATGCGAATAAACGGATGCCTGAACAGGCAGGGACGCCGGAAAACGTCGAAATATGTTCGCCCGTTCGCCCGTGTTCCCGCTTTCCCCACCGCGTTCTCCGCTTATATGAGGTTACACTCATCGACATTTCTCTGAACCGCGGCTCAACATTTCCCGGAAAAAAACATATCGCAGAGCATTTATCCTTATGATTAGGTATGAGGAACAGGAGTCTGTGATGAAAATGAAACTGATACCCTTTTATTTGTTCGCGCTATTTTCCGCCGCCTCCGGGGCTACGGAGATAAAAGCCTGCAAAGACCTGATCGGAACATGGAAAACCACGGCAGGTAACCCACCTTATACTATGACTATATTGCCGCCGGTAGAAACCTGCGGGGAAAAATGTGTAAAACTGAACGTACAGTATGAACTCGACAAGCTTCACCGCAACGCGCTTTATTGCCATGAAGGACAAGAGGGGGTAAAAGGGCAAGGCCCCATGGTGATAGCATTTGAAGGGGCGTATGGTGGACACGCTATTGGAACTTATAATCGACAGTTACAATTACTTTGGGCTGGCGTAATACCAAAAAACAATCAAGGAAAATGGATAATGAAGATGGAAAATTACTGGTTCAGGCAGCTATAAATGCACGGTGTATTGTCTTAAAGTGGTCTTCGAAAAATGGTATTGCCAACATCAGGCTCTCCTGCATTTGTCGTTTCGCAGATTTGATAAAAAAGGAGGGCCAACATCTGTTTCCAGACGGCCCTGAGTGGATTGTGACACAACAAGACGCCTTCCCGGCGCTCTTTTATTATTTCATATCCTGTGTTATTACCGTTGCCACAGAGCAATCAATGCTTATTTATTTCGCTGCATCTTTATAAACTTCAGCAACAGCCTCAAAGTTTGGACCATGTTCGCGCGCAGCAATAATATGGTAGTATTTCCCCCCTTTCGCATCCGCTAATTCTGAAAGTTTTTCGCGTAAATCGGATGGCGAAGAGATTTGTCCACCACTCTGCGACACATTTATGGTGCCGACCTTAACCAGTTTGAAGTGGTTGATTTCTTCTTTAGAGACCTGATCGGCAGCAAGTGCGCTGAATGAAGAGACCGTGGCCAGTAACGCAGTGGCGATGATGAGTTTTTTCATAGTTCTGTTCCTGTTGTATTGACGATAATGTTTTTGCAATAGCAGTAATACATACCGAATTGATTTATGAACTCGATTAATTATTCGAAATAGACTTATTTGAAACAACTCTCTTATACCTTGTTATAGTCATTCTTGTGTGTTTTTGTCAATGTAAAATAATTACCTGAAGGCTTCCGCCAAACATAACTTACTGTAATTCCATGTTTTTTAAGTGGGTAATATCTGTAAGCGCTGAAGGTGTATTACTTTACGTCGATAAAATGACAATTTTTATCGATAAGAAATACAACTGAGTTGCATTATGTTTTAATTTACCAGCGTGATATTACCGGTTGTAATTTTACTGCTGCACTTCCTGTCCCTAACGTTATGTTTTCAGGGCTACAGTCTTATTAAAGATGGACTTATCAACAGCGTAATAAAAATGAAATATTCTCTGTCTGCCAGGGAAGCACCTGGAGAGGGGGCCTGATAACAAAGGATTAGAGGGCGGAAAGTGCTGTCATGGATGTTTAATAATGTATTTTTTTATTAAGTAATGTCTTGAGTTGTATCTCTAAAATAAAATCAATACACTTTTTTTTCTAAAAAAAACAGACAATCGTTGTCTTTTGTTAATGTATTTCCGGGCTGAAATAAAAGTTAATTTATAACACATATTCTTACCCGGAATGCATTGATACGCGTCCTCGCTTCCTCGTACAGTAATAATTGAATATGTGATAAGTTTACTAACTACAGGTATAATAATATGAGTGCTAAAAATAAACTGTCTACAGAAGAGACGGATCTTACGCGTAGAAAGTTGTTGACCAGCGCCGGTATTCTTGCCGCTGGTGGTATGCTATCCGGCGCAGTAAAGGCCGATGAAAAATGTGCTATTCAGGAGAAACCCGCGTGGGATAAACCGTTTACTGGAGAAATTCCTGAAAAATTACCGGAAGGATACAATATTCTGTTGGTTGTAACCGATCAGGAGCGTTTTTTTCCGACGTTTCCCTTCCCGGTCCCCGGAAGAGAGCGGCTAATGAAAACAGGAGTGACCTTCTGTAACCACCAGAACACCAGTAATGTCTGTACGCCTTCCCGTTCCGTATTGTATACCGGCTTACATATGCCCCAGACAAAGATGTTTGATAACCTCGGATTACCCTGGATGCCCTATGACCTTGACCCTGCGCTTGGAACCACAGGTCATATGATGCAAGAACTGGGTTACTATACGGCTTATAAAGGTAAATGGCATCTTACCGAAAAAATGGAGAAGCCGTTGCCTGATGAAAAAGATGAAGATATCGATGTCGGGAACATTCCTGAACCAGAATTACACAAAATTATGGAAAAATATGGTTTTTCGGATTATCACGGTATCGGCGATATTATAGGTCACAGCAAAGGCGGTTATTTTTATGATTCAACCACCACTGCCCAGACCATAAATTGGCTAAGATGCAAGGGGCAGCCTTTGAATGACAAAAATAAGCCGTGGTTTCTGGCTGTTAACCTCGTGAATCCTCATGACGTGATGTTTATTGATACGGACAAAGAGGGGGAAAAGGTACAGTGGCGTGGCGAGTTAGATCAGGATGATAATACCCTGGCGCCCACGCAGCCGCCTGAAAACGAGCTGTATCAGGCAAGCTGGCTGAATTATCCGTTGCCAGCTAACAGACATCAATCATTCAATGAACAGGGAAGACCGCCTGCGCATCTTGAGTACCAGATGGCACGCGCTGCGATGGAAGGTCAGTTTCCTGATGAGGATCGTCGTTGGCGTAAACTGCTCGATTACTATTTCAATTGTATTCGTGATTGTGATACTCACCTTGACCGGATATTAAACGAACTTGATGCCCTCAAGCTGACCGATAAAACGATTGTTGTATTTACCGCCGATCATGGCGAACTGGGCGGAAACCATCAGATGCATGGTAAAGGCGCCTCCGTTTATAAAGAGCAAATTCATGTGCCGATGATTATTTCGCATCCGGCGTATCCAGGTAATAAAAAATGTCAGGCGCTGACTTGCCATCTTGATGTCGCGCCGACCCTGGTTGGGCTGACCGGTTTGCCAGAAGAAAAACAACGGAAAGCGTTAGGCAACCGGAAAGGCGTTAATTTTAGTGGATTGCTAAAAAACCCGGAGGGGGTTACTGTCAATGCGGTGAGAAATGCCAGCTTATATTGTTATGGCATGATTCTGTATACTGATGCCCAATATCTCCACCGTGTTATGGCGCTACAAAGAGATAAGCAAAAAACGGTAGCACAAATCAAGCAGGAAATATCCCACTTGCATCCTGATTTCAGCCATCGCTCAGGAACGCGCATGGTGAATGATGGGCGTTATAAATTCGCGCGCTATTTCTCGCTCCGTGAACATAACACACCTGAAAACTGGGATGATCTTATTAAATATAACGATCTTGAGCTTTATGATCTTAAAAATGATCCAGATGAGAACCACAACCTTGCTGCCGATAAAGAGAAATATCGTGATCTGATTCTTATGATGAATGCAAAACTGAATAAAATTATCAAAGACGAAATCGGCGTGGATGACGGCAGCTTTATGCCTGGGGCCGCCAGCGAACCGTGGGATCTTACTATTGAGCAGTTTAACCGCATGGCGAAGGATTAAGCGCTTGTCCCATTAAACTTATTTATACGTCGGTGCAGAGTCGTCCGGCAAAATGGCCTTAAACCTGGTTGTTATCAGTTTAGGGCCATTATCATCAACGGTCTTTCCATACCGGCTTGCGTTTTTCCGCAAACGTCTGCGGTCCTTCGAGGGTATCCTCTGAGTGCAGAATGACGGGGATTCCTTGCTTAATGATTTTCATTGGACGCTTTGTTTTGCCGGAGTCGCCACGCGGGTTATTGCGAAAAGGACGGGTAAAAGAGCGCGAGCAAATGATGTCAAACGGTTCGGCATTGACGATGAGCCGCCACAGGAGACCCACTTCCTGCCGCTATTTCCGGCTATCTGGATCTGTCAGGTGAGCCTGATGTTTGTTATCTCTACCTTTGCCCGGAAACGCGCGGCCTGGCGCTAACACAGACCGGAAACATGACTTTGCGCGGAACGCCACCGGATAACCCTCGTTAAGAGTGTTCTGCATTTCTTCCCGCTTTTCGCTAATAACGCTACAGTTAACAGTCACATGCTAAAACAATTGAAAAGCAGGGAGAACACCATGCAAAAACGTCTTATGACCGCACTGTTTGCCGCAGCAACTTTATTCACCGTCGCTGGATGCTCTTCAAACCAGGCGGTTAAAACGACGGATGGCAAAACTATCGTGACCGACGGGAAACCGCAGGTCGATGATGATACCGGTATGGTCTCCTACAAAAATGCCGCCACCGGAAAAACCGAACAGATTAACCGCGATCAGCTGAAAAATATGAGTGAGCTGGATAATTAATTCAGTTTTTTCCTGTTATTCACTCAAGAATCTTCACTATTAGCCTGGCGAATTTGTCACTACACTTTGTGATAAAAAGCAGATAATCACAGGCTAATTATGATCCTCATTATTTATGCGCATCCTTATCCGCATCATTCTCATGCGAATAAACGGATGCTTGAACAGGCAGGGACGCTGGAAAACGTAGAAATACGTTCGCTGTATCACCTCTACCCCGATTTCAATATCGACATTGCCGCTGAGCAGGAAGCGCTGTCGCGAGCGAGTCTTATCGTCTGGCAGCACCCAATGCAGTGGTACAGTGTTCCTCCTTTACTCAAACTGTGGATGGATAAAGTTCTCGCCCACGGCTGGGCCTATGGTCATGGCGGTACGGCGTTGCACGGTAAACATCTGCTCTGGGCGGTAACGACCGGCGGCGGTGAAAATCACTTTACTATCGGTTCACATCCGGGATTCGACGTCCTTTCACAGCCACTACAGGCGACAGCGCTCTATTGTGGTTTAACGTGGCTGACGCCATTTGCCATGCACTGCACGTTCATTTGCGATGATGAAACATTACAGGCGCAGGCGTTCCTGTATAAACAGCGTTTACTGGCGTGGCAGGAGGCAAATCATGGATAGTCATACTTTGGTGCAGGCGTTGATCTACCTTGGCTCGGCGGCGTTGATTGTGCCGATTGCAATGCGTCTGGGCTTAGGATCGGTGCTGGGATATCTGATCGCTGGCTGCATTATCGGTCCCTGGGGGCTTAGACTGGTGACGGACGCTGTATCTATTCTGCATTTTGCGGAAATCGGCGTCGTGCTGATGTTGTTTGTTATTGGGCTTGAGCTGGACCCGCAACGGTTATGGAAGCTGCGCGCCTCGGTATTTGGCGGCGGCGCGTTGCAGATGGTGGTATGCGGTGGACTGATTGGTCTGTTTTGTATATTGCTTGGTCTGCGTTGGCAGGTGGCGGAATTGATTGGTATGACGCTGGCTCTGTCGTCCACGGCAATTGCCATGCAGGCGATGAACGAACGTAATCTGACCGTTTCGCAAGTGGGGCGTAGCGCATTTGCAGTGCTCTTGTTCCAGGATATCGCGGCGATCCCACTGGTGGCGATGATTCCGCTGCTGGCTGCCAGCGGCGCATCCACCACGCTTGGCGCGTTTGCGTTGTCGGCATTAAAGGTCGCTGGCGCGTTGGCGCTGGTAGTGGTGTTGGGACGTTACGTTACGCGGCCAGCGCTGCGTTTTGTCGCGCGTTCCGGTTTGCGGGAGGTGTTCAGCGCAGTGGCGCTGTTTTTGGTATTTGGCTTCGGCCTGTTGCTGGAAGAGGTTGGGCTGTCAATGGCGATGGGCGCGTTTCTGGCGGGTGTTCTGCTGGCAAGCTCGGAATACCGCCATGCGCTGGAAAGCGATATCGAACCTTTTAAAGGCTTACTGCTGGGGCTGTTTTTTATTGGTGTTGGCATGTCGATTGATTTCGGCACGCTGGTGGAGAATCCGCAGCGTATTCTTCTGCTGTTGGCCGGTTTTCTGGCAATCAAAATCGTCATGCTGTGGCTGGTGGCGAGGCCCCTGGGTGTTCCGGCAAAACAGCGGCGCTGGTTTGCCGTACTGTTAGGCCAGGGCAGCGAATTTGCGTTTGTGGTTTTTGGCGCGGCTCAAATGGCGGACGTGCTCGAACCGCAGTGGGCAAAAGCGCTGACGCTGGCGGTTGCGCTGTCGATGGCCGCGACGCCGATTTTTCTGATGCTGCTGACGCGTATGGAAAAAGCCGCGACGGGCGAAGCGCGCGAGGCGGATGAAATTGATGAAGAGCAGCCGCGGGTGATTGTGGCCGGGTTTGGACGATTCGGTCAAATCGCCGGGCGTTTGCTGCTGTCGAGCGGTGTGAAGATGGTGGTGCTCGATCACGATCCCGATCATATCGAAACGCTGCGTAAATTCGGTATGAAAGTGTTTTACGGGGACGCAACGCGGATGGATTTGCTGGAATCAGCCGGGGCGGCGAAGGCTGAGGTATTGATTAACGCTATTGACGATCCACAGACCAATCTGCAACTGAGCCAACGGGTGAAGACCCATTTTCCCCATTTGCAGATTATCGCCCGCGCCCGTGATGTCGATCATTACATTCGACTGCGTCAGGCCGGTGTGACGATGCCCGAACGTGAAACCTTCGAAGGCGCGCTCAAAAGCGGGCGGCAGGCGCTGGAAGCGCTGGGGTTGGGGCGTTATGAAGCCCGCGAGCGGGCTGACCTGTTCCGCCATTTTAATACGCAGATGGTAGAAGAGATGGCGAAAGGGGAAAACGATCCATTATCCCGCGCCGCCGCCTATAAACGTACCAGCGCAATGTTGAGTGAAATTATTACCGAGGATCGGGAGCATTTATCGTTGATTCAGCGCCACGGCTGGCAGGGAACGGTTGAGGGCAAACATAGCGGGGATATTGCCGATGAACCGGAGGTGAAACCGTCAATATAAAGTAAAAAGTGTGATGTTCTGCAAACTTTACTGCTAATTGGCTGTTTTTGAACTACTGTAATGCTGGCGCTCCACATCAAATGAGTGGCATCGCCAGCAGAACGAAAAATTTTCGTGCTCATCCTCTTTTCGTCAGTCGACGAAAGATTGCGCTTTACGTATAGTGGCGACAATTTTTTTGTATCAGGAAATAATCAATGATTAGTCTGATTGCGGCGTTAGCGGTGGATCGCGTCATCGGTATGGAAAACGCCATGCCGTGGAACCTGCCTGCCGATCTCGCCTGGTTTAAACGTAACACGTTAAATAAACCTGTCGTCATGGGACGTCACACCTGGGAGTCCATTGGGCGTCCGTTACCAGGGCGTAAAAATATTGTCATCAGTAGCCAACCGGGCACCGACGATCGCGTGCAGTGGGTGAGGTCTGTTGATGAGGCGATAGCCGCATGTGGCAATGCGCCAGAAATTATGGTCATTGGCGGTGGGCGTGTGTATGAGCAGTTTTTGCCCAAAGCGCAGAAGCTTTATCTGACG
Organism: Salmonella bongori NCTC 12419; assembly: GCF_000252995.1. NCBI lineage: Bacteria > Pseudomonadati > Pseudomonadota > Gammaproteobacteria > Enterobacterales > Enterobacteriaceae > Salmonella > Salmonella bongori. The sequence goes on from NC_015761.1 coordinate 83,118, forward strand.
CATATTGACGCGGAAGTTGAAGGCGATACCCATTTTCCGGATTATGAACCGGATGACTGGGAGTCGGTATTCAGCGAATTTCATGATGCCGATGCGCAGAACTCTCATAGCTATTGTTTCGAGATTCTGGAGCGTCGCTAAAACTTTTGTTGGCCTGATAAGCAAAGCGCTATCAGGCGATAATGGTGATGTAAATGCCGGATGGCGACATCAATGCCTGATCTGGCTTACAAAACCGTAGGCCTGATAAGCGCAGCGCCATCAGGCGACACAAAACTCAACTATCCGTCAGGCTTTAACCGCTTCGCCTTCGTCCCTGTCCATCTGACGGTTCGAAGGCTGGACAAAGTATCGTTTATCTTCCCAACGTAAGCAGGTCAATTCTCCGCCCCAGCAGCAGCCAGTATCCAGCGCGTAAATACCCGCCGGCGTCCCTTTCCCTTCCAGCGACGCCCAGTGTCCAAACGCAATGCTGTAAGCCTCGCTCACGGGGCCTGGAATAGCAAACCATGGCTTCAGCGGCGCAGGGGCATTTTCCGGTGACGCTTTACTGTACATATCCAACTGACCGTTAGGAAAGCAATAGCGCATACGGGTAAAAGCATTGGTAATAAAGCGTAACCGAGCCAGGCCACTTAACTCCGGCGACCAGTTATTCGGCATATCGCCGTACATCGCGTCGAGGAAAAACGGGTAAGAGTCGCTCGATAACACGGCTTCAACATCGCGGGCGCACTCTTTTGCCGTCTGCAAATCCCACTGCGGCGTGATGCCCGCATGTGCCATGATCAACTTTTTCTCCTCGTCTACCTGCAACAACGGCTGACGACGTAGCCAGTTAAGCAACTCATCGGCATCCGGCGCTTCAAGAAGCGGGGTCAGCCGGTCTTTTGGTTTGTTGCGGCTAATCCCCGCGAAGACGGCCAACAGGTGCAAATCGTGATTTCCCAACACCAGACGTACGCTATCGCCAAGTGATTTGACGTAGCGCAACACGTCCAGCGAACCGGGCCCGCGGGCGACCAAATCGCCGGTTAGCCACAACGTGTCTGTTTGCGGCGTAAACTTCACTTGCTGTAATAAGGCGATCAGTTCGTCGTAGCAACCATGAACGTCGCCGATGAGGTATGTTGCCATTGCTATAGTTTTAGTGAATAAGTGTAGGGACGGCGAGTCGAAACACGGGGATGTCGATGGTAAAGGCGTCGCCATTTTCATCGATCATTTCGTAATGACCCTGCATGGTGCCCAGCGGCGTTTCAATCACAGCGCCGCTGGTATACTGATACTCTTCGCCTGGCGCAATGCGCGGCTGGACGCCAACCACCCCTTCGCCCTGGACTTCTGTCTCACGGCCATGACCATTGGTAATCAGCCAGTAACGGCCTAATAGCTGAACTGGCGCCCGGCCCAGATTGCGGATGGTCACGGTATAGGCAAAAACGTAACGTTCATCGTCAGGTGAGGATTGCGCCTCAATATAGACGCTTTGTACCTGAATACACACTCTGGGCGAATTGATCATGCTTAACTCTCCTTCAAAGGCGCGTTTTCCGACAGATAGTTGGCCATCTGGCAGTACTGGGCGACAGAGATATTTTCCGCGCGCATTGCCGGGTCAATCCCCATTTCCGTCAGCGTTTCAACGCTAAACAGGTTACCGAGACTGTTACGGATCGTTTTACGACGCTGGTTAAAAGCCTCAGTAGTAATACGGCTCAACACGCGAATATCTTTAACCGGATAAGGCATTATCGTGTGTGGAACCAGACGTACCACGGCAGAGTCCACTTTAGGTGGCGGTGTGAAGGCGGTTGGCGGCACTTCAAGCACCGGAATCACCTGACAGTAATATTGCGCCATCACGCTCAAGCGACCATACGCTTTGCTGTTCGGTCCTGCAACCAGACGATTTACCACTTCTTTTTGCAACATAAAGTGCATATCGGCAATGGCATCAGTATAGCTAAAGAGATGGAACATCAGCGGGGTGGAGATGTTATAGGGCAAATTGCCGAAAACACGCAGCGGCTGGCCCAACTGCTCAGACAGTTCGCCAAAGTTCATGGTCATGGCGTCTTGCTGATAAATGGTTAGCTTCGGCCCTAAGAACGGATGGGTTTGCAGACGCGCCGCCAAATCGCGGTCAAGTTCGATGACCGTGAGGTTATCCAGCCGCTCGCCGACTGGCTCCGTGAGTGCAGCCAGACCGGGACCGATTTCAACCATCGCCTGGCCTTTTTGCGGATTAATAGCAGAAACGATACTGTCGATCACAAACCGATCGTTGAGAAAGTTTTGCCCGAAGCGTTTACGGGCTAAATGGCCCTGATGGACTCGATTATTCATTGGGTATTAACAATCATTTTGATGGCGAGATTAAGCGCCGTAATAAAACTGCCGACATCCGCTTTTCCCTGACCCGCCAGTTCAAGCGCGGTGCCATGGTCAACGGATGTTCGAATAAAAGGTAGACCGAGTGTAATATTCACACCCCGACCGAATCCCTGGTATTTTAGCACGGGCAGGCCCTGATCGTGGTACATTGCCAGCACTGCATCAGCCTGGTCGAGATATTTAGGCTGAAACAGAGTGTCCGCGGGCAGCGGACCGGTGAGGTTCATTCCCTGCGCGCGCAGTTCGTCGAGCACCGGAATGATAGTGTCTATCTCTTCCGTCCCCATATGGCCGCCTTCACCTGCATGCGGGTTAAGACCGCACACCAGAATATGCGGATTGCTCAGCCCGAATTTTGTTTGCAGATCGTGATGTAAAATACCAATCACGTCGTGGAGCAACGCTGGCGTAATCGCATCTGCAATCGCTCTGAGCGGCAGATGCGTAGTTGCCAGCGCAACACGCAGCGCTTCGGTCGCCAGCATCATCACCACTTTTTTCGCTTGTGAGCGTTCTTCAAAAAATTCGGTGTGTCCGGTAAAGGAGATGCCAGCATCGTTGATCACCCCCTTATGCACCGGCCCGGTGATCAATGCGGCAAATTCATTACGCAGGCAACCGTCACAGGCTCGCGCCAGCGTTTCCACCACATAGTGGCCATTTTCTACCGTTAACTGTCCGGGAACCGCAGGCGCACGCAGCGATACCGACAATAAGGTCAGCGTTCCTGCGGGCTGTGGTACGGCAGGGATGTCAGGTGAGTATGGGAGAAGCGAAAGCGGCAGGCCGAGCAGGGCGGCCCGCTCCGTCAGGAGCGCGCCGTCCGCACAGACGACCAGTTCTACCGGCCACGCGCGTTGCGCCAGTTGGACAACGAGATCGGGGCCAATCCCGGCGGGTTCGCCGGGAGTAATAACAACGCGTTGCGCACAGCTCATTAGTTACTCAGAATCTTAACGTAAGCGCTGGCACGCTGTTCTTGCATCCAGGTCGCTGCCTCTTCGGAGAATTTACGATTCATTAGCATACGATAAGCACGATCTTTCTGCGCCGCGTCGGTTTTATCTACCTTACGCGTATCCAGCAATTCAATCAGATGCCAGCCGAAAGAGGAGTGTACCGGCGCGCTCATTTGGCCTTTCTGCAGCTTCATCAGCGCATCGCGGAACGCCGGATCGAAAATATCTGGCGTAGCCCAACCCAGATCGCCCCCCTGGTTAGCAGAGCCTGGATCCTGAGAATACTCTTTTGCCGCGGCGGCAAACGTGGTTTTACCGCTTTTGATGTCGGCCGCAATTTCTTCCAGCTTCAGACGTGCCTGCTGATCGGTCATGATCGGCGATGGCTTGAGCAGAATATGGCGAGCGTGAACTTCGGTCACGGAGATATTCTGGCTCTGACCGCGCAGGTCATTCACTTTTAGTATGTGGAAGCCGACACCGGAACGAATCGGGCCGACAATATCGCCTTTCTTCGCGGTGCTCAGCGCCTGGGCAAAAATACCTGGCAGCTCCTGAATGCGGCCCCAGCCCATCTGGCCGCCTTTTAAGGCCTGCTGATCGGCAGAATAGGTGATGGCCAGTTTACCGAAATCTGCGCCATTACGCGCTTCTTCAACAATGGTTTCAGCCTGACGTTGCGCATCGTTAACCTGCTCAGACGTTGGGTTTTCCGGGAGTGCAATCAGGATATGGCTCAGGTTCAACTCGGTACTGGCGTCGTTTTGGGTGCCAATCTGTTTTGCCAGTGCGTCAACTTCTTGCGGTAACACCGTGATACGGCGGCGGACCTCATTGTTGCGCACCTCAGAGATAATCATCTCTTTACGAATCTGGTTACGGTAGGTTGAATAGTTCAGCCCATCGTAAGCCAGACGGCTGCGCATCTGATCCATGGTCATATTGTTTTGCTTGGCAATGTTAGCAATAGCCTGATCCAACTGCTCATCAGTGATTTTCACCCCCATCTTCTGGCCCATCTGCAGGATAATTTGATCCATGATCAAACGCTCCAGAATCTGGTGACGCAGCGTGGCGTCGTCCGGAAGCTGCTGACCTGCCTGACCCGCGTTGAGTTTGACTGATTGCATTAAGCCATCAACGTCGCTTTCCAGCACGACGCCATTATTGACGACGGCTGCGACTTTATCGACTACCTGGGGGGCAGCGAAACTGGTATTCGCGATCATGGCGATACCGAGAAGCAGCGTTTTCCAGTTCTTCATACTTTTTCCATTTCAATTAACCGCAATGCGGATTACGTGGTAAATCAATCAGATTACATAGAGCTTTGATACGGCAGAATGTTGGAACGCAACATTTCTTGCGTGCCGAGGCCGTAGTTGGAGCTCAAACCGCGCAGCTCAATGTTGAAGCCGATCGCGTTATCATAAATCGCGTGTTGTTTATCGTTATCCCAACCGTTCAGCTTACGCTCGTATCCGACGCGAATCGCATAGCAGCAAGAGTTGTACTGCAGGCCGAGCATCTGATCTGCAGGTTTGCTCGAATTGGTATCAAAGTAGTACGCGCCGACAATCGACCAGCGGTCGGCAATGGGCCAACTCGCCACGGCGCCCACCTGGTTGATGCCGTTTTTATACTGCTCTGCCGTGGAATAATACGAAGGCAACGTGGCCTGAATATATTCCGGACTGGCATAGCGGTAGTTCAGCTGTACCAGACGATCCTGATCCCGACGGTATTCGAGACTGCTGCTGCTGGTGGCGACGCTATCCAGACGGGTATCATACTGAACTCCGCTACGCAGACCCCAGCGTTCTGAAATACGCCAGTAAGTATCGCCTGCCCAAACCAGCGAACCGGTTTTGTCGTCATTCTCCCATTTTATGTTGTCATCGCCAGTGCGAGACTCTGTGAAATAGTAGATTTGACCAACAGAAACGTTAAAACGTTCAACGGCGGCGTCATCATAAATACGTGTTGTGACCCCGGTCGTGACCTGGTTGGCGGAAGCAATACGGTCGAGACCGCCGTAGGTTCGGTCGCGGAACAGGCCGTTATAGTCGGATTGCAGTAAAGAAGAGTCGTAGTTATAGATGCCGCTCTGGTCGCGGTACGGTACATACAGATACTGCATGCGCGGTTCCAGCGTCTGGGTATACCCCGGCGCCAGCATCGCCATATCGCGTTCGAAAATGAGCTTACCGTCGACTTTAAACTGCGGCATCACGCGGTTAACCGAATCTTCCAGTTTATTTTTATTGTTTGGATCGCTGTTATAGCTGTCCAGATTCGTTTGCTGATAGTGCGTCGCCATCAGCTTCGCTTCGGTGTTCAGACTGCCCCAGCGGTTGGAGAGCGGCAAATTGATGGTTGGCTCAAGGTGAACGCGTGTCGCTTCCGGCATATTGTCTGTGGTGTTGACGAAATGTACCGCCTGACCGTAAATCCGGGTATCAAACGGACCGAGATCGTTATGGTAGTAGTTAACGTCTAACTGCGGCTCCGCAGAGTAGCTGCTGGTGTTTTGATCGTTAAAGACCTGGAATTGTTTGGTCGATACCGTGGCGTCAAAGTCTTGTACGGCGTAGCCGACGCTAAATTTCTGCGTCGCGTAACCGTCGGTACTGGAACCGTACTTACTGTCGAAATCATTAAAGTAGCTGGAGTCGCTGACTTTGGTGTAATCGACGTTAAAACGCCACACCTGATCCATCACGCCCGAGTGCTGCCAGTAGAATAACCAGCGGTGCTTATCGCCCTCTTTGGGATGATCGTCCTCGTAGACTTTATCAGAAGGCAGATAATCTAATTCCATCAACCCGGCGCCCGCCTGAGTGAGATAACGGAATTCGTTCTCCCACATAATGTTACCGCGGCGGTGCATATAGTGCGGCGTGATGGTGGCGTCCATATTGGGCGCGATATTCCAGTAATACGGTAAGTAGAACTCGAAATAGTTCTTGGTGGTGTATTTCGCGTTCGGGATCAGGAAGCCTGAACGACGCTTGTCACCGACCGGCAGTTGTAAATAGGGGCTATAAAAGATCGGAACCGGACCGACTTTAAAACGGGCGTTCCAGATTTCCGCAACCTGCTCTTCACGGTCATGGATGACTTCGCTCCCTACCACGCTCCAGGTATCGGAACCCGGCAAACAGGAGGTGAAGCTGCCGTTTTCCAGAATGGTATAGCGGTTTTCGCCACGCTGCTTCATGAGGTCGGCTTTGCCGCGCCCCTGGCGTCCAACCATTTGGTAGTCGCCTTCCCAGACGTTAGTGTCTTTGGTGTTCAGGTTCGCCCAGCCCTTCGGCCCTTTGAGGATGACCTGATTATCATCATAATGCACATTGCCCAGCGCATCGACGGTACGTACAGGTTCCGGCTGACCTTCCGCCTGTTTCTGATGAAGCTGTACCTCATCCGCTTGCAGGCGGCTATTCCCCTGCATAATGTCCACGTTGCCTGTAAAAACGGCATCGTCCGGATAATTACCTTTAGCGTGATCGGCATTGATAGTGACCGGCAGATCGTTTGTATCGCCTTTTACCAGAGGACGATCGTAGCTCGGCACGCCCAGCATACACTGTGAGGCAAGATCGGCTGCCAGGCCCTGGTGACTATAGAGGGCGGTGGCGATCATGGTGGCCAGAAGAGTGGGAATACGTTTTTTCATACGTTGTATTTATTGTTCCATCATCGGTAGCGTTGCGCGTGACAAACGGTCACAGCCTAACTTACTCAACTTCGCTGCGCCAGTGTTAATCCTGCCGTTTAGCGTCTGTGATGTTAGGCACGGCATTGAATGACAGGTATGATAATGCAAATTATAGGCGATGTCCCACAATTGACCGTAGCCTTCATTAGCGGAAAAGCACCTTATTTTGTGGGAGATAGCCTCACCGATAGCGTAACGTTTTGGGGAGTCTATGCAGTACTGGGGAAAGATCATTGGCGTCGCCGTTGCCCTGATGATGGGCGGCGGTTTTTGGGGGGTAGTTCTGGGGTTGCTGGTGGGCCATATGTTCGACAAAGCCCGCCGCCGAAAAATGGCGTGGTTTGCCAACCAGCGCGAACGACAGGCATTGTTTTTTGCCACCACCTTTGAGGTGATGGGCCATTTAACCAAATCAAAAGGGCGGGTAACGGAAGCGGATATTCATATCGCCAGTCAGTTGATGGATCGCATGAATTTGCATGGGCAATCCCGTACCGCCGCGCAAAATGCTTTCCGGGTGGGGAAAGCCGATAATTACCCATTACGTGAAAAGATGCGCCAGTTTCGCAGCGTTTGCTTTGGGCGTTTTGATCTGATCCGGATGTTTCTGGAAATTCAGATCCAGGCGGCGTTTGCTGATGGTTCGCTGCACCCTAATGAGCGGGAGGTGCTGTATGTTATTGCAGAAGAGTTAGGCATTTCCCGCACGCAGTTCGATCAGTTTCTGCGCATGATGCAGGGCGGGGCGCAGTTCGGTGGCGGTTATCAGCAGCAGTCAGGCGGCGGCTGGCAGCAGGCGCAACGCGGCCCAACGCTGGAAGATGCCTGTAATGTGTTGGGGGTCAAAACCACCGACGATGCCACCACCATTAAACGCGCTTATCGCAAGCTGATGAGCGAGCATCACCCCGATAAGCTGGTAGCAAAAGGTCTGCCACCGGAAATGATGGAGATGGCGAAGCAAAAAGCGCAGGAAATTCAGAAGGCGTATGAGCTGATTAAAGAGCAGAAAGGTTTTAAATGAGGCTATTGCCGGATGGCGACGCGAGTGGCTTATCCGGCCTACGAGGACATGTAGGCCGGATAAGCGAAGCGCCATAAGGTATTTTCGTTAAAAATCTGCTGGCGCTCTAAATGTCATGCTATTACCGTAAGCGGGATGGCTGATGGTTAGCATTTCAGCATGGAGCAATAAACGCGGCGCCCGCGCCAGTGCCTCTGGCGAGGCGTAAAACCTGTCGCCTAAAATAGGATGGCCCAACGCCAGCATATGCACACGAAGCTGATGCGAACGCCCGGTGATCGGTTTGAGCGTCACGCGGGCGGTATTGTCCGCCGCAAAATCCACTACGTCATATTCCGTCTGTGCCGGTTTGCCGGTTTCATAACACACTTTCTGCTTTGGCCGGTTCGGCCAGTCGCAAATGAGCGGTAAATCGACCAGCCCCTGTGCGGGAGATGGATGCCCCCATACGCGCGCCACATACTGCTTTTGGGGTTCACGCTCGCGGAACTGACGCTTAAGCTCCCGTTCCGCGGCTTTGGTCAGCGCCACGACAATTACCCCGCTGGTCGCCATATCCAGGCGATGCACCGACTCCGCCTGTGGATAGTCGCGCTGGATACGCGTCATAATGCTATCTTTGTGCGCTTCCTGACGTCCCGGCACAGACAACAGGCCGCTGGGCTTGTTGACCACCATAATGTGCTCATCCTGGTAGAGGATGACCAGCCAGGGCTCCTGCGGCGGATTGTAGTTTTCCATCCCCATGTACGGCTCCGTTATTGGTGCGTGACGACGATAAGACGCAAAGCGTCCAGACGCCAGCCCGCCTGATCCAGGCTTTCCAGTACCTGCTGACGGTTACTGTCGATAGCGGCAAGTTCATCATCACGAATGTTTGGGTTGACGGCGCGCAGCGCTTCCAGACGTGACAATTCCCCGGACAGTTTTTCATCAGCCTCGCGACGAGCGTTATCAATCAGTGCCCTGGCGGACTGTTCAATCTGGGTCTCGCCCAGTTGCAAAATGGCGTGGACGTCCTGTTGAACGGCGTTGACCAGTTTGCTGCCGGTGTGGCGATTAACGGCGCTTAACTGACGGTTAAAGGTTTCAAACTCAACCTGAGTGGCCAGATTGTTGCCGTTTTTATCTAACAGCATACGAACCGGCGTCGGTGGCAGGAAGCGGTTCAGTTGCAGTTGTTTCGGTGCCTGCGCTTCAACGACATAAATCAGTTCGACCAGTAGCGTACCTACCGGCAGCGCTTTATTTTTTAACAGCGAAATGGTGCTGCTGCCGGTGTCGCCGGACAGGATCAGATCCAGTCCGTTACGGATCAACGGATGTTCCCAGGTAATGAACTGCACATCTTCGCGAGACAGCGCGATGTCACGTTCAAACGTAATCGTGCAGCCATCTTCCGGCAGGCCCGGGAAATCCGGCACCAGCATGTGATCGGACGGCGTCAGTACAATCAGATTGTCGCCGCGATCGTCCTGGTTAATGCCGACAATATCGAACAGGTTCATGGCGAACGCGATCAGACTGGTATCATCATCCTGTTCTTCAATACTTTGCGTCAGCTGTTGCGCTTTTTCGCCGCCGTTTGAGTGGATCTCCAGCAGGCGGTCGCGGCCCTGTTCTAACTGGGCTTTTAGCGCTTCATGCTGTTCGCGGCAGGAGTTAATCAGATCGTCAAACCCTTCGGTTTCTTCAGGCGCGGCCAGATAATTAATCAGGCTGTGGTAGACCGAATCATAAATGGCGCGGCCGGTTGGGCAGGTGTGTTCAAAGGCGTCCAGTCCTTCATGATACCAGCGAACCAGCACCGACTGGGCGGTTTTTTCCAGGTACGGGACATGGATCTGGATATCATGCGCCTGACCGATACGATCCAGACGACCAATACGCTGTTCCAGTAGATCCGGGTTAAACGGCAGATCAAACATCACCAGATTGCTGGCGAACTGGAAGTTGCGTCCTTCGGAGCCGATTTCGGAACATAACAGCACCTGAGCGCCAGTATCTTCTTCGGCGAACCAGGCGGCGGCGCGGTCGCGTTCGATAATCGACATGCCTTCATGGAACACGGCGGCGCGGATCCCTTCACGCTCGCGCAGCACCTGTTCCAGCTGTAAGGCGGTGGTCGCCTTGGCGCAGATCACCAGTACCTTCTGCGAACGGTGGCTGGTCAGGTAACCCATCAGCCACTCAACACGTGGATCGAAGTTCCACCATGTACCGGTATCGCCTTCAAATTCCTGATAAATCTGTTCCGGATAGAGCATATCGCGGGCGCGATCTTCCGCGCTTTTACGTGCGCCCATAATACCGGAGACCTTAATGGCGGTCTGATACTGGGTCGGTAGCGGCAGCTTCACCGTATGCAGTTCGCGTTTCGGGAAACCCTTCACGCCGTTACGGGTGTTGCGAAACAGCACGCGGCTGGTGCCGTGGCGATCCATCAACATGGACACCAGCTCCTGTCGAGCGGCCTGCGCGTCATCGCGATCGCTATTGGCGGCCTGTAGTAATGGCTCGATATCTTGTTCGCCGATCAGATCGCCCAGCTTGTTCAGTTCGTCGTTGCTGAGTTTATTACCTGCCAGCAGCATTGCCACTGCATCAGCAACAGGGCGGTAGTTTTTTTGTTCTTCCACGAACTGCGCGAAATCATGGAAACGGTTCGGATCGAGCAGACGCAGGCGAGCAAAGTGACTTTCCATCCCCAGTTGTTCCGGCGTGGCGGTCAGCAGTAGTACACCCGGCACACGCTCGGCTAATTGTTCGATGGCCATATATTCCCGGCTTGGCGCATCGACGCTCCATACCAGATGGTGCGCTTCGTCGACCACCAGTAAATCCCACTCGGCGTCACACAAATGTTCCAGACGCTGCTTATTACGGCGAGCAAAGTCCAGCGAGCAGATCACCAGTTGCTCGGTTTCAAACGGGTTATAGGCATCGTGCTGCGCTTCGGCGTAGCGTTCGTCGTCGAACAGCGCAAAGCGTAGGTTGAAACGGCGCAGCATTTCTACCAGCCACTGGTGTTGTAGCGTTTCCGGAACAATGATCAATACGCGTTCTGCGGCGCCGGATAACAACTGTTGATGCAGGATCATCCCGGCTTCAATTGTTTTACCGAGGCCCACTTCGTCCGCCAGCAGCACGCGCGGCGCGTGACGACGGCCAACCTCATGAGCGATGTTAAGCTGATGCGGAATCAGGCTGGTACGCTGTCCGCGCAGGCCGCTGTACGGCATACGGTACTGCTCGCTCTGAAATTTACGGGCGCGATAGCGCAGTGCGAACCGGTCCATACGATCGATTTGACCAGCGAAAAGACGATCCTGGGGCTTACTGAAAACCAATTTACTGTCGAGCAGAACTTCACGCAGCATCACATTGGGCTCTTCGGTATCCAGTCGGGTGCCGACATAGGTAAGCAGACCATTTTCTTCTTTTACTTCATCGACATGTAACAGCCAACCTTCATGGCTTGTAATCGTGTCGCCAGGATTGAACATGACGCGGGTCACGGGAGAATCACTGCGCGCATACAGACGGTTTTCCCCTGTGGACGGAAAAAGTAGAGTGACGGTTCGTGCATCTATCGCAACAACGGTTCCAAGTCCCAGTTCGCTTTCTGTATCGCTGATCCAGCGTTGACCAAGTGTAAAAGGCATATTTTGTTAGGCTCTATATCTTTGATTGCAGGCATTACTCGTCATATCCCAGGCGACAGCGGCGGCATCGCCCGTCAGCGCTGAATGAATGAGAGTATACGACCCCGCTACCAGGCTAATGTGGTAGTGGCGTTAATCAGGTCCAGGAATGGAAAGGGCGCTATGGTACTGGAAGGCGACGCTTTCGTCACGCGTCAAAATAGCCCCAGTTGCCCGGTCAGTAGTGTAGCAAAATTATCCTCAATGAAGGGAAGAATTCCTTCCGCCACCGGTTGTAGCTGGCGGGTAAGATAATGATCGTAATCCAGCGGCGACTGCTGGTAATCCAGCGGTTCGGGGCCGTTAACGGTCCAGACATATTTTATGGTACCACGATTCTGATACTGCGCCGGACGGCCCCGTTTCAGGTTTTCTTCATCCGCCAGCCGGGCGGCGCGTACATGCGGCGGGACATTGCGCTGATACTCATTCAAAGGGCGACGCAGACGCTTACGATAAACCAACTGTGCATCCAGTTCGCCCGCCATCAGTTTATCGACCGTCCCACGGACATAGTCCTGATAAGGCTCATTACGAAAAACGCGTAGATACAACTCCTGCTGGAAGCGCTGTGCCAGCGGTGTCCAGTCGGTGCGTACCGTTTCCAGGCCTTTAAATACCATACGCTGGCTATCGCCTTCCTGAATCAGGCCCGCGTAGCGTTTTTTACTGCCGGTGTCCGCGCCGCGGATGGTCGGCATCAGAAAACGGCAAAAGTGAGTTTCAAACTCCAGTTCCAGAGCGCTGGTTAACTTTTGCTGTTGCAAGGTCTGCGACCACCACTGGTTTACGTGATTGACCAGAGAATGGCCTATTTTCGCCGCTTCTTCCTCGCTGCGCGCGCCTTTTAGCCAGACGAAAGTTGAATCGGTATCGCCATAAATCACATCATAACCCCGCGCCTCTATCAGCGCTTTGGTCTGACGCATGATCGCATGGCCGCGCATGGTGATAGACGACGCCAGACGAGGGTCGAAAAAGCGGCAGGCCGTCGTACCGAGCACGCCATAAAAAGCGTTCATAATGATTTTAAGCGCCTGCGAGAGCGGTTTATTACCCTGGCGTTTAGCTTCATCGCGTCCGTGCCAGATTTGAGTCACAATTTCCGGCAGACAGTGCTTTTCGCGTGAAAACCAGGCGTCAAGAAAGCCTTCGGTACTGTGTTGCGGATCCGGCTGCGCCATACCTTCGACCAGACCGACCGGATCAATCAAAAAGGTGCGGATAATTGATGGGTACAGGCTTTTATAATCCAGCACCAGTACCGAATCATATAACCCGGGACGTGAATCCATTACGTAGCCGCCGGGGCTTGCCAGCGGCGGCACTTCACCGAGATTGGGCGCGACATAGCCAGCACGGTGCATTCGCGGAAAATAGAGGTGCCCGAATGCGGCGACTGAGCCGCCGTGACGATCGACCGGCAGGCCGTTGATCGTTGCACGCTCCAGCAAAAACGGCATGATCTCGGTTTTATGGAAAATTCGTGTGACCAGCTCGCAGTCTTTCAGGTTGTAGGTAGCAAGGGCGGGTTTATCGTGGGCGAAGCGGCGATCGATCTCATCCATACGATCCCAGGGGTTATCAATGGATTTTCCTTCGCCGAGCAGCTCTTGCGAGACGGCTTCCAGTGAAAAAGACGAAAAATTCCAGAACGCGGATTTAAGCGCGTCGATACCGTCAATAATAACTCGCCCTCGGGCCTGGGCGAAAAAAACGCCGTTTTTAAAGCCGTGTTCGCGCCACTCCAGTTCGCTATTGTCTCGTCCCAAACGTAAAGGGATACGGTAGCGTTCTGCATGTTTTTGTAACATACGCAGGTCGAACTGCACCACATTCCAGCCGATAATGACGTCAGGGTCATGTCTGGCAAACCAGGCGTTCAGTTTTTCCAGTAGCTGTGGGCGGCTGGTGACATACTCAAGCTTAAAATCCAGTTGACGGCCATCGCCATTCGCCGGACCAAGCATATAAACGACACGTTGACCGCAGCCTTCCAGACCAATGCAATACAGTTCGCCGTGTCGTGTGGTTTCGATATCCAGTGATACCCATTTTAGCGGTGGTCGGTAATCCGGATGGGGCTTAAGGCGCGCATTATGGATGATGCCGTCGCGTAACTCGCCCTCTACCCAGACGGGCGAAGTGATAAAGCGCTCCATCAGGTAACGTTCCGGTGGCCGTACATCCGCTTCATAAACGGTGACACCATTTTCGCGCAGCAGCTTTTCTAACCGCATAAGCTGGCGATGGGTGCGGCAGTACAGGCCCGATACCGGCTGGCGATGAAAGTCTCGCAGCTGGAGCGGCGTCAGGCGATAGTCTTTTTCCATTTGTAGCAGCGAGGCGGCGTGGGAGGTCTGGTTGGTTGGAATAAATGCCACGGACTCCTGCGGCGACAGCGTCGCCTGCACTGGCCCCCTGTCCGTCGCCAGCCAGAAAGAGACTTCAGTCCCTTGCGGCGTATCCCGCCAGTGCCGGGTTAAAATAAAGCCTGCCTGCGCCACGCTGCTTACCCATCAAAAAAAACCAGAGATAATTATAACCTGGTTTATGGAGGAATACTGTTATTTTGTACAGGCGTGTGACGTAAAAAAGAACATCCTCTGGAAAATGAGTGTGAGATGATAAAGTGATATTTCATGAATTAGTTTTTTCCATTGATATTTTTAATGAATATTTAAAGGGTAAAAGGATTACCGTGTTTTTATATTTTTTCAGGAAGGAATATTTATCAATGTAATAATGCTGATGTATCCAGTAGATATCATTATTCTATAGCTGTTAATTTTGAATTGTGTATATTTAAGGTTGATATCTATAGGTTGGTTGTTTTGTGTCAAGTCTGTTTTCAGATATCTGATATTTTTCAGAATAGTGCTTGTTTGAATCTGTTAATTATTTCTCGGATTAACAAAAAAGCGATATTTTTTGTTTGTGTTAATTAATAGAAAATGTAAGAATTTTATTTGAAACATCCGCACCATCAGGTAGAAATATAATATTTTCAATTGACCGCTATGGTTAAATAAAAATGAATTACAGTACGAATTCGTCGGGAACTCTCTGCATAATTTAATTTTTATTTAAGAATATAATTTTATTTTCACTTCCAGGTGCGGGTGTTTTTATCAACATTATGGTGTTCAGGAATTATTATTTTATGAGAATGAATTTACAGGCACGTCTGGTGGGGTACGATCGCTATCTCTTCGTGAATACTCAACGCGCTAACGTTGCCATAAAAACCGTGAGTAAATTTTTTGAGTATAAAACATGGACAGATCAGATTTGGCGCACCGAGATTATTGAAAACGGCAATGCTTTTTTTCACTGGCAAGGACACGACAGAAAAAATGGTCACAGGGATACGATGATTAACTATCTGCTAAATGGGCAGCGCTGGCAGTCAACAATTGAGGATTACATTTTCTTCCATGCTCTGGAGGGAAAGATGCTTCAGGGGCATTACGATAATAGTATTGAATATGTGAGCTCTGATAATTACATATATCAAAGCGCATTTGCTGAAGATATCACTGACCAGGTTCATCATCGCGCCCCAAATGGGACGCGTCTTTAGATCATTACTGACCGTAATAGGCTTTTGCGCCATGTTTGCGCAAATAATGTTTATCCAGAAGTGTTTGCTGCATGTCGGGCAATTGCGGCGCCAGCTGGCGGCAGAAGATGCCCATATAGGCTACCTCTTCCAACACGATAGCGTTATGCACGGCATCCTCGGCATTTTTACCCCAGGCAAACGGACCGTGAGAATGGACAAGCACGCCGGGCATTTGGATGGCATCAATACCTTGTTTTTCAAAGGATTCGACAATGACATTGCCCGTTTCCCACTCATACTCGCCGTTAATTTCTGCATCGGTCATTTTGCGGGTGCAGGGAATTGTACCGTAGAAATAGTCGGCGTGGGTCGTGCCTGTCGCCGGAATTGGCTGACCCGCCTGGGCCCAGATAGTTGCGTGGCGTGAATGGGTATGCACAATGCCGCCGATAGTCGGAAATGCCTGATACAACAGACGGTGGGTTGGCGTATCGGACGAGGGCTTTTTCGTTCCCTCGACCACTTCACCCGTTGCGAGGCTAACCACCACCATATCGTCTGCTGTCATTACGCTGTAATCGACGCCGGACGGCTTAATCACCATGACGCCGCACTCGCGATCGATGGCGCTGACGTTACCCCATGTGAGGGTCACCAGATTGTGTTTTGGCAGCGCCAGATTAGCTTCCAGCACCTGACGTTTGAGATCTTCTAGCATGTTGACTCCTGTGTGCCGGATGGCGGCACAGAGACTTTATCCGGCCCGGGAACGGCTGTAGGACAGATAAGTGCAGCGCCACCCGGCAACAACATCATTAACGTTTTAAGCCGTAATACACATCGTTCCAGCGCAGCGTGTCTTTAAAGGCTGGCAGACGAGTTTCGTTGTCGATGACCGCAATTTCGATATCGTGCATTTCGGCGAACTGGCGCATATCGTTCAACTCCAGCGCGTGGCTGAAGACGGTATGATGCGCGCCGCCGGCCAGGATCCACGCTTCAGACGCGGTCGGCAGATCCGGCTGTGCTTTCCACAATGCGTTGGCCACCGGCAGTTTCGGCAGGTCGTGCGGGGTTTTTACCGTATCGATACAGTTGACCAGCAGGCGGTAACGATCGCCGAGGTCGATCAGGCTGGCGACGATCGCCGGGCCAGTTTGGGTGTTGAAGATCAGGCGAGCCGGATCTTCTTTGCCGCCGATGCCAAGATGCTGAACATCGAGGAGCGGTTTTTCTTCAACGGCAATGGAAGGACACACTTCCAGCATATGTGAACCGAGCACCAGATCGTTGCCCTTGTCAAAGTGGTAGGTGTAATCCTCCATAAAGGAGGTGCCGCCCTGCAGACCGGTTGACATCACTTTCATAATGCGAAGCAGAGCGGCAGTTTTCCAGTCACCTTCGCCTGCGAAGCCGTAGCCCTGCTGCATCAGACGCTGTACGGCCAGACCCGGAAGCTGTTTCAGACCGTGTAAATCTTCAAAGGTGGTGGTGAAGGCATGAAAGCCGCCTTCTTCCAGGAAGCGTTTCATACCGAGTTCGATACGAGCCGCTTCTCGCACATTCTGGCGTTTATCGCCGTGAATCTGGGTGGCTGGCGTCAGGATGTAGCTACTTTCATATTCGTCGATAAGGGCGTTAATATCGCCCTCGCTAATGGCATTCACCACCTGTACCAGATCGCCCACAGCCCAGGTATTGACGGAGAAACCGAATTTTATCTGGGCTGCCACTTTGTCGCCATCGGTCACTGCGACTTCACGCATGTTGTCGCCAAAGCGGCAGACTTTCAGATGACGGGTATCCTGTTTAGAGACCGCCTGACGCATCCAGGAACCGATACGCGCATGGGCCTCTTTATCCTGCCAGTGACCGGTGACGACCGCATGCTGCTGGCGCATCCGCGCGCCAATAAAACCAAACTCGCGGCCACCATGTGCGGTCTGGTTGAGGTTCATAAAGTCCATGTCAATGCTGTCCCACGGCAGGGCGGCGTTAAACTGGGTGTGGAATTGCAGTAACGGTTTGTTCAGCATCGTCAGACCGTTGATCCACATTTTGGCCGGAGAGAAGGTGTGCAACCAGACGACCAGACCCGCGCAGCGGTCGTTATAGTTGGCGTCACGACAAATAGCGGTGATCTCATCTGGCGTCGTGCCCAGCGGTTTTAAGACCAGTTTACACGGCAGTTTGGCTTCGGTATTCAGTGCGTTTACGACATGTTCAGCATGTTGAGTAACCTGACGCAACGTTTCAGGGCCGTACAAATGCTGGCTACCAATTACAAACCACACTTCATAGTTATCAAAAATCGTCATTGTCGTGTCCTTAATGAGTCAGGGTTGCCTGGTTGACCGGGGCTTTGTGCATCGGCGCGGCAGCCGGAAGATAGTGTTGTTCGGCACTTGTCGCCCATTGCTGATAGCGGCGATAGAGGTGTTCAAAGCGTTGGGCCTGTTTTGGGCAGGGGTGCAGTGTTCTTTCGATGCGGCTCGCCATTTTTTGCTGAGCAGCGGGAATATCGGCATAAACCTTCGCGGCGACGGCGGCAAAGATAGCGGCGCCTAATGCGCAACACTGGTCGGAAGCGATAATCTGTAGCGGGCGATTCAGTACGTCGCAGCAGGCCTGCATAATTACCGGATTTTTTCGGGCAATACCGCCCAGGGCCATGACGTTGTTAACAGCAATCCCCTGTTCGGTGAAGCACTCCATAATCGCCCGTGCGCCAAAAGCGGTAGCGGCGATCAGACCACCAAACAGCGCTGGCGCGTCGGTGGCAAGATTGAGATCGGTAATGACGCCTTTCAGACGCTGGTTGGCATCTGGCGTGCGGCGACCGTTGAACCAGTCGAGCACTACTGGCAGATGATCCAGCGACGGGGTTTTCGCCCATGCTTCGGTCAGTGCGGGTAATAACTGTTTCTGGCTGGCTTTAATCTGTTCTTTCAGCTCCGGATGCTGCGCGGCCAGCTGCTCCAGTGGCCAGCTAAGCACCCGGCCAAACCAGGCATAGATATCGCCGAAGGCGGATTGACCGGCTTCCAGACCGATAACGTTCGGCACCACGCTGCCGTCAACCTGACCGCAAATACCTTTTACGGCGCGATCGCCAACGCTCTGTTTTTCAGCCGTCAGGATGTCGCAGGTAGAGGTTCCAATGACTTTCACCAGCGTGTTAGGCTGCGCGCCCGCGCCAACGGCGCCCATATGGCAGTCGAACGCGCCGCCGGAAATCACCACACTTTCGGGCAGACCGAGGCGCTGTGCCCACTCCGCACATAGCGTGCCAACCGGCTGGTCGGCAGTGAAAGTTTCGCTGAATAAAGGGGAGGGCAAATGCAGGTTCAGGATAGGGTCAAGCTCGTCGAAGAAGGTGGCGGGCGGCAGTCCCCCCCAACTCTCATGCCATAAGGACTTGTGTCCGGCGCTGCAACGGCCACGACGGATAGCCTGTGGTCGGGTAGTGCCGGAAAGCAGGGCCGGTACCCAGTCGCACAGCTCAATCCATGATGCGGCAGCCTGCGCAACAGCGCTATCCTGACGGGTCACGTGCAGAATTTTGGCCCAAAACCATTCGCTGGAATAGATGCCGCCAATGTAGCGGGAATAATCTACCTTGCCCGGCGTGTGGCACAGGCGGGTAATCTCCTCCGCTTCTTCAACGGCGGTATGATCTTTCCACAGGACGAACATCGCGTTCGGGTTTTCCGCAAACTCCGGGCGCAGGGCCAGCACATTACCTTCGGCATCGATCGGCGCTGGTGTAGAGCCGGTGCTGTCAACGCCAATGCCAACGACATCTGCACGTTGCGCAGCGCTCAGTTGTGCCAGAGCGGTTTTCAGCGCCGCTTCCATTGATTCCATATAGTCACGCGGATGATGACGGAACTGGTTGTTCGGTCCGTCGCAATAACGGCCTTCTTGCCAGCGCGGGTACCACTCTACGCTGGTGGCGATCTCTTCGCCGGTGGCGCAGTCCACAGCCAGAGCACGCACTGAATCACTGCCAAAATCGAGGCCAATTGCAATTGCCATCGTCTTACTCCATCCAAAAAAACAGGTATGGAGAAACAGTAGAGATTGGCGGCAAAAAACGTCAGGCTGGATCCGCTAATCTTATGGATAAAAATGCTAATGCTTTGCAAAGTGTGATGCTGTGCAAATATTCAATGTGGACATTCCAGCCATAGTTATAGACACTTCTGTTACTTCATTTTATCGTCCGCATTGTGCGGCTTTGTTACAAAGCGCTTTTCACAAGCGGGATTGGTGCGTGCTTTCATCAGACGCAAGGACGTGCAAGCGGGAAGCGCTGTCGTCCTGGTCAATATGGACAATTTGTTTCTTCTCTGCATACCGGAGGGTAGGGAGATAATGGCTGAAACGCAAAATGATCCGCTATTACCGGGATATTCATTTAATGCTCATCTGGTCGCCGGGTTGACGCCGATTGAAGCGAATGGATATCTGGATTTTTTTATCGATCGCCCGCTGGGCATGAAGGGATATATCCTTAACCTGACTATCCGCGGAGAGGGCGTCATTAATAATAATGGCGAGCAGTTTGTCTGCCGACCTGGCGATATGTTGTTGTTTCCGCCAGGTGAGATCCATCACTATGGACGTCATCCGGACGCCAGTGAGTGGTATCACCAGTGGGTTTACTTTCGACCTCGCGCCTACTGGCAGGAGTGGCTGGCCTGGCCGACAATCTTTGCCCAGACGGGATTTTTCCGCCCGGACGAGGCGCGGCAACCCCATTTTAGCGAACTGTTCGGGCAGATCATTAGCGCCGGGCAGGGGGAAGGACGCTATTCTGAACTACTGGCGATCAATCTGCTCGAGCAATTGTTGCTCAGGCGTATGGCTGCGATTAATGAGTCGCTGCATCCGCCGATGGATAGCCGTGTGCGCGATGCCTGCCAGTATATCAGTGACCATCTGGCGGACAGCCATTTTGATATTGCCAGCGTCGCCCAGCATGTCTGCCTGTCGCCTTCCCGGTTGTCGCATCTGTTCCGCCAGCAGTTAGGTATTAGCGTTTTAAGCTGGCGCGAGGATCAGCGTATCAGCCAGGCAAAGCTGTTGCTGAGCACCACACGGATGCCGATAGCGACCGTCGGGCGCAATGTTGGATTTGACGACCAGCTCTATTTCTCACGGGTATTTAAAAAATGTACCGGTGCAAGTCCCAGTGAGTTCAGAGCAGGATGTGAAGAAAAAGTGAATGATGTGTCCACAAAGATGTCATAAGTCGTAACTATTCAGAT
This sequence comes from Salmonella bongori NCTC 12419, assembly GCF_000252995.1. Taxonomy (NCBI): domain Bacteria; kingdom Pseudomonadati; phylum Pseudomonadota; class Gammaproteobacteria; order Enterobacterales; family Enterobacteriaceae; genus Salmonella; species Salmonella bongori. The sequence continues at coordinate 103,761 of NC_015761.1, forward strand.
AATTGACGGCTTGACGACGCGGGAAAGGGTAAGCAGAATCCCTGCTTCATCACGCTGACGGACACACTATGCAAGCACTGCTGGAACACTTTATCACCCAATCCGCTCTCTATTCGCTTATCGCCGTGTTGCTGGTCGCCTTCCTGGAGTCGCTGGCGCTGGTGGGGTTGATTTTACCCGGCACGGTGCTGATGGCGGGGCTGGGCGCGCTTATCGGCAGCGGCGAGCTCAATTTTTGGCATGCCTGGCTGGTGGGCATTGTTGGCTGTCTGATGGGCGACTGGATTTCGTTCTGGCTGGGGTGGCGTTTTAAAAAACCGCTGCACCGCTGGTCTTTTATGAAAAAGAACAAGTCGCTGTTGGATAAAACCGAACATGCGTTACATCAGCACAGTATGTTCACCATTCTGGTCGGGCGCTTTGTTGGGCCCACAAGGCCGCTGGTGCCGATGGTAGCAGGGATGCTGGATCTTCCCGTCGCAAAATTTCTTGTTCCGAACGTGATTGGCTGTTTGCTGTGGCCGCCGTTTTATTTTCTGCCGGGCATTCTGGCTGGCGCCGCTATTGATATCCCTGCCGATCAACAAAGCGGTAGCTTCAAATGGTTGTTACTGGCGACCGCCTTGTTGTTGTGGGTTGGCGGCTGGCTGTGCTGGCGATGGTGGCGCAGCGGCAAAGCGGCGACCGATCGACTCACGGCGTTTTTGCCGCGGTCCCGTCTGTTATGGCTGGCGCCGATGGTGTCTGGCGCGGGGATTGTCGCACTGGTGATGCTGATGCGCCACCCGCTGATGCCAATGTATATCGATATTCTTCACAAAGTCGTAGGCTTCTGATAATGCCTTAGCCGGCCTTATTGTGTCTGATGACGCTACGCTTATCAGGTCTGTAGGCCTATCGATCTGCACGATCAACCGTTAATCCCCAGCAACACTGAGGCGCTGGCCCTACCGCTAAGCAACTCCGTGGTCTTTCCTTGCCACGCGATACGTCCGTCGGCCACGACAACGGCGCGCGAGGCAATCCGCGCCGCATCCTCCACGCTATGCGAGACCATTAACAGCGTTAACTGTTGCTCGCGGCAGATATCGCTGACCAGTGTGAGCATTTCCTGGCGCAGCGCAGGATCGAGCGCAGAGAATGGTTCATCAAGCAGTAGTATCGGCTGTTCACGAACCAGGCAGCGCGCCAGCGCTACCCGCTGACGCTGACCACCCGATAACTCGCCCGGCAAACGCGTCATCAGACTCTCAATGCCCATCTGACGTGCGATAGCGTCCCGTTTTTCCCGCTGGCTGGCGTTGAGCGTTAACCCAGGGTTTAGCCCCAGACCGATATTTTGCTGCACATTCAGATGGCTGAATAAATTATTCTCCTGAAATAGCATTGAGACCGGACGGCGTGAGGGCGGCGTAAACGTATGATCCTCATCTGCAATCAGTAGCGTACCGCTGGCAGGTGCAAGAAAACCAGCAATTAAATTTAACAGCGTGCTTTTTCCGGCGCCACTAGGGCCGAGAATGGCCACCTGCTCGCCGCGTTCTATCGTCAGTGTAAAACGCATAGGCAAATGATGGTAAAGCCAGGTGATATCAATCAGTTTTAACATGGTGGCCCGGAAGTTTCTCAATGAGGGTAAATAGCGTAAAGCAGAGCAATAACAAAATTAGCGCGGTCACCGCACCGTCCTGACTACGGTAGGAACCAATTTGCTGATACAGATAAAACGGTAGCGTACGGAAATTATCGTTGCCGAAAAGTGCGACGACGCCGAAATCGCCGATAGAAAGTACGCAGGCAAACGCCAGCGCTTGCGCCAGTGGGCGCTTCAGGGCGCGCAGTTCCACGACCTTTAGCCGCGTTCCGCCCTCAATCCCTAATGATTGACACAACATTCCGTAACGGGTGGTAATATCACGCATTGGGGTTTCCAGTACTTTCAGCGCGTAGGGGATCGCCATGAGCGCATTGGTAAAAATCACGATGCCGTCAGCGGATTCCGGTAAGCCGATGCTATTATTGAGCAGTAAAAAGAAGCCCGTCGCCAGCACGATACCCGGCATTGCAAGGATCAACATCCCGCTGAGTTCCAGCGTTTGCCCGGCGAATACCCGCTGGCGCTGGCGGAGCTCGCGACTGCTCCATAACAGCATCATGGTCAGAATGATGCACAGGACTCCTGCCGCCAGCGCAATGCGTAGCGATGTCCAGATAGCCTGCCACAGAACGGGTTGCGCCAGCACTTCCGGCAGGCTGCGATTGATGCCATCTACCACCACGGCGAGCAGCGGCGGAAGCAACAGCAGCAGCGCCAGCATAATCAACAAGGCATCTGTCAGGCGGCTATGGAGACGATCGTCAGGATCGCGCCAGCCCTGCATCAGCGACATGCCCGGTGCGATCGCTTTGCTCAATCGCTGGCTTAGCAGCACCAGCGTCAGGCAGCAGATCATCTGAATTAATGCCAGCATCGCTGCGCGGGCGGGATCATAGTCGAAGCTCAGAGCCTGATAGATAGCCAGTTCGATGGTGGTTGCTTGTGGACCGCCGCCGAGCGACAGTACGGTAGCGAAACTGGCGAAACAGAGCATAAAAATCAGCGCCGCAACGGGGGGGATTTGCCGGCGTAGCCACGGCCATTCAACAAAACGGAAAAAATGCCAGCCACGCATCCCGAGCTGGGCGGCGAGCTGGCGCTGTTCGCCGGGAATACTTTCCAGGGACTGTAGCAATAAACGGCTCGCCATTGGCAGATTAAAAAAAACGTGCGCCAGCAAAATGCCCTGCAAACCGTAGGGGGAGAACGTCCACTCAAGCCCTAATGTTTGCCACAACGAGGCCAGCCAGCCCTGGCGGCCATACACGCTCAGAATACCGAACACCGCGACCAGCACCGGCAAAATCAGCGTCATGGCGCACAGACGCAGTAGCGTCTGACGTCCGGGGAAGCGGCGTCGATAAAGCGCGCGGGCGAGGAAAATGGCCGGAACCACCGACAGTACTGCTGACAGAAACGCCTGCCAGAACGAGAAGCGCACGACATGCCACAGATAGCTGTCCTGCCAGATTGCGGACCACGATGCTGGCGGCGCGTTCAGCCAAAGTGCTATAAAGGCCGCCAGCGCAACGGTTATCGTTAGCGTGGCGGCGCAAAGTCCCGGCATTAACCAGCCGGGTATTAACGGCTGACGGCGCGTTGCCATTCGCTAATCCATGCCTGACGTTGCGCGGCGACTTCTGCCGGGCTGAACTCCAGCGAGGTGGCAGGTTTGCTCAGTTTTTCGAATCCGGCGGGCAGGGGGACATGGGTTACCGGATACATCCAGTTGCCGGTAGGAATAGCATTCTGAAACGCCGGAGAGAGCATAAATTTAAGGAATTTCTCCGCCAGTTCCGGTTGCTTGCTGGCGGCGGTGCGCGCCGCCACTTCTACCTGTAAGTAATGGCCTTCGCTGAAGTTAGCGGCAGCGTAGTTATCCTTTTTTTCTTCAATAATGTGATATGCCGGAGAAGTGGTGTAACTGAGCACCAAATCGCTTTCACCTTTCAGAAATAAGCCATAAGCTTCGCTCCAGCCTTTCGTTACTGTAACCGTTTTGGCCGCCAGTTTGTGCCAGGCATCAGGCGCGTTGGCGCCGTAAACTTTTTGTACCCATAGCAGCAGCCCCAGCCCAGGCGTGCTGGTGCGCGGGTCCTGATAAATTACACGCCATTTTTGAGCGCTCTCGATCAGCTCTTTCAGGCTTTTCGGCGGATTTTTTAGCTTGTTTTTATCGTAGACAAAAGCGAAATAACCGTAATCGAATGGAACAAATGTGTCATTTTTCCAGCCGCCGGGTACGTTGATTGCCTCACTGTCCACACCGCTTTTCGCAAAGAGTTTCGTTTGCGTGGCGGCTTCCAGCAGATTATTGTCCAGACCCAGCACGACATCGGCTTTGCTGTTCTTCCCCTCCATTCGCAGGCGGTTGAGCAGCGAAACGCCATCCTCCAGCGCTACCAGTTTCAGCTCGCAGTTACAGTCAGCTTCAAACGCTTTTTTCACCGCCGGACCCGGGCCCCAGTCGGCGGCGAACGAGTCATAGGTGTAAACGGTGAGTACGGGTTTAGCAAACGCGGGCGCTGCGCACAGGAGCAGCAGAGGAAGACATTTTTTTAGCACTTTGCACCTCAATAGATGGGTGGCAAAGGATTTTGAGCGGTAGCCTCAAATCCCTTCGCCGGCGTTATCCGGATCAGGTTCGACGGGTATTTTCTCAGCGCACGCACAGGCGTGGCACCCCGTTGAGAACGCCATTAGTGTAGTGATTTTGTTGCCGGGCGGCAATCACGGGTCCGGCGGCGCAAACCAGGCCGATTTAAAATCGAACCAGCCGAGGGTGTTCATGCGCAATCCGCGCATACTGCGTTGTCCCTGAATAATTAGCCAGTGGTGGATCAGCGGCACAATAGCGTTGTTAGCCAACAGTTGCTGGCACCAGTTCGCCAGATTCATCTCGCCAGCGCGCCACTGCGTGGCGTCGCCCTGCCAGTCGCGCGGAATGCAGTTTTGTAAGAGTGGAACTTCGCACAGATGCGCGAACAGCGAGAAATCCAGCGGCAGGGTAAAGTTAGCGCTGTTGAGCCAGATATCGCTTTCGATCTCGCCGGCGTGCCATTGATCGTAATCGATCTCCTGAATATGCAAATGCACCTGATGCTCAGCCAGAAGCCTGGTCATGATACCGGCGATAACCCGATGCTCAATATGATCACGGTAGAACGTCAACGTGAGGGTTTCCAGACCGGCAGGTTTTTCTCTGCGCCCAGGACGGGCATGATGCCAGCGTGGTAGAAGCCCATAGGCAGGGAACCAAAGCTGCTGTAGCGGTATGTCTGCGTGATAGAGTAAATGGGTGGGGGAGAGTACGTGGCTCACCCACTCCCGGATCTGTGGATGCGCGCCGCGCGGCGTACGGGCATCGAATAGCAGATAATAGCAACCTTCTTCCAGTCGGCTTTCTATCGCTTTTTCGCCGCCTTGTATCGGCCCTTCCAGCATCAAGCCGCAGGCCGGTTCTTCACTGATATCCGGCAGTACCCAGACGTTCACTTCGTCTATCAACGCCCGATAGCCGAAGTAGTCATCGAAGGCGAGTATCTTGAGCTGGTTTGGCGTATTACGCCGCACGGCATAAGGCCCGGTGCCGATAGGGTGGCTGGCGAAATGCGTCAGCGTTTCCCACTCCCGCGGCAAAATCATCGCCGGGACCTGGCCCAGCAGCCACGGCAACCAGCGATCCGGCTGGGAAAGATGAATATCCAGCGTCCACGCGGTAGGGGAGTCTATCTTTGTGATGTGCGAGTAAAGCGGAAGCGTATTGATACGCGTCAGCGAGGTGATGACATCTTCCATCTCCAGCTCGCGGCCATGATGAAAATGAATGCCGGGGCGCAGGTAGAAGCGCCACAGTAAAGAGGAAATTTGCTGCCAGTGGTGCGCAATGTCCGCTTCCAGTTCCCCGTTTTCCTCATTTACCCGCGTGAGCGAACTGAAAATTTGCCGGGCAATATGAGTTTCCGAGCGACGTAATGCGGTTCCCGGCAGAAGATTGTGCATCGGACGATAGTAAAGAACCCGTAGAATATGCCGCCCCTGGCGGAAACTGCGTCCCAGATGAGAAATGAGCATCTGCCTGACGGCGCTTTTATCACCGACAAGTTGTACCAGCTGATCGATGCGATCCTGTTCCAGTAGATCTTCCGCTCGCTGCTGCTGCAGCGCCAGTCCGGTATACAGGAACGTCAGGCGTGAACGCTTGCCGCGTCCAACCTCGGCTTCCCACGTTAACCAGCCGCGCGCCTGCATGGTATTAAGCAGCGTACGCATATGGCGGCGCGAACAGTTCAGCAGATCCGCCAGCTCATTAAGCGTGGTGTCTTGCGTTTTACCGTCACAACATTGCCAGAGACGGATAAATTGTTGTTGCAGGCGACCTGAGGGCATAAAAGGGGAACTCCGACGGAAAACTCAGCAATTTTATTATCCCTATATTAAGCCAATAATAGCGTTCGATGAAGCAAGAGGAAGAGGTCGCTATGCGTCAGTTCTGGTTGAGGTATTTTGCCGCGACGGAAAATGTGTCCTGGCTGGCTTGCCTGAGCGCGCAGCAGCGCTTAAAAATGCTCGAAGAACTGATGCAGTGGGAGGCGGCCGATTGAAACCAATTGCAGACATCATGTGTGACTGAGTATTGGTGTGGGCTATAGCCTAAAATCACCCGCCAGCAGATAATACCTGCTGGCTTTTTTTGTTTCGGCTGCACTTAAAGGACTCTCTATGCTCTGGATTATGACGATGGGACGGCGTCTCAACGGAATTTATGCGGCATTTATGCTGGTCGCTTTTATGATGGGTGTTGCCGGCGCGCTTCAGGCACCGACGTTAAGCCTGTTTCTCAGTCGCGAGGTCGGCGCGCAGCCGTTTTGGGTTGGGCTATTTTATACCGTCAATGCTATTGCCGGGATTGGAGTCAGTCTTGCGCTGGCGAAACGCTCAGACAGCCGGGGCGATCGCCGGAAGCTGATTATGTTTTGCTGTCTGATGGCGATCGGCAATGCGTTATTGTTTGCTTTTAATCGTCACTACTTAACGTTAATTACCTGCGGCGTACTGCTGGCGTCGTTGGCCAATACCGCCATGCCGCAACTGTTTGCGCTGGCGCGGGAATATGCCGATAGTTCGGCGCGCGAAGTGGTGATGTTTAGTTCAGTGATGCGCGCTCAGCTTTCTCTGGCGTGGGTGATCGGTCCACCGCTGGCCTTTATGCTGGCGCTGAATTACGGGTTCACCGCTATGTTCTCCATTGCCGCCGTTATCTTTGCCGTCAGCCTGGTATTGATTGCCCTGATGCTGCCTTCGGTGGCGCGCGTCAAACAGCCTGTGGATGCGCCGCTCGCACAGGTAAGCGGTTGGCAGGATAAAAATGTGCGAATGTTATTTATCGCCTCCACGTTGATGTGGACCTGCAATACCATGTACATCATTGATATGCCGCTATGGATAAGCGCTGAGTTGGGCCTGTCGGATAAACTGGCCGGCGTATTGATGGGCACGGCGGCTGGGCTGGAGATACCGGCAATGATTCTGGCTGGTTTTTATGTGAAGCGGTTTGGCAAGCGGCGGATGATGATTACCGCTGTGGCGGCGGGCGTACTATTTTATGTTGGCCTGATCTTTTTCCACAGCCGGACGGCGCTACTGTCGCTGCAACTTTTTAATGCGGTCTTTATTGGGATTGTTGCCGGGATCGGAATGCTGTGGTTTCAGGATTTGATGCCAGGCAGGGCAGGGGCCGCCACGACGCTTTTTACTAATAGCATTTCAACGGGGGTTATTCTGGCGGGCGTGATTCAGGGGGCTGTGGCGCAAAACTTCGGCCATTTTGCCGTCTACTGGGTGATTGCGGCGATTTCTGTGGTCACGCTGGCCATGACCGGGCGGGTGAAAGACGTTTGATCCGGTGCCGGATGGTAATGCTGGCATGTTTTATCCGGCCTACGAATATTTCCGTAGGCCGGATAAGCGAAGCGCCATCCGGCGTCAGAGATTACTGCATAAACGCCGGTTGTTGATCTTCGTAGGCGGCAATCGCCTCTTCGTGCTGCAGCGTCAGTCCGATGCTGTCCAGGCCGTTCATCATACAGTGGCGACGAAAGGCGTCGATCTCAAAGGGATAGCGTTTATCGCCGGCTTTGACCTCCTGCGCTTCTAAATCCACCTCGAAGTGAATCCCAGGATTGGTTTGCACCAGAGTAAACAGCTCATCCACCTCTTCCTCGCTTAACTTTACCGGCAACAGCTGGTTGTTAAAACTATTACCGTAGAAAATATCCGCAAAGCTCGGTGCAATGACCACTTTAAAGCCGTAGTCGGTTAGCGCCCACGGGGCATGTTCGCGTGAAGAGCCGCAGCCAAAGTTTTCTCGCGCCAGCAGAATCGACGCGCCTTGATATTCCGGGAAGTTCAGGACGAAGGCCGGATTAGGCTGCTGGCCCTGTTCGTCCAGGAAACGCCAGTCATTAAACAGATGTGCGCCAAAACCGGTGCGGGTTACCTTCTGCAAAAACTGCTTGGGGATAATGGCGTCAGTATCGACGTTGGCGGCATCCAGAGGGACAACCAGGCCTGTATGTTGGATCAATTTCTCTGCCATGATTGCTCTCCTTATTTGATACTGCGAATATCGGCAAAACGACCGGTGACGGCAGCGGCAGCGGCCATTGCCGGGCTCACCAGGTGGGTGCGGCCGCCCCGGCCCTGGCGGCCTTCAAAATTACGGTTACTGGTCGACGCGCAGCGCTCGCCCGGGTTCAGGCGATCGTTATTCATCGCCAGACACATCGAGCAGCCCGGCAGACGCCACTCAAAACCCGCTTCAATGAAGATTTTATCCAGACCTTCCGCCTCTGCCTGTGCTTTCACCGGGCCGGAGCCGGGAACCACCAGCGCCTGTACGCCAGGGGCCACTTTACGGCCTTTGGCGATTTCCGCTGCCGCGCGCAAATCTTCAATGCGTGAATTGGTGCAGGAGCCGATAAAGACTTTATCGATCGCGACGTCCGTTAACGGCACGCCCGGCTGTAATCCCATATAGGCCAGCGCTTTTTCGGCGCTGGCGCGCTCAACCGGATCGCTAAAGGAGGCGGGATCGGGGATAATTTCGGAGACGGAAATCACCTGACCCGGATTGGTGCCCCAGGTGACCTGCGGCGCAATCTCTTCCGCCCGCAGGGTGACAACGGTATCAAACGTGGCGCCGTCGTCGGTTTTCAGGGTTTTCCAGTACGCTACGGCGTCGTCAAAATCTTTGCCTTTCGGCGCGTGCAAACGGTCTTTAACGTAGTTGAAGGTGGTTTCATCCGGCGCGACCAGACCGGCTTTGGCGCCCATCTCAATGGCCATGTTGCACAATGTCATCCGGCCTTCCATACTCAGCGCGCGGATCGCTTCGCCGCAGAACTCCACCACATGGCCGGTACCGCCGGCACTGCCGGTTTTGCCGATAATCGCCAGCACAATATCTTTGGCGGTGATGCCTGGCGCGACGGTGCCGGTTACGTCAATCTTCATGGTTTTAGCGCGACCCTGCTTCAGGGTTTGCGTTGCCAGCACATGTTCCACTTCAGAGGTGCCGATGCCGAACGCCAACGCGCCAAAGGCGCCGTGGGTAGCGGTATGAGAGTCGCCGCAAACAATGGTCATGCCCGGTAAGGTAACGCCTTGCTCTGGTCCCATCACGTGGACGATGCCCTGATACGGGTGGTTCAGATCGTACAACTCCACGCCAAACTCGTTGCAGTTTTTAATCAGTTCCTGCATTTGAATGCGCGCCATCTCGCCGGAGGCGTTAATGTCTTTCGTTTGCGTGGAGACGTTATGATCCATTGTCGCAAAGGTTTTACCCGGCTGACGAACCGGACGGTTGTGCGCACGCAGACCGTCAAATGCCTGTGGAGAAGTCACTTCGTGCACCAGATGTCTGTCGATATATAACAGCGGGGTTTCGTTTTGTGCTTCATAAACGACATGCGCGTCAAATAATTTTTCGTATAACGTTTTAGCCATAATTACACCCCTTCTGCGACATAACGGGCAATGATGTCGCCCATTTCATCGGTACTGACAGCGGCAGCGCTACGGGCCAAATCGCCAGTGCGGATGCCTTCTTCTAATGCGCGGTTAATCGCACGCTCAATGGCGGTTGCCGCGTCATCGGCGTCCAGGCTGTAGCGAAGCAGCAGAGCCAGCGACAGGATCTGGGCTATTGGATTAGCGACATTTTTCCCGGCGATATCCGGTGCGGAACCGCCAGCCGGTTCATACAGACCAAACCCTTGCTCGTTCAGGCTGGCAGATGGCAGCATCCCCATTGAGCCTGTAATCATGGCGCATTCGTCAGACAGAATGTCGCCGAACAGGTTAGAGCACAGCAGCACATCAAACTGCGACGGATCTTTGATTAACTGCATGGTGGCGTTGTCAATGTACATGTGCGCCAGTTCCACGTCGGGATACGCTTTCGCGACGTCATTGACGACATCACGCCACAGGATAGAGCTTTGCAGTACGTTGGCTTTATCAATAGACGTCACTTTACGGCGGCGTTTGCGTGCTGATTCAAAGGCGATACGGGCAATGCGTTCGATTTCAAAGCGGTGATAAACTTCGGTATCAAAGGCTTTTTCGTACTGACCGCTGCCTTCCCGTCCCTTTGGCTGGCCGAAATAGATCCCGCCAGTCAGCTCACGGACGCACAGAATATCGAAACCGTTAGCGGCGATATCGGCACGCAGCGGGCAAAACGCTTCCAGCCCCTGATACAGTTTCGCCGGGCGAAGGTTACTGAATAATTTGAAATGTTTACGCAGCGGCAGCAGGGCGCCGCGCTCTGGCTGGCTATCCGGGGGTAAATTTTCCCATTTCGGGCCGCCAACGGAGCCAAACAGAACGGCATCCGCATGTTCGCACCCTTCAACAGTGGCTTTTGGCAGTGGATGGCCATGATTGTCGATAGCAATACCGCCGACATCATAGCGGCTGGTGGTAATACGCATATCAAAGCGGCTGCGTACCGCATCCAAAACTTTCAGAGCTTGTGCCATGACTTCCGGGCCGATGCCGTCGCCCGGCAATACGGCAATATGATGGTTCTTCGACATTACACGGTTTCCTTGTTGTTCTCTTTATCGTGAGCTTTGCGTTGCAATTCTTTTTCAACTTCGGCGGCGCGCCAGATATTGTTCAGCACATGCACCATCGCTTTCGCGGAGGATTCGACGATATCGGTCGCCAGACCAACGCCGTGGAAGCGTCGGCCATTATGATTCACGACGATATCCACCTGGCCCAGCGCGTCTTTGCCCTGGCCTTTGGCGTTCAGGTCGTATTTGACCAGCTCAATGTCGTAGTTGGTGATGCGGTTAATTGCCTGATAGACCGCGTCAACCGGACCGTTACCGTTCGCTGCTTCAGCTTTTACCTCTTCGCCGCAGGCCAGCTTCACGGAGGCGGTAGCGATATCACTGGAGCCCGATTGCACGCTGAAGTAGTCCAGGCGGAAATGCTCTGGTTCTTCCTGCTGTTTATTAATGAACGCCAGCGCTTCCAGGTCATAATCGAAGACCTGGCCTTTTTTATCCGCCAGCTTCAGGAACGCGTCGTACAGGTGATCCAGGTTATAGTCGCTTTCCTGATATCCCATCTCCTCCATACGGTGTTTAACCGCGGCGCGTCCGGAACGAGAGGTCAAATTCAGCTGTACCTGGTTCAGACCGATGGACTCCGGAGTCATGATTTCGTAATTTTCACGGTTCTTGAGAACGCCGTCCTGGTGGATGCCGGAAGAGTGGGCGAAAGCGCCGCTGCCGACAATCGCTTTGTTGGCCGGAATCGGCATGTTGCAGATTTGGCTGACGGTCTGGCTGGTACGCCATATTTCGTTGTGATTGATGTTGGTGTGGACGTTCATAATGTCTTTACGTACTTTTATCGCCATGATCACTTCTTCCAGCGCGCAGTTACCAGCGCGTTCGCCGATACCGTTCATCGCGCCTTCAACCTGACGCGCGCCCGCATGAACTGCCGCCAGCGAGTTGCCTACTGCTAATCCTAAATCGTCGTGGGTGTGAACGGAGATAATGGCTTTGTCGATATTAGGAACACGTTCATACAGACCAGAAATGATTCCCGCAAATTCAAATGGCATGGTGTAGCCCACAGTATCGGGAATATTGATCGTTCTCGCCCCGGCGTTAATGGCGGCTTCCACCACTCGCGCTAAATCGTCGACAGGCGTCCGGCCAGCGTCCTCGCAGGAGAATTCCACGTCATCAGTGTAATTACGCGCACGCTTAACCATATATACTGCGCGCTCTATGACCTCATCCAGCGTACTGCGCAGCTTCGTGGCGATATGCATAGGCGAGGTGGCGATAAAAGTATGAATACGAAACGCTCCGGCGACTTTCAACGACGCCGCCGCGACGTCGATGTCTTTTTCTACGCAGCGCGCTAAGGCGCAAACGCGACTGTTTTTGATCGTTCGCGCGATGGTTTGTACAGACTCAAAATCACCCGGAGAGGAAACCGGGAAGCCCACCTCCATGACATCAACGCCCATACGCTCAAGGGCCAGGGCAATCTGCAACTTCTCTTTCACGCTCAGACTGGCCTGTAATGCTTGTTCGCCGTCGCGTAAGGTCGTATCAAAAATAATGACTTGCTGGCTCATGGTCTGGTCCTTGTCTTCTGAAGCGTCTTGCGTCGGGCATAAAAAAACCCGCGCAACGGCGCGGGTTTTTGTTTGACGTCGAGCTGACTTAATGCTGAATGTCGCCCACCGCTCTACCGCGCACAGTAAATGCGTTTAGTAGTAGTAGCCCGGTGAAACGAACGATATACGACATTAATTCAACTCCAGCGAATACGATATGCTTTTAGTGGTACTGGATATGCCGTTTGATGTCAACTCTGATTTCTGCCGGTATTGCATTTTGTTGGCGATATCCGGCTTCGTACTTTAGCTAATTGTGCTGGTCTGTACGTCCTATAAAGGATAAAACAATGGGTGGATATTCATACTTTTCATTGTTTGAAATATTTAGGCATTTTTGTTTGCAAATTGATGAGGCGCGTGGCCTGCGAAAGGTATGCTAAAGGTCAGGTTTATCTTTTTGATTTATTTTATTTTTTAACAAATACCCCTTCTCATATAATGGATAAGGGTAAGGTTATTGATAAATTAATGTTAACTTTTCAGGTATTAATAATATAAACATTTAATTGAAACTTAAACTATCATTCACTTGGTGTATGATTGTATATTCGTCATGGTTATGTTTATATTGCTTCCGTCATTTAAACATTATGAATCGCGGTGATGTGACTCAGGACACATTATGCTTGCGCTGGCATTTTATTTATCACTGTCAGCGTCTTTATGTTTTCCGAATTTTAACGCTATCCCTTTTTCTTATTTTATATGCATGGTAAATCATATTTTCAGGAATTATTTCTGCTTTCAGCCAGAAAAAGGGAGTTAAGCGTGACAGTGGAGTTAAATATGCCAGAGGTCAAAACCGAAAATCCGCCTCTTTTAGAGATGGGAAAACCGCAGCTTCGCATGGTTGATTTGAACCTGTTAACTGTGTTCGATGCGGTGATGCAAGAGCAGAATATTACGCGCGCCGCCCATACTCTGGGAATGTCGCAGCCTGCGGTCAGTAACGCCGTAGCACGCCTGAAGGTTATGTTTAATGACGAGCTTTTTGTTCGGTATGGACGAGGAATTCAGCCGACGGCCCGTGCATTTCAGTTATTTGGTTCAGTCCGTCAGGCGCTGCAATTGGTACAAAATGAATTACCAGGTTCAGGGTTTGAGCCGACCAGCAGTGAACGTGTATTCAATCTTTGCGTGTGCAGCCCGCTGGATAATATTCTTACATCACTGATTTATAATCGCGTAGAACAAATTGCGCCGAATATTCATGTCGTTTTTAAAGCTTCATTGAATCAGAATACTGAACATCAACTGCGCTACCAGGAAACCGAGTTCGTTATTAGTTATGAAGAATTCCGCCGTCCTGAATTTAGCAGTGTACCGCTATTTAAAGATGAAATGGTTTTAGTCGCCAGTCGGAAACATCCGCGTATTAGTGGCCCACTGCTGGAAAGTGAAGTTTATAATGAGCAACATGCCGTGGTTTCTCTTGAGCGTTATGCCTCATTTAGCCAGCCGTGGTATGACACGTCGGATAAACAGTCGTGTGTAGCGTATCAGGGTATGGCGCTTATCAGCGTCCTGAATGTAGTTTCGCAGACGCATTTGGTCGCTATTGCCCCACGCTGGTTAGCGGAAGAGTTTGCAGAGTCGCTGGATCTGCAAATCCTGCCGTTACCTTTAAAACTGAATAGCCGGACATGCTACCTCTCCTGGCACGAAGCGGCTGGGCGCGACAAAGGGCATCAATGGATGGAAGAGTTATTAGTCTCTGTGTGTAAGCGATAAAAGCAGGCAGAATAAATCGGGAATGATTTCTGGTTTATTCTGCTTTTTGCCGTGTATAGGAAATTTTATGCTGAATTAACGATTGGCGATGTTTTCCATTTCTGCGAAAAATAGATGAATTGCTGTTAGTTGGCATTTATAAGCGATTATTTATCACCCTGTGCGATTCAGGTGGAACATTTCTCCATTTCTTCTCTTCTTGCTTCCTTATTATCCTAATCTTCTCATCCTTTACGTCATTCCCCCCAATTGCCAGGTGCAATAGCGAGCGGTTAAGGTGTCCGTCAAACCGTGATGGCAGGTATAAAGTGGAGGCAAGCCGTGGAGATGTTGTCTGGAGCCGAGATGGTCGTTCGCTCGCTTATCGATCAAGGCGTAAAGCAGGTGTTCGGCTACCCTGGGGGCGCTGTGCTTGATATTTATGATGCCCTGCATACCGTCGGAGGAATCGATCATGTATTGGTTCGCCACGAGCAGGCCGCGGTACATATGGCGGACGGTCTGGCACGAGCCACGGGCGACGTTGGCGTGGTGCTGGTGACTTCCGGGCCAGGGGCGACCAACGCGATTACCGGGATTGCCACGGCCTATATGGATTCCATTCCTCTGGTAATTCTTTCTGGCCAGGTCGCTACCTCATTGATTGGCTACGATGCCTTTCAGGAGTGCGACATGGTGGGAATTTCCCGCCCGGTGGTCAAGCATAGTTTTCTGGTCAAACAGACAGAAGATATTCCTCAGGTACTTAAAAAAGCCTTCTGGCTGGCCGCAAGTGGGCGTCCCGGCCCGGTGGTGGTGGATCTGCCGAAAGATATTTTGAATCCGGCGAAAAAAATGCCATATGTCTGGCCGGAAACGGTCAGTATGCGCTCTTATAACCCCACAACATCAGGACACAAAGGGCAAATTAAACGTGCGTTGCACACTCTGGCCTCGGCGAAAAAACCGGTGGTCTATGTGGGAGGTGGAGCGATAAGCGCGGCCTGCTATGAACCACTGTACCAAATAATAGACGCCTTTAACCTGCCGGTGGTCTCTTCATTAATGGGACTGGGCGCGTTTCCGGCCACGCATCGCCAGTCGTTAGGAATGCTGGGAATGCATGGCACTTATGAAGCCAATATGACGATGCATAATGCCGATGTGATTTTCGCTGTCGGCGTGCGATTTGACGACCGGACAACGAATAATCTCGCGAAATATTGTCCAGATGCGACGGTATTACACATTGATATTGATCCTACTTCTATTTCTAAAACAGTTAACGCCGATATCCCGGTGGTAGGCGATGCCCGCCTGGTGCTGGAACAAATGCTGGAGTTATTGGCACACGATACGCCGACTCAGCCGCTGGACGATATTCGCGACTGGTGGCAGCAGATAGAGCGCTGGCGTGCTCGTCAGTGTCTGAAATATGACGTGGAAAGCGAGAGCATTAAACCCCAGGCGGTGATTGAAACTCTCTGGCGCCTGACGAAGGGCGACGCATACGTGACGTCCGACGTAGGACAACATCAGATGTTTGCCGCGCTCTATTACCCCTTCGATAAACCCAGACACTGGATTAACTCCGGCGGGCTTGGCACGATGGGCTTTGGGCTACCGGCTGCGCTGGGCGTCAAAATGGCCCTGCCGGAGGAAATGGTGGTCTGCGTTACCGGTGATGGCAGTATACAGATGAACATTCAGGAGCTGTCGACAGCATTACAGTATGAGCTGCCGGTACTGGTGTTGAACCTGAACAACCGCTATCTGGGGATGGTGAAACAGTGGCAGGATATTCTCTATTCCGGTCGCCATTCTCAGTCTTATATGCAGTCATTGCCGGATTTTGTGCGCCTGGCGGAAGCATATGGCCATGTCGGTCTCCAGATTAACCATCCGGATGAGCTGGAAAGCACGCTCAGTAAAGCCCTTGAGTATGTACGTAATAATCGACTGGTATTTGTCGATGTCACCGTTGATGGCCGCGAGCATGTCTATCCGATGCAAATTCGAGGCGGCGGGATGGACGAAATGTGGTTAAGCAAAACAGAGAGGACCTGATGATGCGCCGGATATTATCGGTATTACTGGAAAATGAATCAGGGGCGTTATCGCGGGTTATCGGCCTCTTTTCGCAACGCGGATATAACATTGAAAGCCTGACCGTCGCGCCGACGGACGATCCGACCCTGTCGCGCATGACTATCCAGACGGTGGGGGATGAAAAAGTGCTTGAGCAAATTGAAAAGCAGCTACACAAGCTGGTTGATGTATTGCGCGTTAGCGAGCTGGGGCAAGGCGCGCACGTTGAGCGGGAGATCATGCTGGTAAAAATTCAGGCCAGCGGTTACGGGCGCGAAGAGGTAAAGCGGAATACGGAGATTTTCCGCGGCCAGATTATTGATGTTACGCCGACGCTGTATACCGTTCAACTGGCGGGCACCAGCGATAAACTGGATGCTTTTCTGGCTACGCTGCGTGATGTGGCGAAAATTGTTGAAGTGGCGCGCTCGGGCGTTGTCGGGCTTGCGCGCGGCGATAAAATTATGCGCTAATTCGATTTGCTGGATGGCGACGTGGTCGCGTCTTATCCTGTCAGGGGAGTAATACTTTGCCCTGGTCTGATAAGCGCATCGCCATCAGGCAGGACTGACGGATGTCAGTTCATCAGAGAACTATCGCTTCCAACCCAATCTCACCGGTTGGGCTTTTTTTTGCGAAATCCGTGGTAACCCGGAATAAAAGCGGTTGCCGGAGTGATCAATCTGCGCTTAGATGTTAAAGATTTTAACCCATGCCGACATAAAGGTTATGGTTTGTACAATTTACACAAGGGGCAATTGTGAAACTGGATGAAATCGCTCGGCTGGCCGGTGTCTCGCGCACAACTGCAAGCTACGTTATAAACGGTAAAGCAAAGCAATACCGCGTGAGCGACAAAACCGTAGAAAAAGTCATGGCGGTGGTGCGTGAGCATAATTACCATCCTAATGCTGTGGCTGCCGGGTTACGTGCTGGACGCACACGTTCTATTGGTCTGGTGATCCCGGATCTTGAAAACACGAGCTACACCCGTATCGCAAACTATCTTGAGCGCCAGGCGCGCCAGCGTGGCTATCAACTGTTGATCGCCTGTTCTGAAGATCAGCCGGATAACGAAATGCGCTGCATTGAGCATCTTTTACAGCGTCAGGTCGATGCGATTATCGTTTCAACCTCGTTACCGCCGGAACATCCCTTTTATCAGCGCTGGGCTAATGATCCGTTCCCCATCGTCGCGCTTGACCGCGCCCTTGATCGTGAACATTTCACCAGTGTGGTTGGCGCCGATCAGGATGATGCCGAAATGTTGGCGGAAGAACTGCGTAAATTCCCGGCGGAAACGGTGCTTTATCTGGGCGCATTGCCGGAGTTATCCGTCAGTTTTTTACGCGAGCAGGGATTTCGCGCCGCGTGGAAAGATGATCCACGTGAGGTGAATTTCTTATATGCTAACAGCTATGAACGCGAAGCCGCCGCTCAACTGTTTGAAAAATGGCTGGAAACGCATCCTATGCCTCAGGCGCTCTTTACCACATCATTCGCGTTATTGCAGGGAGTGATGGACGTGACGCTGCGGCGTGATGGCAAATTGCCTTCAGATTTAGCCATTGCGACTTTCGGCGATCATGAATTGCTGGATTTTCTGCAATGCCCAGTACTGGCCGTGGCGCAGCGTCATCGCGATGTGGCGGAACGCGTGCTGGAGATTGTGCTGGCAAGCCTTGATGAGCCGCGTAAACCGAAACCGGGCTTAACGCGTATTCGGCGTAACCTGTATCGTCGCGGTATTCTTAGCCGTAGCTAGCGGAGTGGCGGTAAAAGACTTCTCTTTTGCCGCCGTCAAACAAAAAACGTATCAGCAAAAATATCCCTGGAATAATTAAGATTATTCCTTAAAGTTGTTCGAAACTTCTTTTTTATTACCTCTCTTTTGTCCGAAATTGGCTGCTTTACGCTAATTAAGACGTAACGATTGTTTTCCTTTGTCTTGTTTTGTTACAAGCAGGCAAGAAATCGTCCAATTAACAGCCACTTTTCTTTCAGGTGCAACAGTTGTCCCGCAGGCGCTGGTACAGCAGGCGCCGGACGCGTTAAACAGACACTGTTAACACAGTGCAATATGTCCTAAAATGCCGCTCGCGTCGCAAACTGACACTTTATATTTTTCTCGGATTATATGGAGTCCGTTTTAAACGGTGGTGGGTCTTTGGTTTTTTTCTTACAAATATTCATAACGTTAATTTGCCTGGTGCGCTGGATGGAAATTAGTCAACGCAGATATTAGCCATAAACATTGGTTTTTTTACTCTGGTAAGCGTTGTGACTTGCTTGACAAGCTTTTCCTCCGCTCCGTAAACTCCCTCGAGTGGGAATTTGTGGGATAAAGTGGTAAGAAGGGGGGAGACTGGCATGTTCCGGGGGGCAACGTTAGTCAATCTCGACAGTAAAGGGCGCCTGACCGTGCCGACCCGTTACCGGGAGCAACTGATCGAGAGCGCTACCGGTCAAATGGTATGTACCATTGACATCCATCACCCATGCCTGCTGCTTTACCCCCTGCCTGAATGGGAAATTATTGAGCAAAAATTATCTCGTCTGTCGAGCATGAACCCGATAGAACGTCGCGTACAACGTTTACTGTTGGGTCATGCCAGTGAATGTCAGATGGATGGTGCAGGTCGATTACTGATCGCGCCAGTTCTGCGGCAACATGCCGGACTGACGAAAGAAGTGATGCTGGTTGGACAGTTCAACAAATTTGAGCTGTGGGATGAAACGACCTGGTATCAACAGGTCAGGGAAGATATCGACGCTGAACAGTCCGCTACTGAAACGTTGTCGGAGCGGCTGCAGGACTTGTCTCTATAAGATGATGGAAAATTTTAAACACACTACGGTACTGTTGGATGAAGCCGTTAATGGGCTGAATATTCGTCCTGATGGTATCTATATTGATGGCACATTTGGTCGCGGCGGCCACTCGCGTCTGATCCTCTCGCAACTGGGTGAAGAGGGGCGTTTGTTGGCGATCGATCGCGATCCGCAGGCAATTGCCGTTGCGCAGGCCATTAATGATCCTCGCTTCTCCATCATTCATGGGCCTTTTTCCGCGCTGGCTGATTATGTGGCCGAGCGCGAGCTTACCGGTAAGATTGACGGAATCCTTCTCGATCTTGGCGTCTCTTCTCCGCAGCTCGATGATGCAGAGCGCGGCTTTTCATTTATGCGGGATGGTCCGCTGGACATGCGAATGGACCCGACCCGCGGGCAGTCTGCCGCCGAGTGGTTACAAACGGCGGCTGAGGCGGATATCGCCTGGGTGTTAAAAACCTTTGGCGAAGAACGTTTTGCCAAACGTATTGCTCGCGCCATTGTTGAGCGCAACCGCGAACAACCAATGACCCGTACCAAAGAGCTGGCGGAAGTGGTTGCGGCGGCGACCCCGGTAAAAGACAAATTCAAACATCCTGCGACCCGTACCTTCCAGGCGGTGCGCATTTGGGTAAACAGTGAACTGGAGGAGATAGAGCAGGCGCTAAAAAGCTCACTCAGCGTGCTGGCCCCGGGCGGTCGGCTTTCAATCATCAGCTTCCATTCGCTGGAGGACCGCATTGTGAAACGCTTTATGCGCGAGCAAAGTCGCGGTCCGAAAGTACCCGCCGGGATCCCGATGACGGAAGCGCAGCTCAGTAAACTGGGTGGCCGCGAGTTAAGAGCGTTAGGCAAGTTGATGCCGGGCGAAAAAGAGGTTGCTGAAAATCCTCGGGCCCGTAGTTCAGTTCTGCGTATTGCAGAGAGGACGAACGCATGATCAGCAGAGTGACAGAAGCCCTAAGCAAAGTTAAGGGGTCGATAGGAAGCAACGAGCGCCATGCTTTGCCTGGCGTAATCGGTGACGATCTTTTGCGGTTCGGGAAGCTGCCACTCTGCTTGTTCATTTGCATCATTTTAACGGCGGTGACGGTGGTAACAACGGCGCACCATACTCGTCTGCTCACCGCTCAGCGTGAACAGCTGGTTCTGGAGCGCGATGCATTGGACATTGAATGGCGCAACCTGATCCTTGAAGAAAACGCGCTCGGCGATCATAGCCGGGTAGAGCGGATTGCAACGGAAAAGCTGCAAATGCAGCATGTTGATCCATCACAAGAAAATATCGTAGTGCAAAAATAAGGATAAACGCGACGCATGAAAGCAGCGGCAAAAACGCAAAGACCGAAACGCCAGGAAGAACAGACCAACTTCATCAGTTGGCGTTTTGCGTTGCTGTGCGGCTGTATTTTACTGGCGCTGGTTTTTTTACTCGGGCGTGCGGCATGGCTACAGATTATCGCCCCGGATATGCTCGTGCGTCAGGGCGATATGCGTTCACTGCGTGTTCAGGAAGTCTCCACTTCCCGCGGTATGATTACCGATCGTTCCGGTCGTCCGCTGGCGGTCAGCGTACCGGTTAAGGCGATCTGGGCCGATCCAAAAGAAGTGCATGACGCAGGCGGCATCAGCGTCGGCGATCGGTGGAAAGCGCTTTCCACTGCGCTCAATATTCCGCTCGATCAGCTCTCCGCCCGTATCAACGCCAACCCGAAAGGACGTTTTATTTATCTGGCGCGCCAGGTCAATCCTGATATGGCGGACTACATCAAAAAGTTGAAACTGCCGGGGATCCATTTGCGTGAAGAATCACGCCGCTACTACCCGTCAGGAGAAGTAACCGCTCACCTCATCGGTTTTACCAACGTCGACAGTCAGGGGATTGAGGGCGTTGAAAAAAGTTTCGATAAATGGCTGACCGGTCAGCCGGGCGAACGTATCGTGCGTAAAGACCGCTATGGCCGGGTGATCGAAGACATTTCTTCTACCGACAGCCAGGCGGCGCACAACCTGGCGTTGAGCATAGATGAACGCCTGCAGGCATTGGTTTACCGCGAGCTGAATAACGCGGTAGCGTTTAACAAGGCGGAATCCGGCAGCGCGGTGCTGGTCGATGTGAATACCGGTGAAGTGCTGGCGATGGCCAACAGCCCCTCCTATAACCCAAACAATCTTGCCGGCACACCGAAAGACGCCATGCGTAACCGCACCATCACTGACGTGTTTGAACCGGGTTCCACGGTTAAGCCGATGGTGGTGATGACTGCGCTTCAGCGTGGCATCGTCAACGAAAATACCGTGTTGAATACCGTTCCTTACCGAATTAACGGCCACGAAATCAAAGACGTGGCGCGCTACAGCGAATTAACCCTGACCGGGGTTTTGCAGAAGTCGAGTAACGTCGGCGTATCTAAACTGGCGTTAGCGATGCCGTCCTCAGCGTTAGTAGATACTTACTCACGTTTTGGGCTTGGAAAGGCGACCAATTTGGGGTTGGTCGGAGAACGCAGTGGCTTATATCCTCAAAAACAACGGTGGTCTGACATAGAGAGGGCCACCTTCTCTTTTGGCTACGGGCTAATGGTAACACCATTACAGTTAGCGCGAGTCTATGCAACGATCGGCAGCTATGGCATTTATCGTCCGTTGTCGATTACCAAAGTTGATCCTCCTGTCCCTGGAGAGCGCATTTTCCCTGAAGCCACCGTGCGTACCGTGGTTCACATGATGGAAAGCGTGGCGCTACCCGGTGGTGGTGGTGTGAAAGCGGCAATTAAAGGCTACCGTATCGCGATTAAAACCGGTACGGCGAAAAAAGTGGGGCCGGACGGGCGCTACATCAACAAATACATTGCTTATACCGCGGGCGTCGCGCCTGCGAGTCATCCGCGCTTCGCGCTGGTTGTTGTGATCAACGATCCGCAGGCGGGTAAATACTACGGTGGCGCCGTTTCCGCGCCGGTCTTTGGTGCCATCATGGGCGGCGTGCTGCGCACCATGAACATCGAACCGGACGCGTTAGCAACGGGCGAAAAAAATGAATTCGTAATTAATCAAGGCGAGGGAACAGGTGGCAGATCGTAATTTGCGCGACCTTCTTGCTCCGTGGGTGGCTGGGCTACCTGCGCGAGAACTGCGAGAGATGACGCTCGACAGCCGTGTGGCTGCGGCGGGCGATCTCTTTGTGGCAGTGGTGGGTCATCAGGCGGACGGGCGTCGATATATCCCGCAGGCGATAGCGCAAGGCGTAGCTGCCATTATTGCAGAGGCGAAAGACGAGGCGACCGACGGCGAAATTCGTGAAATACACGGCGTACCGGTCGTCTACCTTAGCCAGCTCAACGAGCGTTTATCGGCGCTGGCGGGCCGCTTTTACCACGAGCCATCTGAAAACATGCGTCTGGTGGCGGTAACCGGCACCAACGGCAAGACCACCACCACCCAACTGCTGGCGCAGTGGAGCCAGTTGCTCGGCGAAACCAGCGCGGTGATGGGAACGGTAGGCAACGGACTGTTGGGTAAAGTGATCCCGACGGAGAACACGACCGGTTCCGCTGTGGATGTTCAGCATGTGCTGGCCAGTCTGGTTGCGCAGGGCGCGACCTTCGGCGCGATGGAAGTCTCTTCTCATGGTCTGGTTCAGCATCGTGTGGCGGCGCTGAAATTTGCCGCCTCCGTGTTTACTAATTTGAGTCGCGATCATCTGGACTATCACGGTGATATGCAGCATTACGAAGCCGCGAAATGGATGCTTTATTCAACCCATCGCTACGGTCAGGCGATTGTCAATGCTGATGATGAGGTTGGACGCCGCTGGCTGGCGTCGTTACCCGATGCGGTCGCAGTATCGATGGAAGGGCATATCAATCCTAACTGTCACGGTCGTTGGCTGAAGACGGTGGCGGTGAATTACCACGATAGTGGGGCAACGATTCGTTTTGCTTCAAGCTGGGGGGAAGGCGAAATCGAAAGCCGCCTGATGGGCGCGTTTAACGTCAGCAATTTACTGCTGGCATTGGCGACGCTGCTGGCGCTGGGCTATCCGTTAACGGATTTGCTGAAAACCGCCGCGCGTTTACAGCCAGTTTGCGGGCGGATGGAAGTCTTTAGCGCGCCGGGCAAAGCCACTGTCGTTGTCGATTACGCGCACACGCCTGATGCGCTGGAAAAAGCGTTGCAGGCGGCGCGTCTGCACTGCGCCGGAAAATTGTGGTGCGTCTTTGGTTGCGGCGGAGATCGTGATAAAGGTAAGCGCCCACTTATGGGTGCCATTGCCGAAGAATTTGCGGATATCGTCGTGGTGACTGACGATAACCCGCGTACCGAGGAGCCGCGCGCCATTATCAACGATATTCTGGCCGGAATGCTGGACGCCGGGCAGGTCAGGGTAATGGAAGGCCGTGCCGAGGCGGTGACTAACGCCATTATGCAGGCAAAAGATAATGACGTCGTGCTGATTGCAGGTAAAGGGCACGAGGATTACCAGATTGTTGGCACGCAACGTCTTGATTATTCAGACCGCGTGACCGCAGCGCGTTTGCTGGGGGTGATCGCATGATTAGCGTAACGCTCAGCAAAATTGCCGATGTCCTTGGCGCCGAACACCGCGGGGCGGATCTCACGCTCAATACGGTCATTACCGACACACGGAAAGTGACGCCGGGTTGCCTGTTCGTGGCGCTGAAAGGGGAACGTTTCGACGCGCATGATTTTGCCGATAAAGCAAAAGCGAACGGCGCTGGCGCACTGCTGGTCAGCCGTCCGCTGGATATCGATCTTCCGCAGGTAATAGTAAAAGATACGCGTCAGGCATTTGGCCAACTGGCCGCCTGGGTGCGTATGCAGGTACCGGCGCGGGTGGTGGCGTTAACCGGTTCGTCCGGCAAAACCTCGGTCAAAGAGATGACCGCCGCGATTCTTAGCCAGTGCGGAAATACTCTGTATACCGCAGGCAATTTTAACAACGACATCGGCGTGCCGATAACGCTGCTGCGCTTAAACCATGATTATGACTATGCCGTGATTGAGTTGGGCGCTAATCACCAGGGGGAAATCGCCTGGACCGTTAGCCTGACGCGCCCGGAGGCGGCGCTGGTCAATAACCTGGCGGCGGCGCACCTGGAAGGCTTCGGCTCGTTGGCCGGCGTGGCGAAAGCGAAAGGCGAAATCTATACCGGTTTGCCTGAGAACGGTATTGCGATTATGAATGCCGATAATAACGACTGGCTGAACTGGCAACGCATTATTGGCGATCGCCAGGTGTGGCGCTTCTCGCCGAATACGGCAGACAGCGACTTTACTGCCGCAAATATCCACGTGACGTCCCACGGTACGGAATTTACCCTGCAAACGCCGCAGGGCAGCATTGATGTGTTGCTGCCATTGCCGGGGCGGCACAATATTGCCAACGCGCTGGCGGCATCGGCCTTATCAATGGCGGTAGGCGCAACGCTTACCGCCATTAAAGCCGGGCTGGCGACATTAAAAGCTGTACCGGGGCGTCTGTTCCCGATTCCGTTAAGTGAAAACCAGCTGGTGCTGGATGACACTTATAACGCTAACGTTGGTTCGATGACCGCTGCAGTGCAAGTCCTCTCTGAAATGCCGGGCTACCGCGTGTTGGTGGCGGGCGATATGGCTGAGCTGGGCGCAGAAAGCGAAACATGCCACATCCAGGTTGGTGAAGCCGCAAAGGCGGCAGGTATCGATCGAGTGCTAAGTAGCGGAAAACTGAGTGAGGCTATCAGTCATACCAGCGGCGTCGGTGAGCATTTTGCCGATAAAGCTGCTCTGATCGCGCGTTTACGTGCTCTGATTCAGCAACACCCGATGATAACAATTTTAGTGAAAGGATCACGCAGCGCCGCGATGGAAGACGTGGTTCATGCGTTACAGGAGAAAGCTTCATGTTAGTTTGGCTGGCCGAGCATTTGGTCAAATATTATTCCGGCTTTAACGTCTTTTCTTATCTGACGTTTCGCGCCATTGTCAGCCTGCTGACCGCGCTGTTCATCTCTTTATGGATGGGCCCGCGAATGATCGCTCGTCTGCAAAAACTCTCCTTTGGCCAGGTTGTGCGTAACGATGGCCCGGAATCGCACTTTAGTAAACGCGGTACGCCGACGATGGGTGGCATCATGATCCTGACGGCGATTGTCATTTCCGTTCTGCTATGGGCTTATCCGTCTAACCCATACGTCTGGTGCGTACTGGTGGTGCTCATTGGCTACGGCATTATTGGTTTTGTCGATGACTACCGCAAAGTGGTGCGTAAAGATACCAAGGGGCTGATTGCGCGCTGGAAATATTTCTGGATGTCGGTCATTGCGCTCGGCGTGGCCTTTGCGCTTTATCTCGTCGGGAAAGACACACCTGCGACCCAATTGGTGGTTCCGTTCTTTAAAGACGTTATGCCGCAATTGGGGCTGTTTTACGTTCTGCTGTCCTACTTTGTCATCGTCGGTACCGGCAACGCCGTCAACCTGACCGATGGACTCGATGGCCTGGCGATTATGCCGACCGTCTTTGTTGCCGCAGGCTTTGCACTGGTAGCCTGGGCGACCGGGAACATGAATTTCGCCAATTACTTGCATATTCCGTACTTACGTCATGCGGGCGAGCTGGTGATTGTCTGCACAGCGATTGTCGGCGCAGGATTAGGATTCTTGTGGTTTAACACCTATCCGGCGCAGGTTTTTATGGGGGATGTGGGATCGCTGGCGTTGGGCGGCGCGTTGGGCATTATTGCCGTACTGTTGCGTCAGGAGTTTTTGCTGGTGATTATGGGCGGCGTTTTTGTGGTGGAAACTCTGTCAGTCATCCTGCAGGTGGGCTCCTTCAAACTACGCGGACAGCGTATTTTCCGTATGGCGCCTATCCATCACCACTATGAACTGAAGGGCTGGCCGGAACCGCGTGTCATTGTGCGCTTCTGGATTATTTCGCTGATGCTGGTGCTGATTGGCCTGGCAACGCTGAAGGTACGTTAATCATGGCTGATTATCAGGACAAAAACGTCGTCATTATCGGTCTGGGCTTGACCGGACTTTCCTGCGTGGACTTTTTCCTGGCCCGCGGCATCACACCGCGCGTGATGGATACCCGTGTGACGCCGCCAGGTCTGGATAAGCTGCCGCAAGAAATCGAGCGTCACCTTGGCGGTCTGAACGACGAGTGGCTATTGGCGGCGGATTTGATCGTCGCCAGCCCTGGCATCGCGTTAGCTCATCCCTCGCTTAGCGCTGCTGCCAGCGCAGGGGTCGAAATCATCGGCGATATCGAACTGTTTTGCCGCGAGGCGCAAGCGCCAATTGTGGCCATCACCGGCTCGAACGGTAAAAGCACTGTAACCACATTAGTAGGCGAGATGGCGAAAGCGGCAGGCGTCAATGTCGGTGTTGGCGGCAATATCGGTCTTCCGGCGCTGATGCTGCTGGATGCCGATCGCGAATTGTACGTGCTGGAATTGTCCAGTTTCCAGCTGGAAACCACGTCAAGTTTGCAAGCGGTGGCGGCAACGGTGCTCAACGTCACTGAAGATCATATGGATAGGTACCCGTTTGGTCTGCAACAGTACCGGGCAGCGAAACTACGCGTCTACGAGAAGGCGAAAGTGTGTGTGGTAAATGCTGATGACGCGTTAACCATGCCGGTACGCGGCGCTGATGAACGCTGTGTCAGTTTTGGCGTCAATATGGGTGATTATCACCTTAATCGTCAGCAGGGCGAAACCTGGCTGCGGGTTAAAGGCGAGAAAGTGCTGAATGTGAAAGAGATGAAGCTTTCTGGTCAGCATAATTACACCAATGCGTTAGCAGCACTGGCTCTGGCGGATGCTGCTGGCCTGCCGCGGGCCACCAGCCTGAAGGCATTAACCACATTTACGGGCCTGGCGCACCGCTTCCAGTTAGCGCTGGAACATAACGGCGTACGCTGGATCAACGACTCGAAAGCCACCAACGTGGGTAGTACCGAAGCGGCGCTGAACGGCCTGCACGTGGATGGTACGCTGCATCTGCTGCTGGGTGGCGACGGTAAGTCGGCAGACTTTTCTTCGCTGGCGCGCTATTTGACTGGCGACCAGATTCGCCTGTATTGCTTTGGGCGTGATGGCGCGCAGCTTGCCGCGCTGCGTCCGGAAATTGCCCAACAGACTGAAACAATGGAAGAGGCAATGCGCTTACTGGCGCCGCGCGTTCAGCCTGGCGACATGGTATTGCTGTCGCCTGCTTGCGCCAGCCTCGATCAGTTTAAAAGTTTTGAGCAACGGGGCGATGTCTTTACCCGTCTGGCGAAGGAGTTGGGTTAATGCGTTTATCTCTCCCCCGTCTGAGAATGCCGCGCGTACCAGGCTTTGGTCTCCTGGCCTGGCTGTTCGCGGCGCTTAAAGGCTGGGTGATGGCTTCGCGTGATAAAGACGCCGACAGCCTGATCATGTATGACCGCACGCTGCTATGGCTGACCTTCGGCCTGGCGGCGATTGGTTTTGTCATGGTGACGTCGGCCTCTATGCCCGTCGGACAGCGTCTGGCGAACGATCCTTTTTTGTTTGCCAAACGTGATGCGCTCTATATCTTTCTGGCATTTTGTCTGGCGATGGTCACACTACGTTTGCCAATGGCTTTCTGGCAAAAATACAGTACGACGATGCTGATTGCGTCGATCATCATGTTGCTTATCGTGCTGGTCGTCGGGAGTTCAGTCAACGGAGCATCGCGCTGGATTGCGCTGGGGCCATTGCGTATTCAGCCTGCGGAATTTACCAAGCTGTCTCTGTTCTGCTACCTCGCGAACTATCTGGTGCGTAAGGTCGATGAGGTGCGAAACAACCTGCGCGGCTTCTTAAAACCCATGGGCGTGATTCTGGTGCTGGCGGTTTTACTCCTGGCGCAGCCTGACCTCGGTACGGTCGTCGTCCTGTTCGTGACCACGCTGGCGATGCTGTTTCTCGCCGGCGCGAAGCTATGGCAATTTATTGCCATTATCGGTATGGGGATCTCGGCGGTGATTCTGCTCATTCTCGCCGAACCGTATCGTATTCGCCGCGTGACCTCGTTCTGGAACCCCTGGGAAGATCCATTTGGGAGCGGTTATCAGCTCACCCAGTCACTGATGGCTTTTGGTCGCGGTGAGATCTGGGGGCAGGGGTTGGGCAATTCGGTGCAAAAACTGGAATATTTGCCCGAGGCGCATACTGACTTCATCTTCGCCATTATTGGCGAGGAACTGGGTTATATCGGTGTGGTATTAGCACTTTTAATGGTATTCTTCGTCGCTTTTCGCGCGATGTCGATTGGTCGTAAGGCGCTGGAGATTGACCACCGTTTTTCCGGTTTTTTAGCCTGCTCTATCGGTATCTGGTTTAGCTTCCAGGCGTTGGTAAACGTTGGTGCGGCAGCGGGGATGTTGCCAACCAAAGGTTTGACGCTGCCGCTGATCAGCTATGGTGGGTCGAGCCTGTTGATTATGTCGACGGCCATTATGTTTTTATTACGTATTGATTATGAAACGCGCCTGGAAAAAGCGCAGGCGTTTACACGAGGTTCTCGATGAGTGGTCAACCGAAGCGGTTAATGGTGATGGCGGGCGGTACCGGCGGACATGTGTTTCCGGGACTGGCCGTTGCGCATCATTTAATGGCCCAGGGCTGGCAGGTTCGCTGGCTGGGCACCGCCGATCGTATGGAAGCGGATTTAGTGCCGAAGCATGGCATCGACATCGACTTTATTCGAATCTCGGGCCTGCGCGGTAAAGGGATGAAAGCGCTACTGGCGGCGCCGCTGCGTATTTTTAACGCCTGGCGTCAGGCGCGGGCAATCATGAAACGGTTTAAACCGGATGTTGTGCTGGGAATGGGCGGCTATGTTTCCGGCCCTGGCGGGCTTGCCGCCTGGTCATTAGGTATCCCGGTTGTCCTGCATGAGCAAAACGGTATCGCCGGGCTAACCAATCAGTGGCTGGCTAAAATTGCGACCTCGGTTATGCAGGCGTTTCCCGGTGCGTTTCCGAACGCGGACGTGGTCGGTAACCCGGTGCGTACCGACGTACTGGCGTTACCGTTGCCGCACATGCGTCTGGCGAGGCGCGACGGCCCGATTCGCGTACTGGTGGTCGGCGGTTCTCAGGGGGCGCGAGTCCTGAACCAGACATTGCCGCAGGTTGCCGCCAGACTGGGCGATGCAGTTACAATTTGGCACCAAAGCGGAAAAGGTGCGCAGCACACGGTAGAGCAGGCGTATGCCGGGGCGGGGCAACCGCAGCATAAGGTAACGGAATTTATTGATGATATGGCAGAAGCCTATGCATGGGCAGATGTCGTGGTATGTCGTTCCGGCGCCCTGACGGTGAGCGAGATCGCCGCCGCCGGATTGCCTGCGATATTCGTGCCGTTTCAGCATAAAGACAGGCAGCAGTACTGGAATGCGCTGCCGCTGGAAAACGCCGGCGCAGCTAAGATTTTTGAGCAGCCGCAGTTTACTGTAGAGGCAGTCGCCGACACGCTGGCGGGGTGGTCGCGAGACACTCTGTTAACCATGGCAGAGCGAGCCCGCGCGGTATCCATTCCGGATGCTACCGAGCGTGTTGCCAATGAAGTCAGCCGGGTTGCCCGGACGTAATTTGTGGCGGTGCTTTTTGCATCGCAGGGTTTTTCTACCCTCAATAATTTGGGTTGCAGGAAAGCCAATGCATCTGCAATTTGAAGTATGACGGGTACTGGAGTTAATGGCGTAAAGAATGAATACACAACAACTGGCAAAACTGCGTTCCATCGTGCCCGAAATGCGTCGCGTTCGGCACATTCACTTTGTCGGCATCGGTGGTGCCGGTATGGGCGGTATTGCCGAAGTTCTGGCTAATGAAGGCTATCAGATCAGTGGTTCCGACTTAGCGCCGAATCCGGTGACCCAGCAGTTAACGAGCCTGGGGGCGACGATTTTCTTTAACCATCGCCCGGAAAATGTGCGCGATGCCAGCGTGGTGGTGGTTTCCAGCGCGATCTCTGCGGATAACCCGGAGATTGTGGCGGCGCATGAAGCGCGTATTCCGGTCATTCGCCGCGCGGAAATGCTGGCGGAGCTGATGCGCTTTCGTCATGGCATCGCCATTGCCGGGACTCATGGAAAAACCACGACCACCGCGATGGTATCCAGTATTTATGCTGAGGCGGGGTTGGACCCGACTTTCGTGAATGGCGGACTGGTAAAAGCCGCAGGCGTTCATGCGCGTCTGGGCCATAGCCGTTACCTGATTGCCGAGGCGGATGAGAGCGATGCGTCGTTTCTGCACCTGCAGCCGATGGTCGCGATTGTCACCAATATCGAAGCTGACCATATGGATACCTATCATGGCGACTTTGAAAATTTAAAGCAGACGTTTATTAACTTTCTGCACAATCTGCCCTTTTATGGCCGCGCAGTAATGTGTGTTGACGATCCGGTCATCCGTGAGCTGTTGCCGCGTGTGGGGCGTCAGACGACGACCTACGGTTTTAGTGATGATGCCGACGTGCGGGTAGAAGATTATCAGCAGGCGGGGCCACAGGGACACTTTACGCTGTTGCGCCAGGGGATGCCGGATCTGCGCGTGACATTGAACGCGCCGGGTCGTCACAATGCCCTGAACGCCGCGGCAGCGGTCGCAGTGGCGACGGAAGAAGGTATTGAAGATGATGCTATCCTGCGCGCGCTGGAAAGCTTCCAGGGCACCGGGCGTCGCTTTGATTTCCTCGGCGAGTTTCCGCTTGAACCGGTAAACGGTAAAGCCGGTACGGCGATGTTGGTGGATGACTATGGCCATCATCCAACGGAAGTGGATGCGACGATTAAAGCCGCGCGGGCGGGATGGCCGGAAAAAAATCTGGTGATGCTGTTTCAGCCGCACCGTTTCACGCGTACGCGCGATCTCTATGATGATTTCGCCAATGTGTTGACGCAGGTAGATGCGCTGCTCATGCTGGACGTTTATCCGGCAGGCGAAACACCGATTCCGGGGGCAGATAGCCGCTCGTTATGCCGTACGATTCGCAATCGGGGAAAAATTGACCCGATTCTGGTTTCCGATCCGGCTCAGGTTGCGACAATGTTAGCGCCGGTGCTTACGGGCAACGACTTGATATTGGTGCAAGGCGCAGGAAATGTTGGCAAAATTGCGCGTTACTTATCTGAAATCAAGCTAAAGCCGCAAATTCAGGAGGAAGAGCAACATGGCTGATAAAATTGCAGTCCTGTTGGGCGGAACCTCTGCGGAGCGGGATGTCTCGCTGAACTCCGGTGCGGCAGTTCTTGCCGGGTTACGTGAAGGCGGCATTGATGCGTATCCCATCGATCCGAAAGAGATCGATGTCACGCAGCTTAAGGCAATGGGTTTTCAGAAAGTCTTTATCGCGTTGCATGGCCGCGGCGGTGAAGATGGAACCTTACAGGGAATGCTTGAGCAGCTTGGTCTGCCCTATACCGGTAGCGGCGTAATGGCCTCGGCGCTTTCAATGGATAAACTGCGCAGTAAACTGCTGTGGCAGGGCGCAGGCTTACCGGTCGCGCCGTGGGTCGCGCTGACACGCGCCGGGTTTGAAAACGGGCTTAGTGATGATGAAAAAGCGCGAATCTCGGCGCTGGGCTTACCGTTGATTGTCAAACCCAGCCGCGAGGGTTCCAGTGTCGGCATGACCAAAGTGGTAGAAGAAAATGCTTTACAGAGTGCGTTATCATTGGCTTTTCAGCATGATGACGAAATACTGATTGAAAAATGGCTGTGCGGCCCTGAATTAACAGTGGCGATACTGGGGGAAGAAATTTTACCGTCAATTCGTATCCAACCCGCAGGAACCTTCTATGATTATGAGGCGAAGTATCTCTCTGATGAGACACAGTATTTCTGCCCTGCCGGTTTAGAAGCGTCCCGTGAAGCCGCATTACAGTCGCTCGTCCTGCATGCATGGAAAGCATTAGGCTGTACGGGATGGGGGCGCATTGATGTCATGCTGGACAGTGATGGTCAGTTTTATCTGCTGGAAGCCAATACCTCTCCGGGTATGACCAGTCATAGCCTGGTGCCGATGGCGGCGCGTCAGGCGGGAATGAGCTTCTCGCAGTTAGTGGTACGAATTCTGGAGTTGGCGGACTGATATGTCGCAGGCTGCGCTGAACACGCGAAACAGTGACGAAGAGACGCCTTCTTCACGCCGCAATAATGGAACGCGTCTTGCAGGTATTTTATTCCTGCTGACGGTGCTATGCACCGTGTTTGTGAGCGGGTGGGTCGTGTTAGGGTGGATGGAAGATGCGCAGCGTTTACCGTTATCAAAATTGGTATTAACCGGCGAGCGTCACTACACGCGTAACGATGATATCCGCCAGGCGATACTGGCACTGGGCGCGCCCGGCACTTTCATGACTCAGGATGTGAACATTATTCAGAGTCAGATTGAACGTTTGCCATGGATTAAACAGGCCAGCGTCAGAAAACAGTGGCCAGATGAATTGAAGATTCATCTGGTTGAATATGTGCCGATAGCGCGTTGGAATGACCAGCATATGGTGGATGCCGAAGGCAATACCTTCAGCGTACCGTCAGATCGTATCGGTAAACAGGTTTTACCCATGTTGTACGGCCCGGAAGGCAGCGCGAGTGAAGTGTTGCAGGGATACCGCGAGATGGGGCAGGTGCTGGCTAAGGATAAATTCACTCTGAAGGAAGCGGCGATGACCGCACGTCGCTCCTGGCAGTTGACGCTTAATAATGGCATTAAGCTCAATCTCGGTAGGGGCGATACGATGAAAAGGTTGGCTCGCTTTGTAGAACTCTATCCGGTTTTACAGCAGCAGGCGCAAACCGATGGCAAACGGATTAGCTACGTTGATTTGCGTTATGACTCAGGGGCGGCTGTCGGCTGGGCGCCGCTTCCTCCTGAGGAATCTAATCAGCAACAGAATCAGGCACAGGCAGAACAACAATGATCAAGGCGACGGACAGAAAACTGGTAGTAGGACTGGAGATTGGCACCGCGAAGGTTGCCGCTTTAGTAGGGGAAGTTCTGCCCGACGGTATGGTCAATATCATTGGCGTGGGCAGTTGCCCATCGCGGGGTATGGATAAAGGCGGGGTGAATGACCTCGAGTCAGTGGTGAAATGCGTTCAGCGCGCCATTGATCAGGCGGAATTGATGGCGGATTGCCAGATCTCCTCGGTGTATCTGGCGCTTTCTGGAAAGCATATTAGCTGTCAGAATGAGATAGGCATGGTGCCTATTTCTGAAGAAGAAGTGACACAGGAAGATGTGGAAAACGTTGTGCATACTGCGAAGTCAGTGCGCGTGCGCGACGAGCATCGCGTGCTGCACGTAATTCCTCAGGAGTACGCTATTGACTACCAGGAAGGCATTAAAAATCCGGTAGGTCTCTCCGGCGTGCGAATGCAGGCGAAAGTGCATTTGATTACCTGTCACAACGATATGGCAAAAAACATTGTCAAAGCGGTTGAACGTTGTGGCCTGAAAGTTGACCAACTGATATTTGCCGGACTGGCGGCCAGCTATTCCGTATTGACGGAAGATGAACGTGAACTGGGCGTCTGTGTCGTGGATATCGGCGGTGGTACAATGGATATTGCCGTTTATACTGGCGGTGCGTTGCGTCATACCAAAGTGATCCCGTATGCGGGGAATGTGGTGACCAGCGATATCGCTTATGCCTTTGGTACGCCGCCGAGCGATGCCGAAGCGATTAAAGTTCGCCATGGTTGCGCGCTGGGCTCGATCGTTGGTAAAGACGAGAGCGTTGAAGTACCGAGCGTCGGCGGACGTCCGCCGCGCAGTCTGCAACGCCAGACGCTGGCGGAAGTGATTGAACCGCGGTATACCGAGTTGCTCAATCTGGTCAACGAAGAGATATTGCAATTACAGGAACAGCTTCGTCAGCAGGGTGTGAAACATCACCTGGCGGCGGGAATTGTATTAACCGGCGGCGCAGCGCAAATCGAGGGGCTTGCAGCTTGTGCTCAGCGCGTGTTCCATACGCAAGTCCGTATTGGCGCGCCGCTGAATATTACCGGTCTGACGGATTATGCCCAGGAGCCGTATTATTCAACGGCGGTGGGGCTGCTTCACTACGGGAAAGAGTCCCATTTAAACGGTGAAGCCGAAGTGGAAAAACGTGTTACGGCATCAGTTGGCTCGTGGATCAAGCGTCTTAATAGCTGGCTGCGAAAAGAGTTTTAATTTTTTATGAGGCCGACAGATATTACGGTCTCAGGCGACAGGCACATGACGGAGAGAGATTATGTTTGAACCTATGGAACTAACCAACGACGCGGTGATTAAAGTCATCGGCGTCGGTGGTGGCGGCGGTAACGCCGTTGAACACATGGTGCGCGAACGCATCGAAGGTGTTGAATTCTTCGCGGTGAATACCGACGCTCAGGCGTTGCGTAAAACAGCGGTTGGACAGACCATTCAGATTGGTAGCGGTATTACCAAAGGCCTCGGCGCTGGCGCGAACCCGGAAGTTGGCCGCAATGCGGCGGACGAAGACCGTGAAGCGCTGCGTGCGGCGCTTGAAGGCGCAGACATGGTATTTATCGCGGCAGGTATGGGCGGTGGTACCGGAACTGGTGCGGCGCCGGTGGTTGCTGAAGTCGCTAAAGATTTAGGTATTCTGACCGTGGCCGTGGTGACTAAGCCTTTCAACTTCGAAGGCAAAAAGCGCATGGCATTTGCGGAGCAGGGAATTACCGAGCTGTCCAAGCATGTGGACTCGCTGATCACCATTCCGAACGACAAGCTACTGAAAGTACTGGGTCGTGGGATCTCTCTGCTCGACGCCTTTGGCGCGGCGAACGACGTACTGAAAGGCGCGGTACAGGGTATCGCTGAACTGATCACCCGACCTGGCTTGATGAACGTTGACTTTGCTGACGTGCGTACCGTGATGTCTGAAATGGGCTACGCGATGATGGGATCTGGCGTGGCGAGCGGAGAAGACCGTGCGGAAGAAGCGGCTGAGATGGCTATTTCTTCTCCGCTGCTGGAAGATATCGATCTGTCCGGCGCGCGCGGCGTGCTTGTCAACATTACGGCGGGCTTCGACCTGCGTCTGGATGAGTTTGAAACCGTCGGCAACACTATCCGCGCCTTTGCGTCGGATAACGCCACCGTGGTTATCGGTACCTCTCTGGACCCGGATATGAACGACGAACTGCGCGTGACTGTAGTGGCGACCGGTATTGGTATGGATAAACGCCCAGAAATCACCCTGGTGACCAACAAACAGGTTCAGCAGCCGGTGATGGATCGCTACCAGCAGCACGGTATGGCGCCGCTGACGCAGGAACAAAAAACGGTCGCGAAAGTGGTTAACGACAATACGCCACAGGCGGCAAAAGAGCCGGATTATCTGGATATCCCCGCATTCCTGCGTAAGCAAGCTGATTAAGAATTAGCTGGAATTTGGGATTCTGGGCTCTTTGTGCTAAACTGGCCCGCCGAATGTATAGTACACTTCGGTTGGATAGGTAATTTGGCGAGATTATACGATGATCAAACAAAGGACACTTAAACGTATCGTTCAGGCGACTGGCGTCGGTTTACATACCGGCAAAAAAGTCACCCTGACATTACGCCCTGCGCCGGCCAACACCGGGGTCATCTATCGTCGCACCGACTTGAATCCACCGGTAGATTTCCCGGCCGATGCCAAATCTGTGCGTGATACCATGCTCTGTACGTGTCTGGTGAATGAGCATGATGTACGGATTTCAACCGTTGAGCACCTGAATGCTGCTCTGGCGGGGTTAGGTATCGATAACATCGTTATTGAAGTCGATGCTCCGGAAATCCCGATCATGGATGGCAGTGCCGCTCCGTTCGTCTACCTGCTGCTTGATGCCGGTATTGATGAACTGAACTGCGCCAAAAAATTCGTACGCATCAAAGAGACCGTTCGGGTTGAAGATGGCGATAAATGGGCTGAATTCAGACCGTACAATGGTTTTACGTTGGATTTCACCATCGACTTTAACCATCCGGCGATCGATTCCAGCAGCCAGCGCTATGCGATGAACTTCTCTGCGGATGCGTTCATGCGCCAGATCAGCCGTGCGCGTACCTTCGGTTTCATGCGTGATATCGAATATCTGCAGTCCCGCGGCCTGTGCCTGGGCGGCAGCTTCGATTGTGCCATCGTTGTTGACGATTATCGCGTATTGAACGAAGACGGCCTGCGTTTTGAAGACGAGTTCGTTCGTCATAAAATGCTCGACGCGATCGGCGACTTGTTCATGTGTGGTCACAATATTATTGGTGCGTTTACCGCGTATAAATCCGGTCACGCATTGAATAATAAATTGTTGCAGGCGGTCCTTGCAAAACAGGAAGCCTGGGAATTTGTGACCTTTCAGGACGACGCAGAACTGCCGTTGGCTTTCAAAGCGCCTTCGACGGTACTGGCATAACGACATACACTGTCGTATAAATTCGACTGGTAAACCTGGCACTCTCTCCGGCCAGGCGAGCCAGTCGTTTTTTTTACTATCCTTTATCTGCGCTTCTCTTAATACGGTCGTTTTGGCAGGGTTAACTCGAAATACGGCGCGTTCGCTGTTTTCTTAACCAATTTTCACTGTAGCTACGCGTCATTACTGCTGTTGCGTGTACGCTTTAATGATAAGATTTGTGCGCAAAATATTTTGATTTCGTAAGCCCATGAGGGGCATATCAGGTGGCAATGACGTGAGCGGAATACTGACGCGCTGGCGACAGTTAGGCAGACGATACTTCTGGCCGCATCTCTTATTAGGGATGGTCGCGGCGAGTTTAGGTTTGCCCGCGCTCAGTAACGCAGCCGAAACCAATGCGCCCGCAAGGACGACAGCCAGTAACCACAGCGCTGCGACTAAAGTTAACTTTAGTCACCTTGCCTTGTTAGAAGCCTCTAACCGTCGCCCCAATTTCACTGTAGATTACTGGCATCAGCATGCCATTCGTACGGTGATTCGCCATCTTTCTTTTGCCATGGCGCCGCAAACGCTGCCTGTTGCCGAGGCACCGTCGCCATTACAGGCGCATCATATCGCCTTACTGCATACGCTCAGCGCGATGCTTACGCAGGAAGGCACTCCCCCGGCGATTGTTCGTCAGGTCTCATGGACGTATTTCGCCCCGCAAACCGTATTTAGCACCCCGGCCTGGATAAGCCAGGCGCAGGGTATCCGCGCCGGTCCTCAACGTCTTAGCTAACGAAAAAAGACCCTTTAACTTTATTGTAGCTCCGCGGCGCGGGGCATTTGAGATTTTATTATGCTAATCAAACTATTAACGAAAGTATTCGGTAGCCGTAACGATCGTACTCTGCGTCGTATGCGTAAGGCCGTCAGCCTGATTAATGCGATGGAACCGGAGATGGAAAAGCTCTCCGATGACGAACTGAAAGCGAAAACCAACGAATTCCGTGCGCGTATCGAAAAAGGCGAAAGTGTTGAGAGCCTCATTCCGGAAGCGTTCGCGGTAGTACGTGAAGCCAGTAAACGCGTTTTTGGGATGCGTCACTTCGACGTTCAGCTATTGGGCGGTATGGTACTCAATGATCGCTGCATCGCGGAAATGCGTACCGGTGAAGGTAAAACCCTGACCGCAACGCTGCCCGCTTATCTGAATGCGCTATCCGGTAAGGGAGTTCACGTGGTAACTGTGAACGACTATCTGGCCCAACGTGACGCCGAAAATAACCGTCCGCTGTTCGAATTCCTCGGCATGTCCGTTGGTATCAACCTCCCCGGTATGCCGGCGCCAGCCAAGCGTGAAGCGTATGCCGCCGACATCACTTACGGTACCAACAACGAATACGGTTTTGACTACCTGCGCGACAACATGGCGTTCAGTCCGGAAGAGCGCGTACAGCGTAAGCTGCATTATGCGCTGGTGGATGAGGTCGACTCCATCCTGATCGATGAAGCGCGTACGCCGCTGATTATTTCCGGCCCGGCGGAAGATAGCTCGGAAATGTACAAAAAAGTGAACAAAATCATTCCGCACCTGGTTCGCCAGGAGAAAGAAGATTCTGACACGTTCCAGGGCGAAGGCCACTTCTCCGTTGATGAGAAATCGCGCCAGGTAAACCTTACCGAACGCGGTCTGGTGTTGATTGAAGAGCTATTGGTGAAAGAAGGCATTATGGATGAGGGGGAGTCACTCTACTCTCCGGGTAATATTATGCTGATGCACCATGTTACCGCCGCGCTACGTGCGCACGCGCTGTTTACCCGCGACGTGGATTACATTGTGAAAGACGGCGAAGTCATTATTGTTGATGAACACACGGGCCGTACCATGCAGGGGCGTCGCTGGTCTGATGGTCTGCACCAGGCGGTAGAAGCGAAAGAAGGCGTAGAAATTCAGAATGAAAACCAGACGCTGGCGTCTATCACCTTCCAGAACTACTTCCGTTTGTATGAAAAGCTGGCTGGTATGACCGGTACGGCAGATACTGAAGCCTTCGAATTTAGCTCTATTTATAAGCTGGATACCGTTGTTGTTCCGACCAACCGTCCGATGATACGTAAAGATTTGCCGGATCTGGTCTATATGACTGAAGCGGAAAA
Organism: Salmonella bongori NCTC 12419; assembly: GCF_000252995.1. Classification (NCBI taxonomy): domain Bacteria; kingdom Pseudomonadati; phylum Pseudomonadota; class Gammaproteobacteria; order Enterobacterales; family Enterobacteriaceae; genus Salmonella; species Salmonella bongori. Next base: position 142,298 of record NC_015761.1, read on the forward strand.
AATCCAGGCCATTATCGAGGATATCAAAGAGCGCACCGCGAAAGGTCAGCCAGTGCTGGTCGGTACCATCTCTATCGAAAAGTCTGAAGTCGTTTCCAGAGAACTGACTAAAGCGGGCATCAAACATAATGTATTGAACGCCAAATTCCACGCCAACGAAGCGGGTATTGTGGCACAGGCTGGTTATCCTGCGGCGGTCACTATTGCCACTAACATGGCGGGTCGTGGTACCGATATTATGCTGGGCGGTAGTTGGCAGGCGGAAGTTGCCGCGCTGGAAAATCCGACGGCAGAACAGATTGCGCAGATTAAAGCTGACTGGCAGGTACGTCACGATGCGGTGCTGGCTGCAGGTGGTCTGCATATCATTGGTACCGAACGCCATGAATCTCGCCGTATCGACAACCAGTTGCGCGGTCGTTCTGGTCGTCAGGGCGATCCGGGTTCTTCCCGTTTTTACCTGTCAATGGAAGATGCGCTGATGCGTATTTTTGCCTCCGACCGGGTTTCTGGCATGATGCGTAAGCTGGGGATGAAGCCTGGCGAAGCGATTGAACACCCGTGGGTCACTAAAGCGATTGCTAACGCGCAGCGTAAAGTGGAAAGCCGTAACTTCGATATTCGTAAGCAGTTGCTGGAATACGATGACGTCGCCAACGATCAGCGCCGCGCAATTTACACCCAGCGTAATGAGTTGCTGGATGTGTCTGACGTTAGCGATACCATCAACAGTATTCGCGAAGATGTCTTTAAGGCGACGATTGACGCCTACATTCCGCCGCAGTCGCTGGAAGAGATGTGGGATATTCCGGGGTTGCAGGAGCGTCTGAAAAACGACTTCGATCTGGAAATGCCGATTGCCGAATGGCTGGATAAAGAGCCGGAACTGCACGAAGAGACGCTGCGTGAACGTATTCTGGCGCAGGCCATTGAGGTCTATCAACGTAAAGAAGAAGTGGTTGGCGCTGAAATGATGCGTCACTTCGAGAAAGGTGTAATGCTGCAAACCCTTGACTCTCTGTGGAAAGAGCATCTGGCGGCGATGGATTATCTGCGTCAGGGTATTCACCTGCGCGGTTACGCGCAAAAAGATCCGAAGCAGGAGTACAAACGTGAATCCTTCGCCATGTTCGCCGCCATGCTGGAGTCGCTGAAATATGAAGTGATCAGTACCCTGAGCAAAGTTCAGGTCCGTATGCCGGAAGAAGTTGAAGCGATGGAGATGCAGCGTCGTGAAGAGGCGGAGCGTCTGGCGCAGATGCAGCAGTTAAGCCATCAGGATGATGATGCCGCGGCGGCGGCCGAGCTTGCGGCGCAAACGGGCGAACGTAAGGTTGGACGTAATGATCCCTGTCCTTGCGGTTCCGGTAAGAAATACAAACAGTGCCACGGTCGCCTGAACTAACGTTGGCCTGGCATTAAGCACAGATAAAAAGGCGCAGGCGACTGCGCTTTTTTTATGGATATAACACGATGAAAAAACTACAGATTGCAGTCGGAATTATTCGTAATCCGAACCACGAAATATTTATCACCCGGCGCGGAGCCGATGCACATATGGCGAACAAACTTGAATTTCCTGGCGGAAAAATTGAAGCCGGGGAAACACCTGAGCAGGCATTGATCCGGGAATTACAGGAAGAGGTGGGGATCACGCCCACGCAGGTAACCTTATTCGACTCTCTGGAGTATCAATTCCCGGACCGCCACATCACGCTATGGTTCTGGCTGGTAGAAAGCTGGGAAGGAGAGCCGTGGGGAAAAGAAGGGCAGGCGGGACAGTGGATAGCACAGCATGCACTGAAGGCGGACGACTTTCCGCCCGCGAATGAACCTGTTATTAGTAAATTACGCCAGATCGCGCAGTAATGGGGATCGCAACGCGACCCCCTCGATCTGATTATCGATTTAATGTGGACATAATTTCTGGCCAGTATCGGTCGCCGGCCGCAGCGTTGTAAGGGAAAACCATGTCAATCGCGGTCATCTCTTGCGGGCTGAGGGTTAGCAATAATGCGCCAAGATTATCATCCACTCTGGCGCAATGACGGGTGCCGGGAATGGGAACAATATGCTTGTTGCGGGCCAGCAACCACGCCAGCGCTAATTGTGCGGGCGTACAGCCTTTTTCGCGAGCCATCTGTTTTATTTTTTCAACCAGACGTAAATTACGCGAGAAATTTACGCCCATAAATCTGGGATTATTGCGACGGAAGTCATTCGCAGCGAAATCTTCTGGCGTTTGTATCGTACCGGTCAGAAAGCCGCGTCCCAATGGACTATAAGCGACGAACCCTATACCCAGCCGTTCACAGGTAGAAAGCGTTGAAAGTTCCGGTTCGCGGGACCAAAGCGAATACTCACTTTGCAGCGCAGTAATCGGATGGACATTATGGGCGCGCTCCAGCGTTTGCGTCGAGGCTTCTGATAACCCAAGATAACGAACTTTTCCCTCGCGTACCAGGTCAGCCATCGCGCCGACGGTCTCCTCTATAGGTACATATGGATCGATGCGATGTTGATAATACAGATCAATATGATCAACGCCCAGGCGTTGCAGGCTTTGTTCACAACATTGGCGGACATACTCCGGTCTGCCATTGACGCCGCGCGCCATAGGATTGGCCGGGTCCAGGACAATACCAAATTTTGTCGATAAAAATACCCGGTCGCGACGGTAGGCGATAGCTTTCCCGACTAATTGTTCATTGGTAAAAGGACCATACATATCTGCGGTATCGAGCAGCGTAATCCCCTGATCTAACGCATAGTGCAGCGTTTTAATCGATATGTTGTCGTCATGAGCACCGTAAAAAGCACTCATACCCATACAACCCAGCCCGATGGCCGAAACTCGCGGTCCGTTTGGACCTAATGTACGATAGTGCATAATGCCTCCATGGGAATCTTTGCGCATGGCAAGCAGTCTATACCTGGCGTATAACGTGAAAAATCAGGGGAATCAGCATGGTTTATGAAGGCTGGCTTAATAATGCGTCATGATGTGATGTCTATATTGCATGCTTTTTGCGTGATAGCTGAAAATCATAGCTTCACGCGAGCAGCGGCACAGTTAAATATTTCCACTTCGGCGTTAAGCCAGAATATGCGCCAGCTGGAGAATGAACTTGGCGTTAAATTGCTGAACAGAACCACCCGACGTGTTGGATTGACTGAAGCAGGACATGCCTTCCTTGTCGGTATCAAGCCCGCATTAACTCATATTAATAATGCAATGGAGAATGCCCGCCAGAGCCGCGATATTCCCGGCGGGACGTTACGACTGACCGTGCCACGTACGGCGGCTACGCTCCTGTTACAGCCTAATATCAGCGGCTTCATGCGCGATTATCCCGATATCCGCCTGGATATTGATGTGAATGACAGCTTTGTTGATTTAATTCACGAACGTTTTGATGCCGGTATTCGTTTTGGCGATGCGGTACAACGTGATATGAATGTCGTTCCGCTCGGTGAGCCTTTACGCCCAACGATTGTGGCATCGCCTGCCTATCTTGCGCATTTTGGCACGCCACAGCATCCTCAGGATCTTGTGAATCACCGTTGCCTTTGCCATCGTTTTACGCGTGATAGTGGAATGTATCGGTGGGCGTTTGTTCGTGGAACACAACAGCTGGAGATGACGCCGGACGCGGCATTAGTGGTGAATGATAAAGCGCTGCGCCTCTCTGCGGCGCGTGATGGAGCAGGATTAACCTACGTTTTCGCGCAGGATGTTCATGAAGACTTACGGGATGGGCGGTTGTGTTCCGTACTTGAAGAGTGGTTGCCTGGGGCGGACCGGTTTTATTTGTATTATCCCGGCCGCATGCATATGGCACCAAAACTACGCGTGTTTATTGATTATTTTTGTCACAAGGCAATATTGCCGTATCAAGAGAGGCATAACCGTTAGCGGTCTTCGCTCCAGTCGTCGCTATCGGACTGGTCGCCGCGACTGGCGATTCGCTTCTCTTCGGCAGCCCATTCGCCTAAATCAATTAACTGACAACGTTTAGAACAGAATGGGCGGAAAGGGCTGGTCTCTCCCCAGACGACTGCTTTACCACAGGTCGGACAGTTTACGACGGTCACGTCAGACATTTTTACTCCTTAACAACAGGCCAGTTCAAAATCAAGCCGCTCCGGTACCAGACCATGTTCACTATCCAGCGGCATAAAGCGGATGGCAAACCGGCTCTTATGGCCGGAAATTTGCGGATAAAGCTGGGAATCAAGCGTTAGTATGAGGCGCAGTAAGTCGGCGTCGTCCCCATTATCCTGATAAAAACCGTTCAGACTGGTTTGCTTACGGAAGGGCGCTGAATTACGAATCAGATCAAGAACCAGATTCAGCGCCTGTGTGAGGGGATTCAGACTGGCAAGCCAGGTTTCAACCTGGGCGTCGCGCTGCGGTTGTGGCAGATGTAACCAGATATGCAGCGTGGGCAAATCAAAACTGCAGCAGCCGCCCGGAATGCTTAAACGCTGGCGCACCAGAGCAATCAAGCGATCCTCTCGAAGTTGCTGACCAATTCTCGGTGCGGAGATCAGCACGCTGCCTGCGGATTTTAACTGTTGGCGCAGGGCTTCAATGCGCTCTTGATCAACACCGGGGACTTCAACCCAGGCCTGGAGTTTACGCTGTTGGCGCTCCAGTTCCTTCAACAGTTCGGTACGGACTTCGCCACGTTCGAACACATCCAGCAGGTCGCCGATATTACGGAAAAAATGCAATGCGCCAGCATGATCTGCGATTGGCAGGTTGATGGAGATCTGTTGGATCAAAAACTCTATGCGCAGCCACGTACGCATCTTCTCATTGAGAGGGTGTTCAAAAAGGACCTGGGTGTGCATTACGGTTTTTCCTGTGAGACAAACTGCGACGCGAGTTTAAGATAACTGGCGTGCAGGCGGGCAACATCTGATGCGATAGCATCCGGTGCGCCATTATTATCAATAACATCGTCTGCCACTGCAAGACGCGCTTCACGCGTCGCCTGGGCGGCAAGAATATGTTTAACATGCTCGCGCGTAACTTCATCGCGCTGCATTGTGCGCTTAAGTTGTGTTTCGGGCGTAACGTCAACCACAAGGACGCGGTTGGCTTGTTGATATAGCCCATTTTCAACCAGCAGGGGCACAACCCATAGCACATAGGGCGACGTCGCTTGTTGAAGCTGTCGCCGGGTTTCCTGCTGAATTAAGGGATGAAGCAAGGCATCAAGCCAGGCTTTCTCTTCCGGATGTGAAAAAATACGCTCACGTAGCGCCCGACGACGTAACGTGCCGTCGGAGGCGATAAGTTCAGAACCAAAATGTTCCGCTATCGCATTGAGGGCTGGCTGTCCTGGCTCGACCATCTGGCGCGCAATAATATCGGCGTCGATAACGGTGATTCCGAGGTCAGCGAATGCATCGGCAACGGTGCTTTTACCGCTGCCAATGCCGCCGGTTAAGGCTACGGTATACCTCATATCTCCAGCTTCCGGAATTTTAGTTTGATAATCAAAAGGTTAAATTTTGAACATGCTAAGACGATACGGTCTGAACATTAACCTACTCATCGCCAGGTAAATTTATGGGATTGTAACGTAAAAAAAGAGAATTTCGCAGTCTTGTACGACCATGATTAGTGCGTATGATAGCGTCACTGGAGTTGTGAGTTTCGATTTTTCGCCATTAACCCCAGGAATCCGCACATGCGTATTGAAGAAGATTTGAAGTTAGGTTTCAAAGACGTTCTTATCCGTCCTAAGCGTTCTACCCTCAAAAGCCGTTCCGATGTCGAACTGGAGCGTCAATTCACCTTTAAACACTCAGGTCAAACCTGGGCTGGCGTGCCAATTATCGCAGCAAATATGGATACCGTCGGGACGTTTGAAATGGCGCAGGCGTTGGCTGAATTCGATATTCTGACCGCCGTACATAAACACTATACCGTTGAAGAGTGGGCCGCTTTTATCAACAATGCTACGGCTGATGTTCTGAAGCATGTGATGGTTTCCACCGGTACTTCTGACGCTGATTTTGAAAAAACCGTCCAGATTCTGGCGCTGGATCCTGCGCTGAATTTTGTCTGCATTGATGTGGCTAATGGTTATTCAGAACATTTTGTCCAGTTTGTCGCGAAGGCGCGTGAAGCGTGGCCGACGAAAACCATTTGCGCAGGTAATGTCGTGACCGGCGAAATGTGCGAAGAGCTTATCCTCTCCGGCGCCGATATCGTGAAAGTGGGGATTGGTCCCGGTTCCGTATGTACGACGCGTGTTAAAACCGGCGTCGGCTACCCACAGTTGTCGGCGGTTATCGAATGCGCTGATGCGGCGCATGGCCTGGGTGGAATGATCGTCAGCGATGGCGGCTGCACCATGCCTGGCGATGTAGCGAAGGCGTTTGGCGGCGGCGCGGATTTCGTCATGTTAGGCGGAATGCTGGCGGGCCATGAAGAGAGCGGCGGTAAAATCGTGGAAGAAAATGGCGAAAAATTTATGCTGTTCTATGGCATGAGCTCGGAGTCCGCAATGAACCGTCATGTTGGCGGTGTTGCGAAATACCGCGCGGCAGAAGGTAAAACGGTTAAACTGCCGCTACGTGGGCCGGTGGGGAATACCGCGCGCGATATCCTGGGCGGTTTGCGTTCAGCCTGTACTTATGTCGGCGCGTCTCGCCTGAAAGAGCTGACCAAGCGCACTACCTTTATTCGGGTACAGGAACAAGAAAACCGTATATTCAATCACCACTAATATTTCGGCTGGCGTAATAGTGCGCCAGCCTTATCCCATTCCGCTCATCGCATCTCCCAGGTGAAAAATCGGCAAATACATCGCGACCACCAGCGTACCGATAATGAGGCCGGTAATGATCAATAAAGCGGGTTCCAGTAGTGACGCCAGATTGTCTGCCAGCGCCAGAGTCTGTTCACTGTGGTGACGGGCAAGGTTATGCAACATGATATCCAGTGAGCCGGACACTTCGCCCGTTCTGACCAGTTGTAGGCATAGCGGACTAAATTCTTGCGCATTTTTCATCGCCAGCCAGATCGGGTTTCCTGCACCGATCTCCTGATGTACCTGTGTTAAACGTTGCGACCAGTAAGGGCAGCCGAGACTGTCGATAGCGCTTTCCAGCCCCTGAAGAAAAGGAATGCCTGCGCTTTGGGTTAATGCCAGAACGGTAAATATTTGCGCTAATTTCTGTCCTCGCACCAGTCGCCCCATGACGGGAATCCGTAGTAGAAGACGCTGGCGCTGCGCCTGCCAGGTCGGTTTGTGTTTTATCATTTGGTAGGCAATAACAAAGACAACAGCCAGCAACAGGCTAAACCAGCCCCAGGACGAACACCATTGCGCTATTGTGATAATGCTGCGCGTCAGGAGAGGGAGTGGCGTATTGAAGCTACGGTAAATGGCGGCAAATTCCGGCAGAACAAAGTGCAACATAGCGAAAATGACCAGGGCGGCTAACGCCAGAATAATGGCGGGATAGCGTAGCGCCTTTTTAACGCTAACGGTAATCTGCCGTTGCGCTTTCTGCTGATGAGCCAGTTCAAAACAGCATTCAGCCAGTTTACCGGTCAGTTCTCCGGTACGAATCATTGTCTGGTAGAGCGGCGGAAATACTTGTGGCCAGGGTAACAATGTGCTGGAAAAAGGAACACCTTGTTCGAGATCGCGGGCCAGTGTGCGCAGCAGTGCTTGCCATTGTCGGTGGGGATGCTGTTCAGCAAGGAGTTCAAGTCCCTCAGAAAGTGTTAGTCCGGCATGAAGGAGCGTGGCAAGTTGATGAATAATTTCAGCGCTTTTTTCTTCTTTCCAGAGTGTAGTGTTAACGCCCAGACGTTTTAGGCGTAGCGGCATAATATGCTGGTGTTGTAGTGCGATAACCAGCGCGAGGCGATTATCCGCCCATAAGTCTCCCTGCTCCGGCTGGCCTTTGTCATTAATGCCTTGCCAGTGCCAAAGCTGTTTAACAGTCATGGGGCATCCCCAGAACGCGTACTATCTCTTCAAAGGAGGTGATGCCTTGGTCTACGGCGCGACAGCCATTTTCAAAAAGCGTTCCTGTACCGGTCTGTTGGAGGTGGGTTTCCAGTGCTTGCGCCGATGCGCCGCTGGCAATTAACTGGCGTAATGCCGGGGTAACGGTTAGCACTTCGAATAACGCGGTTCGGCCATAAAAGCCGTGGTAACAATGCTGACAGCCGCTTGCCTGCCAGCGTGGTAGCGCGCTGGGCCAGAGAGCAGGCGCCAGTATCACGGGATCATCCAGGCGCTGCTTGCAGTGTGGGCACAGCTTTCTTACCAGGCGTTGCGCTACTACCAGTGTAAGCGCCGATGAAATCATCCAGCGTGCTACCCCCATCTGTTGCAAGCGTATTAGCGTCTCGCTGGTGGAGTTCGTATGTAGCGTTGAAAGTACCAGATGGCCCGTTTGCGCCGCTTTAATGGCGATTTCTGCGGTGTCACCGTCGCGAATTTCACCCACCATGATGATGTCGGGATCCTGGCGTAATAGTGCGCGCAGTACATTTTGAAAGGTGAGCCCGGCCCGAGGATGGATTTGCGTCTGGTTAATACCGTCCAGCGGAATCTCTATCGGATCTTCTACGCTACAGAGGTTGATATCCGGTGTATTTCGGGTTTGTAGCGCGCTGTATAACGTGACTGTTTTTCCGCTACCGGTGGGCCCCGTCACCAGTACCAGTCCCTGAGGCTGCTGCAGGGCTTGCATAAAGGCGGTAAATTGTGCGGTGTGCATTCCCAGCGCGTCCAGCGCCAGCGTTTGATCAACCTGACGCAGTAAACGTAAGACGACTTTTTCGCCTTCTTTACAGGGAAGCGTGGCGATACGAAAAGAGATGCTGTCGCCCGTAAGTTCAACGGTAAACTGTCCGTCCTGTGGCAGTCGGTGTTCGGCGATGTCCAGATTTCCCAGGACTTTCAATCTGGCCGTCAGCGCAATGCCCCTCTCTTTGGCGATATCCTGCAGAATATGCAGAACGCCATCGATACGGAGCCTTATCCGGTAGCGGTTGGCGGTGGGTTCAAGATGAATATCGGAGGCGCGTTTCGCCATTGCTGAGCGTAATGTCTGATTGAGAAGTTGGGCGGCGGTTTCTCCATCTTTCGCGGCGTTTACCGAAGACATCTGATGCTGCTTATGTAAATGATTCTCCATTTGCTGGCGGGTCCAGCACACAATATCGATCTGTTTTTGCGTGGCGAAATGCAAGGCGTCGAGTAATTCATGAGAGGGGGCGTCGACCACTGCAACGGAGATGCTGCTATTGTCGCTGTTCATCAGTACGGCCTGATGACGTTGGCACAATGTGTTGAGCTGCGCGTCTTTCATTTTGTCTCCTTAGTTGGCGTCAAAACGAAAGACATCTTCACAAGCCTGTTGTAGTGCACTGTCACTTTGAATATTGCAGTTACGCGTCCAGCCAGTCATGCCGTTAGCGTTGTCCCAGGCAGGTGTCATGATAACGCTAAGTCCGTTCAGGCTCTCCTGGCCAGTAAGCGTGATGACGCCTTTTTCCACGCTCATACCCGAAACATAATGGGTGACGACGGGCGAGGGGATACCGTTGGCGCCTGCGTTACATGTGGTCGTTCCGCCATGCTCCAGCGCGCAGAGTTCGACGGCAGTACGGTAGGGGACAAAAGTTTGCAACATGTCCGTTAGCGCCGCTTTACGTAGATAGTTCTGGTAAGCCGGAATGCCGATAGCGCTTAAAATGGCGATGATGCCAATAACGACCATCAGTTCGATAAGCGTGAAACCGCGTTGTTTTTCCATTGTTCGCTCCTTGAGTTAGCTGGCGTTACTTTGGCAAATGCGGGAAAAACGGACGAGCGACAAAAAGTAAAACGGGAACGCGGATTCTGAAGATTTTCGTGGCGTTACATGATAAGACAACGGTATTGCGAGGCGTCACGACGATATTGCCGAATGACGATGTAGAACTGCGGGCAGGTGAGAGGTAGGCCCGACGGTGTAGCGCCATCGGGCGGTGAGGATCAACGAAAACGCATGGAGAGATCGAGCGCGCGTATGTGCTTGGTCAGCGCGCCAACAGAGATAAAGTCGACGCCGGTTTCGGCAAATTCGCGTAAGGTTTCCGCGGTCACGTTACCGGACACTTCCAGCCGCGCCTGGCCGTTGGCACGTTTCACTGCCTCGCGCATGTGGTCGGTGTCGAAATTATCCAACATGATGATATCCGCGCCCGCTTTCAACGCCTCGTCCAGTTCATCCAGATTTTCGACTTCCACTTCTACCGGCACATCCGGATGTAGCCAGAACGCTTTTTCCACCGCCTGACGGACAGAGCCGGAAGCAATGATATGGTTTTCTTTAATCAGGAACGCGTCAGTAAGGCCCAGACGATGATTGGCGCCGCCACCGCATAAGACGGCATATTTTAGTGCGGTACGCAGGCCTGGCAGCGTTTTACGCGTATCGAGCAACTGGGTTTTGGCGCCTGCCAAAAGCTCGACGTAGCGGCGCACTTCGCTGGCGACGCCTGAAAGCGTCTGGACAAAGTTTAACGCTGTGCGCTCGCCAGTCAGTAAGACGCGGGCAGGGCCGTCCAGTTCAAACAGTGTTTGATTGGCGTGTATGGCGTCGCCGTCCTCAACATGCCAGGTGAGACGTACATCGTCCCCCGCCAACTGGATGAAGACCTCTTCAACCCAACGTTTGCCGCAGAAAACGCCGTCTTCACGGGTAATCACCGCGGCATGAGAATGCGTATCCTCCGGCAAAAGCTGCGCGGTGATATCGTTGCCGGCATCGACTTCTCCACCTAAATCTTCACGCAGCGCCTGAGCGACGGCGGCAGGGATATCCAGATTAATGCGTTCCAGTAGCGCGTCACGTCGGTCGTCTGGGTTATAACGGCGAGGCGGCATGATAAAACTCCAAATTGCTAACGAATCATAAGGTGGAAACATGCTACTCTGAAGCAGCGATAAGCACCACTCAAAAGGAGGCTCCGTATGTTGCTAGATAAGGGTTGGTTGGTAGAGGCGCGGCGCGTCCCTTCTCCGCATTATGATTGCCGCCCGGATGACGAAATTCCTTCATTGCTGGTGGTGCATAATATCAGCCTGCCTCCCGGCGAGTTTGGCGGTCCGTGGATCGATGCGCTATTCACCGGAAAAATAGATCCTGACGCCCACCCTTTTTTCGCAGAAATCGCACATCTTCGCGTTTCGGCCCATTGTCTGATTCGCCGGGACGGTGAAATCGTCCAGTATGTGCCTTTCGATAAACGGGCGTGGCATGCGGGTGTGTCAAACTATCAGGGGCGGGAACGCTGTAATGATTTTTCCATTGGTATCGAGCTGGAGGGCACGGATACGCTGGCCTATACCGACGCGCAGTATCAGCAATTAGCCGCCGTGACGCGTACGCTTATCGCGTACTATCCGGCCATTGCCGACAATATGACCGGGCACTGTAACATTGCGCCTGACCGCAAAACGGATCCTGGCCCCGCCTTTGACTGGGCGAGGCTTCGCGCTTTGGTCGCCCCCTCGTCGCACAAGGAGATGACATGACGCTGTTTACGACATTACTGGTGCTGATTGTCGAGCGCCTGTTTAAACTGGGAGAACACTGGCAATTTGACCATCGGCTGGAAGCGCTTTTCCGGCGGATAAGGCGTTTTTCAATGTGGCGCACGATGGGGATGACGGCGGCGGCGATGGCGGTGACCTTTCTGCTGCTCCAGGCGTTAAAAGGGCTGCTATTTAATGTGCCGACTCTGGTGGTGTGGATTTTACTGGGCGTGCTGTGTATCGGCGCGGGTAAAGCGCGGGTGCATTATCACGCGTGGCTGAAAGCGGCGTCGCGTAACGATCCGCATCCTTGCGAGGCGATGGCCAGCGAGCTTACGCTGATTCACGGCGTGCCGCCGGAGTGCAATGAGAGAGAGTTTTTGCGCGAGTTGCAAAACGCGCTGTTATGGATAAATTTCCGTTATTACCTCGCTCCGTTATTCTGGTTTATCGTCGGCGGTCCGTGGGGGCCGGTGACGCTGGTGGGCTATGCATTTTTACGGGCCTGGCAGACATGGCTGGCACGCTATCAGACGCCGCACCAACGTTTGCAATCCGGCATTGACGCCATTCTCCATGTGCTGGACTGGATTCCGGCGCGTCTGGCTGGCGTAGTGTATGCATTACTGGGACATGGCGAGAAAGCATTGCCGGCCTGGTTCGCTTCGCTGGCGGACCTGCATACTTCGCAATATCATGTGCTTACGCGTCTGGCGCAATTTTCACTGGCGCGCGAGCCGCATACTGACAAAGTCGAAACGCCAAAAGCAGCGGTATCGATGGCGAAGAAGGCCTCGTTTGTGGTGGTGGTGATTATTGCGTTGCTCACCATTTATGGGGCATTAGTGTAGCGTTGTGCCGATGGCGCTAACGCTTATGCTGCCTACAATGGAAAAATCTGTAGGCCCGGTAAGCGTTAGCGCCACCGGGCAGTGCAACGGCTTAGATCGTATCGGCTGGCGGCACGCCAAAATCAGGCATCCCGTTTTCGTCCCAGCGCACCCGTTTCAGACGCGTATGGCGGTTGGGATCGTACAACGGATCGCCTTCAATTTCGGTGTAATTTCTCGCGTGGTACACCAGTACATCTTCACCTTCCGGCGTTTGCGTAAAGCTGTTGTGTCCCGGCCCATACTGGCGATTCTCATAGCTGGTGGTAAAGACCGGGCGCGGTGATTTATGCCAGTTGGCCGGATCGCGCGGATCGTCGTTTACGTTAATCCACAGTAACCCCATACAGTAGTTTTCATCGGTGGCGCTGGCCGAATAGCTGATAAACAGCTTGTCGCCATGTACCACGACGGCCGGACCTTCGTTAACCCAAAAACCCCGACACTCCCAGTCGTACTCTGGCTTACTGAGTCTTACCGGCTCGCCTTTAAGCGTCCACGGATTTTCCAGTTCAGCCAGATAAATATTTGAGTTACCGGCAATATCCGGCGCTTTTTGCGCCCACAGATACCACTGTTTTCCCTGATGATAAAAGGTGGTGGCATCCAGAGCGAACGTATCAAACGGCGTTTTAATTTGGCCTTTTTCATGCCAGATGCCGGTGAGCGGATCGGCATCGACGCACTCAAGGGCAAACATGCGGTGCTGGAACATATTCAGGTTATCCAGCGCCTGGGTATGCGCTGCGGCAAAGTATATGTACCACTTACCGTTGATGCGGTGAATTTCCGGCGCCCAGATCAGTTCGCTCATTGGGCCGGTTTCCGGCTTACGCCATACCACGACGGGGCTGGCGGCGCGCAACCCTTCCAGCGAATCAGCCCGGCGGATTTCCAGCCTGTTATATTCCGGCACGGAGGCAATAAAGTAGTAATTGCTGCCGTCGCGTAAAATAAACGGATCGGCACGTTGTTCAATAAATGGGTTTGGCCAGTTTGCCATTAGACATTCCTTACACGTTCAGCAGCGTTGAGTTCCTGCAACTCATTCAATTCACGGTAATTAGTGCGGCGTTTTTCCAGGTCGTCCTGGATTTTTTTCATCAGTTCACGGTCAACTTTCAGCAAACGAACTACGCCGGCGGTAATCAGATAGCCAACGCCGGGGATAACGGTAAAAAGCAGCATAATACCGTTCATCGCTGAGGCGCTTTGCGCTTTAGCGCTGGCGTCATACCCGTACCAGGAAAGCAAAAAGCCGACCATCGCCCCGGCAATCGCCAGGCCCAGTTTCAGGAAGAACAGATTACCGGAGAAGCTAATACCGGTAATGCGTTTGCCGGTTTTCCATTCGCCGTAATCATCGACGTCCGCCATCAGCGACCAGTGCAACGGGGAAGGGATCTGATGCAGAATATTGAGCAGGAAGTAGAGCGCCACTATCATCACGGTAGCTTTCGGATCAAAGAAATAGAACGCGCAGGAGAAAATCGCCAGCGCGATATTGGTCCAGAAAAATACCTTCAATTTACACCAGCGATCGGTTAAGACTTTTGCCAGCATACTGCCGATCATCATACCGACCACGCCAAGGCTAATAAAAAGCGTAGCGAAATGGGTGCTTTGTCCCATCACCCAGGTGACGTAATACATGGTCGCCGCCATACGGATAAACCCCGGGCAGACGTTACATAAGGTCAATAGCAGAATGCGTACCCATTGATCGTTTTTCCACACGTCTTTGAAATCATTCTTCATATCATCGTGCGTCGGAACGGCAGGGCGAACGCGTTCGCGGACGCTGGCAAAGCAGAACAGAAACATACCCATGCCGATAATTGCCAGCACGGTCATCGCCAACTGATAACCTTTGGCTTTGTTGCCGCCGCCAAACCAGTCCACCATCGGCAATAGCGTTAACGATAACAGCAGCGTCGCAATGCCGACTAACACAAAACGATAAGACTGACAGGCTACGCGCTCTTTCGGATCGTTAGTGATCACGCCGCCCAGGGAGCAATAGGGAATATTGATGGCGGTATAGGTGAGGGAAAGCAGAAAATAGGTGACGAAAGCATAGACAACTTTGCTGTTATAGCCCCAGTCCGGCGTCGTAAACATCAGAACGCTGAACAGCGCGTAGGGAAATGCAATCCACAGTAGCCAGGGGCGGAAACGACCATATTTACTTTGAGTACGATCGGCAAGCGCGCCCATCACCGGATCGGTAACGGCATCGATAACGCGTACTGAAAGGAGTAAAACACCGACTAACGCCGGGGCAAGACCAAAAATATCCGTATAAAAATAATTAACAAACAGCATGATAGCGCCAAAAATAATGTTACATCCGGCGTCGCCCATGCCATACCCGATTTTCTCTCTTACCGAAAGTCTGCCCTTATCCATTGAGACTTCTCCCCATCAGATGATGGCGGTAATTATTCGCCTGCGAGCTTTTTTTTGCGTAGCAGGATCACGCCGCTGATATGGATAAAATGGTTATACGTGGGAAACTGTGAGGCAGATAACACCCTCCCCGGACGGGGAGGGCGGAAAAGTAACGCCACGATCAGTGGGCTTTCACCGTTTTTGCCGTTTTTTCTTTACACAGGTAGCCGACGCCCAGGACAAGCAGCCATACCGGAATCAGCCACACCGAGATCGCCATACCCGGCGTCATCAGCATAATGATCAATACCGCCGCCATAAACAGCAGACAGAGAATGTTGCCGAGCGGATAAAACAGGGCCGGGAAGCGGGTTTTAACGCCCTGTTGCTGTTTCGCGCGACGAAACTTCATATGGGCAAGGCTAATCATTGCCCAGTTAATGACCAGCGCGGAGACCACCAGCGCCATTAACAGTCCGAACGCGGATTCCGGTGCCAGGTAGTTGATCAGGACGCACAACGCGGTGACGATCGCCGACACCAGTATGGTGTTGACCGGCACGCCGCGTTTATCGACGGACAGCAACGCTTTCGGCGCATTTCCCTGCTGGGCCAGGCCGAACAGCATACGGCTGTTGCAGTAGACGCAGCTGTTATAAACCGATAGCGCGGCGGTGAGCACCACGATATTCAGCGCATTGGCAACAAATGTATCGCCCAGTTCATGGAAGATAAGGACAAATGGGCTGGTGTCCGCTGTTACACGGGTCCATGGCAGTAGCGAAAGCAGAACCGCCAGCGAGCCGATATAAAAAATCAGGATGCGATAGATAACCTGATTGGTGGCTTTGGGAATGCTCTGTTCCGGGTTATCGGCTTCAGCGGCGGTGATCCCCACCAGTTCCAGGCCACCGAACGAAAACATAATAATGGCCATCATCATCACCAGGCCGGTCCAGCCATGCGGCAGAAAGCCGCCCTGTTCCCACAAGTTGCGTACGGTCGCCTGCGGACCAGCGGTATCGCTGAAGAGTAACCATGCGCCGAAAAGAATCATGGCGATGACGGCGATCACTTTGATAATGGCGAACCAAAATTCCATCTCGCCGAACACTTTGACGTTGGTCAGGTTAATGGCGTTAATGACGACGAAGAAAAGCGCCGCCGAGGCCCAGGTGGGGATTTCCGGCCACCAGAACTGAATATATTTACCGACGGCGGTCAGTTCCGCCATCGCGACGAGCACGTACAGCACCCAGTAGTTCCAGCCGGAAGCGAATCCGGCAAAACCGCCCCAATATTTATAGGCGAAATGGCTAAAAGAGCCGGCGACCGGTTCTTCAACTACCATTTCCCCCAGCTGACGCATAATCAGAAAAGCAATAAAGCCTGCAATCGCATAGCCCAGAATAATCCCCGGCCCCGCCGACTGGATAACGGAGGCGCTTCCCAGGAACAGGCCTGTTCCTATCGCGCCGCCCAACGCGATAAGCTGAATATGGCGGTTTTTCAGGCCGCGCTTGAGCTGCTCGCCGTGCTGCTGACTGTCCATCATAAAACCTCGTGTATGGTGCGCTGTTTATTCATGCCGCGCTTCTTTTGAACGATGCAGTAGTGCGTGTGTAAGTTTGCAATTCCGCCTTTTGTATTGATTTATTTACAGTGAAGTTTTATTAAATATCACTATCACTCTTTTGTCTTGGTAAGAATAATGGTATGTGACTGCGAATGCACCTGCTTTGTGCAGGGGTGATGACGAGTTGCGTAAAAAGAAAGCACTTGTAAACCCTTTTAGCATTACTCACTTTATTTTGCATAGCATGTGATGTGCGGAGAAATCTTAGCAGTGAGCAGACCAATAAATAGAATATTCAGAACGGTGTTATTTTATTGACATCGTCAGCGGGGGAGGCGTTTAATTTATATTCGGATGTCGTAAAATGGATTTTTATAAAGTGAGCGATCTGGTTTACCTGAGAATAACAGGTGAGAAACAAGGAGATATATCCTCTGGTTGTGGATCGTATGCGTCCATTGGAAATCGTTGGCAAATTGGCCATGAAGATCAAATTCTGGCATTCTCCTTACTGAATACGCTAGCCAGCACTGGTAATTCTGTTAACTTACAATGGCTTAAGTTTTTAAGCTTATCGATAAAAGCTCTCCTCTGCTCTGTAACGCGATAAATCAGAATGAGCGGTTATACATTGAAATAGATTTTTATCGGATAAACAGAACGGGCAGATGGGAACGCTATTTTTATATTCAACTGAGGAATGCATCGTTAACAAATATTCATACAACCGTCGCAAATAATAATTTTCACACCGAATGTATTACCGTCGCATATGAATATATTCTCTGTAAACATCTCATTGCGAATACTGAGTTTAGTTATCTGGCGTTTCCTGCTGACGATAACGGCATGTTTATTCCTCATAAGGTTATTCCCGCCCACAAGTCTGAACCTGACGTTAAGCCTGTTACGTCACAACCACCCTCACCGCCACGGATCACGCCAGTGTATGCCAAATCCTGCCTGAAAGAGAAAGGATGCACGGATGCCGGAACGACAGAAGAATCTGCTGAGAACTTTGGGCAGATAGCAATCTTTGCGCAACCCCTGGTGGATGATTGTTGCGGATATCGTCATCACCATGCAGATAAAAATATCGCGCACGCGACTGAAGCGGCCGCGCCGCTGGCGTTAAGCGGAACGCTTGCCACCCAGGTGTATGGTGAATGGTCGCTTAGCGGCGTACTCGGCGCGGCAAGAGGTGTGCCATACATCGGGGCGTTAGCCTCTGCGCTTTACATTCCGCTTGCAGGAGAGGGTAGCGCCCGAGTCCCCGGTCGTGATGAGTTCTGGTACGAGGAGGTACTACGTCAGAAAGCGCTGACAGGGAGTACTGCCACTACCCGGGTGCGTTTTTTCTGGCGGGATGATATTCACGGCAGACCGCAAGTTTATGGTGTACATACGGGGGAAGGAACGCCGTATGAAAACGTACGCGTGGCGAACATGCTGTGGAACGATCACGCGCAGCGTTATGAATTTACCCCGGCTCACGGTGGAGACGGGCCGCTGATCACCTGGACGCCGGAGAAGCCCGAAGACGGCAATGCTCCCGGCCATACTGGTAATGATCGACCGCCGCTGGATCAGCCTACCATTCTGGTGACGCCGATCCCGGACGGCACAAATACGTATACCACGCCGCCATTCCCGGCGCCTGATCCAGAAGATTTTAACGACTACATTCTGGTCTTTCCGGCAGATTCTGGTATTAAACCGATCTACGTCTATCTGAAAGATGATCCGAGAAAGCAGCCGGGCGTAGTGACAGGCAAGGGGGCTGAGCTATCGCCGGGAGCCCGATGGCTGGATATGTCGGTGACAAACCAGGGCGACGGCGCGCCCATCCCGGCGCATATTGCCGATAAATTGCGCGGACGAGAGTTTAAAATCTTTGATGATTTTCGAGAGGCGCTGTGGCTGGAGGTGAGTAAGGACCCGGTGTTAATGGAGCAGTTTATAAAAAGTAACCTGATGCCCTTAGACGAGGACGTTCTCCTTTCACATCTGCAGAAGGCTACTATTATGGTCCAAATGAAATCATTAATAAATATCAAATACATCATCTGGTTGCGATTGAGCATGGCGGAGGTGTATATGATATTGATAATTTAAGAATTGTCACACCTTTGCTACACGATGATATTCATTTCAGGAGATAAGCATGTTTAATTTTAAAGAAAAAATAGAAAATTATACAGAGATGGAATTTTTGGAGCTTCTCGGAGAGATTAGGAATGACACTCGTACAGAAAAATCATTGAAAGGAGATGAGCTAGAAAATTATATTGTTTCTATAGTAAATCACTTCATTCATATTACGGAACATCCGGCAAAGGGCGATCTCATTTTTTACCCTGAAAACCCGGGAGATGAGGAACCAGAAAAAATTTTGCAAATCGTCAGAGAATGGCGGCGCTCCCAGGGACTGCCTTTGTTTAAAGACTCAAAGTAAAGTGGATAATAAAAATATTGGGAACATCATCGTATCTGGCTAACCCGATGATGTTCCCGACAAGAGATAACACATTAACGTTTATAAAGAATTTTTAAGGTGCATTGAAATTCTGTTGCATTATTTTATCAGTCTTTGTTTTCATCGGTCGCTCACTGGCTGGATACGTCGGTGACCAATAACGGCAACGGCGCGCCGATCCCGGCGCATATTGCCGATAAATTATGTGGGCGGGAGTTCAAAAATTTTGATAATTTTCGAGAGGCGCTGTGGCTGGAGGTGAGTAAGGACCCGGTGTTAATGGAGCAGTTTTCGGAATTTAACCAGATACGTATTAGTCATGGTTTTACACCTTTCGTACCCGATAAAGGACATTATGTTGGCCCTAAAGAAATTGTTAAGAAATTTCAGATACACCATTTTATTTCTATTGAATATGGCGGTGGAGTATACAATATTGATAATTTACGAATTGTTACCCCCAAACTACATGATGAAATTCACTATAGGAGATAATTATGTTTAAAGAAAAGCTTGAGGATTATTCTGAGGTGGAGTTTCTTGATTTTTTAGGCGGGTTGAGATCATCTTTGAAAGATGGCAAACCTTTGAAAGGTAAAGCGCTGGAAATATACTGGGATTCATTAGTAGATCATTTTGTTGAAATTACACAGCATCCGTCAGGGAGCGATCTTATTTTCTACCCTAAAAATCAGGGAGATGATAAACCCGAAAATATTCTGAAAATCGTCAAAGAATGGAGACGCTCCTAGGGATTACCGTTGTTCAAAGATTCAGAATGAATACTAAACAGAATTTGTCACCTGAAAATCATCGCGTTGTCGCTAAGCAATGATTTTCGCGTCGAGGGGTGACGGTGAAGATCGCTGAGAGGATGATAAACAGTGTAAACAGAAAAGATGAGTAAATATTACCGTTCCCTCCTCCCCCAGTTTAGCCATTTTTACATTTTATGCAAAATAATGAATATTCATGCACATTTATGCATGTTGAATCGGTTCAAATTTAATATTTTTTCGTTTCAATTCCGTTAAAACTACCGCTTTCGTAGTAAATTTAACATTTGTGCGTAGTTACAATTTTGAAACATAATTTCTGTGAAATTGTTAAAATGTGCCGCCTTTACTGATTTCAATCAAAACCTGTATGGACAGAAGGTGAATACTTTGTTACTTTAGCGTCACAGACATGAAATTGGTAAGACCAATTGACTTCGGGCAAATGGCTTAAGACAGGACATCATGGCCTACAGCAAAATCCGCCAACCAAAACTCTCCGATGTGATCGAGCAACAGCTGGAGTTTTTGATTCTTGAGGGGACATTACGCCCCGGAGAAAAACTCCCACCGGAACGCGAACTGGCAAAACAGTTCGACGTCTCCCGCCCCTCCCTGCGCGAGGCGATTCAACGTCTCGAAGCCAAGGGATTGTTGCTGCGTCGTCAGGGCGGCGGAACCTTTGTGCAGAGCAACTTGTGGCAGAGCTTTAGCGACCCGCTGGTGGAGCTGCTCTCCGATCATCCTGAATCCCAATTTGACCTGCTTGAGACGCGCCACGCGCTGGAAGGTATTGCCGCGTATTACGCCGCATTACGCAGCACCGACGAAGACAAAGACCGTATTCGTGAGCTACACCATGCCATTGAACTGGCGCAAGAGTCCGGCGATCTGGATGCCGAGTCCGAAGCGGTACTTCAGTATCAAATTGCCGTCACCGAAGCGGCGCACAACGTGGTGTTGCTTCATCTGCTAAGGTGTATGGAGCCAATGCTGGCGCAAAACGTGCGGCAGAACTTTGAATTGCTGTATGCGCGCCGTGAAATGCTACCGCTGGTGAGTACGCATCGTACCCGTATATTTGAAGCCATTATGGCCGGTAAACCGATCGATGCGCGTGAAGCTTCGCATCGTCATCTGGCGTTTATCGAAGAGATTATGTTGGACAGAAGCCGTGAGGAGAGCCGTCGTGAACGCGCCTTACGCCGTCTGGAACAACGCAAGAATTAGTTTTTTCTGGCAGAACGTTAACCAGAAGATGTTGTTAAAAAAGCGCAAAAATGTGCGCGGCAACTAAACGCAGAACCTGTCTTATTAAGCTTTCCGGTGAAAGCTTAATGGGACAGGTTCCAGATAACTCAACGTATTAGATAGATAAGGAATACCCCCATGTCAGAACGTTTCCAAAATGACGTGGATCCGATCGAAACTCGCGACTGGCTACAGGCGATCGAATCGGTCATCCGTGAAGAAGGTGTTGAGCGTGCTCAGTATCTGATTGACCAGCTTCTTTCTGAAGCCCGTAAAGGCGGCGTGAAAGTCGCGGCAGGTACCGGGGTCAGCAATTACATCAACACGATTGCCGTTGAAGATGAACCGGAGTACCCGGGTAATCTGGAACTGGAGCGCCGTATTCGTTCAGCTATCCGCTGGAACGCCATCATGACCGTACTGCGTGCATCCAAAAAAGACCTTGATTTGGGGGGCCACATGGCGTCCTTCCAGTCTTCCGCGACGATCTATGAGGTTTGTTTTAACCATTTCTTCCGCGCGCGCAACGAACAGGATGGCGGCGACCTGGTATACTTCCAGGGCCACATTTCTCCGGGCATCTACGCTCGCGCCTTCGTGGAAGGCCGTCTGACGCAAGAACAGATGGACAACTTCCGTCAGGAAGTGCATGGCAATGGCCTCTCTTCCTATCCGCACCCGAAACTGATGCCGGAATTCTGGCAGTTCCCGACCGTGTCGATGGGACTGGGTCCGATCGGCGCTATTTATCAGGCTAAGTTCCTGAAATATCTGGAACACCGTGGCCTGAAAGATACGTCTAAACAGACGGTTTACGCTTTCCTGGGCGACGGCGAGATGGACGAGCCGGAATCCAAGGGCGCTATTACCATCGCGACCCGTGAAAAACTGGACAACCTGGTCTTCGTTATCAACTGTAACCTGCAGCGTCTTGACGGCCCGGTCACCGGTAACGGCAAAATCGTTAACGAACTGGAAGGTATCTTCGAAGGTGCCGGCTGGAA
Organism: Salmonella bongori NCTC 12419; assembly: GCF_000252995.1. NCBI lineage: Bacteria > Pseudomonadati > Pseudomonadota > Gammaproteobacteria > Enterobacterales > Enterobacteriaceae > Salmonella > Salmonella bongori. Next base: position 164,229 of record NC_015761.1, read on the forward strand.
TGTCATTAAGGTGATGTGGGGTGGCCGTTGGGATGAGCTTCTGCGTAAAGACACCAGCGGTAAACTTATCCAGTTGATGAACGAAACCGTTGATGGTGACTACCAGACCTTCAAATCCAAAGACGGCGCTTACGTACGTGAGCACTTCTTCGGTAAATATCCGGAAACCGCCGCGCTGGTTGCAGACTGGACTGACGAGCAGATTTGGGCGCTGAACCGTGGTGGTCACGATCCGAAGAAAGTTTACGCTGCACTGAAAAAAGCGCAGGAAACCAAAGGTAAAGCGACCGTTATCCTCGCCCATACCATCAAAGGTTACGGCATGGGTGACTCCGCCGAAGGGAAAAACATCGCCCACCAGGTGAAGAAAATGAACATGGACGGTGTGCGTTACGTCCGCGATCGCTTCAACGTCCCGGTTGCAGATGCGGATATCGAAAAGCTGCCGTACATCACCTTCCCGGAAGGTTCTGAAGAGCATAAATATCTGCACGAACGCCGTCAGGCGCTGCACGGTTACCTGCCGAGCCGTCAGCCGAACTTCACTGAGAAGCTGGAACTACCGACCCTCGAAGATTTTGGTGCGCTGCTGGAAGAGCAAAGCAAAGAGATCTCCACCACTATCGCTTTCGTGCGTGCCCTGAACGTGATGCTGAAGAACAAGTCGATTAAAGACCGACTGGTTCCTATTATCGCCGACGAAGCCCGTACTTTCGGTATGGAAGGTCTGTTCCGTCAGATTGGTATCTACAGCCCGAACGGTCAACAGTATACCCCGCAGGATCGTGAGCAGGTTGCCTACTACAAAGAAGACGAGAAAGGCCAGATTCTGCAGGAAGGTATCAATGAACTGGGCGCAGGCGCATCCTGGCTGGCTGCGGCAACCTCGTACAGCACCAACAATCTGCCGATGATCCCGTTCTACATCTACTACTCCATGTTCGGGTTCCAGCGTATTGGCGACCTGTGCTGGGCTGCGGGTGACCAACAGGCGCGCGGCTTCCTGATCGGCGGAACTTCCGGTCGTACGACCCTGAACGGCGAAGGTTTGCAGCACGAAGATGGCCACAGCCACATTCAGTCGCTGACTATCCCGAACTGTATCTCTTACGATCCGGCGTATGCTTACGAAGTGGCCGTCATTATGCATGACGGTCTGGAGCGTATGTACGGTGAGAAACAAGAGAACATTTACTACTACATCACCACGCTGAACGAAAACTACCACATGCCAGCCATGCCGGCAGGCGCCGAGGAAGGTATCCGTAAAGGTATCTACAAACTCGACACTCTGGAAGGTAGCAAAGGTAAAGTTCAGCTGCTGGGATCTGGTTCTATTCTGCGTCACGTCCGTGAAGCCGCAGAGATCCTGGCGAAAGACTACGACGTAGGCTCTGACGTTTACAGCGTAACCTCCTTTACTGAACTGGCGCGCGATGGCCAGGATTGTGAGCGCTGGAACATGCTGCATCCGCTGGAAACCCCGCGCGTACCGTACATCACTCAGGTGATGAACGATGCCCCTGCGGTGGCGTCTACTGACTATATGAAACTGTTCGCTGAGCAGGTTCGTACTTACGTACCGGCGGATGATTACCGCGTACTGGGTACTGACGGTTTCGGCCGCTCTGACAGCCGTGAAAACCTGCGTCACCACTTCGAAGTGGATGCGTCCTACGTGGTGGTAGCGGCCCTGGGCGAACTGGCTAAACGTGGTGAAATCGATAAGAAAGTGGTGGCGGACGCGATCACCAAATTCAACATCGATGCAGATAAAGTTAATCCGCGTCTGGCATAAGAGGTAAAAAAATAATGGCTATCGAAATCAAGGTACCGGACATCGGGGCAGATGAAGTTGAAATCACCGAGATCCTGGTCAACGTAGGCGACAAGGTTGAAGCTGAACAGTCGCTGATCACCGTAGAAGGCGATAAAGCCTCTATGGAAGTCCCGTCGCCGCAGGCTGGTATCGTTAAAGAGATTAAAGTCTCTGTTGGCGATAAAACCGAGACTGGCAAACTGATTATGATTTTCGATTCCGCCGACGGTGCAGCTGACGCTGCGCCGGCTCCGGCAGAAGAGAAGAAAGAAGCGCCGGCAGCGGCACCGGCGTCTGCGGCGGCAAAAGACGTTCACGTGCCGGATATCGGCAGCGACGAAGTTGAAGTCACTGAGATTATGGTCAAAGTGGGCGATACCGTTGAGGCTGAACAGTCGCTGATCACCGTCGAAGGCGATAAAGCGTCGATGGAAGTCCCGGCGCCGTTTGCGGGCACCGTCAAAGAGATCAAAATCAACACCGGCGATAAAGTGTCTACCGGCTCGCTGATCATGGTCTTCGACGTAGCGGGCGAAGCAGGCGCTGCGGCACCGGCTGCGGCGAAGGCCGAAGCAGCGCCGGCGGCAGCCCCGGCAGCCACTGGCGCGAAAGACGTCAACGTTCCCGATATCGGCGGCGATGAAGTTGAAGTCACCGAAGTCATGGTGAAAGTCGGCGATAAAGTGGAAGCTGAACAGTCGCTGATCACCGTGGAAGGTGATAAGGCGTCAATGGAAGTGCCGGCGCCGTTCGCAGGCACCGTAAAAGAGATCAAAATCAATACCGGCGATAAAGTAAAAACTGGCTCGCTGATTATGGTCTTTGAAGTGGAAGGCGCAGCGCCTGCCGCCGCTCCGGCTAAGCAGGAAGCCGCCGCTCCGGCGCCAGCTGCGAAAGCTGAGCAGCCTGCAGCGGCCCCGGTTGCCAAAGCGGAAGGTAAATCTGAGTTTGCTGAAAATGACGCTTACGTTCATGCCACTCCGCTGATCCGCCGCCTGGCGCGCGAGTTCGGCGTTAACCTGGCGAAAGTGAAAGGCACCGGTCGTAAAGGTCGTATCCTGCGTGAAGACGTTCAGGCTTACGTGAAAGACGCGATTAAGCGTGCGGAATCTGCACCAGCGGCTGCTGGCGGTGGTATCCCGGGCATGTTGCCGTGGCCGAAAGTCGACTTCAGCAAGTTTGGTGAAGTCGAAGAAGTAGAGCTGGGTCGTATCCAGAAAATCTCTGGTGCTAACCTGAGCCGTAACTGGGTGATGATCCCGCACGTTACCCACTTCGACAAAACCGATATCACCGATCTGGAAGCATTCCGTAAACAGCAGAACGCTGAAGCTGAGAAGCGCAAACTGGATGTGAAATACACCCCAGTGGTCTTCATCATGAAAGCGGTTGCCGCTGCACTGGAACAGATGCCGCGCTTCAACAGCTCTCTGTCCGAAGACGGTCAGCGTCTGACGCTGAAGAAATACATCAACATCGGCGTCGCGGTGGATACACCGAATGGTCTGGTCGTTCCGGTATTCAAAGACGTGAACAAGAAGAGTGTTACTGAGCTGTCTCGCGAACTGACCACCATCTCCAAAAAAGCGCGTGACGGTAAGCTGACTGCTGGCGAGATGCAGGGCGGTTGCTTTACTATCTCCAGCATCGGCGGCCTGGGCACCACCCACTTTGCGCCGATTGTGAACGCACCTGAAGTCGCTATCCTTGGCGTGTCCAAGTCGGCGATGGAACCGGTGTGGAACGGTAAAGAGTTTGTACCGCGTCTGATGATGCCTATCTCTCTTTCCTTCGACCACCGTGTAATCGACGGTGCTGATGGTGCACGTTTCATTACCATCATTAATAACATGCTGTCTGACATTCGCCGTCTGGTGATGTAAGTCAAAAAGCCGGCCTGACGGCCGGCTTTTTTCTGATAATCTCATGAAGTTTGTGAGGTTATTAGCGAAAGCGATAATTCGTGATCCGTTTGTTGTTTCAAAATTGTTAACAATTTTGTAAGATACGGGCGGATAGAACGACCCGGTGGATGATGGGCGATCAAGTACCCCGGACCGCCGGATACAAATAAAGAGGTCATGATGAGTACTGAAATCAAAACTCAGGTCGTGGTACTTGGGGCGGGCCCGGCAGGCTACTCTGCTGCTTTCCGTTGCGCTGATTTAGGTCTGGAAACCGTAATTGTAGAACGTTACAACACCCTCGGCGGTGTTTGTCTGAACGTCGGCTGTATCCCTTCTAAAGCTCTGCTGCACGTAGCGAAAGTTATTGAAGAAGCCAAAGCGCTGGCTGAACACGGTATCGTCTTCGGTGAGCCGAAAACGGATATCGACAAAATTCGTACCTGGAAAGAAAAAGTGATCACTCAACTGACCGGCGGTCTGGCGGGTATGGCCAAAGGCCGTAAGGTGAAAGTGGTTAACGGTCTGGGTAAATTCACCGGGGCGAACACCCTGGAAGTTGAAGGCGAAAACGGCAAGACCGTGATTAACTTCGACAATGCGATCATTGCGGCGGGCTCTCGTCCGATCCAACTGCCGTTTATTCCGCATGAAGATCCGCGTATCTGGGACTCTACAGACGCGCTGGAGCTGAAAGAAGTGCCGAAACGCCTGCTGGTCATGGGCGGTGGCATTATTGGTCTGGAAATGGGGACCGTGTACCATGCGCTGGGGTCAGAAATTGACGTGGTTGAAATGTTCGACCAGGTTATCCCGGCTGCCGATAAAGACATCGTGAAAGTCTTCACCAAACGCATCAGCAAGAAATTCAACCTGATGCTGGAAACGAAAGTGACTGCCGTTGAAGCGAAAGAAGACGGTATCTACGTTTCCATGGAAGGCAAAAAAGCACCGTCTGAAGCGAAACGCTACGACGCTGTGCTGGTGGCTATCGGCCGTGTGCCGAACGGTAAAAACCTCGATGCGGGTAAAGCGGGCGTGGAAGTTGATGACCGTGGCTTCATCCGCGTAGACAAACAGCTACGTACCAACGTACCGCACATCTTCGCTATCGGTGATATCGTCGGTCAGCCGATGCTGGCGCACAAAGGGGTTCACGAAGGTCACGTTGCCGCTGAAGTTATCGCTGGTCAAAAACACTACTTTGATCCGAAAGTGATTCCGTCCATCGCCTACACTGAACCCGAAGTAGCATGGGTAGGTTTGACCGAGAAAGAAGCAAAAGAAAAAGGCATCAGCTATGAAACCGCCACCTTCCCGTGGGCAGCTTCTGGCCGTGCTATTGCTTCCGACTGCGCAGACGGTATGACTAAACTGATTTTCGACAAAGAATCTCACCGTGTTATCGGTGGTGCGATTGTCGGTACCAACGGCGGCGAGCTGCTGGGTGAAATCGGTCTGGCGATCGAAATGGGCTGTGATGCGGAAGACATCGCGTTGACCATTCATGCCCACCCGACCCTGCATGAGTCCGTGGGCCTGGCGGCGGAAATCTTTGAAGGTAGCATCACTGATCTGCCTAACCCGAAAGCGAAGAAGAAATGATTTTCTGAGGGTGACAATACCGGGCGGGCGTAGTCTGGATAAGACGTCAGTCGCCCTCCGGCAATGCGCCATCCAGTGCAAAAAGCGGCTTTGCAGCCGCTTTTTTATGTCTGATAACCCAGATATGTCAAATGATGACCAACGTTAACGAAACGACAGAATTTATCTCTTCGGTAGTGATGCGTTTTGATACTTCAGGCCTTCAGTCGGATGTTTTGCGGCTATTCTCAAACAACTAATTGTTTCATAAGAAATACCTTTCCTTATTTTGTCATCACCTGGAAATTAGTAACTGTATAAAATAATAGTGAGCTAATTATGAGGTTTGATATATGAAACTTTTTCTGACGACAGCAGCGCTAACCGCGACGTTACTTTCTGGCATGGCATTCGCCAGCGATCCCGTCATCCCCTGGGCGACTAACAGCGGCGGTACGGAAAGTACGCATATTGCGGCAATGGGCGAGGATTTGAATGCGCAGCATCAGCAGATCACCCACACGCGTGAAGGGGTATGGGCGGCTAACTCCGGCAGTATTCAGGCTGATGAAGCCGCGTTGACCAGCAACAAGCCGCTGGTGCAGGGGCACCCGGAATTAATGCCGCATCAGGGCTAATGATCAGGCCTGGCGATAACGCCAGGCGCTTACGGGCTATTCGGCAACCTGCCACTGCGCGTCTGGCGCAAAACGCGTAATAGTCTGAACCTTACTTCCGGTGTCCTTTCCTAAATCCGCCTGATAAATACGATCGTCCTGATTCACCAGAAAACTCATCACCCCGGTTTCGCCGTAATGCATCGGCCAGGCCAGAAGCGCCGCGCCGTGGCCGTCGTTATCTTTAATAATACGGAAATGGTAGCCGTGATAACCCTGATCTGGTGCCGCAGGGCTAAAGTTTGGTCCTAATGGACTGGGTACTTCGCCCGATCTGGCCGGCCAGTACAGGCCATCTTTTTTGCCTTCGCTACTGATTATTTTGTGTGCCCAGCGATGGTATTGCAGGTAATAGTCCTGTTGCGCAGCTACGTAAGCGTGCATAGCCTGCAAAGTGGAAAGCTCGTTCCGTCCAATAGTGCGGGTGAGGATCTCATCCTGGGCAGCTGCCATATCAAAGCGCCAGCCGTCAGCCTCCTTTAGCATTGGCACCGGTAGCTGCCAGTCTTCTCGTCCGACATTCAGGTGCGCCGTATTGGCGTTTTGTACGATGCGGTGGCCTTCTCGCCAGTCCCGATTGAAACGGGCGACGGCCTCGGGATCCGCCCCCTCCGGAGGAAGAAATTGCCGCCAGTCATCACCCAATAAGGCGGTAAGCTGCGTTTCATTTTTAGTGACTACCGCCGCGGCGAAGGCGCTGGCGGCTGCTTCCGGGGAGGAGAACCGTTCCTGTGCGTAGCCCAGTAAAGGGAGCGACAGTAACAGAGCGCTTAACATGACCTTTTTCATTATCTGCTCCGGTTAACGGCGATGAAATTCATGGTGTTCAGAGAGACGTTCCCGTGCTGCGGCGCGCTGGTCAGTGTTTAAGTGACCTATCCGGCGGCTTTCCTGACCACGTAACTGTTGCGATTGCCACGACGGCGAGCGGCTGTCGTTCCCGCTAAACATATTGCTATGCATCTGCTGGAATGCCTGACGTTGCTGCAGCGTGGACGACGCGATGCGCTGATGCGCCGCGTTACGCTGTTGCTGCGATAAGGGATGCTGCTGCGTCCGGGATGTCAGCGCCGCGCTATGCTGCTGCGCCGTCTGCCGCCGCGCGCTATTATGTAGATCATCATAACCGCGATAATTGTTACGCTGGGCTATCTGATTTAACTGTTGGGAGGCCGCTTTTCGCTGGATATCGCGGGGGCTTGCAGTGGGCAGAGAAGCATCCGCTGTACGGCTATGCTGTTGAAATTGTGCCATTGCCGCCTGACGCTGGCTATCGCGGGACGCTGGGGCTGGCTGCGTCGCGCTGAGCCCGCCGCTGACGTTGGTCGGGTGGAGATGCTGCGCAACCGAATTATTCGGATAGGGTAGACCATTGCGATAACCTGGATTATGCTGCCAGCCCATCGTTTTACCGGGCAGATTTTGTCCAGATATCCGGTTGAAATTATTGACATTGATGTTGATATTATCGCCATTATGTTGATAACCATTACCGCCATGGTGGTCATCATCGTCATGGTGATGATCGTCATCATGGTGGTGATGATCGTCGTCATCCCAGTCGATGCTGCTGAATAAGGCATAGGTCGTCGCGACACCCAGACTATAACCAAAACCTTTCACAAAACTATCGGCAAATTGCTGTCCCGGAGGGGGCGGTAAGTACACCGGCGGATAAGCGGTATTGGGCCAGGCGCCATAAACTGTCGCGGGGTTATAGTTCGGTACGTAAACGACCTGCGGATTCGCGGGCTCGATTTTGATGACGCCTGAAGACGCGACAGGCGTACTGGCGGAGGTCGTGGTTGCCGCCGCGGTGGTGGAAGAAACACTCGTTTTTGGCACGCGGGTGACAGTTTGCTGTGGCGTGGATTTTAACGAGCCGGTTTGTTGGGCCAGCAGACGCAACCTTTGGACGGCATCCATCACATCCTGCGGCTGTGCTAAGAAGGCATCGCCCAGATTTTGCACCCATTGCGGATTTTCGCCCATAAGCGCCATCAACTGAGGAAAAGCGACCAGTGATTTTACACTGGGGTCCCAGGGCTGGCTTGCCACCGCCTGAATAGCGGTATCGCCCTGGAGCGTGGGGTTATCACGCGACCATTGTACGGCCTGAACCACGTTCGCCGGGTAGGTGGAGGCCATGAGTACCTGCGAAAGCAGGGGATCGGGATACAGCGCGACAGGCGCGACCCATTGATCGATTTGCGCGGTGGTAAAGGTGGTTTTCACGGCAGGCGCGGGAACGGGCGTTTGCGCTTGGTCAGCGGCTGGCGCTGCCGGCACAGGCACCTCGGGGGTACGGCTTTTTACATACAGCACACCCGAAGCGGCAAATAACCCAGCGCTGCATACAAGGGCGATGACATGGGGTTTGAAGGGCAACGTCATTTTATCTCTCCCGATTCCAGGGAATCGCTATGGTCATTATGCCTGCCGCCGACGGGGTGCAGTTTTGCGTGAGTATAAAGGGGCGATAGTTTAATTTTTAGCTAATGTTGGGATCGGTACTGCCACGTGATGATCACAGCACGAAATGAGGTAAGAATTTACCGCAGGAGTCGCCGTCTCAACGGAGTATTAGACCATCCTTAACGATTCAGCCACTTTTTTATGTTGCTTTTTTGTAAACAGATTAACACCCTACTAAAATCCTGCTATTCTGCCCGTTGCGGTACCCGGGCATTTACCCTACTAACTGCTGTCTCACAGGAGCGTGAAGAGAATCGCCCATACACAAAGCGTATGCCGCACTATGACAATGAGAGCGAGGAGAACCGTCGTGCTAGAAGAATACCGTAAGCACGTAGCTGAACGTGCCGCCGAGGGGATTGTGCCCAAACCTTTAGATGCAACCCAAATGGCCGCGCTCGTCGAGCTGCTAAAAAACCCGCCCGCGGGCGAAGAAGAGTTCCTGTTAGACCTGTTAACCCACCGCGTTCCCCCTGGCGTCGATGAAGCCGCCTATGTTAAAGCCGGTTTTCTTGCCGCCGTCGCGAAAGGCGAAACCACGTCTCCGTTAATTGCCCCTGAGAAAGCCATTGAGTTACTTGGCACCATGCAGGGGGGCTACAATATCCATCCACTGATTGATGCCCTGGACGACGCTAAGCTGGCGCCGATCGCTGCCAAAGCGCTGTCCCACACGCTGCTGATGTTCGATAACTTCTATGATGTGGAAGAAAAAGCCAAAGCCGGTAACGAATACGCGAAGCAGGTGATGCAATCCTGGGCCGATGCCGAATGGTTCCTGAGCCGTCCACCACTGGCGGAAAAGATCACCGTCACCGTTTTCAAAGTGACCGGTGAAACCAATACCGATGATCTCTCTCCGGCACCAGATGCCTGGTCTCGTCCGGATATTCCGCTGCACGCGCAGGCGATGCTGAAAAACGCCCGCGAAGGCATTGAGCCGGATCAGCCGGGCATTGTTGGCCCGATCAAGCAGATCGAGGCATTAGTACAAAAAGGCTTCCCGCTGGCCTATGTCGGCGATGTGGTGGGGACCGGTTCTTCACGTAAATCTGCTACCAACTCGGTGCTGTGGTTTATGGGGGACGACATTCCGTTTGTGCCGAACAAACGCGGCGGCGGTCTGTGCCTCGGCGGCAAAATCGCCCCGATCTTCTTTAACACTATGGAAGATGCGGGTGCGCTGCCGATCGAGGTTGATGTCTCTCTCCTTAATATGGGCGACGTGATTGACGTCTACCCGTATAAAGGCGAAGTTCGCCGCCATGAAACCGGTGAGCTGTTGGCGAATTTCGAACTGAAAACCGAGGTCCTGGTTGATGAAGTACGGGCTGGTGGTCGTATTCCGCTGATTATCGGTCGCGGTCTCACCACCAAAGCGCGTGAAGCGCTGGGCCTGCCGCATTCAGACGTTTTCCGTCAGGCGAAAGACGTGGCGGAAAGCCGCCGCGGTTTCTCGTTGGCGCAGAAAATGGTCGGTCGCGCCTGCGGTGTGGCTGGGGTCCGTCCAGGGGCGTACTGCGAACCGAAGATGACCTCTGTGGGATCTCAGGATACCACCGGCCCAATGACCCGTGATGAGCTGAAAGACCTGGCCTGTCTGGGCTTCTCGGCTGACCTGGTGATGCAGTCGTTCTGCCATACCGCGGCTTATCCGAAACCGGTTGACGTGAATACCCATCATACCCTGCCAGACTTCATTATGAACCGTGGCGGCGTGTCGCTGCGTCCGGGAGACGGGGTAATTCACTCGTGGTTGAACCGTATGCTGCTGCCGGATACCGTCGGCACCGGTGGTGATTCTCATACCCGTTTCCCGATTGGTATCTCCTTCCCGGCGGGCTCGGGTCTGGTCGCGTTTGCCGCCGCGACTGGCGTAATGCCGCTGGATATGCCGGAATCCGTACTGGTGCGCTTCAAAGGCAAAATGCAGCCGGGGATCACGCTGCGCGATCTGGTCCATGCCATTCCGCTATACGCGATTAAGCAAGGGCTGCTAACCGTGGAAAAGAAAGGGAAGAAAAACATCTTCTCTGGCCGCATCCTGGAAATCGAAGGCTTGCCGGATCTGAAAGTGGAGCAGGCATTTGAGCTGACCGATGCCTCCGCCGAGCGTTCCGCTGCGGGTTGTACCATCAAGTTGAACAAAGAGCCGATCATTGAGTATCTGACCTCCAACATCGTTTTGTTGAAGTGGATGATTGCTGAAGGTTACGGTGATCGTCGTACCCTGGAGCGTCGTATTCAGGGCATGGAAAAATGGCTGGCGGAGCCACAACTGCTGGAAGCCGACGCCGACGCAGAATACGCGGCGGTGATCGAGATCGATCTGGCGGATATTAAAGAACCAATCCTGTGCGCGCCGAATGATCCTGACGACGCGCGTCTGCTGTCTGACGTGCAGGGCGAGAAGATCGACGAAGTCTTTATTGGTTCCTGCATGACCAACATCGGCCACTTCCGCGCGGCCGGTAAGCTGCTGGATAATCACAAAGGCCAGCTGCCGACCCGCCTGTGGGTGGCACCGCCTACCCGTATGGACGCGGCTCAACTGACTGAAGAAGGTTACTATAGCGTATTTGGTAAGAGCGGCGCGCGGATCGAGATCCCGGGGTGCTCTTTGTGCATGGGGAACCAGGCGCGCGTGGCAGACGGTGCAACGGTGGTTTCCACCTCAACCCGTAACTTCCCGAACCGCTTAGGTACCGGCGCGAACGTCTTCCTGGCCTCGGCAGAGCTGGCGGCGGTGGCGGCACTGATCGGTAAGTTGCCGACGCCAGAAGAGTACCAGACCTATGTGGCGCAGGTGGATAAAACAGCGGTTGATACCTATCGCTACCTGAACTTCGATCAGCTTTCCCAGTATACCGAGAAAGCTGACGGCGTGATTTTCCAGACGGCGGTGTAATGCCCTGACGCATTTTGCCTAAAAATGCATCAATGCCCGGTGAACCTTGTGTCAGCGGGCATTTTTATTTCCGATCCTTCCGTCCGCCCCGCTTTTTTTCTCTGTTCAGGCTGCGATAATTACAGCAAGGCGCAATGCGGTATTGGCGCATTGCCGGGAGCAGAGGAACACATTATGGATTACGAATTTCTGCGCGATGTAACCGGGCGGGTTTTGGTACGTATGTCCATGGGCCACGAAGTGGTAGGGCACTGGTTTAATGAAGAAGTGAAGGAGAACCTGGCGCTGCTTGATGAAGTGGAACAGGCCGCGCATGCTTTGAAAGGCAGCGAACGTTCCTGGCAGCGGGCGGGTCATGAGTACACTATCTGGATGGACGGCGAGGAGGTGATGGTCCGCGCTAACCAGCTGGAATTCACGGGCGATGAAATGGAAGAAGGCATGAACTACTACGATGAAGAAAGCCTGTCGCTGTGCGGCGTGGAAGATTTTCTCCAGGTGGTGAAAGCCTATCGGCAATTTTTAGCGCAATCCTGAGCGATTTCAATCATTCATAAAGCCGGACGTTTACGTCGGGCTTTTTTTATCCCTGCATGAACACCCAAGAACCGATTTCGCATCCTTAGGAACAATGTTGGCAAAGAGGTCTACAAGCAGATAAGGATCTCAAGTGAGTAGCTCGGGATTGAAGTGGTAGAGCTGAATGTTCAGATAGATCATGTCCATTTACGCAAGACTGGCAGCCGTTGCCAGTGCTGGTGGTCGCGGGTTCGATGAACGAAGCCACGCGTCGTCAGGCGGATAATGCGCTGTGCCGGGAGCGGACGGAGGTTGTCGATATTGACGCTGCGCGGATGGTGTCGGATTGTGCTGAGCAGGAAATCGCATCTGTCGTAGAGCAAGCCTGCGCGCGGTTAAGTTAGCTGCGGCATACGATTTTACGCACCAGCCCGGCAAATTGAAGTGACCATTGTCGGTGGCCGTATCGATGACAGTAGCCAGTCCTGCATCGGTGAGCATGGGCGTAAGTTGTTGCGCAGCGTTTAGCCGAATATTGCTTTTATGAGCTGTAATTCGTGGGGCGTCCATACGGGCGTGACGACTCCGACGGAAGATAAGGCCGGGCTTAAGCAGGAGATTATTGCTAACGCGCTGCGTAAAGTGCTGCTGGCGGACAGCAGTAAATATGGCGCGCATTCGCTCTTTAATGTGGCGCCGCTTGAGCGTTTTAATGATGTCATTACCGACGTTAACTGCCGCTGTCAGCGCAGGCTGAACTCAAAGGACGCGCTTTTGCGCTAACGTTGGTGCAGCCGGACTGACAGCGCCGTTAAGCGCCGCCAGCGGTGAATCAGACCGCAGAAATATTGCGGCCATAATAAATCTCGCGCATCTCTTTCCATAGCGCGGCGGTGATCTCCTGACGTTCGGTTTCAGTAAGATCTTCCGGTTTGGTGTGAAACATATAGTGCTTAAGATCAAACTCCTTAAGCAGCATTTTGGTATGGAAAATATTTTCCTGATACACGTTTACATCCACCATGTCATACAGCGATTTCATATCTTCTGACATAAAATTCTGAATGGAATTAATTTCATGGTCAATAAAGTGCTTCATACCGTTGACGTCACGCGTAAAGCCGCGCACGCGGTAATCGATGGTGACAATATCGGACTCTAGCTGGTGGATCAGGTAATTGAGCGCTTTTAGCGGTGAAATCACCCCGCAGGTTGACACTTCGATGTCGGCGCGAAAGGTGCAAAGTCCGCCTTCCGGATGGCTTTCCGGGTAGGTATGCACGCAGATATGGCTCTTATCGAGGTGCGCTACCACCGTTTCCGGCAGTGGACCGGGATGTTCAGTTTGGTCGATAAGTTTTGGATCAATCGGCTCTTCACTCACCAGAATCGTGACGCTGGCACCCTGGGGTTCATAATCCTGGCGGGCGATGTTCAGGATGTTCGCGCCGATAATGGAGCAAGTTTCTGACAGGATTTCGGTCAGTCGGTTGGCATTATAGAGTTCATCGATATAGGCAATGTAGCCGTCGCGCTCATCTGCGGTTTTGGCGTAGCAGATATCGTAAATACAAAAACTCAGGCTTTTCGTCAGATTATTAAAGCCATGTAGTTTTAGCTTTTTCAATTTTTATCACCTCCTTAGCGTTACTGTGCGGACAGTACGTCATGCAGATATTGCGGTAGTGCAAATGCAGCGGTGTGAATAGCCGGGTTGTAATAGCGGCATTTGAGACCGGCGACATGAAAACGTGCCTGAATAATCTCGCTCGACAAGTGGCGAAGGGCGCCGTTGTCTGTTGCCCAGGCGAAGGTCATGATACCGCCATAATAAGTCGGAATCGCTGCCTGGTAGAAGCTGACGTCGCTGAAGTAATGGCTCAGTTTGCGGTGGCTATCAAGCGCTTCATCCTGTTGCAGAAAGCAAACGCCATTCTGAGCGACAAAAATCCCGCCAGGATTCAGGCAACGCTTACAGCCTTCATAAAAGGCGGAGGTAAACAGGCTTTCTCCGGGACCGATCGGATCAGTACAGTCGGAGATGATGACATCAAAGGTCTGGTGGGTCTGATTGACGAAATTCACGCCATCGTCGATCACCAGCGTAAAGCGCGGATCGTCGTAGCTGCCGGCATTGTGGTGAGGTAAATATTGACGACAAAATGCGACTACACCAGCGTCAATTTCCACCATGGTGATGGTCTCAACGCCTTTATGCCGCGTCACTTCTCGCAGCATGGCACCGTCACCGCCGCCGATGATCAGGACATGTTTCGCATGACCATGCGCCAGCAACGGGACGTGGGTCATCATTTCATGATAGATAAACTCATCGCGTTCGGTGGTCTGTACCACGCCATCCAGCGCCATTACGCGGCCAAACGCGGCGTTTTCAAAGATGATCAAATCCTGGTGATCGGTTTTTTCATGATACAGAACGTTGTCTACGGCAAAGTACTGACCAAACTGGTCGTGTAGCGTTTCATGCCACATCGTATTTTCGGCCATTGGCTGATACCTCCATTGTTAACACCCGTAAAAAAAGGGCGCAACATCATAGCTAACAATGACCACAGATGCACGGTCATTATTTCAGCAATATAATCTCATCATACTTCAAACGGCAGGTGTGTTGGCTTTACTTGCTTACCCCGCTCCCTTACAGGTGTAAGCTCTTGGGGATTCACTGCGTCGCCGCCTTCCTGCAACATGAATCATGTAAAGTATCTGGAGCGGAGGATTATTTAACGTAGGCTAACAGGCTGAGGGAATCGCGGGCCAACGCTTTGCATTTTTTAGCGACGGGGATACCGATACCGCTAAGATCACGGTAGCTGTCTTCGCCCAGTGATTTCATATCGAAAGTATCGTAGTTGCTGAGGTCCCACTGATTTTGCTGGGCAAAAAAGACCAGCGCACGCCGAATCTGACTGTTAGGTAAGTTCTGGTAACCACAGTCATTTTTCAGAAAAACGAAAACCGCCGTTAAATCGGCCATATCTTCAGCTTCGGACTCAGTAAGCGCATAGCTATTCGCACACAGGGCCATCAGGCTGCCAAACAACACGGGTCTGAAAAACGTCTTCATTGCTTCTACCACGGCATCAGGGAAAGTCAACGTTAGCACACTGTGGACGTAGCGACGACTTTTATTATCGCCTTATGGCGCGACGTCCTCATTCTTATTTGTATTGCTGTCAGGAACGGTAAAGACGTGTTGCTGGCTTGACCTTCCCGTTAGGGCAGGGTCTAAGCTTAGACACCCGCCTGTTCATTATAAGGAAATGATTATGTTACGCCGTGATTTCTTAAAATATTCTGTGGCGCTGGGGGTTGCATCAGCGCTGCCGTTGTGGAGTCGCGCCGCTTTTGCCGCCGAACGTCCCGCGTTACCTATTCCTGACCTGTTAACGGCAGATGCGAGCAATCGTATGCAGTTGATTGTGAAAGCCGGGCAGTCGACGTTCGCTGGTAAGAGCGCGACGACCTGGGGTTACAACGGTCATTTGCTGGGGCCGGCGGTACAGCTTCATAAAGGAAAAAGCGTGACCGTTGATATCCATAACCAACTGGCCGAAGACACAACGCTTCACTGGCATGGTCTGGAGATTCCGGGCGTTGTTGACGGTGGTCCCCAGGGGATTATTCCCGCAGGCGGAACCCGCTCGGTAACGTTCACGCCCCAACAACGCGCCGCGACCTGCTGGATTCATCCGCACAAGCACGGTAAGACCGGACGCCAGGTGGCGATGGGACTTGCCGGACTGGTGCTGATTGAGGATGACGAGATTCGCCGATTGCGTCTGCCGAAACAATGGGGTATCGACGATGTGCCGGTCATCATTCAGGATAAGCGTTTCTCCGCCGATGGCCAGATTGATTACCAACTGGATATTATGACCGCTGCCGTCGGCTGGTTTGGCGATACGCTCCTGACCAATGGCGCTATCTATCCGCAACATTCCGCGCCGAAAGGCTGGTTACGCTTGCGTTTGTTGAATGGCTGTAATGCGCGTTCGCTAAATATCGCCGCCAGCGATAATCGCCCGTTTTATGTAATAGCCAGCGACGGTGGCCTGCTGGCGGAGCCGGTGAAAGTGACTGAGCTACCGTTATTAATGGGCGAACGTTTTGAAGTACTGGTGGATATCAGCGACGGGAAAGCCTTTGATCTGGTGACGCTGCCGGTCAGCCAGATGGGGATGGCGATCGCTCCGTTTGATAAGCCGCATCCAGTGATGCGCATCCAGCCGTTGATGATTACCGCGTCCGGTACGTTACCGGATACGTTGACCACGATGCCAGCGTTACCGTCTCTGGAAGGGCTGACGGTGCGCAATCTTAAACTGTCGATGGACCCGCGCCTTGATATGATGGGGATGCAGATGCTGATGAAGAAATATGGCGCTCAGGCGATGAGCGGCATGGATCATGACAGCATGAACGCGCATATGCAGGGCGGAAATATGGGGCATGGCGAGATGGATCATAGCAACATGAATCACGGCGGGATGAATCATGGTTCGATGGGGAATATGAATCACGGCGGAAAATTCGATTTCCATAACGCTAATTTTATCAATGGCCAGGTATTCGATATGAACAAACCGATGTTCGCGGCGCAGAAAGGCCAGCATGAACGTTGGGTGATTTCCGGCGTGGGCGATATGATGCTGCATCCTTTCCATATCCACGGCACGCAGTTCCGTATTTTGTCAGAGAATGGCAAAGCGCCAGCGGCGCACAGAACAGGCTGGAAGGATACCGTACGCGTTGAAGGCGGCATCAGCGAAGTGCTGGTGAAGTTTGATCATGACGCGCCGAAAGAACATGCGTATATGGCGCACTGTCATCTGTTGGAACATGAAGATACGGGGATGATGCTTGGTTTTACGGTATAACCAATGTATCTGACGTAGGCCGGGCGCGCGAAGCGCCCCGGCAATATGCCCGGCACGCGCCGGGCTTTTCAGTTACTTCGCGTCGTCAGGTAAAGCGTACGCGACGATATAGTCGCCCATTTTCGTGCCAAACGAACCGTGTCCCCCCGCAGAGACCACAACATACTGCTTACCATTGACCTCATAGGTCATTGGCGTTGCCTGGCCACCGGCAGGCAAACGGCCCTGCCACAGTTTCTCCCCGTTGCTCATGTTATAAGCACGTAGATAATTGTCGGCGGTCGCGGCGATAAACAGCACGTTACCCGCGGTGGAGATGGGGCCTCCCAGCATTGGCATTCCCATGTTAAACGGCACCGGGACCGGCATCGGGAACGGCATACTGTCTCGCGGTGTACCGATCCGTTTCTTCCACACAATTTCATTGGTCTTCAGATCCAGCGCGGAGATGTAGCCCCAGGCCGGTTGTTTACACGGCAGGCCAAACGGCGAAAGGAACGGGTTCAGCGTGACGCCAAACGGTACGCCGTACTGTGGCTGAATACCAGCTTCCGTACCGGTGCCTTTCGCATCTTTCGGCGGCTCCATTGGATTGCCTGGACCTCGAGGAATAAGCCTTGAGACAAACGGCAGAGCCATCGGGTTAGCGATAGCGACCTGGCGGTCTGGATCGACAGAGATCCCACCCCACTCAAACATCCCCAGGTTGCCAGGAAATACCAGCGTGCCTTGCTCGGAGGGTGGGGTAAAGATACCTTCATAGCGTAACTGGTGGAACATGACGCGACACACCAGTTGGTCGAACATGGTCGCCCCCCACATATCCGCGCCGGAGAGATCTTTTTTCGGGCGGAACGTTAACTCCGAGAACGGCTGAGTTTTGGAGACGTAATCGCCTTTCGCCGCGCCTTGTGGTACCGGTTTTTCCGGGGCAGGCACGACCAGTTCGCCATTACGTCTGTCCAGCACAAAGATATTACCGGTTTTCGCTGGCGCATAGATAACGGGAACGGTTTTACCGTCGACGGTAATATCCGCCAGCGTCGGCTGTGCCGGCAGGTCCATATCCCACAGGTCGTGATGGACGGTCTGATAGCTCCATGCCAGTTTCCCGGTGGTGGCATTCAGCGCCAGGATGGAGCTGGCATAACGCTCCTGTTCCGGCGTGCGGTTACCGCCCCAGATATCCGGTGTGGTGACGCCCATCGGCAGATACACCAGGTCCAGTTTCGCGTCATAGGCGGCAGGCGCCCACGAGTTTGGCGAGTTAAAGGTAAAAGAGTGTTCATCGGACGGGATAGCGTTCGGATCTTTCGCCCCCGGATCAAAGGCCCACATCAGTTTACCGGTATTAACATCAAAACCGCGAATCACGCCGGAGGTTTCCCGGGTGGAAAAGTTATCCGTAACCGAACCCGCAATCACGATGGTTTTATCGGTGATAATCGGCGGTGACGTCGGCTCATATAGCCCCGGCGTAGTATCCGGCATATTGGTTTGCAGATTCAGGACGCCTTTGTTGGCGAAGGTTTCACACAGCTTGCCGGTTTCGGCATTCACCGCGAAAAGGCGGCCGTCATTGACCGGGAGGATAATGCGGCGCGGACAGTCGGCGATGACCTCCGGCGAGGCGGTATCCGCTTTGGCCTCATGATAAGAGACGCCGCGGCAGGTGACGTGCTGGAAAGACGAATCGGTCTTCAACTGCGGATCAAAATGCCACTTCTCTTTACCGCTGGCGGCGTCCAGCGCGAACAGCCGTTGGTGTGCCGTACACAGATAAAGTGTGTCGCCGACTTTAATCGGGGTCACTTCGTTGGTAATTTCGCCCGGATCGTTGGGTTGCTTCAGATCCCCGGTGCGGAAGACCCACGCTTCTTTCAGCTGGTGGACGTTATCCGCAGTGATCTGTTTGAGCGGCGAATAGCGTTGGCCTTCCTGATTACGCCCGTAGGCCGGCCAGTCCGCATCGGCGACCGACGAGATGGCATTAGCGGGTGTGGCATCAGCGCGAAGTGTACCGTTGATCTCTTGTGGGTCATTAAAGCCAGCCCAGGTCAGGATACCGCCGCTAATCAGCAGCGCCACAACCAGCGCCGCCACTGCGCCGCTGGAGGGCACCACCAGACGATGCCAGACAAACGGCAAGATTAGCCAGATGCCGAAGAAGACCAGAATATCGCTGCGCGGCGTGAGCGCCCAGAAGTCGAACCCGACTTCCCATACGCCCC
Source organism: Salmonella bongori NCTC 12419 (assembly GCF_000252995.1). Classification (NCBI taxonomy): domain Bacteria; kingdom Pseudomonadati; phylum Pseudomonadota; class Gammaproteobacteria; order Enterobacterales; family Enterobacteriaceae; genus Salmonella; species Salmonella bongori. Next base: position 183,247 of record NC_015761.1, read on the forward strand.
AAATCATTGTCGCCAGCAGCAGGGCGGCATACAGCCACAGTGCGGCGCGTTTGCTGCGCCATAGCAATCCGGCCACGCCCAGCATCACGACACCCGCGATGGGGTAGTACCAGGAACCGCCAATGGCAACCAGCCAGACACCTCCGATAAGAAGATACAGCCCGCAAAGCGCGGCAAAGAGGGCCGTCAGCGTCACGAGTAATCGTGGCGATCGTGCGTTATTTTCTACCATAAAAAGACACCATCCCAAATTGTTAATTTTTTAGTTGCAATTAAGTATAGGAATTAACATGTGTGATCGACATCACAAAATGAGCTTTCTGATCAAATGCCGCGAATAGAGGCGTTTGCTGGTATACTGCGTGCCTTGCGCGTCAATGCGGCGTTATTATCAACCGGCATTGAGTGATTTGTTTTTAAATCATATGGTTATAAATATGAAACATACCGTTGAAGTCATGATCCCCGAAGCGGAGATCAAAGCACGTATTGCCGAACTGGGGCGTCTGATTACCGAACGTTATAAAGACAGCGGCAGTGAAATGGTGCTGGTTGGTCTGTTGCGTGGCTCATTTATGTTTATGGCAGACCTGTGTCGTGAAGTCCAGGTTCCTCATGAAGTCGATTTTATGACCGCCTCCAGTTATGGTAGCGGCATGTCCACCACCCGCGACGTAAAAATCTTGAAAGATCTGGATGAGGATATTCGCGGCAAGGACGTGCTGATTGTCGAAGATATTATCGATTCCGGTAATACTCTGTCGAAAGTGCGTGAGATTCTTAGCCTGCGCGAGCCGAAATCGCTGGCGATTTGTACGCTGCTGGATAAACCGTCTCGCCGTGAAGTGGATGTCCCGGTAGAGTTTATTGGTTTCTCTATCCCGGATGAGTTCGTGGTAGGTTACGGCATCGATTATGCCCAGCGTTATCGCCATTTGCCGTACGTTGGCAAAGTTGTGCTGCTGGACGAATAAGAACAGAAATGCCGGATTGCGGCGTAAACGTCTTATCCGGCCTACGGTAGTTGTTGTAGGCCGGGTAAGCGAAGCGACGCCGACAAAACCGCCGGATGGTGCCGTTAAAGCGACTTATCCGGTCTATAACGTTTCCATCTGGCCTGGTGGCTTATTCGTGGTTAATGTATTTCAGACTTAGGGCGGAAATCCCCTTGTGATAGCCGTTCTCCAGGGTTTCCCTGTTAGTGGCGGTGACGTCAAGATCGCGAAGCAGGCCATCATTGATGCTGTATGCCCAGCCATGAATGGTCACATTTTGCCCACGTTTCCACGCTGATTGCATAATGGTGGAGTGCCCCAGGTTATAGACCTGCTCCATCACGTTCAATTCGTAGAGCGCATCCAGACGTCGCTCTTCGGGCATTTCTCCCAATAGCGAGCTATGTTTAAGCCAGATATCGCGAATGTGCAGCAGCCAGTTATTAATCAACCCCAGCTCAGGGTTTTCTACCGCAGCTTTGATACCGCCGCAACCGGAGTGGCCGCAAATGATAATATGCTCAACTTCCAGAACATCTACCGCATACTGGACCACGGAGAGGCAGTTCAGATCGGTGTGAATAACCAGGTTAGCCACATTACGGTGAACAAATAATTCACCTGGCTCAAGTCCGGTTAAACGCTCTGCGGGAACGCGGCTGTCGGAACACCCAATCCATAGAAAGCGCGGTTTTTGCGCTTGCGCCAGTTTCTCAAAAAATCCGGGATCCTCTTCCACCAGCATTTTTGACCATAGTGCATTGTTGCTGATGAGTGTATCTATGTCTTTCATGGAGGTTAACGACCTGTAACCAAATAAGTGCGTTGAGCTAATATAGGGCAACTCCGTAATTATTTAAACCATGTATAAAGTGTAAGTACGTAAAGTAAGTGAGAATTTATGACCATTGCGTTGGAACTTCAACAACTTAAAAAAACCTATCCCGGTGGCGTTCAGGCGCTGCGCGGCATAGATTTGCAGGTCGAAGCGGGGGATTTTTACGCGCTTCTGGGGCCAAATGGGGCAGGGAAATCGACCACTATCGGTATCATTAGCTCATTGGTTAATAAAACGTCCGGGCGTGTTAACGTTTTTGGTTACGATCTGGAAAAAGATGTAGTCAACGCTAAACGACAGTTAGGGTTGGTGCCGCAAGAGTTTAACTTTAACCCGTTTGAAACGGTACAGCAGATTGTGGTGAATCAGGCGGGTTATTACGGCGTGGAACATAAAGAGGCGGTTTTACGCAGCGAAAAGTATCTAAAACAGCTTGATCTGTGGGAAAAACGTAATGAACGAGCGAGGATGCTTTCCGGCGGGATGAAGCGCCGTTTGATGATTGCCCGCGCTCTGATGCATGAGCCTAAGTTGCTGATTCTTGATGAGCCGACAGCGGGCGTCGATATCGAACTTCGCCGCTCAATGTGGGGCTTTTTAAAGGATTTAAACGCCAAAGGCACCACCATTATCCTTACCACTCACTATCTGGAAGAGGCGGAAATGCTGTGCCGCAATATCGGCATTATTCAGCATGGCGAGTTAGTAGAAAATACCTCCATGAAGAATCTGCTTTCTAAGCTGAAATCAGAAACGTTTATTCTGGATTTAGCGCCGAAAAGCCCGCTACCCAAGCTTGCAGGTTATCAGTACCGTCTGGTGGATACCTCGACGCTGGAAGTGGAAGTGTTACGGGAACAGGGAATTAACAGCGTCTTTAGCCAACTGAGCGAGCAAGGGGTGCAGGTATTAAGTATGCGTAACAAAGCCAACCGTCTGGAAGAACTGTTTGTGTCACTGGTCCATGAAAAACAAGGAGATCACGCATGATGCAGTTGTACTGGGTTGCGCTGAAAAGTATCTGGGCGAAAGAGATCCACCGCTTTATGCGAATTTGGGTGCAAACGCTGGTGCCGCCAGTGATTACGATGACACTCTATTTCATCATCTTCGGTAACCTGATTGGCTCGCGGATTGGCGAAATGCATGGCTTTAGCTATATGCAATTTATTGTGCCGGGGTTGATTATGATGGCGGTGATCACCAACTCTTATGCCAACGTGGCCTCCTCGTTCTTTAGCGCCAAGTTTCAGCGCAACATCGAAGAGTTGCTGGTGGCGCCAGTGCCGACGCATGTCATCATCGCTGGCTTTGTCGGCGGCGGTGTGGCGCGCGGGCTGTGCGTTGGTATCCTGGTGACGGCAATTTCGCTGTTTTTTGTGCCATTTCAGGTGCATTCGTGGATTTTTGTCGCGCTTACGTTGATCCTGACGGCGATATTGTTCTCGCTGGCGGGCTTGCTAAATGCGGTGTTTGCGAAAACCTTTGATGACATCAGCCTGATCCCCACTTTTGTGCTAACGCCGCTAACCTATCTCGGCGGGGTATTTTACTCGCTGACACTACTGCCGCCGTTCTGGCAGGGGTTGTCGCACCTGAACCCGATCGTCTATATGATCAGCGGCTTCCGGTATGGTTTCCTTGGTATCCATGATGTGCCGTTGGCGACGACGTTTGGCGTACTGGTGATCTTCATTATGGCATTTTATCTGCTGTGCTGGACGCTGATCCAACGTGGACGCGGTTTGCGTAGCTGAGACAATTCTCCTCTTCTTCTGGCGGGGAGAGGAGACTTTTGACGGCTGTCATCATTCTTAACTTATCACCCTGATAAACTACTTGTCTGCTAAGGAGGTAGGCTATGTTAGGCTGGGTGATTACCTGCCATGACGATCGCGCACAGGATATGCTCGATCGCCTGGAGAAAAAATACGGCCCGCTGGCGCAATGCCGGGCGGTCAATTTCTGGCGGGGTCTCAGTTCAAATATGCTGAGCCGTATGATGTGTGATGCGCTTCATGCCACAGACTCCGGCGAAGGCGTGATATTTTTAACCGATATTTCCGGTGCGGCGCCTTATCGTGTGGCATCGTTGATGAGTCATAAACATTCGCAATGTGAAGTCATTTCAGGTATTCGCTATTCATTGATGGAGGAGATGCTTCCACTGCGAGAGTCAATGAGTAGTTCGGCATTTCGCGATCACATCGTTGCGCTTGGCGCGCCGGACGTCACCAGTCTCTGGCATCAGCAGCAGAAGAACCCGCCTTTTTTGTTGCTGCATGATTTGTATGAGTATTAGTCATTCTTATTATGGATATGAATTGGTACAATCGTCGCGTTATTTTGTCCCGGTTATGATGAATGATGAAATACTTTTTTCTTCTGCTGCTGTGTTTTTCCACTGCGGTCAGCGCGCGTTATATGCAAACGACGAAAGACGCCGCCATCTGGTCGCAGATTGGCGACAATATGGTGACCGTGGGGAATATCCGCGCCGGACAAATACTTTCCGTAACGCCCATGGCGGCAGACTATTATAAATTTAACTTTGGCTTTGGCGTGGGGTTTATCGATAAAGGCCATCTCGCTCCCGTGCAGGGGAAACAGAAAGTGGAAGATGGCCTCGGCGACCTTAACAAGCCACTGAGCAATCAGAATCTGGTGACATGGAAGGATACGCGGGTGTATAACGCGCCGGATGCCGGCAGCGCCCCGTTTGGTGTGCTGGTGGATAATTTGCGTTATCCCATTATTAGTAAGCTGAAGGGCAGGCTTAATCAAACCTGGTATCAGATCCGTATTGGCGACAGACTGGCTTATATCAGCGCGCTGGACGCCCAGCCCGATAACGGAATTCCGGTACTGACCTACCACCATATTTTACGTGATGAAGAAAATACCCGTTTCCGCCATACGTCCACCACGACCTCGGTGCGTGCTTTCAGTAACCAAATGACCTGGCTTCGCGATCGTGGTTACACCACATTGACCCTGTATCAACTGGAGGATTACATCCATAACCGGGCTAATTTCCCGGCGCGCGCGGTGGCGATCACATTTGATGATGGCCTTAAATCGGTGAGCCGCTATGCATATCCGGTGCTGAAGCAATATGGTATGAAGGCGACGGCGTTTATTATCTCGTCGCGCATTAAACGCCACCCGCAGAAATGGAATCCGAAATCGCTGCAGTTTATGAGTGTGTCTGAATTGCGAAAGATGAGCGATGTTTTTGACTTTCAGTCGCATACCCATTTCTTACACCGGGTGGATGGGTATCGGCGGCCGATTTTATATAGCCGTAGTTATCATAATATTCTGTTTGATTTTGAACGCTCCCGGCGGGCGTTGGCGCAATTTAATCCGCACGTTTTTTATCTTTCCTACCCCTTTGGCGGCTATAACGTGACTGCTATCAAAGCGGCAAAAGAGGCCGGATTTCATATGGCGGTGACGACGGTAAAAGGGAAAGTAAAGCCGGGGGATAATCCATTCTTATTGAAACGCCTGTATATTTTAAGAACGGATTCGCTGGAAACCATGTCACGGCTGATTAGCAACCAGCCGCAGGGGTAAATAGGCTTACAGGTGGTATCAGGCAACCTGAACAGGAATCGCTTTCGCTGTGCGTTTCATTTCATTGTCGCCTTCGAAATAAGCCACATTAGGCCGCCAGGTACGTGCTTCTTCATCTGTCATGGTGACAAAGCTGGCGATAATCACAATATCGCCCACCGCCGCGCAGTGTGCCGCCGCACCATTGACGGAGATAATTTTCGAACCGCGTTCTGCCGCAATGGCGTAGGTTGAGAAGCGCTTGCCGTTTGACACATTCCAGATATCAATAGCTTCGTTTTCCAGAATACCGGCCGCATCAAGAAAATCCTGATCGATGGCGCAGGAACCTTCATAGTGCAGGTCCGCCTGAGTCACTTTTACGCGGTGGAGTTTGCCCTGCAACATCGTGCGAATCATAACGTTTACCCTTTACTCGTATCGACAGCCAAGCTGACTATAGCCAGCTTTAGGAAAATATTCAGGCAGTATTGCCCGATTTTTACGGGGTGTCTATACATCGAGTGTCGTTTCTCCGCTCAGTTTGCGTAATGCCACGCACAAGAGCATGTAACGCTTGTATAGAGTGAGTTTTTGTCCCTGCCCGCCTCGTAAAAACGCCAACACCCTGCTGACGCGGCGATATACCTCCCGGATACTGGTGTTATGGATGACGCCGCGTAGGTCAGGATGATGGAATCAGCAACAGGTACTCCGCACGATGCCGTTTTTAAACAATTTTTAATGCACGTCGATACTGCCAGGGATTTTCTGGATATTCACCTGCCTGTGGAATTACGTAAGATATGCGATCTTGATACGCTACAGTTGGCATCGGGAAGCTTTGTCGAAGAGAACCTGAAGGCGCAATATTCCGACGTGCTTTATTCGTTAAACATGCAGGGAGTGCCTGGCTATTTGCATATATTGATTGAGCATCAGAGCTCGCCGGATAAAAAGATGGCGTTCCGTATGATACGTTACGCGATTGCCGCGATGCATCGTCACATTGAGGCGGGCTACGAGCAGCTTCCGTTGGTGATCCCCATCCTGTTTTATCAGGGGAAAGCCAGTCCTTACCCGTTTTCATTATGTTGGCTGGACATGTTTTCCTCCCCGGCACTGGCGAAACGCCTCTATAGTCAGCCGTTTCCACTGGTGGATATTACCGTAATACCCGATGATGAGATTATGCAGCATCGGCGGATAGCGGTTCTGGAATTGCTGCAAAAACATATCCGTCAGCGAGATTTAATGCGGCTGCTGGATCAACTGGTAACACTGTTACGTGCAGAGTACACTACTGACAGTCAGATGATCTCGTTGCTGAACTATATGCTGCACAGCGGTCATACTGACCAACCAAAAGTATTCTACAGGGAACTGGCGAGCAGAACGCCGCAGGGGGAATCAATGATGACGCTGGCTGAGTGGTTTGAAGAGCAGGGAATGCAGAAAGGCATACAGCAAGGTATCCAAAAAGGCATACAGCAAGGTATCCAAAAAGGTGAAACAGAGGCGGCGCGCCGTGTTGCCGCACGGATGTTGAAAAACGGTATGTCGGCAGAACTCGTTGCGCAGATGACGGATCTTACGGCTGAAGAGATTGAGCAGCTCACTAACTGGCGCTAACTATCGTTAACGCCAGTCGTCGCCGATTAGTGTAGTTCTATAGTCAGATTATCGATAAGCCGCGCTTGTCCCAGCCATGCGGACATCAGGATCACTGCCCGTTGGCTACCCTCGGTCAGTTCGAGTAGTGTGTCAGCATCGCGTACCTGAATATCATCAGGGCGGAAGCCTTTTTCCTTCAATTCCTGGCCGGCAATGGCAATTATCTCTTCAAGGTTGCGCTCCCCGGCCTGCACTTTGTCGGCTAGCGCTTTCATTACTTTATATAAAACAGGCGCAATCTTACGTTGTTCCGCTGTCAGATAGCCGTTACGCGAGCTCAGCGCCAGGCCGTCTTTCGCGCGAACGATAGGCACGCCGACAATTTCAATATCGTAACCCATATCGGCGACCATCTTGCGGATCAGCGCCAGTTGCTGGAAATCTTTTTCGCCGAAGCAGGCTATATCTGGTTGTACCAAATTAAACAGCTTACTGACGATAGTCGAAACCCCGCGGAAGTGGCCTGGACGACTGACTCCCTCCAGCATCGTAGAAAGACCGGGCACGTCAACGTAAGTATGTCCTTCTGTCCCCTGCGGATAGAGCTGATCCGGAGCCGGGGCAAAGATGATATCGACTTTGCGCTTATTCAACTTCTCACAATCTTCCTGCAACGTGCGGGGGTAGCGCGCCAGATCGTCCGGGCGATCAAACTGCATCGGATTGACGAAGATACTGGCCACTACCACATCGGCGCGGTCTTTAGCTTCATCAATGAGTTTCATATGTCCATCATGCAAGTTACCCATCGTTGGCACCAGCGCAATACGTTTGCCTTCCAGGCGTAAACGGCGGATATGCTGGCGCAGCAGCGGCAGGGTTTCAATAATTAACACAATATAACTCCTTGAATTAACTGAGGGTATGCAGGCTGAATAAGACGCGTTACACGTCGTCATCCGGCGCAATGCCGCCTTCTGATGGCGCTACGCTTATCAGGCCTGCGTCCGGTTATCCCTCAGGTGTAGCATTAATGAAAACTATGTTCTTCGCCCGGATAGACGCCGGACTCAACTTCAGCCATATACTGCCGTACAGCGGCGCGCATGTCGCCTGCTTCAACAAGGAAATTTTTCGCAAATTTAGGGATATGACCGCCAGTAATGCCGAAGGCGTCATGCATCACCAGGATCTGTCCGTCGGTAACGTTGCCTGCTCCGATCCCGATCACTGGAATGGATAACGCGTCGGTCACCCGTTTCGCCAGTTCAACCGGCACGCACTCCAGCACCAGCAACTGCGCGCCTGCCGCTTCCAGCGCCAGGGCATCGCTGAGAAGCTGTTCGCCCGCATCACCGCGTCCCTGAACTTTGTAGCCGCCGAAAATATTGACCGACTGTGGCGTCAGTCCCAGATGGCCACACACGGGTACGGCGCGTTCGGTCAACATCCTGACGGTATCCACCAGCCAGGCTCCGCCTTCAATTTTGATCATGTTAGCTCCGGCGCGCATGACGATAGCCGCGTTCTCAAACGCCTGTTCCGGTGTGGCATAAGCCATAAACGGCAGGTCGGAAAGCAGCAGGCAGTTCGGCGCGCCACGACGTACGGCACGGGTATGATAAGCAATGTCCTCAACGGTAACGGGCAGGGTGGAGTCATGGCCCTGTATCGTCATGCCAAGAGAGTCGCCCACCAGCATGACGTTAATGCCTTCATCGGCAAACAGTTTGGCAAAGCTGTAATCGTAAGCGGTGATGGTGGCGAAGCGTTTCTTTTCCTGTTTGTATTTTTGCAGCAGGGCGATAGTGGTCGGTTTGCTCATAACTTCTCCCCTCATAATAAGAATGAATATAATGGGGGCATTGTAGGGGAAGATACCGGTAGGCGTTAGACTTTTGTGGGCAACCGTTATTGACGAGTGCCCACAACCGTTATCACGGGTAGTCGAAGGTAAAGATTCCGTTGGCTTTGAAGTTACCAGATCCGATTTTCTGGTTGCCATCGCGCTTTAACGTCGCCAGAAAATTGAGAGTCTGTGACTGAACCTGACCGTTTTCGCTGGTGCCGTAGATATTATCATCGCTTGAGGTATCGCGCTGATCGTTATACACCGAGGTGGTATCGTTGGGGATCATTACCATCTGCGAGTGGTAGTTATTGGCCGCGCCGCTAATCTCCACGCCCACGCCGGTGGCATGGTTGCTGGTCAGAATATTGCCAAGCAGGGTGGGGGAGCTGGCAACCGTGGTGGAGGTAAGCGTGACGTTAATATTGCGCAGCCCTTTACAGCCTGCCAGCTTGATGGAGAACGGCACGGCATTGACGCCTTTAATAATGTCGTTCGGGCTATAGCTTCCCAAATCGACGGTGGCTCCGCTCACGCTGCTACCGCTGGCGACGGGTTGTGTGGTGCAGGTAGGTTCGGCAACGGTGACGGCGCTGATATCAAAGGTGATTTTATCAGCATAGCTGTGAATGCCCGTTCCTGGATTTTCGTTCAAGAGGCGCAGGTGAAAGTCTCCCTTCTTTAAAAGCGTGATCGTGGCGTTACTGGGGGTATAGGTTTGATCGGTATAAAAGGTAATGGCGGCATAAAATCCAATCCCACCCATGGAAAAGTACTCTGAGCCATCCGGTGTGCCGGATCTGCGACAGCCGTCAGTATCGGTGAGCGTTATAACGTTGCTCATGGTTCCGTCCACGACGGGAAGCGACGAGGGGGCATCAACGTGGAGGCCATAGGCGCTAAAACTTCTTAGCGTCAGGGAAAAATAGAGCCCGGTAATGTTCGTCTTAAAAATACTGACCCCGCCGTAGGTGCCTGCTGAGACGAGGCCAGATTCGAACGACAGCGGGTTACTGGTGCCCGAACTGGAGGTATTGCAATACACACCAGAGTTGCCGGACGCCGAGCCGTGATTGCCGTTCCAGTTGATCGTGACGTTCGCAGGCGCCAGTTCGGATGTACGGCTAAAATAGACGGTTCGCCCGGCGGGATAGGTCATGGTAGTGGTGCTGTCGGTGGTTGGCCCATTAAACAAAGAATCGTTACCTTCACGGTAGTTGCCGAGCACAAAGGTTTGCGTCTCGGCGGCGTAGCTGGCAACAGAAAACAATGTTAGTGTGGCGAATAGCGCGGATAAAATAACGGAAAATGTGACTCGCCATCCTTTCTTGTTGCCATTTTGCTGCGGTGTGTTCCTTGTCATAGCCCTCTCCTTTTAAAAGCCCGTAAGTTTTTCTTATTCGTAATAAACCGATACCAGTACGCTGGACTTCACCGGGCCACTGCCGACGGGCTGACCGGACAGTACTTTCTGCATTCGGGCATAAAAAGCGTAGCGGCTGTCAGCATAGTTAGCGGAGGTCACGTCGTATTTACTGCGCGGCGTGCCGTCGGTGTTCATCACGTTGTAAGTGTTATTGACATCGTTGACGGAAAAGACCACCACGCCGACATTTGTTGCGCCGTCGGATTCCTCGTTGGCGAAAATTTGTGTTGAGCCAGGAGCAAAGCTGCCCGACAGCGGAGAGAAATGTAATACCAGCTTTGAGGGTTCTTTGCCGCTGACCGGCATACAGTCTTTTACATGCACATAAAAGGTGCTACCACCTTCATAAAGATCTTCTGCCGTCACGCCGCTGGTGAAGTAATCAAGCCCTTTGGTGCCTAAATCCACTAATCCGTTATTGTCCACTGAGACTTCACAGCTGGTATTCACAATATTGGCTCTGATCTCCACATCGGTATCGGCATGGCTTATCAGTGTGAACATTGATAAGCCGATGACTATTGCGCTGCATAATAACTTGTTCATCGCCGCTTACTCATAGTTAATGGTGAACAGGCCCTGAGTAGAAAATGAGCCAGTGTGTAAATCCGCGATAGTGCTACCGGAGGCAAGCACAATACGGGCGCTGAATGGTAAAACCACCGTGGTTTCGTCGCTAACCTGCGCCAGAGAGACCAACTGCTGCGTCGGGCTGGCGCAACTAAGTTGCTTGCTGCCGCTGCCCGCCGGTGTCGAGGTGGTCCAGATTTCTGCTGAAACGTTGGCGGCATCATCACTGCCGTTCAGCGCGTTGCGAAAACCGTTACCGCCACCAGAGGCACCATCGCAGCCGGTTTTTGCTGTCAGAGTGACGGTCGCCTGTTTTTTGGCCAGCCCAACACAGTTGCTGAATACCAGCGAAAAGGCGCGTGAATTGGTTTTATTCACCAGTTGTGAAATATAAACGTCACCCACATCGACAATGGAATTGGCCTTGCCGCTGTCATCGTGCAGGGTGGCCTGACAGGTTGAGGGCGTAATGGTGGTAGAAACTGTCATCTCCAGCGAATTTGTCCCGGCGTAGCCAGGTAAAGTGGTGAGAAGAAACGACAGCGCGCCACAGAACCGAACCAGATATCGCATCAACCTAGCCTCCCTGCTATTCATAGGTAAATGTAAAAGTCACTTTGGCCTGAAAATCGCCAGCCGTTGGCGTTAGCGAGGTGCTGGCACGGCGGAAAAAAGCGCTCAGGTTTTTACCGTTAGTAATTTCACTTTGTTCCCAGGCAATTTTTTGCGAGCCATCGAGCTTTAGTCGTTGGCTGTCATCAGCGCCATCTGGCTTAAAGCCGAGGCCGACGTTTTCGGCGTTCCCGCTGGTCAGGCTGTTTGCCAGCATGTAGTTGCTGTTGGATAGTGTGGTGCCTTTCATGGTCATTGAAATTGAGGAGATCTCGTTATTGCACTCTTTCGGCTGCAGTTTGAAGCTGCTTTCGGTATTGGCCGTGGTGTTAAGTAGCTCGGCAATCCCGATATTCGGGACGGTGAGCGCATACTGCGTGCCGCTGCCGCTGAGCGACGCGTTACTGAGACTGCTCACCATCATGACGCAGGTGGTTTCTTCAATAACGGCAGTGAAATTCAGGCTCAATCCCTGAGTGGCGGTAAAACCCGGCTGCGCCAGAAATGCTGTGGCGAGCGCTAACGAGCGGACTACGCGGTGTGTTCTCATCCTTTATCCTCGTAATCTATTGCATCTTGCAGAGAACGGCATTGAGCACGAGAGTTTTACCTACCGTTTTCTCATTGTCTGATGTGGTCTGGTAATGTACGCGGCAGCGCTGCATCTGGTTCTGCTGGCCCCAGCGAACCTCCAGTTCACCGCTTTCGCCGATGCCACGTATAAAAGCCTGACTCCCCTGGCCGACAGTGCCGAGCAGGTTGTTTTTCAGATCGTAAACTTCAGCGGTGAACGGGATCGGCTGATGATCGCTGCGTACCAGGTTCAGGATCGCGGATTGTCCCTGATCGGTGTCGAAATGACTCACCACTACGGCACCGCGCCTTGGGATCACGGTGGCGCTGGTGCTTTTCATTTCGATGTCATTGTCCAGACCGTTAATGTCAAGCGAGACGGTATTTTCCCGGTATGGCATTAACGAACTGCCGATGCCGTAGCCAAAGCGGTCAACAGTACTGTTACCGTAATCAATGCGTGCGCCTTTGGCTCCTGGGGCATCAATGAGCACCAGCGTATCGCTGTCGGTAAAGCTTTGGTTGCTAAAGGTCAGTCCGCCGCTGTGCAGCACAAAGCCGCCATCGGTATTTAATGAATACTGGCGAGAGCTATCGCTACTGGCCGATGCCGATGCGGCGATATTACCGTAGCTGGAGTCGTAGCTGACGTAGGTACTCACAGTGGAGAGATCTTTTTCCTCTTTCTCCATGTTGTACGCGGTGCTGACGCTATAGTTCCAGCGGTTGTCTGCGCTATAGCCGCTGGCGCTGGTGTTGAACTGGTTGCTGCCGTCAAAATCGCTACTCGCGCTGCTGTTTAAGGTTCGGAAGCCACCACTGTCTCTGTCGGTACCCAACAGTTTATCCAGCGGGATCGTAACGCTGAGATAAACGGAATCGTCGCGGTTATTGTCTTCGTCATAGGAGCGTTGCAGGTTGATGCTGTAAGTGGCCCAGCCCAGGCTATTGCTATAGCCCGCAGAGAAGCTGCTGCGGGAATCATTGGTGACCCAATAGTCGGCCCAACTGCCGTTGAGATAGAGTGAACCATAATTGATGTCCCCGCTTTTGAGACTTTGGTTGAGGCTAATGGTGAACTGGTTTTTCATCCTCGCATAGTTGTTCATACGATTGGCGGACTGTTCATTATTATGTTTAGCGTCATCAATAATGTTCAGCGCATCGCTCAACCCCAGATAGTCTTTCGTTGAGTAGCGATAGGCGGCGATATTCAACGAGGTGTCTGTTGGTGCGAAAAACTTATTCCACGATACGCGGTAGCTCTGGCCACGGTAGGTTTTATCCTGTGGAATATCCGCCTGCGATTGGGTGACGTCAAAAGAGATTGCGCCAATCAGCGTGTTCATTCCAAGACCCAATAAACCCGCAAAGTAGCCGTTATCAGTGGCCTGAATGCCGCTGAAACCGGTGAATGTGCTATTAAGGCCGTAGTAGAACGTACCCTGCGCCAGCCCCGGTTCGTCACGTAGGCTATCATCATTGACCTGGCCTACGCTGAGATCCCATTTGCCGACGCCGGGGTGCATCATTTGCACCAGCGATGAAAATGCCTGGCTAAAGCTATGTTTTGAACCGTCGGCTTCCGTAATGGTGACGATTAAGTCGGCGCCGTACCCAGAGGGCGAAAGATCGTCAATCACGAACGGCCCTGGCGGCACCGTGGTCTCATAAATTTTGTAGCCGTTCTGTGTAATAGTGACTTTAGCGTTGCTGTTGGCTACGCCGCGGATTGTTGGTGCATAGCTGGAAAGCTGCGGTGGCAGCATCTGTGATTCGCTATAGAGGCGAACACCGCGCAGGTTGACAGTGTCAAACGCTTCACCGCTGGTACCGGACTCACCGATGATCAATTGCGAGCGAAGCGCGGCGATATCGCGCTGAATATAACGGTTCTGATATTCAATACTGCTGCCGCCGTCTTTTTGCCAGGAGTAGTTACCCTGTGCGCGAAAATGCCACGCGCCAAGATTTATCCCGCCATTAAAGCCGGCATATACGCTGTTTTCAGTGCCATATGGGTTTTTGTTCTTCCAGGCACTGACGTTGTACGACAGCATGGCGGCAGGAATGCCGTCATCCCATAATGAGGGATCAACATAGTTGGCGAAGCCTTTTTGTACCCACATTTGCGGTACGCCAATATCCAGTCGTTGATCGCCACCGTCGAAGTGAACCGTGGAGAGAGGAATTACCTGCGGCAGATTAAGGCAGTGGTTGGTACTGTCTTCACGCTTAACCAGTATCGCTTTTTCAGGAATATCGTCAGGCAGACGAATATGCAACTGGCTTAGCATCCTGGGTGTAATACAGGCCTGCGTTTTACCATTTTTATCGACATCAACAAACTCGACCTTCAGCGTAGTAACCAGATCGTTATTGACGTAGCCGCTGGCATCGTAAACGCCGGGGGAAATAACGTTACCGTCAGCGTAGCGGCTGAGGTCGACTTTGCTGGAACCCGGCCCCATCAAAAACGAACTGTCAAACTCCAGCGTTTCGTTTTCGGCCCATGCAGAGACGCTGCCGGATAATAAAGTAAAAATAACAAAGCGGGCGAGAAAAGTGACCCTGAATTTTTTTGACAGTTGTGTCATTGGCGCATCCGAAAAGTAAAATGTAAGCGTTAAATATCCACCTTGCCGTTAATAGCGCCGCCAAAGTCATTAATCGCAATGTAATGAATGCTGGCTTTTGCTGGCGCGCTGGTTAAGCCGGAAATAATGAAGTCAGTTTCGCCTTTTGGTGCGACCATTGAGGAGTTTACGTCATGTTTTCGCCCGCCAACCGTCACCTCAACTTTATTAAATGAGACGAAATAACCGGTAGGGTTAATAACATGAACTACGGCCTTCCCCGATTTCTGCTGCATGCTCCATTTGAGTTTTTTGGGGGCTTCTGATGCGGTACCGTCAAGCCCTTCCGGGCGGTAGAACATTTTTATACGCGTGCGAAAAGCCAACTGTAGGATGTTTTTTTCTTTAACGTCGGCATCTTTCATTTTTGGCGGTACTTCAAGCACGTTAAACCAGTAAATGCTTTCACGGTCTTTAGGTAATACACGAGCGCCGGTATAGGTTAATTTTACCGTTTGCCCCCGACCCGCTTCGATGCGGGAAACCGGTGGCGTAGCGTTAAAAGGCACATTAATCGTGCTGGGATCGGCGTTTGGATCGCCGTCATCTAACCAGTTTTGTACCAGTGCAGGGCGCGAGCCTTTATTTTCCAGACGAATAGAGGTGTCTTTTTGCGCCTCTTTATACACAATACGCGTACCGGAAAGGACAATATCCGCCATTGCCGGTTGAATAACCGACAGTGTGACTATTACTGACAGGGTTAAAAAAAGAGAACGAAACATCCTGGTCATTGTTATTCCTCCATGGTAGATATTCAGGAGGAATACATACTGAATAACGTAATATTCCTCCCTCGTAAAACCCTGATGATTAGTTATAGGTCAGGGTGTATGCGGTATTTGATTTCACGTAACCCGCGGTGACCGGTACTGCGCTGGACTGTTTAACGTAAGAAACGACGAAATCAAATTTTGCTACGCCGTCAACGAAGGTGGATTCATGGATATCGCTGGGGTCATTCACTTTGACCTGGGTATAAGCCAGTGCAGATCCGGAGTCATCCACCTGGTGGATAGCCAGGTTAACACCAGCAGCAGGATCAGTGATGGAGTCATCGTTATTCAGGGTGCCGCTGCTATTACTGAAGAACGTAGAAGACATGCTCAATTGCGCTTTAGCGTTTGCACTACTCGTACCGCAGTCTACGGAGATGTAGAAAGATTCCGGCATTACACCGACAGCACTGGTCTGAACGCCTGGATCAGCGTCAACTGCCGCTTTGCTGGCGGTGTTGAGTTGTACCTGACCATCCTGGCTGCCACCATTAACATGTGGTGTACAGGTGTTATCACTGACCAGACCGGCAAAATCTACCTGACCGCCATCGAGTGCAAAGGCAGATGTGGAAGCCGCAGACACAACCATTGCTAAAGCAATTAACTTTAATTTCATGTTGAAATATCCTTGTTAGAAAATAATCGTCATTTCAGACGATCGCTATTATAGGACGTAGCCGAAAACTATAAAAATACCGTATATGGATATTTGCTTTTATTTAATTCATGAAATCAATGCTGCGTTGGGTTATTAGCGAAACACTTACCTGGAAGTGGATGTCACTTTTTTGGTTGTCTTTTTTCTATACATATTGTGTATCGCTAAGGTCAAAAGAAATCTTCCTATTCTTTTATTTTATAACTGATCTATATTTATCTGTTAACAATATATTTTATATTTATTTTTTTATGCTTTATTGTGCGTTTTTTATATGCTATTAAATATGCTGAAATCATTTTTAAGTAAATGTTAATGTGTAGCTAAGCAACCTCTGCTGGGTTTTAAAAGGAGTTACCAGACTGAACCCGGTAACTCCTGGGTATCAAGCATTAATTATAGGTAAGCGTATAGGCTGTATTCGATTTCACATAACCAGCGGTGACGGGTACAGCACTGGACTGCTTAACATAAGAGACGACGAAGTTGAATTTCGCCACACCGTTGCTGTCAAACGCCTGGCTATGGACGTTGCTGGCATCGTTAATCTTCACCTGAGAATACGCCTGCGCTGATCCTGAGCTATCTACTTCATGAATCGCCAGGTTAACGCCGGTCGCAGGTTCGGAGATAGAGTCATCGTTGTTCAGCGTACCATTGCTGTTACTAAAGAAGGTGGAGGACATGCTCAGGTTTGCTTTGGTGTTGGTGTTAGAAGCACCGCAGTCGACGGTAATGTAGAACGGTTCTGGCTGTACGCCAACCGCGCTGGTCTGGACGCCTGGGTCGGTATTCACCGCCGTTGTGTTAGCGGTATTGAGCTGTACCTGACCATCCTGGCTGCCGCCATTAACGTGTGGGATACAGGTGTTATCGCTTACCAGACCTGCAAAGTTTATCTGCCCACCGTCAAGAGCGAATGCGGAGGAGGAGATCAGCGCGGCTGAAAAAGCGGCTGACAGGGCGATGATTTTCTTTTTCACGACATAATCCTTTAATGAGGTTAATGTGATCAATAACAAAAATACTCAATATATCTATTTTATATTGTGCTGATGTATTAAACCTGATAGCCGTTGTCTTTGTAAAATACATTGGGTTTATGGTTTATGATTTTTAAATAGAAAATAAATATGCTATTTGAAATCGCTATTGGTCAATAAAATTAATCATCGAAATATTATTTGGAATAGTGATTTATTTTCGTAGGGTATAGGTTGTAACTTCATGATTATTTAATAAAATAAATGTAATAAATGTATTTTTTGCTCGGGTAAATCATTCGTTTTTATCCTTTTAAAATGATGGCTGGCATGGAGGGATAATGGTTTTCAATGTTTAATCTGTTTT
This sequence comes from Salmonella bongori NCTC 12419, assembly GCF_000252995.1. Lineage (NCBI taxonomy): Bacteria > Pseudomonadati > Pseudomonadota > Gammaproteobacteria > Enterobacterales > Enterobacteriaceae > Salmonella > Salmonella bongori. The sequence continues at coordinate 200,705 of NC_015761.1, forward strand.
TTATATGAAATAATAGCCATTAGATTTCCTACATATTAATTGTAAAAAAAATCAGCTCATAAAAATGGAGCATCTTTTATAATTTCATTTAAAACATATTGATTTTATTTAATATTAGTAGTTGAGCACTTTATCAATCCGCGGTGCGTCTTGTTAAGGATGGGTCATACGGCACGACTGTGCGGCGGAGCGTCGATTATGCCCGCCCCGGTGATTCTGTCAGCATGTTATAAGAAATCACTACCAGAGTAGAGGGCGAGGTGAAACCTGTTGCAGGCGTTCCGTCAACGGTTGGTGATCATCAGGAAAAATAAGATCCGGGGCGATCTCAAACAGCGGCCACAGCATAAAACCACGGTTTTTCATATCGTAGTGTGGGACGGTCAGCCGTTCAGTCTGAATCAACCAATCGCCAAACAGCATGATATCGATATCCAGCGTGCGCGGCCCCCAACGTTCGGCTTTTCGAACACGACCCTGTTGCAGTTCAATGTGTTGCGTATGGTTGAGAAGGATTTCTGGCGCAAGCGCGGTTTCCAGCGCCACGGCGACGTTCAGATAGTCAGGCTGATCCTGTGGGCCTAACGGCGGGGTACGGTAAAACGAAGAAACCGCGACGATATGGCTATCGGGGATATCGTCGATAGCCTTCAGGGCAGCATTGACCTGCTCAAGCGGAGAGGCCAGATTGCTGCCGAGCGCCATATACGCGACCGTCATGCAGCGCCCTCACGACGCGGTGCTCTCCGGCGTGGACGCGGACGACGACGGCGTGGAGCAGGGTCGTCGTCCAGCTCGTTGAGCATTCCTTTTTGTTCTGGCGGCGCGGAAACCTGAAATTCGCTCCACCATTTCGCCAGGCGTTGCAGTTCAGCATTGTTTTCCACCTGGGCGCGCAACTCCAGCAAATCAAACGCGGCGCGAAACTTAGGATGTTCCATCAGCTTCCAGGCGCGTTTGCCCTGGCGACGGGACATTCGTAGCTGTAGCTGCCAGATATCACGGGTCAGTGTAGTCAGCCGTTTGGGTATCGCCAGCGAACGGCAAGCTTCGTCTAATACTTCATTCATCGCCAGAGCGAAAGCATCGTAATAGGCAAGGCCGCTTTCCTGAGCGATTTTCTGCGCCATTTCCAGCAGCGGATACCAGAACATAGCGGCAAACAGGAATGCCGGGTTAACGCGCATCTCGTTGTGAATACGGGTATCGGTGTTTTTCAATACCTGCGCAATAATGCGTTCCATCGCGCTATCGCCATTTTCGGTGAAGTAACGCGTAATGGTCGGAAACAGCGGCTGGAACAGGTTGTATTCACGCAGCTTTTTATAGGTTTCGTAGCCATAGCCAGCCTGGAGGAGTTTGAGCGACTCTTCAAACAGGCGTGCCGGAGGGATATCGTTCAGCAGTGTCGCCAGACGCGGGATCGGCTCTGCCGTTTCAGGGCTGATGCGCATATTAAGCTTGGCGGCGAAACGCACGGCGCGCAGCATTCTAACCGGATCTTCGCGATAACGTGTTTCCGGATTGCCGATCAGACGAATTACGCCCTCTTTCAGATCCTGCATCCCGCCGACGTAATCGCGTACGGTAAAATCCGCCACGCTGTAATAAAGGCTGTTAATGGTGAAGTCGCGGCGCTGTGCATCTTCTTCGATAGAACCGAAGATATTATCGCGCAGTAGCATACCGTTTTGTCCACGCTGGGAGGTGGTACGGTCGCTTTCGCTGCCTTCATGATGACCACGAAACGTGGCCACTTCGATAATTTCCGGGCCAAACATAACGTGAGCAAGACGAAAACGGCGACCTACCAGACGGCAATTTCGGAACAATTTCCGTACCTGATCCGGCGTAGCGTTGGTAGTCACGTCGAAATCCTTCGGCTTTTTGCCGAGTAGAAGGTCGCGGACGCCGCCGCCGACCAGCCAGGCTTCGTATCCCGCTTTATTAAGCCTGTACATTACCTTCAGGGCATTTTCACTGATATCTTTGCGGGAAATAGCGTGCTGTTCACGCGGGATGATCGTCATATGTGGACGGGCGACGGCTTGTTCTGCCTCGCTCTCCTCGCGGCTTAACACCTTACGGCAAAAATTAGCGACTCGGGTAAAAATAGTGCACCTCGGTAGTGTCATACATTAATAAGATCAACTTACTCTATGTCTTTCGCATTACGGCAGACGGGCGTAAGAGAACAACGCGACCTGGGCTGTAAGCATCATTAACGCCGCAGCAATGCGAAAGACGATGAGTAAAAATAGCGGCTAATCATAGCTCAGCGAGACGCATTTGAGAATGCCGGATTTACATTAGCCGATGCGGGCACGGCTGCAAGCCTCCAGTGAGTCACTGCATCGCGCAGCAGTGCCCCGGTAGATATTTCTTGCCATGGTACGACGACCTGCTGGCCTAAAAAGCGTAATGCCTGGACAAGTACCGGGCGCGGGTCCCCTGCCGGAAGCGCAGGGGCATGATTTTGCTTGGAAAGCTTTGCGCCTTGTGCGTTAAGTGCCAGCGGGAGGTGAACGTAACCTGGCGCCCGCCAGCCAAACTGTTTATACAGTGAGAGTTGTCGTACTGTCGGTTCGATTAAATCCGCGCCGCGAACGATTTCCGTCACCCCCTGAAAATGGTCGTCGACTACAACGGCCAGATTATAGGCAAAAAGCCCGTCGCGACGGTGGATAATAAAATCTTCACAGGCCAGCTGTGGATCGGCCTGGATGTCGCCGCGCAATTCATCATGAAAGCGCATCACCGGGTGCTGCTGTTTAATTCTGACGGCGGCATTCTCCGGCCCGTGGCGTAATGTCCGACAATGGCCGTCGTAAATACCGCCCAGACGTTGAATACGCGATCGGGGACAGGTGCAGTAGTAGCTCAGTCCCTGCGCGTAAAGCCAGGCCAGCGCCTCGCGATAGGCCTCGTGACGCTGTGATTGCCATAAGACCTCGCCATCCCAGTGCAGGCCGTAATGTTCCAGCTGGCGCAGAATGGTTGCTGCGGCACCGGGAACTTCACGAGGGGGATCGATATCTTCTATGCGGACGCGCCAGACTCCGCCTTGCGCGCGGGCTTGCAGATAGCTTCCGAGGGCGGCTATCAACGAACCGAAATGCAGTTCGCCGGAAGGCGACGGCGCGAAGCGACCAATATAATGTGAGTCAGTCATGCTGTGGGTAATAAAGAATAAGGCGGGAAAACTCCCGCCTGTCGTAAATAGGGTAGAAACGAACGGGATTAACCCGCCATCTGTTTTTCGCGAATTTCAGCCAGCGTTTTGCAGTCGATGCACAGATCGGCTGTCGGACGCGCTTCCAGGCGGCGGATACCAATTTCTACTCCGCAGGACTCGCAGTAACCGAAGTCTTCATCTTCCACTTTCTTCAGCGTTTTCTCGATCTTCTTGATCAGTTTGCGCTCACGGTCACGGTTACGTAACTCCAGGCTAAACTCCTCTTCCTGCGCGGCACGGTCAACCGGATCGGGGAAGTTGGCGGCTTCGTCCTGCATGTGCGTCACAGTGCGATCGACTTCATCCCGGAGTTGATTACGCCATGCTTCAAGAATACGCTTGAAGTGCGATAGCTGGGCTTCGTTCATATACTCTTCGCCCGGTTTCTCCTGGTACGGCTCCACCCCAGCGATGGCGAGAATACTCAGGGACGATGTTTTACGGTTTTGCCCTTCTTGCATGTTGCTTCTCCTTAACACGCACTATCGATCCCCATGTTCGGGGGAAAATCAGGTCGCTATAAATAGCAGATGCTTTTCCGGATAGCAATTATCTAAACGTAACACTTGACAACCCTGTGAGGAAAAGCGTATTTACGCACGCGGCCAGAATACTTATTAATCAGGCTGTTATTCCATTACAACGTTATGGGTACAGATTCGTTAAGCTCCATTTTTGTGGCTGAAAGTTTTGCTTTATAAGCTAAAACTTCCACCCCTTTACTTTCAGCCTCGCTCAATAGCTGCGCGTATTTTATATCGATATGACGTGCGGGTGAAAAACGGGTAATGGCGGAGTGCAGCACCGCAAATAACATCACGGCGCGATGGCCTGCCGCCGCGACGCTCATCAATTCCCGAAGATGCTTTTGCCCTCGTTCGGTGATGGCATCGGGAAAATAGCCGTTCTCGTTTTCCGCTAACGTGACCGATTTCACTTCAATATAGCAGTCCGGGCGGAAATCTGCCTGTAACATAAAATCGATACGGCTGCGCTCGGCGCCATATTTAACTTCACTTTTCAGAATATTGTACCCCGCCAGTTCTGGCAGGCGATTCTCTTGTATCGCTTCTTTTGTTAACCGGTTCGCCCACAGCGTATTCACACAAATAAATGCGCCGGATTGCGTTTCAGTCAATTCCCAGGTGTGCGGATATTTGCGTTTAGTATTTTCTGATGTCGAATACCAGACAGTATCGCCGGGCATGGCGCAACCGGTCATTGCGCCCGTATTAGGGCAGTGTAACGTGAGCGCAATACCGTCAGGCGTAATTACATCGGCTAAGAAACGTTTATAGCGCTGAATAAGTATCGCGCGTTGTAAAGGGGGGGAGAACAGCATTGAAATTCCTTTATGGTTATTCGCCCAGTGTCCAGCGTTGGAGTTCGGCGTAGCGGGTGCGGCCTTGCCCGTATGAGGAAGCATAAAGCGCAAACGACGTGACTGGAAACGACCAGCAGAATCCGGGCGGCGGCATCGCCACCGCATGGCTGGCATCGCGCAGTAGCGTAATATGCGGGTGAAACGGCAGTGGGCTTTGGTAACAGCCGCTACGGGCAGCCTGCGCGCGAAGCATATTGGCCAACTGCAACAATCCTCGCGGCGACTGGCGCATTCCCAGCCACACGACCCGTGAGCGCAACCACTGGCCTGCGTCATTCAGATGCAGTGTAAAGCCGGGCTGACGAATGCGTCCGGCCAACTGGGCGAGCGCACGCTGTTTATCGTCACTGACATCGCCTAAAAAGGCCAGTGTCAGGTGCAGGTTCGCCGCCGCGACAGGGCGTCCGGCTTCCGACGCAAAATGGGTGGCGCGCCAGGCGATAATTTGTTCGCGTGTCTCGCAGGGTAAGTCAATGGCAAAGAACAGCCTTTTGGGCTCAGACATAGGGATACTCGGTTATGGATTAACACGATGCTACAATGCAGCGCAGAGAAAGTTAACCCCGTGGAGCCGTTTGTGACGTCCTTGCCCGTTGCCGCCGTATTGCCTGAATTGTTGACAGCCCTAAAAACCGCGCCGCAGGTCTTGTTGTCCGCGCCTACCGGGGCGGGGAAATCTACCTGGCTGCCGTTGCAACTCCTGCAACAAAGCCCGGTTGCTGGAAAAATTCTCCTGCTGGAACCGCGTCGTCTGGCGGCGCGTAATGTCGCGCAGCGTCTGGCAGAAGGGTTGAATGAAAAACCTGGCGAAACGGTAGGCTATCGGATGCGCGCGCAAAGCTGCGTGGGGCCGCGTACCCGGCTGGAAGTGGTGACCGAAGGCGTGTTGACCAGAATGATTCAGCGCGATCCCGAACTCAGCGGCGTAGGACTGGTGATACTGGATGAGTTTCATGAGCGCAGTCTCCAGGCGGATTTAGCATTGGCGTTGCTGCTGGACATTCAGCAAGGGCTTCGTGATGATCTCAAACTGCTAATCATGTCTGCAACGCTGGATAACGACAGGCTTTGTCAGCGACTGCCCGATGCGCCGGTAATCCTTTCGGAGGGGCGTGCGTTTCCGGTTGAGCGGCGTTATCAGCCGCTCGCGGCGCATTTGCGTTTTGAAGACGCCGTCGCGATGGCGACGGCGGAACTGTTGCGTAATGAAAGCGGTTCGTTACTGCTCTTTTTACCTGGTACAGGCGAAATTCAGCGCGTTCAGGAACATCTGGCATCGCGGGTAGGAAATGATGTCCTGCTTTGTCCGCTGTATGGCGCATTGTCCCTGGAGGCGCAGCGCAAAGCGATTCTTCCCGCCCCAGTGGGGATGCGTAAAGTCGTGCTGGCAACTAACATTGCCGAAACCAGTTTGACGATTGAAGGTATTCGCCTGGTGGTCGACAGCGCTCAGGAGCGCGTGGCGCGATTCGATGCGCGAACGGGACTGACGCGCCTGATTACGCAACGCATAAGCCTGGCCTCAATGACGCAGCGTGCGGGACGTGCAGGACGACTGGCGCCGGGCATCTGTTTGCATCTGCTGGCAAAAGAGCAGGCAGAGCGGGCGGCGGCGCAAAGCGAACCGGAAATCTTACACAGCGATCTCTCTGGTTTGTTGATGGAAATATTGCAGTGGGGATGCTCCGACCCGGCGTCACTGTTCTGGCTGGATACACCGCCGGAAGTAAATATTCAGGCCGCCCGTCGTTTATTAGTGATGTTAGGCGCGCTGGACGGCGAACAATTAAACGCACGTGGCCGGAAAATGGCGACAGCAGGCAACGATCCGCGCCTGGCGGCGATGTTAGTCAACGCCGACGAGGGCGATAGCGCCGCTACCGCCGCTATGCTCGCAGCACTTCTTGAAGAACCGCCGAGAGGTGTCGGTACGGATTTAAGCGTCGCATTTTCACGCAGGCAACCAGGCTGGCAGCAGCGCAGTCAGCAGCTTTTAAAACGGTTGAATATTCGCAGTGGCGAACCGGATAGCGCGCTTATCGCGCCGCTGCTGGCCAGAGCATTCAGCGATCGAATTGCGCGGCGTCGCGGTCAGGAAGGACGCTATCAATTAGCCAATGGCATGGGGGCGAGGCTGGATGCGGATGATGCGCTGGGACGCCATGAATGGTTGATTGCGCCGCTGTTGCTGCAAGGTAGCGCCTCGCCGGACGCCCGAATATTGTTAGCGCAGCCGCTGGATATGGCTTCGCTGGTTCAGGCGTGTCCTGATTTACTACAGCAATCCGATACGATTGAATGGGACGAGGCGCTGGGAACGTTGAAAGCGTGGCGCAGAATGCGTATCGGTCAACTGACGGTAAATGTGCAGCCGCTGGCGAAGCCATCGGAAGAGGAACTTCATCAGGCGATGCTGAACGGCATTCGGGATAAAGGCCTGGCGGTACTCGACTGGACGCCGGAGGCGGAACAGTTCCGTCTGCGTCTGCACTGTGCGGCGAAATGGCTGCCGGAATACGACTGGCCCGCGGTGGATGAGGCATCGCTGTTGGCGACGCTGGAACGTTGGCTGCTGCCGCACATGTCAGGCGTACAGTCGTTACGAGGGCTAAAATCTCTGAACGTTAATCAGGCGTTACGGGGACTGCTTGACTATCCCATGCTGCAACGTCTGGATAGTGAACTGCCTGGGCATTACACTGTGCCGACGGGAAGCCGAATAACGATTCGTTATCATGAAGATAACCCGCCCGTGCTGGCGGTCAGAATGCAGGAAATGTTCGGCGAGGCGAGTACGCCGACGCTTGCGCAGGGGCGAGTGCCGCTGGTGCTGGAACTGCTTTCGCCGGCGCAGCGGCCGCTACAAATTACGCGCGATTTAAGCGCTTTCTGGCGGGGGGCGTATCGCGAAGTGCAAAAAGAGATGAAGGGCCGTTACCCCAAACATGTCTGGCCGGACGATCCGGCGAATACGGCCCCAACGCGGCGCACGAAAAAATACTCGTGAGGCGTTATACGTTTCCTCTAGGCCGGATAAGGCATAGCTGCCCTCCGGCAAGAGGATAAATTGAGAGATTTCTTCTTCTGTCGCCTGGCGGAAGAATAGAGAATCAGGCCTTTGCGCCTGTACGTTGCGGAGAAAAAGCATGGCGGGGAATGACCGCGAGCCGATTGGACGTAAAGGGAAACCGTCGCGTCCTGTGAAACAAAAAGTGAGCCGTCGTCGGCAGTATGACGACGATTATGATGACGACTATGAGGATGAAAAACCGATGCCGCGTAAAGGTAAGGGCAAAGGGCGTAAGCCTCGTGGCAAGCGCGGCTGGCTATGGCTATTGCTAAAACTGTTTATCGTTTTTGTGGTGTTGTTCGCCATTTACGGTGTTTATCTGGATCAAAAAATCCGCAGCCGTATTGATGGCAAGGTCTGGCAGCTTCCCGCGGCGGTATATGGCCGGATGGTGAACCTTGAGCCGGACATGCCTATCAGCAAAAACGAGATGGTGAAATTGCTGGAAGCGACGCAGTATCGTCTGGTAACGAAGATGACGCGTCCCGGCGAATTTACCGTGCAGGCCAACAGCATTGAGATGATCCGCCGACCATTTGACTTCCCGGACAGCAAAGAAGGACAGGTGCGCGCACGGCTGACGTTCGATGACGGTCGACTGGAAACCATCGTCAATCTGGATAATAACCGACAGTTTGGCTTCTTCCGCCTCGATCCGCGACTCATCACTATGCTTTCTTCGCCAAACGGCGAGCAGCGTCTGTTTGTACCGCGTAGCGGCTTCCCGGATCTGCTGGTTGATACCCTGCTGGCAACCGAAGACCGCCATTTTTATGAGCATGACGGGATCAGCCTGTACTCGATTGGCCGTGCTGTGTTAGCGAACCTGACCGCGGGGCGTACGGTACAGGGGGCCAGTACCCTGACGCAGCAGTTGGTGAAAAACCTGTTCCTTTCCAGCGAGCGTTCATACTGGCGCAAGGCGAATGAAGCCTACATGGCGCTGATTATGGATGCCCGCTACAGTAAAGACCGTATTCTTGAACTGTATATGAACGAGGTCTATCTCGGACAGAGCGGCGATAACGAGATTCGTGGTTTCCCGCTGGCGAGCCTGTATTACTTTGGTCGTCCGGTAGAGGAACTGAGCCTCGATCAGCAGGCGTTACTGGTGGGGATGGTAAAAGGAGCGTCGATTTATAACCCGTGGCGCAATCCGAAACTGGCGCTGGAGCGTCGTAACCTGGTGTTACGCCTGTTACAGCAGCAGAAAATCATCGATCAGGAACTCTATGACATGCTGAGCGCGCGTCCGCTTGGCGTACAGCCGCGCGGCGGCGTTATTTCACCGCAGCCAGCGTTTATGCAGATGGTTCGTCAGGAACTGCAGGCGAAGCTGGGGGATAAAATTAAAGATCTTTCCGGCGTGAAGATCTTCACCACCTTTGATTCCGTGGCGCAGGATGCCGCAGAGAAAGCCGTTGTCGAAGGCATTCCGGCGTTGAAGAAGCAGCGTAAATTGAGCGATCTGGAAACCGCGATGGTAGTAGTGGATCGCTTTAGCGGCGAGGTGCGCGCAATGGTCGGCGGGGCGGAGCCGCAGTATGCCGGCTATAACCGTGCCATGCAGGCGCGCCGTTCCATCGGGTCGCTGGCGAAACCGGCGACCTATCTGACGGCGTTAAGTCAGCCGAACTTATACCGTCTGAACACCTGGATTGCCGATGCGCCGATTTCTCTGCGCCAGCCGAATGGTCAGGTCTGGTCGCCGCAGAACGACGATCGTCGCTACAGCGAAAGCGGGAAAGTGATGCTGGTGGATGCGTTAACTCGCTCAATGAACGTACCGACGGTCAATCTGGGGATGGCGTTAGGTTTACCGGCGGTAACCGATACCTGGACGAAGCTCGGCGTGCCGAAAGATCAGCTCAATCCGGTTCCGGCGATGCTGTTAGGGGCGCTGAACCTGACGCCGATCGAAGTGGCGCAAGCGTTCCAGACTATCGCCAGCGGCGGAAATCGCGCGCCGTTATCAGCGCTGCGTTCGGTTATTGCGGAAGATGGTAAAGTGCTGTACCAAAGTTATCCGCAAGCTGAACGCGCCGTACCGGCACAGGCGGCTTATCTGACCCTCTGGACGATGCAGCAGGTCGTCCAGCGTGGGACAGGGCGTCAGCTTGGTGCGAAGTATCCGGGTCTGCATCTGGCGGGTAAAACCGGGACGACAAACAACAATGTCGATACCTGGTTTGCCGGTATCGATGGCAGCCAGGTGACCATCACCTGGGTAGGCCGTGATAACAACCAGCCGACGAAGCTGTACGGCGCCAGCGGCGCGATGGCGATTTACCAGCGCTATCTGGCAAATCAGACGCCGACGCCTTTAGTGCTGACGCCGCCGGAAGATGTGGTGGATATGGGCGTGGACTACGACGGTAATTTTGTCTGCAGCGGCGGAACGCGAACTCTGCCGGTCTGGACGGACGATCCAAATACGCTGTGCCAGCAGGGCGAGATGATGCAGCAACAGCAGCCATCAGGTAATCCGTTTGATCAGTCATCTCAACCGCAGCAGCAGCCTGCGCAGCAACAGCCGCCAAAAGAAGAGAAAAGCGACGGCGTTGCCGGCTGGATTAAGGAGATGTTTGGCGGCAATTAATCGCTATAATAGTGCCGGGTGGCTAACGCTTACCCGGCCTACACCGTTACGACCCCATTACGCGCGACGCAGGCCGGATAAGACGCTTACGTCGCCATCCGGCAAATCCCCTATAAATAACATTTCAGTCTAATTTATTAACCCTTTCTTTTCATCTGGTTATTTATTAACCCCTTAGTTTTCGTAGGGGCGCGTATCGCTTGCCATTGCGGCGATATTTCGCCTATTATGCTGCGGTTATAATAATAATTCTCGTTTACGTTATCATTCACTTTTCATCAGAGATATACCAATGGCGCGTCTTAAAACTGCTCAGCCAAACTCCTCTCTGCGTAAAATCGCAGTTGTAGTAGCCACAGCGGTTAGCGGCATGTCTGTCTATGCACAGGCGGCGGTTCAACCGAAAGAAGAAACCATTACCGTAACCGCAGCGCCTGCCCCGCAGGAAAGTGCCTGGGGACCGGCGGCAACCATTGCTGCAAGACAATCCGCCACGGCAACCAAAACGGACACGCCGATTCAAAAGGTGCCGCAGTCTATTTCCGTTGTTACCGCCGAAGAGATGGCGTTGCATCAGCCAAAGTCGGTTAAAGAAGCGTTGAGTTATACCCCTGGCGTTGCCGTGGGAACTCGTGGCGCGTCCAATACTTACGACTACCTGATTATTCGCGGTTTCGCCGCTGATGGCCAAAGCCAGAATAACTATCTGAATGGCCTGAAAATGCAGGGCAACTTCTATAATGATGCGGTGATAGACCCTTATATGCTGGAACGCGCGGAAGTGATGCGTGGTCCGGTTTCCGTTCTGTACGGGAAAAGTAGCCCTGGCGGTTTGCTTAATATGGTTAGCAAGCGCCCGACTACGGAGCCGCTGAAAGAAATTCAGTTCAAGATGGGTACTGACAGTCTGTTCCAGACTGGTTTTGACTTCAGCGACGCGCTGGATGAAGAGGGCGTATATTCTTATCGTTTGACCGGTCTGGCGCGTTCCGCTAATGCACAGCAGGATCGCGCGGAAGAGCAGCGCTATGCGATTGCGCCAGCGTTCACCTGGCGTCCGGATGACAAGACGAACTTTACGTTTCTCTCTTACTTCCAGAATGAACCAGAGACGGGTTACTACGGCTGGCTGCCGAAAGAGGGAACGGTTGAGCCGCTGCCAAACGGTAAACGTCTGCCAACAGATTTCAACGAAGGGGCGAAAAACAATACCTATTCTCGAAATGAGAAGATGGTAGGGTACAGTTTCGATCATGAATTCAACGACATCTTTACCGTGCGCCAGAATTTGCGTTATGCCGAGAATAAAGTCTCGCAAAATAGCGTCTATGGTTACGGCGTTTGTTCCGATTCGGCAAACGGTTACAGCAAGCAGTGCGCGGCGTTAGCGCCAGCGGACAAAGGCCATTATCTGGCGCGTAAATATGTTGTTGACGACGAGAAACTGCAAAACTTCTCCGTTGATACTCAGTTGCAAAGTAAATTTGCCACCGGTGAGGTGGATCACACGCTGCTGACCGGCGTCGACTTTATGCGTATGCGTAACGATATCAATGCCTGGTTTGGCTACGACGATTCCGTACCTCTGCTTGACCTCTATAACCCGGTGTACACTGATTTCGACTTTGCTTCGCGAGATCCGGCAACATCCGGTCCGTACCAGATTTTGAATAAGCAAAAGCAAACGGGTCTGTACGTCCAGGACCAGGCACAGTGGGATAAAGTCCTGGTAACATTGGGGGGGCGTTATGACTGGGCCGATCAAGAGTCTCTTAACCGCACTACTGGCATCACATCTAAACGTGATGATAAGCAGTTTACCTGGCGTGGTGGCGTTAACTACCTGTTTGATAATGGAATAACGCCTTACTTCAGTTATAGTGAATCGTTTGAGCCAGCTTCACAGACGGGAGAGAATGGTAAAATATTTGCACCTTCGAAAGGTAAGCAGTATGAAGCGGGGGTTAAATATGTACCGAATGATCGGCCGATAGTCATTACTGGTGCGGTCTATCAGTTGACCAAAACCAACAACCTGATGGCTGATCCGGCGGGGTCTTTCTTCTCGGTTGAAGGCGGTGAAATTCGCGCCCGCGGCGTGGAATTAGAAGCGAAAGCGGCGCTTTCTGCAAGCATCAACGTCGTGGGTTCTTACACCTATACTGACGCCGAATACACGACGGATACGACCTATAAAGGTAATACTCCTGCACAGGTGCCAAAGCATATGGCGTCGTTGTGGGGCGATTACACATTCTTTGATGGCTCATTGTCCGGTTTAACGCTGGGGACCGGCGGGCGTTTCACGGGGTCAAGCTATGGCGATCCGGCAAACTCCTTTAAAGTAGGGAGTTATACGGTTGTCGATGCATTGGTACGTTATGACCTTGCACGCGTAGGCATGGCCGGCTCCAACGTTGCCCTCCATGTCAATAATCTGCTCGACCGTGAATATGTCGCCAGTTGCTTCCAGACCTATGGCTGCTTCTGGGGCGCGGAGCGTCAGGTTGTTGCAACGGCAACCTTCCGTTTCTAATTTCTTTTTGGGCACGGTTTACCGTGCCCGTTTTACAAGTTGGCTGCGATGCAGGAAAACCACATTCATTCCGATACCACCTTTGCGCTGCGAAGCGTCGCCTTTCGTGTGCCGGGCCGCACGCTTTTACACCCTCTCTCGTTAATGTTTCCCGCAGGCCGCGTCACCGCTCTTATCGGCCATAATGGCTCCGGTAAATCTACACTGTTAAAAATGCTGGGACGTCATCAGCCGCCTTCCGAGGGCGATATTGTGCTCGACAATCAGCCGTTGGCGAGCTGGAGCAGCAAGGCATTTGCCCGTAAGGTCGCTTATCTGCCCCAACAACTGCCACAGGCGGAAGGGATGACGGTGCGTGAACTGGTGGCGATTGGCCGCTATCCGTGGCATGGCGCACTGGGGCGTTTTGGCATTGCGGACCGGGAAAAAGTGGAAGAGGCGATTACACTGGTCGGGTTAAAACCGCTGGCACATCGTCTGGTGGACAGCCTTTCCGGCGGCGAGCGCCAGCGAGCGTGGATCGCGATGTTGGTCGCCCAGGACAGCCGATGTCTGCTGCTGGATGAGCCGACATCTGCGCTGGATATTGCCCATCAGGTCGACGTTCTGGCACTGGTACATCGCTTAAGCCAACAGCGTGGTCTGACGGTGATTGCTGTGTTACATGATATCAATATGGCTGCGCGTTATTGCGACTACCTGGTGGCACTGCGTGGCGGTGAAATGATTGCGCAGGGAACGCCTGTGGAACTGATGCGCAGTGACGTTCTGGAGCAGATTTACGGTATCCCGATGGGCATCCTTCCGCATCCGGCGGGTGCCGCACCTGTGAGTTTTGTGTATTAATGCGTGATTTACAACCTCTTACTCGCCGCCGTTTATTAACGGCGATGGCGCTCTCGCCGCTGCTTTGGCGAATGAATACCGCGCAGGCTGCCGCTATCGATCCCCATCGTATTGTGGCACTGGAGTGGCTACCGGTTGAGTTGCTGCTGGCGCTCGGCATAACGCCTTACGGCGTGGCAGACGTACCAAACTATAAACTGTGGGTTAGCGAACCGCCGTTGCCGGATTCGGTGATCGACGTGGGCCTTCGCACCGAACCTAACCTCGAACTGCTGACGGAAATGAAACCGTCGTTTATGGTGTGGTCGGCAGGTTATGGACCCTCGCCGGAGAAACTGGCTCGAATCGCCCCGGGGCGCGGATTCGATTTTAGCGACGGTAAAAAACCGCTGGCGGTGGCCCGACGCTCGCTGGTTGAACTGGCGCAGACGCTGAATCTGGAGGCCGCAGCGGAAAAGCATTTGGCGCACTATGATAGCGTTATCGCGAGCCAGAAGCCGCATTTTATCCGTCGTGGGGGGCGTCCGCTATTGATGACAACGCTTATCGATCCGCGGCATATGTTGGTGCTCGGCCCGAATTGCCTGTTCCAGGAGGTGCTCGACGAGTATGGCATCGTCAATGCCTGGCAGGGTGAAACCAACTTTTGGGGCAGTACGGCAGTTAGCATCGATCGGCTGGCGATGTATAAAGAAGCGGATGTGATCTGCTTCGATCACGGGAATAACACCGATATGAACGCGCTGATGGCAACGCCGCTGTGGCAGGCCATGCCGTTTGTCCGCGCCGGGCGTTTTCACCGGGTGCCCGCCGTTTGGTTCTATGGCGCGACGCTCTCCACGATGCATTTTGTCCGCATCCTGAATAACGTGCTGGGAGGAAAAGCGTGAGCAAACATATAGCGCGCCTCCCGGCCTTTCTGCTGGTGGGGCTGTTTGTCATCGCGGCCTGGCTTACCTGGACGAATCTCTCTGTGGCTCTGCCGCGTGATCAGTGGCGGCAGGCGATGTGGTCGCCGAGTGTTGATGCCATCGGGCAGATGGTTTTCCATTACAGTCTGTTGCCAAGGCTGGCGATTTCGCTGCTGGTGGGCGTGGGGCTTGGACTGGTAGGCGTCCTGTTCCAGCAAGTATTACGTAACCCGCTGGCGGAGCCGACCACGCTGGGCGTGGCGACCGGTGCGCAATTGGGAATTACAGTAACCACGCTATGGGCGATTCCCGGCGCACTGGCGACGCAGTTTGCCGCCCTGACGGGAGCCTGCATCGTCGGCGCGCTGGTGTTCGGCGTGGCGTGGGGCAAGCGCTTGTCGCCGGTAACCCTGATCCTCGCCGGGCTGGTGGTCAGCCTCTATTGCGGGGCTATCAACCAGTTACTGGTGATTTTCCACCACGATCAGTTGCAAAGCATGTTCTTATGGAGCACCGGAACACTGACGCAAACCGACTGGAGCGGCGTGCAGCGACTGTGGCCGCAACTGGTGGGTGGGGTGATGCTCACATTATTACTGTTACGTCCGATGACGTTGATGGGGCTGGATGATGGCGTCGCGCGTAATCTTGGCCTGGCGCTATCCTTAGCGCGTCTGGCGGTGCTGTCGCTGGCGATTGTATTGAGTGCGCTACTGGTGAACGCAGTGGGCATTATTGGTTTTATCGGTCTGTTTGCGCCGCTGTTGGCGAAAATGCTTGGCGCAAGGCGCCTGCTGGCGAGACTCATGCTGGCGCCACTCATTGGCGCGCTTATTCTGTGGCTGTCTGACCAGATTATCCTCTGGCTGGCCCGCGTATGGATGGAAGTCTCCACCGGGTCAGTGACGGCATTCATTGGCGCGCCGTTGCTGCTGTGGCTGTTGCCGCGTCTGAAAAGTATGAGCGCGCCGGATATGAACACCAGCGAGCACGTGGCGGCGGAACGTCGGCATGTCCTCGCTTTTGCCGTTGCCGGTGGCGCGCTCCTGTTGCTGGCAACACTGGTCGCGCTCTCTTTTGGTCGTGACGCGCACGGCTGGACGTGGGCGAGCGGTACGCTGCTTGAGGAGCTGATGCCGTGGCGCTGGCCGCGGATACTGGTGGCGTTAATGGCGGGCGTCATGCTGGCGGTGGCGGGCTGTATTATTCAGCGTCTGACCGGTAATCCGATGGCCAGTCCGGAAGTGCTGGGGATCAGTTCCGGAGCCGCGTTTGGCGTGGTGTTGATGCTGTTTTTGGTGCCGGGGAATGCTTTCGGTTGGCTACTGCCTGCCGGAAGCCTGGGCGCGGCGGCGACACTGCTGATTATTATGATAGCCGCCGGGCGCGGCGGTTTTTCACCACAACGGATGTTGCTGGCGGGGATGGCGCTCAGCACCGCGTTTACCATGCTGCTAATGATGCTCCAGGCGAGCGGCGATCCGCGGATGGCGGAAGTGTTGACCTGGATCTCAGGATCTACCTATAACGCCACTGGCGGGCAGGTTACGCGAACCGCGATCGTGATGGTGATTTTGCTGGCCATTGTGCCGCTGTGCCGCCGTTGGTTGACGATTTTACCGCTGGGCGGCGATGCCGCGCGCGCGGTGGGCATGGCGCTTACGCCGTCGCGTATCGCGCTGCTGGCGCTGGCGGCTTGTTTAACGGCAACCGCAACGATGACCATTGGGCCGCTGAGTTTCGTCGGACTGATGGCACCGCATATTGCGCGGATGCTTGGTTTTCGCCGGACGATACCGCATATGACCATTTCGGCGTTGGCGGGGGGCGTTTTGCTGGTCATTGCCGACTGGTGCGGCAGGATGGCGCTATTTCCGTATCAGATCCCGGCGGGACTGCTTTCAAGCTTTATTGGCGCGCCGTACTTTATTTATCTGTTACGTAAACAGAGTCGCTGAGTTTGCCGGATGGCGGCATAAATGCCTTATCCGGCCTACATTCTACACCGTAGGCCGGGTAAGCGTAAGCGTCACCCGGCAATTCATCCTTTACAATTTCGCGAACACCCGACGAGCGGCGTCAATAGTGTTATTAATGTCGTCCATGCTGTGCGCGACCGACATAAATCCGGCTTCAAACGCTGACGGCGCCAGATACACGCCTTCCTCCAGCATCAGGTGGAAGAAACGCTTAAAACGTTCAACGTCGCACGCCATTACGTCCTGATAGCAGGTGACCGATTCCGCGTCAGTGAAGAAAATCCCGAACATGCCGCCGACATGGTTGACAACCAGCGGGATCCTTGCGTCCTGCGCCGCTTCACGCAACCCTTCCGCCAGACGGGTGGTGAGTTCATCCAGCGTTTCATGAATACCGGGTTGGGCGACCTCATTCAGGCAGGCGAAACCTGCCGCCATCGCGATTGGGTTGCCGGAAAGGGTACCCGCCTGGTAAACCGGGCCTGTCGGCGCCACCGCATCCATTACATCGCGACGGCCACCGAATGCGCCTACCGGCATTCCGCCGCCGATAATTTTGCCAAGGCAGGTCAAATCCGGCACGACGCCGTAGTAATCCTGGGCGCCTGCCAGCGCTACGCGAAAACCGGTCATCACTTCGTCGATAATCAGCAACGCGCCGAACTCATCGCATAAGGCGCGCAGGCCAGGCAGGAATTCCGGCAGCGGCGGGACGCAGTTCATATTGCCCGCCACCGGTTCGACAATAATACAGGCGATTTCCTGCGGATATTGTTCAAATGCCGCACGCACTGAGGTCAGATCGTTATAAGTGCAGGTCAGTGTATGTTTCGCGAAATCTGCCGGCACGCCTGGGGAGTTCGGCTGACCGAGCGTCAGCGCGCCAGAACCGGCTTTTACCAGCAGGCAGTCTGCGTGGCCGTGGTAGCAGCCTTCGAATTTGATAATCTTATCGCGGCCAGTAAAACCACGCGCCAGGCGAATAGCGCTCATCGTCGCTTCGGTGCCGGAGTTCACCATGCGCACCATGTCCATGGTCGGCACCAGGTTGGTCACCAGTTCCGCCATTTTGACTTCCATTTCGGTTGGCGCGCCGAAGCTCAGTCCTCGTTCGGCAGCGTCAATCACCGCACTGCGGATAGCCGGGTGGTTATGTCCGAGCACCATCGGCCCCCAGGAACCGACATAGTCGATATAGGCTTTGCCATCGACATCATAAAGATAAGCGCCGTCCGCTTTTTCGATAAACAGCGGAGTGCCGCCCACGCCAGTGAAGGCGCGAACAGGGGAGTTCACGCCGCCAGGGATAAGCTCGCGCGCCGCGCTATAGAGATTTTCAGACTTACTCATGGAAGGGGTCCTGGTTCGTAGAAAAAGTGAATACCCGCTATTCTAAGTTATTCCGGGAAGGTTATGAAAGTTTTACGCATTTGAAACAATACGATTTGCAGGGGATTTTCGCGGCGTTGGCGAGTAGAATGCCGACTTTAGATTTGTATTACCAATTAATGATCTTTCGATGAAAACAGACACTTCCACCTTTTTAGCACAACAAAATGTGCGTTTACGCCGCAGGGATCAGATTCGCCGGTTAGTGCAGCGGGATAAAACGCCGCTGGCCATTCTGTTCATGGCGGCCGTTGTCGGTACGCTTACCGGGTTGGTTGGCGTCGCCTTTGAGAAGGCCGTTTCCTGGGTACAAAACATGCGTATTGGCGCGCTGGTTCAGGTTGCTGACCATGCGTTTTTGCTATGGCCGTTGGCCTTTATCCTTTCCGCGTTACTGGCGATGGTAGGCTACTTTTTGGTGCGAAAATTTGCGCCGGAAGCCGGAGGATCGGGTATCCCGGAAATTGAAGGCGCGCTGGAGGAGATGCGCCCGGTGCGCTGGTGGCGTGTGCTGCCAGTGAAGTTTATCGGCGGTATGGGAACACTGGGCGCAGGAATGGTATTAGGGCGCGAAGGGCCAACGGTGCAAATCGGGGGAAACCTGGGGCGCATGGTACTGGATGTATTTCGTATGCGCAGCGCCGAAGCGAGGCATACGTTGCTGGCAACCGGCGCGGCGGCGGGGCTTTCCGCGGCGTTTAACGCGCCGCTGGCTGGTATTCTGTTTATTATTGAGGAGATGCGTCCGCAGTTTCGCTACAACCTAATCTCCATTAAAGCGGTGTTTACTGGCGTGATCATGTCGAGCATCGTGTTCCGCATATTTAACGGCGAAGCGCCGATTATTGAGGTCGGTAAACTGTCTGATGCCCCGGTTAACACGCTGTGGTTATACCTTATCCTTGGGGTGATTTTTGGCTGTGTCGGGCCGGTATTTAATTCACTCGTGCTACGTACTCAGGATATGTTTCAGCGCTTTCATGGCGGCGAAATTAAAAAATGGGTGCTGATGGGCGGGGCGATCGGCGGCCTGTGCGGTATTCTGGGGTTGATTGAACCGGAAGCGGCGGGGGGCGGATTTAACCTTATTCCTATCGCCGCGGCGGGTAATTTTAGCGTTGGGCTGCTGCTGTTTATTTTTATTGCCCGGGTTATCACGACGCTGCTTTGCTTTTCTTCCGGTGCGCCAGGGGGAATTTTCGCCCCGATGCTGGCTCTGGGAACGTTGCTTGGTACGGCCTTTGGTATGGCGGCAGCTGTACTGTTCCCGCAGTATCACCTGGAGGCTGGAACCTTTGCGATTGCCGGGATGGGGGCGTTGATGGCGGCGTCGGTGCGCGCGCCGCTCACGGGGATTGTGCTGGTGCTGGAGATGACCGATAACTACCAGCTCATTTTGCCAATGATTATCACCTGTCTTGGCGCGACACTATTAGCCCAGTTTTTGGGGGGAAAACCGTTATACTCAACGATCCTGGCGCGCACTCTGGCGAAGCAGGATGCGGAACAGGCGGCGAAAAGCCAGAATGCGCCTGCGGGCGAGAATACTTGAACGAATTACCAGGGTATTAGATAATGACCGTCAATATTGGGTGGAAATTTATCCAATTACCGATGTCGTTTGGAGCAAAATATGAGTGATGACGTAGCGCTGCCGCTGCAGTTTACCGATGCAGCAGCGAATAAAGTAAAAAGTCTTATCGCTGACGAAGATAACCCGAATCTGAAACTGCGTGTGTATATCACCGGCGGTGGTTGCAGCGGCTTCCAGTACGGTTTCACCTTTGACGATCAGGTCAATGAAGGGGATATGACTATCGAGAAACAGGGCGTTGGCCTGGTCGTTGACCCGATGAGTTTGCAGTATCTGGTTGGAGGATCGGTCGATTATACCGAAGGTCTGGAAGGTTCCCGCTTCATTGTGACCAATCCGAATGCGAAAAGCACCTGTGGGTGTGGCTCTTCCTTTAGCATCTGATGCATTGCCGGATGGTGGCTTAACGCCTTATCCGGCCTACAAGTGACAACCATACTGTAGGACCGGTAAGCGTTAGCGCCACCGGGTAATGGGCTCGGTTTATCCGATCTGCAAATGACGGTTCAATTCTCATCTAAGGCAAAGGTCGGCAGCTTTAGATGCCAACGTATCGCTGCCAGCCGAATAAACAACGTGACGACCATGCCCATCATACTGGCGCTTTCCAGTGGGACTGAAAAGGTATAAAACGCGGTGGCGTGAACGATTCCACCAATAATACAGGCTGTGGCATAGATTTCAGTGCGTAGGATCATGGGAATTTCGCGTGCCAGTACATCGCGAATAATCCCGCCACCAACACCGGTAATTACGCCCATACACACTGCCACTAAGGGCCCCGTTTCGGCGAGAAAGGCCTTATTCACCCCGATACCGACAAACACTGCCAGCCCAACGGCATCCAGTACTGGCAGCATCCATTTCGGTAAGCGCCTTGGCTGGCGAACCAGCAGGATAGTCAGCATACTGGTGACCATAGCGACGACCAGATCGGTAGGATCCTTAACCCAGAATACCGGGCCGTTATCCAGCGCCATATCGCGGATGGTCCCACCGCCGACGGCAGTAACGACGCCGAGTACCAGTACGCCAAACGGGTCCATACGTAATTTCCCGGCCAGCAATACGCCAGAGATAGCAAATACAGCCGTGCCTACAATATCCAGCCAATAGACGAGCATTGTCGAATCCCCACTGAGAGCCTGGACAGGCCCTAATTCACCTGTGAAAGCGCATTACAGAGTTGTTTTGCGGCGAGGATAATACGCGGGCTTGCGCGTTCAAACCAGTCGCTATTGAGCGGTATAACCGGAATTTTTAGCAGGTTTCCCCAGTATTGTTCAATTTTGAGAATTTCGCCCGCTTTTCCGGCCACGATAATGGCCTGAGGATGCCTTGCCAGCACCTGCTCGCGGCTTACCTGCGGCCACGGTACGCGGCTGTCTGCAAAGACGTTTTCTCCGCCGCAGGTCGTCAGAATCTGGTGCTGAATTGACCCTTTACCGCTGGTAAACAAGGGATTCATGCCAAACTGAAGGAATACACGCTTTTTGGGCTTACTGGCATATCCGGCTTTGAGCGCGGCATACTCCTGCAGTAACGTTTGTGCCGCCTGGCGCGCTTTTTCTGGCTGTGGACTCCAGGCGGCCAACTGTCGGAGCGCGTCGGCAATCTGTTCGATAGTTACCGCGTCTACCCACATGACTTTAATACCTAATGAAGTCAGTTGGTTTACCTGGCGTTCCGCATTACCGCCGCGCCAGGCGACGACCAGATCCGGTTTCAGCGCTACAATGCGCTCCAGATTCATTCCCTGCCAGGTAGAGACCTGCTCAATTTTTTGCGCTTCAGGCGGGTAGTCTGAGTAGCTGCTGACGCCAACGGGTGTGATCCCGGCGGCAAAAGCGAGTTCCGTATTGGCGGGAGAGAGGGTAATTACGCGCGGCGCAGCGTAAAGCCACACCGGGAGCGTAAGCAGCAGGGCGACCAGCGCCCTGAATATTGGCTTAGCCATGCGCCAGTTTCTGTACCAGCGTTTCGACCATCAGAGTCGACTGTTTCGCCGCAATCGCAAGGAACTCGTCAAAGCTGAGGTGCGACTGCTGATCGGCCACGTCAGAGATAGCGCGTACCACCACAAATGGCACCTTGAAGTTATGGCAGACGTGCGCGATAGCAGTGGCTTCCATCTCTACGGCGACCGCTTCGGGGAAGTTATGCCGGATTTTCGCCAGCCCGACGGAGCCGTTAATAAACGCGTCGCCGCTAACAATAAGGCCGCGTACCGCGTTCAGATTCAGATCTCTGATACAGGATTCCGCGGCGGCGATCAGCTTATCATCGGCCTTAAATCCGGCCGGACAGCCCGGTAATTGCCCGTATTCATAGCCGAAAGCGGTCACATCAGCGTCATGGTAACGCGCTTCGTCAGAGACGACGATATCGCCGACCTTCAGCGTGGACGCCAGACCGCCTGCGGAACCAGTATTGATGATCACGTCCGGCTTGCAGTGTTCCAGAAGCAACGTTGCGCCCAGCGCCGTCGCGACTTTACCGATACCGGATTTCAGTAACGCCACTTCGGTGCCGTTTAATTGTCCGGTGTAAATTTCGCAGCCGCCCAGCGTGAGCGTCTGACGGTTGTCAATTTTGTCACGCAGTAGCGTAACTTCTTCTTCCATTGCGCCAATGATGCCGATTTTCATAGATTTACTCGCGATAAGTCAGTTTTGGGGGCATAGTTTAACATGCGCTTATGGGGAAGCGCATTTCTCAGGCGGGGAGAGGATATGGCATCGATCGATTTCCGAAATAAAATTAACTGGCATCGTCGTTATCGTTCACCGCAGGGTGCAAAGACGGAGCATGAGATCCTGCGGATTTTTGAAAGCGATCGTGGGCGGATTATCAACTCTCCGGCCATTCGCCGTTTACAGCAAAAAACGCAGGTTTTCCCGCTGGAGCGCAATGCTGCGGTACGTACCCGTCTGACGCACTCGATGGAAGTTCAGCAAGTGGGGCGCTATATTGCGAAAGAGATTTTAAGCCGCCTTAAAGAGCAAAACCGGCTGGAAGAGTACGGTCTGGATGCGCTGACCGGTCCTTTTGAAAGCATTGTGGAAATGGCGTGCCTGATGCACGATATCGGCAATCCGCCGTTTGGTCATTTTGGCGAGGCGGCGATTAATGACTGGTTTCGTCAGCGGTTGCACCCGGAGGATGCGGAAAGTCAGCCGCTCACGCATGACCGCTGCGTGATTTCTGCGTTACGGCTGCGAGAGGGCGAAGAGAGCCTGAACGATATTCGCCGAAAAATACGCCAGGATATCTGTCATTTTGAAGGTAATGCGCAGGGAATTCGGCTGGTGCATACGCTCATGCGAATGAATCTCACCTGGGCACAGGTCGGCGGGATTTTAAAATATACCCGCCCGGCATGGTGGCGGGGGCCAGTACCTGACTCCCATTGTTATTTAATGAAGAAACCGGGCTACTATCTTTCTGAAGAGAAGTATATTGCGAGGTTGCGTAAAGAACTTCAGTTAGCGACTTACAGTCGATTTCCATTAACGTGGATTATGGAAGCTGCTGATGATATTTCTTATTGTGTCGCCGATCTTGAAGACGCGGTGGAGAAAAGAATCTTTAGCGTTGAACAGTTGTATCATCATTTATATAAAGCATGGGGCCACCATGAGAAGGATTCGTTGTTTGAGCTGGTGGTGGGAAATGCGTGGGAAAAATCGCGTGCTAATACATTAAGCCGCAGTACTGAAGATCAGTTTTTTATGTATTTACGGGTGAATACGTTAAATAAACTGGTGCCGTATGCAGCACAGCGTTTTATTGATAATTTGCCGCAAATCTATGCGGGTAACTTCAATTATGCGTTGCTGGAAGATGCCAGCGGATTCAGTCGCTTGCTTGAATTATACAAGAACGTGGCGATTGAGCATGTGTTTAGTCATCCGGATGTGGAACAGCTTGAACTACAGGGATACCGGGTAATCAGCGGGTTGCTGGACATCTATCAGCCGTTATTAGCTATGTCGTCTGGCGATTTTCGTGAGTTGGTGGAAAAAGAGCGGTTAAAGCGTTTTCCGATAGAGTCACGGCTATTTCAGAAACTCTCCACGCGCCATCGTCTGGCCTACGTGGAGGCGGTCCGTAAATTAGCCGCGGATTCGGCAGAGTATCCGGTGTTGGAATATTATTATCGCTGTCGGCTGATTCAGGATTATATCAGCGGTATGACTGACCTTTATGCGTGGGATGAATATCGGCGCCTGATGGCGGTCGAACAGTAAATGGACTTTTGTAAAGATGGACAATAAATTTTTACTTTTTCCAGAAACTTTATTCCGGAACTTCGCGTTATAAAATGAATCTGACGTACACAGCAATTTTGCGTTACCTGTTAATTGAGACTGAAACACATGAAAAAAACCACATTAGCAATGAGTGCACTGGCTTTGAGTTTAGGTTTGGCATTGTCGCCTCTGTCTGCTACGGCGGCTGAGAGTTCGTCTTCAGCCATGACCGCCCAGCAGATGCCAAGCCTGGCGCCGATGCTCGAAAAAGTGATGCCATCGGTGGTCAGTATTAACGTAGAAGGTAGCACCACGGTGAATACGCCGCGTATGCCGCGTAATTTCCAGCAATTCTTCGGCGATGATTCCCCGTTCTGCCAGGATGGTTCGCCGTTCCAGAATTCTCCGTTTTGCCAGGGCGGCGGTAACGGCGGCAATGGCGGTCAACAACAGAAATTCATGGCGTTAGGCTCCGGTGTAATTATTGACGCCGCGAAGGGCTATGTCGTCACTAATAACCACGTTGTTGATAACGCCAACGTGATTAAAGTTCAGCTTAGCGATGGGCGTAAATTCGACGCCAAAGTGGTAGGCAAAGATCCGCGTTCCGATATTGCGCTGATTCAGATTCAGAATCCGAAAAACCTGACCGCGATTAAGATTGCAGATTCCGACGCGTTGCGTGTAGGGGACTATACCGTGGCTATTGGTAACCCGTTTGGGCTGGGTGAAACGGTCACTTCCGGTATCGTCTCGGCGCTGGGGCGTAGCGGCCTGAACGTTGAAAATTATGAAAACTTTATCCAGACCGATGCGGCGATTAACCGTGGTAACTCCGGCGGCGCACTGGTGAATCTCAACGGCGAGCTGATCGGTATTAACACCGCGATCCTCGCGCCAGATGGCGGCAACATTGGTATCGGTTTCGCTATCCCCAGCAATATGGTGAAAAACCTGACGTCGCAGATGGTGGAATATGGCCAGGTGAAACGCGGTGAACTGGGGATCATGGGGACGGAGCTGAACTCCGAACTGGCGAAAGCGATGAAAGTCGATGCCCAGCGTGGCGCGTTTGTCAGTCAGGTGATGCCGAACTCGTCCGCGGCGAAAGCGGGGATTAAAGCCGGAGATGTCATTACCTCCCTGAACGGTAAACCGATCAGCAGCTTTGCGGCGCTGCGCGCTCAGGTCGGCACCATGCCGGTCGGCAGCAAAATCAGCCTCGGCTTACTGCGTGAAGGTAAAGCGATCACAGTAAATCTGGAACTGCAGCAGAGTAGCCAGAGTCAGGTTGATTCCAGCACCATTTTCAGCGGTATTGAGGGCGCTGAAATGAGCAATAAAGGCCAGGATAAAGGCGTTGTGGTCAGTAGCGTTAAAGCGAACTCTCCGGCAGCGCAGATTGGCCTCAAAAAAGGCGATGTTATTATCGGCGCTAACCAACAGCCGGTGAAAAATATTGCCGAGTTGCGCAAAATTCTCGACAGCAAGCCGTCAGTTCTGGCGCTGAATATTCAGCGTGGCGATAGCTCTATTTATCTGTTAATGCAGTAATCACCCCGTTCCCCCTTCCAGCACGGAAGGGGGCGACATTTTTCTGTGAAGCTTTCCACAACTCCATACTTCTCTGTTCCGCTTTGTGCATTTGCACAATGTCGAGATCTGCCATCTTCCTTATGCTTGTGTTCTGCTCACAGGAGGGATTTATGGCTGGCTGGCATCTTGATACCAAAATGGCGCAGGATATTGTGGCGCGCACTATGCGCATCATTGATACCAATATCAACGTAATGGATGCTCGCGGGCGCATTATCGGTAGCGGGGATCGAGAACGTATTGGTGAATTGCACGAAGGGGCGCTGCTGGTGCTCTCTCAGGGACGGGTGGTGGATATTGATAGCGCGGTCGCGCGGCACCTGCACGGAGTACGTCAGGGAATTAATCTCCCATTACGCCTGGAAGGTGAAATTGTCGGGGTGATTGGCCTGACTGGTGAACCGGAACAGTGGCGTAAATACGGTGAACTGGTTTGTATGACCGCCGAAATGATGCTGGAGCAGTCGCGGCTAATGCACCTTCTGGCGCAGGATAGCCGTCTACGCGAAGAACTGGTAATGAACCTGATTCAGGCCGAAGAAAATACGCCGGCACTGGTGGAATGGGCGCAGCGTTTGGGGATCGATTTAAACCAGCCGCGCGTTGCGGCGGTGGTGGAGGTCGACAGCGGTCAGCTTGGCGTTGACAGCGCCATGACGGAACTTCAGCAGTTACAGAGTGCGCTTACCACGCCGGAACGTAACAACCTGATTGCCATTGTTTCTCTCACCGAAATGGTCGTACTCAAGCCAGCCTTAAACGCGTTTGGCCGATGGGATGCTGAGGATCATCGTAAGCGCGTGGAGCAACTGATCGCCCGTATGAAAGAGAACGGACAGTTACGTTTTCGGGTCGCATTGGGTAATTACTTCACCGGGCCGGGCAGTATTGCCCGCTCATACCGTACGGCGCGCACGACGATGATGGTGGGCAAGCAGCGGATGCCGGAAAGCCGAAGCTATTTCTATCAGGATTTGATGCTGCCAGTGTTACTGGATAGCCTGCGCGGCGGCTGGCAGGCCAATGAACTGGCGCGTCCGTTGATAAAACTTAAAGCCATGGATAATAATGGGCTACTGCGCCGAACGTTGACGGCGTGGTTTCGTCATAATGTACAGCCGCTGGCGACCTCTAAAGCGCTCTTTATTCACCGTAACACGCTGGAATATCGGTTGAATCGTATTTCGGAGTTGACTGGCCTGGATTTGGGAAATTTTGACGATCGGCTATTGCTGTATGTAGCGCTACAGCTGGATGAACAGCGTTAATTTCGGCAGCGTGGTTCTGGCATGAGCAGTCCGGATAAGGCGAAGCCGTCATCCTGCAAAGCAATTTTACAGCGCCCGAAGACGCTGTGATTGGGTAGGGTTAATGAGCCGCCAGGCGCTGCATCCCCCGCGCTGTGATCTGCCAGATAACCTGTTGCGGTTGCGACCAGCTTTCTCTGTTGAACGGATTGCTGATCACCGAGCAGTCTCCTCCTTCGGCATGAAAGACCTCAATCGTATAATTTTCCTCCAGCCTGCAGGTATCGACATAGCCGTTAAGTTGCACCGAACCTTTTATCGCCTGACGATAAACCACTGCACCGCGCGTATTGTAAATCGTCACTGCCGCGTATTCTGTTGCGAAACCACGATGTGGCGTAACTGGACTGGCAGTAAAGATAAAGTGTTTCGCGCCGATATCTATTTCCATACTGGCAAAAACGTTATCTTTTTCGCCAGTCAGTCGCCAACCGAACTTATCGCCGTATAATACTGCGGTATCGGGCGTCGTATCTTCCTGCGTGGGCGAGTCTGTCTCCAGTCCATCGCTCACCACACGCCAGCGATTATGCTTTTTCAGTATGATACGTTGATCCGTGGTTTCATTAATGGCGTTACAACGGTATGGCTCGTCACAGAACACGTCAATGAACATCCCTTCCTGCAGAACAACCGTATTGCTATCAGCCGGATAGTGAGTAACACCATCATAAGAACGGTTATAGACGGTCCCGCCAGATTTATCAGTTACCGTAATCGTACTATAGGTCCCGGTATAGTAAGGGTGAGGCTGACCAGCCAGCGTTTTCATCGTCATATGTTGCTGTCGATTATCATAAGCCAGCTGACAAAATACTCTGTCGCCTTGTCCTCGCAGATATAGCGTCACGCCTTTACCGATGAATTCGCCCGGCGCGAGGTTATCCGTTGGCAGGAGATCCGCGCTGGCGTTCATTAATACGCTCCGGGTCGGCTCTTCGAAATGGGAGAGCATGAGCCAGAGATCATTTTTGCTGGCGGCATAAGGTTGCGCCATTAACGAGGGGCAGGCGCGGATCGCGTCGGCGCGCAGATTGAACATTGTCAGTAAATCTGCAACAGGATCGTTGTTTAACGCAAAATTATACAGCCCTTCGCTATCAATACGCAGCAACTGGTACTTCGCTGGCGAAATTAACGAGAGTTCGGCAGGCAACGCTTTCAGACGGCCAGGCTCGGCATGGTAAATATAGAGATGGAAATAGCTGCTGAACGGTATGGTTGTTTTTCCTGTGGCGCAGTGAGTGCCGTTCATCTTGTGTTCAAAGATCTTTTCACCGCTGGCGGCTAAGACTGTAATACTGGCGTATAACGTATTAGCAAAATAGCTGTGCGGCGTGGCGTTATTAACATCCAGAATTAACTGCCGGGCCTCATAATCCACGACTAAGCGGGCGAAGGGCATATCGGCGTAGCCGAGGAAAATCAGCTGTTCGTTATGGGCCGCGCTATCCTGTAACGCCGTAAAGTTAACGGTAAGGGTATTTTCCCCGCTGCGAATGACGACATACTCCGCGTCCGGGCGGTATTTCTGTGATCGGCCTTTGGGCAACGTGAGATGATAAATACCAATAGGGATGGCATTTAGCGTGAGCGTATGGTCGTCTATCGTCAACGTATAGTGGTTTCCGGCATTGTCGTACAGCGTCAGGGGACGTCCATAAAGTTGCTCAGGCTGTTCGATATTGAGCGTCAGCGTGAGCGATCCTGTTTTGTTAAGCGGCGCCAGTTCGGCGTTTTCAACCAGCCAGACAAAAGAGTCCAGTCCCAACTGTTGGCGGGCATTTTCCCAGTCACGTTCCGGCAATAGATCGTAAAGGGGCCAGACGGGCCTGGTTGCCTGCGCGGCTATCTTCTCACGGGTAAACGTATCGGTCGTTAAGCCGCACAGATGAATAAATGGGGTAACATCATGGCCTGACGTGGTGGCAATGGCCTCTGCCAGCATATCGGTAAGATGATGTGCGCAGGGTAAAAACGTTTCACTGTCGCCCAGGACACGGTAGTTTTGGTTGAAGGTGCGGAAGGCCGCTGTTCCGGCTTTAAATAGCATCAGCATCAGAAACTGTAGGCGGGCACGAACGCCCCAGCTGTTCACGGGCGTGTGATTGCGGATATTCGTGATGAACTTCAGCTCCTGTTCCGGCTGCCGTCCATAATCGTAGAGCCAGCCGTCGGTATAAAGATGATGTTCCTGGCTCAGGTTACGCTGCTGGAAAAAAGCGGCGTAAATGTTGTTCCAGACTTCCCCGACGGGCAGGTCAGCATCACTCATAAAGGCACCCTGGTAGCCGTGGCCGATCTCATGCAGAATTGTCCACTGCGTGGCGACATTATCGATCCATCCCTGGCTTAGCGTTGCGGCGGTTTGCGCGCACCACCAGGGCAGATAGTAAGCCGAACCGACACCATGTTTATCAGCTCTGATGAAATAGCGGTTAGCGATATTCTGGTGAAGCGGTGAAACAGGGGTATCGCTGAGCCCTGTCCAGTCATTGTAGGTGTCGATCACTTGCGTATAGTAAGCATTCAACGCGGATATGCTGGCGTTGATGACATTGACGCGATCCGTCCTGGGGAGCAGAAAACGCACGCGATCCAGCTCCAGCAGTGCAAACGGAGAAGCCTGTTTTTCCCAGGAGAGGAAAAAGGTCTCCTCTGATTGCCCCTTACGCCACTGTGGTAAGTTTATGGTACTGGCCGGCTGTTGGTATATCACCGAAAACTCGCCGCCGTGTCCGAAAAAGAGTGTATCGATAAAGGGAACGGAATCCACGGTTGTGCTGATAGTTTGCCAGTTACTATTCAGTATGAGCGACTTTTCAACATCTGAGTCATTGCATAACAAACGGAGCCTGGCATTACCGGCATCATTTTTCGGCTGGCGGATCCGCAGTTGCGTATTGGCAGGCAAAATAAATCCTAGTGCCTGGCGGTCGTGCTCACGTCCTTTTTCAAATTTAATGTTATCCAGTCCGGGCGCGGCGGGCAGCGAATAACACATCAGTGTGATTTCCTGGGTCATATAACCTCCTTTGATAGGGAGGAGAAACATAGCGTCTTATTTTTAATAATAAATACAAATGGATAGCAAAATGACGGATATTGAGTCATCGTGAGGAAGATTGATAAAAAATGGGGGCGTAATAGCGGTTGCTGTGAGACGAATAAGACATCAGCAAAGGGAGAGGGGCCCGAAATGAAGCCCCGGCAGCGGGTTATTTGCGGGTGAGTTTTTCCAGATCGGATTCGATTTCGCTGATCTTATTCGCGACGACGCTTTCCAGATGACGCAAGTCGTCAAGGATCTTACGTTTAAGATCAAGTTCTGAACGGTCGCGCTGGCAGATTTGATCGAGTTCATCAATCACATAGCGCAGGTTGGGGCTGATCTCCTGTACCTCTTTATAGCCCTGGCCGATGCCATCGGCCACTACCGTTTTACGCTGGCGCGGATATTTAAACTTAACGCTTTTAGCAAAGAATTCACCTCTATCCTTTTGAAAATAGATTTTCAGGATATCGTTGTTGGCTTCTTGCCGCAGACTGTAACGATCGATTTCCTCGGGATTGGTAATGCCCAGACTTTTTAGATTGTCATACATAGCGGTATCCTTCATCACACTATAACTTTTGAATAATTAACGAAAAGTTGGTTTTTCGCCACCAGTGGATACAAAAAAAGCGGTCCTGATCGCAGAAGACACCCTGGTAACGTAATGAAGGAAAGGGAGTGCAGTTATTAATAGCCTAAGTAATTCAACGTGATATTCAGTTTATAGAGCAAATGTTTGAGAACAATGTGGGAAACTGAAGGGAGGCTGCATTCGATAACCTCGGGAGGTGTAATATATG
The DNA here is from genome assembly GCF_000252995.1 of Salmonella bongori NCTC 12419. Taxonomy (NCBI): domain Bacteria; kingdom Pseudomonadati; phylum Pseudomonadota; class Gammaproteobacteria; order Enterobacterales; family Enterobacteriaceae; genus Salmonella; species Salmonella bongori. The sequence continues at coordinate 231,259 of NC_015761.1, forward strand.
CCTGGAGCGTATAATGCCACGATTCGTCGGGTGGTCATTTCCGCCTGGATAGGTAACTCCATTGAATATTATGATTTTCTCTTATACGGTCTGGCAAGCGCGTTAGTATTTAGTGATGTCTTTTTTCCGGGTACGGACGCGTTTACCGCGATGCTATCTTCTTTTGCCAGTTTTGGCGTAGGATTTATTTCACGTCCGGTGGGCGCCCTATTTTTTGGCAACAGGGGGGATACTCTGGGGCGTAAAAATACGTTATTAATAACATTAGGCGGTATGGGGGCGGTAACATTCCTGATTGGCTGCTTGCCTTCGTATGCCAGTATCGGTGCCCTGTCGCCAACATTATTGATTACGCTGCGTTTTATGCAAGGATTTATGGTTGGGGGAGAGTGGAGCGGCGCCATGTTGATGGTCATTGAACATGCGTCAGATAAACACCGTGGACTGTTAAGCGCGCTTTCGCAAACCGGGGGATTTACAGGACAGTTACTGGCAACGGGCGCATTTATCATCGTCGCCAAATTACCGGAAGAACAATTGTTATCGTGGGGCTGGCGAATTCCATTTCTGTTAAGCGTGTTTTTGGTGCTACCTGGCATCTATATGCGTCGTCGTCTGGATGAGACTCCCGTCTTTTGTGCGTTTAAAAAAGAACGGCTCATCAATAATATACCAACAAAAAAAGAAAGCCCGGTCGTTAACGTGATCCGCAAGCAATGGCGCAGTATTTTATTGATTATCATTCTACGCTTTGCTGAAAGCGTTCCTTTTTTTCTTGCCACAGTATTCACAGTTTCCTGGGCGACAACGCAGCTTGGGATTAATAAGTTGACGATGTTATACGTTGTCATGATCACCTGCCTGGTGGCGTATCCGATGCATGTATTATATGGCGTAATGTCGGATCGGAAAGGCTATCGTCAGGTGTACATTTTCGGCGCGCTTTGTGTCGCGGTAATGGCATTTCCATTTTTCTGGTTACTGGAAAGCCGATCGCTCATCCTGATTATTGTTGGCTATGTGCTGCTTATTAATGTTGGTCATAACGCGCTTAATGCCGTGCATCCCTCTTTTTTCGCCGGGCTGTTTCATCCGCCGGTACGTTACAGTGGTTCATCAATCGGTGCGCAGTTGGGGGCGGTTGTGGCGGGGGGATTTACGCCGTTTATCGCCAAAGCGTTAAGCGCGCTCTATGATAACGGTTGGACGCTGGTGGCGGGTTACGTTGTCCTGACGGCGCTGGCTTCGGTTTTGGCGGCAAAAATTGCGCCGGAAACCGTTCTGTCGCATTCGCCGTAATAAAGGGGCGTTTTGTTATGCCTTTGCCAGATGAAGGGGGCAAAGGCGCCCCCACTTTTACCATGCAGAATTAATCAATGGTGCGCAAGAGTTCATTAATGCCCACTTTCCCACGCGTTTTGGCGTCGACCTTTTTCACAATCACCGCGCAGTACAGGCTGTACTTACCATCTTTTGATGGCAGGTTGCCGGAAACGACCACGGAGCCCGCCGGTACGCGGCCATAGTGAACTTCACCGGTTTCGCGATCGTAGATTTTGGTGCTCTGGCCGAGATACACGCCCATAGAGATGACGGAGCCTTCTTCGACGATCACGCCTTCCACGACCTCAGAACGTGCGCCAATAAAGCAGTTGTCTTCAATGATGGTTGGGTTAGCCTGAAGCGGCTCCAGTACGCCGCCAATACCGACGCCGCCGGAGAGGTGGACGTTTTTACCAATCTGCGCGCAGGAGCCCACGGTCGCCCAGGTATCAACCATAGTGCCTTCGTCCACATAAGCGCCGATGTTAACGTAAGACGGCATCAATACGGTATTACGAGCGATAAACGCGCCCTGACGAACGGCCGCAGGCGGAACGACGCGAAAGCCTTCTTTCTGAAAACGCGCTTCGTCGTAATCAGCAAATTTCATTGGGACTTTATCGAAGTAGCGGCTTTCCGCACCGTCGATAACCTGGTTATCGTTAATACGGAAAGAGAGCAGAACTGCTTTCTTCAGCCACTGGTGAGTGACCCATTGACCGTCGATTTTTTCTGCGACACGCAGCGCGCCGGAATCGAGCAGAGAAATGACCTGATTTACCGCTTCCCGGGTCACGGTATCTACGTTGGCCGGGGTAATCTCGGCGCGGCGCTCAAAAGCGGTCTCAATAACGTTCTGTAACTGCTGCATTGTTAAACTCTTTCATCTAAATAAACACACTACCCTTTATCGTTTGGATTGAGGGCTGCTGTCAACCGTTGTTGCACCTCAAGTTGCAGCACATTATTAAGCGCGCGCCGATCCGCTGTGGCGATGATGAATAAATCTTCTACTCGTTCACCAATGGTTGTAATTCGCGCGCCATGAAGCGAAATTCCCAGATCGGCAAAAATTTGTCCGACCCTGGCCAGCAGGCCAGGTTGATCGAGCGCGATCAATTCCATGAATGATTTTCTGTCGGTATGGGTGGGCAGAAAATTGACTTCCGTTTCGACCGTAAAGTGGCGTAATTTTGCCGGTTGCCGACGCGGCTGCGGCGGCTGCCAGCTACGCTGCGTAATGGTCTGCTCAAGGCCGGTGCGAATCACTTCATGGCGATCCGCCGCCAGCGGACTGCCGTCTGGCTCCAGCACAATAAACGTATCCATTGCCATACCGTCGCGAGTGGTAAAGATCTGCGCGTCATGGACGCTCAGATTACGCCTGTCCAACTCAGCGCAGACGGCGGCAAACAGATAGGGTCTGTCCGGGCTCCAGATAAAAATCTCGGTTCCTCCGCGCGTGGCCTGCGGACTGAGTAACACCAACGGTTGACGCAGATCGTGCTGCAATAAATGGCGCGCATGCCAGGCAAGTTGATTTGGGCTATGACGAACAAAATAGTTAGCGCGACAACGGGTCCAGATTTTGTGCAGCGCGGCTTCATCAATATTGTCCATTCGCAGCAGCGCCAACGCCTGAAGTTGGTGGTGCCGTACGCGTTCACGCATATCCGGCGTATTTTGCATTCCACGCCTGAGCTGTTTTTCGGTAGCGAAGTACAGTTCGCGTAGCAAACTTTGTTTCCAGCTATTCCACAGGGTTTCGTTGGTCGCGCAGATGTCCGCGACGGTAAGGCAGACCAGAAAGCGCAATCGCGTTTCGGTTTGTACTTCTTCGGCGAATTGCTTGATGACTTCCGGGTCCTGAATGTCGCGGCGCTGGGCGGTGACCGACATCAGCAGATGCTGGCGCACCAGCCAGGCGACCAACTGGGTTTCACGTGAGTTCAGCCCGTGCAGTTCGGCGAATGTAAGCACGTCCTGTGCGCCCAGTACCGAATGGTCGCCGCCGCGTCCTTTCGCAATATCATGGAACAACGCGGCGATCAGAATCAGTTCCGGATGGGGGAGCCGCGGCCAGAGATCGACGCAGAGCGGATGGCGCTGGCGGGTCTCTTCTTTAGCAAAGCTTTCCAGCTTCAGCATGACACGAATAGTGTGCTCATCCACCGTGTAGGCATGGAACAGATCGAATTGCATTTGCCCGACGATGTGCGACCACTGCGGCATATAGGCCCACAATACGCTATGACGGTGCATAGGCAGCAGGCCGCGGCTCACGGCGCCGGGATGACGCAGCATACTCAGAAATAGCGTTCGCGCCTCCGGGATGTAGCACAACGGTTGACTCAGATGTCGGCGAGCATGGCGCAAATGGCGCAACGTCGTCGAGTAGATGCCAGTGATGGCGCTATTGCGCACCATCATATAAAACATCCGCAGAATCGCTTCCGGTTCACGGATAAACAGCGTTTCATCACGCAGATCAATGAGCGTGCCGCGTAATTGAAACTCATCGTCTATAGGGCGCGGTTTTTCATCTGCCGGCATCGCCAGGATAGCTTCGTCAAAGAGTTGAAGCAGCATTTGGTTGAGTTCGCTCACCCGACGTGTGGCCCGGAAGTAGTCTTTCATCATTCGCTCAACCGGATCGTTGCCCTCGCCGCTGTAGTTAAGACGTTGAGCAACGCTTAACTGGCGGTCGAACAGCAGACGGTTATCGTAGCGGCTGACCACCAGATGGAGCGCAAAACGAATACGCCACAGGATATGCAGGCACTCGTTGAGTTCCGCGCGCTCAGCGGGGGTTAAAAAGCCGAATCCGACCATCTCATCGAGCGACGTGGCGCCGAAGTGACGCCGGGCAACCCATTGCAATGTGTGGATATCGCGCAGGCCGCCGGGGCTACTTTTAATATCCGGTTCCAGATTATAGCTGGTGCCGTGATAGCGCTGGTGACGTTGATTTTGCTCTTCCACTTTGGCGGCGTAAAACGTGTCGGATGGCCAGAAACCTTCGCTAAAAATATGCTTTTGCAGTTCCAGAAACAGGGCGACATCGCCAATCAGCAGGCGCGTTTCGATGAGGTTTGTCGCAACGGTTAAATCAGACAGACCTTCCAGCAAACACTCTTCCAGCGTACGTACACTATGCCCGACGTCCAGTCTGACGTCCCATAACAAGGTCAGCAGTTCGCCGATCTTCTGCGCCTGGTCATCAGGTAATTTTTTGCGGCTTAAGATCAGCAGATCGATGTCGGAAAGCGGATGCAGTTCGCCGCGCCCATAGCCACCGACGGCGACCAGCGCCAGATCGGCAATCTGGCCGAAACCGGCCTCAATCCACAGACGCTGCAACAACTGGTCGATAAATTCGGTACGGGCTTCAATAAGCTGTTCAGCGGAAATGCCGTTGTCAAAGGCTTCGCCCAGCCAGCGTTGAAAGAGGTCGATATGGGCTTTGATGCCGGCGATGGAGAGATCGTCGCGCGGCCAGACGCCAGGATTTTGCGGCTGGTTGGGGAGGGTGGGAATTGCGGTATTCGCGAACTGTTCAGGAAGAGTATTCATATGCGCCACCCATTAAAAAGCCGGATGATAGCGTTGCGCTTATCCGGCCTACGGATTTACTCTTCATCCTTCAAGTTGCTTCTGCGTTGGCTGCGAGTGACTCGGCTCATCCATGAGCCTCGCCCTTACGGGCCGCTGCTCCGCAGCATTCAAATCTGTTCCTGACAGATTTGTCGTTCACTCCAGTCACGTACTTATGTACGCTCCTGGAGACTCACGCTCTTGCCGTTTTGAGGCAACTCGAATGATTTTGAGTAAAGGTGTAATTTGTAGGCCTGATAAGCGCCAGCGTCATCAGGCAAAAAATTATGCGTCGTGCGTAATGACCGCCGGGATGGTGTCATCCTTGCGAAGCGTCAGAATTTCGCAGCCGTTTTCCGTTACTACAATAGTATGCTCATATTGTGCGGACAAGCTTCTATCTTTGGTTTTTACCGTCCAGCCGTCTTTCATCGTACGGATACGGTAATCGCCCGCGTTCAGCATAGGCTCAATGGTAAAGGTCATGCCGGGCTGCAACACGACGCCGCCGTCGTCAGCATCATAGTGCAGCACCTGGGGTTCTTCGTGGAAGCCACGGCCAATACCGTGCCCGCAGTATTCGCGAACAACGGAGAAGCCTTCGGCTTCCGCATATTTCTGAATAGCGGCGCCGATACTGCGCAGGCGAATGCCTGGCTTCACCATTTTGATGCCCAGATACAGGCTCTCTTGCGTGACGCGGCACAGACGCTCGCCCAGAATGGTCGGCTTGCCGACAATAAACATTTTGGAGGTATCGCCGTGATATTCATCTTTAATCACTGTCACATCGATGTTAACGATATCGCCATCTTTCAGATGTTTCGCGTCATCCGGGATGCCGTGGCACACGACTTCATTAATGGAAATACAGACGGATTTTGGGTATCCATGGTAGCCGAGGCAGGCGGAGATGGCGTGTTGTTCATTAACAATGTAGTCGTTACAGATACGATCCAGCTCGCCAGTGGTGACGCCCGGCTTGATGTACGGTTCGATCATTTCCAGCACTTCTGCGGCCAGACGGCCCGCGACGCGCATTTTTTCAATTTCTTCAGGGGTCTTGATTGAGATAGCCATGAATTGTGTCCAGCAGTGTCGATGATATCGACAATAATTGTGTAAGTGCTGTTAATGTTAACAGTCTGACGCATCCACTACCAGATTGAGAATCAGTTACCGCATAGCGTGCCAACAATTATTGGTGTCGCTGGCGTATTTATGGTATAAAGCGCGCCGGACTTCCGTTTCCATTGACTATGCACAGAATGGAACGAAGCGACCAATCTCACTTTGTGTAACAACACACACGTATCGGCACATATTCCGGGGTGCCCTTAGGGGTCGGTAATATGGGATACGTGGAGGCATAACCCCAACTTAATCTATAGAGGTTTTAAATCATGGCAACTGTTTCCATGCGCGATATGCTCAAGGCTGGTGTTCACTTTGGTCACCAGACCCGTTACTGGAACCCGAAAATGAAGCCGTTCATCTTCGGCGCGCGTAACAAAGTTCACATCATCAACCTTGAGAAAACCGTACCGATGTTCAACGAAGCTCTGGCTGAACTGAACAAGATTGCTGCTCGTAAAGGTAAAATCCTTTTCGTGGGTACGAAACGCGCTGCAAGCGAAGCGGTGAAAGAAGCTGCTAACAGCTGCGATCAGTTCTTTGTGAACCATCGCTGGCTGGGCGGTATGCTGACTAACTGGAAAACCGTTCGTCAGTCCATCAAACGTCTGAAAGACCTGGAAACTCAGTCTCAGGACGGTACTTTCGAAAAGCTGACCAAGAAAGAAGCGCTGATGCGTACTCGTGAGCTTGAGAAACTGGAAAACAGCCTGGGCGGTATCAAAGACATGGGCGGCCTGCCGGACGCTCTGTTCGTGATCGATGCTGACCACGAGCACATTGCTATCAAAGAAGCAAACAACCTGGGTATTCCGGTATTTGCTATCGTTGATACTAACTCTGATCCGGACGGCGTTGACTTTGTTATCCCGGGTAACGACGACGCTATCCGTGCTGTTAGCCTGTACCTGGGTGCTGTTGCTGCAACCGTTCGTGAAGGCCGTTCTCAGGATCTGGCTTCCCAGGCGGAAGAAAGCTTCGTAGAAGCTGAATAATAAGGTTTGATAACTTCCCTAAAATAGTTCGAATTGCAGGAAGGCGGCAAGCCCGAGAATTCCCGGGAGCTTATATTAGGTAACCGGGATGAGCGAGTGAAGGCAGCGTATCTGCGTCTCGAAATATGAAGGGGGGAGCCCCTTATTAACCAGGTAGTATCACGTTTGGTTAGGGGGCCTGTCTGAGGCCCCCTTTTTCACTTTTAAATCTGTGCGGTTTTATGCCGGGCAGATCAAATCTTCCGAGGATTTTAGAATGGCTGAAATTACCGCATCCCTGGTAAAAGAGCTGCGTGAGCGTACTGGCGCAGGCATGATGGATTGCAAAAAAGCGCTGACTGAAGCGAACGGCGACATTGAGCTGGCAATCGAAAACATGCGTAAGTCCGGCGCTATCAAAGCGGCGAAAAAAGCAGGCAACGTGGCTGCTGACGGTGTAATCAAAACCAAAATCGACGGCAACGTCGCTTTCATTCTGGAAGTTAACTGCCAGACTGACTTCGTGGCTAAAGATGCTGGTTTCCAGGCATTTGCTGACAAAGTTCTGGATGCCGCAGTTGCTGGCAAAATCACTGACGTTGAAGTTCTGAAAGCGCAGTTCGAAGAAGAGCGTGTCGCGCTGGTTGCGAAAATCGGCGAGAACATCAACATTCGTCGCGTAGCTGCTCTGGAAGGCGACGTACTGGGTTCTTACCAGCACGGTGCGCGTATCGGCGTTCTGGTTGCCGCTAAAGGCGCTGACGAAGAGCTGGTTAAACAGCTGGCGATGCACGTTGCTGCAAGCAAGCCGGAATTTGTTAAGCCGGAAGATGTGTCTGCTGACGTGGTAGAGAAAGAGTACCAGGTACAGCTGGACATCGCGATGCAGTCTGGCAAGCCGAAAGAAATCGCAGAGAAAATGGTTGAAGGCCGCATGAAGAAATTCACCGGCGAAGTTTCTCTGACCGGCCAGCCTTTCGTTATGGAACCGAGCAAATCTGTTGGCCAGCTGCTGAAAGAGCACAACGCTGACGTGACTGGCTTCATCCGCTTTGAAGTGGGCGAAGGCATTGAGAAAGTCGAGACTGACTTTGCAGCAGAAGTCGCTGCGATGTCCAAGCAGTCCTGATTTTCCTGAGGAGCCGCCTGAGGGCGGCTTCTTTTTGCGCCTCTCTTGTAAAATCAGCCGACGCCTGGCGTCTGCGCTGAATGGCGACGTACAATGTCGCCGGAATTAACTCATATCAATCGTTGACAGTCTCAGGAAAGAAACATGGCTACCAATGCAAAACCCGTCTATAAACGCATTCTGCTTAAATTAAGCGGCGAAGCTCTGCAGGGTACGGAAGGCTTCGGTATTGATGCAAGCATACTGGATCGTATGGCTCAGGAGATCAAAGAACTGGTTGAACTGGGTATTCAGGTTGGTGTGGTGATTGGCGGTGGTAACCTGTTCCGTGGCGCGGGTCTGGCGAAAGCGGGGATGAACCGCGTTGTGGGCGACCACATGGGCATGTTGGCCACCGTGATGAACGGTCTGGCAATGCGTGATGCGCTTCACCGCGCCTATGTGAACGCTCGCCTGATGTCGGCAATTCCTTTAAACGGCGTGTGCGACAGTTATAGCTGGGCTGAGGCGATAAGCCTGCTGCGTAACAACCGTGTTGTGATTCTGTCTGCAGGTACGGGTAACCCCTTCTTCACTACTGACTCTGCGGCCTGTCTGCGTGGAATCGAAATTGAAGCGGACGTCGTACTGAAAGCGACCAAAGTCGATGGTGTCTTCACTGCCGATCCGGCAAAAGATCCTTCTGCAACCATGTACGATCAACTGACCTATGCTGAAGTGCTGGATAAAGAACTGAAAGTGATGGATCTGGCGGCCTTCACGCTGGCTCGTGACCACAAACTGCCGATTCGTGTTTTCAACATGAATAAACCGGGTGCGCTGCGCCGCGTGGTGATGGGCGAAAAAGAAGGCACTTTAATCACGGAGTAATTTCCGTGAGCGCCAAATACGGGTAAGATTCCGTTTTATTGGCGGGTCTTATTACCTGGCAGAAATTAAACGAGACTATACTTAGCACATCTTTGTATTGTGTGACCGTCTGGTCTGACTGAGACTAGTTTTCAAGGATTCGTAACGTGATTAGCGATATCAGAAAAGATGCTGAAGTACGCATGGAAAAATGCGTTGAAGCGTTCAAAAACCAAATCAGCAAAGTGCGCACGGGTCGTGCTTCTCCCAGCCTGCTGGATGGTATTGTCGTAGAATACTATGGCACACCGACGCCGCTGCGCCAGTTGGCAAGCGTAACGGTCGAAGACTCCCGTACCTTAAAAATTAACGTATTTGATCGCTCTATGGGGCCTGCTATTGAGAAAGCGATCATGGCGTCAGACCTCGGTCTGAACCCAAGCTCTGCGGGTACCGATATTCGCGTTCCGCTGCCGCCGCTGACAGAAGAACGTCGTAAAGATCTGACTAAAATTGTCCGTGGCGAAGCAGAGCAGGCGCGTGTCGCCGTACGTAACGTACGCCGTGACGCGAACGATAAAGTAAAAGCGCTGCTGAAAGATAAAGCGATCAGTGAAGATGACGATCGCCGCTCTCAGGAAGACGTGCAGAAAATGACCGATGCAGCAATTAAGAAAGTTGATGCGGCGTTGGCAGATAAAGAAGCGGAACTGATGCAGTTCTGATTAACCTGTACGCAGATATAAACTCACTTTGCTGGTAAGCCTGGCGGGTGAGTGGTGTACAAAACGCCGCGCAGAAGACATTATCAGGTCTCCTGTGCGGCGTTTTGCTTTTTATCCTGTTTCAACACTTCTGGACGTTTCATGAAGCAATTAACCATTCTGGGCTCGACCGGCTCTATTGGTTGCAGCACACTGGACGTGGTGCGCCATAACCCTGATAGCTTCCGCGTTGTCGCGCTGGTTGCGGGTAAAAATGTTGCCCGTATGGCGGAGCAGTGCCTGGCGTTTTCGCCGCGGTATGCCGTAATGGACGATGCACCGAGCGCAGAACAGCTCAAAAGAATGCTTCAACAGCATGGCTGTCGTACCGAGGTTCTGAGCGGACAACAGGCCGCTTGCGAGATGGCGGCGCTTGATGAGGTCGGATATGTGATGGCGGCCATTGTCGGCGCCGCTGGTTTACTACCGACCCTGGCAGCGATTCGTGCAGGAAAGACTATCCTGCTGGCCAATAAAGAATCGTTGGTAACCTGCGGGCGGCTGTTTATGGATGAAGTGAAACGCAGCAACGCCCGGCTTTTACCCGTCGATAGCGAACATAACGCGATTTTTCAGAGTTTGCCGCAATCTATTCAGCATCATCTGGGATACGCTGATCTGGAGCAAAATGGCGTCACGTCGATTTTGCTTACCGGGTCTGGTGGCCCGTTCCGTGAAACGCCCATGCGCGATCTGGCGGCGATGACGCCGGATCAGGCATGTCGTCATCCGAACTGGTCGATGGGGCGAAAAATCTCCGTCGACTCTGCCACCATGATGAATAAAGGTCTGGAATACATTGAAGCGCGTTGGTTATTTAATGCCAGCGCACGTCAGATGGAAGTGTTGATCCATCCGCAATCGGTTATTCATTCAATGGTGCGTTATCAGGACGGCAGCGTCCTTGCGCAGCTTGGAGAGCCTGACATGCGTACGCCTATTGCGCACACGATGGCATGGCCGAATCGCGTCACGTCCGGCGCGCAGCCGCTCGATTTTTGCAAACTCAGCGCGCTGACGTTTAGTGCGCCCGATTATCAGCGTTATCCGTGTCTGAAGCTGGCGATGGACGCGTTTGAGCAGGGTCAGGCGGCAACGACGGCGCTCAATGCGGCAAACGAAATCACGGTGGCTGCGTTTCTGGCGCAACAGATTCGTTTTACCGATATCGCCGGGCTCAATTTAGCGGTGCTGGAGCGGATGGATTTACAGGAACCGGCAAGCGTTGATGACGTATTGCAGGTCGACGCCATCGCGCGTGACGTTGCCAGAAAACAAGTGATACGGCTCTCACGCTGAGGATTATCCCGCGACAGAAGATCGTGCTATTTGTTAGCGTTGGGCTTCGGTGATATAGTCTGCGCCACCTGATCGCAGGTTTTTAGCTTTTTTCGGTCGGGGTAGCCGTGGTTTGACACGGCTTTTTTGTGGATACACAAAATTCTTCAGAACGCATCGGGATGACAGGCGCATACGTTCCCGGCGTGCGCAGATGGCGCACGATAGGGGCGATGACGTACAGCCATCAGCGAAGTGGAGTGAAGAGAATGTGTATGAAGGCTTCAGTATTCCTGAGTACCGCTAAATCCTTTCAGGGACAAAAAACGCGTTATGTTGTCTGCAACTCAACCAGTAAGCGAAAAATTGCCAGCACATGGCTGTCGCCATGTTGCCATAATCATGGATGGCAATGGTCGCTGGGCGAAAAAGCAAGGGAAGATCCGGGCCTTCGGGCATAAAGCCGGGGCGAAGTCTGTCCGGCGAGCCGTCTCTTTTGCTGCCAATAACGGTATTGATGCGTTAACGCTGTATGCCTTTAGTAGTGAAAACTGGAACCGGCCTGCGCAGGAAGTAAGTGCGTTAATGGAGTTGTTTGTGTGGGCGCTGGATAGCGAAGTCAAAAGCCTGCACCGCCATAACGTTCGCCTGCGTATTATCGGTGATATCAGTCGATTTAACTTGCGTTTGCAAGAACGTATTCGCAAATCAGAAGCGTTGACAGCCCATAACACCGGGCTAACGCTGAATATTGCGGCGAATTACGGCGGACGTTGGGATATTGTCCAGGGTGCCCAGAAACTGGCGGAACAGGTGCAGGCTGGTGTCCTGCGCCCCGATCAGATTGATGAAGAGAGGCTGGGCCAGCAAATCTGTATGCATGAGCTGGCGCCTGTGGATTTAGTAATTAGGACTGGGGGAGAGCATCGCATTAGTAACTTTTTGCTTTGGCAAATTGCCTATGCCGAACTTTACTTTACTGATGTTCTTTGGCCCGATTTCGATGAACAAGACTTTGAAGGTGCGCTGCATGCCTTTGCTAATCGAGAGCGTCGTTTCGGCGGTACCGAGCCCGGTGATGACAAAGCCTGATGGGGGTTGCTTTTGCTGAAGTATCGCCTGATTTCTGCTTTTGTATTAATACCTGCGGTCATCGCTGCGCTTTTTTTATTGCCGCCAGTGGGGTTCGCCATTGTTACGCTGGTTGTCTGTATGTTGGCGGCATGGGAATGGGGACAGTTAAGCGGGTTCGCCGCGCGTTCACAGCGGGTTTGGCTGGCGGTGTTGTGTGGGCTATTATTGGCGCTAATGCTATTTTTGTTGCCTGAATATCATCACAACATTCGTCAACCGTTGGTTGAGATGTCACTCTGGGCATCCTTAGGATGGTGGGTTGTTGCGCTACTGCTGGTACTCTTTTATCCCGGCTCGGCGGCAATCTGGCGCAACTCAAAAACATTGCGTCTCATTTTCGGCCTGTTAACCATTGTTCCCTTTTTCTGGGGAATGCTGGCGTTACGCGCCTGGCACTATGATGAGAATCATTACAGTGGCGCAATATGGCTACTCTATGTCATGATCCTGGTCTGGGGAGCGGACTCTGGTGCCTATATGTTTGGTAAATTGTTTGGCAAACATAAGCTGGCGCCGAAAGTTTCCCCGGGGAAAACCTGGCAAGGGTTTATCGGCGGACTTGCGACGGCTGCTGTGATCTCATGGGGTTACGGTATGTGGGCAAATCTGAATGTTGCGCCTGTCATCTTGCTGATTTGCTCTGTGGTTGCTGCGCTGGCTTCCGTACTGGGCGATCTCACCGAGAGTATGTTTAAGCGCGAAGCAGGAATTAAGGATAGCGGCCACTTGATTCCAGGCCATGGCGGTATTCTGGATCGCATTGACAGCCTGACGGCTGCCGTACCGGTCTTTGCTTGCCTGTTGTTACTGGTTTTCAGGACGCTCTAACGGAAGGTTTTATGCTGAGTATTCTCTGGAATCTGGCTGCATTCATCGTTGCACTGGGCGTGCTGATCACTGTGCATGAATTTGGTCATTTCTGGGTTGCCCGGCGCTGCGGTGTTCGTGTCGAGCGCTTTTCCATCGGTTTTGGTAAAGCGCTCTGGCGTCGTACCGATCGGTACGGTACTGAATATGTCATCGCCCTGATCCCGCTGGGCGGCTATGTCAAAATGCTGGATGAACGCGCCGAACCGGTAGCACCGGAATTGCGCCGCCACGCCTTCAATAACAAAACGGTGGGCCGGCGGGCCGCAATTATTGCCGCAGGTCCGGTTGCGAACTTCATTTTTGCTATCTTTGCTTACTGGCTGGTCTTTATCATCGGCGTCCCTGGCGTTCGTCCGGTTGTTGGTGAAATAACGCCCAATTCGATTGCCGCGCAGGCGCAAATTACGCCAGGTACGGAACTTAAAGCCGTTGACGGTATCGAAACCCCTGATTGGGATGCTGTGCGTTTACAACTGGTATCCAAAATCGGAGATCCGCAGACGACAGTGAGCGTCTCGCCGTTTGGCAGCGACCAGCGACAGGACAAAACGCTTGATTTACGTCACTGGGCATTTGAGCCTGATAAGCAAGATCCTGTATCTTCTTTAGGGATTCGGCCTCGGGCGCCCCAGATCGAACCGGTACTGTCGGAAGTGCAGGCGAATTCTGCGGCCAGTAAAGCGGGTTTGCAAGCGGGCGACAGGATCGTTAAAGTCGATGGTCAGCCGTTAACGCAGTGGATGACGTTTGTTACGTTTGTACGCGATAATCCCGGTAAGCCGTTAGCGTTAGAGATTGAAAGGCAGGGGAGCGACTTGTCGTTGACGTTAACGCCGGATACGAAATCGGTTAACGGAAAGGCGGAAGGCTTTGCAGGCGTAGTGCCTAAAATTATTCCTCTGCCGGAAGAGTACAAGACTGTACGCCAGTATGGACCTTTTAGCGCCATCCTCGAAGCCACGGATAAGACGTGGCAGTTGATGAAGCTGACGGTCAGTATGCTGGGTAAATTGATAACCGGTGATGTGAAACTGAACAACCTCAGTGGGCCGATTTCTATCGCTCAGGGGGCTGGGATGTCAGCGGAGTTCGGGGTGATTTATTACCTGATGTTCCTTGCGCTAATCAGCGTGAACTTAGGGATAATTAACCTGTTTCCGCTGCCCGTTCTTGACGGGGGGCATCTGCTGTTCCTGGCGATTGAAAAGCTTAAGGGCGGGCCGGTATCCGAGCGAGTTCAAGACTTTAGTTATCGCATTGGCTCGATTTTGCTGGTGTTGTTAATGGGGCTTGCACTTTTCAATGATTTCTCTCGGTTGTAAGAGAGTTAGTTAGGAAGAACGCATAATAACGATGGCGATGAAAAAGTTGCTCATAGCGTCGCTGCTGTTCAGCAGCGCCACCGTATACGGTGCTGAAGGGTTCGTAGTGAAGGACATTCATTTCGAAGGCCTGCAGCGAGTCGCCGTTGGTGCGGCTCTCCTCAGTATGCCGGTGCGCACAGGCGACACGGTTAATGATGAAGATATCAGTAACACCATTCGCGCTCTGTTCGCCACCGGCAACTTTGAGGACGTCCGCGTCCTGCGCGATGGTGATACCCTTCTGGTTCAGGTAAAAGAACGTCCGACCATTGCCAGCATCACTTTCTCCGGTAACAAGTCGGTGAAAGATGACATGCTTAAGCAAAACCTCGAAGCGTCTGGCGTACGTGTTGGCGAGTCTCTGGATCGCACCACGTTGTCTGATATCGAAAAAGGACTGGAAGACTTTTACTATAGCGTGGGTAAATACAGCGCCAGCGTTAAGGCGGTTGTCACGCCTCTGCCGCGCAACCGTGTTGACCTTAAACTGGTGTTCCAGGAGGGCGTATCGGCGAAGATCCAACAGATCAATATCGTCGGTAACCATGCCTTTAGCACTGAAGAACTCATTTCTCATTTCCAGTTGCGTGATGAAGTTCCATGGTGGAACGTTGTCGGCGATCGTAAATATCAGAAGCAGAAGCTGGCGGGCGACCTTGAAACCCTTCGCAGTTACTATCTGGATCGCGGCTACGCACGTTTCAATATCGACTCTACGCAAGTGAGCCTGACGCCGGACAAGAAAGGAATTTACATCACCATCAATATCACCGAGGGCGATCAGTACAAGCTTTCCGGGGTTCAGGTGAGTGGTAACCTGGCCGGGCATTCTGCAGAAATCGAGAGCCTGACGAAAATTGAACCTGGTGAGCTCTATAACGGCACCAAAGTGACCAAAATGGAAGATGACATTAAAAAGCTTCTTGGTCGCTATGGTTACGCTTATCCGCGCGTGCAATCACAGCCCGAAATTAACGATGCCGACAAAACCGTTAAGTTACGCGTTAACGTAGATGCTGGTAACCGTTTCTACGTGCGTAAGATCCGTTTTGAAGGCAACGATACTTCAAAAGATTCCGTTCTGCGCCGCGAAATGCGCCAAATGGAAGGGGCATGGCTGGGCAGCGATCTGGTCGACCAGGGGAAAGAACGTCTGAACCGTTTGGGTTACTTTGAAACCGTTGATACCGATACGCAGCGCGTTCCGGGCAGCCCGGATCAGGTAGACGTGGTCTACAAAGTGAAAGAGCGTAATACCGGTAGCTTCAACTTCGGTATTGGCTACGGTACAGAAAGCGGCGTCAGCTTCCAGGCCGGCGTTCAGCAGGACAACTGGTTAGGTACTGGCTATTCCGTGGGTATTAACGGGACCAAAAACGACTACCAGACCTATAGCGAACTGTCCGTGACTAACCCCTACTTTACCGTTGACGGTGTGAGCCTGGGTGGTCGTATTTTCTATAACGACTTCCAGGCAGACGATGCGGATCTGTCCGACTATACCAACAAAAGTTACGGTACGGATGTGACGCTCGGCTTCCCCATCAATGAGTACAACACGTTGCGCGCGGGCTTAGGGTATGTACATAACTCCCTGTCCAATATGGAACCGCAGGTTGCAATGTGGCGTTATCTGGCATCAATGGGCCAGTATCCGAGTACTAATGATCAGGATAATAGTTTTAGCACTGATGACTTCACCTTTAACTACGGCTGGACCTACAACAAACTGGACCGTGGTTACTTCCCGACGGAAGGTACGCGTATCAACCTGAATGGTAAGGTGACGATTCCGGGATCGGATAACGAATACTATAAAGCGACGTTGGATACCGCGACCTATGTGCCGATCGATGACGATCATAAGTGGGTTATTCTGGGCCGTACCCGCTTTGGTTATGGTGATGGTTTAGGCGGTAAAGAGATGCCGTTCTATGAGAACTTTTATGCCGGTGGTTCCAGTACCGTTCGTGGTTTCCAGTCCAATACCATTGGTCCTAAGGCGGTCTATTATCCCTATAACCCTAAAAATTACGATGCTGGTGACGACTACGATTGCGCGACGCAGGACGGCGCAAAAGATATGTGTAAGTCGGATGATGCGGTAGGGGGTAACGCGATGGCGGTCGCCAGCCTGGAATTTATCACGCCGACGCCATTTATCAGCGAGAAATATGCTAATTCGGTCCGTACTTCTTTCTTCTGGGATATGGGGACCGTCTGGGATACGAATTGGGACTCCAGCCAGTATTCTGGCTACCCGGACTACAGCGATCCAAGTAATATCCGTATGTCCGCGGGTATCGCATTACAATGGATGTCCCCATTGGGGCCGTTGGTCTTCTCCTACGCCCAGCCGTTTAAAAAGTACGATGGAGACAAAGCCGAGCAGTTCCAGTTTAACATTGGTAAAACCTGGTAATTGTTCACTGCAAAGGAATGCATTGGTAGTGTAGCGATGACTTTTGGCGATGCCTTCAGGGATCGCCAGGCCACGCAAAGAGCTGTACCTTCGGGTGCAAATGGGATGGTAAGGAGTTTATTGTGAAAAAGTGGTTATTAGCTGCAGGTCTCGGTTTGGCGATGGTAACGTCCGCACAGGCTGCTGACAAAATTGCGATCGTCAACATGGGTAATCTGTTCCAACAGGTTGCGCAGAAGACGGGTGTATCCAATACACTGGAAAACGAATTTAAAGGCCGTGCGGCTGAACTGCAAAAAATGGAAAACGACCTGCAATCTAAAATGCAGCGTCTGCAATCCATGAAGGCAGGTAGCGATCGTTCTAAGCTGGAAAAAGATGTCATGTCTGAGCGCCAGACGTTCGCACAAAAAGCGCAGGCTTTTGAGAAAGATCGCGCTCGTCGTTCCAACGAAGAACGTGGCAAACTGGTGACGCGTATCCAGACTGCCGTGAAAAAAGTGGCTAATGACCAGAACATCGATCTGGTCGTAGACGCGAACACCGTTGCTTACAACAGCAGCGATGTGAAAGACATCACCGCTGACGTACTGAAACAGGTTAAATAAGTAATGCCTTCAATTCGACTGGCTGACTTAGCAGAACAGTTGGATGCTGAATTACACGGTGATGGCGATATCGTCATCACCGGCGTTGCGTCCATGCAATCTGCAACAACAGGCCATATTACGTTCATGGTGAATCCTAAGTACCGTGAACACCTGGGATTATGCCAGGCTTCTGCGGTTGTTATGACGCAGGACTTCCTCCCTTTTGCTAAGAGCGCGGCGCTGGTAGTTAAAAATCCCTACCTGACTTACGCGCGCATGGCGCAAATTTTAGATACCACGCCGCAGCCCGCGCAGGATATCGCACCGAGTGCAGTGATTGATGCGACGGCAACGCTGGGTAACAATGTTTCAGTCGGCGCGAATGCGGTGATTGAATCCGGCGTACAACTGGGCGATAACGTGATTATCGGCGCCGGATGTTTTGTCGGAAAAAATACCAAAATCGGGGCGGGTTCACGCTTATGGGCGAACGTAACGATTTACCACGACATTCAGATCGGTGAGAATTGCCTGATCCAGTCTGGTACGGTGATTGGCGCAGACGGTTTTGGTTACGCTAACGATCGTGGCAATTGGGTGAAGATCCCGCAATTGGGTCGGGTCATTATCGGCGATCGTGTCGAGATCGGTGCTTGTACCACCATTGACCGTGGCGCGCTGGATGATACTGTTATTGGCAACGGCGTTATTATTGATAATCAGTGCCAGATTGCACATAACGTTGTGATTGGCGACAATACGGCGGTTGCCGGTGGCGTCATTATGGCGGGTAGCCTGAAGATTGGCCGTTACTGCATGATTGGCGGCGCCAGCGTGATCAATGGGCATATGGAAATATGCGACAAAGTCACGGTAACTGGCATGGGTATGGTGATGCGTCCTATCACGGAACCGGGCGTCTACTCCTCAGGCATTCCGCTGCAACCCAACAAAGTATGGCGTAAAACGGCTGCGCTGGTGATGAACATTGATGATATGAGCAAGCGTCTCAAAGCCATTGAGCGCAAGGTTAATCAACAAGACTAGCGTTCCGCCTTGTCGTTGCCATTCTTTTCCGGCCTGTCACATTCATACGATTGCGGCAGGCCGTGTTATTATTGCCTTTTTGTATATTTGGACAGGAAGAGTATTTTGACTACTAACACTCATACTCTGCAGATTGAAGAGATTTTAGAGCTTCTGCCGCACCGTTTTCCGTTTTTACTGGTCGATCGCGTGCTGGACTTTGAAGAAGGGCGTTTTCTGCGTGCGGTGAAAAATGTCTCCGTCAACGAGCCGTTTTTCCAGGGACACTTCCCTGGCAAACCGATTTTACCAGGCGTACTGATTCTGGAAGCGATGGCGCAGGCAACCGGTATTCTGGCGTTTAAAAGCGTTGGTAAACTGGAACCGGGTGAACTGTACTATTTCGCGGGTATTGATGAAGCGCGCTTTAAGCGTCCGGTTGTGCCAGGCGATCAGATGATTATGGAAGTCACTTTCGAAAAAACGCGTCGCGGCCTGACCCGCTTTAAAGGGGTTGCGCTGGTTGACGGTAAAGTGGTGTGCGAAGCAACAATGATGTGTGCTCGTAGCCGGGAGGCCTGATACGTGATTGATAAATCCGCCTTTATTCATCCTACCGCCATTGTGGAAGACGGTGCTGTACTTGGTGCTAATGTCCACATTGGTCCCTTTTGTATTGTTGGACCGCAGGTCGAAATTGGTGAGGGAACCGTACTGAAGTCTCATGTGGTCGTGAATGGTCAAACCAAAATCGGCCGCGACAACGAGATTTATCAGTTTGCCTCCATCGGTGAAGTGAACCAGGATCTGAAATATGCTGGTGAACCAACCCGTGTGGAAATTGGCGATCGTAACCGCATCCGCGAAAGCGTCACCATTCATCGTGGTACAGTGCAGGGTGGTGGGCTGACGAAGGTGGGCAGCGATAACCTGCTGATGATCAATGCGCATGTCGCACATGATTGTACGGTAGGTAATCGTTGTATCCTCGCCAATAATGCAACGCTGGCGGGGCACGTATCAGTCGATGATTTTGCGATCATCGGCGGTATGACGGCAGTTCATCAATTTTGCATTATCGGTGCGCATGTGATGGTTGGCGGCTGCTCCGGCGTGGCGCAGGATGTCCCTCCGTATGTGATTGCACAGGGTAACCATGCGACGCCGTTCGGGGTAAATATCGAAGGATTGAAACGCCGGGGCTTCAGCCGTGAAGGGCTGCTGGCCATTCGTAATGCTTATAAACTGCTGTATCGCAGCGGTAAAACGCTCGATGAAGCGAAGCTGGAAATTGCTGAACTTGCGGAAAAGCATCCGGAAGTGAAGGCGTTTACCGAGTTCTTTGAGCGTTCAACGCGCGGTCCGATTCGTTAATGGCGGCACAGCGTCCTTTAACGATTGCCCTGGTCGCCGGCGAAACGTCCGGCGATATTCTTGGCGCAGGCTTAATTCGTGCGCTGAAAGCGCGTGTACCCAATGCCCGTTTTGTGGGCGTTGCGGGGCCGCGTATGCAGGCTGAAGGGTGTGAAGCCTGGTACGAAATGGAAGAGTTGGCGGTGATGGGCATTGTTGAAGTGCTTGGACGTTTACGCCGTTTGTTGCATATCCGCGCCGATCTGACCCGCCGTTTTACCGCGCTTAAGCCGGATGTCTTTGTCGGGATTGATGCCCCTGATTTCAACATTACCCTCGAAGGTAACCTGAAAAAACAGGGCATTAAGACCATTCATTATGTCAGCCCGTCCGTTTGGGCCTGGCGACAGAAACGCGTTTTCAAAATAGGTAGATCCACCGATATGGTGCTGGCTTTTCTGCCTTTCGAAAAAGCGTTTTACGATAAATTTAACGTCCCGTGCCGCTTTATCGGTCACACCATGGCGGATGCCATGCCGCTGGATCCGGATAAAAATGCGGCACGCGATATGCTCGGCATTGCGCATGA
This sequence comes from Salmonella bongori NCTC 12419, assembly GCF_000252995.1. Taxonomy (NCBI): domain Bacteria; kingdom Pseudomonadati; phylum Pseudomonadota; class Gammaproteobacteria; order Enterobacterales; family Enterobacteriaceae; genus Salmonella; species Salmonella bongori. The sequence continues at coordinate 251,652 of NC_015761.1, forward strand.
TGCCCACTGCCTGGCGCTGCTTCCGGGAAGCCGGGGCGCAGAAGTTGAAATGCTCAGTGCAGATTTTCTGAAAACCGCGCAATTGCTGCGACAGCGTTACCCCGATCTGGAGGTGGTGGTGCCGTTAGTGAACGCGAAACGCCGCGAACAGTTTGAAAAAATCAAAGCAGCGGTTGCGCCGGATCTCGCCGTTCATTTACTGGATGGCATGGGGCGTGAAGCGATGGTTGCCAGCGATGCGGCTCTGCTGGCCTCGGGTACGGCGGCGCTGGAGTGCATGTTGGCAAAATGCCCGATGGTAGTGGGATATCGCATGAAACCCTTCACCTTCTGGCTGGCGAAACGTCTGGTGAAAACCGAGTATGTGTCGTTGCCTAACCTGCTGGCGGGTAGAGCGCTGGTGAAAGAGCTGTTGCAGGAGGAGTGCGAGCCGCAGCGGCTGGCGGAGGCCTTGCTGCCGTTGTTAGCGAACGGTAAAACCAGCCATGAAATGCATGATACGTTCCGCGAACTGCACCAGCAGATCCGCTGCAATGCTGATGAGCAGGCGGCGGACGCGGTTCTGGAGTTAGCACGATGATAGAATTTGTTTATCCGCACACGCATTTAGTGGCGGGTGTAGATGAGGTGGGCCGTGGCCCGCTGGTAGGCGCGGTCGTCACCGCCGCCGTAATCCTCGATCCGGCGCGTCCGATCGTTGGTCTTAATGATTCCAAAAAACTTTCAGAAAAACGCCGCCTTGCGCTGTATGACGAGATTAAAGAAAAGGCGTTAAGCTGGAGTCTGGGACGCGCGGAACCGCATGAAATCGATGAGCTAAACATTTTGCACGCCACGATGCTCGCTATGCAGCGCGCTGTCGCAGGCCTGCATATTGCGCCAGAATATGTGCTGATTGATGGCAATCGTTGTCCGGCTCTGCCGGTGCCGTCGATGGCGGTCGTCAAAGGGGACAGCCGGGTGGCGGAGATTAGCGCGGCGTCTATTCTGGCGAAAGTCACCCGCGACGCAGAAATGGCGGCGCTGGATATCGTTTTTCCTCAGTATGGCTTTGCGCAGCACAAAGGCTATCCAACCGCTTTTCATCTGGAAAAGTTGGCACAGTATGGCGCGACGGCGCACCACCGACGCAGCTTTGCGCCAGTTAAACGCGCTCTGGGACTTGCGTCCTGATTCTTGTATCGAGAAATCTGAAGATGTCTGAACCACGTTTCGTCCACCTGCGGGTGCACAGCGACTACTCTATGATCGATGGGTTGGCAAAAACCGGGCCGCTGGTGAAAAAGGCGGCCTCATTAGGTATGCCTGCGCTGGCGATCACCGATTTTACCAACCTCTGCGGTCTGGTGAAGTTCTACGGAGCGGGTCATGGTGCAGGCATTAAACCCATTGTCGGCGCTGACTTTCATGTTCGTAGCGAGTTGTTGGCCGATGAACTGACGCAGTTGACCGTACTCGCGGCCAATAACACAGGTTATCAAAACCTGACGTTATTGATATCAAAAGCCTATCAGCGCGGTTACGGTGCTGAAGGCCCGGTAATTGACCGGGAATGGCTGGCGGAACTCAAAGAAGGGTTGATTCTGCTGTCTGGCGGGCGAATGGGCGACGTCGGGCGCAGCCTGTTACGTGGCAATAATGCCCTGGTTGAAGAGTGCGTGGCATTCTATGAAGCGCACTTCCCCGATCGTTACTTTCTCGAACTGATCCGTACCGGCAGGCAAGACGAAGAAACATATCTTCACGCTGCTGTCGCACTGGCGGAGGCGCGGGGGTTGCCGGTCGTAGCGACCAACGATGTCCGTTTCCTTGAAAGCGAGGATTTTGACGCGCATGAAATTCGTGTCGCGATCCACGACGGTTTCACGCTGGACGATCCTAAACGTCCGCGAAACTACTCACCGCAGCAATATATGCGCAGCATCGATGAGATGTGTGAGCTGTTTTCCGATATTCCGGAAGCGCTGGAAAACACTGTTGAGATTGCCAAACGTTGTAATGTCACGGTGCGTTTGGGTGAGTATTTCCTGCCGCAGTTTCCGACCGGTGATATGACCACTGAAGACTATCTGGTCAAAAAAGCGAAAGAGGGGCTTGAAGAGCGCCTGGCGTTCCTGTTCCCGGATGAAGAAGAACGTAAAAAACGCCGTCCAGAGTATGATGAGCGCCTGGATATTGAACTCCAGGTTATCAACCAGATGGGATTCCCCGGCTACTTCCTCATTGTAATGGAGTTTATCCAGTGGTCAAAAGATAACGGAGTGCCAGTGGGGCCGGGGCGTGGGTCCGGGGCTGGATCGCTGGTGGCCTACGCGCTGAAAATTACCGACCTTGATCCGCTGGAATTTGACCTGCTGTTCGAACGTTTCCTTAACCCGGAGCGTGTCTCGATGCCTGACTTTGACGTTGACTTCTGTATGGAGAAACGCGATCAGGTGATTGAGCACGTCGCGGACATGTACGGACGTGATGCGGTATCGCAAATTATTACCTTCGGTACGATGGCGGCGAAAGCGGTTATCCGTGACGTGGGGCGTGTGTTGGGCCATCCTTACGGCTTTGTGGACCGTATTTCCAAGCTGGTGCCGCCTGATCCGGGCATGACGCTGGCAAAAGCCTTCGAAGCGGAACCACAATTGCCTGAGATTTATGAGGCAGATGAAGAGGTCAGAGCGCTGATCGACATGGCGCGTAAGCTGGAAGGCGTCACGCGTAACGCCGGGAAGCACGCCGGCGGCGTGGTAATTGCGCCGACCAAAATTACTGACTTTGCGCCGCTTTACTGTGATGAAGAGGGCAAACATCCGGTTACTCAGTTTGATAAAAGTGACGTGGAATACGCCGGGCTGGTGAAGTTTGACTTCCTCGGCCTGCGTACCCTGACCATCATCAACTGGGCGCTGGAGATGATCAACAAGCGGCGCGAGAAGAACGGCGAGCCGCCGCTGGACATCGCCGCCATCCCGCTGGACGATAAAAAAAGCTTCGACATGCTGCAGCGCTCGGAAACCACGGCGGTGTTCCAGCTTGAATCGCGCGGCATGAAAGACCTGATCAAACGTCTGCAGCCAGACTGCTTTGAAGATATGATCGCCCTCGTGGCGTTGTTCCGTCCAGGTCCGTTGCAGTCAGGGATGGTTGATAACTTTATTGACCGTAAGCATGGTCGTGAAGAACTCTCTTATCCGGACGTTCAGTGGCAGCATGAAAGCCTGAAACCGGTACTGGAGCCGACCTACGGCATTATCCTGTATCAGGAACAGGTGATGCAGATAGCGCAGGTACTTTCCGGCTATACCCTCGGTGGCGCGGATATGCTGCGTCGTGCGATGGGTAAGAAAAAGCCGGAGGAGATGGCCAAACAGCGGTCCGTCTTTGAGGAAGGCGCGAAAAAGAATGGTATTGACGGCGAACTGGCGATGAAAATCTTTGACCTGGTGGAGAAATTCGCCGGTTACGGGTTTAACAAATCACACTCTGCCGCTTATGCGTTAGTGTCTTACCAGACGCTATGGCTGAAGGCGCACTATCCGGCGGAATTTATGGCGGCGGTGATGACAGCCGATATGGACAACACCGAGAAAGTTGTAGGCCTGGTAGATGAATGCTGGCGGATGGGGCTAAAAATTCTGCCGCCGGATATTAACTCCGGATTATACCATTTCCACGTTAACGATGATGGGGAGATTGTCTACGGGATTGGCGCGATCAAAGGCGTCGGCGAAGGGCCGATCGAGGCGATTATTGAGGCGCGTAACAATGGCGGCTATTTTCGCGAGTTGTTTGATCTGTGTGCGCGGACCGATACCAAAAAGCTCAACCGCCGGGTGCTGGAAAAACTGATCATGTCCGGGGCGTTTGATCGGTTGGGACCGCACCGCGCCGCGCTGATGAACTCGCTGGGCGATGCGCTAAAAGCTGCCGACCAGCACGCTAAAGCGGAAGCCATCGGGCAGGCGGATATGTTCGGCGTGTTGGCGGAAGAGCCGGAGCAAATTGAACAATCCTACGCCAGCTGCCAGCCGTGGCCGGAGCAGGTGGTGTTAGATGGGGAACGTGAAACGTTGGGGCTGTACCTGACGGGCCACCCCATCAATCAGTATCTAAAAGAAATTGAGCGCTATGTCGGCGGGGTAAGGCTCAAAGACATGCATCCGACGGAACGTGGTAAAGTTACCACGGCTGCGGGGCTCGTAATTGCCGCAAGGGTTATGGTCACCAAGCGTGGCAATCGTATCGGCATCTGTACTCTGGATGACCGTTCCGGGCGTCTGGAAGTGATGTTATTTACCGACGCGCTGGATAAATATCAGCAGCTGCTGGAAAAAGACCGCATACTTATCGTCAGCGGACAGGTCAGCTTTGATGACTTCAGTGGGGGGCTTAAAATGACCGCCCGCGAAGTGATGGATATTGACGAAGCTCGCGAAAAATACGCTCGCGGGCTTGCTATCTCGCTGACGGACAGGCAAATTGATGACCAGCTTTTAAACCGACTCCGTCAGTCTCTGGAACCCCACCGCTCGGGGACCATTCCAGTACATCTCTACTATCAGAGGGCGGATGCGCGCGCGCGGCTGCGTTTTGGCGCAACGTGGCGTGTCTCTCCGAGCGATCGTTTATTAAACGATCTCCGTGGCCTCATTGGTTCGGAGCAGGTGGAACTGGAGTTTGACTAATACAGGAATACTATGAGTCTGAATTTCCTTGATTTTGAACAGCCGATAGCAGAGCTGGAAGCGAAAATCGATTCTCTGACTGCGGTAAGCCGCCAGGATGAGAAACTGGATATTAATATCGATGAAGAAGTCCATCGCCTGCGCGAAAAAAGCGTAGAACTAACGCGCAAAATCTTCGCCGATCTTGGCGCATGGCAGGTTGCCCAACTGGCGCGCCACCCACAGCGTCCGTACACTCTGGATTATGTTCGCCTGGCGTTTGATGAATTTGATGAGCTGGCGGGCGATCGCGCCTATGCTGATGACAAAGCCATTGTCGGCGGTATCGCGCGTCTGGAAGGACGTCCGGTGATGGTTATTGGTCATCAAAAAGGCCGTGAAACCAAAGAAAAGATTCGGCGTAACTTTGGGATGCCGGCACCGGAAGGCTACCGCAAAGCGCTGCGCCTGATGGAAATGGCTGAACGTTTCAACATGCCGATTATCACCTTCATCGACACCCCGGGGGCTTACCCTGGCGTGGGCGCGGAAGAGCGTGGTCAGTCTGAAGCGATTGCCCGTAACCTACGTGAAATGTCGCGTCTGAACGTGCCAATTATCTGTACTGTGATTGGTGAAGGCGGTTCCGGCGGCGCATTGGCGATTGGCGTGGGTGATAAAGTGAATATGCTGCAATACAGCACCTATTCCGTTATCTCTCCGGAAGGTTGCGCCTCTATTTTGTGGAAAAGCGCCGACAAAGCGCCATTGGCTGCTGAAGCGATGGGCATCATCGCGCCGCGTCTGAAAGAGCTGAAGCTAATCGATTCCATCATTCCGGAGCCGCTGGGCGGCGCGCACCGTAATCCGGAAGCGATGGCGGCATCGCTAAAAGCGCAACTGCTGGAAGATTTAGCCGATCTTGATGTGTTAAGCACCGATGATTTAAAAAATCGTCGTTATCAGCGTTTGATGAGCTACGGTTACGCCTGATCATTTCTCTCATTTTTTCAAAGAGGCCGGATTATCCGGCCTCTTTTTTTTGGCTGAGGAAAAATGAGACGCTGATGCGCTGATGTGATTAAACGCGACGGCGTGTTCTCCCTGACACTGTAGCAACTGCCAGGCGTGTGGCCAGGGCAGGCAGTGAACTACCCTTCAAGGAGAAAATTATGGGATTGCAAAAAACACTGGCGCTCAGCGCCGTGGCGGCAGGAATCATGTTGAGCTTATCCGGTGCGCAGGCCGCGCCGCTGCTTAGCAGTAGTGAGCCAATGACCATCAACGCCAGCGATCTGGCGGCGAAAGAGAAAGCGCTGACGGATTTTCCGTTAATGGAGGCAGTGAAATCCTCTATCCAGACGTTGGATAACAGCGCGGTCGAACAAATCGAACCGGGGCGCGCCGCTAACCCGGCAAACGTAAAACGCGTTGAAAGTATTCTGAAAGAGGCCGACTGGGATTATCTGTTCCCGCTGCGCGCGCCAGAGTATACCTATTCCAACTTTCTGAAAGCGATAGGTAAATTCCCGGCGGTTTGCGGCACCTACACCGATGGACGTGATAGCGATGCTATCTGCCGTAAAACCCTGGCTACTATGTTTGCGCATTTTGCCCAGGAAACGGGCGGTCACGAAAGCTGGCGTGATATTCCGGAATGGCGGCAGGCGCTGGTCTATCTGCGTGAAGTCGGCTGGACGGAAGGGCAGAAAGGCGGCTACAACGGTGAATGTAACCCTGATGTATGGCAGGGACAGACCTGGCCATGCGGTAAAGATAAAGACGGCGATTTCCTCAGCTATTTTGGCCGTGGGGCAAAACAGCTTTCTTATAATTACAACTACGGCCCTTTCTCTGACGCGATGTATGGCGATGTTCGCCCACTGCTGGATAAACCCGAGCTGGTGGCGGATACCTGGATGAACCTCGCCAGCGCAGTATTCTTCTTTGTTTATCCCCAGCCGCCAAAACCGTCTATGCTTCACGTGATTGATGGTACCTGGCAACCAAATGATCACGACAAGGCAAACGGGCTGGTTTCCGGTTTTGGCGTGACAATCCAAATCATCAACGGCGGCGTTGAATGTGGCGGCGCGGATGAAAACGCCCAGTCTCTCAACCGTATTGCCTATTACAAAGAGTTCGCTAATTATCTGAAAGTACCGGTGCCCGCAGATGAGGTCTTGGGCTGTAAGAAAATGAAGCAGTTTGATGAGTACGGTGCCGGTGCGCTGCCGATTTACTGGGAACAGGATTGGGGATGGAGCAGTGATACACCGGACGGTAAAACCTACTCCTGCCAGTTAGTCGGCTACCAGACGCCGTATACCGCTTTTAAACAGGGGGATTATAGCAAATGCGTCCAGCATTATTTCAACGTCAACGTGGTGGATGATGCCGGTAACGCCGAGCCGGATACTATTCCTGCGCCCACGCCCGTGACCGATGAAAACGTCGCACCGGTTGCCCGTATCGCCGGGCCAGTCGGTGCAGTGGAAGCGGGAAGTGAGGTGTCGCTGAGCGCGGAAGGTTCAACCGACGCGAATGGCGATAAACTGACTTATACCTGGATGTCGCAGGATGGCAAAACGCTCAGCGGCCAGGATAAAGCCGTTGTAATTTTCAATGCGCCTGTAGCATCAAAAGAGGCGCAATACGTTGTGAGCCTGAAAGTCAGCGATGGCTCGCTCTCCAGTACCGCTACCTACACGCTGAATGTCAAAGCGAAAGCGGCGTCCAGTGACGAGGAAGATAAGGGAATCACCTATCCATCCTGGAGTAGCAGCCAGAAATGGAATCCGGGCGATATTGTCAACAATAATGGCGCATTATACCAGTGTAAGTCGTTCCCGGCTGGCTCCTGGTGTAACGTCGCACCGGGTTACTATGAGCCCGGCGTGGGAATTGCCTGGGCCGATGCCTGGAGCGCGTTGTAATAAGATAAATCCTGTCGGTGCCTTGCACCGGCAGGATTGTTACTATGCTTATCTCAGGTTTTTTCCAGGAGAAAGCATGAATATCATCGCCATTATGGGGCTGCATGGGGTTTTTTATAAAGATGAGCCCATCAAGGAGCTTGAGCGTGCGTTACAGGCGCAGGGATTTCAGATTATCTGGCCGCAAAATAGCGTTGACCTGTTGAAGTTTATTGAACATAACCCACGCATTTGTGGTGTGATTTTTGACTGGGATGAATACAACCTCGACCTGTGTAGTGATATCAATCAGCTAAATGAATATCTTCCTCTCTACGCTTTTATCAATACCCACTCAACGCTGGATGTGAGCGTGCATGAGATGCGTATGGCGCTGTGGTTCTTTGAATATGCGCTGGGGCAGGCGGATGATATCGCCACCCGCATTCGCCAGTACACTCATGAATACCTCGACAATATCACCCCGCCGTTTACCAAAGCCCTGTTCACCTATGTGAAAGAGGGAAAATATACTTTCTGTACGCCGGGCCATATGGCGGGTACGGCATATCAAAAAAGCCCGGTGGGTTGTTTGTTTTACGATTTTTTCGGCGGCAACATGCTAAAAGCCGACGTTTCTATTTCAGTGACTGAGCTTGGCTCGCTGCTGGATCATACCGGGCCGCATCTGGAAGCGGAAGAATACATTGCCCGCACGTTTGGCGCCGAGCAGAGTTATATGGTGACCAATGGTACGTCGACGTCAAATAAAATTGTCGGCATGTACGCCGCGCCGTCAGGAAGCACATTACTCATCGATCGCAATTGCCACAAATCCCTTGCGCATCTTTTGATGATGAGTGACGTGGTACCGCTATGGCTAAAACCGACGCGAAACGCGCTCGGTATTCTCGGGGGGATTCCGAGGCGTGAATTTACTCGCGACAGTATCGCACGTAAGGTGGCGGAAACCGCGCAGGCGCAGTGGCCGGTTCATGCCGTTATCACCAATTCTACCTATGATGGTTTGTTGTATAACACAAACTGGATTAAACAGGCGCTGGATGTTCCTTCAATCCACTTTGATTCCGCGTGGGTGCCTTATACTCATTTCCATCCTATTTATCAGGGAAAAAGCGGCATGAGCGGCGAGCGGGTACCGGGCAAAGTTTTCTTTGAAACGCAGTCTACTCATAAAATGCTGGCGGCGCTCTCGCAGGCCTCGCTGATTCATATCAAAGGGGAGTATGACGAAGAGACGTTTAATGAAGCGTTTATGATGCACACCTCCACATCGCCGAGCTATCCTATTGTTGCTTCTATTGAGACGGCGGCGGCGATGCTGCGTGGTAATCAGGGAAAGCGATTGATCAATCGCTCGGTGGAACGAGCGCTCCATTTTCGTAAAGAGGTGCAGCGGTTACGTGAAGAGTCCGATAGCTGGTTCTTTGATATCTGGCAACCGGAAGTGGTGGATGAAGCTGAGTGCTGGCCGATAGCGCCGGGAGAGACATGGCACGGTTTCACCGATGCTGATGACGATCATATGTTCCTTGACCCGGTCAAGGTGACGATCCTGACGCCAGGGATGGATGAGCAGGGCAACATGAGCGAAGAGGGGATACCCGCCGCGCTGGTGGCGAAATTCCTTGATGAACGCGGTGTAGTGGTTGAAAAAACCGGGCCGTATAATTTGCTATTTTTGTTCAGTATTGGCATTGATAAGACCCGTGCGATGGGACTGCTGCGCGGCCTGACCGAATTTAAACGCGCTTACGATCTGAATTTGCGCGTCAAAAATATGTTGCCGGATCTGTATGCGGAAGATCCCGATTTTTATCGTAATATGCGTATTCAGGATCTGGCGCAGGGGATTCATAAATTGATCCGCCAGCACGATCTCCCTGGCTTAATGCTGCGGGCATTCGAGGTTTTACCCGAGATGGTCATGACGCCGCATCAGGCCTGGCAGCGTCAGATCAAAGGCGAAGTAGAAACTGTCGCGCTCGAGCAACTGCCAGGACGCATTTCCGCGAATATGATTCTGCCGTATCCGCCAGGCGTTCCGCTGTTGATGCCTGGAGAGAGAATCACTCAGGAAAGCCGGGCTGTGCTCGATTTTCTGTTGATGCTATGTTCGATTGGTCAACACTATCCCGGTTTTGAAACGGATATTCACGGCGCGAAACAGAATGAAGATGGCGTGTACCAGGTGCGAGTTTTAAAAAATACCAGCCAGCTTGCCTGAACGGAAAGTGGTGAGTAACGTACTGATAAACAATAAAGGAGGCGCTATGCTGGGATTAAAACAGGTTCATCACATCGCGATCATTGCCACAGATTATGCGGCAAGCAAAGCGTTTTATTGCGATGTTCTGGGGTTCGACTTGATAAGTGAAGCCTGGCGGGAGGAGCGTGATTCGTGGAAGGGCGATCTGGCGCTCAATGGGCAGTATGTGATTGAGCTTTTCTCTTTTCCCTTTCCTCCGGCGCGTCCGAGCCGACCAGAAGCTTGCGGTTTGCGCCATCTGGCTTTCAGCGTAGAAAATGTGGAAAATGCCATTGCATATCTGGAGAAACATCAGATTAAGTGTGAACCAATACGCGTCGATCCGTTTACCGGGAAGCGCTTTACTTTTTTCAATGATCCGGATGGTTTACCGCTTGAGCTCTATGAACAGTAAGACTTGTCATTAAGCCGTTAGCCAGGTAACGTTGCCGGGCAACGTGACTATAAGCACTTACCATGACGACTCTTACTCTGAATACTTCGTTACTCTCTTCTCGCCGTGTTCTGGCCGCCTTTAGCGGCGGCCTGGATTCCACAGTGCTTCTTCATCAACTGGTGCTATGGCGAGAACAACATCCTGACGTTACGCTACGCGCTATCCATATCCATCATGGTTTAAGTCCTCATGCTGACAGTTGGGTGCGGCATTGCGAAGTCGTGTGTGAAGACTGGCAGGTTCCGTTGGTAGTGGCGCGTGTGACACTGGCGGATAGCGGTCTGGGGGTTGAAGCCCATGCGCGAGAGGCGAGATATCGGGCATTTGCACAGGCGCTATTGCCAGGCGAAGTGCTGGCAACCGCGCAGCATCTCGACGATCAGTGTGAAACATTCCTGTTGGCGCTCAAGCGCGGTAGCGGGCCGGCCGGACTTTCCGCAATGGGAGAACGTTCGCCTTTTGCCGGAACTCAACTTCTTCGTCCACTGCTGGGAGAAACGCGGGAGACGCTGGAGCGCTGGGCTATGCAGTATGGCTTACGCTGGATTGAGGATGAAAGCAATCAGGATGACGCCTACGATCGCAATTTTTTACGCTTGCGCGCGCTCCCGCTTCTGCAGCAGCGCTGGCCGCATTTCTCCGCATCGGTCGCCCGTAGCGCGGCGCTGTGCGCCGAGCAAGAAAGACTGTTAGATGAACTTCTGGCCAGCGACCTTGCGGACTGTATTACGGCGCGGGGCACATTGCAGCTTTCTCCATTAATGGCGATGAGTGATGTGCGCCGGGCGGCGATTGTGCGCCGCTGGCTGGCGAGGCTTAATGCGCCGATGCCCTCTCGCGATGCGCTGGAACGTATCTGGCGGGAAGTGGCGCTGGCGCGCGAGGATGCTTCCCCCTGTTTACGCTTTGGCGATCGTGAGATTCGCCGTTATCAGTCGCAACTGTGGTGGATTAAATCCGTTGCCGGGCAAAGCGAAGCGACGCTCTCCTGGCCTGTCTGGCGCACGCCGCTGGCATTACCTGCTGGATTAGGAACGGTGCAACTCGTCCCGGGCGGTGAACTGCGGCAACCGCGCGCCGAAGAATCCGTCAGCATTCGTTTTAAGGCACCAGGAGTGTTGCATATTGTTGGACGTCACGGCGGACGTAAACTGAAGAAAATCTGGCAGGAGCTGAATGTGCCTTCCTGGCGGCGCGATACCACGCCGCTACTGTTTTATGGCGATACGCTGATTGCAGCGGCGGGGCATTTTGTCACCTGTGACGGGCTTGCGGACGGCGAAAACGGTATGGCGCTGCTGTGGCGGGAAGAAGAATAAAATGCCGGATAGCGGCGAAATCGCTTTATCCGGCAGCAGGGTTCAGGATTCGCTGACCACTACCGTACCAATTTCCGGGTGGCTGAAACTGGCAATTTTATCGAGACGCAGCTCGCGCGGTTCGCCGGAAACCTCGGCAAGCAGGTATTCCACGTTTTTACGTAAAAGTAAATCGTTCGCTTTTGCCTGCAAAATTTCGCCATCTTTTAACGTCAGCGTCAGTATTAAATGATGCATGCAGGCAAGCTCAAGACTGTCGTAGTCATCGCAATTAATGGGTTGATACGTTTCATTCATTGACATAATCGCTCACCAGTAAGTTCGCGGCAGCATAAGCTGCCTTTTCCCTGACCGACTCCGAAAGGGCGCTATCTGCCGCCATTTCATTAAGCACTTTCAATACACAACCCAGCGCATCCGGGACATACCCTAAGTCTCCGCTGGCGATTTCCGCATACCGCTTGCGTACTAACTCACAATATTTTTCCACATGCCCTCCTGTCAGCATTCTGACTTAACCGTGGATGCAAGTCTAAGCCTACGAAGATAAATCCTGTTTAGCAAGGTGACTATACCATACTCGCTCAGGCAATATCAGCGCCTGACAGGGGCGCATAAAAGATTCGTTAACAGCCTTTTATCCCGGTTTTCGCTACAATGGATACCTGATTCGAAAGGAGTTTTCTCATGGCGCTTAAAGCGACAATTTATAAAGCCGTCGTTAATGTGGCTGACCTTGATCGCAACCGGTTTCTGGATGCGGCGTTGACGCTGGCGCGTCACCCTTCTGAAACACAGGAGCGCATGATGCTACGACTGTTGGCATGGATAAAATATGCCGATGAGCGGTTACAATTTACGCGTGGGCTTAGCGCAGAAGATGAGCCGGAGATCTGGCGGCGCAACGATCATCTGGGAATTGACCTGTGGATAGAACTGGGGTTGCCGGATGAGCGCCGTCTCAAAAAAGCCTGTACGCAAGCGGGGGATGTCGCGCTCTTTGTCTATAACAGCCGGGCGGCGCAAATCTGGTGGCAGCAACATCAAAGTAAGTGCGCGCAGTTCACTAATCTGTCCGTCTGGTATCTGGATGATGGTCAACTGGCGCAGCTCAGTGAATTTGCCGATCGTACTATGACATTACAGGCGACGATTCAGGACGGCGCAATCTGGCTTTCTGATGCCCGGAATAATCTGGAAATACAGCTCACCGTCTGGCAGCAGCCTTCATGATTTCGATATCACGGACGGTCTCAATAGCCGATAACGAGCTGGAAATTACCGCCATTCGCGCGCAGGGCGCGGGCGGTCAGCACGTTAATAAGACCTCCAGTGCGATTCATTTGCGCTTTGACATTCGGGCCTCAGGCCTGCCAGAGTATTACAAACAGCGTTTGCTGACGGCCAGCCACCATCTGATAAGCCATGATGGCGTGATTATCATTAAGGCGCAGGAGTACCGGAGCCAGGAGCTCAACCGGGAAGCGGCTATCGCCAGGCTGGTTGCCGTCATAAAAGAATTAACTGCGGAGCAGAAAAGCCGTCGCGCAACTCGCCCGACGCGTGCCTCGAAAGAGCGCCGCTTGTCCTCGAAGGCGCAGAAATCTTCTGTAAAGGCGCTTCGCGGCAAAGTTCGTCGTCCACTGGATTGACGGGCCGGAATAGCAATTTCATAAGGATTTCATGGTGAGAACAGCAATATTGTCAGTGGCGGCAGCGTGTACGCTGTTTGCGTTGATAGGATGTAATAACCGCGCGGAAGTTGACGCCCTGCAACCCGCGCAAGCGGCGGAATTTAAACCCATGCAGCAAAGCTGGCGAGGCGTGCTGCCCTGTGCGGATTGTGAAGGTATTGAAACGTCACTGTTTCTGGAAAAAGATGGCACATGGGTGATGAACGAGCGCTATCAGGGCGTGCGAGAAGAACCTTCCTCTTTTGCGTCATACGGTACCTGGGCGCGGACGGCGGATAAACTGGTATTAACCGACAGCAATGGTGAGAAATCGTATTATCGCGCGAAAGGCGATGCGTTAGAGATGCTTGATCGGGAAGGGAATCCGGTGGCTTCGCAGCTTAATTATATGCTTGAGCCTGTTACCGCCAGTCTTCCGGTAACACCAATGCCGCTACGTGGCATGTATGTTTATAGGGCTAATGCAGCGACATTTACCGATTGCGCAACGGGAAAGCGGATCCCGGTTGCCAGTAATGCCCAACTTGAACGCGGTTATCTGCAGGCTAAAGGCGAAGCAGAAAACCCCGTGTTGTTAACGGTAGAAGGACATTTTATTTTTGTCGCGAACCCGGATACGGGCGAGCCGGTAAAAATGCTCATGGCCGATAAAGAGGCGAAGTTTGTGCCGGGTAAAGATTGCCATAACTAATAAATAGGCCTCGCATGATGCGAGGCCTTTATGTATTAGCCGGAGAACGCGACGCCTATCCGGTTCATACTATGGCGCCACCGGGAAAGCCCAATAAGAGCCGTTTAGCCCTTAATAGCCTTGACCAGATAGTCAACGATATCACCGGTTTTAATCAGCGATTTTTCGCCACTACGACGGTGTTTATACTCTATATCGTCGTTATCCAGGTTACGATCGCCAATCACGATGGTATGTGGAATGCCAATCAGTTCCATATCGGCAAACATCACACCCGGACGCTCTTTACGGTCGTCCATCAGTACTTCAATCCCCTGTGCGCGCAGTGCATTGTACAGTTTCTCCGCCAGCTCCTGTACACGGAAGGATTTGTGCATATTCATCGGCAGAATCGCGACCTGGAAAGGTGCAATAGCGTCAGGCCATACAATGCCGCGTTCGTCAAAGTTTTGCTCGATAGCCGCGGCAACAACGCGCGTTACGCCAATACCGTAGCAGCCCATGGTCAGGATCTGGTTACGGCCATCTTCACCCTGAACAGACGCTTTCAGCGCTTCAGAATATTTGGTGCCCAACTGGAAGATATGGCCCACTTCGATACCGCGTTTGATAAGCAACGTCCCTTGACCGTCCGGACTCGGATCGCCTGTGACCACGTTACGGATATCAGCAACTTCTGGCGTCGCGACGTCACGATCCCAGTTAATGCCGAAATAGTGTTTACCGTCGATGTTAGCGCCAGCGGCAAAGTCGCTCATGGCCGCAACGGTACGATCGATGATGACCGGAATCGACATATTGACCGGACCGAGAGAACCCGGACCGGCGTTGAGCACGTCGCGAATCTCTGCTTCGGTAGCGAAGGTGAGCGGGCTGGCAACCTGCGGCAGTTTTTCTGCTTTCACTTCATTCAGTTCATGATCGCCGCGAACCAGCAGGGCAACCAGTGGAGACTTACTGTCTTTTACTGCTTTCACCAGCAACGTTTTTACCGTTTTTTCAATTGGCAGGTTGAACTGTTCTACCAGCTCCGCGATAGTTTTGGCGTTCGGTGTATCGACCAGAGTCATTTCCTGCGTTGCTGCTGCACGCGGTGTCTGCGGTGCGATGGCTTCAGCCAGCTCAATGTTGGCTGCGTAATCAGAAACATCAGAGAAAACGATGTCATCTTCGCCGCTTTGCGCCAGCACCTGGAATTCATGCGAGGCGTTTCCGCCGATAGAGCCGGTATCGGCCTGCACTGCCCGGAAATCCAGCCCCATACGGCTAAAGATACGGCTGTACGCAGCATACATGGCGTCATAGGTTTCCTGCAGGGATTCCTGAGAAGTATGGAAAGAGTAAGCATCTTTCATCAGGAATTCACGTGAGCGCATTACGCCAAAACGCGGACGTACTTCATCACGGAACTTGGTCTGGATCTGAAAGAAATTTAGCGGCAGTTGCTTATAAGAACTGAGTTCGTTACGCACCAGATCGGTGATCACTTCTTCGTGGGTTGGGCCGAGTACGAACGGACGCTCGCCACGGTCAACAAAACGCAGCAGTTCCGGGCCGTACTGTTCCCAACGACCACTCTCTTGCCACAGGTCGGCTGGCTGAACCACTGGCATTGACACCTCAATAGCACCGGCGTTATTCATCTCTTCACGCACGATGTTTTCGACTTTTTTCAGGACGCGCAGACCGGTCGGCAGCCAGGTATATAACCCGGAGGCGAGTTTGCGAATCATCCCGGCGCGCAGCATCAGCTGGTGGCTGATAACCTCGGCGTCGGCAGGTGTCTCCTTCAGAGTGGAGAGCAGGTATTGGCTAGTACGCATGTTGTTACGGTTCCAGTTGAACGATCGAACAGGCTCAAGGCGAGCCTGAGACAAAAAAGTGATTTAGTTTACCAGCGTGAAAGGGATGTCAAAAGAGAAGGGCGTGAAATTACCGTGGTTCCAGCGCAAACACTTCAAATCCTGCGTCTGTTACACGCCAGCGCACGTTAAAATCATGCAGCCAAACAGCATAGGTTTTGCCCGTTTCTTCACCCTTACGATAAGCCGGGCGGGGATCCTGGGCCAGTACATCGCCAATGAAAGCCCGTAGCTGCGGATAACGTCTTTCCAGTGCTGGAAACTGCTGGTCAACCTCGGCGGTAAAACTCACCGGCATTTCAGCCGTCGGCGCTTGTTGCGCATAGCTGGCGATGGCGTCCGGTAGCGCGTCGGCAAACGGCAAATACGGCTTGATATCCACTACCGGCGTACCATCTACCAGGTCCAGACTGCCTAACTCCAGTATCACGCTCTCTTTTCGACACTCAATGCCTTTTAGCGCAACGAGAGACATGCCAATTGGGTTCGGGCGGAACGTGGAGCGCGTGGCAAAAACGCCCATCCTGGCATTACCGCCAAGACGGGGCGGACGTACGGTTGGTCGCCAACCGCCTTCCATCGTCTGATGAAAAACGAAAAGTAACCACAAGTGACTGAATGCCTCCAGGCCGCGGACGGCATCGGCCTGGTTGTAGGGCGCCATCAGATGCAGTTCGCCGCAGGCGCTTTTCACCAGACCAGGCTGGCGCGGAACGGCGAACTTTTCTTTATAAGGGGAGCGAATAACGCCGATTTGCTCAAACTGAAAGTGGCTCATTTTGCCGAAATATTCAGTGCCGATCCAATACAGACCGCCTGACGGTAACAGCCTGGCGTGCCGCTGGTAATTTCACAGCTGTGCAAGAGGACGGCATTGGCTTTCATTTTAGAAGCATTAATCTGCATACGTTTGCGTGCCGTTGGAATGTTAGGCGGAGAGTCCTGATTCGTCGCCTGGCAGGATTCGCCACTAACCTCGCCAAGATCGCGGAAAGGCTTACCGACTAAGTCTTCAGCATTCGTGTAAATCCTGACGGGAGTAGCACGCGGCGCTTTAGGTTTTTCCGGCTCCGCTTTTGGCGGGGTTGCGGTGCTTTGAACGGGTTCAACAGGGGATCTGCTTAGCATGGAACAACCGCCCAGCATGAGTGCCAATAAACAGATCGGTAAAGCACGCATAATATTTCCTCAATGAATGTCCTAATTGCCAGATATTGAATCAGGAGCTTGCATAAATGACAAGACGGGCAATAGCCCGTCCTGCATATTATTACAGATTGTAGAAACAGCCTAAAACTTACCAGCCTTTAACCGCACCGCCATTAAAAACTTTATTTGCGGCTTCGTAGACTTCATCAGACTGGTAAGCCTGAACGAATTTCTTCACATTCTCGGCATCTTTATTGTCTTCACGTGTGACGATCAGGTTAACGTACGGAGAATCTTTATCTTCAACGAAGATACCGTCTTTTGCCGGCGTCAGGCCAATCTGGCTGGCGTATGTCGTGTTGATGACCGCTAAAGCGATCTGTGCGTCATCCAGCGAACGCGGCAACTGTGGGGCTTCCAGTTCGACGATTTTCAGATTTTTCGGGTTCTCCACAATATCCAGCGAGGTTGGGAGTAAACCAACGCCGTCTTTCAGCTTAATCAGCCCCACTTTTTGTAGCAGCAACAGGGAGCGGCCAAGGTTAGTCGGATCGTTAGGCACGGCAACCTGGGAACCGTTCTGTAGTTCATCCAGTGACTTGATTTTTTTGGAATAACCGGCAATCGGGTAAACGAAAGTTTTCCCCACGGCAACCAGTTTATAGCCGCGATCTTTGATTTGCTGATCCAGATACGGTTTGTGCTGGAAAGCATTGGCATCAATATCGCCTTTGCTCAGCGCTTCATTAGGCAGAACATAATCATTAAAGGTCACCAGTTCTACGTCCAGACCGTATTTTTCTTTCGCGACTTTCTGTGCGACTTCGGCTACCTGCTGCTCTGCGCCGACAATCACGCCGACTTTGATATGATTCGGATCTTTTTCATCCTGGCCGCAACCCACAAGTGCCAGAGAACCAATCAGAGCACCCACTGCCGCAAAGGTTTTGAATTTGAACGCCATGCTTATTTCCTTAATGAGTATTAGTGTTGTGTTTAACGTTACTTATGCGTGACAGCCCTGACGATGCGATCGCCGGATAACTGAATTAAATAAACCAGAACGACGAGTAATACCAGCACGGTATTCATTACGGTAGCATTGTAGCCAATGTAGCCGTACTGATAGCCGATTTGACCGAGGCCGCCAGCGCCGACTGCGCCACCCATCGCGGAATAACCGACCAGGGTAATTAGCGTAATGGTTGCCGCATTCACCAGCCCAGGCAACGCTTCTGGTAAAAGAATTTTACGGACAATTTGTAATGGCGTGGCGCCCATCGCTCGCGAGGCTTCGATAAGCCCTGCTGGGATCTCTAACAGCGCATTTTCCACCATGCGGGCGATAAAGGGAGCGGCGCCAACGGTCAGCGGCACAATGGCGGCCTGTAAGCCAATAGATGTGCCGACAATCACGCGGGTAAAGGGGATCATCCATACCAGTAAAATAATAAATGGGATGGAACGGAAAATATTTACCGCCGCAGAGAGTGTGCGATACAGTCTGGCATTCTCAATAATTTGTCCTGGGCGCGTCACATACAGCAATACGCCGACCGGCAGGCCAATCACAAAACCGAAGAAACCGGAGACAAAGGTCATCGCCAGCGTTTCCCAAACGCCACGAACCAGTAACCACATCATTGCCTCAGACATAACCCAGTACCTCTACTTTCACGTGATGCTCCTGCAGCCAGGCAATTGCGGCTTGCGTCTCTTCTTGTGTGCCGTGCATTTCCGTTAGCATGATGCCGAACTTCACGCCGCCTGCGTAATCCATCTGCGCGCTGATAATATTATTGTTCACGTTGAAACGGCGGGCGGTTTCGGAAAGTAGTGGGGCATCAACGGACTGCCCGGTAAACTCCATACGCAGCATTGGCACGCTGTCAGCTTCCGGTGTCGTTTTCAGCCGTGCCAGATAATCTTCCGGAATATCCAGATGTAAGGTGGATTGAATGAACTTTTGCGCCAGCGGGGTTTTCGGATGTGAGAAGACTTCGCTAACGGTATCCTGCTCAATCAGCTCGCCACCGCTGATAACGGCAACGCAGTCACAAATGCGTTTGACCACGTCCATTTCGTGCGTGATGAGCAGAATGGTTAGCCCCAGGCGGCGATTGATATCTTTTAGCAGTTCCAGGATAGCGCGGGTGGTCGCCGGATCGAGGGCGCTGGTCGCTTCATCGCACAGCAATACTTTTGGATTACTGGCTAACGCACGGGCAATCGCCACGCGTTGTTTTTGCCCACCAGAAAGATTTGCCGGGTAGCTGTCGTGTTTATCCCCCAGACCGACCAGTTCCAGGAGCTCTGTGACGCGCCGTTTAATTTCCTCTTTTGGCGTGCTATCCAGTTCCAGCGGCAGAGCCACGTTGCCAAATACGGTTCGAGAGGCCAGCAGATTAAAATGTTGAAAAATCATGCCTATCTGTCGACGGGCTTGAGTGAGTTCCGCTTCAGAGAGCGTGGTCAGCTCTTGACCGCCCACTATTACACTTCCTTCAGTGGGACGCTCAAGTAAGTTTACGCAGCGAATGAGCGTGCTTTTACCGGCACCAGATGCACCGATGACGCCGTAAATTTGTCCGGCAGGGACATGCAGGCTGACATTGTTTAGCGCCTGAATGCTGCGAGTTCCCTGATGGAACACTTTGTTAATATTCGAAAGTTTAATCATTGATTATTTATTATCGTAATGAAATTAGCGGTGGCATTTTTGTCTGCCTGATACGGTCAACGCCGTCAACAGAATGGATGTTAAGGCATCCAGACGTCTAAATCAATCAGGCTTTATACGATGAGCACTTTCCTGCCCGCTGAAACATGCGATACTAGCGTGACTTGCTTTATTCAGGAGCTATAAAAGGTGGCAAAGTCTGTACCCGCAATTTTTCTCGATCGTGACGGCACTATTAATGTCGATCACGGCTATGTACATGAAATCGATGAGTTTGAGTTTATAGAAGGCGTTATTGACGCGATGCGTGAGCTAAAAGCGATGGGCTATGCGCTAGTCGTGGTGACGAACCAGTCCGGTATTGCGCGTGGCAAGTTTACTGAAGCGCAGTTTGAAACTCTGACCGAATGGATGGACTGGTCACTGGCGGATCGTGATATCGATCTGGACGGCATCTATTATTGTCCGCATCACCCACAGGGCAGCGTGGAAGAATTCCGCCAGGTATGCGATTGTCGCAAGCCACATCCAGGAATGTTGTTCTCTGCGCGCGATTTCCTGCATATCGATATGGCAGCCTCTTATATGGTGGGAGACAAACTGGAAGATATGCAGGCAGCTGCGGCGGCACAGGTAGGGACAAAAGTACTGGTGCGAACGGGAAAACCGGTTACGCCAGAAGCAGAAAATGCCGCTGATTGGGTGTTAAATAGCCTTGCTGATCTGCCATCGGCGATAAAAAAGCAGCAAAAATAAGCGTTATGGGTAAAAGATGAGCGGTTAAAACAAAAATGCATTTTTCCGCTTGTCTTCCTGAATCGACTCCCTATAATGCGCCTCCATCGACACGGCGGATGTGAATCACTTCACACAAACAGCCGGCCGGTTGAAGAGAAAAATCCTGAAATTCAGGGTTGACTCTGAAAGAGGAAAGCGTAATATACGCCACCTCGCGACGGTGAGCTGAAAGCCGCGTCGCACCTGCTCTTTAACAATTTATCAGACAATCTGTGTGGGCACTCGAAGATACGGATTCTTGACGTCGCAAGACGAAAAATGAATACCAAGTCTCAAGAGTGAACACGTAATTCATTACGAAGTTTAATTCATTGAGCATCAAACTTTTAAATTGAAGAGTTTGATCATGGCTCAGATTGAACGCTGGCGGCAGGCCTAACACATGCAAGTCGAACGGTAACAGGAAGCAGCTTGCTGCTTCGCTGACGAGTGGCGGACGGGTGAGTAATGTCTGGGAAACTGCCTGGTGGAGGGGGATAACTACTGGAAACGGTGGCTAATACCGCATAACGTCGCAAGACCAAAGAGGGGGACCTTCGGGCCTCTTGCCATCAGATGTGCCCAGATGGGATTAGCTTGTTGGTGGGGTAACGGCCCACCAAGGCGACGATCCCTAGCTGGTCTGAGAGGATGACCAGCCACACTGGAACTGAGACACGGTCCAGACTCCTACGGGAGGCAGCAGTGGGGAATATTGCACAATGGGCGCAAGCCTGATGCAGCCATGCCGCGTGTATGAAGAAGGCCTTCGGGTTGTAAAGTACTTTCAGCGGGGAGGAAGGTGTTGTGGTTAATAACCACAGCAATTGACGTTACCCGCAGAAGAAGCACCGGCTAACTCCGTGCCAGCAGCCGCGGTAATACGGAGGGTGCAAGCGTTAATCGGAATTACTGGGCGTAAAGCGCACGCAGGCGGTCTGTCAAGTCGGATGTGAAATCCCCGGGCTCAACCTGGGAACTGCATCCGAAACTGGCAGGCTTGAGTCTCGTAGAGGGGGGTAGAATTCCAGGTGTAGCGGTGAAATGCGTAGAGATCTGGAGGAATACCGGTGGCGAAGGCGGCCCCCTGGACGAAGACTGACGCTCAGGTGCGAAAGCGTGGGGAGCAAACAGGATTAGATACCCTGGTAGTCCACGCCGTAAACGATGTCGACTTGGAGGTTGTGCCCTTGAGGCGTGGCTTCCGGAGCTAACGCGTTAAGTCGACCGCCTGGGGAGTACGGCCGCAAGGTTAAAACTCAAATGAATTGACGGGGGCCCGCACAAGCGGTGGAGCATGTGGTTTAATTCGATGCAACGCGAAGAACCTTACCTGGTCTTGACATCCACGGAAGAATCCAGAGATGGATTTGTGCCTTCGGGAGCCGTGAGACAGGTGCTGCATGGCTGTCGTCAGCTCGTGTTGTGAAATGTTGGGTTAAGTCCCGCAACGAGCGCAACCCTTATCCTTTGTTGCCAGCGGTCCGGCCGGGAACTCAAAGGAGACTGCCAGTGATAAACTGGAGGAAGGTGGGGATGACGTCAAGTCATCATGGCCCTTACGACCAGGGCTACACACGTGCTACAATGGCGCATACAAAGAGAAGCGACCTCGCGAGAGCAAGCGGACCTCATAAAGTGCGTCGTAGTCCGGATTGGAGTCTGCAACTCGACTCCATGAAGTCGGAATCGCTAGTAATCGTGGATCAGAATGCCACGGTGAATACGTTCCCGGGCCTTGTACACACCGCCCGTCACACCATGGGAGTGGGTTGCAAAAGAAGTAGGTAGCTTAACCTCCGGGAGGGCGCTTACCACTTTGTGATTCATGACTGGGGTGAAGTCGTAACAAGGTAACCGTAGGGGAACCTGCGGTTGGATCACCTCCTTACCTGAAAGAAACGGTCTTTGCAGTGCTCACACAGATTGTCTGATAAAAAACGAGCAGTAAAACCTCTACAGGCTTGTAGCTCAGGTGGTTAGAGCGCACCCCTGATAAGGGTGAGGTCGGTGGTTCAAGTCCACTCAGGCCTACCAGATTCGCTCCCGTGCTTTGTTGTGGCAAAGCTCGCATACTGATGTATGCTTCGCTTCACCACGCCGCGCCCGGAAACGAATCAACGGTAAAGAGGTTCTGACTACACGATGGGGCTATAGCTCAGCTGGGAGAGCGCCTGCTTTGCACGCAGGAGGTCTGCGGTTCGATCCCGCATAGCTCCACCATCTTGTGAGTGTTTACGAAAAAATACTTCAGAGTGTACCTGAAAAGGTTCACTGCGAAGTTTTGCTCTTTAAAAATCTGGATCAAGCTGAAAATTGAAACACAGAACAATTTCGATTGTTCGTGAGTCTCTCAATTATCGCAATCAGAAGAAACCTGTAAAAGGCGATGTGAGCGAAGTGAAGACAAGGCGTACCGCACGCAGCGAGCGCAGTGGACTTAATGTCCATGAGCATCGCGAGTACGGAACAACGCAGTATTCACGACGCGCAACAAGCCGGACAGAAAAGACATCTTCGGGTTGTGAGGTTAAGCGACCAAGCGTACACGGTGGATGCCCTGGCAGTCAGAGGCGATGAAGGACGTGCTAATCTGCGAAAAGCGCCGGCGAGGTGATATGAACCCTTGACCCGGCGATGTCCGAATGGGGAAACCCAGTGTGACTTGTCACACTATCATTAACTGAATCCATAGGTTAATGAGGCGAACCGGGGGAACTGAAACATCTAAGTACCCCGAGGAAAAGAAATCAACCGAGATTCCCCCAGTAGCGGCGAGCGAACGGGGAGGAGCCCAGAGCCTGAATCAGCAGGTGTGTTAGTGGAAGTGTCTGGAAAGGCACGCGATACAGGGTGAGAGCCCCGTACACGAAAATGCACCTGGTGTGAGCTCGATGAGTAGGGCGGGACACGTGGTATCCTGTCTGAATATGGGGGGACCATCCTCCAAGGCTAAATACTCCTGACTGACCGATAGTGAACCAGTACCGTGAGGGAAAGGCGAAAAGAACCCCGGCGAGGGGAGTGAAAAAGAACCTGAAACCGTGTACGTACAAGCAGTGGGAGCCCCACCACTAAGCCAGTGGTGAGTTCCATGACGCATCCTTTGCTGAGGAGAGGGTTAACGGAGCGTAAGCGACGTTCAACCGCAAAAGAAGCAGAGGGGGCTTAGTGGTGGGGTGACTGCGTACCTTTTGTATAATGGGTCAGCGACTTATATTCTGTAGCAAGGTTAACCGAATAGGGGAGCCGGAGGGAAACCGAGTCTTAACCGGGCGTTAAGTTGCAGGGTATAGACCCGAAACCCGGTGATCTAGCCATGGGCAGGTTGAAGGTTGGGTAACACTAACTGGAGGACCGAACCGACTAATGTTGAAAAATTAGCGGATGACCTGTGGCTGGGGGTGAAAGGCCAATCAAACCGGGAGATAGCTGGTTCTCCCCGAAAGCTATTTAGGTAGCGCCTCGTGAACTCATCTCCGGGGGTAGAGCACTGTTTCGGCTAGGGGGCCATCCCGGCTTACCAACCCGATGCAAACTGCGAATACCGGAGAATGTTATCACGGGAGACACACGGCGGGTGCTAACGTCCGTCGTGAAGAGGGAAACAACCCAGACCGCCAGCTAAGGTCCCAAAGTCATGGTTAAGTGGGAAACGATGTGGGAAGGCCCAGACAGCCAGGATGTTGGCTTAGAAGCAGCCATCATTTAAAGAAAGCGTAATAGCTCACTGGTCGAGTCGGCCTGCGCGGAAGATGTAACGGGGCTAAACCATGCACCGAAGCTGCGGCAGCGGCACGCAAGTGTTGTTGGGTAGGGGAGCGTTCTGTAAGCCGTTGAAGGTGGCCTGTGAGGGTTGCTGGAGGTATCAGAAGTGCGAATGCTGACATAAGTAACGATAAAGCGGGTGAAAAGCCCGCTCGCCGGAAGACCAAGGGTTCCTGTCCAACGTTAATCGGGGCAGGGTGAGTCGACCCCTAAGGCGAGGCCGAAAGGCGTAGTCGATGGGAAACGGGTTAATATTCCCGTACTTGGTGTTACTGCGAAGGGGGGACGGAGAAGGCTATGTTGGCCGGGCGACGGTTGTCCCGGTTTAAGCGTGTAGGCTGGTTTTCCAGGCAAATCCGGAAAATCAAGGCTGAGGCGTGACGACGAGGCACCACGGTGCTGAAGCAACAAATGCCCTGCTTCCAGGAAAAGCCTCTAAGCGTCAGGTAACATCAAATCGTACCCCAAACCGACACAGGTGGTCAGGTAGAGAATACCAAGGCGCTTGAGAGAACTCGGGTGAAGGAACTAGGCAAAATGGTGCCGTAACTTCGGGAGAAGGCACGCTGACATGTAGGTGAAGCGGTTTACCCGTGGAGCTGAAGTCAGTCGAAGATACCAGCTGGCTGCAACTGTTTATTAAAAACACAGCACTGTGCAAACACGAAAGTGGACGTATACGGTGTGACGCCTGCCCGGTGCCGGAAGGTTAATTGATGGGGTCAGCGCAAGCGAAGCTCCTGATCGAAGCCCCGGTAAACGGCGGCCGTAACTATAACGGTCCTAAGGTAGCGAAATTCCTTGTCGGGTAAGTTCCGACCTGCACGAATGGCGTAATGATGGCCAGGCTGTCTCCACCCGAGACTCAGTGAAATTGAACTCGCTGTGAAGATGCAGTGTACCCGCGGCAAGACGGAAAGACCCCGTGAACCTTTACTATAGCTTGACACTGAACACTGGTCCTTGATGTGCAGGATAGGTGGGAGGCTTTGAAGCGTGGACGCCAGTCTGCGTGGAGCCGTCCTTGAAATACCACCCTTTAATGGCTGGTGTTCTAACGTGGGCCCCTGACCGGGGTTGCGGACAGTGTCTGGTGGGTAGTTTGACTGGGGCGGTCTCCTCCCAAAGAGTAACGGAGGAGCACGAAGGTTGGCTAATCCTGGTCGGACATCAGGAGGTTAGTGCAATGGCATAAGCCAGCTTGACTGCGAGCGTGACGGCGCGAGCAGGTGCGAAAGCAGGTCATAGTGATCCGGTGGTTCTGAATGGAAGGGCCATCGCTCAACGGATAAAAGGTACTCCGGGGATAACAGGCTGATACCGCCCAAGAGTTCATATCGACGGCGGTGTTTGGCACCTCGATGTCGGCTCATCACATCCTGGGGCTGAAGTAGGTCCCAAGGGTATGGCTGTTCGCCATTTAAAGTGGTACGCGAGCTGGGTTTAGAACGTCGTGAGACAGTTCGGTCCCTATCTGCCGTGGGCGCTGGAAGATTGAGGGGGGCTGCTCCTAGTACGAGAGGACCGGAGTGGACGCATCACTGGTGTTCGGGTTGTCATGCCAATGGCACTGCCCGGTAGCTAAATGCGGAAGAGATAAGTGCTGAAAGCATCTAAGCACGAAACTTGCCCCGAGATGAATCTTCCCTGAGACTTTAAGTCTCCTGAAGGAACGTTGAAGACGACGACGTTGATAGGCCGGGTGTGTAAGCGCAGCGATGCGTTGAGCTAACCGGTACTAATGAACCGTGAGGCTTAACCTTACAACGCCGAAGATGTTTTGGCGGATTGGGAAGACGGACAATTTTCAGCTCAGATTCAGAGTCCGAAGGATTTTACGCTGAGACAAGGCGGCAAACGCAGCGACGGAAGGAGCATACAGAAGTATGTGACTGACGCCCGCAAGAGCAGCCAACGCCGTATCAGTGTAAAAGACACAGGACAGAGCACAAAGAATTTGCCTGGCGGCACTAGCGCGGTGGTCCCACCTGACCCCATGCCGAACTCAGAAGTGAAACGCCGTAGCGCCGATGGTAGTGTGGGGTCTCCCCATGCGAGAGTAGGGAACTGCCAGGCATCAAACAAGAAGTGTGGCACTGACTTTCGGAGCAGTTCACTACTCGAGAGAGTAGGACAAAAGCGACAGCTTTTGAACGTTGCGCAGCAACGGCCCGAAGGGGGAATCACGAAGTGATTCATAAACTGCCAGGCATCAAATTGCAGTAACCCGGGGTGACAACCGGCGGTAGTAAAGTAAAAGAATTCGGTGGAGCGGTAGTTCAGTTGGTTAGAATACCTGCCTGTCACGCAGGGGGTCGCGGGTTCGAGTCCCGTCCGTTCCGCCACTAATTAAGAGCCCTGAGCATATGTTCAGGGCTTTTTTGTTATCTATAAATCAATCATTATCCTGTTCTGGCAACCCTTCACTGCATTTTTAGCGCTCTTTGTCCGCGTTTCCTGACTCTGTTTTTATATGTTCGCTGAGGAAGTCAATAAAGGCCCGTATTCGGGTACTGACGGCACGATCGCTGTAGTAAACGGCGCTGAAGGGCATTTCTACCGGTAACCGTTTGTCGGCCATCAGTTCTATCAACGTGCCTTGTGCGATCTCTTTATCGATCATATAGTCGGACAGGCAAGCGATACCATTTCCGCTAAGACAAAGCTGCTTTAACGTTTCTCCGCTGTTAGACGAAATCCCGCTATGAACTTCATGCAATTGCCCATCGCAACAGGCAACCGGCCACGTGTTGAGCGAAAGCGGTTCAGTAAATCCCAGGCAGACATGCTGTTTCAGTTCCTCAACGTTTTTGGGGGCGCCATAACGAGCAACGTAATCAGGAGAGGCAATAATTTTTCGGTAGCTGGTAAATAGAGGACGAGCACGTAAACTGGAATCGGTCAACTTACCTGCGCGTATAGCGACATCGACTTTTCGTTCTATAAGATTAATAAATGTTTCGGAGGAGACCAGCGACAGTGTGACTTCCGGATAACGCTCAAGAAAAGGTTTTACTAACGGCATCAGGAAATGCAGAATAACTGGTGTTGCGGCATCAATGCGCAGCAAACCGCGAGGTGTATTGCGAGTTTCCAGTATTTCCGTTTCGGCGGCAGCCATTTCCTGCAATATTATTTGTACCCGACGAAAATAGCGCTCGCCTTCTTCTGTAAGACTCAGTTGCCGTGTTGTTCGGTTGATTAAATTTACGCCCAGCTTCATTTCCAGTTTTTTTACTGCGCGACTAATTGCAGAATTGGCCTGTCCCAGCCGTTCTGCGGCACGGCTAAAGCTCCCGCTCTCGACTACCGCTACAAAAATGGTAAGTTCTTCTGATGTCGCTTTCACGTTTGTACCCGAAGTTTAAGCGTTGCTGAGCATTTTGCTATTAAAACATCTGCTGGCGCAATATTCATCCCGTTGCTGACAGACAGAGGGCTAAATGATGATGTAAGTGTTTGCAAACCTAACAATAGGCAATTGTACATTGAAAGTCTGCGCTAAAATCCCTATAACAGAATAACCATTCCGTTTCCGGACTGGTTGACGTTATAGAGGTTTGAAAGTCAAAAGTGCGAAAAAACACCTATGCGATGCGCTATGTTGCCGGACAGCCCGCCGAACGGATTTTACCGCCAGGGTCGTTTGCGAGCATTGGTCAGGCATTGCCCGCCGGGGAACCGTTAAGCAGTGAAGAGCGGATCCGTATCCTTGTATGGAATATATTTAAGCAGCAGCGGGCCGAATGGTTATCGGTGCTGAAGAACTACGGTAAAGATGCGCATCTGGTTCTGCTGCAGGAGGCGCAAACGACACCTGAACTTGTGCAGTTTGCCACCGCTAACTATCTTGCAGCCGATCAGGTTCCTGCTTTTGTATTGCCTCAGCATCCGTCTGGCGTTATGACCCTTTCTGCCGCCCATCCTGTTTACTGCTGCCCTTTACGGGAAAGAGAGCCGATTTTACGTTTGGCGAAATCGGCTCTGGTGACGGTATATCCGTTGCCGGACACCCGGTTATTAATGGTGGTAAATGTTCATGCGGTAAATTTTAGTCTGGGCGTTGATGTTTATAGTAAGCAGTTACTTCCTATTGGCGATCAGATTGCGCATCATAGCGGACCTGTCATTATGGCGGGTGATTTTAATGCCTGGAGCCGTCCTCGCATGAATGCGTTGTACCGCTTTGCGCGTGAGATGTCGCTGCGCCAGGTGCGTTTTACTGACGATCAGCGTCGTCGTGCATTTGGACGGCCGCTGGACTTTGTTTTTTATCGTGGTTTAAACGTGAGTGAAGCGTCAGTATTGGTGACGCGCGCTTCCGATCACAATCCGCTACTTGTTGAATTCAGTCCCGGCAAACCTGAATCATAAAGGTAAGTCAGGTCTGCCATGGGGCAGGCCTCAACGGTTGCTGCCCTCGACTTTCTCCATAACAGAAGGGCAACACCATGACAATGCACTCTCATCATAATAACGTTGATAAACAGTTTGGTTCGCAGGCAAACGCTTATTTACATAGCGCTGTTCATGCCGAGGGCCGCGATTTAGTACGTCTGGCGCAAAGGTTGTCTGGTTTTTCACAGGCGAATGTACTGGATATGGGGTGTGGGGCCGGACACGCCAGTTTTATCGCGGCGCTGAATGTCAAATCGGTAGTGGCTTATGATTTGTCAGCCAGGATGCTTGAGGTAGTCGCCGGGGCGGCGGAAGAAAAACAGTTAAATAATATTATTCTCCGGCAAGGCTATGCAGAAAAACTGCCCTTTGAAGAGGCGTCGTTTGAGGTGGTGATTAGCCGCTATTCCGCTCATCACTGGCACGACGTTGGTCAGGCCCTGCGTGAGGTTCACCGTGTATTAAAACCTGGTGGCGTGCTGATTATTATGGATGTCATGTCGCCAGGACATCCTGTACGCGATGTCTGGCTGCAAACGGTGGAGGCGTTACGCGATACGTCGCATGTCCGTAATTATTCCAGTGGTGAATGGCTGGAAATGGTCAATAAAGCGATGCTGATGACGAATACGCTGGAAACCGATCGTTTATCGCTGGAGTTTCGCTCATGGGTAACGCGGATGCGTACGCCGGCGGCGCTGGTGGAGGCAATTCGCTTGTATCAGGCGAGCGCATCGGCAGAGGTGAAGCGCTATTTTGAGTTACAGGATGACGGCTCGTTTAGTAGCGATACTATCATGCTGGAGGCGTATAAGACGGTATAACAATTATAAAAGGCGCCGGGGAAGCGGCGCCTTTTGGCTTTTTCGTCGGACAATATCAGGAGTCTGGCGTGCTATTGTCCTTCACGAACAGCGTAAGCTGATCGCCCGGTTGCAGATTATCCGTATCATGATTCCAGCGCATCACATCTTTGATATTCACTCCGTGACGTCGGGCAATGCTGGAAAGCGAATCGCCTTTACGGACACGATAGGTAATGCTATCGCTATTGTTAGCCAGTCGCTGTGCGCTGCTGCCAGCGCCAACGTTCAGACTTTGCCCAACCTTCAGGCGGGAACCACGCAGGTTATTCCACTGCTGCAAATCTTTAGTGCTTACGCCAAGACGTGAAGCAATGCCTGACAACGTATCGCCAGAACGCACCTTATAGCTGCGGCTATTCAGTGGTGTATTATCGGCGATCAACCGGGACTGAACGGCGTCAATCTCACCGGAAGCCAGCGACTCACGCAGTTGCTCAGCATGTTTTTTGGGTACCATGACATATCGCGGACCGCTTACGCCTAAGGTAGACCCTTTTACGCCGGCATTGAATGTCTTCAGCTTACTGATAGACATGCCTGCCATATCTGCAACCTGAGCCATTTCAACGGGGCTGTTTAAACGGACCCGCGCCAGCGCCCGGCTTTCATCTGTTGTTGGCAGACGTACGCCGTAACGTTTGCTGTTTTTGAGAATTTCACTCAACGCCAGCATTTTTGGCACATAGACCTTTGTTTCCCGTGGTAAAGAAAGCGACCAGAAATCCGTCGGTTTTCCACGGGCTTTGTTTGCCTTAATTGCCCGCATAACACGGCCTTCGCCACTGTTATACGCGGCAACGGTTAACAGCCAGTCGCCGTCAAACATTTTGTTCAGACGCTGCATCATGTCTAACGCGGCGGTTGTAGAGGCTACAACATCACGACGCGCGTCATAATTACGGGTCTGTTTTAAACCATAATTGCGCCCTGTGCTCGGTATGATCTGCCAAATACCTGCGGCATTGGCGCCAGACGTTGCGTGAGGATCAAAAGCGCTCTCCACTATGGGTAATAGTACCAGCTCCATAGGCATGTTACGTTTCTTAACCTGCCCCGCTATCCAGTACATATACGGCTCTGCCCGTAAAGTCACATCGTGGAGATAGCTCTTATTGCGTAAATACTTCTGTTTCTGTTCGCGAATCCGGCTGTTTTCCGGAATTCCCATCTTTAGCTCGTCGCCAATGAAAGCCCACAAGTCCTGATCTGGCGCGATGGACGTCCCATCGTCCATCCATCGTGCCTGACTCGTAAACTTTCCTGCTTCCCCTTGACCAGCTGCAGAAAGGCTCTGTGCGTGCTGTTGGACGTTGCCAGCGTTCTGAGACGTCTGGCACCCCACAAGCAGGACAGAGGCGAGTAATATCGCTTTTGCCTTCATGTGTGTGTCAATAGTTGCTTAAAAGACGACCGATCATAACGGCGAAGTTAACGAATGACAAGTAAGAATTATCAGAACGTGTCTTTCTTTGACCTTAACCATGCAAAACGCGCTTCTGGTTGTTGCAATATTGTTTCTTTGTTTATTTCATTAATTAAATCAATATCTTCTGTTCTTAAAAAAAGATTAATCTTACGCTCATTTTTCAGCATAACGGGGAGTGTCATTTGTTTTTTTACACGTAACTCGTTAACTTTACGATAATATTCATTTATGAACGAATCGTGCGGAAGAATGCTCAATGCGAACTTAATGTTCTCTAAAGTATACTCATGAGCACTGCAGATTAATGTATCGTCAGGAAGCGAATTTATCTTCATAAGTGATTGATACATTTGCGACGCGGTGCCTTCGAACAGCCGACCGCAACCACCAGAAAACAGGGTGTCGCCGCAAAATAAGTAAGGATGACTAAAGTAACAGATGTGCCCTGACGTGTGACCAGGCGTAGCAAATATACTAAATTTGCGGCCTAAAACGAGGAGAGTATCACCATCGCCAACAAGGTGAGTGGCTCCCTTGTCTTGTGTTTCTGCCGGTCCATAAACGGTCATGTGCGGGAAATGTTGCAACAGTTCTTTTACTCCGCCAACATGGTCGTGATGGTGATGCGTCAGGAAAATCACCTCCGGAACCCATTTATTCTCAGCGATGGCCTTTAAGACCGGCGCAGCCTCTCCGGGATCAACAATTACACAGCGGCTTTCTTGATCTGCCAGTACCCAAATGTAATTGTCCTGAAATGCGGGAATACTGTTAAGATTCATATATTACCTCTCAAATAATTAGCGGAAGGTTGTGATGAAACCGGCAAGACTCCCTCAAACTGTCGTTGCGCCCGGATGCTGGGGGGAGCTGCCCTGGGGCAATTACTATCGTGAGGCGCTGGAACAGCAGTTGAATCCGTGGTTTGCAAAAATGTATGGTTTCCATTTGCTTAAAATCGGTAATTTAAGCGCAGAAATCAATTGCGAAGCGTGTGCGGTCTCCCATCAAGTGAATGTTTCAGCCATGGGCTCGCCAATGCAGGTTCTGGCCGATCCGTTACATCTTCCGTTTGCGGATAAATCCGTCGATGTTTGTCTGCTGGCGCATACTTTGCCATGGAGTACCGACCCGCACCGCTTATTGCGCGAAGCTGACCGCGTGTTGATTGACGACGGTTGGCTGGTTATGAGCGGATTTAACCCCGTCAGTTTGATGGGCCTACGCAAACTGGTGCCCGTTTTACGTAAAATGCCGCCTTATAATAGTCGAATGTTTACACTCATGCGGCAACTGGACTGGCTGTCTTTACTCAATTTCGAAGTGCTGCACCATAGCCGCTTTCATGTTTTGCCCTGGAAAAAACAAGGGGGGCGGCTTTTAAATACACATATTCCTGCACTGGGCTGTTTGCAGCTTATTGTAGCCCGTAAGCGGACTATCCCGCTTACGCTCAATCCTCTTCGACATAGTAAAAGTAAACCCCCTATCCGCCAGACTGTTGGCGCCACCCGGCAATATCGCAAACCGGATAGCTAAGCCTCTGCCTGATAGCCTGTATCTTTCCGCGTGGGATTCATTGCTGCGGCGCGCGCCAGTTCATCGCAACGCTCGTTTTCCGGATGTCCCGCATGGCCTTTGACCCATACCCATTTGATTTGGTGCTGACCTAACGCCGCATCAAGACGTTGCCAAAGATCGACATTCTTTACAGGTTTCTTGTCAGCTGTTTTCCAGCCACGTTTTTTCCAGTTATGAATCCATTGGGTAATTCCCTGTCGCACATACTGGCTGTCGGTACTCAATATAACTTCACAATGTTCTTTCAACGCCTCAAGCGCGACGATCGCCGCCATCAACTCCATTCGGTTGTTGGTGGTCAGGGTGTAACCTTCACTAAATGTTTTTTCATGGCCGCGATAGCGTAAGATAGCGCCATAACCGCCAGGCCCTGGATTCCCCAGACAAGAGCCATCGGTGAAAATTTCTACCTGTTTAAGCATCTCTGGTAGACTTCCTGTAATTGAAATCGATAACAAAATGCAAGTCTGACATAAATGACCGATATGAGCACTGCAATTACACGACAGATTGTCCTCGATACCGAAACCACCGGTATGAACCAGATCGGCGCACACTATGAAGGCCACAAGATTATTGAGATCGGTGCGGTTGAGGTGATAAACCGTCGTCTGACCGGCAACAATTTTCATGTTTACCTTAAGCCGGATCGGCTTGTCGATCCGGAAGCTTTTGGCGTACACGGCATTGCCGATGAGTTTCTGCTGGATAAACCGGTTTTTGCTGATGTCGTGGATGAGTTTCTTGATTATATCCGCGGTGCGGAACTGGTCATCCATAACGCTTCGTTCGATATCGGCTTTATGGATTATGAATTTGCTCTGCTTAAACGTGATATTCCTAAAACCAGTACCTTCTGCAAGGTCACCGATAGCCTGGCGCTGGCGCGGAAAATGTTCCCCGGCAAACGTAACAGCCTGGATGCGCTTTGCTCGCGTTATGAGATAGATAACAGCAAACGTACTTTACACGGGGCATTACTCGATGCCCAGATTCTCGCCGATGTCTATCTGGCGATGACAGGCGGACAAACGTCTATGACATTTGCGATGGAAGGAGAAACGCAGCGGCAGCAAGGTGAAGAGACAATTCAACGTATCGTCCGCCAGGCGAGTCGGTTACGGGTCGTTTTTGCCTCTGATGAAGAGCTGGCTGCCCATGAATCGCGGCTTGATTTGGTACAGAAAAAAGGGGGAAGTTGCCTGTGGCGGGCGTAAGCTATCCCTTTTTATACGCTAAAAACCTTCCTTCAGGTGAATTTTGCAGCAACTGATTCAAAAGATGAGAAAAAGCGTTGACGAGCGCCACAGCAAACCGTAATATTCGCCTCGTCCCCAACGGGAATATAATACGGAGCGGTAGTTCAGTTGGTTAGAATACCTGCCTGTCACGCAGGGGGTCGCGGGTTCGAGTCCCGTCCGTTCCGCCAACTCATTCTTTAAACGCTATGCGTATCATTAATGAGTGAAGAAACCACAAGTTAAAAACGACTTGTGGTTTTTTTTTATGCGGGAATTTCCTTCATACCCGGCAGAAGGAAAAGAAAGACAATGGTGGCCTCCTTGTAAGAGGAAATTTGGGCTCACTCATTTTGAATTTTCTGCGACAAAACATTCATTTGCTTGTCTCGTCATCATTTCTTTGTGCCATCGTCATGGCAAACCAGTAAGGCAGAATAATAAACTGTCCTGGGTAATCTCTCCCGGGACCCGCCGGTCCGTGGTTAAGCGGGCACGTAGTAGTCGACACTACAGCGGCTTCACATAGTGTATATCTGACAGATAGTAGTGGTTTTCTGAAGGCGTAGCAGAGAAATTATCGATGTCCCCCTTGCGCCTTCGCAAATCACTGACTCCGCCATTTTACTAATATTGCTTAAAAAGCATAAGTGATGCCAATCATGAAATCGTTGGATGCGGCTTTCGTGTCTGTATAATAAGAGGTGTGTTCATCACCGGCATAATTATTTTTTGAAATTTTTACTTTGCCTGCATTAATGTATTTATAACTGGCATCAATGGCAATGTTATCGGTTACAGCATATTTTGCGCCGATACCTGCGCCCCAGGCAACGTTATTTTTTGAAGCGGAGAGAGTTTCGTTAATGTCATAGCCAACAGGGATAGTGTTGTTTTTTAGCTTCACGTGAGCGAGGCCAATACCTGCGCTGACATATGGCGTTAATGCAGTACTGTTATGGAAATCATAATAACCATTCACCATATATGTGGCCATCCGGACCTGGTTTTTTACGTTGATGTGTACCGATTCACCAAACGCAGTGATATCCTGCCCGCTTTTGGCATCGGTTTCCCCTCTAAAGGTTGTATCCAGTTCTAAACGTACCGGAAGCTGGTATTGATCATAGAAGTCATAACCGACAGCAACCCCGCCGCCAAAAAACCCTTTAGTACTGTCAGGTAACTTTTTGTGGCCATTGACTATTTCATCTGCACTAAAGGTCGAATTGATTCCATAGAGGTTTACTACCGATACCCCTGCTTTCCCGGTGATGTAGGCCCCCTCTTTTGCTGGTGCAGCAGCAGCATAGGTCGCCAGGAGGGAAATGATACAGACTGTGGAAAAGTTTTTCATTTCAGAACCTGCCTCAATATTGGGATAAAAGACAAGTTCCACGGTATAGGGGAGGATATAACGATTATATAAACGAAGAGAAAAAAATTGGTATATCAACGTTGGGTGATGGGTAATCTGAGCAAGGAATGAGATGAAACGTTTAAATAACAATACAATGCGCTATTTCTGGTCAAGGGAAGGCTGAATGATATAACTTAAAAGGGCGGCTGGATTGGTTGTCATCACCATATATGCCCTGAGGTATATCGTTGAACGCCATCAATCTGACGTAGCAGAGTGATGGCGGATAACGACGGCTCAAAATTGATATTTTGCACCGATATAAGCATTTACCTCGTTGTCAACATCGTGACCAAATTCGGTATTAACGCGGGTATTTGCGCTCCATCTTTCTGAAAACGTTACTTCCATTCCCAATCCGGCATTACCACCGTTAAGATTCTGGCCAGCAAAACGATAATCGTCGGTATGGAAATCGGTCTTTGTTCCAAATTGTCCAATGTAAGCCAGCTCAACATAAGGTTTCACTTCCACGTTATGTAACTGGTAGCTTACCCCTGCCTGCATACCAGCCCCGGCAAAGCCGCCATCTTGTTTACCGCTGCTAACATCGCTGTAGCCATCGTTATAACTATCGGTATGGGTATTGACATAACCCATGGTTAAATAAGGCCTCAGCCAGGTCTGACGGGTCGCGTTAACTTGCGCGCCGACGCGGCTCTGCACCAGCCAACTACGTCCATCGTAATCTCCGCCAGCGGAAAGGTGTCCGTCGCGTCCATTACTGCTATAAGACATATCGCCATAAGTGAATACCGTATCAGCGAACCAGCCCCAATGCGTCGTATCAGACAGCAACTGTTTCCAACTGGCATAGACGCTGTAGTAATTGCCGTCTATCTTATTGCGGCCATCCAGATGATGATTTAAATCCAGATCGTTGTGCAGATAGCCAAGCGCCAGGCCAACACCAATCACATTATCGCCACGAATTTGACGGGCAATATCGCTGCCGATCTGAAAGCCGGATATATCGTTGCTGTATTGTGTAATACCCGCTGTACGATCGCCGCTGGCGTAAATTCCCTGCAACCATAAATGGCTATTACGATCGGTTTTCGCGCTATCGAGCTGGTGGGTAATACCGTCCGCTATTCGGTGGATCATATCGTCACTGGCCAGTAAACCCGCCTGGGCGGCCTGAATATCCGCTGCAACGTTACTGGCATCCGGAACTGGCGCAGGCGGCGTTGGATCTGGTGGTGCCGGGTCTGGCGGTGTTGGCTCCGGTGGCGCCGGGTCTGGTGGTGTCGGATCGGGGGGAGTTGGATCTGGCGGCGTCGGAGCGTCAGTATAGAAGGTTACGCCCCAGGTTTGGCCTTCATCTGCCGTAGTGGTTTGCGAGCTTACATCCGTCGCCTGATATTTTACATCGTCCATAATGTAGGCACCGCTACGAATTGGCGCTAGTGTGCCTGTCGCAAGGCTGCTATTGACTTCGGCCTGCTCTTCATTATCCAGATAAAAATAGGAAACAACGCCCGTATCAATCAGTGAAGGCGCGAGATAATTCACATTGAAATTTACCGTATCATAGCCGGTAATTTGCATGGCGCTATCCAGTGATTCACCGCCAATGATTGCGCCATCATTGACATTGATTGTCAGGTTTTCATTAATATCTTTGTCATTTGAATCAATATTACCGCGATACGTTGTGTTGCTCAGATTTAACGTCATATTGGTTCCGGCATCGCTAATATCTGCTTCAGAGTAACTGCTGGCTTCTATATTGCCATTTAATGTTGCATCATCAATGTTCAGAATCATATCGCTGCCGACAAGCCGGACTTTACCATTGACTGTCGTGCCATTGCTCAATGATATTTCTGCATTACCGTCGCCCTGCGACTGAGCCGTAATATTGCCATTGATCTGGCTATTATTGACGGATAATGACGCGGTTCCCTGGCCGATGGTCTTACGGGACGATTGCGCTAGCAGCATATAATTGACATCGTCGGCAGTGGCTTCGGTGCCAATTTGACTATTATTAATCTGAATCTGTGCATCACTACCTTCCGAATAGGCCATAATGCCGTTCTGCACGGTAGAATCGTTAACCATTACATTCGCTTTGCCGCCATTATCGGTATATACCTGAACGTCCTGACTATGAGCTGGTGTGGAATCCGCATTTAAGCCGATAGCGCTGTTATCTATTTCAACGCTTGCGCCGCCGCTGCCGGCGTCGGCATAAACCACGCTGGCGTTCGAATTACTGGTATCCGTAGCGGTAATGGTACTGTTCTTTATGACAATGGTATCTTGTGCGTCTTTTCCCTCGGCCATCGCACGTATGCCCTGGTCAATGTCTGAATGATCCACGGTCGTGGCCGCGTCCAGAGCAGCGTCGACATCCAGCCGACCCGTGAGGACAGAGTCAGAAACGTTAGCTGTAGCGTTGCCATAGTTGGATTTCAGCCATAAGGCGTCGGCTTGCAAGGCGCCTGTTGACCCTAAATGACTACGCGTAACATTTGCCGTGATATCGCCGCTGCCGCTGAGTTCAACTGCGCCGCCTTCGGTAGTCAGGTTAGTGGCGGTAAAATTAACAGTACTTCTGGATGAGTCAGCAATAAGCGTCTGATAATACGATCCGCCCGTATTGATATCACTATCTGTGACGGTCATATCAATACTGCCGTCAGTATAATAAGAGTAGTAATCGTCAGTAATATTTATGCCAGAAATATTAACAACCTGATCACCTTTCGTGCTGATATGATTACTGGCATCGGCATAGGCATTATAACTATAAAGCGAATAGGCTATAGCCAGACTAATGCTGGACAGTTTCGCTGTTCTAAATTTCATGGGTAACTGGCCCGTTATAAGAGGGAATGAAAATAAAATTTATTAATATTAATTTGATGTATTTTAAATGCGCGGTGATATTTGCAGAAATGCTTTTTCTGTCCAAAAAAAGATTTTATAAATAATGCTTTCGTTATCAGTGGGTTATTCGTTGAGGGAAATGCCGTCAGAAAAAATGTAGATAAATTTATACCTGTTCCGGGATAAAGCCCGTTATTCGTAAATAACGGGCACTAAAATACTTACTCAAGCGCCTGGGTGAGATCCTGCTGTACCTGTTGACGCTGCTCTGGAGTCAAGACTTTGCTTAAATCGAAATAATATTTGACCCGATAATAGCGGGCCTGTTGTTCTACGTTGCTGAAAGCCGCAAGCTGCTGTTTCACTGCGGCGTCATCCCATTTTCCAGATTTAATTACCTCAATCAGCGCGCCATCTTTAATTCCCTTCATAGAAATCTGGCTGACGTTGGTTTCCAGTTGTTGGTGAAGTTTTTTGATCTGCGCAATCTGATCGTTGGTCAGTTTCAGGTGCTGTACAATCGGATCCTGAGCGGGTAGGGGCGGGTTAGGAACTGCGGTGGCGAAAGCGCCAAAAGAAATGCCCGCCAGAGTGGCTGCCAGTAAAGATGTGCGTACAAAATTTTTCATGGAGATATCCTGATAAAGGAATGATTAGCCGTCTTTATCACCCGCGAACGGCGAGTGATTATCTGAGTCAGAATACGACGCCAGTCCCATTGCGCCACGCGAATTTGTTTTACGGAGGGTTACGGAGTGAAACAATCCCGCGACAGGAGGCGTCGTCCCACAGCAAGGTTGTTACAAGGTGAATGGATCAGCATCGCGCCACGCTGGAAATTTTTCGCGATAGTCCTGCAATGCGGCAAGAGAAAGATCGGCATCGATGCGTGTCGCCTGGTGCGGATCGGCGGTAGCGATAATATCGCCCTGGGGATTAATCACCCGACTGTCACCGCGATAATGAAATCCGTTGCCATCAGTACCAACCCGGTTACAACCTGCGACATACGCCTGGTTTTCTATAGCGCGAGCCGTCAGTAAGGTTTGCCAGTGTAGCGAGCGCGGCGCGGGCCAGTTCGCTACGTATAGCGCCAGATCGTAATCATTACGGTTGCGTGACCATACCGGAAAGCGCAGATCGTAACAGATCAGTGGCAGGATACGCCAACCACGCCACTGTACGATGACGCGTTCGTCGCCTGCGGTATAATGCTGATGTTCATCCGCCATACGAAATAGATGGCGTTTATCAGAGAAATGGACCTTGCCTTCCGGTTCAACAAGTAAGAAGCGGTTTACGGCCCCGCGCTCGGTCTGTAGCGCCGCGCTGCTGGCAATCAGAGCGTCAGTTTGTCGGGCTTTGGCCTGCATCCACGCAATCACACTCGCTTGTGAAAGCGAGTTATTAGCGGCCTCCATCGCAAAGCCAGTGGTGAACATTTCAGGCAGAACAATCACATCCCGGCCAGACACGAGCTCCAGCTGTCTGTCAAAATGACGCAGATTCGCCGGGCCGTCCATCCAGACTAAAGGGTGTTGCAGCAGAGTAATTTTCAAACCAGACACGATCGGAGCTCCTCATAGAACAGCGTTTCTACACTGTAGCATGAGCAATGATAAAAAAGCGGCAAGAAAAAGCCCCGCAAAAGCGGGGCCGGGAAGGGGGGACTGATTATGCGGCTTCGACTTTACGTACTTTCTCCGGCAACTTTACCGGTGTAGTCGCCAGCGCTTCAGGCTCAAAATCATCAACGTTAATACTACGCAGACGGCTTTCTTCCGCTTTTACCAGAATGGCGGCTTCATCCTTATCGATAAGTCCCTTCGCCAGAGCATTACGCGCCAGTTCATCCAGACGGGTAAATGGCAGATTTTTACCCAACTCTTTGCAGATACGCTGGTGGATAGGATCGGCGGCGATGACGTCACGCAGCGCTTCCTCCAGTAAACCGACCGGATTATGTTCGGTTGGCGTCAGATACTGACCACGCCCAATGCGTGAGCGTGTGGCGTTTGGCATCTGCAGGATTTTCGCAACGGCATGATCCAACTTATCTGATGGGGCCAGATAATGACGGCCAGTCGGGAAGATCATCGCGGTGAGCAACCCGGCGACGACGCGATTCGGGAAGTTTTGCAGTAAATCGTCCATCGCCTGTTCGGCACGGTACAATGCATCCTGTACACCCCAGTGAACCAGCGGCAGATCGGCTTCGTGGCGACCTTCATCGTCGTAACGCTTCAGTACGGCTGAGGCCAGATAAAGCTGACTCAAGACATCGCCCAGACGTGCGGAGATACGTTCGCGACGCTTCAGGCTACCGCCCAGTACCGCCATTGATACATCGGACAGCAGAGCCAGATTCGCGCTCAGCCGGTTCAGATGCTGATAATAACGCTTAGTGGCATCGCCGGTGGGCGTATGGCTCGTTAAACCACGGGTCAGACCAAGCCAGAAGCTGCGAACCGTATTGCTGCCGACATGACCAATATGTTTAAACAGCAGCTTATCGAATGCGTTCACGTCGTTATTCTGCGCTGCGGTCATCTCTTCCAGTACATAAGGATGGCAGCGAATAGCGCCCTGACCAAAGATCATCATGCTGCGGGTCAGAATATTGGCGCCTTCAACGGTAATTGCGATAGGTGCCCCCTGGTAAGCGCGCGCCAGGAAGTTACTCTCGCCCAGCATAATGCCTTTACCGCCTGTGATATCCATCGCGTCAATAATCGATTGCTGACCGCGGTGAGTGCAGTGATACTTGACGATAGCCGACAGTACCGCTGGTTTTTCCCCCAGCATAATGCCGTAGGTGATCAGCGATGCAGCGGCATCCATCACATAAGCGTTGCCCGCAATGCGCGCCAGCGGTTCTTCAATACCTTCCATCTTGCCGATGGAAATTTTGAACTGGCGACGAATGTGAGCATAAGCACCGGTTGCCAGCGCGACGGATTTCACGCTGCCGGTAGAGTTGGACGGCAGGGTAATACCGCGTCCTACTGACAGACATTCCACCAGCATACGCCAGCCCTGTCCGGCCATTTTTGGACCGCCGATAATATAATCAATAGGCACGAAAATATCGTTACCACGGGTGGGACCATTCTGGAATGGAACGTTGAGCGGGAAGTGACGACGGCCAATTTCCACTCCGGGTGTTGATGTGGGGATTAAGGCACAGGTAATACCCAGTTCTTCTTCCCCGCCTAACAATTTATCCGGATCGGAGAGCTTAAACGCCAGCCCTAACACGGTGGCGATGGGGGCCAGCGTAATATAACGCTTGTTCCAGGTTAGACGCATACCCAGTACCTGCTGCCCCTGCCAGTCGCCCATGCAGACGACGCCGGTATCCGGAATCGCTCCCGCATCAGAACCCGCTTCCGGGCTGGTCAACGCGAAACAAGGGATCTCCTGGCCGCGCGCCAGACGCGGCAGATAGTAATTCTTCTGTTCTTCCGTACCATAATGCTGCAACAATTCGCCCGGACCGAGTGAGTTAGGGACGCCGACGGTAATCGCCAGAATCCCGGAGACGCCGGAAAGTTTTTGCAGTACGCGGGATTGCGCATAAGCAGAGAACTCCAGCCCGCCGTACTCTTTTTTAATGATCATCGCGAAGAAACGATGCTCTTTCAGGTAAGCCCACAGTTCCGGCGGCAGATCCGCCAGTTCATGGGTAATCTGAAAGTCGTTCGCCATCCGGCACGCTTCTTCTACCGGGCCGTCGAGAAACGCCTGTTCTTCTGCGGTCAGGCGCGGTTGAGGATAGTTGTGCAATTTTTTCCAGTCAGGTTTGCCCTGGAAAAGATCGCCTTCCCACCAGGTCGTACCGGCATCAATCGCTTCTTTCTCGGTACGCGACATTGGCGGCATGACCTTACGGAAGCCGCGAAACACTGGCGCGGAAATCATCGATTTACGCATCGGCGTGACGTTAAACGGTACGAGGATAATGGCCAGAGGAACCAGCAGCCAGATGGACCACAGGCCAGCGACGCCAAGCGCAGCGGTCCAGGCGAGCAGAATCAGGCTGCTGAGAAATAAGCTCACGCGGTGATAGAACAATGCGCCGAGCAGAATAATAGTCGCGAGAATACTCAAAATCATCATAACGAAAAGCTCCCTTGCTTGTAGGAGGTCTGACCACTTGTGATGATTAAGGTTGTAGTGGATGTAAATTCTTTTAGCAATGTGTTTACAAAATAATTACAACAAAGCTCACATTGTTGCCGTTTTTAGTGGCACGAAAAATCAAAAGCGCGAGGCGTTATTACGGCTTATGCTTCTCGGGTGTACTGCTATCCGGTACACTGCATTCTGTCATTTACATTCATGCTGAAGGATATCCTCATGTACCAGGATCTTATTCGTAACGAACTGAACGAAGCGGCGGAAACGCTGGCTAATTTTTT
Source organism: Salmonella bongori NCTC 12419 (assembly GCF_000252995.1). Lineage (NCBI taxonomy): Bacteria > Pseudomonadati > Pseudomonadota > Gammaproteobacteria > Enterobacterales > Enterobacteriaceae > Salmonella > Salmonella bongori. The sequence continues at coordinate 294,079 of NC_015761.1, forward strand.
AAAAGATGATGCCAATATTCACGCCATTCAGCGCGCGGCGGTCCTGCTGGCAGACAGTTTTAAAGCGGGTGGTAAGGTACTTTCTTGTGGTAACGGCGGTTCTCACTGCGATGCGATGCACTTTGCTGAAGAACTGACAGGCCGCTACCGTGAAAATCGTCCGGGTTATCCGGCGATTGCGATTTCTGATGTTAGCCATATTTCCTGCGTCAGTAATGATTTCGGTTATGACTATATTTTCTCCCGTTACGTTGAGGCGGTAGGGCGCGAGGGTGATGTCCTGCTGGGCATCTCTACCTCCGGGAACTCCGGGAATGTGATTAAAGCGATTGCCGCAGCCCGTGAAAAAGGCATGAAAGTGATTACATTGACGGGCAAGGATGGCGGCAAAATGGCGGGTACGGCGGATATTGAAATTCGCGTGCCGCATTTTGGATATGCCGATCGTATTCAGGAAATCCACATCAAAGTAATTCATATCCTGATTCAACTGATCGAAAAAGAGATGGTTAAATAAGCGGATATTTTTTTCCGTACTCTGCCGGATGGTGATGTCGAGCGTCTTATTCGGCCTGGATGCGCGCAGGGCTTAATACTGTGCGCCATCTGACGATGAATCGTTTTAAGGCAGGTGATGTATGTGCGAATTGCTTGGGATGAGCGCTAATGTGCCAACGGATATCTGCTTTAGCTTCACCGGGCTGGTGCAGCGTGGCGGTGGAACCGGACCGCATAAGGATGGCTGGGGAATTACCTTTTACGAAGGAAAGGGCTGTCGCACGTTCAAAGATCCGCAACCCAGCTATCATTCGCCGATTGCTAAACTGGTACAAGATTACCCGATTAAATCTTGCTCGGTTATCGCGCATATCCGCCAGGCCAATCGGGGCGAAGTGGCGCTGGAAAATACGCATCCTTTTACTCGTGAGTTATGGGGACGAAACTGGACTTATGCCCATAACGGCCAACTGACAGGCTATAAAACGCTGGAAACCGGTAACTTTCGCCCGGTGGGCGAAACTGACAGTGAAAAAGCCTTTTGCTGGCTCTTGTATAAATTAACCCAACGTTACCCCCGTACGCCGGGCAACATGACGGCGGTATTTAAATACATTGCGACGTTAGCGACGGCATTACGCGAGAAGGGCGTTTTCAATATGCTGCTGTCAGATGGGCGGTATGTGATGGCGTTTTGCTCGACGCATCTGCACTGGATCACTCGCCGGGCGCCGTTTGGTGTGGCCACGCTGGTGGATCAGGATATGGAAATCGATTTCAGTTCACAAACCACGCCCAATGACGTGGTTACCGTGATTGCTACCCAACCGCTGACGGGGAATGAAACCTGGCAAAAGATTATGCCAGGCGAATGGGCATTATTTTGTCTCGGAGAGCGTGTAATTTGAGGCCAGTTGCGGTTGAACCACTTCGTGACTCAACGGCTTGCTTACGACGTAGCGCCCATCAACAATAGAAACGATCGGCGGCTTATGCGTCTGCTCAAAGTAATCGTAACCGGGTTTTAGCTGCGCCCAGAAGTCTTTGTAATAAGAGTATTTATGGCGCTGCATATTGGCGTCAGTCATCCGGAACGGATAAATACTCACCTGCACGCTCGGTTGGCCAAAGACCAACGCGGCGGTGACAAACTGAAAAATCTCATCAATGCCGCTGTCGGTCATGGCATAGCAGCCGACGGAAACACAGGCGCCATGAATCATCAGGTATTTACCATCGTAGCCATGCGCGCGATCATAGGCATTGGGAAAACCGATGTTAATGGCCTTATAAAAACGGCTGTCTGGCTTGAGCTGGTTGCGCTGAACGTTATAGAACCCTTCCGGGCTTTTAAAATCGCCCTGGCGGCGCTTCGGGCCTAACCCGCCGGAATAGTTACAAATTTTGTAGCTATCCAGTAACTGATATTGCTCGCCCATTTTGACGTAGAGATCAAGGGTACGCTCTTCTTTAAAAATCTGAATATAGACCGGCGAGCCCATTAACTGCTGCTTATACTCTTTACTGACCGGCGTGACGGGGCTGCTGCTGCTCAGCAAACCGGCAAATGAGAAGCACGGTATCAGAAGCATCGCAAGAAAAAATGCGATTTTACGCATACTGCTTGTTCCTTGATAAAACGGTTACACACGCCAGAACGGCAAAAGAGTTCCCAAATCGGAGTAATCTGGATTTGGAGCGCTCACATTAGCACCACAGCAGTTTTTCGCAAGTCCCCGTTTGTACGTTTACAATTTTCTCGTCTTTTCGCGTTATCCTGTTATCGAATTCGCCGTTTTTTAAACCAGTGTCTCTTTGCGCACAATAAAGCATACTGTATACTTAAACAGTGTTGCGAGGGCGAACGATGCGCAAAATCATACATGTGGATATGGATTGTTTTTTTGCGGCGGTTGAAATGCGCGATAACCCGGCGTTACGCGATATTCCCATTGCCATTGGTGGGAGCCGCGAACGTAGAGGTGTTATCAGTACCGCTAACTATCCTGCGCGTCTGTTTGGCGTACGTAGCGCGATGCCGACGGGTATGGCGCTAAAGCTTTGCCCCCATCTCACTTTATTGCCGGGTCGTTTTGACGCGTATAAAGAGGCCTCGCAGCATGTTCGTGACATCTTTTCCCGCTACACATCACTGATTGAACCGCTCTCGCTGGATGAAGCCTGGCTGGATGTCACTGACAGCCCACACTGTTATGGCTCCGCGACGCTAATCGCCAGGGAGATTCGCCAGACCATTTTCAATGAATTACAACTCACCGCTTCCGCTGGTGTTGCGCCGGTAAAATTTCTGGCGAAGATAGCCTCTGATCTGAATAAACCTAACGGGCAATATGTGATTACGCCTGACGATGTTCCCGATTTTCTTAAAACGTTGCCGCTGGTAAAAATTCCAGGCGTGGGGAAAGTTTCCGCCGCCAAACTGGAAAGTATGGGACTAAGAACCTGTGGGGATATTCAACAATGCGACCTGGCGATGCTCCTTAAGCGCTTCGGTAAGTTTGGCCGGATACTATGGGAACGTAGCCAGGGTATTGACGAACGTGATGTTAACAGTGAAAGACTACGTAAATCGGTGGGCGTTGAGCGCACTCTGGCGGAGGATATTCATAAATGGTCAGACTGTGAGTCCATTATTGAACATCTGTATCCGGAGCTGGAACGACGTCTGGCCATGGTGAAGCCCGATTTACTCATTGCGCGACAGGGCGTGAAATTAAAATTTAATGATTTTCAGCAGACCACCCAGGAACATGTCTGGCCGCAATTAAATAAAGACGATTTAATTTCTACTGCCCGTAATACCTGGGACGAGCGTCGTGGCGAGCGCGGCGTGCGGCTGGTAGGGTTACACGTGACGCTGCTTGATCCACAAATAGAAAGGCAACTTTTGTTAGGAATTTAACCCCATTGATTCGCGCCGATCATAACAGTGGCTTTCCCGCACTGGCGGACAACGATATCAGTTGCGCCATGCCCTGTTAACAAACGGATATTTAGGGTGGAAACGTAAAAGCATTGAACCCGGCATATGTTTATAGCCGGGTTCAATTAAACAATTCGCGCCTTTTCTGTGGCGCGGCTATGATTATTTCTGCGGAATCGCTTTTAGCAGTTCGGTCAGCAACGTCCAATAGTGGCCGACGCTTTCGATGTGCACCTGTTCGTCCGGAGAGTGGGGCCCGGTGATGGTTGGCCCAATAGAGACCATGTCCATATCCGGATAGGGTTTCTTAAACAAGCCGCATTCCAGACCCGCATGGATAATCTGGATATTCGGCGTTTTGTTAAACAGACGCTGATAGGTCTCCCGCACCAGATGCATCACCGGTGAGTTTGCATCCGGCTGCCAGCCAGGATAACTGCCTTTCGCTTCGGTTTTCGCGCCTGCCAGTTTGCCCAGTGAATCAAGCATACTCACTACGTAATCTTTACCACTATCGATAAGAGAGCGAATCAGGCAGTGAATTTCGACATTAGCATCAGACATGGTGACCACGCCGACGTTCAACGACGTTTCCACCACGCCTTTCGCCACGTCTGAATTGCGGATTACGCCGTTTGGCGTAGCGTTCAGCAGGCGAATAAAGGTATCGCGTGACTGAGCGGTTAATGCCGCTTTATCATTACCGACGTCACCGAGTTGCAGTGTCAGATTTTTCTCTTTTTCCGCCAGTTCGTTTTTCAGGATCTCCTGATAAGTCTTCACCAGCGCTTTCAGTGTTTCGGTTTTATCTGCCGCCACGGCAACAGTAGCAAAAGCTTCGCGCGGAATTGCGTTACGCAGTGTGCCGCCGTTGAAATCAATCAGACGCAGATCCAGTTCTTCTGCGTGCCCGGCAAGAAAACGCGCCAGTAGTTTGTTGGCGTTACCCAGACCGAGATGGATCTCACCGCCGGAATGGCCGCCTTTCAGGCCTTTCAGGGTCAGCTTAAAGCTCACAAATCCTGCAGGTACGGCTTCACGGGTTAACGCCAGGTTAGAGGTAAAATCGATACCGCCTGCGCAGCCCATATAGATCTCACCTTCTTCTTCAGAGTCGGTGTTGATCAGGATGTCGGCCTGCAACCAGCCGGACTGAAGGCCGAACGCGCCATCCATCCCGGCTTCTTCTGTCATCGTCAGCAGCACTTCCAGCGGGCCGTGTACGACACTGTCGTCAGCCAGTACCGCCAATGCGGAGGCCATCCCAATACCGTTGTCCGCGCCGAGCGTTGTACCTCGTGCTTTAACCCAGTCGCCATCAATATAAGGCTGGATAGGATCTTTAGTGAAGTCGTGAACGGTGTCATTATTTTTCTGCGGCACCATATCCAGATGCGCTTGTAAAACGACGGGTTTGCGGTTTTCCATACCTGCGGTAGCGGGTTTACGGATTAGGATATTACCCACCTGGTCGCGCTCTACATGCAGACCTTTCTCGTTAGCCCAACCCACGATATGTTCAGCGAGTTGTTCTTCATGATAGGAGGGATGAGGAATAGAACAGATTTTGGCAAAAATATCCCACAAAGGTTGTGGTGATAACTGAGACAGTTCAGACACGATAAGTCTCCTTGACGGTGTCCTGAAAAACATTCTTACAGGCCACAGGGTTAGCGGAATTGTTAACTCTTACGAGATGCGGTTGAGAATACCACTTTCTCTGCCTGCGGCTAGTATAAAGCGTGCAAAAAGAGGCGTGGGTTCTGCTAAACACTGGTTTTTAGTGCGTCAGGTCTCTATAATCTCGCGCAATCTGGTTCACCCTCAATTTTTAAGCCGTAGATAAACAGGCTGGGACACTTCACATGAGCGAAAAATACGTCGTCACCTGGGACATGTTGCAGATTCACGCACGCAAACTGGCGAGCCGCCTGATGCCTTCAGAACAATGGAAAGGCATTATTGCCGTAAGTCGTGGTGGCCTTGTACCGGGCGCATTACTGGCGCGTGAATTGGGCATTCGTCATGTCGATACCGTATGCATCTCCAGCTACGATCATGACAATCAGCGCGAGCTGAAAGTGCTGAAACGCGCAGAAGGTGACGGCGAAGGCTTTATCGTCATCGACGATCTGGTCGATACCGGCGGCACCGCAGTGGCGATTCGCGAAATGTATCCTAAAGCGCATTTCGTCACGATTTTCGCTAAACCGGCTGGCCGTCCACTGGTTGATGATTATGTTATTGATATTCCTCAGAACACCTGGATAGAACAGCCCTGGGATATGGGCGTGGTATTTGTACCGCCGATTTCAGGTCGTTAATCAGAACCTTTTCACAGCGCCCGGCAATGCCGGGCGCTGTTTTATTGGTTACAATAAGCCTCAATGAGTATCCAAGGAGGCTGCACGAATGACACAGGCTAACCTCAGCGAAACCCTGTTCAAACCCCGCTTTAAACATACTGAAACGTCCACCATCGTCCGCCGGTTCAATCGTGGGTCGCAGCCGCCCATGCAATCCGCGTTGGACGGTAAAAACGTCCCGCACTGGTATCGTATGATCAACCGCCTGATGTGGATCTGGCGTGGCGTTGACCCGCGAGAAATCCTGGATGTGCAGGCGCGCATTGTGATGAGCGACGCGGAGCGAACGGATGATGATTTATACGATACGGTCATCGGCTACCGGGGGGGGAACTGGATTTATGAATGGGCAAAGCAGGCGATGGACTGGCAGCAGAAAGCCAGCCAGGAACAGGACGCTATGCGCAGCGGACGCTACTGGCTTCATGCCTCAACGCTCTATAACATTGCCGCCTACCCCCATTTGAAGGGCGATGAGCTGGCGGAGCAGGCGCAGGCGCTGGCGAATCGCGCCTATGAAGAGGCCGCGCAGCGGTTGCCTGGCACGTTGCGTGAAATGGAATTTGCCGTTCCTGGCGGTTCGCCTGTCACCGCGTTTTTACATATGCCGAAAGGGGATGGTCCGTTTCCGACGGTGCTCATGTGCGGCGGTCTGGACGCCATGCAAACCGACTATTACACCCTGTATGAACGCTATTTCGCGCCGCGCGGTATCGCGATGTTAACGCTTGATATGCCTTCGGTCGGATTTTCATCAAAATGGAAACTGACCCAGGAGTCCAGTTTGCTCCACCAGCATGTTTTAAAAGCGCTGCCCAATGTCCCCTGGATAGACCATACCCGCGTGGCGGCGTTTGGCTTTCGCTTTGGCGCCAATGTTGCGGTGCGTCTGGCCTATCTGGAAGCGCCGCGTTTGAAAGCGGTGGCTTGCCTGGGACCGGTGGTTCATGCGCTACTTAGCGATCCGCAACGACAGAGCACGGTGCCGGAGATGTATCTGGATGTGCTGGCCAGCCGTCTGGGTATGCATGATGCTTCGGATGAGGCGCTGCGTGTGGAGCTCAATCGCTATTCGTTGAAAGTACAGGGGCTACTGGGCAGACGTTGTCCTACGCCAATGCTTTCCGGCTTCTGGAAAAACGATCCTTTCAGCCCGGAAGAAGAGTCTCGCTTAATTACAACATCATCTTCAGACGGTAAGCTGATAGAGATCCCTTTTAACCCGGTGTACCGCAATTTTGACCACGCGCTGCAAGAAATTACCGACTGGATTAATCATAGATTGTGTTAATAGATTGATAAATTCCATTGATTTGGTAAAACAGTTGCTTCATTAAAGGAGATCGCAATGACGTTACCGAGTGGACACCCGAAAAGTAGATTGATCAAAAAATTTACCGCACTAGGCCCCTATATCCGGGAAGGGCAGTGTGAAGACAATCGTTTTTTTTTCGATTGCCTGGCAGTTTGCGTCAACGTGAAGCCAGCGCCTGAAAAGCGTGAGTTTTGGGGGTGGTGGATGGAGCTGGAAGCTCAGGAGAAGCGCTTTACTTATCGTTATCAATTTGGTCTGTTTGACAAAGAAGGTGACTGGAAGGCAGTGCCGATTAAAGAAACCGAAGTGGTAGAGCGGCTGGAGTATACCCTGCGCGAGTTTCATGAAAAGTTGCGCGACCTGCTGCTTTCTATGGAACTGGCGCTGGAGCCGTCTGAGGATTTTAACGATGAGCCGGTAAAACTGTCGGCATAGTCGTCCTACCTTGCCTGATGGCGTTACGCTTATCAGGCCTACACCAACACATTGTTGATTGGCCGGATAAGGCGTTTACGCCGCCATCCGGCACAACATGGCTAACCCATGCTTCAGTGTTATCGCCGCGTATCGCGGCGTTATAGACTTTATCCCTGAAGGTGAGCGGGAGAGAGATTGGCGGACTGATGACAAAATGGCTGCCGCCAAATTCATTTCCTTTCTGTTTTCAGTGCGTGCGGCCTGCAATAGAATATTAATGACAACATGAAATAGTTTTTAAGGGTTGCAGTCACAACGTTGCCAATGTTCGTTGCTACACTTGCTGATCCCGCGCAACAAAATTTCACGCTATGCACACAGGTTGTTGGCAACCGGAGCCAGTCCTGCTAAAACGTTCATTTGGTATTTATTTCCTCTTTTTAACGGCAGAGAATCATGAGTGACAGCCAGACGCTGGTGGTAAAACTTGGTACCAGCGTGCTAACAGGCGGATCGCGCCGCCTGAACCGTGCCCATATCGTAGAACTTGTCCGCCAGTGCGCGCAGCTACACGCCGCGGGACATCGCATTGTTATTGTTACTTCTGGCGCGATTGCCGCCGGACGTGAACACTTGGGCTACCCGGAACTTCCGGCCACGATCGCCTCTAAACAGCTTCTTGCGGCGGTAGGACAAAGCCGTCTGATTCAACTGTGGGAGCAGTTGTTTTCGATTTACGGTATCCACATTGGGCAGATGCTGCTGACACGTGCGGATATGGAAGACAGAGAACGTTTTCTGAACGCCCGCGATACGCTGCGTGCGTTACTGGATAACCATATTGTGCCGGTTATCAATGAAAATGATGCCGTTGCGACAGCGGAAATTAAAGTGGGCGATAACGATAACCTATCCGCGCTGGCGGCGATCCTGGCAGGAGCAGATAAACTGCTGCTGCTGACCGATCAGCAAGGATTATTTACCGCCGATCCGCGTAGCAATCCGCTGGCGGAGCTTATCAAAGACGTATACGGCGTTGACGATGCGCTGCGCTCTATCGCTGGAGATAGCGTCTCCGGGCTGGGAACCGGCGGCATGGGCACTAAGCTTCAGGCGGCTGACGTCGCCTGCCGCGCGGGTATTGATACGATTATTGCCTCAGGCAGTAAGCCGGGCGTTATCGGTGATGTGATGGAGGGGATCTCCGTTGGCACCCGTTTTCATGCGCAAGCTTCGCCGCTGGAGAACCGCAAACGCTGGATCTTCGGTGCGCCGCCGGCAGGTGAAATTACGGTTGATGAAGGTGCGACTGCAGCAATGCTGGAACGCGGCAGCTCACTTTTGCCAAAAGGGATCAAAAGCGTGACAGGCAACTTCTCGCGTGGTGAAGTGATTCGCATCTGTAATCAGGAAGGGCGAGATATCGCTCACGGCGTCAGCCGCTATAACAGCGACGCTCTGCGGCGGATTGCCGGGCACCATTCTCAACAAATCGATGCGATTCTGGGCTATGAATATGGTCCGGTCGCTGTCCATCGCGATGACATGATTACCCGATAAGGAACAGGCATATGCTGGAACAAATGGGCATTGCTGCTAAAGCGGCGTCTTATAAGCTGGCGCTGCTCTCCAGCCGTGAAAAAAATAGCGTGCTGGAAAAAATCGCTGACGAACTGGAAGCGCAGGCCGAAACCATTCTTAGCGCCAACGCGCACGATGTTGCTCAGGCCCGTGAAAACGGTCTGAGTGAGGCGATGTTAGATCGTCTGGCGCTAACCCCTGCGCGCCTGAAAGCGATCGCCGACGATGTGCGGCAAGTGTGCCAACTGACCGATCCGGTGGGGCAGGTAATTGATGGCGGTCTGCTGGATAGCGGGCTGCGTCTGGAGCGCCGACGCGTTCCGCTGGGCGTGATTGGCGTTATCTATGAGGCGCGTCCTAATGTGACCGTCGATGTGGCCTCTTTGTGCCTGAAAACCGGTAATGCGGTGATTCTGCGCGGTGGGAAAGAGACGCACCGTACCAATGCCGCGACCGTTCGCGTAATTCAGAATGCATTAAAAGCCTGCGGTCTGCCGGAAGCGGCGATCCAGGCGATTGATAATCCGGATCGTTCGCTGGTCAATGAATTGCTGCGTATGGATAAGTACATCGATATGCTGATCCCGCGCGGTGGCGCAGGCCTGCACAAACTGTGTCGTGAGCAGTCGACAATCCCGGTGATCACCGGCGGGATAGGCGTATGCCATATTTTTGTTGATAGTAGCGCAGACATCTCCCCGGCACTGAAGATTATTGTCAACGCGAAAACTCAGCGTCCAGGCACCTGTAACACGGTGGAAACCTTGCTGGTACATCAGGATATCGCAGAACGCTTTTTGCCTGCGCTGAGCCTGCAGATGGCGGAGAGTGGCGTGACGTTGCATGGTGATGAGATTGTCATGCAGGTCATGAAAGGCCCGGCTAAATGCGTGCCGCTGAAGCCAGAAGAACTCGACAACGAATTCCTGTCTTTGGATCTGAACGTGGTCATTGTCATGAATATTGATGACGCCATTAGCCACATCCGCGAACACGGCACTCAGCACTCTGATGCAATTTTGACGCGTGATATGCATAATGCCGCGCGCTTCGTGAACGAAGTGGATTCTGCTGCGGTGTATGTCAATGCTTCTACCCGCTTTACTGATGGTGGGCAGTTTGGTCTGGGCGCAGAGGTGGCAGTCAGTACGCAGAAGTTACATGCCCGTGGCCCTATGGGGCTTGAAGCGCTCACCACCTATAAGTGGATTGGCGTTGGTGATGATACGGTTCGTGCGTAATTAATAGCAGGCGGTGCAAAAATAGCCGGTTGAGTAGCAAGGCTATTGACGCGCCGCCCGGTTAGCTTTAACCTTCTTCCCCGTGATTCACTGACGTGAACATACCCTCCTCAGGGCCGATATAGCTCAGTTGGTAGAGCAGCGCATTCGTAATGCGAAGGTCGTAGGTTCGACTCCTATTATCGGCACCATCTAAATCAATCACTTATGTACAACCTCATTTCTCAAAAACACCATTTTTTGCTCTCGGGTACACTCTCGGGTACACAACTAACAAAACATAAGCAGTATCCCACCTAACCCAAAGATGATTTCTTGTTTACCATGCGTCATGAGTTGGCCTACCATTTGATAGGCTGAATACGTATTGGAAAGATTCTACATTCCATCATGTTAATGATTCCGTCTCAGAGCTATGTACTCACGTATCTTTTGTGAGCTTACGTACATAACGAATCTTGTATGGAGAATAACCATTAACCTACCGGTCCAGCAGTGATGTAGCAGCCGCACTGCTGAGCGTTGTATTACCGTATCCATACCCATCTATATTGTGGCTATTTAGTGAAACTCTCTGAGTCTGTCTCAGCTTAGCACGAATGTTTCCTGTATCTGTCTACTGCGGGATTCAACCGCGTTAGGGCATTACCTTTGGCGATGTTCTTTGATATCTATCATTGAGATCTGTTCCGTAGTTGGTGAAAATGTTGAAGTGAAGATTCTTCATAGGTTAATTAATTGATTGATTTTAACAATCTAATAGGTGAAGTAATGGACAACTGGACTAAACCATTTCCTCTCGTAAAACTATATGAGGAATTTAATATAGATCCTCGTTTGTTGATTAAAGCCTGGGTTGACGGTGATATTTGTCTTTATATTAAACTGGATGGAGAGCCTTGCCGTATTTCTCGTTCTGTGACATCAATAAATTCTGCTGAAGGAAAAAGAAGCTTTGAAGAAACTATAGATAATGGTGAGGATTCTTATCAGAATAACCGTTTACCTGAATTTAGAATAAGGCAATTTTACACAAATAAAGTTAAGAGTCATTATCCTAAAATTTTAATGAAACATCTTGCTGCCAAGAATGTAAATATGTCAAATATTTTAATTGAACTGGAAAATACTTATCGCAAAGTAGGTAATCGTATTAATTATAATGGTGTTGCTCACGGCTATTGGTTGATAAAACCTATTGATGGTTGTTTCCACGAGAAAGAGTACACATTACCTGATATGATCCATATTTTATCATTAGGGGCATCAAGAACAAAGTCGATAACTATTTATGACTATACCATGTCAGATTATTTGATGACGTCACAGGATACATTAATTGATAACCCTGAGTTGTTTGTGAAGCATGAAGATATAGAGAAAATCATGGAGGTTGAAAATGTAAAAGGACGAATTAAACCTTCTCTCAATAAAATTGATTTATCATGCTCAGATAAACATGAGGGGGAAATCAAACCTGAAAAATGTTACCCTATTCTAAAACATAGAATAGCATTGTGTATAATTATCCGTGAGTGGTGGGCAAGAGAAGATAAGGATGACAAAAAAATAGCCCATAATGCAGCATTACATCTTAGAAATTTTCATAAGTATAGTACTGAAGATGGAACAGTTATGGGGTGGATAACTAGACCAGAAGAAACAATACATAAGCCTAGAATCTGTCCTATACAGATAGAAGCATTATCTATCTTTCTTAAGATGGTTTGTAAAGATAAAAATGTTAAAAATAGTACATCCGCGATAGCGAAAATGCTGACAGAATTAGCACACAAGGATGAATATAAATTCGATATTTCCTTTAGTAAAGAGGAGGTGAAGGCGTGGTTGTTAAATAAAAAACAATCTAACTGACTCTGTGAGCCTATCACGTAATTCTGTATAACTACCATCGTGTTAAAGGTGATCGCTCTGAGGGCCGCCAAACTCGATAAGGAAACGACTCATCGCCAGCCGCCAGCCCTGGATTGGCATGTTCCATTCTCTTGATGCCGTCTCATTTATTACTGATTTCTTATCCGTCAGTAACTTCTTTACAGGCTGTTTTGAAACCATTTTAGAATAATGGTTTTATCATCTATTTTTAGTATATTAATCAATTAGTTAATGGATGATTTTTTGGCTAAAAATAGGTCTTACTAAGCTGCTTAGTAAGACCCAACCCTCTTTTCTATTTTTTTCCCTTGATACATGATGCCTCCACCAAAACAAAGGAGGCCGTATGAGCACAACATTTAATCCCCCAACGCCAGAGCGACGCTTGCAGGTCCTTAAGGACAACGGTGAACTCAATGATCGTCTGGTTCGTGAGCGAGAGCGTCAACGTATTACATCCATCTCCCGATCTACAGCCTGGAAGCTAGAGCAGGTGGGGCAGTTCCCACGGCGTAAATCTATCGGTCTGAAGTCCTGTGGTTGGCTGTTAAGCGAATTGCTCTGTTGGATCAATGAGCGTTAAGAGAATGGAAAAAAATTTATCATTTTTTCTTCGTTTTCTTTAACTACCGGGGTCTACATCTTGCTATTTCCGCTATTCATCGCGGAATTGCTTAATAAGTAAAAATTTTTATTCTTAATAACAGAAGGAATTACCTATGTTACTTGAAAAAACATTTCCCGTGGATGTATTGCCATCCATTATTAGAAATGCAATTTACGAGATTGAGCGTAATACTCAAGCGCCATTATCTTTGATCGCGGCATCAGCGCTTGGAGCAATTTCCCTTGCTTGTCAAAACAGTGTCGATGTATGTCGTCTGAATGCATTGCGTAGCCCTGTATCACTTTGCTTAGTAACTCTGGCAGAGTCAGGTGAGCGTAAAAGTACGGTAGATAATCTATTAATGAAACCTTTATACCAACTGGAAGAACAGCTGACAGAGAAATACTCACAGGAACTTGCTGACTGGAGGAACGACGTAGCGATATTTAATGTTGAAAGGAATGGTATTGAGTCAAAACTCAAATCAGACGTTCGTGAGGGTAAAGACTCTACAGCAACAAATGCACGATTGAAGACTTTGTTGAAAACTTATCCGAAGAAGCCTGTTAAATATAAATTCATTCTTAATGATGCGACACCAGCAGCGATAAAAGACTATCTCTGTGGTGACTGGCGCTCTATTGGTATTATGTCAGATGAAGCAGGAACTATATTTAATGGTTACGCATTGAATGAATTGCCTTTCATTAACAAAATGTGGGATGGTGCAACTTTCTCTGTCGTGAGAAAAAATACCCCTGAGCAACTCATCAAAGAGGCTCGGTTAACACTATCCATGATGATACAGCCCGATATATTTAATAAATATCTTGAGCGTAAAGGGGATACGGCAAAAGGTATTGGTTTTTTTGCTCGTTGCCTGATTTGTAAGCCTTCTTCAAAACAGGGATTCCGGCAGATTACTAACCCCGTTGAATCAACGGAGCATTTACCTGTATTCCATCAACGGCTACTGGATATTGTAAATGATGGCATAACCCGAAATGGTAAAGCTGAGCGGCTCTGCTTACGTTTTTCTCCTGAAGCAGAAAAACGATGGATAGATTTTTATAACCAAGTCGAGGAGTCTATGGGAATACCTGGTTATCTTTGGGATTTTAAAGACTATGCATCCAAGATGGCGGAAAATACAGCAAGAGTTGCGGCACTTTTACATTATTTTAGCAATGATGCAGATAGTATTTCAATCAATACCATTAATGCTGCAATAGAGATAATTACATGGTATATGGATCAGCATATCCAACTGTTTTCTAAATCTCAGCCGCTGGTTGTTCTCGAAGTTGATGAGCTTTATAACTGGATAGTGGAGCATTGCAATAAACTTGTACTGGTCTATGTTCGAAAAAACTACATACTACAATATGGTCCTGCTCGGTTTCGGGTGCGGTGTAAATTAAATGAACTATTATCTATCCTTAACTTACAAGGGAGAGTTAAAATTTTGCAACAAGGTAAAACGGTATATGTACAACCAATAGGCTTACTAGCATTACAACCAATGCCGCAACCAACATTGCAATCAGAATTGCAACCCGGATCGCAAACACTCGAACAAATAATGGCAGAATTAAAATTATCCTGATTACGCTATTAATTATTTTTGTAAGCTAATTAGCGAGTAACTTATATACAGTCATCACAGACTGGGGCTACATTTATATTCAATTTCATTGTTGGATAGTTAATATACATCTAATAATGGTAGTGTAATATAACTACCAGCATACCCATGTAGATACATTACCTATACACCAGTGTAAGGTGTTATAGGGTATCTATATACCCAGTACCTGTGATGGCTATATCCCATACCAAAGGAAATATATCAATGAAAACCTATCAAACCATATATGGTGATCACGTTGTGGAATACAAAGAGAGTATCATCAATACTGTCCATAAGGCAGTATTGGATCACCCCAGAACACTGGCTATACGGGTGGATCTCCATGACCCAGCTATTCTGGATAATGGTGATACCATCACCTGTTTTGCTAATACTGAAGATGCAATATCCCGCTTTACTAGGTCTATGAAAGCAAAGGTGGTTGCTGATACTCAGCGTAAGCAACGGGATGGTAAACGGGTATACCGTAATACCCTGCGTTATGCCTGGGTACGGGAGTATTCCCAGACTAATAAGCGTCACTACCACATTTTCTTATTCCTGAATAAAGATGCCTACTACCACTTAGGAGATTACGAACTCGATAATAACACGTTAAGAACGATGATTATTACGGCATGGTGCAGTGCGTTAGGCCTGCACCCCGAAGACCACGCCCACCTGGTCCAGTTCCCTGCGAATGGGATATATTTCATTGATAGGGAGAAGGTTATGAATGGTCATTATCCTGGTGACTTTGTTGAACGGGTTGATTACCTTACCAAAGTAAGAACGAAAGTTTTTGAGGATGGGTATCGCTCGTTTGGGTGCAGCAATAATTAATTCAGCCTGCTATAGCCCTAATAACTCAACACTGCTGAACTATCCTGGTTAGGTAGTGTTGGGTTATTTTTGTTTTCTGCAAAGATCGTCATTTAAATCAATGAATGACGCTCTATTTCACCGTTAATGTACATACCAGCGATAATACCTTGTTAGGCCTCCTGAGAAGCCCGTAGGCGTATTTTTATTATGGATTAGGATTCTATTGACCGTGACTCAAAACCTCTCAGAGCGGCTTGTAGCACCATGTGATGGTTGTATGTGAACCGTACAATTTATTATAAAACATAATGTTGAAATACACCTCTTCTGGAAAACCTTCTGTTTCTGTACTGAAGTAAAAAGCATAAATTATCAGTAGTGATGCCAGTGTTGTCGGATGTGCAATCGCCTTCCACTCTCCAGGCTTGATCCACCCAATTCTGAGGTATAATGCCCCCCAATACGACGTATCAGCGTGGGTACAGTCATGCATCTAAAGCTAAGGAATACCAGGTAAGCATTGCCGTACCAGAGCAACAGGATGCGTAACGAGTATCAAACCTATTTCAATGGGATCAAATAATGACAAGCCTCCAGCAACGTGCAGAACTACACCGTCAAATCTGGGCCATCGCCAACGATGTCAGAGGTTCAGTAGATGGATGGGATTTTAAACAGTATGTTCTCGGTGCACTTTTTTACCGCTTTATCAGTGAAAACTTCTCCAGCTACATCGAAGCCGGTGATGACAACGTCCACTATGCTGCGCTCGACGACAGCATCATTACCGATGATATTAAAGACGATGCCATCAAAACCAAGGGTTACTTCATCTATCCCAGCCAGCTTTTCTGCAATGTTGCTGCTAAAGCCAATACAAATGACAGACTTAATGCTGATTTAAACAGCATCTTTGTCGCCATTGAAAGTTCTGCTTATGGTTATCCATCTGAAGCTGACATCAAAGGTCTGTTTGCAGATTTTGACACGACCAGTAACCGTCTGGGTAACACCGTCAAAGATAAAAATACCCGCCTGGCGGCTGTGCTAAAAGGCGTTGAAGGGTTAAAGCTGGGTGACTTTGGCAACCACCAAATCGACCTGTTTGGTGATGCGTATGAGTTCCTGATTTCTAACTATGCGGCAAATGCAGGTAAGTCAGGCGGGGAGTTTTTTACACCACAGCACGTCTCTAAGCTGATTGCTCAACTGGCAATGCATGGTCAGACCCACGTTAACAAAATCTACGACCCGGCAGCAGGCTCCGGTTCACTGCTGTTGCAGGCCAAAAAACAGTTCGATGATCACATTATTGAAGACGGTTTTTTCGGTCAGGAAATCAACCACACCACTTTCAACCTTGCCCGTATGAACATGTTCTTGCACAACATCAACTACGACAAGTTCAATATCATGCTGGGCAATACCCTGACAGATCCACATTTTGGCGATGAAAAGCCGTTTGATGCGATTGTGTCTAACCCGCCTTATTCGGTGAAATGGGTGGGTAGCGATGATCCGACGCTGATAAATGACGAACGCTTTGCCCCGGCTGGTGTACTCGCGCCAAAATCCAAAGCCGACTTTGCATTTGTGCTGCACGCACTGAACTACCTGTCCGCCAAAGGCCGTGCGGCGATAGTCTGCTTCCCAGGGATTTTTTACCGGGGTGGCGCGGAGCAAAAAATCCGTCAGTATCTGGTCGATAACAACTACGTTGAGACAGTGATTTCACTCGCACCGAATCTGTTCTTTGGCACGACCATTGCGGTAAATATTCTGGTACTGTCGAAGCACAAAACCGATACCAGTGTGCAGTTTATTGATGCCAGCGGTTTGTTCAAAAAAGAAACGAATAACAACATACTGACCGATGCCCATATTGAGCAGATCATGCAGATGTTTAGCAGCAAGGCTGATGTTGACCATCTGGCGACATCAGTGGCTTTTGAGAGGGTGGCTGGGAATGATTACAACCTGTCTGTCAGCAGTTATGTAGAGGCCAAAGACACCCGTGAAATTGTCGATATTACAGAACTGAATGCTGAGCTAAAAACAACCGTCGCCAGAATTGACCAGCTCCGTCAGGATATTGACGCTATTGTTACCGAGATTGAAGGTAGCGAGGTTGAGGCATGAGCGGAATGAGCTATCTGGAGAAGCTGCTGGATGGGGCTGAGGTTGAGTGGAAATTTCTTGGCGATGCTTCATTTTTCGAAATAGCAAACAACGGAAGAAAACCAGTAAAATCCTCTTTGCGCGTTGCTGGTAAAACTCCCTATTATGGTGCAAACAACATTCAGGACTATGTTGATGGATATACCCATGATGGTGAGTATGTATTAATTGCAGAAGATGGCTCGGCCAGCTTAGAATGCTATTCAATACAATATACAACGGGTAAATTTTGGGCAAACAACCACGTCCATGTAGTGCGCGGTAAATCGGGTGTTAGCTCCAGATTTCTGTACCACTATTTGCACATTGTTAATTTCATTCCATTTCTTACTGGTGGAGTAAGGGCCAAATTAACTAAAGGCCAATTAGTAGAAATACCAGTGCCAATCCCCTA
This sequence comes from Salmonella bongori NCTC 12419, assembly GCF_000252995.1. Lineage (NCBI taxonomy): Bacteria > Pseudomonadati > Pseudomonadota > Gammaproteobacteria > Enterobacterales > Enterobacteriaceae > Salmonella > Salmonella bongori. The sequence continues at coordinate 311,971 of NC_015761.1, forward strand.
CCCGAACAACCCGGAAAAGTCCCTTGCCATCCAGTCTGAAATCGTGCGGATTCTGGATACATTTACAGCCCTAACCGCTGAGCTAACCGCTGAGCTAAGCACACGTAAAAAACAGTACAACTACTATCGCGACCAGTTGCTGAGTTTCAATGAAGGTCAGGTTGAATGGAAGACGCTAGGAGATGTAACCAAAAAATGGTACTCAGGTGGAACACCTACAGCAGGCAAAGCTGAGTATTACGATAACGGTGATATTCCTTGGCTAAGAACGCAAGAGGTTAAGTTTTCCGATATCGACAGTACTGAAATAAAAATAACTCAAGCTGCGTTAAAAAATTCTGCAGCAAAATGGATTCCAGAAAATTGCGTAATTATTGCCATTTCAGGAGCAACGGCGGGACGATCTGCCATAAATAAAATCCCTTTAACAACTAACCAGCACTGTGGTTGTTTAGAAATTGACGATACAAAGGCGTTATATCGATATGTCTTCCATTGGGTAAGCTTCAATTATGAAAATATTAAGTCTCTAGGACAAGGGGCCAGAGGCGATCTCAACTCAACCATTATAAAAAATTTCAGACTTCCTATACCTTATGCAACGGATCCTGATAAATCACTTGAAGAACAAGCTCGTATTGTTGAAATTCTGGACAAATTCGACACACTAACTAACTCCATCACCGAAGGCCTCCCTCGCGAAATCGAGCTGCGCCAAAAGCAGTACGAATACTACCGTGATTTGCTGTTCAGCTTCCCAAAAACAGAAGCCGTTACAGACTAAAACTGATGGATGGTCGGAGGCAGTAAAATCTGCCTCCAGGTAGCATAAAGCCCGGTCTCTTATTACTCTCGGGCACCTGTATTTTTTCCTGGAGTCCGCTTACCCCGGGGTTTGTAGTAAGGGAGCAGAATGACACAGCAGACAAAAACGATTGCCGAATCAAACAACTTTATCGTACTGGATCGCTACACCAGAGAGTGGGCAGGCAGTGACAGTTACCAGAGTGAATCAGACCTCGAACGAGAACTTGTGCAGGATCTCCGCAATCAGGGCTACGAGTATCTCCCCAATTTGACCTCTCCGGCCACACTGCTGGAAAACGTCCGTACCCAGTTACAGCAACTGAATAACGTGACGTTCACCGACCTGGAATGGCGGCGCTTTACCGAACAGTATCTGGATAACCCCGGCGATACCGCCCTGGATAAAACCCGCAAAATCCACATCGACTATATCTGTGACTTCACGTTTGATGACGGGCGTCTGGAAAATATTTATCTCGTTGATAAAAAAAATATCGCCCGTAACAAGGTGCAGGTTATTCGCCAGTTTGAGCAGACTGGCTCCCATGCTAACCGCTACGATGTCACGGTGCTGGTCAATGGTCTACCGCTAGTCCAGATTGAGCTGAAAAAGCGCGGGGTTGCCATTCGTGAAGCGTTTAACCAAATCCACCGTTACAGCAAGGAAAGTTTTAACGCTGAGAACTCATTGTTCCGCTATCTCCAGTTGTTCGTGATTTCTAACGGTACGGATACCCGGTACTTTGCTAATACCACCAAACGCGACAAAAACAGCTTTGATTTCACCATGAACTGGGCGAAATCCGATAATACGCTTATCAAAGACCTGAAGGACTTCACCGCCACTTTTTTCCAGAAGCAAACCCTGCTCAATGTGCTGTTCAACTACAGCGTATTTGACAGCAGCCAGACACTGCTGGTTATGCGCCCTTACCAGATTGCAGCTACCGAGCGCATCCTGTGGAAAATCAATAGTTCTTACAAATCCAAAAACTGGAGCGATACGGAAAGCGGTGGTTATATCTGGCATACCACAGGCTCTGGTAAAACCCTGACCAGCTTTAAAGCGGCTCGTCTGGCGACTGAGCTGGATTTCATCGACAAGGTGTTTTTTGTCGTTGATCGAAAAGATCTCGACTACCAGACGATGAAAGAGTATCAGCGCTTCTCACCAGACAGCGTTAACGGCTCCGACAGTACCTCTGGGCTGAAACGAAACCTGGACAAAGACGATAATAAAATCATCGTCACCACTATCCAGAAGCTGAATAACCTGATGAAAAGCGAAGGGAATTTACCTGTTTACAAGAAGCAGGTTGTCTTCATTTTTGACGAGTGTCACCGCAGCCAGTTTGGTGAAGCGCAGAAAAACCTGCAACAAAAGTTCCGCCAGTTTTACCAGTTCGGTTTTACGGGCACGCCGATTTTCCCGCAGAATGCCTCTGGTGCGGAAACTACCGCCAGTGTGTTTGGCCGTGAGCTGCATTCGTATGTCATCACTGATGCCATTCGTGATGAGAAAGTGCTGAAATTCAAGGTTGATTACAACGATGTGCGTCCGCAGTTCAAGAGTATTGAAACCGAGACCGATGAGACAAAACTCAGCGCTGCAGAGAACAAGCAGGCTTTCCTGCATCCACAGCGTATCCGGGAGATTACGCAATACATACTGAGCAATTTTCGCCAGAAAACCCATCGGGCTTTTCCGGGTGCCAAAGGGTTTAATGCGATGCTGGCTGTCAGCAGCGTTGATGCCGCGAAAGCCTACTACGAAACCTTTAACACCCTACAACAAGAAGCGAGTACACATAAGCCGCTGCGTGTGGCGACTATCTTCTCGTTTGCTGCGAATGAAGAACAAAATTCCATCGGTGAAATTTCCGATGAAAGTTTTGAAATTACCGCTATGAACAGCAGTGCAAAAGAGTTTCTGGATGCGGCGATTAACGACTATAACGCGATGTTTAAGACCAACTTCAGTACGGACAGCAACGGCTTCCAGAACTACTATCGCGACTTAGCGCAGCGGGTCAAAAATCAGGATATCGACCTGCTGATTGTGGTGGGGATGTTTTTAACGGGTTTTGATGCCCCAACGCTTAACACACTGTTTGTTGATAAAAATCTGCGTTATCACGGGTTAATGCAGGCGTTTTCGCGTACCAACCGGATTTACGACGCCACCAAGACGTTCGGTAACATTGTCACGTTCCGTAACCTGGAGCAGGCGACGATCGATGCAATCACCTTGTTCGGTGATAAAAACACCAAAAATGTCGTGCTGGAGAAAAGCTATGAAGAATATATGTCAGGTTTTACCGATGCTGTAACGGGGGAAACCAAACGCGGCTTTATGGATATTGTGACGGCATTAGAACAGAATTTCCCACAACCGGATAAGATTCAATCAGAAAAAGAGAAAAAGGCGTTTGTTAAATTGTTCGGGGAATATTTACGTGCTGAGAATATTCTGCAGAACTATGATGAATTTGCCATGCTGAAAGCGCTGCAAAGCGTTGACCTTAGCGACCAGGTAGCAGTGGATGCGTTTAAGGCGAAACATTATCTCGATGATGAAAAGCTGGCTGAACTGCAAACCATTCGCCTTCCCCCCGAACGGAAAATTCAGGACTATCGCTCAACGTATAACGATATTCGTGACTGGCAGCGTCGGGAGAAAGCGGCGGAAGAAAAAGATAAATCCACTGTGGACTGGGATGACATCATCTTCGAAGTGGATCTGCTGAAGTCTCAGGAGATTAACCTGGACTATATCCTCGGATTGATTTTCGAACATAACAAGCAGAACAAAAGCAAAGCCACCCTGATAGAGGAAGTGCGGCGTCTTATTCGTTCAAGTCTGGGGAATCGTGCCAAAGAAAGCCTGATTGTTGATTTTATTGAACAAACCAACCTGGACGAACAATCGGACAAGGCCGGTATTATTGACGCATTCTTCACCTTTGCTCAACGGGAACAGCAGCGGGAAGTGGAAGCACTTATTCGCAGCGAAAACCTGAACGAGGAAGCCGCGAAACGCTACATCAGCGTCTCCCTGAAACGTGAATATGCCAGCGAGAACGGTACTGAACTTAACGAAACGCTACCAAGGCTGAGTCCTCTGAATCCACAGTATAAAACCAAGAAGCAAACCGTTTTTCAGAAAATAGGTGCTTTTATTGAGAAGTTCAAAGGCGTTGGTGGGCAGATCTGACCAGCCAGATCATGAAAGAGTGCAGGGAAATCTGCACTCTCGCTATAAGAATCTTTAGTGTGATTTTGCCTGGCTTTAAAACGCTGCCATCAGGTTATGCTGAACTGTATAGAATAACTTAGATTTATTTGTATTCATCAATTTTTATTTTTCATTCGGTGAAGTTTTCTGAAAAATTAGCGTCGAGTCGCATCAATACCTTTTGAGAATAAGAGATATCATAGCGATATATTGCATCTGACTCATTTGGATGCAGAGAGGATGCGTAAATCTTACGATTATCCTTCATTCGATAAGTGCTTGTACTATCGAATTTCCGCCAGGAGCCATATATAAAAATAATATCACCTTTTTTTAGCTCCCTCGGGTGTACCTCAATTACGACCGATGCTCCGATTTTGGCAGCAGCAGTTAAATCAGTGATTGTGAAGTTTTTCACATTTCCCTCTTGAGTAGATACCGTTTGGATCGTTTGACACTATATTTCCTGTGAAGATTTATTTTAATCTGCATTTTTAATAGTTATGATTTATGTGTAACCTCCTATTTTAAATGGAGTTTTTATAGTTTTCACCTATGGTTTGTTAATCGGTATATTTATGGCTCAGGTTTACCAGACTGTGTAGCGGAAGGCCAAATGCTTTTTCTGTTTGATATAATCCTGATTCATATGCATCCCACATCCTGGCGATTTGTTGTGCAGAGAGTCTAAATTGGTTGACTGCCAACGGAGTAGTATTTAGTTCAGCAAATGCCACTATTTTTAAACGAATTGTGTGGGCATGCTGGAATAGCTCTCTTTTTTCCTTAACCAAGTTCTTCAGCTTAAGCATATCAGGAATGTTTATCCGGCTCATTATTTGCACGTTACTCCACATATTCTGCATTAATTCGTTTTCTTGCGTCGTAAGTTCGTTGATTTTTTGTTCTATGGTAGAATATTCCTCTACTAACTCTGGTATAGGTGATGATTGTTGGAGGGGCTGCTTTTCTGCACATTCTAATTCCCTTAGTAACTCTGTATACAAGGCAATATATGCCTCTCTTTCGCATGTAAACCCAACCATACACAGATACATACCTGCTATTACCTGATAGTTGTCAATTTCCCAAGTTCCAGGTTTAAACTGCGCCGTAACTGCACCGCTAACACCCATTATTTTTTCACACGCATTACGTAGCTCGACTGTGGTTGCTGTTTCAATATTCAACTCATAATCAAGCGGAGTCACGTCCCCATTCCAATGAAATGCATTTGGCAAAGAAGGGGTCGTTGTAACCTCTTCGAGGGCTGATTGTTGTTGATAGGAACAATCTTTTAGATTTCCCAATTTTCTTGGTGAAAGGCTCAATGCTTCCTCTGCCTCTGACATATCTCGTTCGAAATTGTCCCAGTCAGCAAGGATTACCTGGGGCAGTGTCCGGGCCTTTTTAGCTGCAACCATGTCAGGCAACCACTCTGCATAACTGGCAACACGAGCGGCAGCTAACCAGGATGCACGATGGCACCGACGCATGTTCTCTGCAAAATGTGACATAGTTTCAACTGCGGTTTGTATGCGTGCTGGAGGGGCATCTTCATTACTAGCCTTTACAAGCTGGGCATAGGCAGTTCTTGCATGTTCGTGTGCTACCTCAGATGCGGCTATGGCACGTGTCAGAATCTGATTTAACTTTGCCAGTATTTTAGGTGCACTTTTCATTGAATACCTTTCTTATTGGGGGATTGTACAGCGATTAGCGCCTTAATGATTTTATGGGCATAGTAGTCGATTTTTTCACTTGGGTGCATTTCTTGCTAAATTGCGCCACATCTCGTAACCGTCTTATAAATCAGACAGAATATGCCGAGCCCTCAGCTATACGCTAGCCAGGCTAGAACCGTCTTGACAACTAGTGCGACGATGTACCATTAGAGAAGATGATGAGACCTTAATCTAAGTGCGGGTATAAGCCATCCGGTAGCATTTAAAATATTTTCAGACAGATATTATCTTCATGACAACACTCAACAACCCGACGCGAATCACCTTCCGGCGGGTTTTCTTTTAACTGTCGAAGGAGATAAAAATGGTTTGTCCTCATTGTGGTTCTACGAATACGCAGAAGCGAAATATTGGCCGAAAAGTCGGTGGCGGGATTGGTGCCATCGCAGGCGGCGTTGCCGGAGCGTCAGGCGGTGCGGAAGGAGCCGCGATCGGCGCAGCGGCAGGTTCCATTATTCCCGGCATTGGAACCATCGCCGGAGGCGTGATCGGCTTCCTGGTCGGGATGGGAAGTGGCGTTGCGCTGGGGGCAACGGCTGGCGGGAGCCTGGATGGTGAGGTGCTTGATGAGTATCTTTGCCATGACTGTCTGCTGACATTCGATGAGTAAAAATTTGCCGGTCCTGGACTAGGCATCATTCCGCGTTGTACGGCTTAACCTCGCTTTTCCTGCTGTCGCCCTGTCGCTTCCCGCGACAGGGCCGGGCTTTATTTTCATGCTTTCACTCTGGTTCGTCGCGGAGCGCCGGATTCCTGCCCATCACGTCTGGGCGTCATGGGGACACACCCTGTCCGTTTTGCCTTCCTGAAAGTGATGTAAAAACCATCAATTTTGCCCACCAGCGCCCGTGGTGACAGGTGTCGGGCTACCGGGAAAAATATTTTTCGCCGTGTCCATACCCTGTCCGCGCCCCTCTTTATCATAACCATATGTTTTTCATGGCATTAAAACGGAGTCTTTTATGCCTCAGACTGAACGCCGTCATGAACGGCTTGCCGACAGGCTGACGCAAATTATCCGCCGCCTGTTTGCAGGAGAAAATCTCAATATGCGCCATCTTGCAGAAGAGTTTGGTGTTTCTGTTCGTACCCTGCGCCGGGATCTCCCGCGAGCGCCTGACCGGGCTGGATCTGGAATATAACGACGGTCATTGCCGCCTGATGACTGCCGACAGTGCAGGCCAACGCGAAAGAAGCGGACTGACACTTGCCCGGCAAAGCGATATGGAAGCGCTGTTTCCGGGGCTGGATCTTCGTCTGGCAGGTGCGCTGCTGGATGAAACTGAACATAGCCCCTGCTGCATCTGGCCCCCGGTGGCACTGACTGCGGGTTCATTTACCGGGATTTTCAGCCATCTCGTTACCGCGATTAACCGGCGCAACCGTATCTCCCTGCTGGCGAAAGGGCAGCGCTGCGAGTGCCTCGCGCCTTACCGTCTTATCTGTCTGGAACGTAACTGGTATCTGACGGGCGAGTTATGGAATGACATTGCCGTGTTCCCACTGGCCGAGATCCAGAATGTGGCGGTGCTGGCGGACACCTATACACGTAATGAAACCATCAGCCGTCTTACCCGTCATCCCAACTTTATTAATGCCTTACCGCATTACCGGTTTATCCGGGATCTGCTCGCCACCTTTAAATCCGGCCCGTTCCCGAACGGTGCCGACGAATAAATGCTGATGATTCAGCACAACACCACCGGATGGAGTTCATTGCCGGTTTATCTGAACGAAAAGGAGTACATCATGAAAATCCAGAAAATCACGCTTCGCCTCTGTCATGCCGGGCGTCGCTGCCCGGACTGCGGTTCATCGGACGATATCATTCCGTGGGGCGACGGCTGGATGTGCCGCGACTGCGGCTGTGAGTGGGGAAAAAATAACGGTTACTGATTCAGGGAGCGATGTCATGGGATTCTGGGATACAGCGGGTCGGCTCGCGCTCAGCGCGGCAAAAGAGGGGCTGAACACCGTCAGGGATATGAAAGAAACGCACGATCAACTGGAAGGGAAAAGCAGCTCGCAACTGGAGCAGATCGCCGATAGCCGAAAGGTGGGAGAGATGGAAAGGCGGCTTGCCCGCAAGATCCTGCGCGATCGCGGTGAAAGATAATTGTCTGCGTTGTCCGGGGCCTTTTACGGCCCCGTTTTTATTGAAGGAAATAAACAAAGTGAAGATGAAAAACAGAATCACACAAGGGTTATTGGTCGCATCGCTGATGACTGCAAGCGCCGGGGCATGGGCTGCGGGTGCGGCAAAAACCGCCGTAGATGCACTGAACTGCACGGACGACAGTTGCCCATATCCGAGCGATCTCTATAAATCCGATCCGGTCTACACCCACGATATCGAGAGCAATTTAAGCGCGGCGGGAATGGCAAACCTGATTGGTCCCTCGGGCAAGCTGGCCGGGCCGGAAGATCCGTTGTCACCCGTACAGATTGGGGGCAAGACCTGGCTGAAGAGTATGGTGTGCGAGGCGGGTAATTGTGGTTATCACTATTTCAACTTTCTGTATCAGCCTGATAGTCATCAGTTACTGGGGTACTATTTCGATGGTAAAGGGGGCTGGGTAGGTAAACCTGATAACGAAGAGGCCAGTATCCTGACGGACGGTGAGATAAAAACCGGCCCCGGTGAAGCCGGTACTGCACCGGTTGCCGCTGCACCCGCTTCCGTGCCTGCATCACCGGATGCGCCGCCAGCCAATACCATCTGGACGTTCAGCAATAACGGCACGACGCTCTGGCAGGCCTGTGGCGGCCAGAACAGCGCCTGTGCGATTGTGGGAAATTCAAAATGGTACGTTGCGGTGCTGAACCGTCGTTCGGCGACCGGCTGCGCTTTTGGTGACTTTTATGTCGCTGACCGGAGTTCAGCGTCGTGGCACCGGTACGACACCGGCACCTGTAGCGCCGGTGCCTACATCCAGGAGGGCAGTATCAGCCACGGCCAGTATTCATCGGTCGATATTCTTATCAACGGCTCGCTGGTGAAGCAGTTCCCTATTGGTTACTGGTCAGCACAGAAATCGTTCTCCGGTGGCAACCGGCCTTCCTGGTCGAAAACGAAACAAAAAAATCAGCACTAACCCCTTCAGCCATCATCATCCCCGGCCCCTGTTGCGTCAGCAGCAGGGGCCTTTTTGCTTTTAAGGAGCCGGATATGTCTCAACCTTTACGCTTGCCCGACGGGCCATTTACCCGCGCTGAGGCCAGCGCGGTTTCCGCCTGCTATCAGAATGTCGCTATCGAAGATGACCAGCAGACCCACTTTCGTCTGGTCGTTCGTGATACTGACGGAAGCCTTATCTGGCGGGACTGGAATTTTGCCGCCGGAGCCGGTCAGGGGCTGAACCGCTTTATTGCCGACTACGGCATCCCGGTCCCTGAAGCCCCGGACAACGCCTGACCACAGTCGGTATTACCTACCCATAACCACACCATCAGACCATATTCCCGCCAGGAGCATGGTCTTTTTTACACCGTTACCCCACGACTAAGGAACAAACCATGCGATTAGCCAGCCGCTTCGGGCGGATAAACCAGATACGCCGTGACCGTCCATTAACCCATGAGGAACTGATGCAGGTGGTTCCCAGCGTGTTCAGTGAAGACCGCCACGAATCCCGCAGTGACCGATACGCTTACATCCCCACCATCACGCTACTGGAGAATCTGCAACGCGAAGGGTTTCAGCCCTTCTTTGCCTGCCAGTCCAGAGTCCGGGACCCCGGCAAACGTGAACACACCAAACATCTGCTGCGCCTGCGTCGTGCCGGGCAAATCACCGGGGCGCAGGTGCCGGAGATTATTTTGCTCAACAGCCACGATGGTTCCAGTTCGTACCAGATGCTACCGGGGTACTTCAGAAGCGTCTGTACCAATTCGCTCGTCTGCGGTCAGTCATTCGGTGAAATCCGCGTGCCGCACCGGGGGGACGTGGTGGAGAAGGTTATCGAAGGGGCTTACGAGGTCCTCGGCGTGTTCGACCGCGTGGAGGAAAAGCGCGAGGCCATGCAGTCGCTGCAACTCCCGGCCCTGGCGCAGCAGGCTTTTGCGAAAGCCGCGCTGACTTACCGCTTTGGTGAAGCCCACCAGCCGGTGACTGAAGCGCAAATTCTGGCACCCCGCCGCTGGCAGGACGAGTCCGGCGACCTGTGGACGGTCTATAACCGCATCCAGGAGTCACTGATAAAAGGCGGTCTGTCCGGCCATTCCGCACAGGGCAAACGCAGTCGTACCCGCGCCGTTCAGGGCATTGATGGCGACCTGAAGCTCAACCGGGCGTTATGGGTAATGGCCGAAGAACTCCAGCAGGTACTGAGTTGAAGAGGAGGACAAATGAATACTGCAATATCACTGATACCGGCATCCGCGCCCGATGCGCCACCTGCCTTAACGCCGTATGCACAGCGCACTATCAGAAGGGCCGTGAATCTGCTGGATAAACACCTGCGCCAGCCCGGCGTGATTTTTACTTCCGCAGCATCCGTTCGCGACTGGCTGCGTCTGCAACTTTCGCCGCTGGAGCGGGAGGTATTTATGGTGCTGTTTCTGAATAATCAACACCAGTTACTGGCGCATGAGACGCTGTTCACCGGTGGTGTCCGCCATACGGAAGTCCATCCACGAGAAGTCCTGTGCGCCGCCATGCGCCATAACGCTGCGGCAGTGGTGCTGGCTCATAATCACCCGTCCGGGGATGCCGAACCCAGTCAGGCCGATCGGCTAATTACCACACGGCTGGTAAACACGCTGGCGCTGGTCGATATCCGTGTTCTCGACCATTTCGTTGTCGGCCACCGGGATATCCTGTCCTTTGCCGAACGGGGCTGGCTGTGAAAATCATCAGCAAGCGCCAGGCGATGACGCTTTACCGGCAGACACCCGGCTCACGACTGGCCTCTTACTGCACCGGTCATTACCGCTGGACCGGCAGTGTTTGCCATTACGCAGGTCGTTACGTACCCGATATCAGCGGCGTGCTGGCTGTATTTGCCGAACGCCGTCAGGAGCGGCATGGCCCGTATGTACTCCTGCGCTGCGTGACCCTGAATTAATCATATTTAAGGAAAATCCAAAATGGACACAAATGAAACACAATCCACGCCAGTATGGGGACTACGGAACGATGTCTTCCCGTCATTTGGCGCCCGGTTAGTTCAGGAAGGTAATCACCTGCACTATCTGGCTGACCGGGCGGGTATTTACGGTGAATTTACCCCGGCGCAACTAAAGACTCTGAATATCGTATTTCCAATGTTTATTAAACGCATGGAGGTCGCTTTACGCACTGGCGCACTCAATCCGCGCGAAGCCAGACGCTTTACGACTGCACTCCGGGGCATAATCTGCGAAGCCGACACTCGCGGATCGTTCGGTTACGTTTATCTTTCGCTTTACCCAACCGTCGTTAAAAACTGACCGGCATCCCCCCTCAATATCTTTTTACTAACGGAATTTCATTATGCAAACCCAATACAACCACCCACACCGGGCGACCCCGTCACAGCCGTCGCCTGTCGAAATCTGGCAAAAACTGCTGACCCATTTACTGGCTAAACATTATGGGCTCGAACTCAGTGACACGCCGTTTAGCGTAGAGAAGGTGATTCAGGAACACATTGACGCCGGTATCACGCTGGCTAATGCCGTGAACTTTATTGTAGAGAAATACGAGCTGGTTCGTATCGATCGCAAGGGATTTAGCTGGCAGGAACAATCACCCTATCTTCGGGCTGTAGACATTCTGCGGGCGCGACAGGCTACGGGTCTGTTGCGACGTCAACGCTATCTCGCGGCACACTGAATCTTGCGAGCAGCCTTCCCGTATTACATTCCCGATCTTTCTTCCCTGTTAACTCCCTGCATAATGCGCCTGCCATTCCCGGCAGGCGTGTTTGCTTTTATACGGACGAAAAATTATGCAAACAGAAGCTGAAGTGTTAACTAACCATAACGAACTTATCTGCTCGACAAATATTGAACGGATCGTCACCGGGCGGAATGCTGCGCTGCAACAAATTGAAGCCGTCATCCACCAGCTTAATGAGATTTCCCGTCTGGCATCCAGTATTGGCGGCAACACGGCGGAGCACTGGGCGATGTGGCAGGGGCGAGCTTTTGACTGCTGGCTGATGCAACCGGTGGATAAAGCCTTGCCGGTAATCGCCCGCAATATCGATCGCAGCATCTGGCGCGATCTGATGCTGAAATCGGGGATGCTGACTTTGATGGACGCTGAAGCCCGCAGCCAGTGGGCGAAGAACCTGGAGGAGGGGGAGCTCCCAGCTATTAGCGAAGCCAATATCCTGAGTACCTTTGAACAACTCCACCGCAATAAGCAGGAGGTTTTCGAACGTGGGATTATCAATATATTTAAAGGGTTAAGCTGGAACTACAAAACCAATAATCCCTGTTATTTCGGTAAGAAGATTATCGTCAATAATCTGGTGAAGCATGACAGATGGGGCTTCAGTCTGAACTGGGGCTGGCGGCGCGATCAGCTCGCCGATCTGGAGCGGATGCTGTACCTGCTTGACGGGAAGACCATTCCCGATAACCGGCATGATGTCTCCATCCGGTTTATGGACTTCGTGCGTGACAATCCGCATCAGCAGGTTTTCGAAGACGAACTTTTCACTATTCGTTACTTTCAGAAGGGGAGCGGGCACATTACGTTCAAACGGTTGGATCTGGTAGAGAAGATGAATGATATCATTGCTAAACATTATCCAGGAATGCTGACGGTCATGTAGTCCTCAATCCAGTAAGCATGGTGTTCATCCTATTTCTGTTCCCAAAATTTGTTATTATTGCGGCTAATTGGCATTGGATTGCTGAAAGGAGCTGGTTTACATGTCGATCCCTGAACGCCCTAAGATTTATCATATTCTTCATCTTGATCGACTCAGGTCTGTCATTGCCGAAGGATTGTTGTCTGATGCGCTCATCTCGGCTCGTAGTGAAACCGGTACAATGATCGGCATGAGCAGTATTAAACAGCGTCGGCTCCATGAGCTGACGCTAACCAGTTATCCTGACCTGCATGTGGGGCAATGTGTGCCTTTTTATTTTTGCCCGCGCTCGGTAATGCTATACCTGATACATAAGGCTAACCATCCAGAGCTGGCTTATCATGGAGGTCAGGAGCCGATTTTGCATCTTGAGGCTGACCTCTATACTGTCATGGCGTGGGCGGAACAACATCACCAACGCTGGGCATTCACATTGTCTAATGCCGGGTCGCTTTACTTTGAGGATCGCTGCCAACCAGATCAACTCGGAGAGCTGAATTGGCCTGCGATACAAACTCATCAGTGGAGCGGTGGTAATGGTGTTAAAGAGGCGAAACAATCGGAGTTCCTGATTGAGCATAGTTTTCCCTGGCATTTGGTTGAATGCATCGGAGTTCATTCACCTTTGATTTATCAGCAGGTTGCTAACATGCTTCCACCAGATGGACACCGTCCTCCTGTTGAGGTGAAACGAGAATGGTACTACTGATGAGGATTTCAAAATGATTGAATACAGACATGGTGACATTCTCCAGTCAGAGACCGAAGCTATCATCAACACGGTTAATTGTGTTGGGGTTATGGGGCGGGGCATTGCCTTGCAGTTTAAAAATGCTTACCCGGATAACTTCAAAGCTTATGCAGCGGCTTGTAAAGCTGGGCAGGTTATTCCTGGCAAAATGTTTGTGTTTGAGACCGGAAGGCTAACCGGACCTCGCTATATCATCAATTTCCCGACCAAGCGCCACTGGAAAGGGAAAAGCCGCATTGAAGATATCGTAGCGGGCCTGGACGATCTGGTATCAGTTATCAGGCACTATGATATTCACTCAATTGCGATCCCCCCACTGGGCAGTGGCTTAGGGGGGTTGGATTGGCTGGATGTCAAACCCTTGATAGAGTCAGCGGTTCGACCGCTGGAGGGCGTGCAGGTAGAGATTTACGATCCCAAAGGTGCGCCATCATCAGAGCGTATGGCCCATAAAACTGAAGTGCCAAAGATGACACCGGGTCGGGCTGCGTTGGTTGAATTGATGCAGCGTTATCTCAATGGGTTACTCGATCCGTTTATCTCATTGCTTGAATTACATAAATTGATGTATTTCATGCAAGAATCTGGTGAGCCATTACGCCTTAAGTATCAGAAAGCACATTACGGACCCTATGCTGAAAACTTACGACATGTGCTGAATGCAATTGAAGGGCATATGATCTCCGGTTATTCCGATGGCGGTGATATACCTGACAAGCAGCTAATGTTGGTTCCTGGGGCGGCAGAAGAGGCAAAAAGGTATCTTGAACGGCAGGAAGATACCCGGATGCGCTTTCAGAAGGTTTCGGAGTTGGTTGACGGATTTGAGTCACCTTTCGGTCTGGAACTACTGTCAACGGTTCACTGGGCTATGAGACACGAGTCCCTGACCTCGCCCGAGGACGTCACAGAATACATTTATGCCTGGAATGAGAGAAAACGGCAATTTACGCCCCGGCAGATCTCTTTAGCAGTAGATACTTTACATCGTAAAGGCTGGATACCTAACCACGTTGCTCAATGACATACATGGCCTATGGAATATAGGCCATGTATCTATTCTATCGACTACCAAACAGCACCTGGACCACGTTATCTGGCATCGCTGTAGGTGTATTAATCACTTCCTGCTGGATAAAATCACCCCAATTTAGAAATAACTTTCTCAGCTTTTCAGCCTGCTGCCCAACCTGATATGTTCGAATTAACCGATCTTTAGGTACATGGTTAAGCAAGAGCTCGATTAAACGCTCAGGCGCATCCAGATACTCGGCACAGCCGGTAGCAACGCTTCGGCGTAAATCATGAGGGGAAAAGGGATCAATCTCTCCCATATATTTAACTCGTACTCGTTCCAGAGCGCGGGTAAGGGCGTCGCCGGTTATGGGAAATCCCGGTTTGCTGGTGGAGCCAAAGACATATGCCCCTTCAGTAATGAGACGCTGTTCTTTTAGTAAAGAAAGGGCTGATGGGTGCAGCGTAACTACATGGTTTTTACCGTTCTTCGTTGCCGGGATGGTCCAGCGATCGCCATTGATTTGATCCCAACGCATTTCTGCTGCTTCAGAGCGGCGAACCCCAGTGAAAATAATTAGACGTAGTGCATTTGCCACCGATCGAGATAACACGACGCTGGAGGCTAATCCACGGCCACCTGAGACGACAGAGCCGCCACCTATAGTTGCTTCATCCAGCACCTTCCAGAGCATCTGTAGCTCCTCTTGCGGCAGCCAACGCTCGCGAGGTTTACTCATGGATGCACCAAACATTGCCGGTTTGAGCAAGCGGGCAGGGTTATGCTCAATTAGACCTTGTAAACTTGCATGGTCAAGTGTCATGTTGAGGATGATTAATCCCTTACGGACGGCTTCTGCGCTACTTTTTCTGACATTGCTGAGGTGCTCGAAAAGAACCGCGCGGCTGAGATCGTCGACACGTCTGTTACCTAATGCTTTTTCAAGGTGGCGGCGATAAGCGCCTTCATAGTCTGCAAGAGTTCGAGCGCTTATAGGTTTACTTTCTTTTCTGAATGCCAGCCAATTTTTCCATAAGTCGGCAAATATTGGCATTTTCTCGTTCTGCTGTTTCTCGATTTTTTTTGCGTAGCGAGGATCAATTCCCTTTTTTACGAAGTCAGCAGCTTCAGCGTGAGCCTGGCGAGCCTGAGCTAATCCCATTGCGGGATAACTACCCAATGTTAGCTTGATCTGTTTTTGTGCAATCCGGTAGCGATAAATCCAGCTTTTGCTTTCGCTACCGTGGCGAACACGAACATAGAGGCCTCCACCCGCTTTTGATTTAACAGAGACAACGATTTCTTTCTCTTCTTCAGTGGCGGATAGAGATGCTAATTGCCTGTCTTGAGTGATGCTGAGCGCCATATTCAGGTCCTTTTTGGGGTACACTCTCGGGTACACAATTAGCATGATATCAGGAGAAACAGAGAGAAACGATAACAAACAGGTTTTTTATTTATAGTATTGATTTTATTTAATAAAATTGAATTTTAAAGACGGTATAAAACATACTGAAACAGTGGTTTAGTCAGTTCGTAATGCGAAGGTCGTAGGTTCGACTCCTATTATCGGCACCATTCCAACGTCCCCCAATGTGCGTATCTATCTATAATTACTGTGATTTATAACGGCTTTACGGCTTTATCGTCTATGTTTGTCCGTACCATTCGGTACCACGTGTGTACGAACTGACGCCAGGCAGATTCGGAAGACTTGTATGCTTCTTACGCGCATTTTTGTATTGAGGTTCTCCGGCTGGCAACTGCTCTGGTTCAGGTATTTTATCAGATGCCCGGCACG
Organism: Salmonella bongori NCTC 12419; assembly: GCF_000252995.1. Classification (NCBI taxonomy): domain Bacteria; kingdom Pseudomonadati; phylum Pseudomonadota; class Gammaproteobacteria; order Enterobacterales; family Enterobacteriaceae; genus Salmonella; species Salmonella bongori. Next base: position 328,128 of record NC_015761.1, read on the forward strand.
ACAGGACGCCGTTGTGGGCCAGTATGTCAGTCAAAGAACGCGCCAGTTGAACTCCAGATCGGGTTCCATATCCGGCGTATTTTGCTGTCTAACCTGACTCGCGCCGGATTAACAATATCACGTCGCTTTCGCCAGTACCGATAACGGCTACGGCGTATTTTCAGCTATATTCCTTCCGGTTCTACTGCTCCGATTTTCTTCCTGCCTGTCACGAATATGTGCTTAGCCTGTTTTTTCAGCAGAAAGTGGAATGATTTCAGAAAATCTGGTCTCAGTAGTATCTCTCTATTTAATTTATAAATCGTATTGATTGATTTTATTTGCTTTAAACATTGTGTAAGAAATGCTTACGATTTTACTCAAATGATGCACGGTTATTTAATTTAAATTCCTTCGCAAGATGAAATAAGGTGGTCACGTATATAAAATAAATTTTGATATGTCTGAATGTTATTTTTATTTCAAACAAACTTTTTGAACTTTCTGCTTTTTACTAATCAGGTAAGCGGAAGGAACAGGAGGCGTATATGGATATTTTGAAAATTTTTACCCTGTTTGTGATGATGACTACGGGAATTTCGGTGTCACAGGCGACCACTTCTGTTGTGCGAAATGATTCATTGTCTGTACATGGTTTTGATTTTACAAACGAGAACACGCTAAAAGCTGCTAAAGATATATATGGTGCGTGTTACAGACTGGAGGAACCTCTTTTTATTGATTTAAGTGCTGAAGGTCATGGTGTCGCCGGAAAATTAAGCTGGGTTTCGAAAGTAAGATTCACGCTTGCTCAAAGTAAGGTTATTTCTCCACAAAGACTCAGAGCAAAGAACACCACTGATGGTGTTACCTGGATTAACGATGGGTTATATTCTTTTGGAAACCGGAAAACATGGAGTACGTTATTACCAAGTAATTCTACTGACCCTCACACTCTGACATTTCAGGATGGTTGGGAAGTTTCAACAAAAGGGGTAAATAATAATACCGTTTACACTCGTGTTAATATCCCAACCAGGAATTTACAGACTCTTGAGTTCATTTTCACATCTCAGGCAAATGACAATGATGTACATATAATGTTTGAGCGTCAACCGGGCACCAACTATATGAAGAATACCGGTATCTGGCGTCCGAATAACGGCGATGTGGTGCCTGAGCTTGACGCGGATCCGGCAAACAAAATAGGGGTAGGAGATTTTCTTACATCATCTGCGCCTTATGCGGGTTTTAATTTGGTAAGAACGGAACGTATTAGATTCCATGGTCGTCAGTATAACGCTTCACCTTCAGTTATAACGATGGGTGCGTATGAAGTGGATTTCACAGTCGAACCCGATACTGCAAAGTATGGTTTTACAGCAGAACAATTTGATGCCGCTTGTAAATGATACAAAAAGTAATTTACATCGTTTTTTGTTTAATGATATGGAGCTGGGGAGTTCAGGCAGCAGAAACAGTAAACAATAAATATGACTGTTTTGAACTTGCTGGACGAGATGCAAATATTGACCCGATGTTACTTAGAGCAGTGGCATGGCAGGAGTCGGGGCTCAATTACAGAATAACTGGCAGTAATGCTCTTGCTGGCTTTGGTAAAGGCTATGGCTATGGTTTGATGCAAATAGATAGCCAGCACCTGCTATTTTTAAAAAAGTACGGTATAACAAAAGAAAATTTAATTAATGATATATGTCTGAACATTTATGTTGGTGCATATATTATGGCGGTAGCATTCAATAAATTCGGTGAAAACTGGAAAGCTGTAGGTGCATACAATGCCGGATTTAAAGAAAATAGTAAGCAACAAGAAAGGAGAACCCTGTATGCAAGGAAAGTGCATGCAACATACCAGTATTTGAAAAAACTTAAGTAGTTTCAACGATTCTTTATTAATACTTTAAAATTGCAGCGTAAATACGGAGTGACTGTATGTTTATCGAAATGAACTCGATCCTGGAAAATTATAAGGGATATTTTCTTAAAAAGGCAGATAAGTATAAAGAGATCAAACAACAGCGTGGTATGACTCTACTGGAAATTATCATTGTACTAGGTATTATTGGTACTATTGCTGCCGGGGTTGTAATCCTTGCTCAGCGGGCATTTGATAGTCGTGCTATTTCTGATTTAGTGAGTAATACGAATACTGTACGTATTGCAGTTAAGGATGCTTACCAGCGGGAAGGGAATTATCCGGCTGCTAATACTGCACAGGTCATTGCTTATGATGCGGACAGCATTAAGGATAGTACAGCCAGTACGACAATCATTGCCAGACTGGTTCAGCTGGGAAAAATCTCTGTAGATGAAGCCCGCAATGGTATTTCAAATGATTATCTTAATATTGGTGGCGCTATAACCAGTACTGGTGCGACGACAGATAAAGGTTTTGTTATTGAAATTAATGGCCTTGATCAGAGTCAGTGCCGTAGCGTTATTTCTCAGGTCGGTAATAACTGGGATTATGTTGCCACAGTGACTGCACCAGCAGGAAGCTATACCGTAAATGGTAGTAATTTCGATATGACAACAGCAGCGGTAGCTGCTCCAACTTCCGCCCAGGCGGTTCTGCGTTCACTTGATACTACAACAGGTAGTCAGACTATCACAGCTGCAATGACAGCGGCGGTGTGCTCTGATGACAGCAGTAATGGTGTAATTCTGGGAAGCCGTTAATCATCCGGGGAGTTTCATTCAAAAAATGAAACTCCCATGCGAGATAACATAATTAATATCTATCATATTTTGTCAGGGTGTTTAACTTGAAACATATATCAAATCGTGGATCAATCCTGATTGAGGTTATTATAGCTATTGCTATCATTGGTATGGTTATGCTAGCTGCAGCTGAATATGCCAGAAAAGAAATAGATAAAGTACACCGACAAAATATATCTGACATCATTGTTAAGGAAATTTCCTCTTTTCTGGCGTTTATAAATCACTATGAGCTTGAAGTATATAAAGCAGATGGAACAACAGAAAAGAGGATAAATCCACTTTATGATATTCCCTCTCCAGGTACATCAGACTCACGGCCTGATTATTATAAAAATCGACTTCTGACAAAAATGGAGGATGATTTAAGTAACAATTTATCAAATTTTATCAACTGGGGAAGTTATAAAGCAGGAGGGACGAGCGCTGAGAGAAATTTTTTTCTTGACAGTGCTTGTGGTGGTACAGGTGCTGATTCAATTCCTGTAAACAAAACATCTGGAATGAAGTTTGTTAATCAATTTCTAAGTTGTGAACGGAAATGGGAAAATAGTGAGTTTGACATTGAACGTGTAGATTTAATTGGCGACCAACGCACCGGTAGTATTGATCGAGTTGATTTTTTTCTTTCTTTCAATGAAATAACAGAAAATAACGGTTTTGAGCTTTTTAATTATGTAACAAGTCTTGAGAGAGCCTTTGACAAGGCTGGCTATTTTGTTGCAGGCGCATACTTAATCAGCAGGAATAAAGGTGGGGCAGCGCAAAACTGGGAGCTTGTAAAGAATGGCACAGGTACACCACCTCCAAGAGTGGATGTGATGAAACCAGACGGTTATGATTTTCTTGGCAGACTTCCCCGTAATCTTCAATATGGCATCAGATTGAGTATGAAGGCGGACGGAATGAACCTGAAAGCAGATGGTTCGGTGAATGCAGAAAAATTATGCTGGGATCCTGTCAGCGATGCTCCGGTGATTTGCATTGCATCAAATAAATACAGTACTCATGATGATCCCATGCTTAGTGCTACTGTTTCTCCGGGGCAGGATCCAGCATCACTTTCTGTTAAGGACCTTATTTTTAATAATGGGGTAGGAACTAAACCTGATGGAACGACGTATAATAAATACAGTACTGTTCCTGTGATTGATTACGTAAGTTTTACTGGTGAAAACAAGGCAAATATTAAAGTATCGGATAATTACTCTGCAAATGTTAACGATGAAGAAGGATTCATTAGACGTGATATACAAATATGTCCTTTAAATCCTGAAGGCGATGAAAGCAATCCCGGTAAGCCAAAGCGGTTGTACCCGAGAATGGCTGTGGCGTTATCATCATTTGTTGGGGAGTCTCTTGATAATAACAGTAAAACAATGTTGGATTCCGATCTTAGCAAGCTTAAATCTAATCGTAATAAGTTATCTTTGCTAAAAGGGCAGGAAATTGATCAGATAAAGGGTATTGTTATTCAGGTTAACCAGTCGACAATAAATAAGCCATCAGGTGAATGGTTAATTTCAGCAAGTACAGGGCTTAAAAATGATGGGACGGGTGCTTACAATATCATTAACCCAAAATCATTATCTTTGCTTGTGACAACCTGGTGCAGTACGGAAGAACAGGACTCATTGCCATAAAAGAGGTCTGTATATCGTTATTTTTCATCTGAGAATGAAACGTTTTGAAACCAGTATAAGGATAAATAAAGTGAATCTTATGTACAAGAAAATCACTGCCCCCGTTGTGGCGTTACTTTCATTTATTACCATTACTGGTGCACTGGCATCACGAGATATGGAAATGAAACCGTTGGCGACTACACCAATGACAGAGTCTGTCGCAGGTAATGACTACAGACCGAACAGCCCGTTTAGTGTTGACCGTCAAAAGAAATCTGACAGCAATACTGATGCTATAAGTATGACGTCTGAAAGCAAATCTCTGTTACTCAGAAAAGATGGCCTTTTGAGTAAAGAACTGGAGTTATGGGTAAATAAGAATGGATATACTCTCCTGTGGAACAGTAACCGGGATTATATTATCTACAATACCATTACACTTCACGCTGACAGTTTTGATAATGTCCTGAATGAACTCGGCAAATTGTTTGATTCCGAGAACTACGGACTGGTGATTAAACAGTACGAAGTGAATAAAGTCATAATTATTGATGCGCAATAAGTGAAAGGTTAAGGATAATATGAAACTCAAAATTTTATTTGTTGCCTGTATTTTAGCATTACAGGGATGTGCAGGATCATTCGATAAGAAATTTTCTGATAATGATTTTCTGAAAGAGAATAATATTCATGACACCAGTGATTACAAACAGAAGCCTTACATAAAATACAACAAAGCTTTTCTTGGTAAGAAAACAGTTTACAGCGAGAAACAAAAAAAATTACTGAATAAAAGAGTCAGCATCAGTACTTATGAGCAGACTCCGCTACGTACATTGCTGGAGGCAGTCAGTCAGCAGGTGGGTAGTAGTTATAAAATTGATGAGGTGGTGCCTGGCGCGAAGAATGAATCTGTAGCGAATGAGTCAATGAATATAAATTTTGACGGTACGTTGGCAGAATTTATTCGATATGTTTCAGCGCTTTATGACATGGATGTTGAACTGACTGATGAAAATATTATCCGGGCTTCGGCTTATAGTACTTATGCTATAAACCTGGATTTTTACGGACAGGATAATAAATTTGAAACTGCGATGGATTTGTCCGGCAATGAAGCAACTTCATCCGGTGGATTGACTGGTAAGTCAGAAATTAAATTCCAGTCGACTTTCTGGACTGATGTGGAGGATATGGTTAAAAAATATGTGTCTTCCGGCACGTATAATATTTTCAAGGATGCTTCAGTACTGACATTTTCAGCCAGGCCTTCGGAGTATCGTTCGTTACTTAAAGTTTTGAATGAATACCAGAAGCTCAATAGCAGGCAATATATTGTTTCTTATATGATTTTTGTTTTAGATAAGAACAAGGTTAACGCACTGAAAGGGGGCGCAAGTCTTAGCTATAAAAACGGTGGAACCACTATAGGGATTAATACCTCTCTCCTGCAGACAATTGCTGGTGGGGTGACGATAGGACGTGACTTTTACAGTGGAACGGACCCTAAATTAAATATTGGGGCCCAGCTCGAAGCTACTTACCAACTGACAGGCAGCAAAATTCTGCAGAAAGGGACCTTTGTGACCCGTAATAATACTCCAATTCCATTAAACCTGACGAATTCACAGTATTTTATTTCAGGCAGAACAACTACAATGAATGATAATTTTGCAAACACGGACGTGGAAACATCGCAGATTATTACCGGAACCAGTTTTTTCCTGACACCCCGGGCATTATCGGATGGGCGGATTGAGGTGGCCAGTGGTTTCACTAAAAAAGTCCTGAACTCAATCGATGTTCTGGATAATGTTCAGTTACCAAATGTCAGCACTTCAGAAATGTTTAATACCTCGGTTGTTTCTCCGGGAAGCCTGGTTGTTGTCGCTCGCTATGATTCTGGGCAGGAAACCGATCAGCGTAGCGCCATGCTGCTTGGTGGTGGGCTGGATAAAGAAAACTCAGACAGTACCATTCTGATGGTTGTGGGTATTGATAACTATAAGGTACCTTTCGTTGAGCAGTAAGATGAAAGCACAGTACCTGCTCCCCGGTTTTATCTGGCTGCCTGACAAAGATTCAGGTCGTAAAGCTTATATGCTGAAACTGGATAAGGAGTTTAAAAACCATTTCAGTTATGTCGAGAGTAAGCAGAACAAACAAAGGGGTTACCACCAAGGGGAATTCAGCAAGGGCAGCGCGCTGGCGCTATATATCAGTCGATATCTTGGTGACGGTATTTATACTTCAGATGCCCCAGATATTTTAGATATGTTTTTCGAAGCCTCAGAAGCTCACGGTAGACGTTCTGATATTGTTTATTTATTGATTGTGACTGACGGCAAAATTGTTGCGGGTACAGATATTATTGTAAAACGTGAACTGTTTGATTTTTTTATCCAACAGATTGCGGATACGAAATATTCGCATTTAAATATACGGGCATTTACGACAGAAGATTTATTTGAGCTGAACAGGAAATATATCAGTGATATGGTATCTGAAAATAAACACTCAAATATTATGTTAGGCCTCATACTAATGATTTTCCTTATCTTATGCGGAGGAGGGCTGGCCTGGTTTATCCTGATGCCTTAAAAAATATGAAAGAAAACCTGATATTCTGGAAAAAAAAACTGAAGAAGAGCGGCTCAAGAAAAAACGGAGTTGTTATTCTGGCTGGTTTTCTCGTCACTGCTATCTGCATAGCGGGGGGCGGGCTTTATATAAAGAAAGTTAATGATAAGAAAGCAGCTGCTGAAGTAGAACGGCAGAAGATCAAAAGAACTCAGGAGAGTATAACAACTTTTTATCGTAACGCCTTTACCGGTGTTGACCTTAATCAGTTGCCTGGCGTGATAAGAGAGATTGAGCGTAGTCGTCTCCCTTTTAGTTTGATTGGATTTACAGAAACTGACTACTCCTGTTCAAATTATTCATGCCGTTTTATTTATGAACTGAATGATACGTTCGTTTTTTCCGTAACTGACAAAAATTTTTTTAACACCAGTTATGAGGGCAGCTTCACTGAAAATACGCTTAACTTTGAGAATGTCATGATTAAATCAGGTGACCCGAGACTTCTAAAGAATATGAACAAAGGAGTCCAGTTAGACGTAGTGAAATGTAGCAACCTATTGAATTATCTCTACGGATATAATTCAGTTATGGAGCAGTCTGACAGGGTAAAGGTATCAAAACTTCCTTATTCTTCAGTCGCGAATGCTGAGCAGCAATTTCCTGCATACAGGGACAGTTATGGCCTGTTGACCGGAGAATTTGAGGTACATGTACCGGATGGATTTTCTGATGTGCATCTCTTTTCTGAAAGAAATCCTTACAAGGATTTATTTATTGTCCAGCACATAGAAAAATCGGTAAAAACCGGTGCCGATATTATTTTGAAAGGAGTCTTTGTATGCAAAAAATAATTCTGACCTCTTTGTTGGTATTCTTTATTGGGGGACAGATTGCGTCTGCAGAAGTGTCTCCGGCAACACCGGAAATAAAAGATGCTTCTGTCGATGGAGATAACTCTAATGTGCAACAGGATGAATTTATCAAAATTATGGAGGATAATCTTTACTTTGAAAAACAGAAACGTCAACTGGTAAATGAAGTTGCTCTGGAAAAGCTGAGAAGTGAACTCAAAAAATTGAGGGGAACTGCAACTTCTCCTGTTATGCCAGCAATGACGGAGACCAGCGCTCCCCGTGAGGTAGTCAGCAAACCTAATGTTATTCTCGTGTCAAAAATAGGAGGATTAACGAAGGTGCTGGTATCAGCGGGTGGCAATAAACATTATCTTTCAAGGGGAGAGCATTTTTCATCCGGTGGTAAAAACTATATCCTGATAATGGACAGTGCAGGTAGATATCAGGTTAAAGAGCATCAGCAATGATTTATTATGACTTTCTTCACCTTGATAATGGAGACTTATTATCAGACTGGCAATTCAGCCTTAAAGAGGAGGAACTGCTGGTCGGTGAGCATAATGGCATATTCAGTCTGATGGTTCACCAGTTGAATATGAACGATCTCGCTGAAATTCAGCAAAGTATCCTATATCTGAATCTCTGCTGTGATATTGATATTAGTCGCATAGTATTAATAAAGGACAACCTTTATTATAGTATCTTTGAAAGACTCGTTAAAAAGAATCTTTCTGTCAGAGAAGGTGTCGTCAGTACGGTACAAGCAGATCTCGAGAGATTGTTACAGATGGCTGTGGATGCCGGGGCCAGTGATCTTCATATTACCCGAAACGATCAGCTTGCCAGTGTAGAGTTCAGGGTAAATGGCGTCCTGGTCCCGCATTCAAAGATTCTGTCTTCAAAATGTGATGAACTTTGTTTTGTGCTTTACAACGTACAGGCTTCGACAAAAGAGACAACCTGGAACCGTTCTGTTCCCCAGAGTGCCAATATTTTATATTCTCTGGGAGGAAAAAGCTTTCGTTTCCGGTATGCACATTTTCCGATCTTTGGTGAGACGACATCATGTTATCACTGTGTACTTCGTATTATTCCCGCTGGCGTCAGTAACTCGACGATCCCTTCTCTGGAAAAGTTGGGGGTTTCTGGTGACGAGGTTGAAGATATTAAGAGAGTTCTGAGTAACCCGTATGGTGTTTACGTGGTTGCAGGTACGACAGGATCAGGGAAATCAACTACGCTGAAAAACCTGATGGAGTGGCTACAGAAAAACCGTTATTCAGGTAAAGGTTGCTTTCTGACAATTGAAGATCCGGTGGAATATCAGATTTGGGGGGCTAAACAAAGTTCTGTACTGGATGTGGATGGTGGGGGATTCCATTCAGCAATTAAGTCTGCGCTCCGTCGCGATCCTGATGTATTGATGGTTGGGGAGATTAGGGATAATATTTCTGCTAATGCCCTGGCGGGGGCTGTGGAAAGCGGTCATTACTGTTTTACTACTGTTCATGCCGGGAATATTGTTACGCTATTACAGCGTCTCGTTGCGCTGGGTGTTTCATCAGATAAGTTATCCACCCCTGGATTTATTGCCGGATTGCAATGCCAAAAATTGTTACCGGTACTCTGCCATCATTGTAAAAAAGAAAATAATCATACTGTGCTGGGAAGACATTTTCCTGTCTTTATACTGAATGAAGAAGGATGCGAACATTGTTTTTATACCGGTCTGAAGAGCAGGCAACTGGTAATCGAATATATGCGCCCCACGTACGATGAGCTGAAAGCAATTGCTGAAAGTCACTGGCTGGAAGCATATACGATCTGGAGGAAAAAACGTTTTACAACCAGCGGAATTGCTGAAGGGTTTGATCTGAAAGAAAAGGCTTTTCATCATGTTCTCAAGGGAAATGTCTGTGCTTCCTGGTTCAGTATGGAGTTTGGTAAAGTTGAGGAAAAAGATCTGGAGGTACTAATTGAGAAAGCTTACTAAAAAGCAGAGATTATACCTGTATCAGTTCTGTGCGGATATGATCGACTCGGGTATTCCATTATATGATTCTATTCAGAAATTACGTGATGAAGGAAAAGGACTTCTTGGAAAAGGGTTTATTGGAAAGTTAGATCTTATCAGTAACCGGATGGCTGAAAGCGAATCAGTCAATGCTGTGTTTGCTGGTCTTGTACCTAAAGACGAACTCAGCGTAATCTTTTCTTCTGAGAAAAGTGGTTCGTTGTCAAGCGGATTTCGGGGCATTGCGGAAATGATTAATTATCGCAAAGAGCTGACCTCCAGTATAGCTAAAGCAGTATCTTTCCCATTGATTATGCTGGTTCTCGCGCTGGTTGTGATTTCAGGCTATGCAGTTAAAGTATTTCCTGCATTTGAACGGGTGGTACCTACGCAGCGATGGCCGACTGTTACGCAAGTATTATATAGTTTTGGTTCATCGCTATATAACGGGTTATGGATTTATTTTCTGATATTTTTTATAGCTGCGTATATAATAATCGTTTTACTCTTAAATAACCTTACAGGTAATTTACGCAATAATGTTCTGGATCGTATCATACCTTTCTCAATTTATAAAAAAATGGTCTGCTCTGTGTTTATTAGTAATCTTTCATCAATGCTCAAAAACAAAGTGCCGATTAACGATAGTTTAACTGTACTGAGTCAGAATGCTAACCGATGGCTTTATGCGCATATCAACACAATGTTAGATAATATGGCTCGTGGGGATACCTATAAAGATGCGCTTAATACAGGATTACTCGGAAAAGAAGAAATTCTGAATGTCAGTATTTATTCTGGTCTACCATCATTTTCAGATGTTCTGGCTGCAGTGGCTCTCAAGGCTCGAAAAGATTTGGCTCAGGCAATATCGCGGTTATCAGGGCTACTGAAATCATTGTCAACACTGGTTCTGGGCGGATGTGTAGTATGGGTGTTCGTCGCATTATTTGCGTTGTCTGATACATTATCAAAAATGACCAGTTTCTGACAGGCGGTAAAGATGACAGATGTAATAGTACATTTTTATTTTTGGTTTGATCTGATCCTGGTTTCTGTTATCGGATTGTGTGTAGGATCATTTCTTAATGTAGTGATATACCGAATTCCGTTGTCATATACATGCCATGGTGGTGTAATGTCGGTTGCTTTTCCACCCTCACATTGCCCTGTCTGTAAACACAGTATTCCAGCCAGGGACAATATTCCATTGGTTTCTTATATTCTGCTTAAAGGACGTTGCCGTTTTTGTCATGAAAGAATTAACGTCCTTTATCCTGTGACAGAAGGTGCCACGTTTATTGCTTTTATCTGTTTTTATATGCTCTTCTTTAATACAGATATAGTGTTGTTTTTACTGTCAGTTTTTTTATTTTGTTTATTGTATGTTATTAGTATCATAGACTTCAGATATTATATCATACCAGATAGATTGTTGTTGGTTTTGTTTGGTGGTGGGGTTGTTTACAGTTATTTATATGGCAATATAATCTATGATGCTTTAGGACTTGTCATCTATTTCCTGATTTTTGCTATTATTGTTTTTGCCTGCGAGTCCTTTTCTGATAAACAAATACTGGGAATGGGGGATATTAAGCTCTATCTTTCTGTTGTCCCCTGGGCTGGAGGCCTCAATTTCCCTTTTGTTATGCTAATATCCTCAATTGCTGGATTATTTCTGGCAGGGATATGGAAATTGTATGTCAAAAAAATATATGTATCGAATGAATTAACGAAGGATATAGATGAAAATAGATTCATTCCATTCGGGCCAGCGATTGCGGTTGCTTTGTTGATTGTCTATCTCGCTGTGCTTCTAAGATAACATCTTTTATAAATACCCAGATCTGGAATGATGTGAATAAAATAACGTATTTAATTCTTTAATTCGAGGTATGCATAATAATCCAGTTATATTGATGCACCTTTAGTCACACACAGTGTACTGAAAAATAAGGTCGAAAGATAGCTCTTCGCAAGAGAAGAGCATGTTACCAACGTAGAGAAAATGAATCAATGGATAATATTATGGCGAAAATAATCTATATAAATCGTAATTCAGTTTACATGAGGATGGCGGCAAATAATAACAGAGAACACTTTCTAAGAAAGATTAAATTCACAAATCGAGAACTGTTAGTAATAGCATCATTCATGCTGGTAGGAGGTACAGCTGGAACTATTGCATTTGTGCTGTATTTGATGATTTTATAAATTGTACCTCATGGTATTTACAGGTGTGTACAGTAAAACTGTTAACTGTTTTAGTCTTTGTTTGCATATGATTAGTTAAGAATTTATAGGGATATTTCATAAAATATTCGTTATAAAATTATTCGTTCAATAACCTGGATTGTGGAAATGTCTGCTATGGACTGAAATCCTCTTTCCTTTCCAACAATCTCGTAATTCCATTTATCTGTTTAAGTCACAGGGACTGCTTTTTGTTCATTCCCAACTTATTCATCGGTTTATCCGAGGCGGACCACTGACGATATCTGATATCATGTTGTTTGATGTTTGGCCCCGGATGCGATGAAGCATGAGATTCGAAGCGATTTTTTCAGGATTGATATAAGTAACGGGAAGCCAGGTTTTAAGACAGTTTCTGGCTGTCCAGAATACAGTTCAAACTTGAATCTTAATAATAATTTATTCTAACAACCACGTCAGCACTGAAAGGCCCGGTTTTAACATCCTGACCAGAAATTTTTTTCAGATGTGCGGTAAAATTGCTTTTTATCACAGAGTCAACCCTCACGTCATTTAACTTCCAGGCCGTATTATAGGGTACATATTTTCCGGATATGTCTGAAATAGACAATCCCAGCCCATTATTAAGATTTAATGAACCATCAGCATTGAGGATTGAAGCCGTTGGCTCAAAATACATGTTAATGCTAAATGGAGTATTAACGGTAGATGTGCATCCTTTATTCTTTTGAATTAAAGTGGTAAATTTACGTTGAATGTCAATACCTTTATTTAAATCACTGGCTTTGACTGCCCCAAAATCAATGGTATCAGGGTTCAATGATATCGCTATCATGCAGGGAATATAGGTTATATTGGGTGTTGAAAGTGAAATAACCCCCCTGGGTAGTCCGTAATTAGCACCTTGTATAAGGTATACACTTTCGAATCCACCAGATAAATATGTCCCTGAAGTTGGAATATTCCCTTTACTGGTATCCACTTTAATATCAAACCAAATAGATACGTCTTTGCTGAAAGCCTGCCAGAAACCAGCAGATAAACTACCTATAGATTGGGTCATCTGCTTATCATACGGCACACCGTCAATATAGAGCGTAAATTTCACACCATTATTCTGACTAGTAAATTTATTGAAATCAGCTGTTGTCACGAAGTTGATACTGGTTGGCTTAGGACTATAGGAAAGATCGCATGTTACTTTCTTGGTAATTTTCGGCGAAGTATATAGCACAGTTCCATTGGGGGTATCTGCAGGAATTGACATTTCAGGAACACCAAGAGATACATTTCCACCAGCAAAGTAACAGCCATCAGCTCTGGCTGGAAAAAGAGTAAAATACCCCCCGCCAATAACAATAAACAATGTAAGAACTCTTATCATGTATCTCTCCCGGGATTAATAATGTAGTTGCACTACTTTTTTCCTTTCAGACTGCATAATGATCCAGCACAATGATACTGATTTATATGAAGTCCACCAAAATCATCAATGTAGCCCACTTGTAATGTATCACCGTGCCATTTTGCATGAAAATCCTGAGACGAAAAAGGTGCGATCATCAGGCTGTCAAATCCAGGAAAGCTACCTTTATTATCATCTCCCAGATAACCCAGCGTAATATAATATGGTGTAGGGTTGTTTATGACTAATTTATCATTATGACGTGTTACTGTTACCTTTTCTTCCGAACGTTCACTGGCATTTTTCTTTATACCATCAGGTCGGTAAAACAATTTTAATCGACTCTGTAAGGCGATTTGCAGTATATTTTCTTTGTCGCTTTTCGGCGGAATTTCCCTGACATTAAAGTAGAAAAGTGTCTCACGGTCTTTGGCTAAGGACGCGGTTCCGGGTAATGCCACAATCCTCACCTGGGCCTTTTTACCGGCATCAATACGCTGTAATGGCGGTAGCACCAGTAAGTAGGATTCGGAGCGCTTTTCACTGGCGTCATCAATCCACGACTGTGCGAGATAAGGCTGAGACTTGCTCTGATTAGTTAATGTGACAGCGAGTGATTTATCTTCTCCTCCCATTACTATCCGAGTACGATCAACATTTATAGCTGCATTTACAATATTGCTGTTCAGTAGTGTGAAACCGACAGCGAATGACACTAACATTTTGTAATAACATGTAGATAACACTCATGATCTCCATTAATGGCAAGGCAATAGCAATACGCCTGACGCTAAATCTGCGGTTTCAGGCAGCTGTAATGTACACTGTCCCTGCGACCAGACGACTTTAGCATCATGACGATCTGTTTCACTGATACCAGAAAGATAGGTGAACCCTTGATCCCCTATAATTCCCAGAATTTTATTTTTATCACCTTTCACCTGTGTGCCGAGTGGTGGAAATGAACCATCTGCCAGACGGATGCTTCCTATTAACTGGCCTCCCTTTATTGCCAAAATTTTCTTATATCCGATAGCCCCTTCGGTCAACACTTTACTGATAACATTCCCTGAAACACTGATATCCGAAGGCAAAGCAGTAATATCAACTGCAATATCTGAGCGTTCATAGCTTGAGCCTGCTGGTACCACCGCAATACCAAAACGGTTGGTAATACTTTTATCATTATCAACCGGCACCCCCGCTACATTCCCGGTATCAACCATCAGTCTGGGATCATTCTCCGCCATACTCTGATGGAAGGCGGCGCCATAACGCGTGGCCGTGAATGAGCCATACCAGCTGAGCCCAAGATTTTTATAGTCCTGACTCTGTATGCTGAGGTTTGCATTACCCTGACCGTACGGCGTAGTTGTCTGAATATTGCCGTTCAGCAACGTTCCCTTCTGACCATCATTGCGCTGCTGACCCACTGCCAGACTCCAGGCGGTTTTATCTGATGGCCGGTTATACAGAGTCGCAGTCTGGTTCATGCGCCCATTACTGTCATGTTGCACGCTGTAGCTGATCTGGCGTTGCAGACCCCACGGCAGGGTTAACGAGAGATAAATTTGATTGTCCTGTTCGTTGAGTAAGGTACGATTCCGTCCCAGAGACAGGGAGGCGGTTGCCCCCTGGAAAGGCCCTGGATTAAAAATTTTATTTAATGAGACGGTATAGTTTTCACTGGCAGCGCTGTTCCAGTAGTTCTGATGACTCATGGAGAACAACACGTTCAGCCCCAGTGAGCTAATGGGTTGATTGAACGTAAAGATATAATTCTGTTTTTCTGCCAGTGAGTCACTATAGCCACTTGAACGGTCTATATATTGGCTCATTGACATAAAGCTCTTTTCTGAAAAACGGTAGCCCGCAAACGCAATGGTGCTACCGGTTTTATCAAAGGTTTTGGCATAATTAAAACGGTAACTATAACCCGTCTGTTGAGGCTGGTTGCTCACCTGTGCCACAGATTGCGTAACATCAAATGATGCAGCGCCGAGTACCCCCAGATTTTCGCCGATACCCAACGCCAGTGCGCGATAACTACCATTACTGGCAATAAAGCCGCCATACAGGGAGGTATCATTGAATGCTCCCCATGTCATCTCGCCAGTAGTAAACAGTGGCTCGACGGTATGGCTGTTATTTTCCCATGTTAACGGTTTTCCGACCGCAGCTTTAAAACGCACGTTTCCCTTACGGGCAAGAAACGGGACACTGGAGGTATTGACCTGCCAGGTACGAATCTGTCCATTATCTTCGCGGACGGTAACATCAAGGTTTCCCCGAACCGTTTCACTTAGTCCAGGGACAATAAACGGACCTGCTGGCACCTGTGACTGCCAGAGAATTCGCCCGTTTTGCGATACGGTGACCTGAGCATGAGTTTGTGCGATACCGGTTATCTGTGGAGCGTAACCCCGTAACGACGGTGGTAACATGCGTTCATCGCTATTAAGCGATGCCCCGGCGAAACGGAACGAATCAAAGATATCAGAGTTCAGATACGTTTGCCCCATTACCAGTCTGGCCTGTAGTGAAGGAAGAGGGCGAAAGAGATAGGTCTGTGGCAAGGTTAATGAAGACTCATTGTTACTATTTCCCCTTGTCGTATTGTACTGATAGTCAGAACGTAAACGCCAGGCACCAAGGTTTAACCCTGACGTACCATATAAGCTGTAATTACTGCTTACGTTACCCTGATGTGGCATGTAACGACTGGCAAGCAGATTATAGTCAAAAATAAAACCATTTATCCCATTATCCCACTGAGCTGGCGGAGACCATTCATCATCCTGGTAAAGAAGATCGGCTTGCGGAACAGTAATAGATAATGTCTGGCTGTCAGGCGAATACACAACATGTCTTTCGGCGTTGGATAGATGAACACATTGCGTTCCAGGATAAAAAGAAAGATTGTTTTTGACGTCATCTTTAAGCGCTATCAAATCAACCAATGGTTGTGTAAGACAAGCGTAACTGTTACTTTTATCATTATTGAGATAAAAGTTTACTAATTGCTGTTCTTTGATTTCCTTGCCATTGACAACAACATCGAGCAGATATTCTCCAGGCGCCACATATCCTTCCCTGGAATAAGCGGATAAATCTACATTAGCTCTGTTATCTGTTTCTAAAAGATGAGTATTAAACTCAACACTCTGTGCATTCACCACAGGAAAATAAATTACCAACAGCAATGCGAGATATGAAGGTTTAATACTCATGTATAAATATGTCTTATTTATATTATTCGGAACAAATATCTTATTTTGACGTATTTAGAATTAATAATTACAGAAATATTATTTGTAATTCAGCGCATAAGTAACATCGGCGGCAACAGTCCCTGTCGCAACAGCATTACCATTTTTCTCAATACGGGCACCAAATTTCAGCATATTGTCACCTGGCGTCAGACCATGATCCGCAGAGGCATCATTTGCTTTCAGTGCTACATTACCCGCCATGGTATCCATCAGACGAATACCTACGCCTTGTGCAGTACCGGTATTTGCATACAATTCAGATTGAGTGGCGTCTGCTGTTCCGCCAAACTGAACAGTAACTTTAGAGAATGCAGGATAGTCAACTGTTCCTGTTCCACTGGTTACTCCAGAATGCGCAGTTAAGTCACAATTTTGCAGATGAATTGTTATTGGCTGTGTGAGAGAATAGCCAGCGCCAGCTTCTAAGACCTTGTTAGCAACCTGGCCTAACGAAACGTTAATATCTTCATCACCCGGAGCTACACTACATGGAGAGTTAATCACGCTACCAGTAAAGTGCAAGGTTCCATGGCCAAAATCAGATCCTGTAGGTGCCGCCGCCAATGCCGTACTGCCTGTAAGAACGCCAGTAATAAATGCTGACAGGATTATGTTATTTGCTTTCATATATAGCTATTCCGTTCAAGAGAAGAACAAATATGTTGTAAACATTTATTCTGTAGACGAAAAGTCGTCGACTTGAGAAAAATCCTAAGCATTTTTTATATAATATTTAAAGCAAGAAAATTATATCGTAACGATCGAAAATACTGAGTAAAAGGCTAATCATCACCCCCTGAATCATTCGCGGAAATCAAAAATATCCTTTATAAACATATTGATAAGTATGGAGATGATGTTGTCCTGGATAACATCATTGCCTGTAGTTATGATAAATCTGGTAATTTACCATGATGTTCTGCAATAACTGGCGTAGCAGTTCAGACTATACAGAAGCCTTTTATATCAGGGGATTTTGACGTTAAGAGGTGTATTAGCAGTCACAAAATTTTCTATGCTTGTTATTGATGCATATTGGCTATCATTCCGATAGATATTTTTTGCTTTAAATATTATCCCTGACGTCAATAGGATATTTCCTAAGGGAGCTTTATTGTCTTGTGAGTAAATGGTGTTTGATGAGCGATGTCAGACAGAAAGAATTAGAGGCATTTTGGCTTGAGGTAATTCATCGCGCAAAAATGCTACTAAGTGACATGAATGTAGGTAGTTTTTATCAATGGAGAGAGTCTGTTGGAGACCGAAAGATAAAGCGACTACTGAAATTAATGGAGTTACTGTTATGTCCTGAGAGTAGTAAACTTGAAATAAATTTTCTCACAGACATGATCATTAGCCAATTAAACGGACAAGAGCTTTTTAGTTGTTTTAAAATAAGTGGTAAAAAGATAGCCAAAGAGGGAATGAAAGGCGATATATATTGTATGCCAGTTTTGTACGTTTTGATTCGATATTTAATTGATAACACCCGGATTGTATCCCCATCCGATTTTGAGCTCGATCGGGAAGCCAGCTTAAATCTGACCCTTAGATTTAACCCAGACAAGATGTAGCATGGCTCACTACGTCCAAAATAACTAGAATCGTAGTTTATTAAATTTTGCAGCAATTTACACCATGGAGCGAAAAATATGAATCATAAAGAGCGTTACTTGAAAAAGCCAAATCAAAGCAACCATGAAAATACAATTATACCTGAAAGTGTTTCACAATATAGCAAACAACCTCTTTATATAATAATTGCTTTATGGTGCCAGCAACAAAACCGATGGATTAATCGTAATGATATTGCCCATGCTTTTTCGATGCCAGTAAGAAGGGCATCCTTTCAGCTTTCATACATGACGCGTCGTCCAAAGCATATCCATTTTCGATCGCGCCAGCAGATATCGTCCGGGGAAGGAAAACAACACCTGTACAATGAAATATGGGTAGAAAATGTCATCATAGAATCGCAGGACCAGAGTATAGAAAGAGCCCCGCCTAAGGGTGAACGAGGCGTTATGGGAGCCTATCGTTCACGTGTAGGAAACGGTATGTCTGGCGGGGCAAACATCTGGGATACGCTTATTACAATGCGGCGTGCAAAGAAGGAGGGAGATGATGAATTATAATCAATGTATTATTGTATATTCTTTGCGATGGCCAGAAACTTGTGCGATTGCGGGCTTGTATGCGCATATATCACCAAAAACTCATATTATGACATGTTTTTCACCAGAGGAACTGGTCGAGTTGTTGTCAGAATACACGACTGCACCAGTCATTCTGGGGATACATCCTCATGAAAGTGTTTTTTTAATATCCCTGCTTGGACCCTATTTGCAACATCGACCTGTGCTATTTTTTGGACAAAAATTTAACTATGCAGATAGAATGATACCTTTATATTTCTTAATCGGTAATATAATATTCTATCCATGGAAGGATAAATCGCTTATACAAACCCAGATGATGTTATCAGATTTTATAAGAGTTAAAAGCACTAATAAAAAAATCCAACACCATAGAACGGTATCATCAGAAATGTCGAGTGCTGATGAGTTGATATACCATCTTAATGGGTACTTATACCAAATGTTTTCCCATCATGGCCTGGAGGAACAATCTGGAATAATATTGATCATGCTATCACATGGCTTATCAGCCAAGAGGATTGCTACGTTATTGAATATTTCAACAAGAAATGTTAGCGTGCATAAATATAAAGGGTTGGCTCTCCTTGGAATAGAAACAGGTAGCTACAATATTTATCGAGGGATTTTAGTAAGAATAACGCTTCAGCAATATTCATTCGAGAGAAAATAAACCAACAGGGCTGTCTTGTGCTGGAAAAAGAACAGCAGGTATCTGTTTTTTTATCTATATTCAGAATGAGATAATTTCCTGTGAGTATAAATACCGTATTATGAATCAGTAGAACATGGAAGGGCTAAGTAGATACGAGGCAGGGATTTACCAGTAAATTTGATCAGTTGAGAAAAAAATGAAAGATGGTGTGTATCACGTGGCATTCACCAGCAATAGAGGCTCAGTTGGCGAAGGTATTTTAGTTCTTTGTTGTGGGCTGGTTAATGGTGGGGATATCGGTTTTGTTTATCAGGGCAAACTGGCTCGCCCGGAGATGACTTTACGAATTACCCGCTATTATGACGGTATACCTTCTGTTCTGGGTATAGAGAATGACTATGAACTGGAACTCTTAATGCAATATTCAAATGAAACAGAAGGAAAATACATGCTTCATGGTTATGTCAGGGAATACCCGGAACTTACCATTGATGCGTGTGCCAGTTTTTTAATGCCCATGCTTAAGAGTGACCAGGTGTAACGTGAAAAGAGAGTGACATGGATCAGGTTCAGGATGATACTGACTGCTTTAAGAAATCATAAACCTCTAAGTGTCTTCCTTATGCAAAGGTTATGGTGCTCCCATATTTGTCCGGATGCGAAGTAAGCACCATGATTTCTATCATGTCGCTTCTTACATAAACAGTGGGCTGGGCGAATGACCAGTCTACCTTAGTCGGCACCAGATAACGGGGCTGCTGCTGATAAGCTCACTGCTACTCATAGGGTAAGGAGCGGCAGGCAATGTATTCTGTTTAGCGCACGCGCCGCGCTGTCGGTGCGTGCGCTATCTTTGGTTAACCTGTTCTTTCCCGGCTGTATTCTCTCCAGCCGCCGCCTAAGGCCTTATACAGCCTGATGATATTCAACTGCTGCATGAGACGCGTACGCACCAGACGTTGCTGCGCGCCGTAAAGCATTTGATGGGTCTCAAGCAGTGTAAGGTAGTCATCAACGCCTTCCTGAAAGCGGAGTGCGGCCAACTCATATGCGATTTGGCTGGCTTCAACGGCACGTCGTTCTGAATGTACCTGGTCATTTAACGTGTTTTGGCCCGCCAGACCATCAGCGACCTCGCGAAAGGCCTCCTGGATAGTTTTTTCATACCTGACGATTTCAATCCGTTTTTGTACATGCGCCAGATCCAGATCGGCGCGTAACGCGCCCCCGTAAAAGAGAGGCAAGGTTATTTGTGGTAGAAAACGCCAACTTCCTGATCCCGGTTCGAAGAGCCCATTAAGAGACGCGCTGGCCGTTCCAGCTGTCCCCGTCAGGCTGATTGTGGGGAAGAAAGCGGCCCGCGCCGCGCCTATCCGGGCATTTGCGCTGCGTAGTTTGTGTTCGGCAGCGCGAATATCAGGACGGCGAATCAACAGTTCTGATGGTAATCCGCCCGGCAGCGTGCCGGGGAGCGTGCTTTCCGTAAGCGTGGCCGGTTCGTTTAGCCGACGTGACAGTTCTGGCGTGAGTGGCTGGCCTAACAGTAATTCCAGTGCGTTGCGATCCTGCGCGAGCTGTCGTGTATATGCCGCGCGGTTGATTTCAGCAGAACGTAGCGCGATCTCTGCCATACGCAGATCGAGCTGTGTGGCATTGCCTGTCCGGGCAAGTTGGGCCGTCAGTGCGTATGATTTTCTTTGCGCGACAAGGGTATCCTCGGTTAAGCGCAGAAGCGCTCTGTCAGCCCGTAGCGTCAGCCAGGCGCTGGCAACTTCAGAAACCAGACTCATTTGCGTCGCAATGCGCGTCTCGTCAAGCGCCATATAGGTGGCTAATGCCTGCTCGCTAAGGCTTTGCACACGCCCCCAGAGATCCAGCTCCCAGGCGGTCGTTGTTCCTGTTGCCTCGTAGCGCCGGTTCATCTCAGGCGCGTCCGTGGCGCGGAGATCGGCGGGAGTGCGACTGGCATCCAGAGTAGCGGAGAGGCTTAGATTCGGCAGCATCTCTGCGCGCTGGATACGGTATAACGCCCGGGCTGCTTCAACATTAAGACCTGCTTTACGTAAATCCCGGTTATTGCGTAATGCTATCTCGATCAATTCCTGTAGAAGCGGATCGTCGAAGAAATCACGCCAGCCAATGTCAGCGGCACCCGGCGCGCCTGAAACGGCTGACGTTTCGTAGGGATAGACCACCGCAGTCGGTAATGCAGGACGTTCATGCTTCGGCGCCATCGTACAGCCAGCAAGCATGGTGACGAAAGCAAGTGTCGACAGCGTGGTAGCCTGCCGATAGCGTGTAAAAATGATCTTCATTATGCCACCCCCATCGTTATGCTTGCTGATCGTGCGAACCAATACGGTTCTGTCGGGCTTCACGCTTTAACGCCAGCCTGCGAACTATCACGTAAAAGACGGGTGTCAATAACAGGCCAAATAGCGTTACTCCCAACATGCCAGCAAACACGGCGATACCCATGGCATGTCGCATTTCCGCGCCGGCCCCCGTAGCGAGCACCAGCGGTACTACTCCTGCAATAAAGGCGAAGGAGGTCATCAGGATTGGACGCAGACGTAGGCGAGACGCTGCCAGTACGGCGCCCAGAGGGTCTGTGCCTTCCTGTTCTTTGGCGCGGGCAAACTCGACAATCAAAATGGCATTCTTGGCCGCCAGGCCAACCAGCACCACGAAGCCAATCTGCGTAAAGATATTGTTATCTCCGCCGGATACCCATACGCCGATAATGGCCGAGAGTAGCGACATAGGCGCAATCAGCAGGACGGCGAAAGGTAGCGACCAACTGTTATACTGCGCCGCCAGAATCAGGAAGGCCAACAGTACCGCCAGGGCGAAGATAGCAAGCGCAGAGTTGCCAGCCTGTTTTTCCTGATAAACCAGATCGGTCCATTCGAAGACCATTCCCTCCGGCAGCGTTTCACGCACGATTTTTTCAATCGCGTCCGTCGCCTGGCCGGAGGAGTAGCCCGGCGCCGGGCCGCCGCTAATATCTACTGACGGGAAACCATTGTAATGGATGATTCTGTCTGGTCCCGACTGACGCGTGATGGTGACGAAAGCGCTCAGCGGGATCATCTCGCCCTTCGCATTACGGACTTTAAGCAGGCTAATATCCTCGCGCTGCATACGGAATGGCGCATCGGCCTGCACCATAACCCGCCAGGTGCGGCCAAAACGGTTGAAATCGTTGACATAAAGCGAGCCGAGGTTAATTTGTAAGGTTTCAAAGATGTCGGTGAGCGATACGCCCATTGCTTTCGCTTTCACCCTGTCGATATCCACCTGCAACTGTGGGGCGTTTGTCTGAAAACTGGCCAGCATATTGGCCAGTTCCGGCGCCTGCATTGCCTTATTCATAATCTCGCCTTGTACTTTGGCCATCGCTTCAAACCCCAGTTCCGCACGATCTTCGATCTGCAATTTAAATCCGCCAGTCGCGCCGAGCCCCGGGACGGGCGGTGGCGGGAAGATGCCAATAAATCCGTCGGGAATCTGGCTAAATTTATGCATTAGCTTTCCGGCAATCGCGTTAGCGGAAAGAGAAGGAGCTTCACGCTCATTAAAGGGCTTCAGCATGGCGAACATCAGCGCCGAGTTTGGCACATTCACCGGGCCGTTTACCGACAGGCCGGGAAAGGCGACGACGCTTTCAACGCCGGGTTCGGCCAGCGCGATAGCGGACATCTGTTTTACGACCGCCTCTGTGCGATCCAACGACGCACCACTCGGAAGCTGGGCGATGCCGACGAGAAAATATTTATCCTGCGCGGGCACAAAGCCGTTCGGCACCTGATGGAAACCAAGCCAGGTTAGCCCTACAAAGCCTGCATAGAGCAGCATCACAATAGTGCTGCCGCGCACGGCCCGACGGACGGCGCCAACGTAGCGGTTCGAAGCGCTGTCGAAGAAACGGTTAAAGCGATGGAAAAAACCACCAAGTGCGACGCCCATTAGCCGTGTTAACCAGTCCGCCTTCACGGTATCGTGATGCGGTCTGAGTAAAATAGCGGCAAGGGCAGGGGAGAGTGTCAGCGAGTTAATCGCCGACAGAATGGTCGAAATAGCAATGGTCAACGCGAACTGACGATAAAACTCGCCCTGCAAGCCCGCCAGGAATGCGGAGGGGATAAAGACCGCCGTTAGCACCGAGGTGATTGAGAGGATGGGGCCGGTGACTTCATCCATCGCTTTTAGCGCAGCCTCTCGGGGGCTTTTACCCTGTGAGATATGCCGCTCCACGTTTTCGACCACGACGATGGCGTCATCCACAACGATGCCTATCGACAGGACTAAACCAAACAGCGAAAGTGTATTAAGTGAAAAACCAAACAGATGCATGAGCGCAAAGGTGCCGACCAGGGAAACAGGAACCGCCACCAGCGGAATAATAGATGCGCGCCAGGTTTGCAGGAACAGCACCACGACAAGAACAACCAGCACGATAGCTTCAAGCAACGTAATCGCTACCGATTGCAGCGATGCGCGCACGAAGACCGTAGGGTCATAAGCGATTCGGTATTCGATATCTTGTGGGAAGGTTTGCTGCAATTCATCCATTTTGCCACGAATCGCGTTAGAGACATCGATCGCGTTAGCACCCGGACTTTGGATAATCTGCAGCGCAGGCGCCGCTTCGCCGTTCAGTAAGCTGCGCAGCGTATAGGCATCGGCACCCAAAGTGACGCGGGCAACGTCACGCAGACGTGTCACCTGGCCGTCAGCACCGATTTTTACCACAATCTCACCGAACTGTTCTTCGCTGGTCAGACGGCCCAGAGTATTCACTGTTACCTGAAAGGCGGCTGAAGCTTCTGGCTGTTGGCCGACCGATCCTGCGGCAACCTGCACGTTTTGTTCCCGCAGCGCTGTAACGATATCGCTGGCAGTGAGACCGCGACTGGCGACTTTTGCAGGCTCCAGCCAGACACGCATCGCATATTCGCCAGCCCCCCAGACCAGAACATCGCCGACGCCGGGTAAACGGGCCAGTTCGTCACGAACCTGCCGGATGGCGAAGTTAGACAGATAGAGCGAATCATAACGTTTTTGCGGCGAGACAAGATGTACGACCATCAGCACATCGGGTGACGTTTTCTCTGTGACCACGCCAATTCGCTGGACTTCTTCGGGCAGACGGGGCAGCGCGCGTGATACCCGGTTTTGCACCTGGATTTGCGCCATATCAGGATCGGTACCCTGTTCAAAGGCGATAGAGATGACCATTCGGCCATCAATGGCCATCTGGGTATTCATATACAACATATTATCAACGCCGTTGATCACCTGCTCCAGCGGCGCGGCTACCGTATCGGCAATGACTTTCGGGTTGGCCCCGGGATAGCTGGCGGTAACCTGTACTGTGGGCGGCGTAACGGCCGGATATTCGCTGAGCGGCAGTTTTAAAAAAGCGATAGCGCCAGCCAGCAGCATTAACAGTGACAGGACGATGGCGAAGACAGGACGCGCGATGAAAAAGTGGGTGAATTTCATTGGCGCACCGCCTTCGACACGCTGTCGCCGCCCGCTTTAGCCAGGGTCGCGGTCTGTTTGCCCGCTTCGTTTTGCCGCATCGGCACCAGACGCGGCGCGACCGTCATACCGGGACGTACCAGACCTTTAAGAATGATTTTTTCACCCGGCTGTAATCCTTGGGTTATGACGCGGAGCCCATCGACCATTTGTCCAGGCTCGACCTGACGATACTCAGCCTGATTTTCCTTTCCGACGATTAACACATAGCTTTTTCCCTGATCGGCTCCAATGGCCAGGTCGTCAATCAATACGGTTTCCTGCGGTTCGCCGGTGGGCAAACTGACCCGGGCGAACAGACCAGGGGAAAGGATGCCGTCGGGGTTAGGTATAATGGCGCGCGCACGGATAGTGCCGGTGCTGCGGTTTATCTGGTTACCGACAAAGTCGAGTTCTCCCTGATAAGGCAGCCCGTTATCCGTGGTTAAGCCCATGCGGACCCGTAGCGGCGATGTTCGCGGGGTTGTGTCGGAGCGGGAGTGCCGCACCGCTTTCAGCCAGGTCGCTTCGTCAATATCGAAGTACACATACATGGGATCGTGAGACACGATGGTCGTCAGAAGCGTGGCATTACCCGCGACGCCGCCGCTGACCAGATTGCCGCGAGTTACCTGGATTTGGTCAACGCGTCCGGCAATGGGGGCGGTAATACGGGTCCAGGAGAGCTCAAGGCGCGCTGCGGCGACGGCTGCTTTTGCCGACTGTACCTGCGCGCGTTGCGCGTTACGTGTGGCGACCGCATCGTCAAAATTCTTACGCGAAACGGCACCGCTGGTGACCAGCCGCTGAACGCGGTCGAAATCCGCCTGCGCCTGACGGGCCACGACTTCCGCCTGGCGTAACTGCGCGACGGCGGTGTCCAGGGCAACCTGGAACGGACGCGGATCGATCTGGAACAGTAGTTGACCACGATTAACCAGACGTCCTTCCGGAACGCTCACGGCCTCAAGAATTCCGCCCACGCGCGAACGTAGTTCCACGGTCTCCGGCGCGGCCAGAAAACCGGTGAATTCCGTGGTCGGCGTGAGCGGGCGGCTAAGGACTTCCGCAACCGGTACAGATGGCGGCGGCGCGCTGGCCGGTGGTCCTCCGATGGCGTTGCCCTTATCCCATAATGCTTTGCCCGCAATGATAATAACGCCGCCGATGGCGGCGATGACGCCAGCTATCAACGTAATTTTAAATGCTCTACGCATAGTCGTTTCCCTCTTTACCGCAGCCTTCCGGCCATTCCAGAACGCTGCCGCAGTATTTTTGGCAAAGGCTAGACGTTACAACGAAGGAAAGGTCAAGCATCCTGGCGGGGTTTTGACGAGGGGGCTTGTCGGCATCGCATGGCGGTTGTCTTGCATCTTCACGCTTTTGTGAGACATCTCTCATGCTGGCCGGGCCGCTCAGCCTGAATAAGCTTGACCTTCCCACAATGGCAAGCTTTACGCTTTCTGATACCGAATAGTCACGATGGGAAATTCGTCATGAATCAGTCAGAAAACCGCCACGACACGATAAGTCTGCTTATTGAAGGCATGACCTGCGCGTCGTGCGTCGCTCGCGTTGAAAAAGGTATTAAGGCTGTGCCAGGCGTAGCGGACGCCACGGTGAATCTGGCGACGGAGCGCGCCACCATTCGTGGGACAGCATCACCAGCCGCGTTAATCGCAGCAATTGAAAAAACCGGGTATGAGGCGCGGCCAGTAGAGGCAGAACGGCACGCTGAAGATGATGCTGAAGAGAAGAAAGTGGTTGAGCGTGTCAGACTTAAGCGCGATCTGATCCTGGCCTGCGTACTGGCGCTTCCCGTTTTTATCCTTGAAATGGGCTCGCATCTTATTCCGGGAATGCACGAATGGGTGATGGAAAACATTGGTCTGCAGCAAAGCTGGTATTGGCAGTTTGTTCTTACCCTGTTAGTGCTGGCGATCCCCGGCCGCCGTTTTTACCTTAAAGGGTTCCCGGCGCTGGCGCGTCTGGCGCCGGACATGAACTCCCTTGTTGCAGTTGGTACTGCCGCGGCATTCGGCTACTCGCTGGTCGCGACCTTTACACCGGATCTGTTGCCTGAAGGGACGGTAAACGTTTATTACGAGGCCGCCGCTGTGATAGTCGCACTTATTCTGCTGGGGCGTTTTCTGGAAGCAAGGGCGAAAGGACGGACTTCCGAAGCCATTAAACGCCTGGTGGGATTACAGGCGCGGGTCGCGCATGTCTTACGCGAGGGGCGCATCGTGGATATCCCTGTCGATGATGTTGTGCTGGGAGACAGGGTGGAGGTTCGGCCTGGTGAGCGCATACCGGTTGACGGCGAAGTAATAGAAGGCCGTAGCTTTGTTGACGAATCAATGATTACCGGTGAGCCGATTCCGGTCGAGAAAACAGCAGGAAGTGCGGTGGTGGGCGGCACGGTTAACCAGAAAGGCGCGTTCACGCTGCGCGCAACCGCTGTCGGCGGGCAGACCATGCTGGCGCAGATTATTCGCCTGGTGGAACAGGCGCAGGGATCTAAACTGCCGATTCAGGCCGTCGTCGATAAAGTAACGTTGTGGTTTGTGCCAATAGTAATGCTTATTGCCGTACTGACCTTCGTGGTATGGCTGGCGTTTGGACCGTCGCCAGCGCTGACTTTTGCACTGGTCAATGGCGTTGCGGTCCTGATCATTGCCTGTCCCTGCGCGATGGGGCTGGCGACGCCAACCTCCATTATGGTTGGTACAGGCCGTGGGGCGGAAATGGGCGTGCTGTTCCGTAAGGGAGAGGCGTTACAGCTACTCAGGGATGCTAAGGTCGTGGCTGTAGACAAAACCGGGACACTCACCGAAGGCCGCCCGGTATTGACCGATCTCGACGTGGCGGTGGGCTTTGAACGTCGTGATGTGCTGGCGAAAGTGGCGGCGGTGGAGTCGCGTTCAGAGCATCCGATTGCCCGGGCGATTGTTGTGTCGGCGGAAGAGGAGGGGATAGCGCTACCCACCCTGAGCGGGTTTGAATCAGTAACCGGGATGGGCGTATACGCTACCGTTGCCGGTACGCGCGTTGACGTGGGGGCCGATCGATATATGCGCGAAATTGGCGTGAAGATTAACGGCTTTGCCGGGACTGCCGAACGGTTAGGGCAGGAAGGCAAATCGCCGCTCTATGCTGCTATTGACGGACAGCTGGCAGCGATCATTGCCGTAGCCGACCCGATCAAACCCAGCACTCCCGCCGCGATTAACGCCTTACATCAGCTCGGCATTAAGGTCGCCATGATCACTGGTGATAATGCCCGTACGGCACAGGCTATTGCCAGGCAGTTAGGTATTGATGACGTCGTCGCCGAGGTACTGCCTGAAGGCAAAGTAGAGGCGATACGGCGTCTTAAGGCGGCGTATGGGCAGGTAGCGTTTGTTGGCGATGGTATCAACGATGCGCCGGCACTGGCGGAGTCTGATGTGGGGCTGGCGATCGGTACCGGCACCGATGTGGCGGTGGAATCTGCCGACGTCGTATTAATGTCCGGCAATCTGCAAGGTGTGCCGAATGCTATCGCGCTGTCTAAAGCAACCATCCGCAATATCCACCAGAACCTGTTCTGGGCCTTTGCATACAATACGGCGTTGATTCCTGTCGCGGCGGGCGCGCTATTTCCGGTCTGGGGCATTTTGTTGTCACCGGTCTTCGCTGCGGGGGCGATGGCGATGTCGAGCGTATTTGTGCTGGGTAACGCTTTGCGACTGCGTCGTTTCCGGGCGCCAATGGCAACCCCATCCGACACATCTACAGCATGAGGAGGAGAGAGATGAACATTGGTAAAGCGGCTAAAGCATCAAGAGTTTCCGCTAAGATGATTCGCTACTATGAACAGATTGGTCTGATCCCCGCGGCAAGCCGGACGGATGCTGGTTATCGGGCCTATACCCAGGCTGATATTAATCAACTGCATTTTATACGTCGCGCACGCGATCTCGGTTTTTCAGTGGCTGAAATCAGCGACCTGTTGAATCTTTGGAATAACCAGTCGCGGCAAAGCGCTGACGTTAAACGTCTGGCGCAGATGCACATCGATGAGCTGGACAGGCGCATCCAGAATATGCAGCAAATGGCGCAAACGCTCAAAGCGCTGATTCGCTGTTGCGCTGGCGACGCGCTGCCTGATTGTCCCATTCTGCATACGCTTGGACAGCCTGACGATAACGAGCCGGCGCCGGAAGCGCGTACGGGGGCGGTATTACGCCGTTCTCGTCGTCATGGGTTAGCAAAGCGGCTGTAAATTTGGTGATATTTGGGCAAATTGCGCTTGACCTTACAACGCTGGCAAGGCCCAGACTGGCAGGCGTTCCCACACTAAAGGAGTTCAACATGCAGTTCCATATTGATGACATGACCTGCGGCGGCTGCGCCAGTACGGTAAAAAAGACGATTCTGACTCTCGATCCTGATGCAACGGTAATCACTGATCCGGCGACGCGTCTGGTGGAGGTAGAAACGTCAGTAGCCGGAGAGCAAATAACCGCTGCTCTGAAAAAAGCCGGTTTCCCGCCGCGTGAGCAGTAATCGCCAGTCACGACCGGTCTGCTGACGGACCGGTTTTCTTTGTATGACAGAGTCCCTATAAAAACTGTGACAAATCATGTGCCAGTAAGCTTTGTTAATAATATGTAATGATTTGTCTATTTTTGCTAACATTTTACCTGCTATATACAAAAACATAACAAATAAGTAGCGCAACGCTACCTTGTTACGTCGCTTTGAGAAGGAGAACGTTTATTAGCGTCTCGTCATTTCAAAGCCTGATGTTATTTTTTTGATGCAGGACACTACCTATGTACACCCCCCTGAACTGGACGACGACACAACGGCATGTGGCGTTTGCCAGCTTTACCAGTTGGATGCTGGATGCGTTTGATTTCTTTATCCTTGTTTTTGTCCTCAGCGATCTCGCCGAATGGTTTCATGCTTCCGTATCGGAAGTGTCCATTGCGATTATGCTGACTCTGGCGGTACGTCCCCTTGGCGCGCTGCTTTTTGGCCGGCTGGCGGAAAAGTACGGACGTCGGCCAATACTGATGCTCAATATTCTGTTCTTTACGGTTTTTGAACTGCTGTCTGCCTGGTCACCTACCTTTATGGCATTTCTGATTTTCCGGGTGATGTACGGCGTGGCGATGGGGGGAATATGGGGCGTAGCGTCATCGCTGGCGATGGAAACCATCCCCGATCGCTCGCGGGGTCTGATGTCGGGAATTTTTCAGGCAGGCTATCCCTGCGGTTATCTGTTCGCCTCGGTCATTTTTGGCCTCTTCTACGGTGTGGTGGGCTGGCGCGGTATGTTCCTGATTGGCGCTCTGCCCATTGTTTTGCTGCCTTATATCTGGTTCAAAGTGCCGGAGTCACCCGTCTGGCTGGCAGCCCGGGCGCGTAAAGAGAGTACTGCGCTGCTTCCTGTTCTGCGCAGGCAGTGGAAGTTGTGTCTTTATCTGGTGTTGGTAATGGCTTTCTTTAACTTCTTTAGCCACGGAACGCAGGATCTTTATCCTACCTTTCTGAAAATGCAGCATGGTTTTGATCCGCACCTGGTCAGTATCATTGCCATTTTTTATAACATCGCTGCGATGCTCGGCGGGATTTTCTTCGGTACGTTATCAGAACGTATTGGGCGTAAAAAAGCGATTATGATCGCCGCCTTTCTTGCGTTGCCAGTACTTCCGTTATGGGCATTTTCCAGCGGATCATTCACTATTGGCCTGGGGGCATTCCTGATGCAATTTATGGTGCAGGGCGCGTGGGGAGTCGTCCCCACCTGGCTGAACGAGTTGGTCCCGGCGAATGCGCGCGCCGTATTACCGGGGTTTGTTTACCAGTTAGGCAATTTGCTGGCGTCGGTTAATGCTACGCTACAGGCCCGTATTGCGGAAACGCATGGTGGAAATTATGGATTGGCAATGGCGATTGTGGCGGGCGCGGTCGCTATTTTAATTTGTGTCTTCGTGGCGTTTGGGCGTGAGACCCAGGGAGTTACCCTCTCCGGTAAAGGGAGCGAGCCACTCCCGGCGTCAGCCGCCAGTCACCGCACATAAGCGATACGCTCCTGGTGAATGTCTTTACCGGGAGCATCTCTTTTCCTCGCTATTTTCCTCATCCTTTCAACGAACAGTAAGGTTAATGATGGCATCTGCCTTTCGTGACCATTACAATCATCGCTTATCTTTTTTTCTTACATAAGAAAATGCTTGTTAGACCTTAAAAATATCAACGGAGCGAAGATATCATGTTGAAAGATAACCAAAAACACAACGAGTCTGTTGCCCCGAATAGCGCTTTTCTGTCTGAGTTACAACGTGCATTGCCAGAATTCTTTACTGCCGATCGCTATGATGCACAAGGCGAGCTGATCGCGAAAGGCGGATTTGATCTCGCCAGATTTGAACGCGCGCTAAGAGCGCGTAATATCGATGAACTGACCAGCGGTTACCAGATTGATTTTATTGGCAAAGATTACGCAAAAAAACAGGCGGGTGAAAAATCTGTTACTGTTATCGTTCCTGACGTGGAACACAATACACTGGCGGAAAACAAAAACAGCCATAACCTTTTTCTGACCGGCGATAATCTGGACGTTTTACGCCACTTGCAAAATAACTACGCCGGTACTGTTGATGTGATCTATATCGATCCGCCATATAACACGGGCTCGGACGGGTTTGTCTATCCCGATCATTTTGAATATAGCGATCGGGCGTTGCAGGATATGTTTGGTCTTAACGATACTGAACTGGCACGCTTAAAATCTATCCAGGGTAAATCAACGCACTCCGCATGGTTATCTTTTATGTATCCGCGTCTTTTCCTTGCCAGGAAACTCCTTAAAGATACGGGATTCATTTTTATCTCTATTGACGATAACGAGCACGCCAATCTCAAATTAATGATGGATGAGATTTTTGGCGAAGGCGGATTTGTCACCAATGTGATGTGGAAGCGCAAAAAAGAAATTTCTAACGACTCTGATAATGTCTCTATTCAGGGGGAATATATTATTGTCTATGCCAAAACCGGTCAGGGCGCCTTACGTTTAGAGCCGCTTTCTAAAGAGTACATTCAGAAATCCTATAAAGAACCGACTAAACAATTTCCGGCAGGAAAATGGCGCCCGGTACCGTTAACGGTGTCAAAAGGGCTGAGCGGCGGCGGCTACTCCTATAAAATTACCACGCCCAACGGTACGGTACACGAAAGATTATGGGCTTATCCTGAGGCCAGCTACCAAAAACTGGTGGACGATAACCTGGTCTATTTTGGCAAAGATAACGGCGGTATTCCTCAGCGAGTCATGTACGCACATCATAGTAAAGGCCAGCCGACGACCAACTATTGGGATAATGTGGCCTCGAATAAAGAGGGGAAAAAGGAGATCCTGGATATCTTCGGCGACAATGTTTTTGATACACCGAAGCCGACCGCGTTATTGAAGAAAATCATAAAACTCGCTATCGATAAAGACGGCGTTGTACTGGACTTTTTTGCTGGCTCCGGCACGACAGCCCATGCGGTGATGGCACTGAATGAAGAAGACGGCGGACAGCGTGCGTTTATTCTGTGTACCCTCGACCAGGTATTGAGCAATAACAGTATCGCGAAAAAAGCGGGTTATAACACCATTGATGAAATCTGTCGCGAGCGAATTAAACGCGTGGCGGCGAAGATCCGCGCGAACCATCCTGCAACGAATTGCGATCTCGGTTTTAAACATTATCGTTTTGCCACTCCAACACAGCAGACGCTGGATGATCTGGATAGCTTCGATATTGCTACCGGCAACTTTATCAATACCAGCGGTCAGCTGGCTGCTTTCACCGAGTCAGGATTTACTGACATGATCAATCCTTTTTCCGCCAGAGGATTGGGCGTGCCGGGCGGCGCAGGTGGTGAAGAGACGATATTAACGACATGGCTGGTCGCCGATGGCTATAAAATGGATATTGAGGTGCAGTGCGTTAATTTTTCCGGCTATTGCGGCAGGTATGTTGATGATACGCGCCTGTATCTCATTGATGAAAGATGGGGAACAGAACAGACCCGTGAGCTGCTTAACCAAATTGGTACGCATCAGCTTCCGGTGCAAACCATTGTCATTTACGGCTACTCTTTTGACCTTGAATCCATTCGTGAACTTGAAATTGGCTTAAAACAGCTCGACCAAAAAGTGAACCTGGTGAAGCGTTATTAAGGGAGGATGAAAATGAATATCTTACTGGAAGAACTTCCCCATCAGGAGCAGGCGTTAGCAGCAATTCTGGCGAGTTTTACTGGCATTGATTACACGCAGGCCGATCATAATCACTACTCGAATCCATTGATTAACGGGCGCTACGACGATAAGACCAATATTGATGTTAAAATGGAGACCGGGACGGGTAAAACCTATGTGTATACCCGGCTGATGTATGAACTACATCAGCAATATGGCCTCTTTAAATTTGTGCTGGTGGTGCCGACCCCAGCCATTAAAGAAGGCGCGCGGAATTTTATCATCAGCGATTATGCCCGACAGCACTTTTCACAGTTCTATGAAAATACGCAGATGGAATTGTGTACTATCAATGCGGGTGATTTTAAAGTGAAGTCGGGGCGCAAAAATTTCCCGGCCCAGCTATTAAGTTTTACCGATGCCAGTCGTCGCGATAGCCATACGATTCAGGTTTTACTGATCAATGCGCAAATGCTAAATTCTGCCAGTATGACGCGAGACGATTACGATCAAACGCTGCTGGGCGGGTTGACGTCGCCAGTTAAAGGGCTGCAAATGACGCGGCCTGTCGTCATTATTGATGAACCGCATCGTTTTGCGCGAGATAACAAATTCTACAGAGCGATTCAGGCCATTCAGCCACAAATGATCGTGCGTTTTGGCGCCACCTTCCCGGATATTGTTGAAGGCAAGGGTAAAAATAAATGCGTTCGTAAAGATTATTACCGACGGAAACCGCAGTTTGACCTCAATGCGGTAGATAGTTTTAACGATGGTCTAGTGAAGGGCATTGATATTTATTACCCTAATCTCCCTGAAGATCAGGCCAAAAATCGTTATATTGTTGATAGCGTCACGGCAAAGAAATTAGTTCTCCGACAGGGGAGCAAAATTGAAGAGGTCGGTGTGGGCGAAAATCTCGCCGATGTCGATGCGGGATTTGAAGGTAATATTGTATATGTCGGCAGTAAAATGTTGTCGAACGATCTGGAGCTGGAAGCGGGAATGGCTCTGGTGCCTGGAACTTTTGGCGCGAGCTATCAGGAACTGATTATACAGGATGCTATCGATAAGCATTTCGACACCGAGCAGGTAAATTTCTTACGCAGTAATGAGAGAGAAAATAATGCTCCGCGAATTAAAACGTTAAGCCTTTTCTTTATTGATAGCATTAAAAGTTATCGTGATGATGAAGGCTGGTTGAAAGTCACGTTTGAGCGTTTGCTGAAAAAGAAACTGACGCAACTGATTGAGACCTATCAAGGTAAGACATTGCCGCGTGAAGTGGAGTATCTGTCATTCCTGCAGGCCACGCTTGCCAGCCTGCATTCCGCTAATCAAAACGTCCACGCCGGTTATTTTGGCGAAGACCGGGGCAGCGGCGATGAGGCAATCCAGGCAGAAGTCGATGATATTCTGAAAAATAAAGAAAAGTTGCTTAGTTTTACAGACCGTCACGGCAACTGGGAAACGCGTCGCTTTCTGTTTTCAAAATGGACGCTTCGCGAAGGCTGGGATAATCCGAATGTTTTTGTCATTGCCAAATTACGCTCTTCCGGAAGTGAGTCGAGCAAAATTCAGGAAGTGGGACGCGGTCTGCGGTTACCGGTGGATGAAAACGGTCATCGCGTTCAGCAGGAAGAGTGGCCGTCCCGGCTGGCGTTTCTGATTGGTTATGATGAAAAAGCGTTTGCCAGTATGTTGGTCGATGAGATTAACCGCGACAGCAAGGTTCAGCTCAATGAGCAGAAACTGGATGATGCGATGATCAAACTCATTGTCACTGAGCGGCAGAAAATTGACCCTACCTTTACAGAGCTTCGTTTGCTGGAAGATCTGGATGATAAAAACCTCATCAACCGGAGCAATGAATTTAAACCCAGCGTGACGCTTAACGGAGAAACCAAAAGCGGCTTTGCGTGGTTGCTGGAATTTTATTCTGAGTTGACGCAGGCGCGCGTGCGTGCAGATCGCATTCGTGACAACAAACCCGCTTCCCGCCTGCGGGTCAGGTTACGTAAAGAAAACTGGGAACAACTTCGCGGTGTCTGGGAGGCGTTTTCCCGCCGTTATATGTTGCAATTCGAGCGTAGCAGTTCGTCACTGGAACAGATTGCCGCCGAGGTTCTGCGTGACCCGGCGCTGTATGTTCGCCAGAAGCCGAGCCAGATGCAACAACGGTTGGTTTCGAGTGAGGATAATAACCGCTTTGAGGTGGCGCAACGTGAGGGAGAATTAGCCTCCAGCGAATTTATGGCAGGAATGAAATACGGTCATTTCCTTAAACAGTTGGTGTTACGCACCAGTCTGCCGGTGAACGTTCTGCACCCGGTGTTAATGGCGATGCTACGCGACGTTTTGCAGGGAGATTCACGCTATTTAAGCGAGATCTCTTTGAATAATATTGCGCGTGCTTTACTGGCTCACATCAACGATCATTTTGCACAGCGCCACGACTATCTGCCTCTTAATTTTCAGGCTTCAACGTCGGTGTTTGATTCTACTACCCGGCAGTTCAGAGAGGAAATTAGCGCTGAAATTGTGGGTAAAAATGTCGATGTGAATGCGATAGATGATCACCGTTCTCTCTACCAGCTACCACCGTTGCGGTATGACAGCGTCGATCCCGAATTGCCGCTATTAAAGCATGATTATCCGCAGCAGGTCTCTGTATTTGGCAAATTGCCCCGGCGGGCCATCCAGATCCCGAAATACACCGGCGGCTCCACCACGCCGGATTTTGTGTACCGTATTGAGCGCCAGGACGCCGACAGCGTTTATTTACTGGTTGAAACGAAAGCAGAAAATATGCGTGTGGGTGATAAAGTTATCCTTGATGCGCAACGTAAATTCTTTGATATGCTGCGTCGTCAAAATATCAATATCGAATTTTCGGAAGCAACCAGCGCACCGGCGGTTTTTTCTACGATCAATGACTTGATTGCGGGGAAGACAAACTAAAGGATTCGGAAGACGCCTTGCGGTTATCTGCTTGATAGACTTAAAAAATAGCCGGAGCGCCGCGAACGCTTCGGTTATTCTCCCTTCGCTAATCATTAGCTCCTTAAACCACGTTGACTTGAAGGTTATCGTTTTACGTCTATTCTTAACTTTCAGCTAAGGGTATTTTGCTGAAATTGCAAATAGTCTTGAGCGTGCTGGTGCTTTTGTTTTGCCGTTATTTTTCATAATGGCTGGGTAGATATTACCCATTGAATATAAATAAGGGAGACATGTTATGCTAGATAAATACTACCGTTTCGCTGTCGAAAAAGATGACCCCTCCGAAGCGCCTGAGTCTGGCGATAAGCCAGACAGCCAACCGAAGAAAAAGTCTTAATTTATCTGGATATTCCCCCGACGTTTTTACGTTTGGGGAAAATAACCGTTTCGTTTCAATTTGGTTGCGAACAGTGAATATTTTACGCAAAGTGACTGTCTATAAACGGGAGGGAACATGGAGTTTGATGCATTCTTTTTAGCGAGACTCCAGTTTGCCTTTACCGTCTCTTTTCATATTATTTTCCCCGCGATTACGATTGGCTTAGCCAGTTACCTGGTGGTACTGGAAGGTTTATGGCTAAAAACGCGTAATCCTGTCTGGCGCTCGCTCTATCAGTTCTGGCTGAAAATTTTTGCCGTTAACTTCGGAATGGGGGTGGTCTCCGGTCTGGTTATGGCTTACCAGTTCGGAACAAACTGGAGTGGTTTCTCCCAGTTCGCAGGGAGTATTACCGGGCCTTTATTGACCTATGAAGTGCTCACCGCATTCTTTCTTGAAGCGGGCTTTTTAGGCGTGATGCTTTTTGGCTGGAATAAAGTCGGGCCTGGCTTGCACTTCTTATCAACCTGTATGGTGGCGTTGGGAACCTTAATGTCTACGTTCTGGATCCTGGCCTCCAACAGTTGGATGCATACTCCGCAGGGATTTGAAATTCACAACGGTCAGGTTGTTCCGGTAGACTGGTTTGCGGTGATTTTTAACCCATCGTTCCCGTATCGTCTGCTACATATGACGGTGGCGGCGTTTTTAAGTAGCGCGATGTTTGTCGGCGCGTCCGCCGCGTGGCATTTATTGAAAGGCAACAATACACCCGCTATTCGCCGAATGTTCTCGATGGCGTTATGGATGGCCGTCGTGGTGGCGCCCGTTCAGGCATTGATTGGCGATATGCACGGCCTGAATACCCTGAAGCATCAACCTGTCAAAATTGCCGCGATTGAAGGTCACTGGGAAAATACGCCCGGCGAACCAACGCCGCTTACGCTGGTGGGCTGGCCGGATATGGAAGCGGAAAGAACCCGTTATGCGCTTGAGATCCCGGCACTGGGCAGCCTGATCCTGACGCATAGCCTGGATAAACAAGTGCCAGCGCTCAAGGATTATCCTAAAGAGGATCGCCCTAACTCTACTGTGGTGTTCTGGTCTTTCCGCATTATGGTGGGGATGGGCGTACTGATGATCCTGATGGGGCTGGCCAGTTTGTGGCTACGATACCGACACAGACTATATCAATCGCGCCCCTTTATGCACTTTGCATTATGGATGGGGCCATCCGGCCTTATCGCCATCCTTGCCGGATGGGTGACTACCGAAGTCGGACGCCAGCCGTGGGTGGTTTATGGCCTGCTACGGACGCGTGATGCGGTTTCCGCGCACAGTACATTGCAAATGAGCATCAGTTTGTTGGCCTTCTTTGTGGTGTATTCCCTGGTGTTTGGGGTGGGGTATATTTATATGATTCGCCTTATCCAGAAAGGGCCGCAGCCGACGGAGACACCGACCGCTGAAACCGATGGCAGACCTGCGCGTCCTATCTCTGCCGTAGGGGAATCGCTTGAGCAGGAGAAACGCGAATGACCATCGATCTTCCGGTTATCTGGTTTGCCATTATTGTATTCGCCACGCTGATGTATATCGTCATGGATGGTTTCGATCTGGGGGTCGGTATCCTGTTTCCGTTTATTCGTGATAAACACGATCGCGATGTCATGGTGAACTCGGTCGCGCCGGTATGGGATGGCAACGAAACCTGGCTGGTCATGGGGGGCGCTGGCCTGTTCGGCGCATTCCCGTTGGCCTATGCTGTTATCGCGGATGCGCTGACTATCCCGCTGGTGATAATGCTGCTTGGCCTGATTTTTCGCGGTGTCGCCTTTGAATTCCGCTTTAAAGCCACCGAGTCGCATCGCGCCTTTTGGGATAAGTCCTTTATCGTGGGGTCAATTCTGGCAACTTTTGCCCAGGGGGTTGTAGTAGGCGCTGTGGTGAGCGGTTTTCAGGTAGAGGGGCGAACCTTTAGTGGTTCACAGCTTGACTGGCTGACGCCGTTTAACCTGTTCTGCGGTGTGGGACTGGTCATCACCTATGCATTATTGGGCGCCACCTGGCTCATTATGAAAAGCGAAGATCCGCTGCATAGCCGGATGTGTGAACTGTCGCGCCCGCTGTTGATCGCCCTGTTGCTGGTAATGGGAGGCGTCAGTATATGGACGCCGCTGACCCACAGTGCTATCGCCGAGCGCTGGTTCACGTTGCCTAATTTATACTACTTCTTGCCGGTACCAGTACTGGTATTGATCTTTAGCGCATGGCTATGGCGCAGCGTGAAAAATCCTCAATCTCATGCGCGTCCGTTTGTCCTCACGCTAGGGTTAATTTTCCTGGGGTTCAGCGGGTTAGGCATCAGTATCTGGCCAAACATTATCCCGCCGGATATTTCGCTGTATGCCGCCTCTGCGCCGCCACAAAGTCAAAGCTTTATGCTGGTTGGAGCGCTGGTAATCATTCCGATCATTTTGGCTTATACCTTCTGGAGCTATTACGTTTTCCGTGGAAAAGTTCGGCATGGAGAGGGATATCACTGATGGCTAAAGTGAAAAAATGGTCGCAACGAGTGGTTTGGATGGTGGCGATATGGTGCGCCAGCGTGCTTCTGCTGGCAGGTGTCGGGATGCTATTCCGGCTACTTATGACCTCCGCTGGATTCCGTTCTTGATTGATATCACCTGAACGCGCTTTCGTTTTCTGGCGAAAGCGCGTCTTTGTCAATGCCTATCGATGCGTCATGCCCTCATAGATAAGTCGGAGCGCAAACATACCAATAATAGCGCCAATAACGCGGCTGGCGATGCGTTGTATACGCCCATAAGCGCGCCGGACAGCGGGCAGTGAGAAGGCCTGGCTAAGAAAAACACGCCAGATAACGGAGGAGAGCACAATCCCGGCCCAGGCCATCACTCTTGCCCAGCCAGGCGTTTCCGCGTGAAGCGTTACCGAAAATATACTGATAAAAAAAAGAACCGTTTGTGGATTAGATAAATCCGTCATCAACCCCCGGCGAAAGAAGACTATCCATGGCGCGGCAATGGGGGCCTGGAGTGTACTCATTTGAGGTGTCGCCTGGTGGCGAATACTGCTCCAGGCGAACCATAATAAATAGACGCCGCCGATCATTTTGATAACAGAAAATACCGTTTCGCACTGCGTAATAAGCGTTGCCAATCCAAAAAGTCCCAACCCGGAATAAAAAGCGTCTCCAGTGGCGACGCCCAGACCAGTGATTACGCCAGCCCGTCGTCCCGACGCCAGACTGGTTTGTACGACCACAAACAGATTTGCGCCCGGATTAAAAAAAGTTAAAACAAACAAACTAACGGTAAGCACGACAGCATGCAGCGGCTCCATAGACAACGATTCCTGTAATCCCGGAAATAATTTTTATCTTATAAATAGTCAAACTTATTGATTGCGAGTGAGATCACAAAGCAGGGGCTTTTTAATTCCTCTCGCTACGCCATCACAACATCGCCTGACTGGATTTTTCCAACAATCTACACTACTTATTTAAGGAGTCTGAACGGTATGTTTTGTTCTGATAAAGCAATGATGGCGTAATAACAAAAACGAGGGTTTTACTATGAAGACGGGCTATAAAGTTATGCTTGGCGCGTTAGCGTTTGTTATGACAAACGTTTATGCTGCAGAAATCATGAAAAAAGCAGATTTTGATAAAGTTTCCTCGGATTACACAAAAATTGGCACTATTTCTACTACCGGAGAAATGTCACCGCTGGATGCCAGAGAAGATTTAATCAAAAAAGCAGATGAAAAAGGTGCGGATGTGGTGGTACTCACCTCCGGGCAGACAGAAAATAAAATTCATGGTACGGCTGATATTTATAAAAAGAAATAATACGTTGAATCTTAAAAATACCCGCCTGGACTTCTGGCGGGTATTTTTTATGGGTAATCGGTATCCGTTTTGTTGGATGGCGGCATCAATATGTTATGTAGCCTGCAAGAACGCGCAGGCCGGGTAAGCGTAGCGCCATCAGACATACAGGGAGGAGAGCATCCGTCTTAATTACCCGTCTGGATTTTCAGTACGCGCTTTTAAACGACGCCACAGCGTGGTACGGCTGATCCCCAAATAACGTGCGGCGGCGCGCTTATCGCCATTAAAGCGTGCGAGCACCTCCTGCAATGGAAGCGCTTCTGCTGACGAGGGCGTGATTTCTGCTGTGGTCCCCACCAGTTCAGGTAATAATTGCCGCATAAATTGTCTGTCCAGTGTTGGTGCGGGATCGACGCTTAAAAAAAGCGCCAGGCGTTCCATCATATTCCGCAGTTCGCGAATATTACCGGGCCAATGATAGTTCAGTAGAAGCGGCTGACACTGCGTCAGCCCATGACGCACCGATTCGGTAAAAGGGATCTCCATCGCGGCCAGCGATTGTTTTAAAAAGTTTTCCGCCAGAGGCAGAATATCAGGCTGTCGCTCGCGCAAGGGGGGAAGCGGCAGACGCAGAATGCTCAAACGGTAAAACAGATCGGTACGAAAACGTCCTTGCGTTATCTCCCGATCCAGATCGCAATGCGTGGCGCTGATCACCCGGACATCTACCGGGATCGGCTGATGCCCGCCAACGCGGGTGACGGCTTTTTCCTCCAGTACGCGTAGAAGGCGGGTTTGTAACGGCAGCGGCATTTCGCCAATTTCGTCAAGAAACAGCGTGCCGCCGTGGGCGACCTCAAACAGCCCCGCACGTCCACCTCGTCTTGAGCCGGTAAACGCTCCCTCCTCATAGCCAAACAGTTCAGCCTCCAGCAACGACTCGGTAATCGCGCCGCAATTAACGGCGACAAAGGGCGGAGAAGGCTTGTTCTGACGGTGGGGCTGACGGTTAAACAACGCCTGATGAATCGCTTGCGCCGCCAGCTCTTTCCCGGTCCCTGTTTCCCCCTGAATCAGCACTGCCGCGCGGGAACGGGCATAGAGTGTAATCGTATGGCGAACCTGCTCCATTTGTGGTGAATCGCCGAGGATATCGCTCAGCGCATAACGGGTCTGTAATCCCTTGCTGGAGGTATGCTGGCTATACTGACGCCGTGTCAGGCGGGTCATATCCAGCGCATCATGGAAAGCCTGACGTACGGTGGCCGCTGAATAAATAAAGATGGCGGTCATTCCTGCCTCTTCCGCCAGGTCGGTAATTAGTCCTGCCCCAATTACAGCCTCAATGCCGTTAGCTTTGAGCTCGTTAATTTGCCCGCGAGCATCCTCTTCAGTGATATAGCTTCGCTGTTCAAGACGGAGGTGAAACGTTTTCTGAAAGGCGACCAGAGCCGGAATGGTCTCCTGATAGGTCACGATTCCCATTGAGGAAGTCAGCTTTCCCGCTTTTGCCAGAGCCTGTAATACATCGAATCCGCTGGGTTTGATGAGGATGACAGGTACCGACAGTCGGCTTTTTAAATAAGCGCCGTTGGAACCTGCCGCGATAATCGCGTCGCAGCGTTCGGTTGCCAGTTTTTTGCGAATGTAGGCTACTGCCTTTTCAAAACCGAGCTGAATAGGCGTGATCGTCGCCAGATGATCAAACTCCAGGCTGATATCCCGAAATAGTTCGAACAGGCGCGTTACCGAGACCGTCCAGATCACCGGTTTATCGCTATTATCGCGCGAAGCGCTATGCACAGTAACCATCGTCGTAGATTCATGTTTAAGGAACGAATTCTTGTTTTATAGATGTTTCGTTAATGTTGCAATGAAACACAGGCCTCCGTTTCATGAAACGTTAGCTGACTCGTTTTTCTTGTGACTCGTCTGTCAGTATTAAAAAAGATTTTTCATTTAACTGATTGTTTTTAAATTGAATTTTATTTAATGGTTTCTCGGTTTTTGGGTCTGGCATATCCCTTGCTTTAATGAGTGCATCTTAATTAACAATTCAATAACAAGAGGGCTGAATATGACGTTACACTCACCGGGTCAGGCGTTTCGCGCTGCGCTTGCTAAAGAAAAACCATTACAAATTGTCGGCGCTATCAACGCCAATCATGCTCTGTTAGCCCAGAGGGCTGGGTATCAGGCTCTCTATCTCTCGGGCGGCGGTGTTGCCGCAGGCTCGCTGGGGCTACCGGATCTGGGCATCTCCACCCTTGATGACGTATTGACCGATATCCGCCGTATCACCGACGTCTGCCCGCTGCCGCTGCTGGTGGATGCCGATATTGGCTTCGGATCGTCGGCGTTTAACGTAGCGCGTACCGTGAAATCGATTTCCAAAGCCGGCGCCGCCGCGCTGCATATTGAAGATCAGATTGGCGCCAAGCGCTGCGGGCATCGGCCAAATAAAGCGATCGTCTCGAAAGAAGAGATGGTGGACCGGATCCACGCGGCGGTGGATGCGCGGACCGATCCTGACTTTGTCATTATGGCGCGTACCGATGCGCTGGCGGTTGAAGGCCTTGATGCCGCTATCGATCGCGCGCGGGCCTACGTAGAGGCCGGTGCCGACATGCTGTTCCCGGAGGCGATTACTGAACTTGCGATGTACCGCCAGTTTGCCGACGCAGTGCAGGTGCCAATCCTTGCCAATATTACCGAATTCGGCGCGACGCCGTTGTTTACTACCGAAGAGCTACGCAACGCCAACGTGGCGATGGCGCTCTATCCGCTGTCGGCGTTCCGGGCGATGAATCGCGCGGCGGAGAAGGTTTACAACGTGCTGCGACAGGAAGGAACGCAAAAGAGCGTTATCGACATCATGCAGACCCGTAATGAGCTGTATGAAAGCATCAATTATTACCAGTTCGAGGAAAAACTTGACGCGCTGTACGCCAAAAAATCGTAGGCCACGGGTCTGATAAAGCGTAGCCGCTATCAAGTCTGTGGCGGACAACCTCAATACCCTACACATTACAAAAATGACGAGGACACTATGAGCGACACGACGATCCTGCAAAACAACACAAATGTCATTAAGCCAAAAAAATCCGTCGCATTATCCGGCGTACCCGCCGGAAATACCGCCTTATGCACCGTAGGTAAAAGCGGTAACGATCTGCACTATCGCGGGTACGATATTCTCGATCTCGCGGAGCACTGTGAATTTGAAGAAGTTGCGCATCTGCTCATTCACGGCAAGCTGCCCACCCGTGATGAGCTGAATGCCTATAAAAGCAAATTAAAAGCGCTGCGTGGCTTACCCGCTAACGTCCGTACCGTGCTGGAAGCGCTGCCAGCGGCATCGCACCCGATGGACGTAATGCGCACCGGCGTTTCTGCGCTGGGCTGCACCCTGCCGGAAAAAGAGGGGCATACCGTTTCTGGCGCGCGTGATATCGCCGACAAGCTGCTGGCCTCCCTCAGCTCCATTCTCCTTTACTGGTATCACTACAGCCACAACGGCGAACGCATTCAGCCAGAAA
The DNA here is from genome assembly GCF_000252995.1 of Salmonella bongori NCTC 12419. Taxonomy (NCBI): domain Bacteria; kingdom Pseudomonadati; phylum Pseudomonadota; class Gammaproteobacteria; order Enterobacterales; family Enterobacteriaceae; genus Salmonella; species Salmonella bongori. The sequence goes on from NC_015761.1 coordinate 372,115, forward strand.
CTGACGATGACTCTATCGGCGGGCATTTCCTGCATTTATTACACGGCGAAAAGCCATCGCAAAGCTGGGAAAAGGCGATGCACATTTCACTGGTACTGTACGCCGAACATGAGTTCAACGCCTCAACCTTTACCAGCCGGGTGGTAGCCGGTACGGGATCGGATATGTACTCCGCCATCATTGGCGCGATAGGCGCGCTTCGCGGGCCGAAGCACGGCGGGGCGAATGAAGTCTCGCTGGAGATTCAGCAGCGCTACGAAACGCCGGATGAAGCAGAAGCCGATATCCGTAAACGTATCGCCAATAAAGAAGTGGTGATTGGTTTTGGTCATCCGGTATACACCATCGCCGATCCGCGCCATCAGGTGATTAAGCGGGTAGCGAAGCAGCTTTCACAGGAGGGCGGTTCGCTGAAGATGTACAACATTGCCGATCGGCTGGAGACGGTAATGTGGGACAGCAAAAAGATGTTCCCTAATCTCGACTGGTTCTCGGCGGTCTCCTACAACATGATGGGCGTTCCCACCGAAATGTTTACCCCGCTGTTTGTGATTGCCCGCGTTACAGGTTGGGCGGCGCACATCATCGAGCAACGACAGGACAACAAAATTATCCGTCCTTCCGCCAATTATATTGGCCCGGAAGATCGCGCCTTTACGCCGCTGGAACAGCGTCAGTAAACCCTTACCTCTAACGATAAAAAGGAGTTGCACCCTATGTCCGCACCTGTTTCGAACGTCCGCCCTGAATTTGACCGTGAAATTGTTGATATTGTTGATTATGTGATGAAGTACAACATCACCTCAAAAGTGGCTTATGACACCGCGCACTACTGTCTGCTTGATACCCTGGGCTGTGGGCTGGAAGCGCTGGAATATCCGGCCTGTAAAAAATTGATGGGGCCTATCGTGCCAGGTACCGTGGTGCCGAACGGTGTACGTGTACCGGGCACTCAGTTCCAGCTCGATCCGGTGCAGGCGGCATTTAATATTGGCGCGATGATCCGCTGGCTCGACTTTAACGATACCTGGCTTGCCGCTGAGTGGGGACACCCTTCCGATAACCTCGGCGGTATTCTGGCGACCGCCGACTGGTTGTCGCGCAACGCCGTCGCCGCCGGTAAAGCGCCGCTGACCATGCAGCAGGTGCTGACCGGGATGATCAAAGCCCACGAAATCCAGGGCTGTATCGCGCTGGAAAACTCGTTTAACCGCGTGGGTCTCGATCACGTTTTGCTGGTGAAAGTGGCTTCCACGGCTGTAGTGGCTGAAATGCTCGGCCTGACCCGCGATGAAATTCTCAACGCCGTATCGCTGGCGTGGGTGGATGGGCAGTCGCTGCGTACCTATCGCCATGCGCCAAACACCGGTACGCGCAAATCCTGGGCGGCAGGCGATGCCACTTCACGCGCGGTGCGTCTGGCGCTGATGGCGAAAACTGGCGAGATGGGCTATCCCTCGGCGTTGACCGCCAAAACCTGGGGCTTTTATGACGTCTCGTTCAAAGGCGAAAAATTCCGTTTCCAGCGCCCGTACGGCTCCTACGTGATGGAAAACGTGCTGTTCAAAATCTCCTTCCCGGCGGAGTTCCATTCGCAGACCGCCGTTGAAGCAGCGATGACGCTGTATGAGCAGATGCAGGCGGCTGGAAAAACGGCGGCGGATATCGAAAAAGTAACGATTCGCACCCATGAAGCCTGTATACGCATCATTGATAAAAAAGGCCCGCTGAATAATCCGGCTGACCGCGATCACTGTATTCAGTATATGGTGGCGATCCCACTGCTGTTCGGACGCTTAACGGCGGCGGATTATGAGGATGGCGTGGCGCAGGATAAACGTATTGACGCGCTGCGTGAAAAAACGCATTGCTTTGAAGACCCGGCGTTTACCACTGATTATCATGACCCGGAAAAACGTTCGATTGCCAACGCCATTAGTCTTGAATTTACTGACGGTACCCGTTTTGACGAGGTGGTTGTCGAGTACCCGATCGGCCACGCGCGTCGTCGCGGCGACGGCATTCCAAAACTTATCGAAAAATTTAAAATCAATCTGGCGCGCCAGTTCCCACCCCGCCAGCAACAACGCATCCTGGATGTCTCCCTGGACAGAACGCGCCTGGAGCAGATGCCGGTTAATGAGTATCTCGACTTGTACGTCATCTAGAACCTGTCTCATTAGGCGTAAGTTCTACAGGAGAGCATTATGTCTTTTAGCGAATTTTATCAGCGTTCGATTAACGAACCGGAGCAGTTCTGGGCTGAACAGGCCCGGCGTATCGACTGGCAGCAGCCGTTTACGCAGACGCTGGACTACAGCAACCCGCCGTTTGCCCGCTGGTTTTGCGGCGGCACCACTAATCTGTGCCATAACGCGATTGACCGCTGGCTGGATACCCAGCCGGATGCGCTGGCGCTGATTGCGGTTTCCTCTGAGACCGAAGAAGAACGTACCTTCACCTTTCGTCAACTGTATGACGAGGTGAATGTCGTGGCCTCTATGCTGCTGTCACTGGGCGTGCGGCGTGGCGATCGGGTACTGGTGTATATGCCGATGATTGCCGAGGCGCACATCACATTACTGGCCTGCGCGCGCATTGGCGCGATCCATTCAGTGGTGTTTGGTGGTTTTGCCTCGCACAGTGTAGCCGCGCGCATCGACGATGCCAGACCGGTGCTGATTGTCTCGGCGGACGCCGGAGCGCGAGGTGGGAAGGTCATTCCCTATAAAAAGCTTCTTGATGAGGCGGTCGATCAGGCACAGCATCAGCCGAAGCATGTACTGCTGGTGGATCGGGGGCTGGCGAAAATGGCGCGGGTTGCCGGGCGCGATGTGGATTTTGCGACCCTGCGCGAACACCATGCCGGGGCGCGTGTGCCAGTGGCCTGGCTTGAATCTAATGAAAGTTCCTGCATTCTTTATACCTCCGGCACTACCGGCAAACCGAAAGGCGTTCAGCGTGACGTTGGTGGCTACGCCGTGGCGCTGGCGACATCGATGGACACCCTCTTTGGCGGCAAAGCGGGCGGCGTCTTTTTCTGCGCTTCGGATATCGGTTGGGTAGTGGGGCACTCTTATATTGTGTATGCGCCGCTGCTGGCGGGTATGGCGACCATCGTTTATGAAGGATTGCCGACGTATCCGGACTGCGGCGTATGGTGGAAAATTGTCGAGAAATATCGGGTGAGCCGGATGTTTTCAGCGCCAACCGCCATTCGTGTGCTGAAGAAATTTCCCACCGCGCAGATACGCAATCATGATCTCTCCTCGCTGGAAGTTCTCTATCTGGCAGGCGAGCCGCTCGACGAGCCAACGGCAGCCTGGGTTAGCGGAACACTGGGTGTGCCGGTGATCGACAATTACTGGCAGACCGAATCCGGCTGGCCGATTATGGCGCTGGCGCGCACGCTTGATGACAGACCATCGCGTTTGGGCAGTCCCGGCGTGCCGATGTACGGCTATAATGTTCAACTGCTCAACGAGGTGACCGGTGAACCCTGTGGTGCGAACGAAAAGGGAATGGTGGTTATTGAAGGGCCGCTGCCGCCGGGCTGCATTCAGACCATCTGGGGCGATGACGCACGCTTTGTGAATACCTACTGGTCACTGTTTACTCGTCAGGTGTATGCCACCTTTGACTGGGGGATCCGCGACGCCGACGGCTATTATTTTATCCTTGGGCGCACGGATGATGTGATCAACGTCGCCGGACATCGTCTCGGCACCCGTGAGATAGAGGAGAGCATCTCCAGCTATCCCAACGTTGCGGAAGTGGCGGTGGTAGGGGTAAAAGACGCGCTGAAAGGGCAGGTAGCGGTAGCCTTCGTGATCCCGAAACAGAGTGACAGTCTGGAAGACCGCGAAGTGGCGCATTCGGAAGAGAAGGCGATTATGGCGCTGGTCGATAGTCAGATCGGCAACTTTGGCCGCCCGGCGCACGTGTGGTTTGTCTCGCAGCTACCAAAAACCCGATCCGGGAAGATGCTCAGACGAACGATCCAGGCGATCTGCGAGGGCCGGGATCCAGGCGATCTGACGACCATTGACGATCCGACGTCGTTGCAACAAATTCGCCAGGTCATTGAGGAGTAACGTTGCAACATGCCTGGTGGCGCTTCGTTTACCGGGCCTGCGTCCGTTCCCGTACCAGTGGCCGGATCAGCCGCAGCGCCATCCGGCATCGGTTCAGTACCAGCTTAACTGGTAATGGTAGCGTCCGGCGCTGAGCACATATTCCGCCGATACCGACGGGCTCCATGAGTCATCGCCCCCCACACCCATGTGGAAACCGTCAATATTGAGCCACGTTCCTGCTTCCGGTTGTAGCAGGTGACGATGGCGGGTTTCCATCAACTGCTGCTGGCTAAAGCGACTGATGTTGAACTGAAAATCCCCCCGCCAGCGGTGCGGGCCATAGTTCAGCTCGCGAGTGGCGCAGCGCAGGCCATTTTCGCTCGGGAAGACGTACGGCGTATACATTTCCTCAAGCGGTAGCTCCCAGCGATCGAAACAGGCAGCGCTGAGTCTGTCCGGGTAGCTTTCATGGGGGCCAAGTCCCAACCAGTTCACCCGATCCGCCACCGCTACCAACTGGCAGTTCAGACCGATACGCGCAGGCGGCGGTGTGCCGTAGTTAACGTCAACATCGACCGTAATTTGCATCTCGCCATTACCATCGATGCGGTACGTTTTCCGGCTGATAAACAGCGGGTTACCCTCATACTGCCACACATGGACGGTGGTAATCAGTACCGCGCTTGCCAGCGCGTCGGCATCACATTGCAGTAAGCTGGCTTCTGCCTGATAATGACCTGCGGCCTTCCAGCGCTCAACCCAGGCGGTGGGATCGATGCGCGTGGCCTCGCTGACACCGATATCGTTATCCAGCGGCGCGCGGGTAAACTGGTCAACGAGCGGCGTCAGCAACTGCTCTTCATCATTTATTCTGTACTGAATCAGAAAACCCAGCTTGCGGCAGAACTGCCAGCGCTTACCGTTGACTTCCACCGTAAAGGCATGATCATCAACGCTTAATTGTGGTGTGGTGTTTGCAGTGGGAGGAAGCTGGATATTAAGTTTTTCCGCCAGTTTCCATTGTTGCCAGGCGCAGATGTGTCCGGCTTGCGACCACGCTGTTGCCTGCGGCTGTTCGACGCGCACGGTTAGCCAAAGCTGGCCCGCGGTCTCCGGCTGCGGAAATTCGGGGAGCGTGATGCGCTGATGCCCTTGTGGAGGAATATCCAGCGTTACTTCGCCACCAGTGACCGGTTTGCCGTTCTGTGCCAGCGACCAGTGCAGACGTTCGTTGTCGCTGTGACGGAACAGATATTCGCTGGTCACTTCAATCTGGCGCCCGGAGCCTGGCAGTAACCGGAACTGGAAAAACTGTTGGGCGTGTTTGGCTTCAAACAGTGCGGGATGTGGGGTACGATCGGCAAAAACCAGCCCGTTCATGCAGAACTGGCGATCGTTCGGCGCATCGCCAAAGTCGCCGCCGTAGGCCGACCATGGTTTGCCATCGGCATCATATTTGATCAGCGATTGGTCGACCCAGTCCCAGACAAAACCACCTTGTAGCCGCGGGTATTGACGAAAGGCCTGCCAGTATTTGGTGAAACCGCCGAGGCTATTCCCCATCGCATGAGCGTATTCACAGAGGATCAGCGGGCGCTGTTCGCCGGGTAATGACAACCATTTCTTGATTGACCACTTCGGTACGGCGGGGAAGGGTTGATCCTGATCGACACGTGCGTACATCGGGCAGACAATATCGGTTGCGGCGGTATCCGCACCGCCACCTTCATATTGCACTGGACGGGAAACGTCTGCGGATTTGAGCCAGCGATAGAGCGCATCATGATTTGCGCCATGGCCGGATTCATTGCCCAGCGACCAGATAATAATGCTCGGATGGTTGCGATCGCGCTGCACCATCCGCGTTACGCGCTGGCTCATGGCCGGTAGCCAGACGGGATCGTCGCTCAGGCGATTCATGGGTGTCATGCCGTGGGTTTCGATATTGGCCTCATCCACCACATACAGACCGTAGCGATCGCACAGCGTGTACCACAGCGGATGGTTCGGGTAGTGCGAACAGCGCACGGCGTTGAAGTTATTCTGCTTCATTAACAGGATATCTTTCAGCATGGTGTCGTAATCCATGACCTGACCCTGCTGTGGGTGATGCTCATGGCGATTCACGCCGCGAATCAAAAGCGGTTTACCGTTCAGCAACAACAGGCCGTTTTCGATACGTACCTGGCGAAAACCAATGTCGCAGGCTTCGGCTTCAATCAGCGTATTGTCGGCGGTGTGTAGCAGCGCAACGGCGCGGTACAGATTCGGCGTTTCGGCGCTCCACAGCCTGGGATGTTCAACCTTCAGGCGCAGCGTTGTACGGTCATGGTACGCGCCGCGTTCATCAATGATATCGCTGCCTAATGGCGCGGTTTTCTTGCCGATTAAGGTTTCGCCATCCCATAGCTGTACCGTCACGTGTAAATTATCGTGCAGATCGCCTGTCGATCTGATTTCCGCATCCACCACCGCCCGGCTGAAATCGTCGTTGAAGTGAGTGTTAATGTGCAGATCGCTGATGTACGTCGAGGGTTTATGCAGCAGGTAAACATCACGGAAAATCCCGCTCATTCGCCACATATCCTGGTCTTCCAGGTAGCTGCCATCACTCCAGCGCAGCACCATCACCGCGAGGCGGTTTTCCCCCTCACGTAAAAAATCACTGAGATCGAATTCCGATGGCAGACGGCTGTCCTGCCCGTAGCCTACCCAGCGTCCGTTGCACCACAAATAGAATGCGGAGTTGATACCATCAAAAATGATCCGCGTTTTCCCATCCTGTAATTCATCGTTATTAATATTAAATGTGAGCGAATAACATCCCGTGGGGTTTTCTGCCGGAACGAACGGTGGATTAACCGGAAACGGATAGGTAATGTTAGAGTAAATCGGCGCGTCATAGCCGTACATCTGCCAGTTCGATGGTACGGTAATGGTATCCGCGTGTTGCAGGTCATGCAGACGCCACGCCTCCGGAACGGCTTCGGGCGAGGCGAACCAATTAAATTTCCATTGGCCGTTCAGGCTACGACGTCGGGATGATGGTTCGTCGTGGCGTGCGTCATCAGCATGACGCCAGCTATAAAAAGGTGGGTGTGAGGCCAGCCGGTTGAGTTGTGTTACGCCAGGATTCTCCCAGTCACGCCTGGATAATACTGAAGAGAGAAAATCACGCTCCTGATTCATTCCGTATCCTTAAGTGAGTTGTTATTCGCTCACAATTTTTATTGAAAATACGGCGATAACGGAAACAGTGTAAAGCCAGGGATGTGCGTTAAGTGATGTCACTCACATTAATTATTGCGTGGGGAAAGGTGGGGGGCATTATGCTGAAGTTCAGGCTATATGAAGCGGAGCTGGCAGGAGGCTATTGCGATGGGCTGGAGCAGTCGTGAACGTTTTAGATAAAAGGCGAAGGCGGCGCTTTGCTTGAATGGAATGATAACTTCCAGAATCTGACCTCGACAATGATCTGCAGCGCTCTGTCAGTAGTGCGGCGGCAATTTTATGGATAGGTGTTTTTGCCTGGATAATCACTTTTATTTTTCCTGTCTTGGGTATTATTGCTGCGCTTCAATTATTAAGAATAAAAAAGGTTCAGAAGAAAATATTGGAATAGCTTATACACAATATTAACTATAGGTAAATTTAAAGTAACAATCTGTAAAATGGGTCGTTTTTGTTTCTCATAGACGAGAATTTATACATTATGATATAATATCGCGGAAAAAATGCAGGTTAATAATCTGCCAGTAATGTAAATATCATTTTCCAGGAGACGATTCCAGTGGGACGTAAATGGGCCAATATTGTTGCTAAAAAAACCGCTAAAGACGGTGCAACGTCTAAAGTATATGCAAAATTCGGTGTGGAAATCTATGCGGCTGCTAAGCAAGGCGAACCAGACCCAGAATTAAACACCTCTTTAAAATTTGTTATTGAACGTGCGAAACAAGCGCAGGTTCCAAAGCACGTTATTGATAAAGCCATTGATAAAGCCAAAGGTGGTGGAGATGAAACCTTTGTACAAGGGCGCTATGAAGGCTTTGGACCAAATGGTTCAATGATTATCGCTGAAACGTTGACGTCAAATGTTAACCGTACGATTGCCAATGTTCGCACAATTTTTAATAAAAAAGGCGGCAATATTGGAGCGGCAGGTGCTGTCAGCTATATGTTTGATAATACTGGCGTGATTGTTTTTAAAGGCACAGACCCCGACCATATTTTTGAAGTTTTGCTCGAAGCTGAAGTTGATGTTCGTGATGTAACCGAAGAAGAAGGAAACATCGTTGTTTATACTGAGCCGGCAGATCTTCACAAAGGAATTGCAGCACTAAAAGCAGCTGGAATTACTGAATTCTCAACAACAGAATTAGAAATGATTGCTCAATCAGAAGTTGAACTTTCACCAGAAGATTTAGAAATCTTTGAAGGACTTGTTGATGCCCTTGAAGATGACGATGATGTTCAGAAAGTCTATCACAACGTTGCCAATCTCTGATTGTAAATTAAAGAAATCTGTCGTTATGGCAGATTTTTTTTAACTTATCGATTTGTTATAAAAAAGTTTGTCTGGCCAGATAGATTGATTATAAAAATAGATAAAACGGCTCTCTCCTGAAATAAATCACATTAATTGAAACTTCTGATCTTAATCGGCAGATTTCTGATAGGACGAATAACAATTGATGAGCTCCATCATTTGCTACTAAAAATCGCACCTGAACATGTCGGGCTCGCTTTCCTTCTTAACAGTACATATAAATCAGGCAGGAGCGCACGGGAATGATATGAGTCTACGCGCGGTATTTAGGTAAAAATTCCTGACGATGAGAGGCGTAAGTGCGCCTGTGCAACTTATGGTGGTCTCATCATGGACGTTTACCACATCCCGTGCCGGGTGAAGGCTGGCTTTCAGCAGTATTTTACTCGCGAATTGTCTATTTCCCTGATATGAATCGTATAGCGTTTGTTGGGCATATCGCAGATGAAAGAAATGAGAGCGTTATACGTGGGAAGACTCGGTAAAAAAGAGCGCAGCCATGGCCGTCCCTTTATGAAAGCCGGGATTAGGTAATACTCTTAGCTAAATTTAGCGTCCTAATCAGAGAATCCCACTCCGCTCATGTAGCGTTTATTTGCCTGGTGTTAACCGTGCAACCTGCCGCGCCAGTTGCATGAGCGAGTCGGCGAGCGCTTGTGCAGATGCGCTCCCGGCTGCGGGGCGCTGCACGGTTTGGCGTTCCACCAGCGTGACCGGCAGCAGCGTGTCAGGCTCGCTTATTTCGCCCCGCGAGAGCTGCATAAGCCTGTCGACGCTGCTTTCGCCCAACCGGCGAAAGTCTTGTCGGAGAGTGGTCAGCGGTGGAATGTAGCAGGCGCTGTCTTCGGTATCATCGTAGCCAATCACCGAGATATCCGCGGCGACCCGCAGACCGAACTCGCTAATCGCACGCATGGCGCCCAATGCCATCTGATCGTTGGCGACAAGTATGGCGCTGGGGATCGTACCGCCATTGAGCATTTGCATGGTTTGCTGAAAGCCTGACATCGCGCTCCAGTCGCCTTCCCTCTCAACTAGCGGCTGCAACCGGTACTGCGCCAGATACTTATGCCACCCGGCATGACGCAGGCGGGCTGATACAGAAGAGTGGGGGCCCGCCAGTAAAGCAATTTGGGTATGACCGTGGTGGACCAGATGCTCGACGCCTAAACGCGCGCCGTCATCGTGGGAAAAAATGATACGATTCACCGGCGTCTGGTCAGAGACGTCAAGAAATAGCGCCGGCACCGCGCCGCAGGAGGCCGCTACGGTGACGGCATCAACTTCATCCAGCGGAAAGTTAATAATCAACCCCGTTACGCGCTGAGCGAGCAGGTTGTGTATTGCCGCTTTACAGGCCTCGACCCCTGTCTGTTCAACCATAGCAATCACCACGCTGGCTGTGGACTGGTCGGCGCGGGATTTGATGGCAGCGACAATCTGTGAGGGGGCATGTAGCGCCAGATTGCTGGTGGCGACGCCAATCAGCGGCGATTGCTTTCCAGCCAACTGTTGCGCGACGCGGTTGGGGATGTAATTCAGCGCTGCCATTGCCGTTTCGACTTTCTCGCGTGTTTTGGCCGAAACGTGGCTGGCCTGGTTTACGACGCGTGAGACGGTCTGATAAGAGACGCCTGCATGGGCTGCGACATCGTAGAGCGTTACCGGTTTCACATTCATCCCCTGATTCCAACGTTATCCGGTCGCTATGATGCCACACCGTGAAAGGTTTTTCGCCATTGCGCTGTGGTACGGTTTACCATTTACGACGCTATATTATGGTGTTTACTTCCTTCTCCAGCCAGGAAATCAATATCAGGAGTCATCATATGCCGCAGAATAATCCATTAAGCGCCCTACTCGAAAAGCATGACTTTCTGTTGCTGGATGGCGCGATGGCGACGGAGCTGGAAGCGCGGGGCTGCGATCTCAGCGATAGCCTGTGGTCCGCGAAAGTACTACTTGAGAAACCGGCGTTGATTCGTGATGTCCATCTGGACTATTTTCGGGCCGGGGCGCAGTGTGTGATTACCGCCAGCTATCAGGCGACTCCGGATGGGTTAGCGGCGCGCGGTCTGAGTAAGGCGCAGGCAACATCGCTGATTGGCAAGAGCGTGGAGCTAGCACGCAAGGCGCGCGAAGCGTATCTGGCGGAAAACCCACAGGCGGGCACTTTGCTGATCGCCGGATCGATCGGACCTTATGGCGCATTTCTTGCCGACGGGTCGGAGTACCGTGGCGATTATGCGCGTACGCCGGAACAATTTCAGGCGTTTCACCGCCCGCGCGTGGAGGCGCTACTGGATGCCGGGGCCGATCTGCTGGCCTGTGAAACGTTGCCGAATTTCGTGGAGATTCAGGCGCTGGCAGAACTGTTAACCGCGTACCCGCGCGCCAGGGCGTGGTTCTCGTTCACCCTGCGTGACAGCAAACATCTGAGCGATGGTACACCGTTGCTGGAGGTGACGGCGTGTCTGAACCATTATCCCCAGGTGGTTGCCATTGGCATTAACTGTATCGCACTGGAAAACGCCACCGCTGCGTTACAGCATTTATACGGCTTAACAACGCTGCCGCTGGTAGTTTATCCTAATTCTGGCGAGCAGTATGACGTGGCCAGTAAAGTCTGGCGCCACCACGGCGAGACTTGCGCACGGTTGGCGGATCATTTGCCGCAGTGGTGGGCTGCGGGCGCACGCTTAATGGGTGGATGCTGTCGAACGACACCTGCGGACATTGCCGGGTTAAAAGCACAACGCCAGTAGGCCCGACAAGAGGTTTGTTACCGGGGGAGAGTGTGCCGGATAGCGCACGCCATCCGGCAAAAGAAGGAGTAATTAACGCAGAATTTTCTTCTCAGCCAGATCCAGCGCGAAGTAACTAAAAATCACATCGGCACCGGCGCGTTTAATTGAGCCCAGACTTTCCAGCACGACTTTTTCTTCGTCAATGGCGCCAGCCATAGCGGCAAATTTAATCATGGCGTATTCGCCGCTCACCTGATAAGCGCCAATCGGCAACTCCGTGCGCTCGCGGATTTCACGCAGCACATCCAGATAGGCGCCTGCGGGTTTAACCATCAGACAGTCTGCGCCTTGCGCTTCGTCGAGTAGAGATTCGCGAATCGCTTCACGACGGTTCATCGGGTTCATCTGATAGGTTTTGCGATCGCCTTTCAACGCCGTCCCTGCTGCCTCACGGAAAGGACCATAAAAAGAAGACGCAAATTTAGTGGAGTAGGACATGATGGCCGTATCGGTAAAACCAGCGGCGTCCAGCGCCTGACGAATGGCCTGGACTTGTCCATCCATCGCCGCAGAAGGCGCGATAAAATCTGCGCCAGCCGCTGCTGCAACAACGGCCTGCTTGCCGAGGTTGGCCAGCGTCGCATCGTTATCAACGCCATGTTCGCACAGGACGCCGCAGTGACCGTGCGAGGTGTACTCGCAGAAACAGGTATCGGACATGACAATCATCTCCGGCACGGTTTGCTTACAGATGCGGGACATTCTCGCCACCAGGCCATCTTCTTTCCAGGCATCGCTGCCAGTGTCATCGGTATGGTGAGAAATGCCGAAGGTCATAACAGAACGAATACCAGCGTTGGCGATACGTTCAATTTCCCGCGCCAGCTGTTTTTCCGGAATACGCATCACACCGGGCATGGCGTCGATGGCCTGGTAGTCGTCGAGTTCTTCTTCAACAAAGATCGGCAACACCAGGTCGTTCAGACTGAGTGTTGTCTCTTCAAACATAGCGCGCAGCGCGGCAGATTTGCGCAGGCGACGAGGGCGATGGATAAGGTCTGTCATGGTTTGCCTGATGTTTGTGGAATTGAAGGTGCCAGTATACCTGAATTCGGCCGGGAATGTTTTACGAAAACTGTCCTTAACGCACCGCCAGCGCCGGGAGAAAATGCCACCGTTTTATATACCCGGAATTAATATTTTAAGGTATGAAGTATTTTTCGGAGAAATTAATTTGGCGTTGCTTTTAGTTTTATTTAATTTATTTTTAAGTATTATCAGCTCTGGCTATTATTTGTATTCATTTTGTGTTTCTGTTAAATATATTATTTTTATATGTGTTTTGCTTTTGGTTTTTCTGGCAACAAATTGAAGTTCAAGGTGTTTTAACGACTTTTGTCTATTTTGTGAAGTGTGTTTTATTCACGTCCGGATCCGGACAGTGGGTAAAGAATAATTGAACCTTTTAGCGATGCCGCCGCATAATCGTCCTCGCTAAACATATATATGTTTTCATGCATTGATAATTGATGGATCAACGATATTACGTCCCTGAGGAGGGATGACAAATGCACTCCTGGAAAAAGAAACTTGTAGTCTCACAATTAGCATTGGCTTGCACTCTGGCAATCACTTCTCAGGCGAATGCTGCCACTTACGATACCTGGACTTATTACGACAATCCTACTACCGCACTTGACTGGGATAATATGGATGCTGCGGGTACCGTTGATGGTAACTATGTAAACTATAGTGGTTTCGTTTACTACAATAACGCCAATGGTGATTTCGACCAGTCGTTTAACGGCGACACGGTTAACGGTACGATTTCTACTTATTACCTGAATCATGATTATAATGACGCAACCAGTAATGAGTTGAATATTAGTAACTCAGTTATTCATGGCTCAATTACATCTATGTTACCTGGCGGTTATTATGATCGGGCTGATATGGATGGAAATGGTCTGGTTGGCTATAATTTCTACAATGATACCGTTGTTGATAACAATTGGTATGATGGCGATGTATTCACGCTGAACATTGCTAATTCCACTATTGATGATGATTATGAAGCGTTTTACTTCACTGATTCCTATAAGGACGGTGATGTAACCAAATACACCAATGAAACATTTGATGTCAGTGAAGGCGTGGCGGTGAATCTTGATGTGGAAAGTAACATCAATATTTCCCACAACTCCCGCGTTGCCGGTATTGCCCTGTCTCAGGGAAATACTTACAACGACACTTACACGACAGAATCCCATACCTGGGATAACAATATCAATGTTTATGATTCTACCGTAACCTCCGGTTCAGATTTCATTCTGGAAAGTAATACAGCTTCCTTCGGTAATTCTGATGAGCCTGGCGATTATACCGGACCTGGTGACAACGCGTTGTCTTTCACGGATAGTGCTGCTTCAGACTATGCAATGAAGAACAATGTCTATTTCAGCAATTCTACGCTGATGGGTGATGTCGATTTCACCAGTACCTGGAATGCTAACTTCAATGCTACTGGCGATGACACCAATGGTGATGGTATTGCTGATACCAACCATGGCTGGGCTGATGATAGCCTGAACGTTGATGAACTGAATCTCACTCTTGATAATGGCAGTAAGTGGGTGGGTCAGGCTACGATTAATGCTGAGGTTATTGCTCCGGCTAATATGTTTGATGTTGCAGCCAATAGCTTGACTCCGGGAGCAACCACGGAGGCGAATGCGTGGGGCCGTGTCGTTGGCAATCAAGTCTTCCAGAGTGGCGTGTTTAACGTTGTATTAAACAACGGTTCTGAGTGGGATACTGTTGGGGATTCTCTTGTTGATACATTGACGGTTAACAATGGTTCCCAGGTGAATGTTTCTGATTCTGATGTAACAGCAGATACTGTTGATTTAAATAATGGTTCTTCAATGAACATCGGTGAAGGTGGTTACGTAGATACTGATCACCTGACCATTAACACCTACAGTACGGTTAACCTGGATACGTCTACTGGCTGGGGTACTTACTCTAATCTGTATGCTAATACCATCACTGTAACTAACGGTGGTGTATTGGATGTTAATGTCGATCAGTTTGATACTGAAGCATTCAACACCGATACCCTGGAACTGACCAGCGGTAATGTTGCTGATAACTCTGGCCATGTTGTTTCTGGTGTATTCAACATCCATAGCAGCGATTATGTTCTGAATGCCGATCTGGTGAACGACCGTACCTGGGATACCACCCAGGCTAACTACGGTTACGGTACTATCGCGATGAACTCTGATGGTCACCTGACTATCAACGGTAACGGCGATATCAACAACGGCGACGAACTGGATAACAGCTCTGTTGACAATGTTGTCGCGGCAACCGGTAACTACAAAGTGCGTATCGACAACGCCACTGGCGCAGGTTCCGTTGCGGATTACAAAGGCAACGAGCTGATTTATGTCAACGACGTAAATACCAATGCAACCTTCTCCGCTGCAAATAAAGCTGACCTGGGGGCTTACACCTATCAGGCTAAGCAGGAAGGCAACACTGTCGTTCTGGAACAGATGGAACTGACCGACTACGCTAACATGGCGTTGAGTATTCCTTCTGCGAACACGAATATCTGGAACCTGGAGCAAGACACTGTTGGCACTCGTCTGACCAACGCTCGTCATGGCCTGGCGGATAACGGCGGTGCATGGGTAAGCTACTTCGGTGGTAACTTTAACGGCGACAACGGCACTATTAACTATGATCAGGATGTCAACGGCATCATGGTCGGTGTTGATACTAAAGTTGACGGTAACAACGCTAAGTGGGTCGTTGGTGCAGCAGCGGGCTTCGCGAAGGGAGATCTGAGCGATCGTACCGGCCAGGTGGATCAAGACAGCCAGTCTGCCTACCTCTACTCTTCTGCTCGCTTCGCAAACAATATCTTTGTTGACGGTAACTTGAGCTACTCTCACTTCAACAACGATCTGTCTGCTAACATGAGCAACGGCGATTACGTTGATGGCAACACCTCTTCAGATGCCTGGGGCTTCGGTCTGAAACTGGGCTACGACTGGAAACTGGGTGATGCAGGTTACCTGACTCCGTACGGCAGTGTATCTGGTCTGTTCCAGTCTGGTGATGACTACCAGCTGAGCAACGACATGAAAGTTGATGGTCAGTCTTATGACAGTATGCGTTATGAACTGGGTGTAGATGCCGGTTATACCTTCACTTACAGCGAAGATCAGGCGCTGACACCGTACTTCAAACTGGCTTATGTTTACGACGACTCCAACAACGATGCTGACGTAAATGGCGATTCTATCGACAACGGCGTAGAAGGTTCTGCGGTACGTGTTGGCCTGGGTACTCAGTTCAGCTTCACGAAGAACTTCAGCGCCTATACCGATGCTAACTACCTCGGCGGCGGTGATGTTGATCAAGACTGGTCTGCAAACGTTGGTGTTAAATATACCTGGTAATTATTTTCTCTCAGGAGAAATAAAGGTAATTTAAACGGGAAATGCCCGTCAAGGATTTGACGGGCATTATTGCAAGGAATGCATATGTTATCTTTAAGTAAACCTCTGCAGGAATTTAGCATACTTGATAAATACCTTTCTAAGCAGGGGGCTCGTTTCGAGTTTGTTAATGATAAAGAAATTATCTGTTCGTCTGAAGAGAGTAACACCCATACTTTTGTTATTTTAGACGGTGTGGTTTCGTTGATCCGTGGAGATAAGGTTCTTATCGGTATTGTGCAGGCTCCCTTTATTTTTGGCCTGGCTGATGGGCTGGCAAAAAAAGAGTCACAATATAAATTAATTGCGGAAAGTGGCTGCATTGGCTATCGCCTTGCGTCGTCACAAACCCTCTCCATCATTGAACAACATCAGCTGTGGCGTGAAGCCTTTTGTTGGCTGGCATGGAAAAATCAGGTCCTGGAACTTCGTGACAGGCAACTTATTGGCAATAATTCTTACGACCAAATTCGGGCCACGTTAATAACAATGATTGAATGGGATGAAGAACTTCGTTCTCGTATTGGTGTCATGAATTATATTCATCAACGAACGCGTGTATCACGATCGGTAGTGGCAGAAGTTCTCGCGGCCCTGCGTAAGGGAAATTATATTGAAATGAACAAAGGCAAACTGGTCAGTATTAACCGTTTGCCCTCTGAATATTAAAAAGTAGTGCGCCTCGTTTGGTATACGATGAGCGACGATAACTCAGGACGTGGGAATAGCTATCGGTTTATTACCGTTTAACTCGCTAACCAGATCGTTAATACCGTCACTCATATTAGTAAATCGCGTGAGGGGAGAACGAGTGACGACGACAAAGGCACCAATATTATATTGCGGGATCATCGCCATATAGGTAATAAAACCACCACCGCCTCCTGTTTTCTGGATAATGCCTGGACGTCCATCTTTAGGTGCCATATAGACCCAGCCCAGACCGAGCGCGTCTGCTTTACCCGGTACGTCCATCCCGACCATTTTTTTTAGTTGTGCGCGTTGATAAATTAGTGTTTGCATTCGATCGGCCTGTCGGCTGCGATGATTGAAATCCGACGACAGATACTGTTGCATCCAGCGCATCATATCTCCCGGCGTAGAGTAGACGCCGCCGCTGCCGATGGCAGCCAGAGTATTATTACAGGGGCTGGCGCCTTTCTCCGCCACCATCAGGCGCTTACACTGATCGGGAGACGGAGTAAACGTGGTGTCTTTCATTCCCAGCGGACGGGTAATATTCTCTTCAAACAGTTGCGTATAAGGCCTGCCGGATGCGGTCGACAGCGCGTCGGCTAACAGGTCGAACGCCAGATTGGAATAGGCCGCCTGCGAGCCAGGCGCCACTTTTAAGGTTGCAGTAGAGATCCAGCTCCAGCGCTGTTCACGAGTGGGCCAGACAAATACCGGGCGATGTGGCGCTCCGCCGGGTTGCTCTCGCGGTAGTGCGCTGGTATGGGTGGCTAAATTGACCAGTGTAATTGGTGTACCTTTATACGTCGGGACATGTGCGCCGGGGGGCGCATATTTGCTGAGAGGATCGTTTAATTTTACCGTGCCTTGATCGAGCAGTTTCACCAACATCTCGCTGGTCATCAACTTGGTGAGAGAGGCGATACGAATGACTGAATCAAGCTGTGGACGAACATTATTACCTGGCCGGGTTTCACCGAAACTACGAAACACACGTTGATTGCCGTCGATCACCACCAGAGCCATACCTGTGGCACCGCTGCCATAAAAGATATGCTCGGCGTAGCGATCAACAATGTCAGAGGCAAAAACGGGATCGGCAATCGGCTGAGCCGCCTGGACAGAAGTACATGACGCCGTTAACAGCGTGGCAGTAAAAAGCAGACTACGTTTCAACGGTAATGTCCATAAATGAAATAACGGTAGTTATGCGTATTTATACTACCCGGCGGCACATTGCAAAGTGTTAAAGAGAAAAAAGTTACTGAGAAAACGTAACGGCGAGTAAAACGTAACGTTTGGCATGAAGGATAATGTTTACTTTTGTGATATAGCGCATGTGATAATCTGATAGCGTCAGCCTATCCGCCCGGTATGAAACTCGTCGAAACAATTCTGTTGGGCTGACATGCGAACTAACCGCCGCAACGTAGGTCACAATGCCTGGTTTAGCCCTTTCATTTTCCTGGGCATGGCTTGATATTGCAGTTGTCACAGCCGCCGTCATAAAGATAAGAAGTTAGCAGGAGTGCATAATGTTTAAATCTTTTTTCCCAAAGCCAGGGCCGTTTTTCATTTCGGCGTTTGTTTGGGCGCTGGTCGCTGTCATTTTCTGGCAGGTGGGAGGGGGAGCGTGGGTTGCGCGGCTTGTCGGTGCGTCCGATAAGATCCCCATCAGCGCAGCACGATTCTGGTCGCTGGACTATCTGATTTTTTATGCTTATTACCTGATTTGTGTCGGTTTATTCGCAACGTTCTGGTTCATCTATAGCCCGCACCGTTGGCAGTACTGGTCGATACTTGGCACCTCGCTCATTATTTTTGTCACCTGGTTTTTGGTGGAGGTTGGCGTCGCGGTTAACGCCTGGTACGCACCATTCTATGATTTGATCCAGACCGCGCTCAGCTCGCCGCATAAGGTGACTATTGGTCAATTCTATTATGAGGTGGGCGTTTTTCTCGGTATTGCGCTTATCGCGGTGGTGATCGGCGTGTTAAATAATTTCTTTGTCAGTCACTATGTCTTTCGCTGGCGTACCGCAATGAACGAGCACTATATGGCGCACTGGCAGTATTTACGCCATATCGAAGGGGCTGCCCAGCGTGTGCAGGAAGATACCATGCGTTTTGCCTCTACGCTTGAGGATATGGGCGTGAGTTTTATCAATGCCATTATGACACTCATCGCCTTTTTGCCTGTATTGGTTACCCTGTCAGCGCATGTGCCGGATTTACCCGTTGTGGGACACATCCCTTATGGTCTGGTTATTGCCGCTATTGTCTGGTCATTAATGGGAACGGGTCTGCTGGCGGTCGTCGGGATTAAATTGCCGGGGCTGGAATTTAAAAACCAGCGCGTAGAAGCAGCCTATCGTAAGGAACTGGTTTACGGTGAAGATGACGCCAGCCGCGCCACGCCGCCAACTGTGCGTGAACTGTTTAGCGCGGTGCGCCGTAACTATTTCCGTCTCTATTTTCACTATATGTACTTCAACATTGCACGTATTCTCTATCTGCAGGTTGATAACGTTTTCGGTTTGTTCCTGCTGTTTCCTTCCATTGTTGCCGGTACGATTACACTGGGTCTGATGACGCAAATCACTAACGTGTTTGGCCAGGTGCGTGGTTCATTCCAGTATCTGATTAACTCCTGGACAACACTGGTGGAACTGATGTCCATTTATAAGCGTTTGCGTAGTTTTGAGCGCCAGCTGGATGGACAGCCGGCTCAGGAAGTGACTCACTCTTTTAGCTAACAGAAGGAAACGTTATGCCGGCGGCGTCCCGTCTTTATCCAGTGTCTTTTTTGGCAGTCGCACTACTGGCTGGCTGTAGTAGTCAATCCCGGCAGCCAGTGAATCAGGGCGAGAAGCCTGTCGACGTTGCAAGCATAGTACGCCAGAAAATGCCAGCCAGCGTTAAAGACCGGGACGCCTGGGCGAAAGATATCGCCACAACGTTTAAGAGCCAGGGGCTGGCACCGACGGTAGAAAATGTCTGTTCGGTGCTGGCGGTTGCGCAGCAGGAATCTGGTTATCAGGCAGATCCCGTCGTACCGGGGCTGAATAAAATAGCCTGGCAGGAAATTGATCGCCGCGCTGAACGGCTGCATATCCCACGGTTTGTTGTGCATACCGCGCTGAAAATGAATTCCCCCACCGGGAAAAGTTATAGCGAACGACTGGATACAGTAAGAACCGAAAAACAGCTTAGCGCCATTTTTGACGATTTTATCAATATGGTTCCTATGGGACAGACTCTGTTTGGCTCTTACAACCCGGTACATACCGGCGGCCCTATGCAGGTCAGTATCGCCTTCGCTGAACAGCACGCTAAAGGCTATCCGTGGAAAATGGCGGGTACGGTACGTCAGGAGGTCTTTACACGCCGTGGCGGGCTGTGGTTTGGGACATATCATTTACTCAATTATCCGGCGAATTACAGCGCGCCGATTTTCCGCTTCGCCGACTTCAATGCCGGGTGGTATGCCAGTCGTAATGCAGCGTTCCAGAATGCCGTCAGTAAAGCCAGTGGTGTAAAACTGGCGCTGGATGGCGATCTGATTCGTTACGACAGCAAAGCGCCCGGCAAAACGGAGTTAGCCACGCGCAAACTGGCTGCACAGTTGGGAATGAATGAACGCGAGATCCGCCGCCAACTGGAGAAAGGCGATAGTCTGGATTTCGAAAAAACAGCGCTCTACAGGGACGTCTATAAGCTGGCTGACGCCAAAACGGGCAGGACATTGCCGCGTGAAATACTGCCCGGCATTCAACTGGAAAGCCCGAAGATTACACGTAAGCTGACAACGGCCTGGTTTGCTAAACGGGTTGATGAACGACGGGCCCGGTGTATGGGGCGATAGAGGACGCGCCGAAGGGGAGCCTCTTCAGCGCGCTCACGTTTACTGGTGGCGGTGGCGCCAACGTAAAAATGCGGCGATAACGCCAAAAATCAGACAGCCTGTCAGAAAGGGCACCAGTCCAAAAATTGTCCCGACGCCCAGTCCAATCTCTACGCGTGGTCGACCTGTATTTTGCACCTGCATCAGATGTTCATAGATGCCAGGGGCATGAACCAACAGGTTTAAAAGTTGTGCCCCGGCCCAGAAACAAAACAGTACAAAAACGGCGTAAGCAATATTTCCAGGCGTAGAGGAGGTTTCTCGATATTTTCCGCTGAACAGCGATTTTGAGAGAGTGAAATCAGCCATAAAGACCTCCAGGGTGATCGGTTACGATCTGGCGTTATGCCATCGGCTTACTGTGAAGTCTGACAGGTCATTGCGTTTGTCAATATCAGAATCATGGTAATTTCACATCAGGAATGTATCCACAACGTAAATTTTTGTTAGTTGTCACAAAACATTCACCTTAATCAAAATTAATTAACATTTAAGAAATTCCGTATCCTCCACAGACCGTTCGCAAGAAGTATGTAAAAATGCGCCTTTGCTATGATTAATACGTCGGAGTCGTTATGCATTTGCCTGTAAAAATTCGTCGTGACTGGCACTATTATGCCTTCGCTATTGGGTTAATCTTTATTTTGAACGGCGTGGTGGGATTGCTGGGGTTTGAGGCGAAGGGGTGGCAAACCTACGGCGTAGGGCTGGTAACGTGGATTATCAGCTTTTGGCTGGCGGGGCTCATTATTCGTCGGCGTAGCGATGACGAGGCAAAAGACGCCCGATAAATGTTTCGTTATCGGGCATACAGTATTACATCGTCCTTTTTAAGGCGTTATCCGCCGTATGGCGTTCCAGCGCCAGTTCAATCAGGCGGCTGATCAAATCAGTATAACTCAGTCCGCTCGCCTGCCAGAGTTTTGGATACATGCTGATATTGGTAAAACCAGGCAGCGTATTGATCTCGTTGATCACCACCTCATTATCTGCCGTTAAAAAGACATCGACACGCGCCATACCTGCGCAGCCCAGCGTCTGATAAGCCTGAATCGCGATCGCGCGGATCTTGTCGTTCACCTCGGAAGGTATTTGCGCCGGTACCACAACCTGAGCGCCATTATCATCAATGTATTTAGTATCGTAGGCGTAAAATTCGCTATTCAGCACGATTTCACCACAGGTACTGGCCTGCGGGCGATCGTTACCTAATACGGCGCATTCGATCTCGCGGCCAGCGATCCCTTGTTCGACTACAACTTTATGATCGAATTCGAAGGCCAGCGCGACCGCCTGATGGTACTGCGCTTCATTGGCGACTTTACTGACACCGACCGAAGATCCCTGGTTGGCAGGTTTAACGAACAGCGGCAGGCCCAGACGGGATTCAACCTCGGCAAAACTAAACGCGTGACGATTCGTTCGGGTGAGGGTAATAAACGGGGCGATATTCAGACCTGCATCGCGCAGCAGTCGTTTGGCAACGTCTTTATCCATGCAGGCCGCGGAACTCAGGACGTCTGAACCGACAAACGGTAAGTTTGCGACGCGTAGCATGCCTTGCAATGAGCCGTCTTCACCTAACGTACCGTGGACGATGGGGAAAATCACATCTACCGTCGGTAGCGGCTGACCGTTCTGGGCGTTGATCAATTGGTGCTCATGTTTGCCTGGCACCTGGGCAAGACTCATTTCCGAAGGGCGTAGCGCGATATGTGCCGGATCGTCGGCATTCTGTAAATAATTTTCCGCATCGTTAACATGCCACTGTCCCGCTTTATCTATCCCTAATAGCACTACGTCAAAGCGAGTTTTATCTATTGCCTCAACGATATTTTTCGCCGATTGCAAAGACACTTCATGTTCTGCTGATTTACCACCAAATACTATTCCTATCCGCAATTTCGCCATCTTAAAAACCCATTCCATCGAATGCAAAACGTATACATTACCACGACAAAACGCGGGTTTCGCGGGCTTCTGCCATAATGCTTAAGGGATTTAAGAAAGGAGGCCGTGTGAAAGGTAAGGGTTTTCTGATTATTGTGCTGCTGGGCGGCATTAGCGGACTGGGATATCGTTATCTTCCCTCTTATTATAATCCTTTTGCCCCGTTACAACTTTCCGATCCGCCAGGCCTGATCACGACCTTCAAACTACAGCGCCTTACACCAGCGCAATGCCAGGAACTCCTGACCGCGGCCAATCAACAGGGGATAATCTCATCACAGCCTGTTGCAGATAGCGCTGGCGAATGCCCATTAACCCATGTTGTGCGCGTCAGAGATTTTGGTCAGGTTAAATTGAGTAGCAGTTTTTTAGCCTCCTGCCCGTTGGCGCTGAGCTCCGCGCTGTTCGTTGAACAGCAGGCAAAACCTTTAACAAAAACCTTGATGAAACAGCGCCTGGCCCGAATCGAACATCTGGGCAGCTACGCCTGCCGTAATATTTATCACCGTCCGGATGCACGCCGTAGCGAACATGCCAGTGCACAAGCGCTGGATATTAGCGGGTTTCAGTTGTCGAATGGCCAAAAAATTACCGTGCTGCGAGGCTGGAAGAATGAGGAGACGGGCCCCTGGCTGCGCGCCTTGCTCAACGCCAGCTGCCATTATTATGGCAATGGGCTTGGGCCTGACTATAACGCCGCCCATGCCAACCATTTCCATCTTGGAATGCGTGGTTATGGCGTGTGTCGTTAAAGCATAAACGTCTGCCTTTTGCGTCCGTACTATGTGATATGTTTCACAAAAATGATGAACGGGGAGACAAAATAGCAAAATGTGATGTATCGCACCTCTGGAACCACCAGGAAAAAGTGAGCTTGCTAAGCTAGCATGTATTTTCAGCTACTTATCGTTACGAGTCTTATGGAATCCTGGAAAGTTAATCTCATTTCCGTCTGGTTTGGCTGTTTTTTTACCGGGCTGGCAATCAGTCAAATCCTGCCTTTTTTACCCCTTTACATTTCCCAGCTAGGGGTCTCTTCCCATGAAGCCTTGTCAATGTGGTCCGGGTTAACGTTTAGTATTACGTTTTTGATTTCCGCCATTGTATCGCCGATGTGGGGCAGTCTGGCTGACCGAAAAGGGCGCAAATTGATGCTGTTGCGCGCGTCGCTTGGGATGGCGATTGCTATTTTGCTCCAGGCGCTCGCGACTCATGTCTGGCAGCTTTTCCTGTTGCGCGGAATCATGGGCCTGACGTCAGGCTATATTCCCAATGCTATGGCGCTGGTGGCCTCTCAGGTACCGCGCGAACGCAGCGGTTGGGCGCTCAGTACACTTTCTACCGCGCAGATTAGCGGCGTCATCGGCGGGCCGTTAATGGGCGGTTTTGTCGCGGATCATATTGGTCTGCGGGCGGTCTTTTTGATTACTGCCATGCTGTTGGTGGTGAGCTTTCTGGTTACGCTATTTTTAATTAAAGAAGGCGTGCGCCCAGTTATCAAAAAAAACGAACGTCTGAGCGGCAAAGCCGTTTTTGCGTCGTTACCGTATCCTGCGCTGGTGATCAGCTTGTTTTTTACTACAATGGTCATTCAGCTTTGTAATGGCTCCATCAGTCCAATCCTGGCGCTGTTTATTAAATCGATGATGCCAGACAGTAATAACATCGCCTTTCTTAGCGGGTTAATTGCCTCGGTGCCTGGTATATCCGCGCTTATCTCCGCGCCTCGTCTGGGAAAACTTGGCGACAGAATCGGCACCGAAAGAATTCTGATGGCCACGCTTATCTGCGCGGTGTTGCTTTTCTTCGCGATGTCCTGGGTCACTACGCCGTTCCAGTTGGGGCTGTTGCGTTTCTTATTGGGCTTTGCCGATGGTGCGATGCTACCTGCCGTACAAACGTTGTTAGTAAAATACTCCAGCGACCAGATTACCGGGCGTATTTTTGGCTATAACCAGTCGTTTATGTACCTGGGCAATGTGGTAGGGCCGTTGATGGGAGCGACGGTGTCAGCGATGGCCGGTTTTCGCTGGGTATTTATCGCCACGGCAGCGATTGTGTTGATTAACATTAGTCAGCTTACTCTGGCGTTACGTCGTCGGCGTTACGCGCAAAAAATGAAAGGGTAGTCGTTTTACATCGTAACGGTCCTTCAGCCGTTACGATGTGGTTTAAATTAAAAAGATATATTCTCCATAAGTGAAATTTCTTTATGGATGGTATAAATTTAAATTATGATATAGCGTGATTATTGGTTTTTTATCGTTTATTATCGTCTCGCTTACGGTTTGAGAAACGTTTCGCTACGGTGATGGTGAGAATTATTTATGTAAAGTTATTCCTGTATCATAAAAATAGTACTTTCAACCTCTAGGCAGTGGTTCTTCATAGTGATAACGTCACCCTGGAACTAATAAGGAAATATGGTCATGAAAAATCTCATAGCAGAGTTGTTGCTTAAGCTGGCCCAAAAAGAAGAAGAGTCGAAAGAACTGGTTGCTCAGGTAGAAGCGTTAGAGATTATCGTCACAGCGATGTTACGTAACATGGCGCAAAGCGAGCAACAAAAGTTGATAAGTCAGGTAGAGGGGGCGCTTGAAGACGTAAAGCCGGATGCCAGCGTTCCTGATAACGATACGGAATTGCTGCGCCAGTATGTAAAAAAGTTGCTGAAACACCCCCGGCACTAATCGTATTTAAAACAGAATGTTTGTTATAACGTTACTTATATGAAATAACTATAGCCGCTTTGTTTTTATTTTCCCCTGCACTAAGCATGAAAAAAATAAAAACAAAGCGGCTATAGTAATAGCAGCGTAACGCTAAGTGTTCTTCTTCATTATGTCAGTGCGACGGCGAATAATCGAGTTGCACATGAGACCTTAGTTTGTCAATCGATAAAACAAAGATTAAGTACGGTAGTAATACTTTTACTGCCGGGTGGTATTTTTGCCAGTAACAGCCAGACTTATATAAAGTCTCTGAGATATTTCTCAAAGAGACAACGTGTCGTGTAAACACTGACAAAAGGATGGTGCTATGAAAATAACATTACTGGTGACTTTACTTTTTGGTCTGGTCTTTTTAACTACCGTCGGCGCTGCCGAGAAACCGTTAACCCCGCAACAGCAGCGCATGACTACCTGTAATCAACAGGCGACAGCGCAGGCGTTGAAAGGCGATGCACGTAAGACTTACCTCAGTGACTGTCTGAAAAATAGTAAGTCAGCCCCAGGTGAGAAAAGCCTGACACCACAACAACAGAAAATGCGTGAATGTAATCTCCAGGCGACGGAGCAGTCGCTGAAAGGCGACGATCGCAGCAAGTTTATGAGCGCTTGCCTGAAAAAAGCGGCGTAGTGCTATCGGGTGAGCTTCGAAAAACGTTCACCCGAAATCTCATACTCTCTTTATGCGCTCTGTTTCTATAATTTGGGAAAATTGTTTCTAAATGTTCCCAAAAATAATGAATGATGAAAATTTTTACAGAAAAGCGGTCGAACGGGCTGTAGCGCCGCCAGCTTCTCAGAATGAACAGCAACGCTCCGGATTGCGCTTTGCCCGGCGTATCCGGCTACCGCGTGCGGTGGGGTTAGGAGGCATGTTTTTACCGGTCGCTGCTGTGTTAGTGTCGCAGCCGCTCGGTGGTGGATGGTGGCTGTTGCTGGTTGGCTGGACTTTTGTCTGGCCGCATCTGGCGTGGCAATTGGCAGCGAAAGCGCGCGATCCGCTAAGCCGGGAAATTTACAATTTAAAAGCGGATGCGATTCTCGCTGGTATGTGGATCGCACTAATGGGCGTCAATCTGTTGCCTGCTGCCGCGCTGTTAATGATGATGTGCATGAATTTAATGGGCGCTGGTGGGCCGAGACTGTTTTTTGCCGGGATGGCGCTTTTGTGGGCGTCATGTCTGGTGACGTTGCAGCTCACCGGGTTACCCGTCGCGACACGGAGTTCGTCACTGGAAGTCACGCTCTCTTTACCGGTTATTGTGCTGTATCCCCTCTTGTTTGCCTGGGTGAGTTATCAGACAGCCATTAAATTAGCGGAACATAAGCGACGACTGCAGGCAATGAGTTCCCGGGATGGCATGACCGGTGTCTATAACCGACAGCACTGGGAAATTTTATTACGCGATGAGTTCGATCATTGCCGACGCCATCATCGGGAAGCGACATTATTGATTATCGATATTGATCATTTTAAGAGCATTAACGATACCTGGGGGCATGATGTTGGGGATGAGGCGATTATCGCTCTGACGCGCCAGTTACAGTTAACGCTACGCGGGAGCGACATTATCGGGCGCTTCGGCGGCGACGAGTTTGCGGTGATTATGTGCGGAACACCGGCAGACAGCGCGATTACCGCCATGTCGCGAGTGCATGAACGGTTAAACACATTACGCTTGCCTGGCGCGCCACAGGTAGTACTACGTATCAGCGTGGGCGTGGCGCCATTAACGCCACAAATCGGTCATTACCGGGAATGGCTTAAATCTGCGGACATGGCGCTTTATAAAGCAAAGAATGCCGGACGTAACCGCACCGAAGTGGCGGCATGACGTCCAGCCGGGTATCAGGATTTACTGAGCGCCTCTGATTTTTCCATACACTTCGTCATCGCTTCAATTACCGCGGCGCGGAAACCTCGTTCTTCCAGAACGCGTACGGCTTCAATCGTCGTTCCGCCAGGCGAGCACACCATATCTTTCAGCTCTCCGGGATGTTTTCCCGTCTCAAGTACCATTTTCGCCGATCCCATGACTGCCTGCGCAGCAAATTTATACGCCTGAGCGCGCGGCATACCGCCCAGAACGGCGGCATCCGCCATCGCTTCGATGAACATAAAGACATAGGCCGGAGATGAACCGCTCACGCCAACTACCGGGTGGATCATGGGTTCAGCGATTACTTCCGCTTCGCCAAAGCAACGGAAAATATTCAGTACATCGGCCGTATCCTCCGGCGTCACCAGCGCATTCGGTGTTACCGAGGTCATGCCGGTGTTAACCAGCGACGGCGTATTCGGCATGGCGCGGATAATTTTACGGTCGTGGCCCAGAGCACGCGCAAGTTGTTCAAGCGTTACGCCTGCGGCGATGGAGACAACCAGAGAATCTTTGTTCAGGCTGGAGGTAATTTCACTCAGTACCTTTATCATAATGCCCGGTTTTACCGCGCCGAAAACAATATCCGCGACCTGGGCAACTTCCTGCGCGCTTTGCGCCGCATTAATACCATACTGGTCATGCAGGGCGGTAACTTTATCGGGGGAAGGGGTGTAGACCCAGATCTGACCGGGAAGCACCTGACCGCTGGCAATGAGTCCGCCAAGAATAGCCTTACCCATATTACCGCAGCCAATAAAACCGATTTTCTTCTCCATCTCGTCACTCCCTATGTTTATGGATTATGGGGAGTGGTTAGCTTAACGCGGATTGAAAACGGGCAGAAGAAGAAACAGCACTTTGATGAAAGACAAAAGCGCGAGACAATAAATAATGGCATACAGTACGGGAGACATTATGACCATTTGGGTGGATGCGGACGCGTGTCCGAATGTCATTAAAGAGATTTTGTATCGCGCCGCTGAGCGGATGCAACTACCGCTTATTCTGGTGGCGAATCAGGCATTGCGCGTGCCGCCGTCACGTTTTATCCGTACGCTTCGCGTGGCTGCCGGCTTTGATGTCGCAGATAATGAAATAGTGCGGCAATGCGCAGCGGGGGATCTGGTGATCACTGCAGATATTCCACTCGCTGCTGAAGTGATGGAAAAAGGCGCTGCGGCCCTCAATCCCCGTGGAGAACGCTATAGCGACGCCACGATTCGCGAACGTCTGACGATGCGTGACTTTATGGACACGCTACGCGCCAGCGGCGTACAAACAGGGGGACCGAATACGCTTTCGCCGCGTGATCGGCAGCATTTTGCTGCCGAGCTGGATAAATGGTGGCTGGAAACTCAGCGTAAAAGATAATTTGTGTAATGAAATTTTTACAGTTCCTTCATCTTTAATTCTTGCTATAGTACGATAATCGTGAGTTTAGCGTATTTGTGTAAATTAATCTTTACATTTTTAAGTCGTACTAGTTTGGTGATATGATTACGACATTGCTGAGATCAAATCCTGCGTATTTGCAGCGCCCTGGGGAACGCCTGTTATGATGCAACCTCTTTATCTTGTTGGCCCGCGGGGCTGTGGGAAAACGACCATCGGTTTGGCGCTGGCGCAGGCAACCGGTTTCCGGTTTGCGGATACCGATCGCTGGCTGCAATCCCATGTACAGATGACCGTTGCCGATATCGTCGAAAAAGAGGGCTGGGAAGGGTTTCGCGCCCGAGAAACGGCGGCTCTGGAAGCGGTAACCGCGCCTTCGACAGTCATTGCGACAGGGGGAGGTATTATTCTTACTGAATATAATCGCCGCTATATGCACCGCGTTGGCGTGGTGATTTATCTTTGCGCGCCGGTATTGACGCTCGTTAACCGGCTTGAGGCTGAGCCAGACGTTGATTTACGTCCGACCTTAACGGGAAAGCCATTGAGTGAAGAGGTTCAGGAAGTGCTTGAGCAACGTGACGCGCTGTACCGTGAAACGGCGCATTACATTATTGACGCTACGAAAGCGCCGACCCAGGTGGTGTCCGAAATTATGGCTGCGCTGCCGCCATCGACGCAACGGTTACAGGGAGATGTCTATAATTAACGCTCACCCCGAACAAAGGAAATACTATGCCAACCAGACCACCTTACCCGCGGGAAGCGTATATCGTCACCATTGAAAAAGGCGTGCCGGGCCAGACGGTGACATGGTATCAGCTACGGGCTGACCATCCGAAACCTGATTCGCTCATTAGCGAGCATCCGACCGCAGAAGAAGCGATGGATGCGAAAAAACGTTATGAAGACCCGGATAAATCATAGCGATATGAACGACTCAGAAGGGACTCTGAGTATTTCTAAATCATATCTCCATCACATTTTTGAAACATTTACACTGACAATTAAAACGGTAAATTAAGCGATAACAATACAATACTGGAATTATTTGGAATCTTTACACAATGCACTGCGAATCTGCTGCTACGCTTTTTGAGATTTATAGGGCAGGTAGCGCAGTGGTCGTGTAAATATTTGCCCGGGAATTACGACGAAGTAATAAGAAGGTGGTAGAAAAATGAGTGCGTCGTTGGCAATCCTCACAATCGGCGTTGTGCCAATGAGCGAAGTGTTACCGCTCCTGACGGAATACATCGACGAACAACACATTACCCATCACAGCCTGTTGGGTAAAATGAGCCGGGAAGACGTTATGGCGGATTATGCCGTGGAGCCCGGCGACGATCCGCTCCTGACATTGTTGAATGATAATCAGATAGCCCATGTTTCCCGCCAGAAAGTGGAGCGCGATTTACAAGGTGTCGTCGAAGTGCTGGATAACCAGGGCTACGATGTCATTATATTGATGAGTACCGCCGCGATTAAAAGTATGGCCGCCCGCAATTCTATTTTGCTTGAGCCGCTGCGTATTATTCCACCGTTGGTTGCCTCTATTGTGGATGGACATCAGGTGGGTGTTATTGTGCCAGTGGCGGAGCTTCTGGCGGCTCAGGAGAAAAAATGGCAGGTATTGCAAATGCCGCCAGTTTATTCACTGGCGAATCCGGTTCACGGGACGGAGCAACAGCTCATTGATGCCGGACAGGCACTTTTGGATCAAGGTGCGGACGTCATCATGCTTGATTGTCTGGGGTTTCATCAACGACATCGGGATATCTTGCAGAAAGCGCTGGACGTGCCGGTTTTACTCTCTAATGTTTTGATTGCGCGATTGGCTTCAGAACTCCTTGTTTAATTTTACGTGACAGGCCGAATGCCAGGACTCTATATTGGTTGTTAGTTTAATAACGAGACGGGGCCTGTTTATGCTACAAAGCAACGAATACTTTTCCGGGAAAGTAAAATCGATTGGATTTACCAGCAGCAGCACCGGCCGGGCCAGTGTCGGTGTGATGGCAGAAGGGGAGTATACCTTTGGCACCGCTGAGCCTGAGGAAATGACAGTCGTAAGCGGCGCACTGAAGGTCCTGCTGCCAGGGACTGTCGACTGGAAAGTGTACACGGCGGGTGAGGTGTTTAACGTGCCGGGTCACAGCGAGTTCCATCTCCAGGTTGCTGAGCCTACGTCATATCTGTGCCGCTATTTGTAATAGAGAGCCCCCTCTCCGCGGAGAGGGACCTTCTTATCAGCGTTGTGCTTCGCCGCCTAATCCTTCCACCAGGTTTTGAATCAGAGCCGCCAGTTCGCCGGTCATCAGAATAAAGTCCGCGTCGAAACGCTGGGCGAAATCGTCCCGGTCGATATCTTCATTCTGATCACGCAGTTCATCGCAAAATTTCAGCCGTTTAATAGAGCCGTCGTCGCATATCACGAACTGAATGCGCTGCTGCCAGTCGAGCGCCAGTTTTGTGACCACTTTACCCGCTTCAATATGTACGGCAATTTCGTCACTGACCAGATCCTGCTTTTTCGCACGGATTACGCCGCCATCTTCCAGCATCGCTTTTAATTCGGCTTCATCCAGTAACTGGAAACCCTGCGCGACAGTGCCGGAGCGCACCCATTCGGTGAGCGTCAGCTCAATCGGATTTTCCAGCGCCAGCGGGACGACCGGCAGTGAACCGAGACTTTTACGCAGCAGCGCCAGGGTATCCTCTGCTTTTTTCGCGCTGGCGCAGTCAACCATAATCAGACCGTTAACGGTATCAATCCACATCATCGTCTGACTAAAGCGGCTGAATGCGCGCGGCAGCAAGGAGTGCAGTACTTCATCTTTCAGGGCGTCTTTTTCCGTTTTCTTCAGCTTGCGCCCCTGATCAGCTTCCAGTTTCTGGATTTTCGCTTCCAGCGCCTGCTTAATCACCGGCGATGGCAGGATTTTCTCTTCTTTGCGCGCACAAATAATAATTTGGCCATTGGCGGTGTGCGTTAACGCATCGCTGTGAGCGCCCATCGGCGGAACCCAGCCCATTTTGGCCATATCCTGGCTACCGCATGGGGTAAACGTCATTGAGGCGAGCTGTTTCTCCATCTCTTCGGCGCGCAACGAGATATCGCGGCTAAGACGGTAAACCATTAAATTTTTGAACCACAGCATGATAATTTCCACGGCCTTGTCGTTAAATCCAGACGGTATAGTAACGAATTGTCGGCAGGCTTGCATTGCCAATCAGAACGGTGGGTTCTACCCTGTTGATATTCCCAAAAATGAGGAGCGGTATGTGCGTATTGGTATCGATTTAGGCGGCACAAAAACGGAAGTCATTGCGCTGGATGATGCAGGAGAGCAGCGGTTTCGCCATCGTCTGCCTACGCCGCGGGAGGATTATCAGCAAACGATAGAAACCATTGCTGCGCTGGTCGACATGGCGGAACAGGCGACCGGCCAGACCGGTAGTGTCGGCATTGGCATTCCTGGGTCTATCTCGCCTTACACTGGTGTTGTAAAAAATGCCAACTCTACGTGGCTTAACGGCCAACCGTTCGATAAAGATATGAGCCGTCGCCTGAACCGCGAGGTGCGTTTGGCCAACGATGCCAATTGTCTGGCGGTCTCAGAGGCGGTAGACGGTGCGGCGGCAGGAGCGCAAACGGTGTTTGCGGTGATTATCGGCACCGGGTGCGGCGCGGGCGTAGCGCTAAATGGCCGGGCGCACATCGGCCGCAACGGTACGGCAGGCGAATGGGGCCATAATCCGCTGCCGTGGATGGATGAAGACGAGTGGCGTTACCGCGAAGAAATCCCGTGTTATTGCGGTAAACAAGGCTGTATCGAAACCTTTATTTCTGGTACGGGGTTTACCACGGATTACCAGCGTTTGGGCGGTAAGCAACTAAAAGGTGATGAAATTATTCATCTGGTTAAGGAGCAGGATGCGGTGGCGGAACTGGCGTTAAGCCGTTATGAGCGACGGCTGGCGAAAGCGTTAGCCCACGTGGTGAATATTCTTGATCCGGATGTGATTGTGCTGGGTGGAGGCATGAGCAACGTTAAACGCCTGTACAGCACGGTGCCTTCATTGATGAAATCGTTTGTTTTTGGCGGCGAATGCGAGACGCCGGTGCGTAAGGCGCAGCATGGCGATTCAAGCGGCGTGCGCGGCGCGGCCTGGTTATGGCCTCTGGCGTAATGTTGTTTACTGGATAAGCGTTGGTGTCATTCGGCAACAGGTGCAACGGGGGACCGCTTGCGCCTGTTGCTACCGTAGGCCAGCAGCGAAGACATGGCGGAAAAGGACAGCAGTGCGGCGGGAAGCGCCACGTAGTTGTACGCTAACCCCAGTGTCAGCATCAGCCCGCCGCACCAGGCGCCAATCGCGCTGCCAAGATTAAACGCGATTTGCCCTCCCGCCGCGCCCAGCAACTCGCCGCCTTTGGCATTTTGCAGTAACAAGATTTGCAGCGGAGCAGAGAGCGCAAACAGGCCGGCACAGCAGATAAATGCAAAAGTCAGTGATGCCATTTTGAACTCGCCGAAGAAAAAGAGCGCTGCCAGAGAGAGGACGATAACGAGGTCAGTCACCGCCGCAATACGTAGCGGGGTATATCTGCCGGAGAGTTTACCGCTTAACAGATTACCCAGCACCATCCCCAGCCCGACCAGCATCATAATTAACGTCATCAGTGTTTCCGAAAAACCGGAGATATACAACATAAACGGCTTGATATAGCTGAACCAGGCAAAGACGCCTGCATTACCGAACATAGTAGCGGCAAAGATGAGCCATGGCGCGAGACTGCGCAAAAAGTGGAATTGTTCACGCAGGCTGTTTTTGGCTTCGTCGCGAATATCCGGCACCCAGAAGAAAATGGCGGTAAGGACGGCTATGTTGAAAATTGCGATCAGCAAAAAGGTGTAGCGCCAGCTAAATTCTTGACTCAGGTAAGTACCGAACGGGATACCAACCAGATTCGCTACCGTCATCCCGGAAACCATACCCGCGACGGCGGCGGTGACTTTCCCGGGGCGAATAATCTTTGACAGGACGATGGCGCCGACGCCAAAAAAGGCACCGTGGGGAAATCCGGAAACCAGCCTGCCGATGGCGAGCATCAGATATGACGATGAAAGGGTAAACATGGCATTGCCAATCACACACAGAGTGACCAGAAACAGCAGAATAGATTTAAGCGAAAAGCGGTTGGAAAAAAGCGCCATAATAGGGGCGCCCAGCACCACTCCGCAGGCGTAAAACGAGATCATATGCCCGGCTGCGGGAATGGATATGCCAGCATCGCGCGCCAGTTCCGTCAGAACGCCCATAATGCCAAATTCGGCCATTCCCAGTCCGAACGTACCCAGCGCCAAAGAAAAAATGACTTTTTTCATACCACCTGCCGAAAATAAAGGCGCATACGCCGCGGCTGTGAACCGTCGCAGCCAATCAACGTATAGCTTGCGGATAATCGTAAGGTAATACCATTCCTTATCCGCCTTTGTGTATTCATTATTATGCTACGTCACCAGGTGGTGTCGTGCGTGTTGCTACTCTACTGCAAATGTTTTGTCCAGTTTGCTATAACCAAGACCATTGATTTTTTTCACTTTTATTTGCACTGGAATACGTTCTTTCATGGCTTCCACATGGCTAATAACGCCTATGGTCTTCCCGGTGGCATTCAGAGCGTCGAGCGCATCCAGCGCGGCGTCCAGTGTTTCGCTATCGAGCGTGCCGAAGCCTTCGTCCAGGAACAAGGAATCAATGCGCGTTTTATGGCTTACCAAATCGGATAACGCCAGCGCCAACGCCAGGCTGACCAGGAAACTTTCGCCGCCGGAGAGCGTACGCGTATCGCGTACGGCGTCGGCCTGCCAGGTATCCACGACTTCCAGCTCCAGCGCGTCGCTGGCTTTGCGTTGTAATAAATAACGGCCATGCAGACGGGTGAGCTGATGATTCGCCAGCCAGACCAGATTATCCAGTGTGAGTCCCTGGGCGAATTTACGAAATTTATCGCCCTCTTTAGAGCCGATAAGCGCATTGAGATAACCCCAGTCTTCAACCTGCTGAGAGGCCTTTTCAATGGCCGCCATTAGATTCCGGTGATGCTGCCGGTTATCCACATCCTGTTTAATTTGTTGGCGAATTTCTCCCTGACGCGTGGTGGTGTCACGCAGTTGCTGCGCCAGTTGCGTCAGTATCACCGGGATATGCTCCGCGGGACTGGTCGGATCAAGCCCGGCGGGCGGGTGTTGTTGGTGTAGAGCCAGCGCCTGCGCAGATTGCGCGCTTAACGCCTTCGCTTGTTGTAACTGGCTTTCCAACGCCTGCTGCTGTTTTTCCAGACGAGCGATCGTCTCTTCATCCAGCAGAGCCGCCAGAAACGCGGCCTGGTTGTCAAATGGGCTCTTTGTTAGCGCGGCGTCAAAATGCGCTGTCGCTTCAAGGGCGCGCTGCTGTTCCTGCGACGCTTGCTGCTGTAAGGTGTGTAACTGGCTTTGCAATGATACGCACTCATCATGTACCTGTCGCCAGTTATCCAGCGGCAGGTCGTCGTCCGGCGTTATGGTATCCGTCTGCGGCAGCGTTTCCAGCAGTGGGGAAAGCCGGTCGATCTGCATTTGTAAATCAGCCAGCTCCGCCTGGCGTTGCTGCCACATTTTGGCGTCTTCGGCACGTGTGTGCAGCCACAGCGACTCGTCTTCTGGTGCAGGAAAAGGAAGTTTATATCGTGATAACTCGGCCATCAGCGCCATCTGACGCTGTGCAATTCGCGCCGTAAACTGGGCTACCTGTCCGGTATGGGCGGCGATTTGCGATTGTAGAGCGTGGCGCTGGCTTAGCTGATAGAGTTGCTGTTCATGTTCTTCCGCGGCAGCCAGCCAGCCAGAAAGATCCTCCAGCGGCTGAAGCTGAACGCCCAGCGCGGCGCATAGCGTTTGCCATGCTTCAGTAAGTGCTTGCTCCTCCTGCAAAAGCGAACGCGCCTCGCTTTCGTCCCGCTGTAATTGTTGTGTTAAGGCGTCTAATTGCCCTCGCAGCGCTGCACCTTCTTCCGCCAGAGTGTTGACCTCTTTTTCCAGCGTTTCGCGGCGGGTTTGGTTTACGCTTAATTCCAGATCCCGATAGGCGGCGACGGCAGGGTGCGTCGTTGATCCGCAAAGGGGACACGGCTGGTCCGGCTGTAAACGCGCCCGCTGGCTTTCCAGATCTTTGATGCGAGTTTCCTGTTCGCAAATTATACGCACATCCGCAAGTTCCTGCGCTTTGGCTTTATAACGTTGTCGCTTATCCGTCAGCCGCTGGGTGAAGTGCGCCTGTTCCTGCTGATAACGCGCGATGGCTGCCTGTAGCAGCGCCTGGCGCTTTTGGTTCGGCGCGATTTGCCCCTGAAGCGCGGCGAGACGCTGGCGTAGCGGACGTTGTCTGGTATGTAATGCTTTGGCTTCAGCCAGCGTTTGTGGCGTGAGGTTGAGTGTGGTTGGCGGCAGTGTGTCAAGTTGCCGGGTATCGGCTGCCAGTTGCTGTTGCCATTGGCGCAACTGTTCCCTGTCGCTGGATTGCTGCGTTAATAACGCCCGCCAGCCTGCCAGTTCGCTGTGCCACTCGCGAATACCATCGTGTTCCTCCAGCCATGCTTTTAGCTGCTGTCCGGCGACCTCCAGCAGTGCGGATTGCCGATGCGCACAGGCGCGGATACGCTGGCGCTGACGAAGCGTGTTTTGTAAGCGAGCGTTTACTTCATTAATTTGCTGACGCACCCGCTCAACGGCGATGGTTTGTTCCTGAATGCGTTCCCAGTGTGGGCGCAACTGGCGGGCAGGTTGCGCCAGTGTCAGCGCCGCTAACTGGGGCTGCGCTTTTTCGTGTGCCTCTTGTACTGCGTACTGCGTTTGTTGCCGGGCGTGTAACTCAGTCTGCAATTCATTTCTTCTGGTCAGCCAGTGAAGATGCTGTTGCTGCGTCTGCTGGCGGGCCAGCAGACGTTTCTCTTCGTCAGTAAGCGCCTGCAAACTGACTTCAAGCTGTTGTAATTGTTCTTCTGCCAGCAGCGATACGCCGTTGGCCTGCGCCTGTAACTTTTCCAGTTCGAGACGGGCGGCTTTGTGTCTCTCAAACACTTGTGCGGAAATCTGCCCGTAAATCTCAGTGCCCGTCAGTTCCTCCAGCAGCTCCGCGCGCTCTTTCGCTTTGGCGTTAAGAAAGGCGGCGAACTGCCCCTGCGATAACAGCATCGAACGGGTAAAGCGACCATAGTCCAGCCCGGTCAGGGCGGCGGTCATCTCCAGCTTATCCTTGACCTTATCTGCAAAAATTTTCCCGTCTGAACAGCGCGCCAGCTCTACGCGCGGGGCTTGTAGATTGCCGTCAGGCTGATTACGGGCGCGATTCTGGCTCCAGAAGGCGCGCCAGGCTTCGCCTTTGACCTCAAATTCCACTTCAGCCAGACACTCTGCCGTATCGCGTGTCATTAAATCGTTCTGCGACTGCGATACCGTATTCAGGCGCGGCGTTTCGTGGTACAGCGCCAGGCAGATGGCATCAAGCAGGGTTGTTTTTCCTGCGCCGGTCGGGCCGGTAATGGCGAATAATCCATTACTGGCAAAAGGTTCGGCGGTAAAGTCGACCTTCCATTCTCCTTTCAGCGAGTTTAGATTTTTCAGCCGCAAACTGAGAATTTTCATGCCTCATGCTCCTCGTTCAGCGCGTAGAGCGTGGTGGAAAAGAGCTGATTCAGGCGCTCTCGTTGCGGAGTGTCTAATGTTTCCAGCGCCAGGCGCCGCGCAAAAACGTCTTCTACACTCAGCTCGCTTAACGTTTCCCGACGTTCGTTCGCCAGGGCGCGTTCACGCTGCTCGCGGCTACGGCGCACCAGTAACACGTCTACCGGCAGGGACTCCGTTAGTGCCTGAATTTTTCGCTGAATATCATGCAGATAGTTATCGGTAGTGATTTCAATATCCAGCCAGACGGGAGGTGATTGTTCCACGCCGCGCCATTGCTCAAGCTGTTCAGTAATTGACGCCAGATCGCCTTTTAACACCGCCAGCGGCTGAGTTACAGGAATGGGCAGACTCTCGGTGCTTTTCCATTTCCCCTCGTCGAACGTCACCAGGTGTACACATTTGCTTTTGCCGCACTCATCAAAGCTGAGTGCGATGGGGGAGCCGCAATACCGGATATGCTCCGTACCGCCGACACATTGCGCGCGATGAATATGTCCCAATGCGATATAATCCGCTGGCGGGAAATGCTGTGCCGGAAAGGCATCCAGCGTGCCGATATAAATGTCGCGCACCGCATCGCTTTTACTGGCGCCGACGGTAGTTAAATGCCCTGTCGCAATAATTGGCAACGTCCTGTCGCCGCGCAGTTGGCAAGCTTGCTGGTACTGCTGCTGGTAATAATCGGCGATCGCATGAAGAAGCTGTTGCTGTTTTTCGTGGCCGGACAATCCGGCCTGACTGGTGATAATGTCGCGCGGGCGCAAAAAGGGAATAGGACACAGTACAGCACCAGGCGAGCCATCGCGACAATGAAGGAGTCGCGGCGCATAGCCCGCGCTGGCGATCACGGTTGTATTGAGAAACGCCAAAATTTCACGCGACTCGTTTAACGTGGCGACGGAGTCATGATTACCGGCCAGTACCACCAGATGGCAGCCTGTTTGCTGTAAATTGACGACAAACCGGTTATAAAGTTCCCGGGCATAGCTTGGCGGTGAACCGGTATCGAAGATATCGCCTGCGACGATAATGGCATCCACCTGGTGGGATTGCGCGGTATCCAGCAGCCAGTCCAGAAAAGCCTGATGCTCCGCGGCGCGGCTTTTGCTGTAAAAGTTTTGTCC
The DNA here is from genome assembly GCF_000252995.1 of Salmonella bongori NCTC 12419. Lineage (NCBI taxonomy): Bacteria > Pseudomonadati > Pseudomonadota > Gammaproteobacteria > Enterobacterales > Enterobacteriaceae > Salmonella > Salmonella bongori. The sequence goes on from NC_015761.1 coordinate 410,405, forward strand.
CAGATGCCAGTCAGAGGTGTGGAGGATGCGCATAACGGTTCCATGCAAAAAAAGCGTGAGCGCGATTATACACGTCATCTCCTCTCTTTTTGGGCGCAATTTATCGTTTGTACTTTGTCATGAAGTGTTTTAACTGTGTCATAAATCATCAACATGCAGTCAATACCGCTGCTTTTTTTCATAAATCTGTCATAAATCTGACGCATAATGGCGCGGCATTGATAACTAACGACTAACAGGGCAAATTATGGCGAGACGTATTCTGGTCGTAGAAGATGAAGCGCCGATTCGTGAAATGGTGTGCTTCGTGCTCGAGCAAAATGGCTTTCAGCCCGTAGAAGCCGAAGATTATGACAGTGCAGTGAGTCAATTGAATGAACCCTGGCCGGATCTCATCCTTCTTGACTGGATGCTCCCCGGCGGGTCAGGGCTACAGTTTATTAAACATCTCAAACGTGAGGCTATGACCCGGGATATTCCGGTGGTTATGCTGACGGCAAGAGGGGAAGAAGAAGATCGCGTGCGCGGTCTGGAAACCGGCGCCGACGATTACATTACCAAGCCGTTTTCCCCTAAAGAACTGGTGGCGCGCATTAAGGCCGTTATGCGGCGAATCTCGCCGATGGCGGTCGAAGAGGTGATTGAGATGCAGGGATTGAGCCTCGATCCTGGCTCTCACCGTGTGATGACCGGCGACAGTCCGCTGGATATGGGGCCGACCGAATTCAAATTACTCCATTTCTTTATGACGCACCCGGAGCGTGTTTACAGTCGTGAACAGCTACTTAACCATGTCTGGGGCACCAATGTGTACGTCGAAGACCGGACTGTCGACGTACATATTCGTCGTTTGCGTAAGGCGCTCGAGCACAGCGGCCATGACCGGATGGTGCAAACGGTACGCGGGACAGGGTATCGTTTTTCGACCCGCTTTTAATGCCTTTTCCGACCGCAGAACCAGTGTGTTCCTGGCGGAGAAGGCTTTCCATTCTTGAGGGAGTATGACGCGTGCTGGAACGGCTGTCATGGAAAAGGCTGGTGCTGGAGCTGGTGCTCTGTTGCATCCCCGCGCTTATCCTTAGCGCTTTTTTGGGTTATCTGCCATGGTTTTTACTGGCGGCGGTGACAGGGCTGCTTGTCTGGCATTTCTGGAATTTATTACGTCTCTCCTGGTGGTTATGGGTTGACAGGAGTATGACGCCGCCGCCGGGACGGGGAAGCTGGGAACCGTTGTTATACGGTTTACACCAGATGCAATTACGCAATAAAAAGCGTCGCCGCGAGCTGGGTAATTTAATTAAACGCTTTCGCAGCGGCGCGGAGTCGCTACCTGATGCGGTCGTACTGACCACGGAAGAGGGCGGTATTTTTTGGTGTAATGGTTTAGCGCAACAGATACTGGGGCTACGCTGGCCGGATGACAACGGGCAGAACATTCTCAACCTGCTGCGTTATCCTGAGTTTACGCAGTATTTAAAAACGCGGGATTTTACCCGTCCGCTCCATCTGGTGCTGAATACTGGGCGGCATCTGGAGATCCGTGTTATGCCCTATACCGATAAGCAGCTCCTGATGGTGGCGCGCGATGTGACGCAAATGCACCAGCTCGAAGGGGCGAGGCGTAACTTTTTTGCCAACGTTAGCCATGAGTTGCGTACGCCCTTGACGGTACTGCAGGGGTATCTGGAAATGATGCAGGAACAGGCGCTGGAAGGGGCGACGCGCGAGAAAGCGCTGCATACAATGCGCGAGCAGACGCACCGCATGGAAGGGCTTGTAAAACAATTACTTACGTTGTCTAAAATTGAGGCGGCCCCGGCGCTGTTGTTAAATGAAAAAGTAGATGTACCGATGATGCTGCGGGTTGTGGAACGCGAAGCGCAGACGTTAAGCCAGCAGAAGCATACTCTTACGTTTGAGATAGACGATAGCCTTAGTGTATTAGGCAATGAAGAGCAGTTGCGCAGCGCGATCTCAAACCTGGTGTATAACGCGGTAAACCATACGCCGGCGGGGACGCATATTACAGTGAGTTGGCGCCATGCTGCGCAGGGCGCCGAGTTTTGCGTACAGGATAATGGCCCGGGAATCGCCGCTGAGCATCTTCCTCGCCTGACCGAACGCTTTTATCGCGTCGATAAAGCGCGTTCGCGGCAAACAGGCGGTAGCGGCCTGGGGCTGGCGATTGTCAAACATGCTCTGAATCATCATGAATGCCGTCTGGAGATCGATAGTTCACCTGGAAAAGGAGCGCGATTTAGTTTTGTTTTGCCGGAACGTTTAATTGCCAAAAATAGTGATTAATTGCCTTTTGTAAGTATAACTTTCCATAAGCCAGCGGATGCTGGCTTATTTTCTTTGCAGCTAATACGGGCTCGCTAAAATTTTCGACGTCTGGTGATTTTTTGTTCGCATGATTAGCCATAACTTTTTCGTGAGAATGGTGTTTTATTCTGGTTGTAAATTTCATATCGCTATATTCATCTGGTTTTTAGATCCCGCCTTGCTTTAAAACGTTATAAGCGTTTAAATTGCGCTTCAGGTGCTGTCATTACGACTGCATTTTTGCGGTAAATCGAAAAACAATTCTTCGCCGCATCGGTCCGGGAGTTTTTCCCGCTGAAATTGATAAAAAACGCCGCGCTATACTCCTCCGGGAAAGGCAAAAATTTTAATGTTTACAACATCACCATCCACAGGCAGTAAGACTTTATGACCCATCAGTTAAAATCGCGCGATATCATCGCCCTGGGCTTTATGACATTTGCGCTGTTCGTTGGCGCAGGCAATATTATCTTTCCTCCTATGGTCGGTTTACAGGCGGGGGAACACGTCTGGACAGCGGCTATTGGCTTCCTGATTACCGCCGTTGGCTTACCGGTTCTTACCGTTATCGCGCTGGCGAAAGTTGGCGGCGGCGTAGACAGCCTGAGTACGCCGATTGGTAAAGTGGCGGGCATACTGCTGGCGACCGTCTGCTATCTGGCCGTCGGGCCGTTATTTGCCACGCCGCGCACCGCGACGGTATCGTTTGAAGTCGGTATCGCGCCGCTGACCGGCGATTCCGCAATGCCGCTATTGATTTACAGCCTGATTTATTTCGCTATCGTTATTCTGGTTTCGCTTTATCCAGGTAAATTGCTGGATACAGTAGGGAATTTCCTTGCGCCGCTGAAAATTATCGCGCTGGTTATCCTTTCCGTCGCGGCTATCGTCTGGCCTGCCGGCTCGATCAGCCATGCTATGGACGCTTATCAGAATGCGGCCTTTTCCAACGGGTTTGTGAACGGCTATCTGACAATGGATACGCTGGGCGCGATGGTGTTTGGTATCGTGATTGTTAACGCGGCACGCTCTCGTGGCGTGACTGAAGCGCGTCTGCTGACCCGTTATACGGTGTGGGCTGGCTTGATGGCAGGCGTAGGGCTAACGCTGCTTTACCTTGCCTTGTTCCGCTTAGGGTCTGACAGCGCGACGCTGGTCCATCAGTCTGCGAACGGCGCGGCGATTCTTCATGCCTACGTGCAGCATACTTTTGGCGGTGCGGGAAGCTTCCTGCTGGCAGCACTGATCTTTATCGCCTGTCTGGTGACGGCGGTGGGGTTGACCTGCGCCTGTGCTGAGTTCTTTGCGCAGTATATTCCGCTGTCTTACCGGACTCTGGTCTTTATCCTTGGCGGCTTTTCGATGGTGGTGTCAAACCTCGGGCTGAGCCACTTGATCCAAATCTCCATTCCGGTACTGACAGCTATCTATCCGCCGTGTATCGCACTGGTTGTATTAAGTTTTACCCGCTCATGGTGGCATAATTCCACCCGCGTCATCGCACCGGCGATGTTTATCAGTCTGCTTTTTGGTATCCTTGACGGCATCAAAGCATCTGCGTTTGGCGATGTGCTGCCAGCCTGGAGCCAGCATTTGCCGCTGGCTGAACAGGGGCTGGCGTGGTTGATGCCAACGGTGGTGATGGTGATCCTGGCGATTATCTGGGATCGCGCGGCGGGTCGACAGGTGACCTCCAGCGCTCACTAAGATCGCTGACATATGTGTACACCACGGGGCTTAACGCCCCGTGGTTTTTTATTGTGTTGATAGGTCAGAAATTGATGGAAAGCAATAATAAGCTAAAGCGTGGGCTGAGCACCCGGCACATTCGCTTTATGGCATTAGGTTCGGCAATCGGCACCGGCCTGTTTTACGGTTCGGCGGACGCCATTAAAATGGCGGGGCCGAGCGTTCTGTTGGCCTATATTATTGGCGGGGTCGCGGCGTATATCATTATGCGCGCATTGGGGGAAATGTCCGTTCACAACCCTGCCGCCAGCTCTTTTTCGCGCTATGCGCAGGAAAACCTCGGCCCGCTTGCAGGTTATATTACTGGCTGGACCTACTGTTTTGAAATCCTGATCGTCGCCATCGCCGATGTAACCGCCTTCGGCATTTATATGGGCGTCTGGTTCCCCGCCGTGCCGCACTGGATTTGGGTTCTTAGCGTAGTGCTGATCATTTGCGCCATCAACCTGATGAGCGTCAAGGTGTTTGGCGAGCTGGAGTTTTGGTTCTCCTTCTTCAAAGTCGCCACCATCATTATCATGATTGTTGCGGGTATCGGTATCATTATTTGGGGGATTGGCAATGGCGGCCAGCCGACCGGTATTCATAACTTGTGGAGCAACGGCGGGTTCTTCAGTAATGGCTGGCTGGGGATGATAATGTCGCTGCAAATGGTGATGTTCGCTTACGGCGGGATTGAGATTATTGGCATCACCGCCGGGGAAGCGAAAGACCCGGAAAAATCTATTCCGCGTGCTATTAACTCCGTACCGATGCGTATCCTGGTCTTCTATGTCGGTACGCTGTTCGTCATTATGTCTATCTATCCGTGGAATCAGGTCGGCACTGACGGTAGCCCGTTTGTGCTGACGTTCCAGCATATGGGGATTACGTTTGCCGCCAGCATTCTGAACTTTGTCGTCTTAACCGCCTCGCTTTCCGCTATTAACTCCGATGTGTTTGGTGTAGGCCGAATGCTGCACGGTATGGCGGAGCAGGGGAGCGCGCCGAAAATCTTTGCCAAAACGTCACGCCGCGGTATTCCGTGGGTCACCGTTCTGGTGATGACCATTGCGCTTTTGTTTGCGGTTTATCTGAACTACATCATGCCAGAAAATGTTTTTCTGGTGATTGCCTCGCTGGCGACGTTCGCGACGGTATGGGTGTGGATTATGATTCTGCTGTCGCAAATTGCCTTCCGTCGCCGTTTGCCGCCGGAAGAGGTTAACGCACTAAAATTTAAGGTGCCGGGTGGCGTCGCCACGACGGTAGCTGGGCTGATCTTCCTGGTCTTTATTATTGGGCTTATCGGTTATCATCCGGACACCCGTATCTCGCTGTACGTCGGTTTTGCGTGGATTATTTTGCTGCTGATTGGCTGGATGTTTAAACGCCGTCGCGACCGTCAACTGGCGCAGGCACAGTAGTTTTTTTACTGCCTTATCCTGCCTGCAGGCAACTGTAGGCAGGATAAGTGTAGCGCTATCCGGACAGTGTCTCCTCCCCCGAACTCCTCCCCTAATAAACGCTCCGGTGATGAGTTATCCTTTAAATCGCTGTGGCAAGGTGGCCTCATTTTCAGCAGAGGGGATACGTGATGTTGAAGGCCTGGCACCTACCGGTTGCCCCGTTTGTTAAGCAACACAACGATAAATTAACCATTTCATTGTGGCTGAGTGGCGAAAACCCGCCAGCTCGCGTGATGTTGCGGTCTGAATTTGATAATGAAGAAATTTCGCTGGCGATGCATAAACAGCGCCGCCAGCCGCAACCAGGCGTAACGGCATGGCGGGCGACGCTCGACGTTGCGTTGGGACAGCCCCGTCGTCGCTACAGCTTTAAATTACTTTGGCATGACCGCCAGCAATGGTTCACACCGCAGGGATTTAGCCGCTTTCCACCCGCTCGTCTGGAACAATTTGCCGTAGATGTTCCGGATAGCGGCCCCCAGTGGGTTGCCGATCAGATTTTTTATCAAATTTTCCCGGATCGTTTTGCCCGCAGCGAGACGCGTGAGGCGGAGCAGGATCGGGTGTATTACCATCATGCTGCCGGCCAGAAGATTGTATTGCGCGACTGGGACGCCCCCTTAACCGCGCAGGCAGGGGGTTCTACGTTCTATGGCGGTTGTCTGAATGGCATTTGCGAGAAGCTACCCTATCTGAAAAAACTGGGCGTCACGGCGCTATATCTGAATCCGGTATTTACCGCGCCGAGCGTCCATAAGTACGACACGGAAGATTATCGCCGTGTCGATCCGCAATTTGGCGGCGATCGGGCGTTGTTACGCTTACGGCATGAGACGCAATCGCGGGGAATGCGGCTGGTACTGGATGGCGTGTTTAACCATAGCGGCGATTCACACGCCTGGTTTGACAGACATAAACGCACTAATAGCGGCGCGTGTCACCACCCGGAATCGCCGTGGCGCGACTGGTATTCCTTTTCACAGGAAGGCGTGGCACTGGACTGGATGGGCTATTCGAGTCTGCCGAAACTTGATTATCAATCAGAAGCTCTGGTGGATGAGATCTATCGCGGTGAGGACAGTATTGTGCGTCACTGGCTAAAAGCGCCGTGGAATATGGACGGCTGGCGGCTGGATGTTGTGCATATGTTGGGCGAGGCTGGCGGTGCGCGTAACAATTTGCAGCACGTCGCCGGAATGACCCGGGCGGCAAAAGAGGCGCAGCCTGAAGCCTATATGGTGGGAGAACATTTCGGCGATGCGCGGCAGTGGCTACAGGCCGATGCGGAAGATGCCGCCATGAATTATCGCGGCTTCACCTTCCCGCTGTGGGGATTTCTCGCCAATACCGATATCGCTTACGAGCCGCAGCATATTGATGCACAAACCTGCATGGCCTGGATGGAGAGCTACCGCGCCGGATTATCACACCAACAGCAATTGCGCATGTTTAATCAACTCGACAGCCATGATACCGCGCGTTTTAAAACCCTGTTAGGGAAAGACGTGGCGCGTCTACCGTTAGCGGTAGTCTGGCTATTTACCTGGCCCGGCGTGCCGTGTATTTATTACGGTGATGAAGTAGGCGTGGATGGCGAGAATGATCCAATGTGCCGCAAACCATTTCCGTGGGATGAAAGCAAGCAGGACGGGAACGTGCTGGCGTTATATCAGCGTATGGCGAAATTGCGTCATCGCAGTCTGGCGCTGCGTCGCGGCGGATGCCTGGTGCTGTATGCTGAAGGTGATGTGGTTGTATTCGTTCGGGTCTGTCAGCAGCAGCGGGCGCTGGTGGCGATTAACCGGGGAGACGTCTGCGAAGTAGCGCTGCCAGCCTCGCCGTTGCTTAACGTGACGGGTTGGCAAGGTAAAACAGGACAGGGCACCATCTGCGGGGGAAGGCTTACTTTACCGGCCATTTCCGCCACGGTATGGATGAATCGCTGAGGTCGCTGTAGTCCGTAACTTTCACGCATGAAAAAGGCTCGCCGTAGCGAGCCTGTTGTCAATACACTGGCTTACAGATTGGAGATGTTCTCTGCCAGATATTTCGCGACGCCGTCCGGAGAGGCATTCATGCCTTCTTTGCCTTTTTCCCACTGCGCCGGGCAAACATCGCCGTGCTCTTCGTGGAACTGCAGCGCGTCAACCATACGCAGCATTTCATCAATGTTACGACCCAACGGCAGATCGTTTACGACCTGGTGGCGAACAATGCCGTTAGCGTCAATCAGGAAAGAGCCGCGCAGCGCAACGCCTTCGTCCGGATGTTCGATGCCGTAAGCTTTTTGAATTTCGCGTTTTACGTCAGCGACCATCGCGTATTTCACCGGCCCAATGCCGCCTTTATCGACAGGGGTGTTACGCCACGCGTTGTGAACAAATTCAGAGTCGAAAGACACGCCGACCACTTCAACGCCGCGCTTCTGGAATTCTTCATAACGTTTATCAAAGGCGATCAGCTCAGACGGGCAAACAAAAGTGAAGTCCATCGGCCAGAAGAACAGAACGGTGGTTTTACCATTGGTGTGCTGTTTGAAGTTGAATTTATCAACAATCTCACCGCTACCCAGTACCGCTGCTGCGGTGAAATCCGGGGCCTGACGAGTAACCAGTACCATAATAATTCTCCTGCAATATTAAGGGTTTTAGAACGCAACGCGGGCAGTATAGGAAGGGCGAAGCGACAAAACAATGCGGTCTTGACAATCAATGAGAAAGCTTTTGCCTATCGATCGGATCATTATATACCACGAAGATGACCCCTTTATGACAGTGCGATCGGTTGCCAATGGGGCATCTGACGCTTGCCTTCGCTATCAGGCAATCAAAGCGCTTTGTGCGCGGCCAGTTCCATCATGCGCGGATAGAAATGCCAGAAGCGTTCTTCTAACGCGTCGTAGTGCGCGTCCAGATCGTACCAGGAATCACGCAGGGCATCCAGACGAGGGCGACGATTCGCCATGCCATGCAGCACGTTTTGGATGAAATCCATATCGCGATAGCGTTCCAGCCAGTTTTCTGACCATAAATAATGGTTCAGATTGACAAAACGCGGTGGAGAGTCCGGTAAAATCGTGGCAACCTGCGCGCGTGCATAGCCGACAAATGCCGGTAACGGGAAGTCAGGGGAGAGGACGGGCCAGTGGCGCGACAGAAAATGGTCCCACATCACGTCGAGGGTAATGGGGGCGACGCGACGTGTTTCGCGGCGAAACCATTCCCGTGCTTCGCGCACTTCTGGCAAATTGTCGGTCATCATATCAATACGCCGATGCATGAAGATGCCTTCCACCACGTCAGGAGGAAAGTGTGTCTCGGGGTTTCCCCGTACAAAATCGGCCAGCAGATTGCCGGACAACGAACTATCCGCCAAATGCGCTAAGTGAAGGTGTGCAAGAAAATTCATAATAGTCGTCATACTTCAAGTTGCAGGTGTGTTGGCTTCTGAGTGACTCGCCGCATCCACGAGACTCTCCCTTCCTTGCGGGCTGTCGCCAGGCAACGTTCAAATTTGTTCCTGACAAATTTGTCCTTCTTTCCGGTGACTTAGTTACCTGAGCTCCCGGTATTCTCTCAGTTGCCGCGTTATTCGGCCTGTAGCCTCGCTCCTGTGGGGCAAGCGCTGTTCAGGGCACAAGTACCTTGTCCTGCAACATGAATTATTTAGAGTATTATAACTCTACGGCGGGGTAAAGGTTGCAGGGAGAGCGCCCCGGCACTAGACTACCCGCCTCTTATTTTAGTCTGAGTCAGAGTCATGCGCGTTACTGATTTTTCCTTTGAACTACCCGAATCCCTGATAGCCCACTACCCACAGCCGGAGCGGAGTCGCTGCCGTTTACTGTCATTAGATGGGCCGACGGGCGCGCTGACACACGGTACTTTCACCGATCTGCTCGACAAGCTTAACCCCGGAGACCTGCTGGTCTTTAACAACACCCGCGTCATTCCGGCTCGCCTGTTTGGTCGTAAGGCCAGCGGCGGCAAAATTGAGGTGCTGGTCGAGCGTATGTTGGATGACAAACACGTCCTGGCGCATATTCGTGCCTCAAAAGCGCCAAAACCGGGTACGGAACTACTGCTGGGCGATGAGGAAAACATTCATGCGACCATGATCGCCCGTCATGGCGCGCTGTTTGAAGTTGAGTTTAATGACGAGCGCCCGGTGTTGGATATTCTCAACGCCATCGGCCATATGCCGTTGCCGCCCTATATCGCCCGCCCGGATGAAGATGCCGACCGCGAGCTGTACCAGACCGTCTATAGCGAAAAACCGGGGGCCGTCGCCGCACCGACTGCCGGGTTGCATTTCGATGAACCGCTGTTAGCCAGACTGCGCGACAAGGGCATTGAGATGGCCTTTGTAACGCTGCACGTTGGGGCGGGCACTTTCCAGCCGGTACGCGTGGAGACCATTGAAGATCACATTATGCACTCCGAATACGCTGAAGTGCCGCAGGATGTCGTTGATGCGGTACTGGCGGCGAAAGCGCGCGGTAATCGGGTGATAGCCGTCGGTACCACCTCTGTGCGCTCGCTGGAGAGCGCGGCGCAGGCGGCGAAAGATACGCTGATTGCGCCGTTCTTCGGCGATACGCAAATCTTTATTTATCCAGGTTATCAATACAAAGTGATTGATGCGCTGGTCACCAACTTCCACCTGCCTGAATCCACGCTGATCATGCTGGTTTCGGCATTTGCGGGTTATAAACACACCATGCACGCTTACCATGAGGCGGTTAAAGCCGAATATCGCTTTTTTAGTTACGGCGATGCCATGTTTATCACGTACAATCCGCAGGCCATTACTGAGGTACCTTAAGCAAGGCTCTCTCACTTGTCATTTTGACGTCGGGCAGTGCTCGCCATCCTTACGTACTGTGTGTGCGTTCCGGGGACTGTGCGCTGGCTGACGCCAGACGGGTTGCGCCAATTACGCCTTTGTGCGGGCGCGACTAAATTTTTGCACTATGGAATGCTTCCATAGCGAGTGTTTAACCATCAGACTGTTTCTCTGATGCAGGAGATAGAATGAAATTTGAACTGGATACCACCGACGGTCGCGCACGCCGTGGTCGCCTGGTGTTTGATCGTGGCGTAGTGGAAACGCCTGCTTTTATGCCCGTAGGAACCTACGGTACCGTGAAAGGCATGACGCCGGAAGAAGTAGAAGCCACCGGCGCGCAAATTATCCTCGGTAATACTTTCCATCTGTGGCTGCGTCCGGGCCAGGAGATCATGAAGCTGCACGGCGATCTGCATGACTTTATGCAGTGGAAAGGACCTATTCTGACCGATTCTGGCGGCTTTCAGGTGTTCAGCCTCGGCGATATCCGTAAGATCACTGAACAGGGCGTCCATTTCCGCAACCCGATCAATGGCGATCCGATTTTCCTCGATCCGGAAAAGTCGATGGAGATCCAGTACGATCTCGGTTCCGATATCGTGATGATTTTTGATGAATGTACCCCGTACCCGGCAGACTGGGACTATGCTAAACGTTCAATGGAGATGTCATTGCGTTGGGCGAAGCGTAGCCGCGAGCGCTTTGACTCGCTCGGCAACAAAAATGCGCTTTTTGGCATCATTCAGGGCAGCGTTTACGAAGATTTACGCGATATCTCAGTGAAAGGTCTGGTAGAGATTGGCTTTGATGGCTACGCTGTCGGCGGTTTGGCTGTCGGCGAGCCGAAAGAAGATATGCACCGCATTCTGGAGCACGTCTGCCCGCAGATCCCGGCTGACAAACCGCGTTACCTGATGGGCGTTGGTAAACCGGAAGATCTGGTAGAAGGGGTGCGCCGCGGTATTGATATGTTTGATTGTGTCATGCCAACGCGAAACGCCCGTAATGGTCATCTGTTTGTGACCGACGGCGTGGTGAAGATTCGTAATGCGAAGCATAAAAGCGATACCAGCCCGCTTGATGCCGAGTGTGATTGCTACACCTGTCGCAATTATTCACGCGCTTACTTGCATCATCTTGACCGTTGCAACGAAATATTAGGCGCGCGTCTCAATACCATTCATAACCTGCGTTACTACCAGCGTTTGATGGCGGGTTTACGCAGGGCTATTGAAGAGGGTAAATTAGAGAGCTTCGTCACTGAGTTTTACCAACGTCAGGGGCGACCCGTTCCACCTTTGAACGTTGATTAATTTTAATAATGAGGGAATTTGAATGAGCTTTTTTATTTCTGATGCGGTAGCGGCAACAGGTGCTCCGGCGCAGGGCAGCCCGATGTCTCTGATTTTAATGCTGGTGGTGTTTGGTCTGATTTTCTATTTCATGATCCTGCGCCCACAGCAGAAGCGCACCAAAGAGCACAAAAAGCTGATGGACTCCATTGCGAAAGGTGATGAAGTACTGACGAATGGCGGTCTGGTTGGCCGTGTGACCAAAGTAGCGGAATCCGGCTACATTGCCATTGCGCTGAATGACACCACGGAAGTGGTTATCAAACGTGACTTCGTAGCTGCCGTTCTGCCGAAAGGCACCATGAAGGCGCTGTAATATTTCGTTTTCCCAAAGGGAACTGCCGTGTTAAACCGTTATCCTTTGTGGAAGTACATCATGCTGGTCGCCGTGATTGTCGTCGGCCTGCTTTACGCACTTCCCAACCTGTATGGTGAGGATCCGGCTGTTCAAATCACTGGCGTGCGCGGCGTCGCCGCCAGTGAGCAAACGCTGATCCAGGTCCAGAAAACGTTACAAGAAGAAAAAATTCCCGCTAAGTCTGTGGCACTGGAAGAGGGCGCTATTCTTGCGCGCTTCGACACCACTGATACCCAGTTGCGCGCCCGTGAAGCTCTGATGAGCGTGCTGGGTGACAAATATGTCGTGGCGCTTAACCTTGCGCCGGCAACGCCGCGCTGGTTGGCGGCTATTCATGCTGATCCAATGAAGCTGGGCCTTGATTTGCGCGGCGGCGTTCACTTCCTGATGGAAGTGGATATGGATACCGCGCTGGGTAAACTCCAGGAACAAAATATTGACAGCCTGCGCAGCGATCTGCGTGAAAAAGGCATTCCTTATACGACCGTTCGTAAACAAGATAATTACGGGCTGAGCATCACGTTCCGTGACGGCAAAGCGCGTGATGAAGCGATAGCGTATCTGACACCACGCCATCGTGATTTGGTGATTTCCAGCCAGGGCGACAATGCGCTTCGTGCGGTAATGACCGATGCGCGACTGAGCGAAGCACGGGAATACGCCGTTCAGCAGAACATTAATATCCTGCGTAACCGTGTTAACCAACTGGGTGTGGCGGAGCCTGTCGTACAACGTCAGGGCGCTGACCGCATTGTGGTTGAGTTGCCAGGCATTCAGGATACCGCACGTGCGAAAGAAATTTTGGGTGCTACTGCCACGCTGGAATTCCGTCTGGTGAATACCAATGTTGACCAGGCCGCAGCCGCCTCCGGGCGCGTTCCGGGCGACTCCGAAGTGAAACAGACACGTGAAGGACAGCCGGTTGTGCTGTACAAGCGCGTGATCCTGACCGGCGATCATATCACCGACTCCACTTCCAGCCAGGACGAATATAACCAGCCGCAGGTTAACATCTCGCTGGATAGCGCGGGTGGTAACATCATGTCCAACTTCACCAAAGACAACATTGGCAAGCCGATGGCGACCTTGTTCGTGGAGTATAAAGACAGCGGCAAGAAAGATGCTAACGGTCGCGCTGTACTGGTGAAACAGGAAGAGGTGATTAACATCGCCAATATTCAGTCTCGTCTGGGTAACAGCTTCCGTATTACCGGTATTAGCAATCCGAATGAAGCGCGTCAGTTATCGCTGTTGCTGCGTGCCGGCGCGCTGATTGCGCCGATTCAGATCGTTGAAGAGCGCACCATTGGCCCAACGCTTGGGATGCAAAACATCAAGCAGGGGCTGGAAGCGTGTCTGGCCGGTCTGGTGGTCTCTATCCTGTTCATGATCTTCTTCTATAAGAAGTTCGGTTTGATTGCGACCAGTGCCCTCGTCGCCAACCTGGTGTTGATTGTCGGTATTATGTCGCTGTTGCCGGGGGCAACGCTCAGTATGCCAGGTATCGCGGGGATTGTCTTAACCCTTGCGGTCGCGGTCGACGCCAACGTTCTGATTAATGAGCGTATCAAAGAAGAGTTGAGCAATGGCCGCACAGTACAGCAGGCTATTGATGAAGGCTATAAGGGCGCGTTTAGTTCCATCTTCGATGCGAACATCACGACACTGATTAAAGTCATCATTCTGTATGCCGTTGGTACCGGGGCTATTAAAGGGTTCGCGATCACAACCGGTATCGGTGTGGCGACGTCGATGTTCACTGCGATTATCGGTACGCGTGCTATCGTAAACCTGCTATATGGCGGCAAGCGCGTCACTAAGCTGTCAATCTGAGGAGTGCGATGTGGCACAGGAATACACTGTTGAACAACTAAACCACGGCCGTAAAGTCTATGACTTTATGCGCTGGGACTACTGGGCATTCGGCATCTCCGGGTTACTGCTGATCGCGGCCATTGTGATTATGGGCGTGCGCGGATTTAACTGGGGGCTGGATTTTACCGGCGGTACGGTGATTGAAATCACGCTGGAAAAACCGGCTGAACTGGATGTGATGCGCGAGGCGCTGCAAAAAGCGGGCTTCGAAGAACCGCAGTTGCAGAACTTTGGCAGCAGTCACGACATTATGGTGCGTATGCCGCCAACCGAAGGTGAAACCGGCGGTCAGGTATTGGGCAGTAAAGTGGTGACTATCATTAATGAGGCCACCAACCAGAACGCCGCTGTGAAGCGTATTGAATTTGTGGGGCCAAGTGTCGGTGCCGATCTGGCGCAAACCGGCGCGATGGCGCTACTGGTGGCATTGATCTCTATCCTGGTTTACGTCGGTTTCCGCTTTGAGTGGCGCCTGGCGGCTGGGGTGGTCATCGCGCTGGCGCACGACGTAATCATTACGCTTGGGATACTGTCGCTGTTCCATATCGAGATTGACCTGACCATTGTGGCATCGCTGATGTCGGTCATTGGTTACTCGTTGAACGACAGTATCGTGGTCTCTGACCGTATTCGTGAAAACTTCCGCAAAATCCGTCGCGGGACGCCTTACGAAATTTTTAACGTGTCGCTGACCCAGACGCTACACCGTACGTTGATTACCTCCGGTACGACGTTAGTGGTGATTCTGATGCTGTACCTCTTCGGTGGTCCGGTACTGGAAGGCTTCTCGCTGACGATGCTGATCGGTGTCTCTATCGGTACTGCATCTTCTATCTATGTCGCATCAGCGCTGGCGCTGAAGCTCGGTATGAAGCGCGAGCATATGCTGCAGCAGAAAGTCGAAAAAGAAGGGGCGGATCAGCCGTCCATTCTACCATAAGCTGGTGTTAACATGACTGAAAAAAGCCGCAACATCGCAGGGTGCTGCGGCTTTTTATTATCCAGAATAAACTCGATTGCATGAGGAACTATCATGGCTATCATCCCCAAAAACTATGCGCGGCTGGAAAGCGGCTATCGCGAAAAGGCGCTGAAGCTGTTTCCGTGGGTGTGCGGACGCTGTTCCCGTGAGTTTGTGTATTCAAATCTGCGTGAATTAACGGTGCATCATATCGATCATGACCACACCAATAACCCGGAAGACGGCAGCAACTGGGAGCTGCTGTGCCTCTATTGTCACGATCATGAGCATTCCAAATATACCGAAGCCGATCAGTACGGCACGACGGTCATCGCCGGGGAAGATGCGCAAAAAGATGTCGGTGAGGCGACTTATAACCCGTTTGCCGATCTGAAAGCGATGATGAATAAGAAGAAGTGAGAACAAAGATGCCGGAGCGCGATCTGTCCGGCGTGTTATGGTTAATACGCCGGCGATGCCCGGCGTATTACGCGAATCAGAAGTTGTAGCCCACAACCAGGTAGCCGCCCCAGCCGGTAGATTTCGCACTGAAATCACCGTCGCCCCAGTTTAGTTTAGCGCCATTCTGCCACTGGCCGCCGTTATGGAAGTAACGTGCCACGACTGAATAGTGCCAGTGATCATAGTTCAGCGCCAGAATATGGCTGGAAGCGATAGAGTTGCTGGTACGGTTCGGATCGTCACCTAAGTCAGATCCCCAGTCAAAGTTGGTAAAGCCGATATAGCTTAGTTTACCGCCCCACAGGTCGGTGATGGGAACGAAGTACTTCACTTTGAAACGGTAGCCGTCCCACTCATTTTCGTTGGAGGCGCCGTAGTTTTGCCACTGATATTTCGCATACACGTTCAGTGACAGGCCCATTGGCAGACCGGTGTCGATATCGGTCCCCAGACCCATATACCACGTGCTCTGGCGGCTGGCTTTGTTATCGCCCATATCGTAGATGTAGTTGTTGGCGAAATACCACTCTTTAAACGGGCCGAAACCCAGGTTGACGCCGGTTAGCTTATCAATCGAGAAACGCGGTTCGATTTCCATAAACATCGGGGAGCCGTCATCCCATGCGCCTTTATCGTTGCCATTACCCCAACCAAAGGTTTTTGGAATGTCGATATAGCCATAGAAATCAAACCAGTCTTTTTTGGCAAAAGCTTCATATTCCAGATAGACGTCGTTGTTCAGTTTCGGCGAGAAGCGGGTATGGTAGCTGCCTACTACGTTTACGCTCTGATGCCACCAGTCGGAAAGATACTGCGGCTGATCATTTTCTGCTGCGTTAACAGTAAAAGATGAAGTGAGCGCCAGCGCTGCGCTGGCTGCAAGTAAAGTTTTTTTCATATGTATGCCACTGTTTGAAATCCCTTACGGGAGTGAAAAAAGCGCAATTTGCGTTTCTAAATATTTCGTGTTTCTGCGGAGCCTATTATAAAAATCATTGCTCACAAAAATATGTCTTGTTTCACATATCTATCATTTACGTAATCGATTGCGTTCACGTTTGCGCACTTTGGGTATAATGAGAGGGCTGCTTTAGTGAATGTATCCCATAAGTGCTATAAATGTTGAAAATGTCATGAGAACAACAAAAGGGCGCAAGACATGTTGCGGAACGCACAAAATGTTCCGCGAAGACGTTTATTGATTAACAGGTTGGATGTCGTGAATGCGGATAAAGCCTAACTGCTCCGGCGTAAGCCCCTTTAACTGTAACGGAATGTTGACATCACTGGGCGCAAGCAGGCTGGCGGGCGCATTTACCAGCAGGCTTTTCACATTCACCTCCTGATAGTTCTCTGTCGTGCCCTGAATTTGCCCATACTCTACGGTAGCGCTAAAGGCTGGCAACGGATCGCGTGATTCGCCCTGAATTTGTAACATGGCGTGGGCACCATCATTAACTGATGTAATATCCCGCAATGCCATACGTAGTGTACCGATTTGACTTTCCAGGCGGGCTGGCGTATTTGCGCCAGGCAACAGATAAACGCCGCGCGTTGAATTCGCATTCAGCGTATTTTGTTGGGTAATTTTTACCGTTTCCTGATTCAGCTGATTCATCTCTTTATTCAATGTGCTAATGTTTTGGTGCATCTGACGAACGTCGCTTTGCGGTACGCAGGCGGTCAGGCTCAGGAGACTTCCCAGCAGGAGCATTCTTGGGTAACGTCTTGTCATGTCGATTATTTCCTTCATAGTCCGATAGCGTAATGGTAGTTTGCTATATGAACAAAGGCACCGATCCTTTGTCTCAAATTTGCTCTGCCTTTGTTGTCGCGTCAGTTCAGGGTAAAATAGACTTTTCTAAACCACTGGTCAGGACGTCGTATGCATTGCCCATTTTGTTTCGCCGTAGATACCAAAGTCATTGACTCTCGTCTTGTAGGCGAGGGCTCGTCCGTACGCCGCCGCCGGCAGTGCCTGGTTTGTAATGAACGTTTTACAACATTTGAAGTGGCCGAGCTGGTTATGCCGCGCGTGATAAAAAGTAACGATGTGCGCGAACCCTTTAATGAAGATAAGCTGCGCAGCGGTATGTTAAGAGCACTGGAAAAAAGGCCAGTCAGCGCGGACGATGTTGAAATGGCATTGAACCATATTAAGTCACAATTACGCGCCACAGGGGAGCGTGAAGTTCCCAGTAAGATGATTGGCAATCTGGTCATGGAACAGCTGAAAAAGCTCGACAAAGTCGCGTATATTCGCTTTGCCTCCGTCTATCGTAGCTTCGAAGATATCAAAGATTTTGGCGAAGAAATTGCTCGCCTACAGGACTAAGCCATGCAGGATGAGTTTTACATGGCGCGAGCGCTAAAACTAGCGCAGCGTGGACGTTTCACCACTCACCCGAACCCTAATGTCGGCTGTGTCATTGTTAACAATGGCGAAATTGTCGGCGAAGGTTATCACCAGCGTGCCGGAGAGCCGCACGCCGAGGTCTATGCGCTGCGGATGGCAGGCGCCAAAGCCAGGGGCGCAACCGCCTATGTTACGCTTGAACCCTGTAGCCATCATGGACGAACGCCGCCATGCAGCGATGCGCTGATTGCGGCTGGCGTCGCGCGTGTTGTCGCCGCGATGCAGGACCCGAACCCACAGGTCGCCGGACGTGGGCTGTATCGCCTGCAACAGGCGGGTATTTCAGTTAGCCATGGGTTGATGATGAGTGAAGCAGAGGCGCTCAATAAAGGCTTCCTCAAGCGGATGCGTACCGGGTTCCCTTATCTTCAGCTTAAACTGGGCGCCTCTGTGGACGGACGGACGGCGATGGCCAGCGGCGAAAGCCAATGGATCACCTCGCCGCAGGCCCGGCGCGACGTTCAGCGCTTGCGTGCGCAAAGCCACGCGATCTTAACCAGTAGCGCTACGGTATTGGCTGACGATCCGGCCTTGACGGTGCGTTGGGCGGAGTTAGACGCATCTACGCAGGCTTCTTACCCGCAGGAAAATCTGCGTCAGCCGGTGCGAATTGTTATCGACAGCCAAAATCGGGTAACGCCTGCGCACCGTATAGTGCAGCAGCCAGGCGAAACCTGGATTGCGCGTACTCAGGAAGATAGCCGCGCGTGGCCCGACTCGGTTCGTACTATCAGCGTGCCGGCGCACAACGGACATTTGGATCTGGTTGTGCTGATGATGCAATTAGGCAGGCAGCAGATTAATAGTATTTGGGTTGAAGCCGGGCCGGGGCTGGCGGGCGCGTTGCTGCAAGCCGGGCTGGTGGATGAACTAATTGTCTATGTCGCGCCTAAATTGTTGGGAAGCCAGGCGCGGGGATTATGCGAATTGCCAGGGCTTGAGAAGCTTACCGACGCGCCGCAATTCACCTTCAGCGAAATACGTCATGTTGGGCCGGATGTTTGCCTGCATATGGTGAGCGCATGAGTTCTCCCGTCGAAAGGGGAGCAGCGCTCAAATTATTATGATAAAATCCGCCCCCCTGCGGGGCTAAATGGACCCTGGAAGAGAAAATATGAACATTATTAAAGCTAACGTTGCAGCCCCTGACGCGCGCGTCGCCATCACTATTGCGCGTTTCAACCAGTTTATCAACGACAGCCTGCTGGATGGCGCAGTCGATGCGCTGACACGTATTGGCCAGGTAAAAGATGATAATATTACCGTAGTATGGGTGCCAGGCGCCTATGAACTCCCGCTGGCGACCGATGCGCTGGCGAAAAGCGGTAAATATGACGCCGTGATTGCGCTGGGAACTGTCATTCGCGGCGGCACTGCACACTTTGAGTATGTGGCAGGCGGCGCCAGCAATGGTCTGGCAAGTGTTGCCCAGGACAGCGGCGTGCCGGTAGCCTTTGGTGTTCTGACCACCGAAAGTATTGAACAAGCCATCGAACGTGCTGGCACAAAAGCCGGTAACAAAGGCGCAGAAGCTGCGCTGACCGCGCTTGAAATGATTAATGTATTGAAAGCCATTAAGGCCTGATTTTTTGTAAGGGGAATTCCGTGAAACCTGCTGCTCGTCGCCGCGCCCGTGAGTGTGCCGTCCAGGCGCTTTACTCCTGGCAGTTGTCCCAGAACGACATCGCTGATGTTGAATACCAGTTCCTGGCGGAACAGGACGTAAAAGACGTCGACGTTCTCTATTTCCGTGAACTGCTGTCCGGGGTGGCGACTAACAGCGCGTACCTGGATGGTTTAATGAAACCTTACCTGTCCCGCCTGCTTGACGAGCTGGGACAGGTTGAGAAAGCTGTGTTGCGTATTGCTCTGTTTGAGTTGTCAAAACGCAGCGATGTGCCTTACAAGGTCGCTATCAATGAGGCGATTGAACTGGCGAAAACCTTTGGCGCTGAAGACAGCCATAAATTCGTCAACGGCGTACTGGATAAAGCAGCTCCTGTGATTCGTCCCAACAAAAAGTGATTCACAGGCCGGAAAGATAGCGGGCCAACGCTGCCCGTTGTCTCCGGCCTTTTCTTTTTTACAGCTGAGGCATAACGTATGGCATGTGGCGAGTTTTCCCTGATTGCCCGTTATTTTGATCGTGTAAGAAGCTCTCGTCTTGATGTTGAAACCGGTATTGGCGACGATTGCGCGCTCCTGAATATTCCTGAAAAGCAGACTCTGGCGATCAGTACCGATACGTTGGTCGCGGGCAACCACTTTCTTCCTGATATCGATCCTGCCGATCTGGCTTATAAAGCTCTGGCGGTAAATTTAAGCGATCTGGCTGCGATGGGAGCCGATCCGGCATGGTTGACTCTGGCGTTAACGTTGCCGGAAGTGAACGAATTGTGGCTTGAGGCTTTTAGCGACAGTCTGTTTGCGTTATTGAACTACTACGATATGCAACTTATCGGCGGCGATACCACGCGTGGGCCGTTGTCAATGACGCTGGGTATTCATGGCTATGTGCCGACTGGTCGGGCGCTTAAACGCTCCGGCGCGAAGCCGGGCGACTGGATTTATATTACCGGTACGCCGGGTGACAGCGCTGCCGGGCTGGCGGTTTTGCAAAATCGACTCCAGGTGTCAGAGGAGGCAGATGCTCATTATTTTATTAAACGTCATTTACGCCCGACGCCGCGTATTTTACATGGCCAGGCGTTGCGCGATCTGGCCAGCGCCGCTATCGATCTCTCTGACGGTTTGATTTCTGATCTGGGGCATATTGTCAAGGCCAGCGGTTGTGGCGCAAGGGTGGATGTGGATGCGCTACCTAAATCTGATGCGATGAGGCGTCATGTTGATGCCGGGCAGGCGCGGCGCTGGGCGCTTTCCGGCGGCGAAGACTACGAGTTGTGTTTTACGGTGCCGGAACTGAATCGCGGCGCGCTGGATGTCGCTATTGGTCAACTGGGGGTTCCCTTTACCTGTATTGGACAAATGAGCGCGGACATTGAAGGGCTGAATTTCGTATGTGACGGAGTGCCTGTCACCTTTGACTGGAAAGGATATGACCATTTTGCCGCGCCTTAAAGATGTTGCGAAAAGCCGCCTGAATTTGCGCAATCCGTGGCATTTGCTTGCCACCGGGTTTGGTAGCGGGCTGAGTCCCGTGGTGCCGGGAACGATGGGATCGCTGGCGGCGATCCCTTTCTGGTATCTGATGACGTTTCTGCCGTGGCAGCTCTATTCGCTGGTGGTGATGTTTGGGATTTGCATCGGCGTTTATCTTTGCCACCAGACGGCAAAAGATATGGGGGTACACGACCACGGCAGTATTGTCTGGGATGAATTTATCGGCATGTGGATAACGCTGATGGCGTTGCCGACAACGGACTGGCAGTGGGTGGCTGCCGGCTTCGTTATTTTCCGTATTCTGGATATGTGGAAACCCTGGCCGATCCGTTGGTTTGATCGTAACGTACATGGCGGAATGGGGATTATGATCGATGATATTGTCGCCGGGGTGATATCCGCCGGGATTTTATACTTTATTGGTCACCATTGGCCGATCGGGGTGATTTAACCCTTTTCAGGGATCTGTGGTTGGCCCGATAAGCATAGCGCCCAGCGGGCAATCAGTGCCGGATGACGATATAATCTTTATCCGGCTTACAACCGAGCGCAGCGCCATCGGGCTCCGGCCTTTATTTAAATCCCACCACTGGATGCTGTTTGTACGGCGTTTCAAGTTCGGCAATCTGCTCCGGTTTCAGCGTTAAATCAACGGCATTCAGCAACTCATCTAACTGTTCTTCACGCGATGCACCAATAATAGGGGCGGCAATGCCTGGTTTGCTTAGCAGCCAGGCCAGCGCTACCTGGGCTCGCGTCGCGCCAAGTGCCTCGCTGACCCCAGCCAGTCGCTCCGCTATCTGCGCGTCGTTTTTATCGCTTTCATCGTATAAGTTTTTGCCCACTTCATCGGAGACCAGGCGGGCCGTGGTTTCTCCCCAGGGGCGAGTTAAGCGCCCACGCGCCAGCGGACTCCACGGAATCACGGCGACGCCTTCCTGCCAGCACAGCGGCAACATCTCGCGCTCTTCTTCGCGGTAAATCAGGTTGTAGTGATCCTGCATTGTCATAAACGGCGCCCAGTTGTGCTGCTTTTGTAACGCCAGCGCCTGGGCAAACTGAGAGGCGTGCATTGAAGAGGCGCCGATATAGCGGGCTTTCCCCGCCTTCACTACGTCGTTTAGCGCGTCCAGAGTTTCTTCTATCGGCGTGTTGTAGTCCCAGCGGTGAATTTGCAGGATATCGACATACTCCATCCCCAAACGCCGCAGGCTGTCGTCAATGGAGCGCATAATCTGCGCGCGGGACAAGCCCTCTGCCAGATCGCCGACGCGATGGAAGACTTTCGTTGCTACCACAACTTCATCACGATGGGCAAAATCGCGCAGAGCACGACCCAAAATCTCTTCACTGCTGCCGTCGGAGTAGCTGTTGGCGGTATCAAAAAAATTAATGCCGCCTTCCAGCGCACGTTTAATAAGGGGGCGACTACTCTCTTCGGGAAGCGTCCAGGCGTGATGGCCGCGGCTCGGTTCACCGAACGTCATACAGCCCAGACAAAGTCGGGAAACCCGGAGGTCTGTTTTTCCCAGTAAGTTGTATTGCATGTGATTACTCCTGCTATGCTCGTCGGTATTAAGCATAGCAGGAGCGGAGAGGGGATTATGCCAGCCAGGTCTTGATCCTGGCTTCAATGCCTGCGGCGTCAAGTCCCAGTTCAGCACGGGCTTCTTCCTGCGTCCCTTGCGGGATAAAGAAATCCGGGAGGCCAATATTCAGTACTGGTACCGGTTTACGATGCGCCATTAGCACTTCGTTTACGCCGCTGCCAGCGCCGCCCATAATGGCGTTTTCTTCCAGTGTGACCAGCGCTTCATGCCGCGCGGCCATCTCCAGAATTAACGTGTCGTCCAGCGGTTTTACAAAACGCATATCAACCAGCGTGGCGTTCAGAGTTTCGGCCACTTTTGCGGCTTCTGGCATTAATGTGCCAAAGTTCAGAATCGCCAGTTTTTCACCATGACGTTTTATGAGACCTTTACCAACAGGCAGTTTTTCCAGTGGTGTTAGCGCCACGCCCTGCGCAGTACCACGTGGATAACGTACTGCCGTCGGGCCATCGTTATAGTGATAGCCGGTAAACAGCATCTGGCGGCACTCGTTTTCGTCGCTTGGCGTCATGATAACCATATCCGGGATGCAGCGCAGATAAGAGAGATCGAACGCGCCCTGGTGCGTTTGTCCGTCCGCGCCCACGATGCCAGCGCGATCGATAGCGAACATGACCGGCAGTTTCTGGATCGCAACATCATGAATGACCTGATCGTAGGCGCGCTGCAGGAAGGTGGAGTAGATCGCAACGACAGGCTTATAACCGCCAATCGCCAGACCTGCGGCGAACGTGACGGCATGTTGTTCGGCAATCGCCACGTCAAAGTAACGATCGGGGAATTTACGCGAAAACTCGACCATACCGGAGCCTTCACGCATCGCTGGCGTGATCGCCATCAGCTTGCTGTCCTTGGCGGCAGTTTCACACAGCCAGTCACCGAAGATTTTTGAATACCCCGGCAGACCGCCGCTGCTTTTCGGCAGACAGCCACTGGAGGGATCGAATTTTGGCACCGCATGAAAAGTGATGGGGTCTTTTTCCGCCGGTTCATAGCCGCGGCCCTTTTTGGTCATAATATGCAGGAACTGTGGACCTTTCAGGTCGCGCATGTTCTTCAATGTGCTGATAAGCCCCATGACATCGTGACCATCTACCGGCCCGATGTAGTTAAAGCCCAGCTCTTCGAACAAGGTTCCCGGCACCACCATGCCTTTAATGTGCTCTTCGGTACGCTTGAGCAGCTCTTTGATTGGCGGTACGCCGGAGAAGACCTTTTTTCCGCCTTCGCGCAGGGATGAGTAAAGTTTGCCGGAGAGTAGCTGCGCCAGATGGTTATTGAGCGCGCCGACGTTTTCTGAAATCGACATTTCATTGTCGTTCAGAATGACCAGCATATCAGGCCGGATATCGCCGGCGTGATTCATGGCTTCAAACGCCATACCGGCGGTAATTGCCCCGTCGCCAATCACGCAGACGGTGCGGCGATCTTTGCCTTCTTTCTCTGCCGCTACCGCAATACCGATACCGGCGCTAATGGAGGTAGAGGAATGCCCGACGCTCAGCACATCGTATTCGCTTTCGCCACGCCACGGGAAGGGGTGCAGGCCGCCTTTCTGGCGAATTGTGCCGATTTGGTCGCGACGACCGGTAAGAATTTTGTGCGGATAAGCCTGGTGACCCACATCCCAGATCAACTGGTCAAATGGGGTGTTGTAGACATAATGCAGCGCCACGGTAAGTTCCACTGTGCCCAGCCCGGAAGCAAAGTGTCCGCTGGAACGGCTTACGCTGTCGAGTAAGTAGCGGCGTAGCTCGTCGCAGAGTTTCGGCAGACTCTCTTTCGGTAACAGTCGTAACTCCTGGGTGGAGTCGACTAATGCCAGGGTAGGGTATTTGGCTATATCAAAACTCATCGCAAGCTCATTGGATATGGGGTTTATTTATCACGCTGGATTATGTAGTTCGCTAGCGCTTCCAGTGCCGAGGTGTCCAGTGATTGTGCGGCCAGTTGATTTAACGACTGACGGGCGTCCTCTATCAGGTCCCGGGCTTTATTCCGGGCTTGCTCAAGACCCAGAAGTGCAGGGTAGGTACTTTTGCCAAGCTGCTGGTCTGCGCCCTGACGTTTACCTAACGTTGCAGTATCGCCCACCACATCCAGAATGTCATCCTGAACCTGGAAGGCAAGGCCAATACTTTCTGCGTAGCGGTCAAGTATCGGCAGAGCGTTCCGCCCCTTATCGCCAGCACTTAACGCGCCAAGACGCACAGCGGCGCGAATGAGCGCGCCGGTCTTATGGCGATGAATTCGCTCCAGCGCGTCCAGGGATATTTGCTGGCCTTCTGCCGCCAGATCTAACGCCTGGCCGCCGCACATTCCGGCGATACCGCTGGCATTCGCCAGTTCGGCGATCATCGCGATACGATCGCGATCGGCCACTTCCGGCATCGGCGCATTGCTGATAATGGCAAACGCCAGCGTTTGCAACGCGTCTCCCGCCAGGATCGCATTGGCTTCGCCAAATTTAATATGGCAAGTCGGCAGACCGCGGCGCAAATCGTCATCATCCATCGCTGGCAGGTCGTCATGGATCAGCGAATAGGCATGGATGCATTCAACCGCAGCGGCTGGCGCATCCAGCGTTGCCGTGCTAACGCCAAACATCTTTCCAGTCGCGTAAACCAGAAACGGACGCAGGCGTTTACCACCTAATAGTGCGCCGTACTGCATGGCTTCGACCACGGGAGTGTTCTGAAAGGGCAGTGGCGTGATAAAACGGCTTAGCGCCAGATTCGCTTGTGTAACGCAAGCCTGAAGCTGCTGCATAAAATCCATTTATTCATTATCCGCGATAAAAGGCTCGGGTGAAGCCGCTTCATTATCAGACAGCAAAATTTGCACGCGCTGTTCTGCCTGCTGTAGTTTTGCCTGCCCCTGACGCGCCAGCTGTACGCCACGCTCAAATTCATTTAGCGCATCTTCCAGCGGCAGGTCGCCGTTTTCCAGGCGGGTAACAATCTGTTCCAGCTCGCTCAGCGCTGTTTCAAAGCTGGCGGGCGCCTCATTTTTCTTCGGCATGATGACTATTTGACTCTCTGTAATGGCAGCACAAGTCTATGGTAACGGACTCACACTGATAAGCAAATAACGCGCAATGGTAAGGGGAAATGCACAAGATGTCCGTGATAGTGATATACTTCCGCGCCTGGATGCAGCCGTA
The DNA here is from genome assembly GCF_000252995.1 of Salmonella bongori NCTC 12419. NCBI lineage: Bacteria > Pseudomonadati > Pseudomonadota > Gammaproteobacteria > Enterobacterales > Enterobacteriaceae > Salmonella > Salmonella bongori. The sequence goes on from NC_015761.1 coordinate 436,095, forward strand.
GATATGGGCTGCTGTACTATTTCTCCACGACAAGCCTTAGATGGCTTGCTAAAGAACCATTGCCGCCATGAAGTTTATCATTAAATTGTTCCCGGAAATCACTATCAAAAGCCAATCTGTGCGTTTGCGCTTTATAAAAATTTTAACCGGGAATATCCGTAACGTTTTAAAGCACTACGATGAGTCCCTCGCGGTTGTCCGTCACTGGGATAACATTGAAGTTCGCGCCAAAGATGAAAACCAGCGTCTGGCGATCCGCGATGCGCTGACCCGTATTCCGGGAATTCACCATATTCTCGAGGTCGAAGATGTGCCGTTCACCGATATGCACGACATTTTTGAGAAAGCGCTGGTGCAATATCGTGATCAGATTGAGGGCAAAACTTTCTGCGTGCGCGTAAAACGCCGCGGTAAACATGAGTTTAGCTCTATTGAGGTAGAGCGTTACGTTGGCGGCGGTTTAAATCAGCATGTCGAATCCGCTCGGGTAAAGCTTACTAACCCGGAAGTGACGGTACATCTTGAAGTGGAAGATGATCGCTTGTTGCTGATTAAAGGGCGTTATGAGGGTATTGGCGGTTTCCCCATTGGCACTCAGGAAGATGTGCTGTCGCTGATCTCCGGCGGCTTTGACTCGGGGATTTCCAGCTATATGCTGATGCGTCGTGGTTGTCGCGTACACTACTGCTTCTTTAATCTCGGCGGTGCAGCGCATGAAATCGGCGTGCGCCAGGTGGCGCATTATCTGTGGAACCGTTACGGCAGCTCGCACCGCGTCCGTTTTGTCGCCATCAACTTTGAGCCGGTAGTTGGCGAGATTCTGGAGAAAGTTGATGACGGTCAGATGGGCGTTGTGCTCAAACGCATGATGGTGCGCGCGGCGTCGAAAGTGGCGGAGCGCTATGGTGTGCAGGCGCTGGTCACAGGGGAAGCGCTGGGGCAAGTTTCCAGCCAGACGCTGACGAATCTGCGTTTGATCGATAATGTGTCTGACACACTGATCCTGCGCCCACTGATCTCGTACGATAAAGAGCACATTATCAATATTGCGCGTGAGATCGGTACGGAAGATTTTGCCCGCACCATGCCGGAATATTGCGGCGTGATCTCGAAAAGCCCGACGGTAAAAGCCATTAAAGCAAAAATTGAAGCGGAAGAAGAAAATTTCGACTTTAGCATTCTTGATAAGGTGGTAGAAGAAGCGAACAACGTCGATATTCGAGAAATCGCCCAGCAGACTCAGCAGGAAGTCGTGGAAGTGGAAACCGTCAGCGGCTTTGGCCCCAACGACGTGATTCTCGATATTCGCTCTGTCGATGAACAGGATGACAAACCGCTGAAAGTTGAAGGCATTGATGTGGTTTCGCTGCCGTTCTACAAACTCAGCACCAAATTTGGCGACCTTGACCAGAGCAAAACCTGGTTGCTGTGGTGCGAGCGCGGTGTGATGAGTCGGCTACAGGCACTCTATCTGCGCGAGCAGGGGTTTGCCAATGTGAAGGTGTACCGTCCGTAACACTTTTGCTGGATGGCGGAATAACCGCTTTATCCGGCCTACAGATTATGCGATCTTGTCGGCCGGATAAACGTAGCGCCAGTCGGCAAGCAAATCATTCGTAATAATTATAAATCCCCGCGGCCATCACCAGCTGCGAGGCCACTTCATGCGCTTTTTCACGACTAACCAACAAATCGATGATTTTCAAGCCAAAATCGATAGCGGTACCCGGCCCCTGGCTGGTTAATAGTTTTACCCGCGCATCCCACACCACGCGCTTATCCTGCCACTGTTCTGCAGGAATCTTATCTTTCAGTGCCGGAAAGCCGGTCATATTGCCGATGGGGAAGATATTGTGCGGAACCAGCACCGTGGCGGCGGCCGCGCAAATGGCAGCAACAATACGGCCAGATCGGTGAAACTGTTTCACGGTTTCGACCAGCAACGGGCTATCACGGAAGCATTCCGCCCCCTTAATACCGCCGGGTAGCACGATAATGTCATAATCGCCGTCGGCCACTTCCACTAGCGGCGCATCCGCCAGTAGCTTCACCCCGCGCGAGCAGGCTATCGTGAGGCTTCCATCGCTGGCGACGCTGGCAGTGGTTACGTTGATTCCGCCGCGAACCAGCAGATCGATAGTGGTGACCGCCTCGGTCTCTTCACTACCAGGGGCGAGGCATACCAGTGCCTGAGCGCTCATATTCACTCTCCTTTCGCTTTATCATTTCAAACAGGCGGCTATTTTCCGGAACGGCGATACCATGCACGCGCGCGCGCTTTAGTAAGTAACCAGTAATGTAGTCAATCTCGGTGTGGCGCATGGCGCGTACGTCCTGCAACATAGATGAGATATTTTCTGCCGTGCTGTCAATAACTTGTTCTACATAATAACGTAAATCGTCTGCTGATGTGTGGTAGCCTTCACGTTCAATTACGGCGGCAACTTCTTCGCATATCCCCTTGATTTCATCAGGATGATGGCGTAGCTCGCCGTTTGGACAGCTCCATAGTGCGGTGAGCGGATTAATGACACAATTAACCGCCAGTTTACGCCACATCTCGGCGCGGATATTGTTGTGCCAGGCGACGTCGGGCAGTACTTCCTGCAGGATATCGGCGAGATAACTGTAATCACCGTCCTGCTCGCGCGCCGGGCCAATATGCGTGGTACCGCTGGCAACGTGAACAATGATATTGCCGTCGCGACGCGCCGCATGGGTAATGGTTCCCATCAGCATCGGCTGTGGGATATTGTGTAGCTCTTCTATGGTTCCCATACCATTATGAATGAGCAGAATCGGTGACGTCACTGGCAGAATTGACGCCAGGGCTCGTACAGCGTCGGAAACCTGCCATGCTTTCAGCGTGACGAGCAGGAGTTCGCTCTTTGCCAGAAAATCCGGGTCGTTTGCCGTCAATGATTCGTTGAAAAAGGAACCATCGGTGTCGATCAGATTTACGCTACAATAAGGTTGTGGCACACGTAGCCAGCCCTGTACGTCATGTCCGTGTTTGCACAGAGCCGTAAGCCAAAGTTGTCCTAAGGCTCCGCATCCCAGTACAGTAATTTTCATTCTTCCTCCTCACCTGCAACAGCGCCAGGTGTTAATCCATACGGGCTGTGTCCCGGATGTCCATGAACGCCAATGCCACATACTATAACGAGACACAGCCTAGTATAGCGCTGTCTGTTGAGTCACTTTGCAGGTATTATGCTTCGCATCAAAAACAGAGGGAGAGGAAAAGATGCCATCTTTCGATATTGTTTCTGAAGTTGATCTTCAGGAAGTCCGTAACGCAGTTGATAATGCGACTCGTGAACTGGCCACGCGCTTCGATTTTCGCAACGTTGAAGCCTCCTTTGAGCTTAACGATAAAAATCAGACCATCAAGGTACTGAGTGAGTCCGATTTTCAGGTTAACCAGCTACTGGACATTTTGCGGGCGAAGCTGCTGAAACGTGGGATTGAAGGTAGCTCCATTGAGGTGCCGGAAGAGTTTATCCACAGTGGCAAAACCTGGTTCGTCGATGCCAAACTGAAGCAGGGCATTGAAAGCGCGACGCAGAAAAAAATCGTCAAGCTGATTAAAGACAGCAAACTGAAAGTACAGGCGCAAATTCAGGGTGAGGAGATTCGCGTGACCGGGAAATCACGCGACGATCTGCAATCGGTAATGGCGTTGGTACGCGGCGGCGATCTGGGCCAGCCGTTCCAGTTCAAAAACTTCCGCGATTAAAGCGTTATGCCGGGTGGCGGCGCTTTGCCGCCACCCGGCAATTCTGCGTTCACTTCTGGTTGATGACCTGTTCAACTTCAACGCGATTTGTCACTTTGCTGTCGATTTTGATATAAGCAAAATGCTCTTCCGCCACGATGAGCGCCTCGCTGACGCCCTTCAGTGCCAACAGGCGCTGTCTTAATTTGTCGTCAGCGGCAATCGTCGCGGGTATTTCCACGCGCAGGCTACTGACATAGGGCGGCTCTTTCATTGTACTGGCCACCGCCAGCCATACCATCGCCAGTACGGCTCCGGCAAGAAATACAGTTTGCCCGTCAAACGCGCCGTCTATCCAACCACCCAGCGAACCGCCAAGCGCTACGCCAAGAAACTGGCTGGTAGAATAAACGCCCATCGCTGTCCCTTTGTATCCTGCGGGCGACTCTTTGCTGATAAGGGAAGGCAGTAGCGCCTCCATCAAATTAAAGGCGAGAAAGAAGAGTTGTACGCCAATCACCAGTTCCCAGAAATGCTGGCCCGCTCCCCACAACACAATTTCTGCGACGATAATGAGCCCCACGCAGAACAAAAATACCTGCTTCATCCGCCGTTTGACTTCAGCATAGATAATAAAGGGGACGACGGCGGCAAAAGCGATCACCATGGTCGCCAGATAAATTTTCCAGTGTTCAGCGGCTGGGAAACCGGCATCGGCAAGCTGGCCGGGTAGGGCGACAAAGGTGGACATCAATAAAATATGCAGGCACATGATACCGAGGTTGAGCTTTAGTAACCGGGGCTCCGCCAGTACTTTACTGAAGCTGCCTTTTACCATACCGGATTCACGGTTTAGCACATGATTTGTACTGTCAGGCACTACCCAGATCGTCAGAATAATACCCAGGGTAGCGAGGGCGGCGATCATCCAGAACAGCGCATTCAGCCCCAGTTTATGGGTGACGATGGGCCCTAGTACCATTGCAATGGCGAAGGTAATACCAAAGCTGATGCCGATAAACGCCATCGCTTTGGTGCGGTTTTGCTCTCGGGTTAAGTCAGACAGCAGCGCCATGACCGCGGCGGCAATAGCGCCGGACCCCTGTAGCGCGCGTCCCAGAATAATACCCCAGATTGAGTGAGAGAGGGCGGCGATGACGCTACCTGCGACAAATACAACCAGCCCGCCGACAATCAGTGGCTTACGGCCAATGCGATCAGAAAGTAATCCGAGCGGAATTTGAAAGATGGCCTGCGCCAGGCCATAAATGCCAATAGCTATCCCGATAAGCGCTTCGCTGGCACCCTGAAGCGCCATGCCGTATGTGGTCAGCACTGGCAGGACCATAAACATGCCAAGCATACGCAGCGAAAAGACGGCCCCTAAACCCCAGGTGGCACGCAACTCCCCTGGCGTCATTTTGTAATCGTTCATTCCCACCTCTGTATAAAATTCGCACCTAGTGTAAAGGGCTACGTTGGTTGGGTAAATATGCGCTTTATTAACAAATGTTGTGGTGGTATGGGGCTGAATCTGAAAATGCCGGATGGCGATACTCACGTATCTTACCCGGCCTACAGGTAACGTGCTTTTGTAGGCAGAATAAGGCGTCAGTCCCATCCGGCACCGAAGGTGTGACGATTTACTGTGAATATAAAATATTCACTGCAACAAATACCTTAATGTTGTTTAGGCACTTTCACCCGAAAAGGTGAAAGTACCTGTATTGACAAATAAGTAGATGATTAACCTTTCTGCATCAGTCGCAGATTTTTCAGTGTCTGATAATCAGTAGATTGGTTTGGATAGATAATTTGAATATCCAGCTCAATATCTTTCTCTGGAGCGATAACGTGGCCTGGTTCACTATCCAGATAGACGTTGCCATTAACTGATTTTTCGGTATTTAACTGAACCCAACTGCTTTCAGTTTCTAACCATTCAGGGATACTTCGGCCCCGTCAGGTAATAAGAAAGACAGCTCCCATTTATCAACATCAGTATCAGCAGAACTGAGAATAAGTTTATAACTATAAATATAATTGGTGCTCGGCCATGTATCCGCCCAGTCCCCTGCAAAGGATTGAGTCACTTTTAATGCGCGAGATTCACTTACGGTAACAGTGGTTTGTGTCATATTGTTGCCACTGTTAATAATACCCAAAGGCATTGTAAGCTGGCAGGTGAGCGTTGCTTTGCCCTGACCTTTACCCTCTACAGGAATACGTACATTGACCGTTTCATTGCCCGGAATATTCAGAGTTTGTGAATAAAATTCAGCAGAAAAAACGGCAGAGTTACTGGAAGATGCCGAGACTGTCACGCCCTCCACAGCTTCACTGGTATTGTTTTGGATTTGCAGTAGTGCAGAATATTCTTCTCCCTCCTCCAGCACAATTTCACTTTCGATACTCATGCTTAAATCAACGTTGCGGGTGCCTGCGGACACAACGGAGTTCACCTCATCGTTCCAGTTTCCCGAAGCCAAAGGAAAATTAATAAGAGAGGATATGCGGAGCCCCGGCGAAACTGCCAAAGTCGCTCCGTCAAGGTACAGACCGGCAACCAGCGTGGCATCCTGATCCATATTATTGACAACGGAGGAAACACCATCATGTTCACCAACGATAAAACCATAACCTTCCAGGTCTTGTTTAGTCAGTGCGATATTGGGTGAAATAATTAAGATGTCACCCATTTCCTCCCCATTAAAATCGATATTGGTATAAAGTGCCAGTTTGCCTGATGGACATTTATCGGCACCAGATTCGTTTTTAATTAAATAGACATCTTGCTCGCTCATAAGAAACTCCTGTTTATCAAATTGAAATTGTATGGATTATTAATTAACGGAGAGAGTAACTCTGCCGTGGAATTACTTTATGTCCATTCCGTCGATATACAGGAATCATTTGAGATAAATATATATAACAGCGTGTATAAGCTAATGAATTTTATTTTTATCATATCTAAAATTAACAGTGATAAGTAGATAAAATTCATAATTTGTCTGAGTTTTAAACGAAAAATGCCGGATGACGATACTCACGTCTCTTATTCTGCCTACAAGTAACGTGCTTTTGTAGGCAGAATAAGGCGTCAGTCGCCATCCGGCATAGAAGGTGTGACGATTAACTTACCAGACGTAAGCCAGCAAGTTTTGAGAGCTCGGCACCATAAAATCGACGGACATCATAATGCTCAGCGCGGTAATGGCAATGATAGAGAAACCGAACAGCTTGCGCGCCCAGACTTTATCATCTTCCACTTTGTAACCGCGCAGCGCCATGCCAAGCCACCAGACGCTGACCGCTGCCGCGACCACCAGATATTTATAACCTGCGTAGCCGCCCAGGGTCAGCATTAGCGTGGCAACCGCAAACGCAATGATATACAGCGTAATGTGGTTTTTCGCCACAGAAATCCCTTTTACCACCGGTAAAACCGGGATATTGGCTGCCTGGTAATCTTTAAAGCGGAAAATGGCGATGGCGTAAGAGTGCGGCATCTGCCACAGGCTGAAAATCGCCAGCAGAATAGCTGCGCCGCTATCGAAGTCGCCCGTTACGGCACAGTAGCCAATCACCGGCGGCGCTGCGCCGGAGAGAGAACCAATCAGAGTCCCGTAGACGGAGTGGCGTTTCATGTACAAACTGTACACCCCAACGTAGACCACGAAGCCCATCACCCCCAGCCAGCAGGCCAGAGGATTGGCGCCAAACCACAGCAGCATAAAGCCAGCAATACCCAGCAGGGTGGCGTATACCAGCGAGACGCCAGGAGAAATCAGGCCTTTGACCAGCACCCGATTCTTGGTCCTTTCCATCTTCCTGTCGATATCCCTGTCGATGTAGTTGTTAAATACACAACCCGACGCCACAACCAATGACACCCCGACCAGCGTGTAGATAAACAGGGGATAGTCAATGCTGCCTTTTGAAGCCAGCAGGAATCCCCCAATCACCGAGATCAGGTTGCCAAAGATGATGCCTGGTTTCGTTACTTGCAGGTATTGCTTAAACATCATACTCGCCGCTCTTAGTGCATCATCATGTTGTAGTTGAGGTTCCACATGATCCAGATGGAACCCACAACCAGGATGGCGATGATTAGCACGGTAAAGATAAAGGCCGTCATGTTCCAGCCCTCATCAGATTTGGTGTTCATGTGGAGGAAACACACCAGATGCACCAGAATCTGTACCACTGCCATCGCCAGGATAGTTCCCAGAATAACGGCCGGAGAGGCAGCGCCGGTCATCACCATCCAGAATGGAATCACTGTCAGGATGACCGACAGGATAAAACCTGTCATGTAGGTTTTTACGCTGCCGTGGGATGCGCCGCCGTGATCGGTAGAATGATTCATTACATCGCCCCCATCAGATAAACCACAGTAAACACACAGATCCAAATCACATCCAGGAAGTGCCAGAACAGGCTCAGACACATGATGCGGGTACGGTTAGTGCTGGTCAGCCCGCGACGGGCGACCTGTACCATCAGCACTGCCATCCAGATCAAACCGGAAGTGACGTGCAGACCGTGCGTACCGACCAGCGCGAAGAACGCAGACAGGAAGCCGCTGCGATCCGGACCCATACCATTAACAATCAGGTGATGGAATTCATAGAGTTCCATCCCGATAAAGCCGGCTCCGAACAAGAAGGTCAACGCCAGCCAGGAGATCACCTGGCTCTTGTTGTTCTTGTGCATAGCGATCGCCGCCATGCCGTAGGTAATGGAACTGAATAACAGTAAGAAGGTTTCGACCAGAACGAACGGCAGTTCGAAAATGTCCTTACCTGTGGGGCCGCCAGCGGTGCCGTTCACCAGAACGGCATAGGTAGCAAACAGGATAGAGAACAGAATGCAGTCGCTCATCAGGTAGACCCAAAATCCAAAGATTTTGTTCTGGCCTGCATCATGGTGCCCGTGTTCGTGCGCGTGGGCAGTCGCGTGCGTTAAAGTATCAGTTGCCATTTTTCAGCCCTGCCTTAGTAATCTCATCGAAATGCTGGTTTTCCAGTTTTTCGACGTCGCGAACCGGCACGTAGTAATCCACATCTTCATCAAAGCTTTTCACAATCCAGCTGATGATCATGCCTGCGAAACTGGCTATCGCCAGCCACCAGATATGCCAGATCATGGCGAAGCCAAAGACCGTTGCGAAGGCGGCAATAACAATGCCGGCACCGCTATTTTTCGGCATATGGATCTCTTCATACTGTGCAGGCTGTTGGTACGCTTCGCCTTTTTCTTTCATTTCCCAGAAGGCGTCACGTTCGTGAACGTGCGGCACAACGGCAAAGTTATAGAACGGCGGTGGGGAGGAGGTTGACCACTCCAGCGTACGGCCACCCCACGGGTCACCAGTCAGATCGCGGTTCTGATCGCGGTCGCGAATAGAAACGAAAATCTGAATCAGCTGGCACAGAATACCCAGCGCAATCAATGCGGCTCCGCCGGCGGCAACCATCAGCATCGTATGGAACTGCGGATCAATTTGCTGGCTGAGACGACGGGTCATCCCCATGAAGCCCAGTGCATACAACGGCATAAATGCGACAAAGAAGCCGATAATCCAGAACCAGAAGGCGCGTTTACCCCAGGTTTCGTTCAGCTTGAAGCCAAACGCTTTCGGCCACCAATACGTCATACCGGCAAAGCAGCCAAACACCACGCCGCCGATGATGACGTTATGGAAGTGCGCAATCAGGAACAGACTGTTGTGCAGGACAAAGTCCGCGCCCGGTACGGCCAACAGAACGCCGGTCATCCCGCCGACTGAGAAGGTCACGATGAAGCCGATAGTCCACATCATTGCAGAGTGGAAGACGATGCGGCCCTGATACATGGTGAACAGCCAGTTGAAGATCTTCACCCCGGTCGGGATGGCGATAATCATGGTGGTGATACCAAAGAAGGCGTTAACGTTCGCGCCTGCGCCCATGGTGAAAAAGTGGTGCAGCCAGACGATAAACGACAGTACGGTAATACAGACGGTCGCCCATACCAGCGAGGTGTAACCAAACAGACGTTTACGCGAGAAGGTTGCGGCGATTTCAGAGAACACCCCGAAGACCGGCAGAATCAGAATGTACACTTCCGGATGGCCCCAGGCCCAAATCAGGTTGATGTACATCATCATGTTGCCGCCCATATCGTTGGTAAAGAAATGGGTGCCCAGATAACGATCCAGGGTCAGCAACGCGACGGTAACCGTCAGAATCGGGAAAGAGGCGATGATCAGTACGTTGGCGCACAGAGAGGCCCAGGTAAATACCGGCATTTTAAACATCGTCATACCCGGCGCACGCATCTTCAGAATCGTCACGAAGAAGTTAATACCGGTTAACGTGGTGCCAATACCGGAGAGCTGAAGACTCCAGATCCAATAATCGACCCCCACGCTGGGACTGTACTCTATTCCCGATAGCGGCGGATATGCCAGCCAGCCCGTCTGCGCGAATTCACCCACGCCCAACGAAAGGTTAACCAGGATAACGCCGACAACGGTGAACCAGAAGCTCAGGTTGTTCAGGAACGGGAACGCCACGTCGCGCGCGCCGATCTGCAGTGGAACGACCAGGTTCATCAGACCGATAACGAAGGGCATCGCCACGAAGAAGATCATGATCACGCCGTGAGCGGTAAAAATCTGATCGTAGTGGTGCGGCGGTAGAAAACCGGCTTCGCCTGCGGAGGCAAGCGCCTGCTGGCTACGCATCATAATGGCGTCGGCGAAACCACGTAACAGCATCACAATTGCGACGATGATATACATGATACCGAGGCGTTTATGGTCAACTGACGTTAACCACTCTTTCCATAGGTAGGTCCACTTACCGAAGTAAGTAATCGCTGCCAGTATCGCCAGTCCCCCGACGATAATTGCAGCGATCGTTACCATGACGATAGGTTCATGGAACGGTACTGCATCCAGTGATAATTTTCCGAACATCTTATCTTCCTCAACCCTTGGAGTTGGCGGATTGCGCGTGGCTCATGTCCATACCTTCCATCCCTTCATGCGAGCTATGCTCACCTTCAGGTTGGGTCATGTCCATGCTCTTACCGTGGCCCATGAATTTGTTAATCACGTCCTTAAACAAATCCGGTTTCACGCTGGAGAAATATTCCACCTTGTTATACTCGCTTGGCATTGCCACTTTCTCGAACGCCGCCATATCATTCATGGTGTTCGGAGACTGCTTCGCTTTCGCGACCCACTGGTCGAATTCGGCGCGGTCCCTGGTGGCAATAGCTTTAAACTTCATACCGGAGAAACCCGGGCCGCTATAGCTGGCGGAGATGCCATCATAGGTGCCGGGTTCGTTGGCGATCAGATGCAAACGGGTTTGCATACCGGCCATGGCATAAATCTGGCTACCCAGACGCGGGATAAAGAAGGAGTTCATCACGGAGTTGGAGGTCACTTTGAAATATACCGGCGTGTTCGCCGGGAAGGCGATCTCGTTGACGGTGGCGATACCTTGCTCCGGATAGATGAAGAACCATTTCCAGTCCATGGAAACCACTTCGATGGTGATAGGTTTTTCGTCATGCGCCAGTGGTTTGCTTGGTTCAAGCGCGTGCGTGGTTTTCCAGGTCAGTACGGCAAGGAAGATGATGATTAAGATAGGCACCGTCCAGACCACCGCTTCCACTTTATTGGAGTGTGACCAGTTCGGGCTATACTTCGCATCCTTATTACTCGCACGATACTTCCAGGCGAAACCAACAGCCATCAAGATGGCGGGAATAACGACAATCAACATCAGGCCAAACGCCGTCAGTATCAATGAACGTTGCTCCAGTCCAATCTGTCCTTTGGGATCCAGTAGCGCAGAATTACAGCCACTGAGTAAGGCAGTGCCTGCAATTAATGACAACCATCCCAAACTTTTATTGTATTTCCTGAGTCTCATTTAACGACCTCAATTCCACGGGACCTGGTGGCGTTTAAAGTGTAGGGGCATTTTACGGTAAGGTTACATTACTGTAAACATGATTGGTTCTGTGTTACTGACTTCTGCCGCACGTGTCACACATGTTGCCAATTGTGTCGGAATAACTTTAAGACACTGTTGTAATTTTGCGTTATAACAGATGCGGCCTATAAATAGAGCACGGGAGGGTAATTGGTATAACCAATGTAAAAATAAAACAATTGGTTAACAATTCATTATCAATAAAAAGACAATTAGTGGAGAGAATTAAAATTTAGCGGGCTGAATCGTGTAAGGAAAATAGGTATCGCAAAAATTGCTAATAATTTCCGAAATTCTGTTGCGCACAAAAAGATAAATATATTTTTATCAATTGATGTTTATTTAGCCGTTATAATTCCGTGTGGTGATTACAACGGCGAATAATTTCTCAGGCGAGGCGTGTTTTTCGTAATGCCAGGTAGTCCAGCAGTCCGCCAAACACAATGCCGCATACGGCAACGACTACCGCCGTCTCAAGCAATTCCGGCAGGAATGAGAAGTGGGTGTAATCTACGGCGTTCATGGTCAGCAGAAGTATCCATACCGCCAGCAAGGCAACGCCCACAAGCAGTACTGAAAGCGCCAGATTGTAGGCGCCGCGGTATTCCGTTCGGGGAATGAAACGTTCGCTCTGCCAGCTATATTCCAGTGTTTGCCGACAGACCAGCAATAGCATGAGTCCTGGAATGGCAGCAACCACCGAGAAGAGATAGAAGGTCGACCAGCCATGCGCTTCAACGAACCAGCCCGCCACGGGGCCGACGTAAACGCGGCCTACCGCAGAAAGGGCCGAAAGCAGGGCAAATTGCGTCGCGGAAAACGACTTATTACATAGCGTCATTAATAAGGCGACAAAGGCGGCGGTGCCCATCCCACCGCAGAGATTTTCGAAAAATACCGCAGCACCCATGCTAAACATGTTCTTATCGGTAATCGAGAGCAGCCAGTAGCCCGCGTTAGAGGCACCCTGCAGAATGCCGAAAATCAGCAGCGCGCGGAACAGAGAAAGCCGCTGCATTAAAATGCCGCCATACAGCGCGCCGACTATCGTCGCCAGTAGCCCCAGCGTTTTATTGACCATACCCACTTCACCTGCATCAAAGCCAACGCCGCGAATCAAAAAGGTCGTGGTCAGGCTCATGGCGAAGGCGTCGCCCAATTTATAAAGCACGATAAGCAGTAAAATCAGCCAGGCGTTATTGCGGCCAAAAAAGTCACGTAACGGCGCGACGACTGCCTGTTCCAGCGATTTTGGGGCAGGAATGGTATCAGTGGGTTCCGGTGCCAGTAAGGTAGCGATAATGCACGGGATCAGGAGTGCCGCCATCAGCCAGTACATCCCTTGCCAGCCGAGCCAGCGATCTGCCAGCCACAGCGCCAGACCGCCGGAAACCAGCATACCCAGGCGGTAGCCAAGCACGCTGATTGCCGCGCCTGCGCCGCGTTCTTCGGCGGGTAAAACATCGGTTTTCCAGGCGTCGAAGACGATATCCTGCGAGGCGGAGCAAAACGCGATTACCACTGCCAGCGCCGCCATCCAGCGTAGCTGGGTGCCGGGTTCAAGAAAACCCATCGCCGCAATCGCAACCAGTAACAGCAGTTGAGTGGCGAGTAGCCAGCCGCGACGTCGGCCTAAAAAAGGCGGCGTGTAACGGTCCATCAGAGGGGACCAGAGAAACTTAAAGACGTAGGCCTGGCCGACCAGCGAGAAGAAGCCGATCGTTTTAAGATCAATATTCTCGACGGTCATCCACGCCTGTAGCGTACCGGAGGTGAGCGCCAGCGGGAGACCGGAAGCGAAGCCTAATATCAGCAGGATTGCTGAACGCGGTTGCTGGAAAATACGTAAGTAATGATTTGGCATAGGCTGCTGCAGGCCCGGCTTACGCCGGGTCTTACCGTTGTAATTAACGGGCGTTTTGCTTAATGAAATCGTGAATGCTGGTGTCCTGGGACATATCAGCGATGGTATCGGTCAGAACGCTGTTCACTGCGTCGGCAATATTTTTGTTAGAGGCCTGGAACGCCCCTTCGATAGAGTAGCTGGCGCGATAGTTTTTGGTCATTTTGTTACCATTGGCGGCGGTTGCAATAATCGCAATATCCGCTTTGGTGGCGATGTTGTAACGCACGCTGCCCTGGGAAACATCAGCATACAGTTGGTTAACAATAATCTGCAGATTTACCGCGCCGTTAGGCCCGATCATATAGCCCCGCGCCGTCATCTGTTTTTCCAGCACTTCTTGTAACAGGAAGCGTAAATCACGGGAGGCGGTTAACGTCACCAGTTGGTTGTTACGGGTGACCTTCGCTAACGCCTGATCCTGACGTTGGTCCGCACCGTTAATGCTAACGGTAACGCCCATCAGGCTTGGATCCTGCTGCGGTAAGGTAATCTTCGGCGCGACGTCGATGGTTGTTGGCGGTGTGGCGCATCCTGCCAGCATAAACAGAGCGACTAATGGAAAGAGAAGTTTTTTTAACATATTCAGGCTCTCAATGACGCTTAAAACGTAATAGGTAAAAATTCCCGCCATCATAACACCGCTAACGGCGAGGGGAAGTGGTCAACGCAGGTAAATTCGTTGCAGGAGCCGATTTATTCTTGTTTACAGCGTGGGCGGACCTTTTGGCCGCTAAGCGGATGATTAAGTCAGTAAACTTCATACGTTTGGTTGAAATAATCAGACGAAAGCTAAATTTTTGTTGTCATGCTGTAATGGAAACGGTAAAAGCGGCTAGTATTTAAAGGGATGGGTGACATCACAGCGTTGTCGGAGGAGATTTTCATGATGATACGTGAGCAAATAGAAGAAAAATTAAGGACAGCGTTCGACCCCGTGTTTCTCGAAGTTGTGGATGAAAGCTATCGCCACAATGTGCCTGCAGGTTCGGAAAGCCATTTTAAGGTCGTGCTGGTGAGCGATCGCTTTACAGGCGAACGTTTTCTTAATCGTCACCGGATGATTTACGGTACGTTAACGGTGGAACTCTCCACAACCGTTCATGCGCTGGCCCTGCATACTTATACCCTCAAAGAGTGGGAAGGGTTGCAGGATACTATCTTCGCATCGCCTCCTTGTCGCGGTGCGGGAAGCATTGCGTAGCAAAACGGATTTGCAACTACCTCCGCTTTTCCAGTATGTTGCTACAGAATTATGTGAAAACGGCCTGCGGGCCGTTTTGTTTTGTCTGAATGTTGAGCGTGCCGTACAGTATTCAGACAAAAATTAGCCGGGAATTGTGAAAAACGCCGCAGCATCGCGCAATCACCGTTCTCGACTCACAAAAGTGATGCCGCTATAATGCGCCGTCTTACTATATGAACGTCTTCGGGATGATTCTGACGACAGGGAATGTGATTGATTATGAGAACATCCCGGTTCCGCGAAGCAAATAGCATGTGCTTGCGGAGTAGAGTTGACCGAGCACTGTGATTTTTTGAGGTAACAAGATGCAAGTTTCAGTTGAAACCACTCAGGGCCTTGGCCGCCGTGTCACGATTACAATCGCTGCTGACAGCATCGAGACCGCTGTAAAAAGCGAGCTGGTCAACGTAGCGAAAAAAGTACGTATTGACGGTTTCCGTAAAGGCAAAGTACCGATGAATATCGTGGCTCAGCGTTATGGCGCTTCTGTTCGCCAGGACGTGCTGGGCGATCTGATGAGCCGCAACTTTGTTGACGCGATCATCAAAGAAAAAATTAACCCGGCAGGCGCGCCGAACTATGTTCCGGGTGAATACAAAGTGGGCGAAGACTTCACCTACTCCGTAGAGTTTGAAGTTTATCCGGAAGTTGAGTTGACGGGTCTGGAGTCCATCGAAGTTGAAAAACCGGTTGTGGAAGTCACCGATGCTGACGTTGACACAATGCTGGATACCCTGCGTAAGCAGCAGGCAACCTGGAAAGAAAAAGATGGCGCTGCTGATGCGGAAGACCGCGTAACTATCGACTTTACTGGTTCTGTAGACGGTGAAGAGTTCGAAGGCGGTAAAGCGACCGATTTCGTTCTGGCGATGGGCCAGGGCCGTATGATTCCGGGCTTTGAAGACGGCGTTAAAGGTCACAAAGCAGGCGAAGAGTTCACCATCGATGTGACCTTCCCGGAAGAATATCACGCGGAAAACCTGAAAGGTAAAGCGGCTAAATTCGCTATCAACCTGAAGAAAGTTGAAGAACGCGAACTGCCGGAGTTGACTGAAGAATTCATCAAACGTTTCGGCGTAGAAGATGGTTCCGTAGCCGGTCTGCGCGCTGAAGTGCGTAAAAACATGGAACGTGAGCTGAAAGGCGCCGTACGTAACCGCGTTAAATCTCAGGCGATCGACGGTCTGGTGAAAGCGAATGACATCGACGTTCCGGCTGCGCTGATCGACAGCGAAATCGACGTTCTGCGTCGTCAGGCTGCCCAGCGTTTCGGCGGCAACGAGAAACAAGCGCTTGAATTACCGCGTGAATTGTTCGAAGAGCAGGCTAAACGCCGCGTTGTTGTTGGTTTGTTGCTGGGCGAAGTTATTCGCACCAATGAGCTGAAAGCTGACGAAGAACGCGTTAAGGCACTGATCGAAGAGATGGCTTCTGCTTACGAAGATCCGAAAGAAGTAATTGAGTTCTACAGCAAAAACAAAGAGCTGATGGACAACATGCGTAACGTCGCGCTGGAAGAACAAGCTGTTGAAGCGGTTCTGGCGAAAGCGAAAGTGTCTGAAAAAGCCACTTCCTTCAACGAATTGATGAATCAACAGGCGTAATTTGTTACGTTAAAAGCACGAAACTCGTACAAAAACCCGTCACCTTTCTGTGGCGGGTTTTTTTTGTCACGCATTTTGCATGGTAAGGGTGCGAAAACCGTGTTTCAGTGTTAGCGTTAGAACAAAAGATTGTTATGCTTGAATTATGGCGATGCCGTACCCATTACAGAGGGACTGGCTGATAATCCGTCCATCAGGTTACAATCAGTACAGCAGGTTTTTTCAATTTTTATCCAGGAGACGGAAATGTCATACAGCGGAGAACGAGATAATTTGGCCCCTCATATGGCGCTGGTGCCGATGGTCATTGAACAGACCTCACGCGGTGAGCGCTCTTTTGATATCTATTCTCGTCTACTAAAGGAACGTGTCATTTTTCTGACCGGCCAGGTCGAAGACCATATGGCTAACCTGATTGTGGCGCAGATGCTGTTCCTGGAAGCGGAAAACCCGGAAAAAGATATCTATCTGTACATTAATTCTCCTGGCGGCGTAATTACTGCGGGGATGTCCATTTATGACACCATGCAGTTTATTAAGCCAGATGTCAGCACCATTTGTATGGGACAGGCGGCCTCAATGGGGGCGTTTCTGCTGACTGCCGGGGCGAAAGGCAAACGTTTCTGCTTGCCTAACTCTCGCGTCATGATCCACCAGCCGCTGGGCGGTTACCAGGGCCAGGCGACGGATATTGAAATTCACGCCCGTGAAATTCTGAAAGTAAAAGGGCGTATGAATGAACTTATGGCGCACCATACGGGTCAATCTCTTGAGCAGATTGAACGTGATACCGAGCGCGATCGCTTCCTTTCCGCGCCTGAAGCGGTAGAGTACGGTTTGGTTGACTCAATTTTGACCCATCGTAATTGATGCCCTGGACGCAAGTGTGCCGCTATAATAGCTAAAGGCGGCACAACGCTGACTAGCGGCTTGCGCCTGAGAATGGCATTTGCGTCGTCGTGTGCGGCACAAAGAACAAAGAAGAGGTTTTGACTCATGACAGATAAACGCAAAGATGGCTCAGGCAAGTTGTTGTACTGCTCTTTTTGCGGCAAAAGCCAGCATGAAGTGCGCAAGCTGATTGCCGGTCCATCCGTGTATATCTGCGACGAATGCGTCGATTTATGTAACGACATCATTCGCGAAGAAATTAAAGAAGTTGCACCGCACCGTGAACGCAGCGCGTTGCCAACACCGCATGAAATTCGTATCCATCTGGACGATTACGTTATCGGTCAGGAGCAGGCGAAAAAAGTGCTGGCGGTTGCGGTATATAACCACTACAAGCGTCTGCGTAACGGTGATACCAGCAATGGCGTCGAGTTAGGCAAAAGTAACATTCTGCTGATTGGACCGACCGGTTCCGGTAAAACGCTGCTGGCAGAAACACTGGCGCGCTTACTGGACGTTCCTTTCACCATGGCGGATGCTACCACCCTGACCGAAGCGGGTTACGTGGGTGAAGACGTTGAGAATATTATTCAGAAATTGTTGCAGAAATGTGACTACGACGTGCAGAAAGCGCAGCGCGGTATTGTTTACATTGATGAGATCGACAAGATTTCGCGTAAATCAGACAATCCGTCCATTACCCGCGACGTTTCCGGTGAAGGTGTACAGCAGGCATTGCTGAAACTGATTGAAGGCACTGTCGCCGCGGTTCCGCCGCAGGGCGGGCGCAAACATCCGCAGCAGGAATTCCTGCAGGTCGATACCTCGAAGATCCTGTTTATCTGCGGCGGTGCGTTTGCCGGTCTGGATAAGGTCATCGCCAACCGTGTGGAAACCGGCTCCGGCATTGGTTTTGGCGCCACGGTGAAAGCGAAGTCCGATAAAGCCAGCGAAGGTGAATTGCTGTCGCAGGTTGAGCCGGAAGATCTGATTAAATTTGGTCTGATTCCTGAGTTTATCGGCCGTCTTCCGGTTGTCGCGACGTTGAATGAATTGAGCGAAGAGGCGTTGATTCAGATCCTGAAAGAGCCGAAAAACGCGCTGACCAAACAGTATCAGGCGCTGTTTAACCTCGAAGGTGTGGATCTGGAATTCCGTGATGAAGCGCTTGATGCTATCGCCAGAAAAGCGATGGCGCGTAAAACTGGCGCCCGTGGCTTGCGTTCTATCGTTGAAGCGGCATTACTGGATACCATGTACGATCTGCCTTCCATGGAAGACGTTGAAAAAGTGGTTATCGACGAGTCTGTTATTGACGGTCAGAGTAAGCCGTTACTCATTTACGGCAAACCGGAAGCACAGGCTTCTGGCGAATAATTAAACATTCATACAATTAGTTAGCCAAAAAAGGGGAGATTTTATCTCCCCTTTCGTTTTTCCTGTAAACACGCCGTTGAATGTGTGGGAAACATCCCCATATACTGACGTACATGTTAAAGGTGGTATGGAGCACAGCTATACCATCTGATTACCTGGCGGACACTAAACTAAGAGAGAGCTCTATGAATCCTGAGCGTTCTGAACGCATTGAAATCCCCGTATTGCCATTGCGCGATGTGGTGGTTTATCCGCACATGGTCATACCCTTATTTGTAGGGCGGGAAAAATCTATCCGTTGTCTGGAAGCGGCTATGGACCATGATAAAAAAATCATGCTGGTCGCCCAGAAAGAAGCATCAACGGATGAGCCGGGTGTAAACGATCTTTTCACCGTCGGGACCGTGGCCTCTATTTTGCAGATGCTGAAACTGCCTGACGGCACCGTAAAAGTGCTGGTTGAGGGGTTACAGCGCGCGCGCATTTCCGCGCTGTCTGATAACGGCGAACATTTCTCTGCGAAGGCGGAGTACCTTGATTCGCCAGCGATTGATGAGCGTGAACAAGAAGTGCTGGTACGTACCGCTATCAGCCAGTTTGAAGGCTATATCAAGCTGAACAAAAAAATCCCGCCAGAAGTGCTGACGTCGCTCAATAGCATTGATGACCCTGCACGTCTGGCTGACACCATTGCTGCGCATATGCCGCTAAAGCTGGCAGATAAACAGTCCGTACTGGAGATGTCCGACGTTAACGAACGTCTGGAATATCTGATGGCGATGATGGAGTCTGAAATCGATCTGTTACAGGTTGAGAAACGTATTCGCAACCGCGTGAAAAAGCAGATGGAGAAATCTCAGCGCGAGTACTATCTGAACGAGCAAATGAAAGCGATTCAGAAAGAACTTGGCGAGATGGATGATGCGCCGGATGAAAACGAAGCGCTGAAGCGTAAGATCGACGCGGCGAAAATGCCGAAAGAGGCGAAAGAGAAAGCGGAAGCAGAACTGCAGAAGCTAAAAATGATGTCGCCGATGTCGGCGGAAGCCACCGTGGTGCGCGGCTACATCGACTGGATGGTGCAGGTGCCGTGGAATGCGCGTAGCAAGGTCAAAAAAGACCTGCGTCAGGCGCAAGAAATTCTCGATACCGATCATTATGGTCTGGAGCGCGTCAAAGACCGCATCCTTGAGTATCTCGCGGTACAAAGCCGTGTGAACAAAATCAAGGGACCCATCCTGTGTCTGGTTGGGCCGCCGGGGGTGGGTAAAACGTCGTTGGGTCAGTCCATCGCCAAAGCGACAGGACGTAAATACATCCGTATGGCGCTGGGCGGCGTCCGTGACGAGGCTGAAATTCGTGGTCACCGCCGGACTTACATCGGCTCTATGCCGGGTAAACTGATCCAAAAAATGGCGAAAGTGGGGGTTAAAAACCCGCTGTTCCTGCTCGATGAAATCGACAAGATGTCCTCGGACATGCGTGGTGATCCAGCGTCGGCGCTGCTTGAAGTACTGGATCCTGAGCAGAACGTGGCCTTCAGCGATCACTATCTGGAGGTGGATTACGATCTCAGCGATGTCATGTTCGTGGCCACCTCTAACTCCATGAACATTCCGGCACCGTTGCTGGATCGTATGGAAGTGATTCGTCTTTCTGGCTATACCGAAGACGAGAAGCTGAACATTGCTAAACGCCACCTGCTGCCGAAGCAGATCGAGCGTAACGCGCTGAAAAAAGGCGAATTGACGGTCGACGATAGTGCCATTATTGGTATTATTCGTTACTACACCCGTGAAGCGGGCGTGCGTAGTCTGGAACGTGAAATCTCCAAACTGTGCCGTAAAGCCGTTAAGCAGTTATTGCTGGATAAGTCGCTGAAACACATTCAGATCAATGGCGACAATCTGCACGATTATCTTGGCGTACAACGCTTTGACTATGGCCGTGCGGATAGCGAAAACCGCGTAGGTCAGGTGACGGGGCTGGCATGGACGGAAGTGGGTGGCGATTTGCTGACCATTGAAACCGCCTGTGTGCCGGGTAAAGGGAAATTGACCTATACCGGTTCGCTCGGTGAGGTAATGCAGGAGTCCATCCAGGCTGCGCTGACTGTGGTGCGTGCACGTGCGGAAAAACTGGGGATTAACCCGGACTTCTATGAAAAACGCGACATTCACGTTCACGTCCCTGAAGGGGCGACGCCGAAAGATGGTCCGAGCGCCGGTATCGCGATGTGTACTGCGCTGGTCTCATGCCTGACTGGCAATCCGGTTCGCGCCGACGTGGCGATGACTGGCGAGATTACGCTGCGTGGCCAGGTACTGCCGATTGGCGGCCTGAAAGAAAAACTGTTGGCGGCGCATCGCGGCGGGATTAAAACAGTCTTAATTCCATTCGAAAATAAACGCGATCTGGAAGAGATCCCGGACAATGTGATTGCCGACCTGGATATTCATCCGGTGAAGCGTATTGAGGAAGTTTTAACGCTTGCTTTGCAAAACGAACCGTCTGGAATGCAGGTTGTAACTGCAAAATAGTGACCTCGCGCAAAGAGCGCTAATAAAAACAGGGCTGGCAGGCTATTTCGGACTTGCCAGCCTTTTTTTGTATAGCTAATTTAGATGGTTGATTGGGTCTGCCGCCATTAACGGGTGTTGTAAGGGCGTGGCAGGCCTGATATAACTGCTGCGCGGTCGTACTTCGAAGGATTCAGGTGCGATATAAATTATAAAGAGGAAGAGAAGAGTGAATAAATCTCAACTGATCGAAAAAATTGCTGCAGGGGCTGATATCTCTAAGGCTGCGGCTGGACGTGCGTTAGATGCGATTATTGCTTCTGTTACCGAATCTCTGAAGGAAGGGGATGACGTTGCACTGGTAGGTTTTGGTACTTTTGCTGTTAAAGAGCGTGCTGCCCGTACTGGTCGCAACCCGCAAACAGGTAAAGAGATCACCATCGCCGCAGCCAAAGTGCCGAGTTTCCGTGCAGGTAAAGCACTGAAAGACGCGGTAAACTAAGCGTGATCCCCTCGGGGGATGTGACAAAGTACAAGGGCGCATCAACTGATGTGCCTTTTTTATTGGCGATTCGGGAATTTCTGTGCGTTGCAGGCTGACAATTGCCCTCATTTCTTGTC
Source organism: Salmonella bongori NCTC 12419 (assembly GCF_000252995.1). Taxonomy (NCBI): domain Bacteria; kingdom Pseudomonadati; phylum Pseudomonadota; class Gammaproteobacteria; order Enterobacterales; family Enterobacteriaceae; genus Salmonella; species Salmonella bongori. The sequence goes on from NC_015761.1 coordinate 457,968, forward strand.
ACAATAGGCTTTTGCGCGCAACGTTCAGAAAAAGCGATGCCGCGCGAAGTATATATACGTAAATCATTCAAGTCGCATTGACGCGGCAACTGAGCGAATCACTCGGTAGCCAGCAGAGAAGTCGTCTGAAAGATAAAGTGTAAAGTCACCTACAGCGGAGTGTGGTTACACCATGATGGACAGCTTACGCACGGCTGCAAACAGTCTCGTGCTCAAGATTATTTTCGTTATCATTATCGTGTCGTTCATTTTGACCGGCGTTAGTGGTTACCTGATTGGCGGAAGCAATAACTACGCCGCAAAAGTGAATGGCCAGGAAATCAGCCGGGCACAGTTTGAGAATGCGTTTAACAACGAACGTAACCGTATGCAGCAGCAGCTGGGCGACAGGTATTCTGAACTGGCGGCCAACGAAGACTATATGAAAAGCCTGCGCCAGCAGGTGCTGAATCGTCTGATAGACGAAGCGTTGTTGGATCAATATTCCCGCGAATTGAAACTGGGCATTAGCGATGAGCAGGTGAAGCAGGCGATTTTCGCGACTCCCGCTTTTCAGGTAGACGGTCAGTTTGATAACAACCGCTATAACGCGATTGTTAACCAGATGGGCATGACCGCCGATCAGTATGCTCAGGCGCTGCGTAATCAGCTTACCACTCAGCAACTGGTCAACGGCGTGGCGGGTACCGATTTTATGCTGAAAGGAGAAACCGACGAGCTGGCGGCATTAGTTTCTCAACAGCGTATAGTGCGTGAAGCCACTATTGATGTAAACGCGTTGGCAGCGAAACAGCCGGTGACTGATCAGGATGTGTCCAGCTACTACGATCAGAACAAAACCCGCTTTATGACGCCGGAGCAGTTCCGCGTGAGTTATATTAAGCTGGATGCCGCGACGATGCAGGCGCCAGTTAGCGATGCGGATATTCAGGCCTATTATGACCAACATTTGGATCAGTTTACCCAGCCGGCGCGTAATCGATACAGCATTATTCAGACCAAAACGGAAGCTGATGCTAAAGCGGTCCTGGATGCGCTGAACAAGGGTGAAGATTTCGCTACGCTGGCGAAAGAGAAATCCACCGACATCATCTCTGCACGTAATGGTGGCGATATGGGGTGGTTGGAAGACTCCGCGACGGTGCCGGAGTTGAAAAACGCGGGTCTGAAACAGAAAGGCCAGATATCTGGCGTAATTAAATCGTCCGTAGGGTTCCTGGTAGCCCGCCTGGATGACGCTCAGCCTGCCAAAGTGAAACCGTTAAACGAAGTACGTGACGATATCGCTGCAAAAGTGAAGCAGGAAAAAGCGCTGGATGCCTACTATGCGCTGCAGCAGAAAGTGAGTGATGCGGCAAGCAACGACAATGAATCATTGGCCGGCGCTGAACAGGTCGCGGGCGTAAAAGCGGTTGAAACCGGCTGGTTCAGCCGTGATAACTTGCCAGAAGCGTTAAATTTCAAACCGGTAGCCGATGCTATCTTTAATGGTGGTCTGGTGGGCGAAAACGGTACGCCGGGGCCGAATTCAGACATTATCACTGTGGATGGCGACCAGGCTTTTGTCGTGCGCGTGAGCGAACATAAACCTGAAGCCGTTAAGCCGTTGGCAGAGGTGAAAGAACAGGTCACCGCCCTTGTGAAACATAATAAAGCGGAACAACAAGCGAAACTGGACGCAGAAAAACTGCTGGTTGAATTGAAGGCAGGTAAAGGCGCAGAAGCGATGAAAGCGGCAGGTTTGAGTTTTGGTGAACCTAAAACGTTAAGCCGTACCAGCCAGGATCCTGTAAGCCAGGCGGCCTTTGCGTTAAGCCTTCCGACGAAAGATAAGCCGGTTTACGGCGTGGCAAACGATATGCAGGGCAATGTCGTCCTGCTGGCGCTTGACGAAGTGAAAGCGGGTACCATGCCGGAAGCGCAGAAAAAAGCGATGGTGCAGGGTATCACGCAGAACAATGCGCAAATTGTCTTCGAGGCGCTGATGAGCAATCTGCGTAAAGAGGCGAAAATCAAAATAGGTGATGCGCTGGAACAACAGTAATCGCCGAGGCGCTTCGCAAAATATTGCAAAAAGTTGTATCTCACAAAGGCCGCTTTCGCGGCCTTTTCCATTTCTGAAAATTGCCGTTTGTTCGTTTTTCTCTGTTCCGCTATCGTGATTTCGCTGTTAACAAACAAGGAGAAAACAGTATGAAACACGGAATTAAAGCTCTGCTTATTACGCTTTCTTTAACCTGCGCAGGCACGACCCATAGCGCACTGGCGGCGACGCCTGTCGCAAAAAATGCGGTGGTAGAAACGAAAACTGATACCGCCTCTTCGGCCTCCGCTAAAGCAACATTACCCGCTAAAGCCAGCGATGATGAAGGCACCAGGGTGAGCATTAATACCGCCTCAGCAGACGATCTGGCACGGGTGATGAACGGCGTGGGACTAAAAAAAGCGCAGGCCATCGTGAGCTATCGGGAGGAGTATGGCCCTTTTAAAACGGTAGAGGACTTAAAACAGGTACCGGGAATGGGCAGCGCGCTGGTAGAGCGTAACATGGCAGTTTTAACATTGTAATAACTTGCACAGTGGCAAAAATTTGCCAGACTAAGAGAGGTCATACCAGTTGTGGCCTCTGTATATGTCGTTTATCTATAACAACAACGTAAGGTTTAGTGCGCTATGCAAACACAAATCAAAGTTCGTGGTTATCATCTTGATGTCTATCAGCACGTTAATAATGCCCGTTACCTGGAGTTTCTGGAAGAAGCTCGTTGGGATGGGCTGGAAAGCAGCGATAGCTTCCAGTGGATGACGGCCCGCAATGTGGCGTTTGTGGTGGTCAATATCAATATAAACTATCGCCACCCGGCAGTATTGAGCGATCTGCTGACCGTCACCAGCCAGGTACAGCAGCTTAACGGTAAAAGCGGTGTGTTAAGCCAGGTCATCACGCTGGAGCCGGAGGGGCAGGTGGTGGCGGATGCGCTAATTACTTTTGTTTGCATTGATTTAAAAACGCAAAAAGCGTTACCGCTGGAAGGCGAATTGCGTGAAAAGCTGGAAAAAATGGTGCAATAACGTCTTGAAGCCTGATGGCGCTATGCTTATCAGGCCTGCACGCCCTTTGGTTTTACAGGCCGGATAAAACGCATTAGCGTCGCCATCCGGCAACATAAGTGGATTATATTATTTCAGACCCGTTTTCTGCTTCATTGCCGCCATTATCGCAGCTTTATCCGACAGATAATGGTTCAGACCGTTGGCGCGCAGATTACAGGCCGCGCAATGGCCGCAGCCGTCACCTTTAATGCCGTTATAACAGGTCAGCGTCTCTTCGCGAACCAAATCCAGCTTACCCCAGTAATCAGCCAGCGCCCAGGTTTCAGCTTTATCGATCCACATTAATGGCGTTTCGAAGCGGATATTTTTCGCCATGCCCAGACTTACGGCGTGGTTCAACGCTTTGACAAATTCGTCCCGACAATCCGGATAACCGGAAAAATCGGTTTCACATACGCCGGTAATTACTGCTTCGGCTTTTACCTGATAAGCGTAAATAGCTGCCAGCGTCAGAAAGAGAATATTGCGTCCCGGTACAAACGTGTTGGGGATACCGTCAGCGTTCGGTTCATAATCCGGCACTGGAATGCTATCTCGCGTCAGGCTGCTGACCGCCAGTTCGTTCAGTAAGGTGACGTCCAGCACTTTATGCGCGCGCGCGCCAAGTTTTAACGCCAGAGAGCGTGCAACATCAATCTCAGCGCGGTGGCGCTGGCCATAATCAAACGTGACACAATGCACTTCATCATACTGATGCAGTGTCTGCGCCAGACAGGTGGTGGAGTCCTGACCTCCACTAAATACAACAACGGCGCGTTTCATAATTATTCCGATAATGACGAAAACCAATATGGTAACGCGTGCGGATAATGCCGACCAGCTTCTTCATGGCGAAGGCGGCGGAAGCCAGGCTTCGCTAAATTCAAACCATCCGCGGGGAGTAAGCCGAACGCCGTTAACGCCTGGTGGGGCGCTGATACGGTAATGATAATTAAACAGCGGCGTCAGTGTGGCCTCATCCATCAGATTGGCAAAAACCTGTTGCAGCGCAGTGCGGCGATCTTTTTCATTTGGCTGAATTTGCAGCGCGTCAAGCGTAGCCTGTAGATGCGAAAACGCCGGTGCATCTAACACATGTGGCCAGAGCGGATCGCAACGTAGCCATTGCTCCAGCGTATATTCCGGCGCTTCGCCGATTAGCCTGTCGCCCATCATTAGATCCGCTTGCGCCAGCGCAGGGCAGTTATCCCAGGTTTTAGCGTTATGAAAAATCAGCGTTAATTTACAGCCGAGAGTCGCAAGGTAGAGGCGAAGTTGTTCCGCCATTGTATGAAGCTCGACGGGAAGATGGTATGCCAGGGTGAGTTTTTTAGGCAAGGGCGTTTCATCAGCATCCTGCCATTGTGGTATTGTCCAGCCAGGTAGCAGTTCCTGACTCGGGGTAATCAGATTCTCATCTACCGGCAACGTTTTTAGCAGAGAAGTATGATGGATAATATGCATCAGGCGTCGCGCCTGCGATACGTTGAGCCGGAGGCCCTTTTTAATCGTTAAATAACAAAAGCCCAGACTAATACCACTACTTACCTGACTCAGCGTCGCCAGCTCGTCCGGTTTGCCGATGGCGATCTGCACCGGATGGCGGCAACTGGTGCCCAGATCCTGCGCAAATAGCTGGGGAGTGATCCAGAATTCAATCGCTTTAAGCAGCGGATGGCTAAGGTGGTAATGGTCGTGACTCTCCAGGCGTACCAGCTCCGGCGTAAATAACGTTAGACGAAAAGGACCGGTGCCGATAAGCGGTAGGTCAGGATGTGCCAGACCGCTGCAATAGCTCGCCAGACGATGCGCCAGCCAGTAATCAGGCCGATGAAGGATAAAGGTCAGGCACTGAGGATGGGTAATTTCGATACGTGCGACGCTAATAAACAATTTGCTTAGCGTTGGCAGGGTAAGCAGCCTTTCGAGGCGTTCATGTAGCTGCGCGGTATCCACCGTATCGCCATTATGCCAGTGCAGCGTGGAACGAATATAAAAATCCCAGCGTAAACCGTCGGCGGAAATATTCCAGTGATGCGCCAAATCCCCGCAAGGATATTGGCTATCACGATCGAAGCGCGTTAACCCGGAAAAGACTTGCCCGGCAAGATGTTGCTCGGCGCGCCCCGGCAGGAAACCCGGACGTAGCGGGTCAAGCGGACGATAATAAGGTATACGTAATGTCGGCGTATCGTTTTGCCATTGACCCCCCATAAAGGGCTGGAGCATTGCCCGCAACTCGCCCGGCGCCAGTTGGGCCAGTTCCAGCACATTAAGCTGTTGCCCCTTTTCCAGCGCCTGCTCCATCATGGCGGTGCGCAGAGATTCCGGCGTAACCAAAAACTGTAGCCGTCCACGTTTCCCGCGTCCGGACTGCGCCTCCCATTTTAACCAACCCGCTTCCTGTGCCTGACGGAGCAGCGTTCGCAGATGACGCTCGCTACAAAAGCAACGCCCAGCCAGTTCGCTTACGGTGACGTATTGTGTTTCTCCGGCGGAAGGCTGCCAGAGTCGTTGATATTGATTAAGTCGATTCAGTAGCCTCATAAAAACCCGGAACACTTCCTTTTATCTGTTCACTATTACTTCCGTATATCTCAGGTAATACTGAACGACAAGTTAACCGCGTCACAGTGTGGAGAAAGCGATGGCCCGTCTGGCTGCATTTGATATGGATGGCACATTATTAATGCCCGACCACCATTTGGGTAGAGAAACGATCGCCACGCTGGCGCGTCTGCGCGAACGCGACATCACTCTGACATTCGCCACTGGTCGTCATGTTCTGGAAATGCGGCATATTCTGGAAACACTTTCACTGGATGCTTATCTGATCACCGGTAACGGGACGCGCATCCACTCGCTGGAAGGCGACGTGCTTCATCGCCAGGATCTCGATCCCCAGGTTGCCGATACGGTGATGCATCATGCCTGGGATACCCAGGTCAGTATGCATGTTTTTAATGACAACGGCTGGTTTACTGGCCATGAGATCCCCGCGCTACTTCAGGCACACGTATACAGCGGCTTTCGTTATCAGGTTATCGATATAAAACGCATTCCAGCGCATCAGGTGACGAAGATCTGCTTTTGCGGCGATCATGACTCACTGGTCCGTTTGCGTATTCAGCTCAATGAGGCGCTGGAAGAACGCGCGCACCTCTGTTTCTCTGCTGTCGATTGCCTGGAAGTATTACCGCTGGGGTGTAATAAAGGGTCGGCGCTGGCGGTATTGAGCGGCCATTTGGGGCTTTCACTGGCAGACTGTATGGCGTTTGGCGATGCGATGAACGATCGGGAAATGCTGGGCAGCGTCGGGCGAGGGTTAATTATGGGTAACGCCATGCCGCAGCTTATCGCTGCGCTGCCGCATCTGTCGGTTATCGGACATTGTAGTAATCAAGCTGTGTCACACTTTTTGACGCATTGGCTGGACAATCCGCATCTACCTTATTCCCCCGAATGAGAGATCTCTTCCAGCAAGCCAGACGCTCTGTCTGGCTTTTTTTTGTCGGTTTTTAACCAGCGGTAAGCCATTTTTCGATAGTGGCCGACCACGGTGCTAAATCACCGATATGGTTGCTAACCCATAACGGGTTGTAATAAGTATCCAGATAGCGTTCGCCGCTATCGCACAATAACGTCACGATAGCGCCGGTTTCTCCAGCTTCGCGCATCCGGGCCGCAAGCTGTAACGCGCCCCACATATTCGTACCGGTAGAAGCGCCAACCTTACGGCCCAGCTGTGTTTCCAGCCAGTGCGCGGCGGCAACGCTGGCCGCGTCCGGTACACGCAGCATCTCATCAACGACATCCGGAATAAAAGAGGGCTCAACACGCGGACGACCGATACCCTCAATTTTGCTGCCCACCGGACTGCGTAATAAAGCGTCCCGATGTTGCCAGTAAGATAAGAAGACGGAGTTTTCCGGATCCACCACCATCAACTGAGTATCGTAGCCCTGGCAGCGAATATAGCGTCCGATTGTTGCTGAGGTTCCTCCCGTTCCGGCGCTCATGACAATAAACCGAGGCACCGGATGGGGTTCGTTCCGCATCTGGCGAAAAATACTGTCGGCAATATTATTATTGCCCCGCCAGTCGGTAGCGCGTTCTGCATAGGTGAACTGGTCCATATAGTGGCCGTTCAGTTCATGCGCCAGCCGCTCAGATGCTGCATAAATTTCGCTGGCGCTCTCCACAAAATGGCAATGGCCACCGTAAAATTGGATCTGCTCGATTTTACGTTTGGCGGTACAGGCGGGCATGACAGCGATGAACGGTAGTCCCAATAGACGCGCGAACCAGGCCTCGGAAATCGCCGTTGAGCCTGACGATGCTTCAATAATCGGCGTACCTTCTTTAATCCAGCCATTACATAGCCCATAAAGGAATAACGAGCGTGCCAGACGATGTTTGAGGCTACCGGTAGGATGCGTGCTTTCATCTTTCAGGTAAAACTGAATGCCGGGAAAGGCTGGCAGGGGCAGGCGAATAAGATGCGTGTCGGCCGAACGCTGGTGGTCAGCGTTAATTTCATTAATGGCATTTTTAACCCAATTGCTACTCATCATTAATATCCATTTATCATTTTGTGCCAAGATTAGCGAAAAGCACGGAAAAAATTGTTGCTATTTGGCCTTTAAATTACAATGCAGAGAGAAAAATATTCTCTATAGGCCGGCTATGTTAGATAAAATTGACCGTAAACTGCTTGCTTTATTGCAGCAGGACTGCACCCTCTCTTTGCAGGCGCTGGCGGATGCCGTTAATCTGACGACCACGCCTTGCTGGAAGCGGCTTAAGCGCCTGGAAGACGACGGCATTCTGCTGGGGCGGGTCGCACTGCTGGACCCGGAAAAACTGGGGCTGGGGTTAACCGCCTTTGTGTTGATAAAAACGCAGCACCACAGTAGTGAATGGTACTGTCGGTTCGTGACCGTCGTTACTGAGATGCCGGAAGTGCTTGGTTTCTGGAGAATGGCAGGGGAGTATGATTATCTAATGCGGGTTCAGGTAGCCGACATGAAGCGCTATGACGACTTCTACAAACGCCTGGTCAATAGCGTTCCAGGACTGTCAGACGTCACCTCCAGTTTTGCGATGGAACAGATTAAATACACCACGTCTCTACCCATTGAATAATTCTCCCGGTATTACCGGACATCATATCAGGAAATAACGCGTGCGATTATTTGCTCAATTAAGCTGGTACTTTCGCCGGGAGTGGCGTCGCTATCTTGGCGCGGTGTTCTTGCTTATGCTTATTGCGATTCTTCAGCTCATTCCGCCAAAAGTGGTAGGTATTGTCGTGGATGGCGTAACCGCACAGCACCTTACTGCTGGTTGGGTAGCGATGTGGATTGGTTCTATCGCGCTGATTGCCGTGGTGGTCTATTTATTGCGTTATGTCTGGCGTGTGCTGCTATTTGGCGCATCCTACCAATTAGCGGTTGAGTTGCGTGAAGATTATTATCGCCAGCTTAGCCGACAGCACCCTGAGTTTTACCAGCGTCATCGTACCGGTGATCTGATGGCGCGCGCGACGAATGATGTGGATCGTGTGGTCTTTGCCGCAGGCGAGGGCGTTCTGACGCTGGTGGACTCGCTGGTAATGGGGTGTGCGGTGTTGATTGTTATGTCCACGCAAATTAGCTGGCAGTTAACGCTGTTCGCACTGCTGCCGATGCCGATTATGGCGCTGATGATCAAACGTTACGGCGATCGGCTGCATGACGATTTCAAGTTGGCGCAGGCAGCCTTTTCCAGCCTGAACGATCGTACGCAAGAAAGCCTGACCAGCATTCGCATGATCAAAGCATTTGGTCTGGAGGACCGACAGTCCTCGCTATTCGCGGCGGATGCCGAAGATACCGGCAAGAAAAATATGCGAGTGGCGCGTATTGACGCTCGTTTTGATCCGACGATTTATGTCGCTATCGGCACGGCGAACCTGCTCGCGATTAGTGGCGGGAGCTGGATGGTGGTTAACGGCAGCATGACGCTGGGGGAACTCACCAGCTTTATGATGTATCTGGGGCTGATGATTTGGCCTATGTTGGCGTTGGCCTGGATGTTTAATATTGTAGAACGTGGCAGCGCCGCTTATAGCCGCATCCGTGCGATGCTGGCAGAAGCTCCGGTCGTCATCGATGGCGAAGAGCCGGTACCGGCGGGGCGGGGCGAACTGGTAGCGGCGATTCGCGAGTTTTGCTATCCGCAAACGACGCATCCGGCGCTGGAGAATGTCAATTTTCGTCTTAAACCCGGTCAGATGCTGGGAATATGCGGGCCGACCGGCGCAGGAAAGAGCACGATATTATCGCTTATCCAGCGCCATTTCGATGTCACGCAGGGAGAAATCCGTTTTGATGACACGCCGCTGACACGTCTGCAGCTTGATAGCTGGCGTAGTCGACTGGCGGTTGTCAGCCAGACGCCGTTTTTATTCTCGGACTCTATCGCTAATAACATTGCGCTTGGACGTCCGGATGCGACCCAGGAAGAGATTGAACAAGTGGCGCGTTTAGCCAGCGTCCATGAAGATATTCTCCGCTTGCCTCAGGGGTACGACACGCAGGTGGGCGAGCGCGGTGTGATGTTATCGGGGGGGCAAAAACAGCGTATCTCGATTGCCAGAGCGCTATTGCTGAATGCGGAAATCTTGATTCTTGATGATGCGCTTTCGGCGGTAGATGGCCGAACAGAGCATCAGATTTTGCATAATTTGCGTCAGTGGGGCGAAGGACGCACGGTCATCATTAGCGCGCATCGTTTGTCGGCACTCATCGACGCGAACGAAATCATTGTTATGCAGCATGGACATGTTGTTCAGCGCGGCGATCATGATCAACTGTCGCAGCAGATTGGCTGGTATCGCGATATGTATCGCTATCAACAACTGGAAGCCGCGCTGGATGACGCGCCGGAAAATGACGAGGAGGCGGCGAATGCGTAGTTTTGGGCAACTATGGCCGACGCTGAAACGGCTGCTGTCGTATGGCTCGCCCTGGCGAAAACCGCTCTCTGTCGCGGTGGTGATGCTGTGGATTGCGGCCGCGGCAGAGGTTAGCGGCCCGCTACTGATCAGCTATTTCATTGATAATATGGTGGCCCAACACCATTTACCGCTGGGTAAAGTCGCGGGTCTGGCGGCTGCCTATGTGGGACTGCAGTTTCTGGCGGCAGGTCTGCATTACGCGCAGTCTTTATTATTTAACCGGGCGGCTGTCGGTGTGGTTCAGACATTACGTACTGACGTAATGGATGCCGCTTTGCGCCAGCCATTAAGCGCCTTCGATACGCAGCCTGTCGGACAATTAATTTCACGCGTGACCAACGACACGGAAGTTATCCGCGATCTGTACGTTACGGTCGTCGCGACGGTATTACGCAGTGCGGCGCTGATCGGCGCCATGCTGGTCGCCATGTTCAGCCTTGACTGGCGCATGGCGCTGGTGGCGATTTTGATTTTCCCGGCGGTGCTGACCGTAATGATCATTTATCAGCGTTACAGCACGCCGATTGTTCGACGCGTGCGGGCGTACCTGGCAGATATTAACGACGGCTTTAACGAAATCATCAATGGGATGAGCGTTATTCAACAGTTTCGCCAGCAGGCGCGCTTCGGCGAACGAATGGGCGAGGCCAGCCGTTCGCACTACATGGCGCGGATGCAGACGCTGCGCCTGGACGGCTTTTTATTGCGTCCATTGCTTAGCCTCTTTTCCGCACTCATTCTGTGCGGTCTATTGATGCTCTTCAGTTTTTCGTCTGCCGGCACGATTGAGGTTGGAGTGCTGTACGCGTTTATTAGCTATCTGTCGCGCCTGAACGAGCCGCTCATTGAGCTGACTACCCAGCAATCTATGCTACAGCAGGCGGTTGTAGCGGGAGAACGTGTCTTTGAACTGATGGATCGCCCGCGCCAGCGCTATGGCAGTGACGACAGGCCGTTGCAAAGCGGTGCGATTGATATTGACCATTTGTCGTTCGCTTACCACCGCGATAATCTTGTTTTACAGGATATTACGTTATCAGTACCGTCTCGTAGCTTTGTGGCCCTGGTTGGACACACCGGCAGTGGGAAGAGCACGCTCGCCAGCTTACTGATGGGTTACTATCCGCTGACGCAAGGCGAGATCCGTCTGGATGGACGAGAAATTTCTTCCCTTGAGCACCGTGTTTTACGTCAGGGCGTAGCGATGGTTCAGCAGGACCCGGTAGTGATGGCAGATACCTTCCTGGCCAATGTGACGCTGGGACGTGAGGTTTCAGAGGAGCAGGTTTGGCAGGCGCTGGAAACGGTACAACTGGCGGAACTGGCACGCAGCCTGAGCAATGGCTTGCATACGCTTCTCGGTGAACAGGGAAATACGTTGTCTGTCGGGCAAAAACAGCTGCTGGCGCTGGCACGAGTGTTGGTTGACGCCCCCCAGATATTAATTCTTGATGAAGCAACGGCCAGTATTGACTCCGGCACCGAACAGGCGATACAGCAGGCATTGGCTGCGATTCGCGAGCACACCACTCTGGTGGTTATCGCCCATCGGTTATCAACCATCGTTGAGGCTGATACCATTCTGGTGCTCCATCGCGGCCAGGCCGTGGAACGCGGGACGCATCAACAATTACTGGCGGCGCGAGGGCGCTACTGGCAAATGTATCAGTTACAGTTAGTTGGTGAAGAGTTAGCCGCCAGCGTACATGAGGAGTCTGACTCCGTGGCGTAAATCCCGGCGCCACTGGGGCAAAATGTTACCTGTCATGCACCGTCATGGTGCGTTTTACGTTTTCCTGCTTTGATATCGGGGACGGTCAATATCATCACGCCCCGTTAATTGCGCGCTTTCTTGCCATTCCATTTTTGGCACATCCTTTGCAAAGTCCATCCTGAAGGGTTCATACATGGCTGCTGCCTTACCTGATTCTGCCTGGAGGGGGTCTATGAAACTGGTTACCGTGATTATCAAACCGTTTAAGCTGGAGGACGTGCGTGAAGCGCTTTCTTCTATTGGCATTCAGGGGCTGACCGTCACCGAAGTGAAAGGGTTTGGCCGTCAGAAAGGCCATGCCGAGTTGTATCGCGGCGCGGAGTACAGCGTGAATTTTTTGCCAAAAGTCAAAATTGATATCGCTATCGCCGACGATCAGTTGGAAGAGGTCGTCGATATCATCAGTAAAGCGGCGTACACCGGAAAAATTGGCGATGGCAAAATTTTCGTCGCAGAGCTCATGCGCGTTATTCGTATTCGCACTGGCGAAGCCGACGAAGCCGCGCTGTAAGCCCCGTCACCCAGCAACAGGACATGAAACAATGAAGAGAGCGATGATAAAAAACACACTGGCTTCACTGGCGCTGCTGCCCGGACTGACGATAGCCGCGCCAGCGGTTGCCGATAAAGCGGATAACGCCTTTATGATGATTTGCACTGCGCTGGTATTGTTTATGACGATACCGGGTATCGCATTATTCTACGGCGGATTGATACGCGCTAAAAACGTGCTGTCGATGTTAACTCAGGTAACCGTCACCTTTGCGCTGATCTGCATTTTATGGGTGCTTTATGGCTATTCGCTGGCGTTTGGCGAAGGTAATTCTTTTTTTGGTAATGTTGACGGGGCGATGTTGAAGAATATTGCCCTGACGGCAGTAACAGGCTCAATTTACCAGTATATCCATGTGGCGTTTCAGGGCTCTTTCGCCTGTATTACCGTCGCGCTGATGGTTGGCGCGCTGGCGGAACGTATCCGTTTTTCGGCTGTACTGATTTTCGTGACAGTGTGGTTCACACTCTCTTATATTCCGATTGCGCATATGGTGTGGGGCGGCGGCCTGCTGGCTGCTCACGGCGCGCTGGATTTTGCCGGCGGTACGGTAGTGCATATTAACGCCGCTATCGCCGGGCTGGTAGGGGCCTATTTAATTGGCAAACGTGTCGGTTTTGGGAAGGAGGCGTTTAAACCCCATAATCTGCCGATGGTCTTTACTGGTACGGCGATCCTGTATATTGGCTGGTTTGGATTTAACGCGGGCTCCGCGGGTAGCGCAAATGAGATTGCGGCGCTGGCCTTTGTGAACACGGTTGTGGCGACCGCCGCCGCGATCCTGGGATGGATCGTTGGCGAGTGGACGCTACGCGGTAAGCCTTCACTGCTGGGAGCCTGTTCCGGTGCGATTGCTGGTCTGGTTGGGGTGACGCCTGCCTGTGGCTATGTTGGCGTTGGTGGCGCGCTGCTCATCGGCGTTATCGCCGGGCTGGCAGGATTATGGGGGGTCACGATGCTTAAACGTATCCTGCGGGTGGATGATCCGTGTGATGTTTTTGGTGTTCATGGCGTGTGCGGGATAATCGGTTGCATCCTGACTGGCGTCTTTGCCGCCAGTTCTCTGGGGGGCGTTGGCTTTGCCGAAGGTGTCACGATGGGGCATCAGGTTTTGGTACAACTGGAAAGTATTGCTATAACGGTAGTCTGGTCTGGGGGTGTCGCATTTGTCGGCTTCAAACTGTCGGATAGCCTGGTGGGACTGCGCGTGCCGGAAGAGCAGGAACGGGAAGGACTGGATGTGAACAGCCACGGCGAAAATGCGTATAACGCGTGACTGTACAACATGCCGGATAGCGATGCGAAAGCGTCTTATCCGGCCTACGGGGCCCGACATTCACGGTAGACCTGATAAGCGAAGGACCATCAGGCAGTTAACGCCGGATAGCGGAATGGTTTTTAATTGTGATTACGCATCACCCCTTCTTGCACGGTCGAGGCGACCAGCGTGCCATCCTGAGTATAAAACTCGCCGCGAACAAAGCCCCGGGCGCTGGAAGCGGAAGTGCTCTCCACACTATAAAGTAGCCATTCATTAAGATTGAACGGGCGATGGAACCACATCGAGTGATCGATAGTGGCGATCTGAATGCCTTTTTCCAGAAAACCGATGCCGTGAGGCTGAAGCGCAACAGGAAGAAAGTTCAGATCAGAAGCATATCCCAGCAGGTATTGATGGACACGAATATCAGCCGGAACTGTGCCGTTGGCACGAATCCAGACCTGACGCGTCGGCGCGGCGACGTGACCTTTTAACGGATTGTGAAATTCTACAGGACGAATCTCCAGCGGACGATCGCTGAGAAACTTTTCTTTCAAAATCGGCGGCAGGAGATGCGCCAGCGACTGCGCGATTTCCGTTTCTGATTGTAGCCCTTCCGGTCCTGTTGCGGCCGGCATCGCCTTTTGATGTTCAAAGCCCGGTTCCGGGGCCTGGAAGGATGCGGTCATATAAAAGATCGGTTTCCCGTTCTGAATAGCGGCAACGCGGCGGGCGCTGAAACTATTACCGTCGCGCAGCACTTCTACATCATAGATGATGGGCTTTTGGCTATCGCCTGGCCGCAGAAAATAGCTGTGGAATGAATGCACCAGCCGCTCTTCCGGCACCGTTTCTTTTGCCGCATACAGCGCCTGGCCCACCACCTGGCCGCCAAATACCTGACGTAGACCTAAGTCTTCACTTTGGCCCCGAAAGAGTCCTTCTTCAATTTTTTCCAGATTCAATAACGTCAGCAAATTATTTAGCGTCTGACTCATACATGCTCTCCAGGTGACAACAATGCCGAAGCGAGATAGGCCAGAGTATAACGCAATTTCACAAGTGGTCCGATGGGTACAAAAGTCTGAATAACAGACCAATTCCAGGCAAAAATGAGTGACATGTGCCACACTTAATCACGTTATGTTTCTGTTAACCACTCTTCCGGCGGGGGGAAAGGCCTGCTGGTGCATTGATGATAAGGAGAATTGAATGAAACTCGTGCACATTGTAAGTGGTTTAGCGGTTGCGATATCTCTGGCGGCCTGCGCTGATAAAAGCGCTGATATCCAGACGCCTGCGCCAAACCCTAACATGTCGATTACTGCTAATCAGTCTACTATTCAGCAACCCAATGTTTCTGGTACCGTCTGGATCCGCCAGAAGGTCGCTTTGCCGCCAGATGCGGTGCTGACCGTGACGCTTTCTGATGCTTCTCTGGCGGATACTCCGTCTAAGGTATTGTCGCAAAAAGCGGTACGGACCGAAGGTAAACAGGCACCTTTCAGTTTTGTGCTGCCGTTTAACCCATCCGATATTCAACCTAACGCGCGTATTCTCCTGAGCGCGGCAATCACCGTCGATAACAAGCTGGTATTTATTACCGATAATGTAAAAACGGTGATTAATAATGGTGGCACTAAAGCGGATTTGACGCTGGTGCCGGTACAGCAAACGGCGGTGCCTATTCAGGCCAGCGGTGGTGCGACGACGACGGTTCCATCGACGTCGCCTACCCAGGTTAATCCGTCTTCTGCCGTTCCTGCGCCTACCCAGTATTAATCCTGCGCCAACCCTCTCCACACCGGAGAGGGTTAATACACCCAGCGATAGCGCTGTAAATCAATTTGCCCGCTTCCCGATACCACCACGCCTTCCGCCAGTAGCGCCTGACGTTGCCGTTGTAGATCTGGCCCGGTGAGAGATATGGCGCCGTGGCGATTGACAACCCGATGCCATGGCAGGTTACTGTCTTCCGGCAGACGTTTTAACACTCCACCAACCTGACGCGCCGCCCGCGGCGAGCCGGCAAGCCTGGCGACATCGCCATAGGTCATAACAAACCCTTCCGGGATCGAGGCGACGATTTGCCAGACGCGCTGCGGAAATGTGTCCTGTATATCCATCATAGAATCCTGCGTTAATGCTTCAGGATAATCCGGAATAACGGTGGAAGAAAGCCCGGGTGCGCAAGAAATCAGCATCCGATACCTGATGGGTTGCAATTACAGGGTATAGCAGTGATAATGCGCCTGCGCGTTGGTTCACAACGCTCTCTATGGGGGCTCTGTTGGTTCTCCCGCAACGCTACTCTGTTTACCAGGTCAGGTCCGGAAGGAAGCAGCCAAGGCAGATGACGCGTGTGCCGGGATGTAGCTGGCAGGGCCCCCACCCAATTCTGCCGTTCGGCAATGTTATCTACGTTGTTTTCTCTGCGCCTCGTTATAGCCGTTGCTCTGCCCAAAGAATAAATGCCTCGCCGGGCAGCGCCTTACTGTATAACCAGCCCTGACCATAATGCACGCCATGCTGGCGTAGCCACTGTTCTTGCCTCGTCGTTTCGATACCTTCTGCAACCATTTTGAGTTTGAGCGTTTTCGCCATTTCAATAATATGCGGCGTGACGTTTTTATATTCCAGCGCATCGACAAAGGACTTATCAATTTTAAGGACATCCACATCCAGATTTTGTAAATAGCTGAGGCTGGAATAACCGGTGCCAAAATCATCAATATAAATTGAATGCCCCGCGTTACGGTATCTGGCGACGATTGGCGCGCTGGTTTTCGGATCGGCGAACTCGCGCTCTGTTAACTCAAGCGCGATTTGCGATGGAGAAATTTGGCTACGGCTGAGCAGGGAGCTTAACAACGCCGGGAGCTTGTCCGACGCCAGATCGGATGCCTCAAGGTTGATGGAAATATGCTGTTCAGGGTGGGCTTTTAACCAGCTCCCCATGTCTTTAAAGACGGTTTCGATGATCAAGCGGGTTAGCGGCTCCGTAAGCCCGGTTTGTTCGGCCAGCGCGATAAAAATCTCCGGAGAAAGGAAGGTGTCGTCCGCCTGTGGCCAGCGAGCTAAGGCTTCTGCGCCGACAATTTTTCCATTGCTCAGGGAGACAATAGGCTGATAGTGCACGTTGATTTCTCGATTGTCTATCGCATCCTGGAGACGGTGGCGGGGCGACTGTAGCCGACGCAAAATACGCAGAATAAAGGCGGCGGCCAGTAAACCCGTGAGGATTCCCGCTGGCAGCCAGATAAATGTCTGGCGATACCAGTTTTGTTCCAGCGGGGCAGAGGATGCCCAGCTTACAATCGTGATCCCCATTTCCGGAAAGGGATGGATAGCATACAGAGTGCCATGATTTTCCAGGCGCAGGGGCGTCTCATGCTGAATCAGAGGAAGAATGGCGGGCTCAAGTTTACCACTGCTGGCAACCACGGTATTGCGCTCCTGCCCAATAATGGCGACATCAATCGGCCATGCTCCGAATGGAATCACGTCGATAAAAGATGCCGGGTCGATCATGACGATGTAGTTATTACTGCCGAGTGCGGCCATATAACGATTTATTCCCAGATCGTTTTGTGCCGTAAACCAGGCGCGATAACCATCCTGCGTGATTTTCATGGGAGGCGGAAAAGCGGGAATGTGGCTCTCTTTTTCCAGTGAGGAGCACACGGGAACATTGTTTTTAAGATACAACACTTCCTGAACATAACGAAAGCTATAAGACACACGGCGCATGGCGAGTAAATGAGCGCTGCTGCAGGGTTCTCCTTTAAAGGAAGCCATATACGCTAATGCGGCTTTTGCCTGGCCTCTGACCCTTTCTGTACGTAATGCAACCCGGGAGGAGAAGACATCCAGTTCGTCATTGAACTTTTTTTCAACCTGGCGGTGCGCCAGCCACAGACTTAATCCTATCGGGAAAAGGACAGACAGGATAAGCACTCCCGTTACCAGGCTGACCAGATGTCGTGTTGTCACAGTGATATCCTTATAAACACAGCGTAGAGAAAGTATATCCGATCACAAATCGCGCCTTCGAATGATAAAGCGATTTTATCGGTTTTACAGGCCGCAGGGGACCAGGGGGAGTCTGACGGAGGAGGCACCCTGTATTTACAGGTTGAAAAATGATCGTGAATGATGTATTTTAATGTTATGTTATAACATAATGGTGAGGGCGCAATGAAACCAGATATTCATCCTGTTTACCGTACCGTCGTATTTCACGACACCAGTGCAAATGAATATGTGAAGGTGGGATCGACTATCAAAACTGAACGTACAATCGACATGGACGGTGTGACGTATCCGTATGTCACTATTGATGTGTCATCAAAATCGCATCCTTTTTACACTGGTAAACAGAAAACGTTTGATAACGAAGGCAGCGCCGCGCGTTTCCAGAAACGTTTTGGCCACTTTCTCGGCGCTAAGCGGGGATAAATGCGATGCAGGTACTTAACTCACTTCGCAATGCTAAACAACGGCATCCGGATTGCCAGATAGTAAAACGCAAAGGACGCCTGTATGTGATTTGTAAAACGAATCCACGATTTAAGGCGGTTCAGGGGCGTAAAAAAAGGCGTTAACCACCTACTGTGAGAGAAGAACAGTGCGCACCAGGGATGGGGCGCACTTTTTTTATTCGCGTGCTTCTGCGCGGGCGAGCGTAAAAATATCGTAGAAGGAAAGTTCACCTTTGCGGGCTATCATCTTTTGCAACTGGGCCTTTTGCGCATTATCTACCCGTGGAGACTGAAGAATCGTCTCGATGAGCGTGGGGGGAACGAAACGGGTGTTGTACCATTCGCCGTTATAGCACACCCGGAGATCCAGCACGTCGATGTCGTCATAATGATAACGCGGAGCGACGTCGAAAAAGAAAAAACCATTAAACACGATAAATAACACGACTAACAGCCACACCGAACCCGCCAGTGTTTCTGATTGCAGCATAACCGCCAGTGTCGCAAACCAGGCGGCATACATCGCGATGAATAATCCGGGATGTTTACGAATAAAACTGATGCTAAAACGCGGTCTGTTATCGCGTTTTTCACGGGCGTTTAAGTCATCAATGGTTTCGCTGAGCAGGCGCTGTATCTCTGTCATCTTTTGCCTTCATGATTTCTGCGACATGCGGGATAGTAACAGCGCATTGTAAGAGGTTGCTCGGCATGAGAAAAGTAACAGATTAACTATGAATTATCATAACAGTTATCATTTTTACTACAATTTTTTAATGATTCGAGCCGGGTTTCCGCCGACCACGACGTTTGACGGTACGCTTTTTGTCACTACAGCGCCTGAGGCAACGACCACATTATCACCGATCGTTACGCCCGGATTAATGACAGCTCGTCCGCCTATCCAGACGTTATTGCCAATGGTCACGGGTTTGCCAAATTCTCGTCCACTGTTGCGTGTAACGGCGTCCAGCGGGTGTGTGGCAGTATAAATATGTACCCCCGGCGCAAACATACAGTTGTCGCCAATATGAATTGGGCACACATCAAGCATGACACAGTCAAAGTTAGCGTAAAAGGAATGACCAGGGTAAATATTATAACCATAGTCACAGCGAAAGGAGGGTTCAATATAGACGTTGTCGCTTTGACCCAACAGGTTACGCAAAATCGCCTGACGCTTATTTATTTCATCAGGCGCGGAATGATTGTATTGATGGATGAGTTGGCGTGCCCGCAGACGATCGCGACATAAAGTTTCATCGCTCGGGCAATACAACTCCCCGGCAATCATTTTTTGTTTTTCGTCACTCACTGTGCGCTTCCATTAGCAGATATTATCGCAACATAATCGATAATATATTATTCAAGGGAACGTTCCCTGTTATTTCTATGTGATCTATATCACTGTTCTATAATGACCCGTTGTGTTATTGGCTGAAAACGAAGGGGGATAACACATGGGGTATTCCCGTAAACGCAATATCGAGTGATTAACGAATGAATTTCCATACAGAAGAAGGAATCTTGTCGTAAAGTTTGTTCATCGTCAATTCTGCAAGACGGTGATCTGCTGCTGAGTAAAATACAGCCAACTCGTTATCGGATAGTTCATATTTATTTTTCTCAATGACGCGCTCCAGAGTGTCAATTGTCTGACAGCGCCGTAAACGCATCAAATAATCAGTTTTAGTTAATGGTTTATCAGACATAAATTCTACCTATGATTGTAATAATTTTTAACAAGACAAACTAACAGGATTGGCCCTGGTGGCGTTAACAAAACAGCGAAACAGGCGGTTGCCCGATTTACGCCATTTTTGCAAATCCTGCGTATTAATACCATAGCTACTGAACAACATAAAGGTGTCGTCCAAGTATTCATCTATCTGTGCAATCAATTTATTGTCTTCATTGTACTTAATTTTATAATTAAGCGCGAAAGTTGCAATATGCTCGATCAGTTCATTGAGCTGAAGATTGACTGCTGAGGTCGGATCGTTAACCCAACCATGGTTGCTTTCTTCAAGGTTCGCAAGACAGTCATGATACAGGGTTTCGCAAAGAAATTTAAGCTGCGCGATATCATGTCTTTTGGGTGAGTATTCGTCCATAATGCATCCCCTTCTTAGTGGCTTGAACTAACTGAACACCGTTGAGATGGATACAACTAACTAACCTGGCACTTCCCCATGTCACCTTATGATTTAACTATAATCTACTCTAAAAAACTTTTCATCGTCATATTACGAAAAATTACAATTGCGTGAAATCTGTGTTCTGCCCTGCATTTTCGAATTTTGACAGTCAACGTCGAAAGCTTAAAAAGCAATCATTTTATTGTTTTTATAATCATCAGGTTAACGTTTTTTTACGTGTCAGACTAAAGTAAATGTCCGGCACGGAAGAAACAAACCAGGAATAATCTTAATATTACTTAATTAATACTTAATTAAGGCGTGGCCTATTTTGTTAAGCATAGCCTTCAGGATACCAGAAATTATACATTTTATTAATATGGTAAAAATAAACCTTCCAACAATAAGCGTATTTTATGATTTTTGTGCAGAAAAAAGGCCGCTTGCGCGGCCTTATCGACAGTGAGTAGATCAGCGATGTTCTATAGTGTGGCTATGTTCAATATCTTCGCTTTTACGACTAAAGCGGCGACGTACCACGACGAAGAAGACGGGGACAAAGAAGATAGCCAGGACTGTTGCAGTTATCATCCCGCCCAGTACGCCAGTACCAACAGCGTTCTGGGCGCCGGAACCCGCACCGGAACTGATTACCAGCGGCATAACCCCCAGCATAAACGCTAACGATGTCATCAGAATCGGACGCAGACGCATACGTACAGCCTCCAGCGTCGCTTCTACCAGACCTTTCCCTTCTTTATCCATTAAGTCTTTGGCGAATTCGACGATAAGTATCGCGTTCTTCGCCGACAACCCAATGGTTGTGAGCAGACCCACCTGGAAGTAAACGTCGTTTGTCAGTCCGCGGAAGGTAGCTGCCAGCAGCGCGCCAATAACCCCCAACGGAACAACCAGCATGACGGAGAACGGTATAGACCAGCTCTCATACAACGCCGCCAGACACAAGAAGACGACAATCAATGAGATAGCGTACAGGGCAGGAGCCTGGTTGCCAGACAGTCGTTCCTGGTAAGACATGCCGGTCCAGTCATACCCGATACCGGATGGCAGCTTACTGGCCAGCTCTTCCATCATCGCCATCGCTTCACCGGTACTCTTACCTGGTGCCGCCTGACCCAGTATTTCCATCGAAGGCAGACCGTTATAGCGTTCCAGACGCGGAGAACCATATTCCCAGCGGGAAGAGGAGAATGCAGAGAACGGCACCATCTGACCGTCGCTACCACGGACGTACCAGTCATTAATGTCATCTGGCAACATGCGGTATTTTGCCTCGGACATCACGTAAACTTTCTTCACGCGACCTCGGTCGATAAAGTCATTTACATAGCTGCCGCCCCAGGCCGCGCCCAGAGTGGTATTAATGTCACTAATGGAAACGCCAAGCGCCTGCGCTTTTTCCTGGTCGATATCGATTTTGAACTGTGGCGTATCTTCCAGACCGTTAGGACGTACGCCTACCAGCAGATCGGGATATTTCGCCACTTCGCCGAATAACTGATTACGCGCCTGGGTCAGTTTCTCATGGCCGAGGCCAGCCTGATCAATCAACTCAAAGTCAAACCCGGTCGCGGTGCCCAGCTCAACAATCGCTGGCAGGTTAAAGGCGAAGACCATCGCATCTTTAATTTGTGAAAACGCCGCGGTTGCCCGTTGGGTAATCGCTTCAACCTTGTTTTCATCACCAGGACGGTCGGCCCAGTCTTTCAACGATACGAACGCAATACCGGTATTCTGGCCGCGCCCTGCAAAGCCGAAGCCGTTAACGGCGAACACAGACTCAACGTTGGCTTTCTCTTTGTTCAGGTAGTAGTCCGTGACCTCATCCAGCACTTTCTGCGTGCGCTCTTGCGTCGCGCCGGCAGGGAGCTGAACCATCGTCAGAAATACCCCCTGATCTTCATCCGGCAAGAAGGAGCTTGGCAGACGAACGAACAGATAAGCCATTCCGACGACGATAATAAGATAGAGCAGCAGATAACGACCGGTACTGCGCAGAATATTACCTACGCTATCGGTGTAATGATGCGTGCTCTTATCGAACAGGCGGTTAAACCAGCCGAAAAAGCCTTTTTTCTCTTCGCCGTGATCGCCTTTGGCGACGGGTTTGAGCATCGTCGCACACAGCGCGGGCGTCAGGATCAGCGCGACCAGCACCGACAACGCCATCGCCGATACGATAGTGATAGAGAACTGACGATAAATCGCCCCGGTAGAACCGCCAAAGAAGGCCATCGGAATAAATACCGCTGACAGTACCATCGCGATACCCACCAATGCGCCCTGAATCTGGCCCATGGATTTGCGCGTCGCTTCCTTCGGCGGAAGGCCTTCTTCCGTCATAACACGTTCGACGTTCTCGACCACCACGATGGCGTCATCCACCAGCAAGCCGATGGCGAGCACCATCCCGAACATCGTCAGGGTGTTTATCGAGAAACCGAAGGCTGCAAGGACCGCAAAGGTCCCCAACAGTACCACCGGCACCGCAATGGTTGGAATCAACGTCGCACGGAAATTCTGCAGGAACAGATACATCACCAGGAACACGAGGATAATCGCTTCAACCAGCGTTTTCACCACTTCATGAATAGAGATCTTCACGAACGGCGTGGTGTCATACGGGTAGACGATTTTCATCCCAGACGGGAAGAACGGTTCCATTTTTTTCAGTTCGGCGCGAATAGCGGTAGCGGTATCGAGCGCGTTAGCGCCAGTAGCCAGTTTGATGCCCAGACCCGATGCCGGCTGACCGTTGAATTTTGCAATAACGTCGTAGTTTTCGCCGCCAAGCTCAATCTTCGCCACATCCCGCAGACGAACCTGGGAGCCGTCCTGGTTCACCTTCAGCAGGATTTTGCCGAACTCATCTGTCGAAGTTAGACGCGTTTGGGCAATAATAGACGCGTTAAGCTGCTGGCCTTTTACCGGTGGTGTACCACCGAGCTGGCCTGCTGCGACCTGGGCGTTCTGCGCTTTGATAGCGTTAATCACATCAACTGGCGTCAGTTGATATTTAGTCAGCTCTGTTGGATTCATCCAGATGCGCATAGCGTACTGCGAACCAAACAGCTGTACGTCACCCACCCCCGATGTACGGCTGATCGGGTCTTTCATATTGGCGGCGACATAATCCGAAATATCCTCCTGAGTCATCGTACCGTCGGTGTTAATGACGCCCACGACCATCAGGAAGCTACTGGAGGATTTTTCAACGCTAACGCCCTGTTGCTGTACTTCCTGCGGAAGTAACGGCATTGCCAGTTGCAGTTTGTTCTGAACCTGAACCTGCGCGATGTCTGCATCGGTACCGGATTCAAAAGTGAGTGTGATCTGCACGGTCCCCGTGGAGTCACTGTTTGAGGACATATACATCAGATTATCGATACCGTTCATATTCTGTTCGATAACCTGCGTGACGGTATCCTGTACCGTTTTCGCATCAGCGCCAGGGTAAGTCGCTGAGATCGTCACTGCTGGAGGCGCAATAGTAGGATATTGCGCTACCGGCAATTTGAGGATCGCGAGCCCCCCTGCCAACATGATGATGATGGCGATCACCCACGCAAATATAGGGCGATCGATAAAGAAATTAGGCATGTCTTAACGGCTCCTGTTTAAGTTAAGACCTGGGCTGAGCAGGCTGGTTACCGTTTGCGGCTTGCTGTTTGTTATCCGCGGTAATTTCCTGCACTTTGACCTGTGCGCCAGGACGTACTTTTTGCAGCCCGCTGACGACCACGCGGTCACCCGCTTTCAACCCGTCAGTCACCAGCCATTTATCGCCGATCGCCTGGCTTGCGACGATTTGGCGGGTTTCCACTTTGTTATCAGCACCCACGACCAGAACCGTGGCATCGCCACGCGGCGTGCGGGTAACGCCCTGTTGCGGAACCAGTAAGGCCGTCGGGTTTGTCCCTTCTTGCAGACGCGCGCGAACGAACATTCCTGGGAGCAAAGTGTGATCCGGGTTAGGGAAGATGACGCGCAAAGTAATCGATCCGGTAGTCTGGTCGACGGTAACGTCGGAGAATTCAAGCGTACCGGATTGCGGGAATTTGATGCCGTCGCTGGTCACCAGATCCACCTTCGCTTTGCCGTTTTCCTGTTTCAGCGTGCCATTCGCCAGTTCCTGCTTCAGACGCAGGAAATCATTGCTGGATTGGGTTACGTCCACATAGATAGGGTCAAGTTGCTGTACGGTCGCCAGTGCCGATGCCTGACCGTTTTGTACCAGCGCCCCTTCCGTCACGGACGATTTACCAATACGGCCGCTAATTGGTGAGGTAACTTTGGTATATGCCAGGTTGATACGCGCGGTTTCAACGGCGGCCTTGGCTGCAACAACGGCGGCATTCGCCTGCTGCGCGTCAGCTTGCGCCTGATCGTATTCCTGCTTACTGATATACTGCGTACCTAACAGTTTTTGATAACGTTTTACCGTCAGTTCAGCGATATTCGCGGCGGCCTGCGCTTTTGCCAAATCACCTTTGGCACTGTCGTAAGTTGCCTGGTACGTCGCAGGATCAATCTGGTAGAGGGAGACTCCTGCTTCGATATCACTTCCTTCAACAAAATTACGTTTCAGGATAATGCCGCTTACCTGAGGGCGAACTTCGGCGATACGGTAAGCAACGGTACGACCCGGAAGTTCAGTAGTGATCTGCAGTGGTTCCGTTTTTAGCGTAACAACGCCAACTTCTGGCATCTGCTGGCCGCCTTGCTGGTCCTGTTTGTCGTCACATCCTGTTAGCGCTAAGCTGCCTGAGAGCATCAGAACGACCGCCAGAGGCGTTAACCCTCTGTTTTTGTTCATATGTAAACCTCGAGTGTCCGATTTCAAATTGGTCAATGGTCAAAGGTCCTTAAACCCATTGCTGCGTTTATATTATCGTCGTGCTATGGTACATACATCCATAAATGTATGTAAATCTGACGCCTGTAAATTCACCGACATATGGCACGAAAAACCAAACAACAAGCGCTGGAGACACGACAACACATCCTGGATGTGGCCCTGCGTTTGTTCTCGCAGCAAGGCGTATCGGCGACCTCACTGGCGGAGATTGCGAACGCAGCTGGCGTGACGCGCGGCGCAATCTATTGGCATTTCAAAAATAAGTCGGATTTATTCAGTGAGATCTGGGAGCTATCAGAATCCAATATTGGTGAGCTTGAGATTGAGTATCAGGCAAAATTCCCCGACGATCCACTATCTGTATTAAGAGAAATTTTAGTTCATCTTCTTGAAGCTACCGTCACAGAAGAACGCCGCCGCTTATTGATGGAGATTATATTCCATAAATGTGAGTTTGTCGGAGAAATGGTTGTGGTTCAACAGGCGCAACGTAGCCTTTGTCTGGAAAGTTACGATCGGATAGAGCAAACATTGACGCAGTGTATTGATGCTAACATGCTGCCTGAAAATCTGCTGACCCGTCGCGCGGCGATACTGATGCGCAGCTTCATTTCAGGTATTATGGAAAATTGGTTATTTGCTCCGCAATCATTTGATTTAAAAAAAGAAGCCCGCGCCTACGTTACCATCCTGCTGGAGATGTATCAGTTGTGTCCGACGCTGCATGCGCCAACCGCCAGTGAGGCCCCTTCATAATTGTCCAGGAAAACTCCTGGACATTTTCTATCTCGCTATTCTGTTTGTTACAGCCGTGATATTCTTGCGGCTCAACTATTTCCGGCCCGCTTGCCGGTTCAAATACCTTCATTGTCATGACTATGTTGCAGCTTTATAAACGTTCACAGCATTTTGTTTTTATTACCATTAGCTTCCTTATTATCCTGCTGTCCTGTCAGTCTCTGGCGTTTGCCCGGGGGCAAACGAATGGTGACTTGCCGTCAAAAGCGGATATACAAGCTCAGTTGGATACGCTGAATAAACAAAAAGATCTCTCCGCCCAGGATAAGCTGGTCCAGCAAGATCTTACCGATACGCTCGCCACTCTGGAAAAGATTGAACGGATAAAAGAGGAGACCGTACAGCTGCGACAGAAGGTGGCGCAGGCGCCGGAAAAAATGCGCCAGGCGACGGAAGCGTTAAATGCGTTGGGGGATGTTGACAATGACGATGAAACGCGAAAAACGCTGAGTACGCTCTCATTACGTCAGCTTGAGCTGCGTGTTGCGCAGGTGCTGGACGATTTGCAAAATTCGCAAAACGATCTGGCGGCCTACAATAGTCAGTTGGTTTCGCTGCAGACCCAGCCTGAGCGCGTGCAAAATGCGATGTATGCCGCTTCGCAACAAATTCAGCAAATCCGCAATCGTCTGGATGGCAATAATGTAGGCGAAGCCGCGCTACGCCCCAGCCAGCAGGTGTTATTACAGGCGCAGCAGGCGTTACTTAATGCGCAGATTGACCAGCAACGTAAGAGCCTCGAAGGAAATACTGTTTTGCAGGACACCTTGCAAAAACAGCGAGATTACGTGACGGCTAACAGTAATCGCCTTGAACATCAGCTTCAACTTTTACAGGAAGCGGTCAACAGCAAACGACTCACGTTAACGGAAAAAACCGCCCAGGAAGCCATCTCGCCCGATGAAACTGCGCGTATCCAGGCTAACCCGCTGGTAAAGCAGGAGTTGGATCTTAACCATCAGCTTAGCCAACGCCTGATTGCCGCGACCGAAAACGGCAATATGCTGATGCAGCAAAATATCAAAGTGAAAAACTGGCTCGATCGCGCGTTGCAGTCGGAAAGAAACATCAAAGAGCAGATTGCTGTACTAAAAGGCAGCCTGCTGTTATCGCGTATTCTTTACCAACAGCAACAAACGTTACCTTCCGCCGATGAACTCGAAGACATGACCAACCGCATAGCGGATCTGCGTCTGGAACAGTTTGAAATTAACCAGCAGCGCGATGCCTTATTCCAGAGCGACGCCTTTGTCGACAAACTGGAGGAGGGGCATACCAACGAGGTGAATGATGACGTTCACGATGCCTTGCTGCAGGTTGTGGAGATGCGCCGTGAGCTGCTGGATCAACTGAATAAACAGCTGGGTAATCAGTTGATGATGGCGATTAACCTGCAAATTAACCAGCAGCAGTTAATGAGTGTCTCGAAAAACCTGAAAGCTATTCTGACGCAACAGATTTTTTGGGTGAACAGTAATCGACCTATGGACTGGGCCTGGCTTAAAGCGTTTCCTCAAACGTTAAAAGAGCAGTTCAGCACGATGAAAATTACGGTGAACTGGCAAAAAGCCTGGCCTGCGGTATTTATTGCTTTTTTAGCGGGGCTGCCGCTGTTGCTCATTGCTGGTTTAATTCGCTGGCGTTTGAAATGGCTAAAAGCGTACCAACAGAAACTGGCCGCCGCGGTGGGATCGTTGCGTAACGATAGTCAGCTCAACACCCCGAAAGCGATCCTGATCGACCTGATCCGCGCGTTGCCGGTGTGCCTGATTATCCTTGCGATTGGCCTGATCCTGCTGACCATGCAGTTAAATATCAGCGATCTCCTGTGGGATTTTAGTAAGAAACTCGCGCTGTTCTGGCTGGTATTTGGGGTGTGCTGGAAGGTACTGGAAAAAGAGGGCGTGGCGATACGCCATTTTGGTATGCCAGCGCAGTTGACCAGTCACTGGCGTCGCCAGATTGTCCGCATTAGCCTGGCGTTGTTACCGCTGCACTTTTGGTCTGTGGTGGCGGAGCTGTCGCCGCTGAATCTGATGGATGATGTGCTGGGGCAGGCGGTTATTTTCCTCAACTTGCTGGTGATAACGTTACTGGTGTGGCCGCTGTGTCGGGAAAGTTGGCGTGATAAAGAGTCGCACGGCATTCGACTGGTGACCGTGACGATTCTTTCTATCATCCCGGTGGCGTTAATGGTGCTCACGGCGACCGGCTATTTCTATACCACCCTGCGCCTGGCTGGTCGCTGGATTGAAACTGTCTATCTGGTCATTATCTGGAACCTGCTTTACCAAACGGTGCTGCGCGGATTAAGCGTAGCGGCGCGCAGGATTGCCTGGCGCCGCGCGCTGGCTCGTCGTCAGAACCTGGTAAAAGAGGGAGCGGAAGGCGCGGAACCACAGGAAGAGCCAACTATCGCGCTGGAGCAAATTAACCAGCAAACATTACGTATCACTATGCTGCTAATGATTGCCCTGTTCGGCGTGATGTTTTGGGCGATTTGGTCCGATCTGATCACCGTATTTAGCTATCTTGATAGCATCACGTTGTGGCACTACAACGGCTCTGAAGCTGGTGCTGCGGTGGTGAAAAGCGTGACGATGGGGAGCTTGCTATTCGCCATTATTGCCGCGATGGTGGCCTGGGCGCTTATCCGCAACTTACCCGGTCTGCTGGAAGTATTAGTGCTTTCACGCCTGAATATGCGTCAGGGCGCCTCGTATGCGATCACCACGATCCTTAACTACATTATTATCGCCGTTGGCGCGATGACGGTGTTTGGGTCGCTCGGCGTCTCATGGGATAAATTGCAGTGGCTGGCGGCGGCGCTGTCGGTTGGTCTGGGTTTTGGTTTGCAGGAGATTTTCGGTAACTTCGTTTCAGGCTTGATCATTCTCTTCGAACGTCCGGTGCGTATTGGCGATACGGTGACGATTGGCACTTACTCCGGCACGGTCAGCAAGATTCGTATTCGCGCCACTACCATTACCGATTTCGATCGTAAAGAGGTGATCATTCCGAATAAAGCGTTCGTGACGGAGCGGCTGATTAACTGGTCGCTGTCCGATACCACGACACGTCTGGTTATTCGGCTAGGGGTCGCTTATGGCTCGGATCTGGAGAAAGTGAAAAAAGTCCTGCTACAGGCAGCAATGGAACATCCTAAGGTGATGCATGATCCGGAACCTGCCGTATTCTTTACCACCTTTGGCGCCAGCACTCTCGATCATGAGCTACGTCTGTATGTGCGTGAATTACGCGATCGTAGCCACACGGTGGATGAACTAAACCGCGCCATCGATCGCCTGTGCCGCGAAAATGATATCAATATTGCTTTTAACCAGCTTGAGGTGCATCTGCACAATGAGAAGGGCGATGACGTGACCGAAGTAAAGCGCGATCTTAACGGCGATGAGCTGGCGCCAACGGTAAGCTAAAAGGGGGCGCCGCGCGCCTTATTATTGCGCGCGGCGCCGCTAATGCGAAAGCGTGGAAAGCGTTTCCAGCGTAATGCCAGTGACGCTGGCGATAAGCCTGGCTTCCGGGCCGCTGGCAAGTATTTTGCGGGCAATAGCACGCGCGTCGGCCTGATGACCTTGCGCTAATCCTTGCTCAAGGCCTTTTTGCAAAACGCCCTGACTCCAGCTTCAGCGAATCCAGAGCGCAGATAGTAAGAAAGGCTTCTGGCGGGAATCGCGGGCGACCTCTTTTTGCATCAGCATCTGTCGGAATACCGCATTGTGCGGCGTGGTGGGTAAACGTTCCATGACCCGTCCCTTGTTGCCTGACTGTAGCGACCACTTTGTCAGCGGCAACAAGGATAAACCAGTGAATAATTATTCCGTTTGCGAGCCGTCTTCCGCACTTTTTAATTTGTTTTCATAATCACGCATCACAATTTCCAGCGCGCGTAGCACCGTTCGCGCCGGTAAGCGGTTCTCTTCAAGCAGAACAATTAAATCTACGGCCAGTTTGACTTCATCCGGGGCGTTTTCAAGCGACATACTTTCTCCTGGTTAACGGGTTAAACGCGCCAGTACGTTTTCTATCTTCTCCAGCGCATGGCGACAGCGCGCCAGTCGCCCTTCATAGATCTCGACTTCCTTCTGGAGCGCCTGTTGTTCGACATGATGGGTCGCCTGTACCAGACGCGCTTTTCGCTCCTGCGTCATCGCCAGCAGTCGACGCTCAAACTCCTGATGCTGTATTCGTCTACGCTGCCAGCGGCCAAGCCCTGGCGCAGCGCTGTCCCACTGGCGCAGCGGCCAGGCGGCGGTTTCACGCGATATTGCTTCCAGTTGCGAAGCCAGATGTTCCGACAGCCAGGCAATTTGCGGTAGCTGTTTATGCTTTACCGCCTGACCCAGGGCAGCAAGATTGGCTTGTGCCTCTTCCAGATATCCCTGCAACAGAGTACTGCGGGTACGAAAAAGATGCCTATCAAAGCGTGCGCTAAGCGTCGCGTGTTGCGCCAGCGGCGCGCACCGTTGACGTAGCCGCGCCAGCTTCTCTTCCAGCGCCTGTAACAGCATAGCGGTTTTCAATTCAACACCCCGATGAAAATAAGGCAGGCTGTGCTACAGTAGCCTTCTGTTTGATAACGATTCGCATTATGCAACGTACTATTTTAATCATTATTGGCTGGCTGGCGGTAGTATTGGGTACGGTAGGCGTGGTTTTACCTGTGTTGCCGACGACTCCGTTTATTTTACTGGCTGCCTGGTGCTTCGCCCGCTCGTCGCCGCGCTTCCATGCCTGGTTATTGTACCGCTCATGGTTTGGTGGTTATCTACGCTACTGGCAGCAGCATCGGGCCATGCCGCCGGGGGCGAAACCACGAGCGATCGCGCTGATATTGGTGACCTTCGGTATTTCGCTGTGGCTGGTGAATCTCATGTGGGTGCGGGCGCTGCTGTTGGTTATTCTGACCTGCTTGCTCATTTTTATGTGGCGGATACCGGTGGTTGATGAAAAGCAACAAAAGCGCTGAAGCACACGAATCGCTGTTGCAATTGTTGTTCGCAGCCAGTAAATTCGACCGTTTTCGAGCACAGGCGCAGGCGGTCAAAGTGTAACCGAGAGTTACCCCTGACCAAAGCGTATTGCGCCGTGAGTAACACCGTACTTAGCAGGCATACATCCATGACCGCGACTGCACAGCAGCTTGAGTTTCTTAAAAACAGCATCAAAAGCATTCAGGACTACCCGAAACCGGGCATTCTTTTCCGTGATGTCACCAGCTTACTGGAAGACCCAAAAGCGTACGCGCTCAGTATTGAACTGTTGGTTGAGCGTTATAAAAAGGCGGGTATCACCAAAGTCGTCGGCACCGAAGCGCGTGGCTTTCTGTTTGGCGCGCCGGTCGCACTTGGACTGGGCGTTGGTTTTGTTCCGGTACGCAAACCGCGTAAATTACCGCGTGAAACCATTGCCGAGACCTATGAGCTTGAGTATGGCACCGACCAGCTGGAAATCCATGTTGACGCTATCAAACCCGGTGATAAAGTGCTGGTCGTTGACGATCTGCTGGCGACCGGCGGCACCATTGAAGCGACCGTGAAGCTGATTCGTCGTCTGGGCGGGGAAGTCACCGATGCGGCGTTCATTATCAATTTGTTCGATCTTGGTGGTGAGCAGCGTCTGGAAAAACAGGGTATTACCTGTTATAGCCTGGTCCCCTTCCCGGGGCACTGATTCAGGTTATCTGCGTCTGATATTTTAGCCACAGACACAACCTCGCTGTATTGACGAGGTTGTGTTAGCATTACCCTCCTATGAATCCACCTTCCAGCGTTTCAGAGCCTGCCAATGAGTTATCAGGTCTTAGCCCGAAAATGGCGCCCACAAACCTTTGCTGACGTCGTCGGCCAGGAACATGTGCTGACCGCACTGGCGAACGGCTTGTCGTTAGGGCGTATTCATCACGCGTATCTTTTTTCCGGCACGCGCGGCGTCGGGAAAACGTCTATCGCCCGACTGCTGGCGAAGGGATTGAACTGCGAAACGGGCATCACCGCCACACCCTGCGGCGTCTGCGATAACTGCCGCGAAATCGAGCAGGGACGCTTTGTCGATCTGATTGAGATTGACGCCGCCTCGCGCACGAAAGTGGAAGATACCCGCGATCTGCTGGATAACGTCCAGTACGCGCCTGCGCGCGGGCGTTTTAAGGTCTATTTGATCGACGAAGTACATATGTTGTCGCGCCACAGTTTTAACGCGCTGCTTAAAACGCTTGAAGAGCCGCCCGCGCACGTGAAGTTTTTACTGGCAACCACCGATCCGCAGAAGCTACCGGTGACCATTTTGTCTCGCTGCCTGCAATTTCATCTCAAGGCGCTGGACGTTGAACAGATTCGCCATCAGCTTGAGCATATTCTTGATGAAGAACATATCGTTCACGAACCTCGCGCGTTGCAACTGTTATCACGGGCGGCTGACGGCAGTTTGCGCGATGCGCTAAGTTTGACTGACCAGGCTATCGCCAGCGGCGACGGACAGGTCTCAACACAAGCAGTAAGCGCGATGCTCGGCACACTGGACGACGACCAGGCGCTGTCATTAGTGGAAGCGGTAGTTGACGCCGATGGCGAACGTGTTATGGCGCTTGTCAATGAGGCGGCGGCGCGCGGTATCGAATGGGAAGCGCTACTCGTCGAAATGCTTGGCCTGCTGCACCGTATTGCGATGGTACAACTTTCGCCTGCTGCGTTAGGCAGCGATATGGCGGCCATTGAACAACGAATGCGCGAGCTTGCCCGGACGGTGTCTCCAGGCGACATCCAGCTTTATTACCAGACGTTGCTGATTGGCCGTAAAGAATTGCCCTGGGCGCCAGATAGGCGTATGGGCGTTGAAATGACATTACTGCGTGCGCTGGCGTTTCACCCGCGTATGCCGTTACCGGAACCGGAAGTCCCCAGACAATCTTTTGCGCCTGTTGCGCCAACGGCGGTGATGACGCCGATGCAGGTGCCGCAGCAGCCCGTGGCTCAACAGCCGCCGGCGGCGCCCGTTGGATTGTCGGAGAGCACCAGCCAGGTACTGGCGGCGCGTAATCAGTTGCAGCGCGCGCAGGGAGCAACCAAAGCAAAAAAGAGTGAACCGGCAGCCGCATTCCGCGCGCGGCCGGTGAATAACGCTGCGCTGGAGCGGCTGGCCTCCGTATCGGAACGCGTACAGGCACGTCCTGCACCGAGCGCGCTGGAAAAGGCGCCAGCGAAGAAAGAGGCGTATCGCTGGAAGGCGACAACCCCAGTGGTGCAGACCAAAGACGTTGTTGCGACGCCAAAAGCGCTAAAAAAAGCGCTGGAGCATGAAAAAACGCCGGAGCTGGCGGCAAAATTAGCGGCCGAAGCGATTGAGCGCGATCCGTGGGCGGCGCAGGTAAGCCAGTTGTCTCTGCCTAAGCTGGTGGAGCAGGTGGCGTTAAATGCGTGGAAAGAAGAGAACGGCAATGTCGTCTGTCTGCACCTACGCTCAACTCAGCGGCATTTGAATTCCAGTGGCGCGCAGCAGAAGCTGGCGCAGGCGCTGAGCGAATTAACCGGTTCACCGGTTGAACTGACTATCGTTGAAGATGATAATCCGGCGGTGCGTACGCCGCTGGAATGGCGTCAGGCTATTTACGAAGAGAAGCTTGCGCAGGCGCGCGAGTCGATTATCGCGGATAATAACATTCAGGCGTTGCGTCGGTTTTTCGACGCCGAACTGGATGAAGAGAGTATCCGCCCCATTTGATCGTAAGCCCGGCTTGCGATTGTGAACCATCAAGAGAGAGAGCTTATGTTTGGAAAAGGCGGTCTGGGCAATCTGATGAAACAGGCCCAGCAGATGCAGGAAAAAATGCAGAAAATGCAGGAAGAGATTGCGCAGCTGGAAGTGACCGGCGAATCCGGCGCAGGTCTGGTGAAGGTCACTATCAATGGTGCGCATAACTGCCGCCGCGTGGAAATCGACCCCAGCCTGCTGGAAGATGACAAAGAGATGCTGGAAGATCTGGTCGCTGCGGCGTTTAACGATGCGGCTCGCCGTATTGAAGAGACGCAGAAAGAGAAGATGGCGTCCGTCTCTTCTGGTATGCAGTTGCCGCCAGGCTTTAAGATGCCGTTCTGATGCAAACCAGCCCGCTGTTAACTCAGCTTATGGAGGCGTTGCGCTGTTTGCCGGGCGTTGGCCCTAAGTCGGCACAGCGGATGGCGTTCACCCTGTTGCAGCGCGATCGCAGTGGCGGTATGCGTCTGGCGCAGGCTCTGACCCGGGCGATGTCGGAAATTGGCCACTGCGCCGATTGCCGGACGTTTACTGAGCAGGATATCTGTCATATCTGTTCGAACCCGCGGCGCCAGGAAAACGGCCAGATTTGCGTGGTGGAGAGTCCGGCGGACATCTACGCTATTGAGCAGACCGGGCAATTTTCCGGGCGGTATTTTGTGCTGATGGGCCATCTGTCACCGCTGGACGGCATCGGGCCGGATGATATCGGTCTCGATCGCCTTGAACAGCGACTGGCGTCAGAAAAAATCAGCGAACTGATCCTCGCGACCAACCCAACGGTCGAAGGGGAAGCTACCGCGAACTATATTGCCGAGCTGTGTGCGCAATATGGCGTCGAGGCCAGCCGCATCGCCCACGGTGTGCCGGTTGGCGGCGAGCTGGAGATGGTTGATGGCACCACGCTGTCCCACTCTTTGGCAGGGCGCCATAAGATTGTTTTATGAACAAACGGAGGCCGCATTTGCAGCCTCCGCTTGAAATCACACACGCTTGTCCCCATTTCACCCTCAACGTATTTTTACCCTTAAAATGGTATTGTTGAGGTCTATCCACATGAAAGGTCAAGAAACTCGTGGTTTTCAGTCAGAGGTTAAACAGCTTCTGCACCTGATGATCCATTCTCTTTATTCCAATAAAGAAATCTTCCTGCGTGAACTTATCTCTAACGCCTCAGATGCGGCGGACAAGCTGCGTTTTCGCGCACTGTCAAACCCGGACCTGTATGAAGGTGACGGCGAGCTGCGCGTGCGCGTCTCTTTTGATAAAGATAAGCGTACGTTGACCATTGCTGATAACGGCGTGGGGATGAACCGCGATGAGGTGATTGACCATTTAGGCACGATTGCTAAGTCTGGCACCAAATCTTTCCTTGAGTCGATGGGGTCCGATCAGGCGAAAGACAGCCAACTCATCGGTCAATTCGGGGTGGGTTTCTACTCCGCGTTTATCGTTGCCGATAAAGTGACCGTACGTACCCGTGCAGCGGGCGACAAGCCGGAAAATGGCGTGTTCTGGGAGTCTGCTGGCGAAGGTGAATATACCGTTGCGGATATCACCAAAGACGACCGTGGTACGGAAATCACCCTGCACCTGCGTGAAGGCGAAGATGAATTCCTTGATGACTGGCGCGTGCGCTCCATCATCAGCAAATATTCTGATCACATTGCTCTGCCGGTAGAGATTGAAAAACGGGAAGAAAAAGACGGCGAAACCGTCATTTCCTGGGAGAAAATCAACAAGGCTCAGGCGCTGTGGACCCGCAATAAATCTGAAATTAAAGACGATGAGTACAACGAGTTCTACAAGCACATCGCGCATGATTTCACCGATCCGCTGACCTGGAGCCACAACCGCGTGGAAGGGAAGCAGGAGTACACCAGCCTGCTGTATATCCCGTCGCAGGCACCGTGGGATCTGTGGAACCGCGATCATAAGCACGGTCTGAAACTGTACGTACAGCGCGTGTTCATTATGGACGACGCTGAGCAGTTCATGCCGAACTATCTGCGTTTTGTGCGTGGTTTGATTGACTCTAACGATCTGCCGCTGAACGTGTCCCGTGAAATCCTGCAGGACAGTACAGTGACGCGTAATCTGCGCAGCGCGTTGACCAAACGCGTTCTGCAGATGCTGGAAAAACTGGCGAAAGACGACGCGGAAAAATACCAAACTTTCTGGAAACAATTCGGCCTGGTGCTGAAAGAAGGCCCGGCGGAAGATCATGCCAATCAGGAAGCCATCGCCAAACTGTTGCGCTTCGCCTCTACCCATACAGACTCTTCCGCACAGACCGTGTCGCTGGAAGACTATGTTTCCCGAATGAAAGAAGGGCAGGAAAAAATCTACTACATCACCGCAGACAGCTATGCGGCGGCGAAAAACAGCCCGCATCTGGAACTGCTGCGTAAGAAAGGCATCGAAGTGCTGCTGCTCTCCGATCGTATTGATGAGTGGATGATGAACTATCTGACCGAGTTCGACGGTAAGGCGTTCCAGTCTGTTGCTAAAGCCGATGAGTCCATCGAAAAACTGGCGGATGAAGTCGACGAAAACGCGAAAGAAGCGGAAAAGGCGCTTGAGCCGTTCGTGGAGCGTGTCAAAACCCTGCTGGGCGATCGCGTGAAAGAGGTGCGTCTGACGCATCGTTTAACCGACACGCCGGCGATTGTCACCACCGATGCGGATGAGATGAGCACCCAGATGGCGAAACTGTTCGCTGCGGCCGGTCAGTCCGTGCCGGAAGTGAAATACATCTTTGAGCTCAACCCGGATCACATCCTGGTCAAACGTACTGCCGATACGCAGGACGAGGCGCAGTTCAAAGAGTGGGTAGAACTGTTGCTGGATCAGGCGCTGTTTGCCGAACGCGGTACGCTGGAAGATCCGAACCAGTTTATCCGCCGTATGAACCAGCTACTGGTGTCCTGATAGCGGTTATATGAGGCCGGATGATGCTAACGCGTATCCGGCCTACTGATTCCAGGCCGGAAGGTTATTTATACCGCCATCCGGCACTTTCTCTTCTTATTTTCGATTTTCCCCCCGTTAACCGTTTCAGCATCAGGCGGCTTCCTTGAGCGAACTGCGTGATGGTGGTATCGTTTAGCGCTTTTTAAAAAATATCGACAACCTTTAAGGGGATTTTCGTAATGCGTATTATTCTGCTTGGCGCTCCGGGCGCGGGTAAAGGAACTCAGGCTCAGTTCATCATGGAGAAATATGGTATTCCGCAAATCTCCACCGGCGATATGCTGCGCGCCGCAGTGAAATCAGGCTCCGAGTTGGGCAAACAGGCAAAAGACATCATGGATGCTGGTAAGCTGGTGACTGATGAACTGGTGATCGCGCTGGTTAAAGAACGTATCGCCCAGGATGACTGCCGTAACGGTTTTCTGCTGGACGGCTTCCCACGCACGATTCCGCAGGCTGATGCGATGAAAGAAGCAGGTATCGCAGTGGATTACGTGCTGGAATTTGACGTACCGGACGAACTGATCGTTGACCGTATCGTTGGTCGTCGCGTACATGCTGCCTCAGGGCGTGTTTACCACGTTAAGTTCAATCCACCGAAAGTGGAAGGCAAAGACGATGTTACCGGCGAAGATCTGACGACCCGTAAAGATGATCAGGAAGAGACCGTACGTAAGCGCCTGGTGGAATATCATCAGATGACCGCGCCGTTGATCGGCTACTATCAGAAAGAAGCGGAAGCGGGTAACACCAAATACGCGAAAGTTGACGGTACCCAGGCCGTGGCCGACGTGCGTGCTTCCCTCGAAAAAATCCTCGGCTAATATTGCCCGCCGCCATCCGCCTTACCGGATGGCGGCGTGAACGCCTTATTCAGCCTACAAGATTGCGCAGGCCTGATAAGCGTGGCACCATCAGGCAAAACCTCTCACAGCAATTAGTTCTTCTTCTTCGCTTTTCCGCTACAATTATCAACAATTTGAATGGACAAGAGGCGGCAATGCGTCAGACGAAAACCGGTATCCTGCTGGCTAACCTTGGCACGCCAGACGCCCCAACCCCCGAGGCGGTAAAACGCTATCTTAAACAATTTTTAAGCGACAGACGCGTGGTGGATACGCCTCGTCTGCTGTGGTGGCCGTTACTGCGTGGCGTCATCTTACCTCTGCGCTCACCGCGTGTAGCGAAACTTTATCACTCTATCTGGATGGAGGATGGTTCACCGCTCATGGTCTATAGCCGCGAACAGCAGCAGGCTCTGGCCGCGCGGCTACCGGATACACCCGTCGCGCTGGGGATGAGCTACGGCTCGCCCTCGCTGGAAAGCGCCGTCGATGAACTGTTGGCAAGCAACGTCGATCATATTGTCGTGTTGCCCTTGTATCCGCAATACTCTTGCTCAACGGTGGGCGCCGTCTGGGACGAACTGGGACGGATACTGGCGCGTAAACGCCGTATCCCCGGTATTTCCTTTATCCGCGATTATGCGGATAACGGCGCTTATATTGATGCGTTGGCGAAAAGCGCACGCGAGTCGTTTGCCAGACACGGCGAGCCGGATTTGCTCCTGCTCTCCTATCACGGTATTCCACAACGTTACGCGGATGAAGGTGATGACTACCCGCAACGTTGTCGCGATACCACGCGCGAACTGGTTTCCGCATTGGGGCTGCCGCCGGAAAAAGTGATGATGACGTTCCAGTCGCGCTTTGGCCGTGAACCGTGGCTGACGCCCTATACTGATGAAACGCTAAAAATGTTGGGTGAGAAAGGAACGGGGCATATTCAGGTCATGTGTCCGGGGTTTGCGGCGGACTGCCTTGAAACGCTGGAAGAGATTGCGGAGCAGAACCGGGAGATCTTCCTTGAGGCAGGTGGTAAAAAATATGCATACATTCCGGCGCTGAACGCGACGCCGGAACATATTGATATGATGCTGAAACTCACGGCGCCGTACCGTTAACGCGGCGTCTTCATCCTCGCCATAAAGAATCGCGCGCCGTCCTGCAAGGCATCGTCGGCGATTGTCATCATTCGCGAATAGTGCAGAAAGGCGTGCAGTGTGCCGGGATACATTTTGTATTCGCAGGGCTGCTGGTGCGCCTGTAATGTCTGGTGCAGCAAGCGGCTGTCATCAATGAGCGGATCAAACTCCGCGCTGGCAATAAAGCAGGGCGGCACATCGTGCGTGAGATCGTTATTAAACAGACAATACCAGGGCGATTCCCGATCTTCTTCGTTACGCAGATAGGCCTTTTCGTACATGTCCAGATCTTCACGCGTCAGGCCGTCCCACGTGCCGCCGAACAGACGGCGGCTTACCGAATCCTGCAACCCATACAGCCCATACCACAGCAGAATCGCGATAACGTTACCGCAGCGAATGTGCTTATCACGTAACCAGATCGCGCTGGCAAGCGCCAGCATGGCGCCTGCGGAATCTCCGGCGAAACCGATTTTCTCCACGTTGAGCGAGTATTCATCGGCATGTTGAGAGAAGTAGCTGCATACTGCGACGGTTTCTTCAATGGCCTGCGGATAACGCGCTTGCGGCGACAGCGAATAATCAATACCGATCACGGTGCAGCCGGTATAACGCGCCAGCAAACGCATTATCCGGTCATGCGTATCCAGGTTACCGAGGATAAATCCGCCGCCGTGCAGATAGTATAAGGTGGCCTGACTGGTCGGCTGCGGCGAGTAGAGCCGGGTTGTTACATCGCCATAAGGCGTAGGGACGACGCAGGTGCGGGTGGTCATGGACGGCGCGTCGGCATTCCAGAAACGGCGCTCAAGAAGATAATACTGGCGCTGGGTCTCAATATCGCCATCGGCAGGCCAGGGGGGAAGACCTGGTTGCTGGAAGTTTACGACGGCTTTCATTTCGTCTGACAGTCGGGTGAGTACGGGAATTTTATTTTCCGGCTTCATAAAACGCTCCTTGTGAAAGTGAACCATTGTAAAAAACGCGGCTGGAGAAACTGCGATCCCGTCGTCCGATATTGAAACGCCATCGCCCATCGCGCCCATCAGAAGGAATGTGCTACCATGCAGCGCTCCGTTATTCATCCGTAAGCACAATCATGAAATTTCCCGGTAAACGTAAATCCAAACACTATTTTCCCGTCAATGCGCGTGACCCGTTGTTGCAACAAATTCAGCCAGAACAGGAAACTAACGCCTCCTGGGTGGTCGGTATCGACCAGACGTTGGTGGATATTGAGGCGAAAGTGGATGACGATTTTATTACACGCTATGGATTAAGCGCCGGGCATTCTCTGGTGATAGAAGACGAGGTGGCGGAGAAGCTGTATCAGGAACTGACGCGGGAAAATCTGATCACCCATCAGTTTGCTGGCGGCACCATAGGCAATACGATGCATAATTACTCGGTACTGGCGGATGACCGTTCGGTGTTACTGGGCGTGATGTGCAGCAATATTGAGATTGGCAGCTACGCTTATCGCTACCTGTGTAATACTTCCAGCCGTACCGACCTGAATTATCTGCAAGCGGTAGATGGCCCGATTGGCCGTTGTTTCACGCTAATTGGCGAATCCGGCGAGCGTACCTTCGCTATCAGCCCCGGCCATATGAATCAGCTACGGGCGGAAAGTATTCCGGAAGCGGTGATCGCTGGCGCCTCCGCGCTGGTGTTGACCTCATATCTGGTGCGCTGTAAGCCTGGCGAACCGATGCCTGACGCGACGATGAAAGCAATCGAATACGCGAAAAAGCATAACGTGCCGGTTGTCATGACGCTGGGCACCAAATTTGTGATCGCCGATAATCCGCAGTGGTGGCAGACGTTTCTTAAAGAAAATGTCTCTATTCTGGCAATGAATGAAGAAGAAGCAGAGGCGCTGACCGGCGAAAACGACCCGCTGCTGGCCGCGGATAAGGCGCTGGACTGGGTCGACCTGGTGTTATGCACCGCCGGGCCGATAGGGTTATATATGGCAGGCTTCACCGAAGAGGAAGCAAAACGTAAAACCCAGCATCCGCTGTTGCCGGGGGCTATTGCTGAATTTAACCAGTATGAATTTAGCCGGGCGATGCGCCATAAAGATTGTATTAACCCGCTGCGTGTCTATTCGCATATTGCGCCGTATATGGGCGGGCCGGAAAAAATCATGAACACCAACGGTGCGGGAGATGGCGCGCTGGCAGCGCTGCTGCATGATATTACGGCGAACAATTATCATCGTACCAACGTGCCGAATTCCAGTAAGCACAAATTTACCTGGCTGACTTACTCGTCGCTGGCGCAGGTCTGTAAATATGCTAACCGTGTCAGTTATCAGGTGCTGAACCAGCACTCCCCACGTCTGACGCGCGGACTGCCGGAACGTGAGGATAGCCTGGAAGAATCGTACTGGGATCGCTGAGTTAATGCCCGATGACGCTTCGCTTATCGGGCCTGCAACGTCTCAGGCCTGATAAGACGCTTTTCGTCGCCATCCTGCACATCAACTGGCGACGACCTCACCTGCAGGCGGCGTTTCAAGGAGTTTCAGCATAGCGCGGGCAATCTCTCGCTCACCCATCACAACCTGGTTCGCGCCGCGCTCGGTGATGTAATCCACCTCATCGTCGTAATGCGCTCTGGCGATAATTTCAATCCCCGGACATTTTTCCCGCGCCGAAGCGACAATCTCACCAGCTTCATAACCATTGGGAATGGTCAACAGCAGCCAGCGGGCGCAGTCAAGATGCGCCAGATTCATGATCTCTTCGTTAGCGGCGTTGCCCAGTACGGCGCGAATCCCGCGGTCACGTAGTTCATCCACGCGGGTACGCGATGTTTCAATAACCACCAGCGGAATACCGGCGGCCATTAATTTTTCTCCCAGCAGGCTACCGACGCGGCCAAAACCCACCAGCAGGGCATGATTACAGATATCCACCGGAATTTGTTTTTCTTCTTCGATAGCCTCTTCCAGCGTTTGCTCCTCCAGCGTTTCAGTTTTCGCCAGATACTTCTCCAGCAGGGCAAACAGTACGGGATTAAGCATAATCGACAAAATCGCGCCCGCCAGCACCAGGTTTTGCCCTGCTTGCGGCAGCAGGTCAAGCGCCATGCCGAGTCCGGCGAGAATAAAAGCGAATTCGCCGATTTGCGCCAGGCTGGCGGCAATGGTCAGCGCGGTTCGTGGCGAGTGGCCGAACAACCGCACCAGAAAGAATGCGGCGACCGATTTCCCAAAAACGATAATGGCAAGCGTCGCCAGCACCGCCAGCGGCTGTTGGATCAAGACTAACGGATCGAACAACATGCCAACGGAAACAAAAAACAGGACAGCAAATGCATCACGCAGCGGCAGTGTATCGTGCGCTGCC
The DNA here is from genome assembly GCF_000252995.1 of Salmonella bongori NCTC 12419. NCBI lineage: Bacteria > Pseudomonadati > Pseudomonadota > Gammaproteobacteria > Enterobacterales > Enterobacteriaceae > Salmonella > Salmonella bongori. The sequence continues at coordinate 500,031 of NC_015761.1, forward strand.
CGGTGGCTAAGTTCCGACTCATTAAGTACCATTCCGGCGAAGAACGCGCCCAGCGCGAAGGAAACGTCAAACAGTTCCACGGCGCCAAAGGCAATACCTAACGCCAGCGCCAGTACGGAAAGGGTAAATAACTCGCGGGAACCGGTGGCGGCGCTGCGGGCCATAATCCATGGCACCAGGCGGCGTCCCACCAGCATCATGATGGCAATAAATGCCACCACTTTACCAATGGTTATTCCCATATCCACTGCCAGCGAGGCAACGCCGACATCACCTTTTTCCACCATGGCGGCGACGGCAGGCAGCAACACCAGGGTCAATACCATCACCAGATCTTCGACAATCAGCCAGCCGATAGCGATTTGTCCTCGCTGACTATCAAGAAGCTGTCGCTCTTCAAGCGCGCGTAGCAGGACGACAGTACTGGCGGTAGACAGGCAGAGCCCAAAGACGATGCCTGTCATTAATGACCATCCCAGCACAGCGGAAAGCGCCATACCCAACAGCGTCGCCACGGCTATCTGAGCGACGGCGCCGGGAATGGCGATAGACTTTACCGCCATCAAATCCTTCAGCGAAAAATGCAGCCCGACGCCGAACATCAGCAGAATCACGCCGAGTTCCGCCAGCTCCGGCGCCAGTTTGGTATCCGCCACAAAACCCGGTGTAAAAGGCCCAGCCAGAACGCCCGCTAACAGATATCCCACCAGTGGAGAAATACGCAATTTGTTGGCAATCATGCCGAGAATAAAAGCGAGCACAAGGCCGCCGACAATGGTGGTAATAAGCGGGGTGGCGTGATGCATTCCGTCTCCTTTGGTTGCTGGGGTCCAAAATTCCGGTTAATAGTTTATGACAATTTCAATCATGATGTTTATAAAAAATGGTTGAGTTTTATAAAAAAATGGAATTTAGCTCTAAAAAGAGCACGGATCGGAAAACAGGCAAAGAAGGGACACGCTAAGCGTGATAGTATCGGGAAATAAGGGCGGTTAAAGCATATGTTTAACCGCCATAAAATTACGCTTTATGTCGATTATCAGGCAGGAATATAGTCAGTATCCCCAGAAGCGGAAGGAAAGCGCAGATTTTATAAACTAAATAGATACTGGTATGGTCGGCAATAAGCCCCAATACCGCTGCACCAAGTCCCCCCATCCCGAAGGCAAAACCGAAAAAGAGGCCGGAAACCATACCGATACGTCCTGGAAGCAGCTCTTGCGCATAAACCAGAATGGCGGAAAATGCTGACGCAAGAATGAAGCCGATAATGACGGTTAAAATCCCCGTCCAGTACAGGGTGGCGTAGGGTAAAATGAGGGTAAACGGCGCAACGCCGAGAATAGAGCCCCAAATGACATATTTTCTACCAATTTTATCGCCTACTGGCCCGCCGATTACCGTCCCGGCAGCCACCGCAAACAGGAATGCAAACAGATGAAGCTGTGCATTTTGTATCGATAACCCGAATTTTTGCATCAGATAAAAGGTGTAGTAGCTGCTGATGCTGGCCATGTAAAAATATTTTGAGAAAATCAGCAGCAGTAAAATGCTAACGGCCAGAATAACTTTATTCCGCGGCAGTGGGTTAGCGATAACCGCTTTGGGTTTACCTTTTGCTATCCGGTGCTGGGCTGCATACCATCGGCTGATCTGCGCCAGCACCACGATCGCCAGCAGTGCGGCCAGCACAAACCAGGCAACATTCCCTTTGCCATACGGCGCGATAATCACAGCGGCCAGCAGCGGGCCTAACGAACTGCCGAAATTGCCGCCTACCTGGAAGATAGACTGCGCCAGACCATGACGCCCACCGGAGGCCATACGCGCCACGCGGGAGGACTCCGGGTGAAAGACGGACGAGCCAGTGCCGACCAGCGCTGCAGCGAGTAATACGGCGCCAAAACTGCCCGCCATCGCCAGTAGCACCAGACCGCTGAGGGTAAAACACATACCGACAGGCAGCGACCACGGCATGGGATACTTATCCGTCCAGTAGCCAACGACCGGCTGAAGCAGCGATGAGGCGAGCTGGAACGTCAGGGTGATCAAGCCTATCTGGACGAAGGTTAGCGAAAACTCTGCCTGCAATAGGGGGTAAATCGCCAGGATTAGCGACTGGATCATATCATTCAGCAGATGGGAAAGACTAATCGCGCCCAAAATACCAAACGAGGTGCGTGCTTTAGCGGCGGCTGTGGGCGCGCCTGCCAACGGCTGGGTTGATTCACTCATGGCCATAGAAAGTCACTTAAATTTTATGCGATGTTGTAGATAGTAGGATGTGTAATTATTACTCGCCTAACATACCTGTGAAATGTGTTTGAAGGAAGTCTCAATTCTGAAAACATATTTGTCTATTATCGCAAGGAAAGGTAATTTCTGCGGTTGATATCGAGTCAGGGAGAGAAGCATGAAATTTTTAAAACGGGGTGTGGCGCTGGCGTTACTGGCGGCGTTCGCGCTGGCGAGTCAGTCTGCACAGGCTTACGAAAAAGATAAAACTTATAAAATTACTATTCTGCACACAAATGATCACCACGGTCACTTCTGGCGCAGCGAATACGGCGAATACGGTCTGGCGGCACAAAAAACTCTGGTGGACGGTATTCGTAAAGAGGTGGCGCAAGAGGGCGGAAGCGTGCTGTTGTTATCCGGCGGCGATATTAATACCGGCGTGCCGGAGTCTGATCTTCAGGATGCCGAACCCGATTTCAGAGGGATGAATCTTATTGGCTACGACGCTATGGCCGTCGGCAACCATGAATTTGATAACCCGCTCACCGTACTGCGTCAGCAGGAAAAGTGGGCGAAATTTCCTTTCCTCTCCGCCAATATTTATCAAAAGAGTACCGGCGAGCGTCTGTTTAAACCATGGGCGATTTTTACGCGCCAGGATATAAAAATCGCGGTGATCGGTTTAACCACCGATGACACGGCTAAAATAGGCAACCCGGAATATTTCACCGATATTGAGTTTCGTAAACCTGCTGAAGAAGCAAAGGTGGTGATTCAGGAACTTAATATGAACGAAAAGCCGGACGTGATTATCGCGACCACGCATATGGGGCATTATGACAATGGCGTTCACGGTTCGAATGCGCCGGGCGATGTGGAGATGGCACGTAGCCTGCCTGCCGGTTCGCTGGCGATGATTGTGGGGGGGCACTCTCAGGATCCGGTATGCATGGCGTCAGAAAATAAAAAGCAGACCGATTACGTACCGGGAACCCCCTGCGCGCCGGATAAGCAAAACGGCATCTGGATAGTACAGGCGCATGAGTGGGGGAAATATGTGGGCCGCGCGGATTTCGAATTCCGTAACGGCGTAATGAAAATGGTTAACTATCAACTCATTCCGGTCAATCTTAAGAAAAAAGTGACCTGGGATAACGGGAAAAGCGAGCGCGTACTTTACACGCCGGAAATCGCAGAAAATCCGCAAATGCTTTCGTTATTAACGCCGTTCCAGAATAAAGGTAAAGCGCAACTGGAAGTCAAAATCGGTAGCGTGAATGGTCCTCTTGAGGGCGATCGCAGCAAGGTCAGATTTGTCCAGACGAATATGGGCCGGGTGATTCTGGCCGCGCAAATCGCGCGTACTGGCGCCGATTTTGGCGTAATGAGCGGCGGTGGTATTCGCGATTCCATTGAGGCGGGAGACATTACCTATAAAAGTGTGCTCAAGGTACAACCGTTCGGCAATATTGTGGTGTATGCCGATATGAGCGGCAAAGAGGTGATAGATTATCTTACCGCTGTGGCGCAGATGAAACCGGATTCAGGCGCCTACCCACAGTTTGCCAATGTGAGCTTTGTTGCCAAAGAGGGCAAACTCACGGATCTGAAAATTAAGGGTGAGCCTGTTGACCCGACCAAAACTTACCGTATGGCGACGCTCAGTTTCAATGCCACGGGCGGCGATGGTTATCCGCGTATTGATAACAAACCGGGCTATGTGAATACTGGTTTCATTGATGCCGAAGTGCTGAAAGAGTTTATTGAGCAGAATTCACCACTGGATGCAGCGGCATTTGCGCCAAAAGGCGAGGTGAGCTGGTTGTAACGGTACTGATAGCCATCACTCCCCGATGGTGCGCTGCTGACTCTGTATACTGTAGGCCGGACAAGGCGCTTGCGCCGCCATCCGGCAACACTATTTCGCGCTGGATTAATCCCGACGTGCGATATCGGCGAATGTGGCATCCAGTAGCATGGCCAAATCATCAGCGGCCAGTTCAATATCCAGCCCTCGTTTACCCCCGGAAACATAAATGGTGGCAAATGTACGGGCTGGCGCGTCAATCAACGTTGGTAGCCGTTTCTTCTGCCCCAGCGGACTGATTCCGCCGACCAGATATCCCGTGGTACGTTGCGCCACCATGGGGTCGGCCATATCGACCTTTTTCGCGCCCAGAGCTTTGGCGACTTTTTTCAAATCCAGTTGTCCGGCCACAGGCGTTACGGCGACCGCCAGCTGCTTCAAATCGCCATTCACGGCCACCAAAAGCGTTTTGTACACCTGATCGGCGTTCAGCCCGAGCTTACGCACCACTTCATCACCAAAGTTAGTTTCATTTGGATCGTGTTCGTAGGTGTGAACGTTAAACGGAATCTTGTTCTTTTCGAGTAACTTAACTGCGGGTGTCATAACGTACCTTCTTACTACAGACGTGATTTTCTATCAGCATACGCCGGAAAGCGGACTAAAAAATAGTACAATCTTGTGCATTAGGTCTTGGCAGTTGCGGCAACTTTGAGCGACAATCTGAAGATCCGAAGTGAAAGCTTCGGGATAATAATAATGATGAAATTCCTCTTTGACGGGCCAATAGCAATATTGGCCATTTTTTTAACGCATTAATTCCGGCAAATTTCCTTCTCCATAAACATGGAGAGCGCCAACGGCGACCACATATTGTCCTGGCGGCATAGCACTCAGCCGATCCCGCCAGGCAAGATTACGCTGATGCATGAGCACGTCATACAGTGATTGGCTAAATGTTTTGGGTAAGGTGATATCCCCCCTCTGTTGCGGCATTTTCAACCACCAACTCATCATTTGCTGTAACAGACGGGCGTTGGTATGCCAGTGTGTCAGCGTATCGTCCAGCAGCGCCAGACCGTTATCCGGTAACTGACACAGCAGCGCAATCTGGCTGGCGGCGCCTTCCAGTTCAATCACCGGTTTTTGCGCCTGCCTGGCGGCTTGCAATAACTGATAATCAATTCCGTATTCCGGTCGTAAACCTAACTGCTGTGCCTGTGTCGCCTGTAAAATCATGGCGATTTGCCATAACGGCTGGGTAGAAAACAGCGACAGGGAAATGCCCAGCTCCCCGGCAATTTTTTGCAGATTGCACAACTGCTCTTCGCTGATACGGTCTTCCAGCGCAGCAAATTTAGGAAGATCGGCAAACGGAGAGTCATGACCGGAGACATCGGCTTCGACAATCAGCGCATCGGCGTGTTTAAGCTTTTTAAGCAGTCTGGCCGGGAGGGGAGCCATATCGCGCGTGCCCATATGAATACTGCCTACAAGATGAAAATGACGGTTGCCAGGCAAAAAGATATCGATGGCGGGCCAGGTATAATGATTGCCACGCAATGCGGCCCATAGTGTTTTTACCCGGTACAACAGATCCATACGACCTCCTTGAGTAGGCGACTATGCTAGCGCGTGGCCCAGGAAGATACAATGAATTCGCGGAGGGGAGAAAGGTAGGATCACAACGCGAAAGCGTCTTATCCGGCCTGGAGAATAGCCTATTCCTGCCAGACCGGGTAAGTAGACGCTGGTTTATGCTTTCGGTTTAAAGCGCAACAGACGGTTGGCGTTACTGACCACGGTAATGGATGACAGCGCCATCGCCGCGCCTGCTACAACCGGGTTTAACAGGGTACCGGTAAACGGCCACAGAATACCGGCGGCCACCGGGATACCAATACTGTTGTAAATGAACGCGCCAAGCAGGTTCTGCTTCATATTGCGCAGTGTCGCGCGCGAAATGGCCAGCGCATCTGCTACGCCCATCAGACTATGGCGCATTAGCGTAATTGCTGCGGTTTCAATCGCTACATCGCTACCGCCCCCCATAGCAATACCAACGTCTGCCTGTGCCAGAGCGGGCGCATCGTTGATACCGTCACCGACCATTGCCACCTGACGTCCCTGGCTTTGCAGACGTTTAATCGCATCGGCTTTGCCATCCGGCAGTACGCCTGCAATGACCTCATCAATGCCCGCTTCTTTGGCAATGGCGTTAGCCGTGGTCGGGTTATCCCCTGTGAGCATCACCAGACGGTATCCGGCACTGTGCAGGCGTTCAAGCGCGGCAATACTATCGCTACGCAACGGATCGCGCACCGCCAACAAGGCCGCTGCTTTACCGTCAACCGCCAGCAGCACCGGCGTAGCGCCTTGCGATGCCTGTGCGGTAATTTCCGCGGTCATAGCATCTGTGGCGACGTGCTGTTCATTCAGCAACGCCTGGTTCCCCAGAAGCAGTTGATGACCCTCCGCTTCGCCGCTGACGCCCAGCCCGCGCAGCGTTCTGAAACCGTTCACCTGCGGCAGTTTATCGTCGCCGGCTTTTTCCAGAATCGCATGTGCCAGTGGGTGGCTGGATCCTTGTTCTAGCGCGGCCGCCAGACGTAATGCCAGGGCTTCATCAATGCCATTGAAGGTTTTCACCGCCACCACTTGCGGCTTACCTTCCGTGAGTGTCCCGGTTTTATCAAAGACGATCGTATCCAGCGTACTGGCGCGTTGCAGGGCGTCTGCATCACGTACCAGCACGCCAAATTCGGCGGCGCGGCCTACACCGGAAATGATCGACATCGGCGTCGCCAGGCCTAATGCGCAAGGGCAGGCGATAATCAATACAGTTGTGGCAATGACCAGGGTATAAACAATTTGTGGCGCCGGACCGAAGAAATACCAGATGGCGGCACTGAGTAGCGCAATAACCACCACCACGGGAACGAATACCGCGGAGATTTTATCGGCCAGTTGTCCAATTTCCGGTTTACTACTTTGCGCCTGGCGCACCATGCGAATAATGCGTGACAGCGTGGTATGACTGCCTACCGCACTGGCGCGGAATAATACGCTGCCGTCCTGTACGACAGTACCGGCATGAACGCTGTCGCCTTCGCCTTTTTGCTGCGGAATAGGTTCGCCGGTCAGCATGGCTTCATCAAGCCACGCTTCGCCCTGGGTAATTTCGCCATCCACCGGCACGCGATCGCCAGTAGTCAGACGTAACAGCATCCCTGGCTGAACATCTGCCAGCGGGACGCTTTTTTCACCGTCTTCTGTCACGACACGAGCGGTCGGCGGGGTGAGATCGAGTAATTTTTCCAGCGCTTTTGAAGACCGCTGACGGGCGCGCGCTTCCAGCATGTGTCCGAGGTTAATCAGACCAATAATCATCGCGCTGGCTTCGTAATAGAGATGCCGCGCCTCCATGGGGAACCATTGCGGCCATAAGTTGACGCTCATGGAGTAGAGCCAGGCGACCCCTGTGCCGAGCGCCACCAGCGTATCCATCGTCGCCGTGCCGTTCAGCAGGCTTTTCCATGCGTTACGATAAAAGTGACCGCCCGCAAAGACCATCACGGCAAGCGTTATGATGCCGATAACAAGCCATAAACTGCGGTTGTCGCCCGTCACCATCATGTTATCGCCGATCATCCCCCAGACCATGACCGGGATACCGACCGCCAGGGCGACGATGGCCTGCCAGCGAAAACGTTTCATGGTGGCGATGGCGGTTTCCTGCTGGCGCTCGCGGCGTTTAATGTCATCTTCAATCGCCTCTGCGCCGTAGCCGGCTTTTTCCACCGCCTGCACTAAATCAGCGGCGGACGCGCTGCCCATCACCAGCGCAGTGCGTTCCGCCAGGTTTACCCGTGCCTGCGTGACGCCCGGTACGCTTTGCAAAGCATGTTGTACGCGGGTGACGCAACTGGCGCAGCTCATGCCGCTTAACAGCAACTGTTGACTTTCTTCATCGGCCGTCGCTACCGGAAGCTCATGGGGAACCGCTGCCAGTGCTTCCGACGGGATTGATGACTCCGTCAGCGGTTTAGCCTTTGGGTGGCTTAACGTCGCGCCATACCCGGCTTGTTTGATGGTTTCAATCAACGCGTCCGCACTGGCGGTGCCGGTGACGTGAGCTTCGGTTACGGTGACGTCCGCCAGTTCAACATCCGGACGTTGTTCAAGACTTTCTTTTACGCGTTTGACGCAATGACCGCAGGACAAACCGTCCAGGGTCAGGTCGATAGTTTGAGACATAATAAAAACTCCTTTATGATTGGCCATCAATTCATTGACCTTAATAATCATAGTGACTCACTGTGATACTGTGATAAAGGTTAAACCTTCCAGCAAGGTTAAGGTCAAGGGGGAAATATGAATATTAGCGATGTGGCGAAAAAAACCGGCCTAACCAGCAAAGCGATCCGGTTTTATGAAGAGAAAGGGCTGGTGACGCCGCCATTACGTAGCGAGAATGGCTATCGTACTTATACGCAGAAACATCTAAATGAGCTGACGTTACTGCGACAGGCAAGACAGGTCGGCTTTAATCTGGAAGAGTGTGGCGAACTGGTCAATCTGTTTAACGATCCGCGGCGCCATAGCGCGGAGGTGAAAAAGCGGACTCTGGAAAAAGTCGCGGAGATAGAGCGACATATCAGCGAGCTGCAATCAATGCGCGATCAATTGCTGGCGCTGGCTGAGAGTTGCCCCGGCGATGACAGCGCCGATTGCCCGATTATTGATAATCTTTCCGGCTGCTGCCATCACAAGGTGCAAAAGCCACGTTGATTAAACGGCGCGGATACGTAGGGTGATGCCTTCCACGGCGATCACTTCGACATGCGTTCCTGCTTGCAGATCTTCGTCAGCCCATACCGGCCATGAGCTATCGCCGACGCGCATATGTCCCCGTCCGTTGATTAACGGGGCATCAAGCATAAACCGACGACCTATCAATTGTTGTCCACGTTGGTTAAGGCGGTTGTCTGCCGGTTTTTGTTCCCGCACGCGGCGCGCCAGCCAGCGCCACCAAAGCCAGGCCGCCAGTAACGTTAATGCCGCAAACAGTACGCCCTGCCATTCCCAGCCTAGCGGCACAAGCCAGACCGCCAGGCCAGTAATCACTGCCGCCACGCCGCTCCACAGCAAATAGCCGTTACCGCCGAGCATTTCAGCGGCCAACAACAGGCCGCCAAGACTAAGCCAGAATATGTGTGGATGGACCAGTATCATCGCTATCATGGTTTTTTCCGTTCGCTGGCGCTGTCCTTAACCAGCTCGCTGATCCCGGCGATAGCGCCCATCAGACTGCTGGCATCCAGCGGCATCATCACCACTTTGCTGTTATTCGCCGAGCCGATTTGCTGTAACGCTTCGGTGTATTTCTGCGCCACAAAGTAGTTTACTGCCTGAATATCCCCGGCGGCGATGGCTTCCGACACCATCTGCGTGGCGCGTGCTTCCGCTTCGGCGGAACGTTCGCGCGCTTCTGCCTGCAGGAAAGCAGACTGGCGTTCGCCTTCGGCTTTCAGAATCTGCGACTGTTTTTCCCCTTCGGCTTTCAGAATCTCCGCCTGACGCACCCCTTCGGCTTCAAGGATATAGGCGCGTTTGGTCCGCTCCGCTTTCATCTGAGCGTTCATTGAGGAGATCAATTCCGCAGGTGGACGGACATCGCGAATCTCAATGCGGGTAACTTTAATCCCCCACGGATTGGTGGCTTCATCGACAATATGCAGTAGCCGCGTGTTGATGCTGTCGCGCTGGGAGAGCATTTCATCCAGCTCCATCGAGCCGAGCACTGTACGGATATTGGTCATGGTAAGGTTAATAATCGCCAGTTCCAGATTGCTGACTTCATACGCGGCGCGCGGCGCATCGATAACCTGAATAAAACAGACTGCGTCGATAGTGACGTTGGCGTTATCTTTTGAGATCACTTCTTGCGATGGAATATCCAGTACCTGTTCCATCATATTAATTTTACGGCCAATTCTGTCCATAAACGGCACCACAAGGCTTAACCCCGGCTGTAGGGTTTTGGTGTAACGTCCAAAGCGCTCCACCGTCCACTGGTATCCCTGCGGAACGATTTTGACGCCAGCGCCGACGATCACCAGCGCGACGAAAATAAGAATAGGGATAAGAATGAGCATAGCTACACCTCCTGTTGTGTTATCCATAAACCAATTTTGCTGACAAATTAAGCGAATTATACCTGATTCCGTAAAGCATGTTCCCCCCTTATTAATTACAGGGATACACTATCGCTATAAAAAGATGAACAACGGATGCGCAATAAATGACAGAACGTAACATGTTGCTTGAGTTAAAGCAGGTTGGCTATCAGACGCCGACGACAAAAATATTGCATAACATTAGCTTTACGCTGCAATACGGTGAATTTAAGTTAATTACCGGTGCTTCTGGCTGTGGAAAAAGTACGTTGCTGAAAATGGTGGCCTCGTTAATGAGTCCTGATATCGGCGTGATTCTTTTTGAGGGGCAGGATATTACGACTCTGAGTCCGGAAGCTTATCGCCAGCAGGTTTCTTATTGCGCTCAGACACCAGCACTATTTGGCGATACGGTTTACGATAATCTGATTTTTCCGTGGCAGATTCGTCATCAGCGTCCGCAACCGAAAGTATTCGCGGATGATCTGGCGCGTTTTGAACTGCCGGAGGCGATTTTGCAAAAACCCATTGCCGCGCTTTCTGGCGGCGAAAAGCAGCGTATCGCTTTAATCCGTAACCTACAGTTTTTGCCGAAAATACTGTTACTTGACGAAATAACCAGCGCGCTGGATGAACATAACAAACGGAATGTGAATGATATTATTCATCATTATGTCCGCGATAAGCAGGTCGCCGTCTTATGGGTAACGCATGACAAAGATGAAATTCAGCACGCGGACAAAGTGATAACGCTAAAGCCGTCTGCCGGAACGATGCAGGAGGCATGTTATGAGCGGACATAATATTACCAATACATCGCTGGCATTATCGATGCTGCTGGTAGTTGTGGCGATGTTAATCAGCCAAAAAGAAAAGCTGGCGTTGGAAAAAGATATTTTGTGGAGCGTATTCCGGGCGGTAATACAGCTTATTATTGTCGGCTATGTGCTGAAATACATTTTTGGTGTTAACCATGCCGCTCTGACGCTACTGATGGTGCTGTTCATCTGTTTTAACGCCGCATGGAACGCGCAAAAGCGTAGTAAATATATCGATAAGGCATTTCTCTCCTCGTTTATTGCCATCACTGTCGGCGCCGGGTTGACACTGACGGTACTGGTACTTACCGGTTCGATTGAGTTTGCGCCGATGCAGGTTATACCGATTGCCGGTATGGTGGCGGGTAACGCAATGGTGGCGGTAGGGCTGTGCTACAACCAACTGGGGCTGCGTTTTCATAGCGAGCAGCAGCAAATCCAGGAAAAGTTAAGTTTGGGCGCAACGCCGAAAATGGCCTCCGCCGGGCTTATCCGCGATAGCATCCGCGCATCGCTTATCCCGACGATCGACTCGGCAAAGACCGTTGGGCTGGTGAGCCTGCCGGGGATGATGTCCGGGCTGATTTTTGCCGGAATCGATCCGGTAAAAGCGATTAAATATCAAATTATGGTGACATTTATGCTGCTTTCGACAGCCAGCCTCTCAACCATCATTGCCTGTTATTTAACCTACCGGAAGTTCTATAATTCGCGTCATCAGCTGGTGGTGATACCGCTTAAGAAATCGTGATGCTCGCCGGATGACGGCGCAAGCGCTTTATCCGGCCTGGGGACGATGGGGGAGGCCTGATAAGCGCAGCGCCATCAGGCAAGCAATGATTAATACAGCAGCGCGTATAGCTGGCGACGGTATTTTGACGCCAGCGCATCGCCGGTGCCGAGTGCGGCCAGAATTTCCTGGAAGGTTTTGCGCGCCTGTCCCTCGGCGGCGGCAAGATCTTTTCTCAGATGGCTGAACAGCAATTCCAGTGCTTCCTCATTGCGTCCGACCTGATGCAACTGTAACGCCAACTGCGTGGCCAGGGCCGCATTCTGAGGATTATCCGCCACCTGCTGCTGAAGTTGCTGAATTTCTGGCGTATCCGCCGCCTGTTTAAGCAGATCGATCTGTGCGACCAGTCCCTGATAACGGGTATCCTGATCCTGTAGCGGGATAGTTTTTAATACCGCTTCGGCTTCCTCTGAACGGTTCAGAGCAATGTGTGCTTCTGCCAGTAACAAGCCAATCTCGCTGCTTTGTTGAGAGAGCTGCCAGGCGTCTTTCAGCAGCGGCAACGCATCAACGTAGTTACCTTCCTGCATTAACTGCATCGCCTGCTGCGCTTTTAGCTCTTCTTCGCGCGGCAGTACTTTATCCAGTAGAGCACGGATAGCTTCTTCCGGCTGCGGCCCCTGGAAGCCGTCGACCGGCTGTCCGTTCTGGAACAGATAGACCGTCGGAATAGCGCGAAGGCCAAACTGTGCGGCGATCATCTGTTCGGCGTCGCAGTCCAGCTTTGCCAGAATAAACTGACCGTTGTACTGGGCGGCCAGCTTTTCCAGAACCGGCGTTAATTGCAGACAGTGCTGGCTGCGTTCAGACCAGAAGTAGAACAGTACCGGTGTAGTCATAGACTGTTCTAAGGTCTGCTGCAGGTTAGACTCATTAATATTGACAATATTCTGTACGGACATGGCGTCGCTCTCTTTTGTCTGTGTCACGTTTACATGGGGGCGGACGGGCGCGCTTCAACTCAGCTTTGTAAAATTTTATCCAGCATCCGGCCCGGCAATAGGCGTTTCAGCGCCATCACCGCCCAGGTGACCAGCGTAACGGGGTAGCGTAGTTTTGGCTTATCGCTTGCAAAAGCATGACGCACTTTCGCTACTACCGCGTCAGGATCGCGGGTGAAACGCGCGGCGATGCCGGGATTTTCTACCGGTTTATCGCGTTGTGTCTGGTTAACGTTATCTGTAAACCGGGTACGAATTGGGCCGGGTTCTATCAGACTCACTTTAATGCCGGTGTGCCGTAGTTCCATACGCAGCGCGTCAGACCACGCTTCCAGCGCGTATTTGCTGGCGGCGTAAGCGCCGCGCCCTGGGGTGGAAATCAGCCCCATCACTGATGAGGTCATCACAATGCGACCTTCGCCATGGGGCAGCATAGCGGGAAGTAAGCGCATGGTAAGCTGATGCGCGCCGAAAAAATTGCTGGAGAACTGTTGCTCCATTTGTTCGCGGCTGATGGTAGAAAGGGGGCCATAAACGCCGTATCCGGCATTATTAAAGATCCCATACAGACGGTTATCGGTCAGCGCGATCACCTCATCGGCGGCACGATCCACGCTTTCGGAGGAATCAAGATCGATCAACACGCCGGTAAATCCCATACTGTTCATTCGGGCGACATCATCGGGTTTGCGGCAGCCCGCCAGGATTTGAAATCCCTGGCGTTTAAGTTCAAGTGCGCTATCCAGACCGATTCCGCTGGAACATCCTGTTATTAAGACCGATTTTTGCATAACTTTACCTGTCAGGATCTCCGTTGATTTAAGAGTCGTGGTTAACTATATCCGTCATACTTTGAGTTGCCTGTGTGTTGGCGGCGTTCGCTCACCCCAGTCACAGAGTTAACTATGCTCCTGGGATTCTCTTACTTGCCGCCTTCATGCAACCCGAACTATTCAGGAGAGAAAAGGGGTCAACTGCTTCGCCATCCAGTCGGCAATAAACGGCTGGGCGTCGCGGTTAGGGTGAATACCGTCATCCTGCATCCACTGCGGTTTCAGATATACCTCTTCCATAAAAAACGGCAACAGAGGAATATCGAACTCTTTGGCAAGCTTAGGATAAATCGCACTAAAGGATTCATTATAACGGCGTCCGTAGTTAGCGGGCAGATGAATTTGCATCAGTAATGGTTGGGCATCGGCGGCTTGCACCGTCTGAATAATTTTACGTAACGTTTGCTCGGTTTGCGCAGGCGCAAAACCCCGTAAGCCATCGTTGCCACCAAGTTCCACCAGTACCCAGCGCGGCTGATGGTGTTGCAACAGCGCGGGTAAGCGCGCCAGTCCCTGCTGCGAGGTATCGCCGCTGATACTGGCATTTATGACCGGCGTTTTGTTTTGCCATTTATCATTAAGCAGCGACGGCCACGCCGTGCTGGCTGCCATACGGTAACCAGCGCTAAGGCTATCGCCCAGGATTAATAAGGTGTCCGCGGCGGCGGCGCGGAAGGTTAACAGGATCATAAACAGGAAGGACAAATGCCAGCGGAAAATAGTGTTGAAGTTCATCGTCTCAGGAAGTCCGTCGGTCAGGGTGAGCATGAGCTTTCCATCCTTACCGGAGTTGAACTGGTTGTCAAACGTGGTGAAACCATTGCGCTGATTGGCGAATCAGGATCGGGCAAATCCACACTGCTGGCAATTCTCGCCGGACTGGACGACGGCAGCAGCGGAGAGGTCAATCTGGTAGGGAAACCGCTTCATCAGATGGACGAAGAGGCGCGGGCACAGCTTCGCGCTCAGCATGTCGGCTTTGTTTTTCAATCCTTTATGCTAATTCCTACGCTTAATGCATTGGAAAACGTCGAACTGCCGGCCTTGCTGCGTGGAGAGAATAGCGGCCAAAGTAAAGCGGGGGCCAAAGCGCTGCTCGAACAACTGGGGCTGGGAAAACGGCTCGATCATCTTCCGGCGCAGCTTTCCGGCGGCGAACAGCAGCGTGTGGCGCTGGCGCGCGCGTTTAATGGGCGTCCTGATATTTTGTTTGCCGATGAGCCGACGGGTAACCTTGATCGGCAGACCGGGGATAAAATCGCCGATTTGTTGTTCTCGCTTAACCGTGAGCATGGCACTACGCTGATTCTGGTGACGCACGATCCCCAACTGGCAGCACGTTGTGACAGGCGGCTGCGGCTGGCCGACGGTCTGTTACAGGAGGAAGCATGATAGCCCGTTGGTTCTGGCGTGAATGGCGCTCGCCCTCGCTGATTATTGTCTGGCTGGCGCTAAGTCTGGCGGTGGCCTGTGTACTGGCGCTCGGCAATATCAGCGACCGGATGGAAAAAGGGTTAAGCCAGCAAAGCCGCGAGTTTATGGCGGGTGATCGAACGCTGCAAAGTTCACGAGAGGTGCCGAAAGCCTGGATTGAAGAAGCGCGTAAGCGCGGTCTCAATGTGGGCGAGCAGCTGACTTTCGCGACGATGACGTTTGCCGGCGATACACCGCAACTGGCGAGTGTGAAGGCGGTAGATGGCGTTTATCCGATGTACGGTGAACTACAAACCCGTCCAGGCGGAATAAAACCGCAACCGGGCAGCGTACTGCTGGCGCCGCGTCTGATGGCGCTGCTTAATCTGAAAACGGGCGACATGATAGATGTCGGCGACGCTACCTTGCGTATTGCGGGTGAAGTGGTGCAGGAACCGGATTCCGGGTTTAATCCTTTTCAGATGGCGCCGCGTCTGATGATGACCATAGCCGATGTGGCAAAAACTGGTGCGATACAGCCGGGTAGCCGTGTGACATGGCGGTATAAATTCGGCGGAACGCCACAGCAACTTGCCAGCTATGAGACGTGGCTATTACCGCAGCTTAAGCCTGAACATCGTTGGTACGGACTGGAGCAGGATGAAGGGGCATTGGGAAAATCGCTCGAACGCTCGCAGCAGTTTTTGCTGCTCTCGGCGTTGCTAACGCTACTGCTGGCAGTGGCCGCCGTCGCGGTAGCGATGAGTCATTACTGCCGTAGTCGCTACGATCTGGTAGCGATTTTGAAAACGCTGGGCGCGGGCAGAGCGCAGTTGCGTAAGCTGATTGTCGGACAATGGATGATGGTTCTGGGCCTTTCCGCCGTTACGGGGGGCGCGATTGGGCTCTTGTTTGAAAACGTCCTGCTGGTGCTGCTCAAACCGGTGCTGCCCGCCGATTTGCCGTCTGCCAGCCTGTGGCCCTGGATGTGGGCGTGGGGTGCGATGACGGTTATCTCTTTACTGGTTGGCTTACGGCCTTATCGATTGTTGCTGGCGACCCAGCCGCTACGGGTACTGCGTCGCGATGTTGTCGCCCGCGTCTGGCCGTTAAAAATTTATCTGCCTGCCGCCTGCGCCGTCGTGGTGGCGCTGCTTGCTGGATTAATGGGAGGAAGCATATTGTTATGGGCGGTCCTGGCTGGCGCCGTGGTGCTGGCGCTGCTGTGCGGCGTGCTGGGCTGGATGCTGCTTAACGTGCTGCGCGGCCTGACGCTGACGTCGCTACCGCTGCGTCTTGCCGTCAGCCGCCTGCTGCGCCAGCCGTGGTCAACGTTGAGTCAGCTCTCTGCATTCTCACTTTCGTTCATGTTGCTGGCGTTAATACTGGTATTGCGCGGCGATCTTCTTGACCGTTGGCAGCAGCAGCTCCCGCCGGAAAGTCCGAACTATTTTCTCATTAATATTGCTGCGGAACAGGTGACGCCGCTGAAAGCCTTTTTGTCGGAGCATCAGGTACTCCCGCAGACGTTTTACCCGATTGTGCGGGCGCGGTTAACCCGGATAAACGACCGTCCGACGGAAGGTCAGCAGGATGAGTCGCTCAACCGTGAACTGAATTTGACCTGGCAGGATACACGCCCGGAGCATAATCCGCTTGTCGCTGGCCACTGGCCACCAAAAGCCGGTGAAGTCTCTATGGAGGAGGGGCTGGCAAAACGGCTAAACGTCAGGCTGGGCGATAGTGTGACCTTCATGGGCGATACGCAGGCGTTTAGCGCCAAAGTTTCCAGTCTGCGCAAAGTAGACTGGGAAAGCCTGCGGCCTAACTTTTTCTTCATTTTTCCTTCCGGAGCGCTGGACGGGCAACCACAAAGCTGGTTGACCAGTTTCCGCTGGGAAAATGGCAACGGCATGTTGACGCAGCTTAACCGTGAATTTCCTACTGTCAGCCTGTTAGATATCGGCGCGATCCTGAAACAGGTGGGGCAGGTGCTGGAACAGGTCAGCCGGGCGCTGGAGGTGATGGTGGTGTTAGTCACCCTCTGCGGTATATTGTTACTATTGGCCCAGGTGCAGGTCGGTATGCGTCAGCGTCATCAGGAGCTGGTGGTATGGCGTACGTTGGGGGCCGGAAAGACACTGCTGCGTACCACACTCTGGTGCGAATTCGCCATGCTGGGGTTGGTTTCCGGGCTGGTCGCCGCGATTGGCGCGGAAACGGCGCTGGCGGTCTTACAAATCAACGTCTTTGATTTCCCCTGGGAGCCGGACTGGCGTTTATGGATGGCGCTACCGTTTTGCGGCGCGCTGCTGCTTTCCGTATGTGGTGGCTGGCTTGGCGTTCGTTTGCTGAAAGGGAAAGCGTTATTCCGCCAGTTTAGTGGATAATCCATAATGTGAATAATTACGCGCCGTATTTTAAAGCGGCGCGTAATTCTTTTGTCGCGCAAAGTGTTAACTTATTGATTTTTAGTGGTATAAAACATTTAAAAATGCACAACACTAAGATTTTATAATTGTTATTATTTTCACGCTAAGTGATTTGAATTGGCTATCTATCAAGAAAAATATAATGACAATTAAAATAACTGCGTAGGTGGCATCGTTCTTTACGCATCCTGTCTTTTAATAAAGCTAAAAATCCGCCACAGTTTATTCCTTTCTGTTGGGATTCAGTGATTGATAAAAAGGCGTATGAAACACGAATCACCTTCAGCGTTACGGTCTGGAAAATGACCATAAACCTAATATTTCGCTTACCGGTGAGCGAGTGATTTTAATTGAAACGGTATCGGGAAAGGGTGCAAAAATGTGTAAGAACATAACCAACCATCCTGATGGATATGTGTATTATGAAGACACACCGGACTTTATCAAAGGTAAAAAGTACCCCCTACGGCGAGTGGTAAGGGGACCTCTCTAATTGTTACTGATGTTCCATTAACCAGTGCCCAACGGTTTCCGATGTGCCGCGAAAAACGATATTCGCGGCTTTCTTTTTCAGTTGATAGCGGTACATCGGGTCGTAATATTCATTCAGTAGCGGAACCAGCCATGCCATATGTCCGTCTGTGCTACCGCTGGATAATTGCTCCGCCAGCGCCATATCCAGCGTGTTTGTCAGTTCGGCGAAGCGTTGCAGCCCCAGACGGCGGCGAATGGCGAAAAGTCCGTGGCGCAGGTACTCACTGTACGCCTGCCAGCCGCGGTCATCGCCGTAGGCGCTGGTGAAATCGTGATGCATACGGATGAAATATTCTTCACGCAGACGTTCCAGTCGACGCTCAAGCGGATCTTCTACTACCACAACCGGTGCCTGCGCCATTCGTTCGCGTAAAGGCTCAGGTAGATGGTTAGCGCCAATCGTTCGCCCTTCATCTTCCAGTACCCATCTTTTTAATGTTTGACGCGCGTTAATCTTCAGCATTTCGACTGCAAGTTTATTTTCAAAGCTGGCCTGGCTGAGCTGGGGTTTCAGCGTGCGTCCGAACGAGGAGCCGCGATGGCGTGCAAGCCCTTCCAGATCCAGACCGTTGGGCTGCTGTCGTACCAGTTGTGTTTTGCCGCTACCGGTACAGCCGCCAATTAACAGAATGGGTTTTTGCACCAGTTGTTGGGTCGCCTGAATTGCCTCCTGGCGCAGCGCTTTATAGCCACCTTCAATAAGGGGGCAGTCAATCCCAGCCTCTTGCAGCCAACGTTGTACGATATGCGACCGCTGACCACCGCGTGCGCAGCACAGAAACCCGTTGGGGAAGCGCTGGAACGCGGCTTTCCAGGCTTCAAGACGCTGCTGGCGAATGTCACCGCTCACTAACCGGTGTCCCAGCGCTAACGCTGCATCCGCACCCTGACGTTTATAACAGGTGCCGACGGCGGCTCGCTCGTCATCCGTCATCAATGGCAGGTTGATAGCGCCCGGCATGGCGCCCTGTTGAAACTCAATCGGCGCGCGTACATCAATTAAAGGCGTATCGGCAATGAGGAGCGCGCGAGAGTCCGTTCCATCGTTCATGTGTAATCCCGAAAAACAAAACAGCAATAGTGAGATTTTACGCGCTGAGGGAGGAGCCGGGAAAGGGGAAGATCATTCTCCCGGCATTTTATGCGTTATTTAAGCTTACTTTGCGCCCAGATAATACCGCTGGCATATTCTGGCGGCAGGAGCGGAGAGAGCGCTTCCAGAGTCGCCCTAAGACGTGACGTATCGCTGTCGGTCAAATTCAGATGGCCGACTTTTCGTCCCGGACGTACCGCTTTATCATACCAGTGCAGATGTACCAGAGGCAGCTTTAGCCAGTCGTACTGTAAGTCGCTGCCGATCAGATTGACCATCACCGATGGGGCATTAACGACCGGTGTAGGCAGCGGCAGGCCGGTAATCGCGCGTAGATGTAATTCAAACTGACTGATGCTGGCGCCATTTTGCGTCCAGTGTCCACTGTTATGTACGCGCGGCGCCAGTTCGTTGATTAACAGACCTTCGGGCGTAATAAAACATTCCATTGCCATCACGCCGACATAGTTTAGCGTCTGCATAATCGCCGAAAGCATGGATTCTGCCTGTGCCTGCTGCCCGGCGTTCGCCTGCGGGAATGCGACGCTGGTCCGCAGGATGCCGTCCTGATGCAGATTGTGCGTCAGTGGGTAAAACACAGTATTGCCGTCGTGAGCGCGTGCGCCGATTAATGACACTTCACCGGAAAAATGAATGCCGCGCTCAACAATACATTCGCCATAGCAGTCATCCGGCAGTTGCCCGGTTTCGCCCGCGCGTAGCCGCCACTGTCCGCGACCGTCGTAGCCGCCAATACGACGCTTAACAATCGCCAGTTCGCCCAGTTTATCGAACAGGGCAGGCCATTGGCCCTTATCCGACAACTTTTCCCAGGGGGCGGTCGCCAGCCCAAGCTTATCGAAAAGCTGTTTTTGTGTCAGGCGGTCGGCGATGATCGGGAATACCTCTCGATTGACGAACGCCGGGTGACGTGCCAGTTCGCGGGTAAGCGCGGTTTCAGGCCAGCGCTCAATCTCTGCGGTAATAACGCTCTGTTGTACCGGAACGGCGGTAGGTTCCGCATCCAGCCCGACCGGCCAGACGGCAATACCCAGCGGTTCGCCTGCCTGGCGCAGCATCCGGCCCAGTTGCCCATTGCCGAGAACACACACTTGCTTCATGCCGCACCTCGTGGATCGGGGTTTTCCAGCACGTCATCCGTTTGTGCTTTGCGCCAGTCGCGAAGGCGCTGATGCAGTGCGTTATCGTGGGTGGCCAGAATTTGCGCCGCCAGCAGCGCCGCGTTAGCGGCGCCAGCTTTGCCGATGGCCAGTGTGCCAACCGGAATACCGCGCGGCATCTGTACAATAGAATAGAGACTGTCCACACCGCTTAGCGCAGCGCTTTGTACCGGAACGCCAAGTACCGGCACCAGCGTTTTTGCCGCAATCATTCCTGGCAGATGCGCCGCGCCGCCCGCGCCGGCAATAATTACCTGAAAGCCGTTTTCTTCAGCATTTTCGGCAAAGCTGAACAGTTTATCGGGGGTACGGTGAGCAGAAACCACTTCGACATGGTGCGGAATATCCAGAATGTCAAAAATTTCGGCGGCGAATTGCATGGTAGCCCAGTCGCTTTTGGACCCCATCACGATGGCGACACGCGCCGGATTATTGCGGGAAGACATGCGTCTTAAAACTCCTGTGGTGCGGGACACGCTGCTTTTGAGGTGTCAGAGAATAGCATGATAATCAGGCAAGGAAAACGGTTGCGTAGCCGCCATAACAGAAGAGTAGACGATCGAATTTAAAAGGGGAATGGGATGAGTTCCACGTCGTCCGGCGTAACTTTTACCATTGAACCTTCATGGTGCCATGCGCCTAACACTACACGGAAGGCGGGCTGACCGTTAGCGAAAAGTGTATGCACTGCCGGACGGTGGGTGTGACCGTGAATCAACCACTGTACGCGGTGTTTTTCCATTTCGGCGATAACGGCCTGCGCATTGACATCCATAATATCCAGCGACTTGCTGCTGTTAGCCGCTTTACTGCCAGCGCGCATTCTGGCGGCGATACGGCGACGAATAAACAGCGGCAGGGTAAGAAACAGTCGTTGGATCCCCGGATGGTGAACTTTGGCGCGAAATGCCTGATAACCGACATCGTCGGTACAGAGGGTGTCGCCATGCATAATCAGTACATTGCGGCCATACAGGTCGAGGACTTTTTCCTGCGGCAGTAGCGTCATGCCGCTCTCGCGGGCAAAGCGTTTACCCAGCAAGAAGTCGCGATTGCCATGAATAAAGAAGCAGGGCACGCCAAAATCCACAACCGCTTTGATGGCGGTGGCTATCTCATGATGCAATGGGGTGGGATCGTCATCGCCAATCCAGGCCTCGAAGAGATCGCCAAGAATATACAATGCGTCGGCCTGACGGGCTTCCGTGGCTAAAAAACGCAGAAAACCGGCGACGATCGCCGGTTCTTCCGTTTGCAGATGCAGATCTGCAATAAATAGTGTCGCCACGATTACTCGCTGACGGTCACGTTTTCAATGATCACGTCTTCTTTTGGCACGTCCTGGTGCATACCGCTGCGACCAGTAGCCACGCCTTTGATTTTATCCACGACGTCCATACCTTCAACCACTTCCGCAAAGACACAATAGCCCCAGCCCTGCATGCTTTCGCCAGAGAAGTTCAGGAAGTCGTTGTCAACCACGTTGATGAAGAACTGTGCGGTTGCGGAGTGAGGTGCCTGAGTGCGCGCCATGGCCAGCGTACCACGGGTATTTTTCAGACCGTTATTGGCTTCGTTTTTAATAGCGTCTTTAGTGGCTTTTTGTTTCATGCCCGGCTCAAAACCGCCGCCCTGAATCATAAAACCGTTAATCACACGGTGGAAAATGGTGTTGTTGTAAAAACCTTCGCGACAGTAGTCCAGGAAGTTTTTAACTGTTTCAGGCGCTTTATCATCAAAGGTTTTGATTACGATATCGCCGTGATTAGTGTGGAAAGTAACCATTTTTGCATCCTGTTCCGTTATAGTGGTGCTTCAACTCTCGGAAGAGTCAGATATAGGGGTGTGTTATAGCATAACCGCAAGGTTCGATCACCTCGCAAAGTGTGCTGCTTCCTGCCCGAATTATGGGTATCATACGGACTTTATTACCCACACACGTCTATACGGAATCTTCGATGTTAAAAATATTTAATACACTGACGCGCCAAAAAGAGGAATTCAAACCCATTCATGCCGGGGAAGTCGGCATGTACGTGTGTGGTATTACCGTTTACGATCTCTGTCATATTGGCCACGGACGTACGTTTGTCGCCTTTGACGTTGTCGCGCGCTATTTGCGTTTTCTCGGCTATAAGCTGAAGTACGTGCGTAACATTACTGATATTGACGATAAAATCATTAAGCGCGCAAATGAAAATGGCGAAAGTTTTGTCGCGCTGGTCGACAGAATGATTGCGGAAATGCATCAGGACTTCGATGCGCTGAATATTCTGCGTCCGGACAGCGAACCGCGTGCGACGCACCATATTCAGGAGATCATAAATATTACCCAAACGTTGATCGAGAAAGGTCACGCTTATGTAGCGGATAACGGCGATGTGATGTTTGATGTACCGACCGATCCGGCTTACGGACAGCTTTCGCGCCAGGATCTGGAGCAACTTCAGGCGGGCGCGCGCGTTGATGTGGTTGACGTGAAGCGTAACCCGATGGACTTCGTGTTGTGGAAAATGTCGAAAGAGGGCGAGCCGAGCTGGCCGTCACCGTGGGGCGAAGGGCGTCCGGGCTGGCACATTGAATGTTCGGCGATGAATTGCAAACAGTTGGGCAACCATTTTGATATTCACGGCGGCGGTTCCGATCTGATGTTTCCGCATCATGAAAATGAAATTGCCCAGTCCACCTGCGCGCACGATGGCGAATACGTCAACTACTGGATGCACTCCGGTATGGTGATGGTGGATCGTGAAAAGATGTCCAAATCGCTGGGCAACTTCTTTACTGTGCGCGACGTACTGAAATACTACGATGCGGAAACTGTGCGCTACTTCCTGATGTCCGGCCATTACCGTAGCCAACTGAACTACAGCGAAGAGAATCTCAAGCAGGCGCGCGCCTCGCTGGAGCGGTTATACACTGCGCTACGCGGAACGGATAAATCAGCGGCCCCGGCGGGCGGCGAGGCGTTCGAAGCACGTTTTGTGGAGGCGATGAATGATGATTTCAATACGCCGGAAGCTTACTCCGTTCTGTTTGATATGGCGCGTGAAGTCAACCGTCTCAAGGGTGAAGATATGACCGCCGCGAATGCAATGGCGTCCCATCTGCGCAAAATTTCCGGCGTGCTCGGTCTGCTTGAGCAGGAGCCGGAAGCCTTCCTGCAAAGCGGCGCGCAGGCGGATGACAGTGAAGTCGCGGAAATTGAAGCGCTGATTCAACAACGTCTGGATGCGCGTAAAGCGAAAGACTGGGCGGCGGCAGATGCGGCGCGCGATCGTCTCAATGAGATGGGGATCGTGCTGGAAGACGGCCCACAGGGAACCACCTGGCGTCGTAAGTAATAGCCGTATTGCCGGAGGGTGACGCAAGGCGTCTCATCCGGCCTGCCGTTCATTGTATAGTAGGCCGGATAAGGCATGAGCCGCCATCCGGCGCATTCACCGACGCAGCTCAGTCGGTGACATTTACGCTTTGACCGGCATAGCTTACCGTTTGTCCGGCCACGATTTTGCAGCGTTTACGCGTTTCAATTGCGCCATCGACCTTAACCAGCCCATCGGCAATGGCCATTTTCGCCTGGGCGCCGCTTTCGCTCCAGCCTTCCAGCTTGAGGAGATCGCACAGTTCAACGTGCGGATGCTTGCCTAAAGAGAATGTCGCCATGTTATTTTCCTTGTGGATCGTGATATTCAACGCACGCCTGTAGCGTATTTTCGATAAGCGTGGCGACCGTCATTGGGCCGACGCCGCCGGGGACTGGCGTGATGTATGACGCGCGTGCCGCGGCTTCTTCAAACACGACATCGCCAACGACTTTGCCATTTTCCAGACGGTTAATCCCGACATCGATCACAATCGCGCCTTCTTTAATCCATTCGCCGGGAATAAATCCCGGTTTACCGACGGCGACGATCAGCAAATCGGCATGTTCAACATGGTGACGCAGATCTTTGGTAAAGCGATGCGTGACGGTAGTGGTGCAGCCGGCCAGCAGCAGTTCCATGCTCATTGGGCGACCAACGATATTCGAGGCGCCGATCACCACGGCATTCAGGCCGTAGGTATCAATGTTATAACGCTCAAGCAGGGTGACAATACCGCGGGGCGTACAGGGACGCAGACGCGGCGCCCGCTGACACAAACGACCAACGTTATATGGATGGAAACCGTCCACGTCTTTATCCGGCGCGATACGCTCCAGCACTTTAACGTTGTCGATACCTGCCGGTAAAGGCAACTGCACCAGAATACCGTCGATCGTGTTATCTGCATTCAGAGTATCGATAAGCGCCAGCAGTTCGGCTTCGCTGGTAGTTTCCGGCAGGTCATAGGAGCGGGAGACGAACCCTACTTCATCGCATGCTTTACGTTTGCTTGCCACATAAATCTGTGAGGCAGGATTGCTGCCGACCAACACAACCGCCAGACCGGGCGCGCGAAGACCTGCAGCGATGCGTGCCTGAATTTTTTGAGCAACCTCAGATCGCACCTGTTGCGCAATCGTTTTACCGTCAATTATCTTTGCTACCATCAGAGAGAGGATTCCATCTGTTACTTCAAGCCAAAGGGGATAACGCTATTTTGTCAGAACCCGGCCTCGCTGTCAGTTAACGTTTGCATTTCCGACGCGATCACGACGCCTGTTGCCTCCGCGTACGAAAGGGATGCCTGGCCTGCGAGTACGCTGGAGTTAACCAAAAACAAACAATTCATCACGTAGGTATAATTAACGTAATTCCGCATCACTAATAGGTCCAGACAATATAACACCCCTATTTATACAAAACAGGATTAAACCCTTCTTATATCCCAATAAGAATTAACTTAGGTCATTAAAAGAGTTTGTGTCTATTTTGTATTTATCAAAATGTTTGCTTTATTATCGTGGTTATTACAAATAATTACCCTTAATTGATGTTGGGTATGCATAGGTATCTGATAGCAGTCTGCGCTGAACCAGTCATCGTCCAGCGCCAGAAAAGCAATGTCAGCATTATCTATCTTTTTGGCGGAGAGAAAGTCAATTTTCTGTTACCACTGATTCGTCAGACGCGTCATGATGATTTTAAGACCATGCTCGAAGTGGCTGTTTTGCTCTTTAATAGCGATACTCAGCATAAAAAATAACCTGAACAGCAGGTGAGTCATGGTGAAATATTAAAGAAACGTATTGATTTTCTAAAGACAGGCAACCTTAATTCCCGCTTTAGGTCTGCTGAGTTGTGTCCGGGTGATTTCCTGGACCCCGTCGTAGCGCCAGAAAAGATGATATTCGTACACTTAGTCAGCAACCGGAACAAAAGCCATTGACTCAGAAGTGCCTGACCGTATAATTCTCGCGTTTCGTCTACGCGAAGTCTTCACTTCACAAGGCGCCCTTAGCTCAGTTGGATAGAGCAACGGCCTTCTAAGCCGTGGGTCGCAGGTTCGAATCCTGCAGGGCGCGCCATTATTATATCAACTGGTTACGCCTCTTTAATTCCCTCCTTATTTTCCATATGGGACATATTTGGGACATCATCACTGAAAATCGAGTCAATTTGCTTTGCGTGTTCCGTTAAACGGTTCGGCGCAAGGTGAGCGTATCGGCGCACCATCTCGATGCCCTCCCATCCTCCCATTTCCTGCAGAACAGAAAGCGGTACTCCGGACTGAATTAGCCAACTGGCCCACGTGTGCCTCAGATCGTGGAAACGGAAATCCTCAATTCCAGCCCGGCGGCAAGCTGCATTCCATGCTCGCTGGTCATCGACGCGCATCTTTCTGATAGTCGGCGTCTTTGAGCCATCGGGCCGGATGCCTTCTTTCGTATGCACGAACACCCATTTATGATGCTTACCAATCTGGTCACGCAATATTTTACAGGCAGTATCATTTAGCGCTACGCCAATAGCGTGGTTTGACTTACTGTCTTCAGGGTTCACCCAGGCAACGCGACGTTGCATGTCTATCTGTTGGCATTCCATATTGATGATGTTAGACCGCCTAAGTCCCGTTGCCAGCGCAAATTTAACAACAGATTTCAACGGTTCCGGACATTCTTCAATAAGTCTTTTTGCCTCATCACGCTCAAGCCATCTGACGCGTTTGTTTCTGACAGCAGGAACCTTGATTACAGGCGCTTTCTCCAGCTATTTCCAGTCACGTTCTGCCGCGCGCAGAATCGCCTTCATTGATCTCCGCCCTGAAAACAGTGCCAGGCTAAACGGAAGTATCCGGCCTTTCTTTCATCTCACAGAGAGGCCCATCCATCATGAAAAAGACCTGTTATACCAAAGAACAGATAGCGTTTGCGCTGAAAAAGGCCGAAACCGGCACTCGTGTCGGGGAAGTCTGCAGAAAGATGGGCATTTCTGAGGCCACGTTTTACAACTGGAAGAAGAAATTTGCCGGTCTGGGCGTGACGGAACTGCGTCGTTTGCGGCAGCTGGAGGATGAAAATCAGCGGCTGAAGAAACTGGTGGCTGATCTGAGTCTGGACAGGGAGATGCTGCAGGAGGTACTGAAGCAAAAGCTCTGAGGCCGGCTCAGAAGCGCCAGGCGGTGCATTTCCTGCGGGAGGCCTATCGTATCAGTGTCCGCCGGGGATGCGGGTTGCTGATGCAGCGCAGAACTGTCTACCACTGGCAGAGCCGGCGTGATGATCGTGCGATAACCCTGCGCATCAGGGAGATCGCGGAAACACGAATACGCTACGGTTGCCCGCGTATCCATATCCAGTTGCGGCGGGAAGGCTGGCGGGTTAATCACAAGAAAACACACCGGATTTATTGCCTGGAAGGGCTGAATCTGCACAGAAAGCGCCCCCGCAGGCATGTCAGTGCAGTACGCCGCCAACAGCGCCCGGACCTGACGCATATCGATCAGTGCTGGAGTATGGATTTCGTGTCGGATAGTCTGTTTAACGGACGGCGTTTGCGGGCGCTGGCTGTAATGGATAATTTTAGTCGGGAATGTCTGGCAATCCATGTCGGAAAATCACTGAAGGGTGAGGATGTGGTCCGCGTAATGGAAGCGCTGCGGGTGCTGGATAAGCGCCTGCCGGTACGTATTCAGACGGATAACGGCAGCGAATTTATCTCGAAAACCCTGGACAAATGGGCGTATGAGCATGGTGTGACGATGGACTTCTCGCGCCCCGGAAAGCCGACAGATAACCCGTTTACTGAATCATTTAACGGCAGTCTGCGGGATGAATGCCTGAATATTCACTGGTTCCTGTCACTGGAAGATGCGCAGGAAAAACTCGACAACTGGCGCAGGGAATACAATCATGAGAGAACGCATTCATCATTAAATGGCATGACTCCGGCTGAATTTATCCGGAGTCTCCGGAAAGACGAAGATCTCTGATTTAGCACTGTACGGAATTTGGGCCAGGGGCAAAGGCTACATCTTTTGGTTTAGAAACTGTATTAAAGGGGGGCTAAGGTCTCAAAAGAAATAAGAAAGAGTTTTTATAAAAAAATTAAGGGAGATACACTGCAAAAAATTAATGTTCGCTATCACTTCTGGCTTAGCGCTCATACAGTTAGCAATATATTGAATAATAAAGATTTAAATACTGATCTGTGAATTTTGGTGTAAGCGTAAAGCACATAACAGGTATAGGTATGATATAAGACACGATGAATCAATAGAATGCATTATGTATCTTGATGTATTTATAAATTGCATAATTATAGTGTTACATGTACAATATGAGTAATTTTTTTTAGGGTTATTGACATGAACGCCTTTTTGCTTTTTATTGCGATCTTAAGTGTGATAATCGACATTGCCTCACCTTTGTCTGTGTATGGAGCCCAACTTATTATTTTCCCACTTGTTTGTTCATTATTGTATATAAACAGCAATGCTAAAGCTGGATACCTGTCGATTATATGTGTCTTTTTGATAATGTCTCTAATTATTATAAGTGCTTTTATACATATTAATATTTCTATGCACACAGAGATATTGATATATCAATCAATAAAAGTCTGCCTTTGGTTGCTTTCTGCTTTATTATTATATTATGCCTCCGTTAGTATTCCTGTTTTTACAATAGAAAAGGCTGTAAGAGTTGCTATTATTGTATATATGGCGTGTTTGGTTTTTCAGGTTGCGTTATATGGTCTATATGGAACTGTCATTGATTACTCAATAATGATGGGAGGAGAACCATCAAGAAATATGATGAGTGGTGTGGGATTTAGGCCTACTGGATTGACTTCGGAGCCAAGTGTGTATTGTGGAATTACTGCATGGCTAATTACTTTAAGATATGCAGTAAATAAAAAAACAGATGTATTATTTATATTATCATGTCTATCCATGCTATTAACATTATCTTTTGTTGGTGTGTTCCTCTGCTTCGGGATTCTTTTGATAGGCATGCTTCGTGTTAGAATGATAATCCCTGTTATAGGGTTTATTTTTATGGGGTACTTAGTTCTGATTGATAGAGTTGACGAACGAGTATCTCTGTTTCTCTCAGGTGGAGATGGAAGTAATAATGTAAAAATAGATACATGGAATAACTTCATATCTAACTCCGACATATATACATATGGTTACGGATTGATAGGGAAGTCGCTATCAGCACCATCATTTTATGAATCATTATATGATATGACTATATTTGGCAATCTTTTTACTATTTTCGGTATGCATTTGGGCGTAGTTGCATTGCTTGCGTTCATAATGTTTGTAGTTAGAATTAATCTTTCAAAAAGGACAAAGATAATGCTTATGTTATCATCGTTGAAGATTAGCCTGCCATTCTTTGCCGTATTTTACTTGTCCATTTCATTACTTTGTGCCATAGCAGATAATAAGACCAAAAGCTAGTCATAAAATCGCACATGTTAGAACACACATTAGTTTCTTGGCTGGTGGTTATATATTTATACTATAGTCATCAGGAAAAGATGCTGTTAAAGAAAAAATGAATCTGTACCGTTAATATGATAATAGATTCCGATTTGCATCAACAGACCGCATCCCTATAGAACACTGGTACGGTAATCCTCCTGCAGCATCTTCTTATCCAGACTCAGATTAGCAACCAGTTTCTTCAGGCGCTGATTTTACTCCTCCAGTTGCTGCAGACAACATAGCTCCGTCACGCCCAGAGTGGCAAATTTCCTCTTCTAGGTAATGGGATGGACGACCTCCACCCGCTGCAGTTAACTGTACAAAATGTGTTCAGCAGGAGGAGCGCCATGAATATTGTATTTCTGGGTATTGCTCTGCCTAAAAATATCTTTCAGCTCTGCGGGTTAAACTAGGCCGGTGAGTAAATTTACTCAAAACGTACCGGCCGGAATGAATTACTTCAGACAGTGGCGAATATTCTTGCCTGTCTGATTGGTGTCGAAACGTCCATAGAAGCATTTTACTGGGAACGTAAGTTTGAAAAGCTGGGGTATAAAGTAAAAGTCATCAGCCCTCAGTATATAAAACCTTATGTCCGCGAACAAAAAAATGACGGTAATGATACGCAGGCGATCGCTGTGGCTCTGATGTAACCGACGATATAATTTGTTCCACGGAAAAGCCCGGAGCAGCAGTATATACAGGTTTTACACCGTGCCAGGCAGTGAATAATCAATCATCGTACTGCAACAATCTGTCATCAGATGGCTGCTGCTTGACCGGAGGAATAACAATCGGCGCGGCAGCCTCAAGAGTTCGTCGTACAGTTCCGCTGATTTTTGAAGATGCAGAAAATGGTCTCAGTGCCCGAATGTACAAGACAATTGCGGAACTCTATGATCTCTTTAATGACCATGGTCGTCGTATAAACTTTTTTGATAAAGAAATCGATGTTGTGTTCAGGCAATCTGAGGCCTGCCAGCGTATCGTCAAAGTTAAAGGCATTGGACCTAAAACGGCTATGGCCGTTGTTGCGGCAATTGGCAATAAAAATGGTCGTCACTTTGCTGCATGACTTGGTCTGGTTCCACGGCAACACTCAAGTGGCGACAGGCAGGTACTGATGAATATGACGAAGAAAGCCGACAAGCATTTGCGAACACTTTTTATTTATGGTGCACGCGCTGTTTTTAGGATTGCCACAAATAACAATGATGGCTGTCTGCATCAGTGGGTTAACTAGTAGAAGGAACGGCGCGGATTTAATAAAACGATCGTGGCAGTCTCTAGCAAGAACGCGAGAATAATTTGGTCGATGTTGAGAAATGAGAGCGAATATCAGGCTGTAGGAAGTTAATACCTCGCAATAAAAGTTGCATTATACTGAAAAATGATGACAGGTTGCACCTGCACAATTTCAAGCTGATTTTTATACTGGCCTTTTAGTCCGCCCAGATGTTGAGATGATTGTGTACGGATTACCCATTTGGACACAGGTATTCCTGTGCTGGACAGATGTAAGCAGCAACTCAAAACTAGATTTAGTACTTACAAAACGGAGGTAGTCAATATATATAAAATGTCCTCAGAAATCCCCATCTTTCTGCAGAGTTTCCCGATGTGAATGCCAGTTTCGGCCTGTATCAGCGCAAATGCTATCTGTGCCTCGATATAACGGGTCTTTTTCATGACGAATATGTCTCCAGGTAGAGTGAAAAAAGGCCGGATACTCCAGTTTAGCCTGGTACGTCTCTCAGAGAAGAGATCACAATGTTATCTAAAATGGAGTTTCGGCCCAAATTATGGTCATTTTGCTATTTTATAAATCGCTTTCCTAGAGAAATAAAAGGCTTCTCTATTAGCTCATGTACGATTATAGAGATAATTAAAATAACTGACAATATAATAAATAGCCTTGAAAAACCAGATGTGTTCGGGAATATGAAAAAATCATATTTATAAATACACTCAAGGATAACAACATGAATTATGTATAATGAATAAGAAATATTTCCAAGGTATTCAAATGTTCTGCAATGCCTCATTCCGTTGTTCTTCTCGTACATGACTGATATGAGTATTATAATTGCGCTTAATAATCCCCACTTTAACGGTCCGTGACCATAAAATAAACTAATTTGCGAAGCAATTAAAGAGAACAAAAAGAACAATAAGTAAGGTGATAGAGTATTTAAAATTGATGAGCTAAAATTTATGTTTTTATAAATCAAGTAGATAACAATTCCATAGATAAAATCTATAAACATTGGAGAGTAAAATAGTGCAATTATATTGTTCTGGTTTACATCTGGTTGCTTTGTATAGGCGTCAAGCGATATTGTGCCAGTGAAATAGTGAGATGCCACGGTAAATATGATTAGGATTGTTAATCCGCTGATGTAAGCTCTATATTTCCTGCTTAAAAGCATAGCAAATCCGAAAATAAGATAAAATGCTATTTCGTATGTTATTGTCCATGCGGTGTCGAGTAAATTAAATCCATAGAAAGGGCTGCCTTCTGAATAATTGCTATGCACTGGTATAAGTGATTTTAGGTATAGCAAATAACTCGCTTCTGGTTTTATAGCCAAAAAGTAGATGGTTACACATATTATTAGTAATGGGTATATTCTGAAGAAGCGGCGGATGAAAAAATTAGTAAAAAAGGACTTTTCTAATCTTTCAGTTGAAAGGCAAATTATGAATCCACTAATTATAAAAAAAAGATCAACACCAAAAGCTCCGTAATTGAAAAGCAATGAGCCGAGGTCCTTTTGGGAATAAACCTCATTGAGATACCACTTGGTATGGTAAAGAACTACAAAAATTGAGGCAAAACCTCTCATATACTGTATTGAATGAACTTTGTTCAATTAATCACCCTCAATGTAATAAGTATCCACTTTATATTATAAAAATCAGTGTACCCGGAAAGGTCCGAAGTGTAGCACCAAGCGCAGATTCGATCGACTGGCATGGAAGTCTCCAAAATAAATTCATTTTCTTCCAACTGTATCGCTTATCGAAAGTTGCTCCTTCGCATTAGCCGTTTGATTGCCTAAATCGATAAAATAACTTGTATGAATAAACAGTATTAGTTGGCACAAAGATGGGAAAACGTAGTGATATTGAGATTGTATGGAGTTCCTCCATGTTTCGAGGGGTAAGTGGAAGGACAGGCCGTTATCGTTGCTTGGTTTGTTCTGAAACTGGGAAAACTGAACTGACACTGATCCTACGCGAGGCTAACCGATGGGTTGAGTGTTACGTAATGACTTTCTGTGATGTATCGAAACAAGAGGGCGAGAGCAGGATATTACATCATATTCAATCCAAATGGAGGGTTGTGAACATAGGGGGTCACAGTCAGGCCGCTGATTGCATTGAATGTCGTATATCGTTCGACGAGGCATTACTCACGAGGCTGAGAGCAGGCCATATGTTCTGTCGCGACGGCATCATGTACGGCGTATTGCTGGTTGATGATAACTTGCTAACGGCGTCTGACGACTTCTTCTCGTGTTCAGCATAGGCGGTGAATTCCTAGGGAATCGGTATAAATTACGGCCTAGAATTAATCTGGAAACCGGGGCTGAAGAGGAAATACCCCAGTCTGGAAGCGGACGGGGCTCATTTCATCGCAGAACGTGGGACAAATCAAGCGAACTGGTAGAACCGACACATAAGCACGTTCGCAGCACTGATAGTGAAGCAAAATTTTGGCTAACGCCTTAATGAGGATATTTCTATTGATGGTTTATTGGCTGGTCGTGGCGGTGTAACGTTTCAACCGCATAACGCCGCATAAAATCCCATCGGGCGATAACGCCCTTCTGTAAGTATCCCGTATAATCGTGCCATTCACATTTAGAGATCATCCGGCATAATCAATCTGCCAACGAAGGAGATCGCTATGCGTAAAGCCCGTTTTACTGAGCATCAGATCATCACTGTGATTAAGTCGGTTGAAGCTGGACGAACCGTTAAAGATGTCTGCCGGGAGGCCGGTATCTCTGAGGCCACCTGGTATAACTGGAAGTCCAGATACGGCGGCATGGAAGCTTCTGATATTAAAACGATAAAAGATCTTGAGGACGAGAACCGACGCCTCAAACAGATGTTTGCCGACCTGAGCCTTGAGAACCGGGCGCTGAAAGACGTTATCGAAAAAAAGCTTTAAAACCAGCCTTTAAGCGTGAGCTGGTCACTCATCTGATAACAACATTCGGACTCAGTATCCGTCAGGCCTGCTGGAGCCTGAACCTGAGCAGAACGGTTTATCATTACCGTCCGGATAACACACGTGACGAACCCGTTATTACCGCATTGCAGACGGCAGCTGAACGGTATCCACGATACGGTTTTCCGAAGCTTTTTCAGGTTCTGCGGCGGCAGGGATACGCGTGGAATCACAAAAGGATCCACCGTATTTATTGTCTGCTGAAGCTGAATTTTCGCCGTAAGGGCAAACAACGGCTGCCGGTGCGTAACCCCTCGCCACTGGCCACGCCGGAAGCGCTGAACCAGAGCTGGTCTGTTGATTTTATGCATGATGCCTTGGTCTGTGGGCGTCGTTTTCGCACGTTCAATGTCGTTGATGACTTTAACCGTGAGGCGTTGTCGATTGAAATAGATCTGAATCTGCCAGCCCCACGAGTGGTCCGGGTGCTTGACAGGCTAGTGGCAAACCGCGGTTATCCAGTCATGCTGCGTTTATTGTCCGAGCATTTTTGCCCGTTTGCGGTACTCGCCTGGCGTACAGCCAAATTCACGAACAAACGCTTTATGAAAAGAGGATTCGCTCGCATAACCTACCGACTCTGCTATCACGATGACTGGCTGCGTCTCTCGTGACAAGGCCTGGGCGGCAATTTGTAAGCGTAGCGTCGTTAATACGCTTAAGGGCGTTGTATCGGAAATGTCGCGAAATAACTGCGCGAAACTCGCCCGGGACATATGTACCTGTTGCGCCAGTGTTTCGACCGTCCAGGGATGCGCAGGCGTTTCCAGCATTTGAAGCATTACGCGACCCAGTCGGGGATGCAGCAATAAACTCAGCACGCTTTTCGCCGCGCCCGCCTGCGACAGCCAGTCGCGAACGGCGAGGGTAAACAGAGTGGCGCATTGCTGGCTGCATAAAACGTCAGCGCCGGGTAAATGGCGATCTGACTCCTGCTGTAACAGTAAAAGGGCAGCGTTAAGCCAGATACTGACAGGGCTATGCTGCTGCGGGGCAAAGTACAACACTTCCGGTAGTGCGGTAAGGAAATAACGTGACGTTGTGTGTAGACGTAAGCTACCACACACGATATGCGTCGGTGCTTTGCCGGCCTGGCGTAAACGGTGAGCGGAGTTTTGTGGCAGGATCACCACGTTTCCCGGCATGAGCGTAATGGCATCGCCGGCTGGCATTTCCAGCAGCGCTTCGCCCTGCGTGACGGTATGCCAACGAATCACCGAAAGTTCGCCAGCGGCGTGTGGCAACTGCCAGTCGCCGCCTAACGGGCAATTTTTATCGATTGAGCCCTGAGGATTATTAAGCGTTAATAGTTGACTAAGCGCGTCCATATAGACTCCAGAACAGATTTTTTTCAATAAAAATAATAATTATTCCCTTGTATGCTCACTATATTTGGGTTTTAACGTGATTTCTACTCTGGTGGCTGTTAAATGCGATTTTAGACGATAAGACAAAAAATGGCGCGTTGCAGATAATACTTTCCTGGCTGGCGGTACCTATACTTTGCCTGACAAAAAGAGGGTGATTTGGCGGAGAAAGAGAATGACACAGTATCAGGCACTCATTATTGGTTTTGGTAAGGCAGGAAAAACGCTGGCGGCAACTTTGGCTAAGACGGGATGGCGTGTGGCGATTATCGAACAGTCACCCAGTATGTTCGGCGGAACTTGTATCAATATAGGTTGTATTCCTACAAAAACGCTGGTGCATGACGCTGAACGCGAGGCGGATTTTTCTGCCGCTATGCAACGTAAAGCGGCGGTCGTGAATTTTTTACGCGATAAAAATTTTCATAATCTTGCCGACCTGCATAATGTTGATGTGATTGAGGGAAGGGCGGAATTTATTGATAACCAAACCGTTCGGGTCGTTCAGGCGAAAGGCGAACAGGTGTTACGGGGGGAAAAGATCTTCATCAATACGGGCGCAGAGTCGGTGATTCCTGCTATTACAGGATTAACAACCACCGAGGGCGTGTTCGATAGTACCGGGCTGCTCAGCCTGAGCGAGCGTCCGGCACGGCTGGGTATTTTAGGCGGCGGCTATATTGGTCTGGAATTTGCCTCAATGTTTGCCAACTTTGGTACGAAGGTCACAATCTTTGAGGCTGCGCCGCAATTCCTGCCTCGTGAAGATCGGGACATCGCGCAGGCTATTGCCCACATTTTGCAGGAAAAGGGCGTTGAGCTAATTTTAAATGCTAAAGTGCAGGCGGTGTCGTCACAGGCGGGAGCGGTACAGGTAGAGCTACCGGAGGGCGCACACCTTGTGGATGCACTGCTGGTTGCGTCGGGGCGGAAACCGGCGACTGCAGGCTTACAGCTTCATAATGCCGGGGTCGCGGTGAATGAACGCGGGGGGATTATCGTTGACGATTACCTGCGTACCACGGCAGAGAATATCTGGGCGATGGGCGATGTTACTGGTGGGTTACAGTTTACCTATATTTCACTGGATGATTTCCGCATCGTTCGTGATGGCTTGTTGGGTGAGGGTAAACGCAGCACCCGCGATCGCCAAAACGTGCCATATTCTGTCTTTATGACGCCGCCGCTCTCCCGTATTGGGATGACAGAAGAACAAGCGCGGGCGAGCGGCGCAACGGTACAGGTGGTGACATTGCCGGTAGCGGCGATCCCTCGCGCCCGTGTTATAGATGATACCCGTGGCGTACTGAAAGCCGTGGTGGACGTCAATACACAGCGCATAGTGGGCGCATCATTGTTATGCGCCGATTCACATGAAATGATTAATATCGTTAAAACCGTTATGGATGCGGATTTACCTTATACGGTGTTACGCGACCAGATATTTACCCATCCTACAATGAGCGAGTCATTAAACGATCTCTTCTCCCTTATTAAGTAAAATGTAAATCATGTAGCCCTGTTAACCAGGGCTTTTTATTGTCTGTTATACCGTAAAATATACGCCAGAACAATAATGCTGGCGTCTGAAAGAAAAAGCATTAGTCAGAGCTAACGTATTATAGCGCTATTGAAATAACTCATTAATGGAAATCACTATGTTAAAAATTACGACACTTATTGCCTCCTTACTGGCCGCGCCGCTGGCGTTTTCTGCCTCCACTCAGCCGTTAACCGAAGTCGAGTATATTAGCGTTTCCGCCATTGCAGCAACGCCTTCGATGCTTGAGAACGCTATTGCCCAACTGGCACAAAGTAAACAGGCATCGTCATGGAAAATAACCTCAATGCGTATTGATAATACGGGCTATGCCACCGCGATTTTATATAAATAAGGAGGTATATAATGGACAAATATCTTCGTCTGTTAAGTCAGGGAGATCGGATTGGATTAACATTAATACGCCTGAGCATTGCCATTGTTTTTATCTGGATTGGCTTGCTTAAGTTTGTGCCCTATGAGGCCGATAGTATTACACCGTTTGTCGCGAATAGCCCTTTTATGTCATTTTTCTATGAGCATCCAGAGGAATACCGCCAACATCTGACTCATGAAGGCGAATTAAAGCCGCAGGAGCGCGCCTGGCAAACGGCTAATAATACTTATGTGTTTTCGAATGGCCTGGGCGTAGTGGAATTGATTATTGCGGCACTGGTGCTGGCTAATCCCTTCAGCCGCTGGTTAGGGCTGGCGGGAGGCGTGCTGGCATTCCTGACGCCATTTGTAACGCTGTCTTTTTTAATCACCACGCCGGAGGCCTGGGTTATGCCGCTGGGCGATGCGCATTACGGTTTTCCGTACTTATCGGGGGCCGGACGGCTGGTATTAAAGGATACATTAATGTTGGCAGGCGCGGTGATGATCATGGCGGATTCCGCCCGATCGCTACTTTCACAGCGACAATAGCGAGTCCCTTGCTCTCTTTAAAGCTGTGAGTCGTCGGATGGCTGCGTAAGCGCCATCCGGCAATCAGTGTCATAGCTGATGTGTTTAGATACGCGCTACCCTGTCAGTAGTTCCTTTTCTACTTGCTGGACCTGCGCTTCCAGCGAATTGCGAATTTCCGTCAGCGCCCGTTCCTGCTCGGAAAAATAGGCTTCTTTATCCGTTACGGAAGAGGCGAGCCGCCAGGCATTTTCCGTTTCCAGTTGTGTAATTTCTTTTAACAGCGCGTCGATTTGGGTGCGAAGCTGGCGTATTTTATTGCGCAAATGTTCCAGATTATTCAGCCTGTCGCTTGCCATCATTGGTTCCAGACCACTTTGTAACTGAGTCAACAGCGTGCGAATTGTCGCCAGATCGGCATTTTGCCGCGCCTGATTGAGCTGTACCATCATCTGGTGAGCTTTTTCTTTTAATTCATCGGCGACCACATCCGGGTGACACAGGCGGCTGGCCTGGCGCCACAACCGTTTTAATTCACTGCGTTCATCAGCCGACAAACGTTGATCGCGGGCGTAGCGGAACTGCGCTTCCTGTTGCTGCTCCCGATACTGATGGTATTCCTGTTCTGCATTTTCCTGCGCCTGACGGGAGGCGCTGTTGTTCTGATGGGAAAAACTTTCCTCCAGCTCACGAATCTCCGCCAGCAACGCGGTAATTAACTCCGTTTGTTGCTGAATACGCTGACGAAACCCCACCGCTTCCCGTGAGGCGGTATTTAACACTACCCATTGCTGTTTTAGCGTGGCCAGTTGATCCACCGCCCGGGAAATATATTGCAGACAGGACTGATAATCCTTTTCCCGGCGTTTGAGTTCTGCTTCTTGCTTACGCTGCATACTCACGGCGAGCTGTTGACGTAACTCCAGGATACGGCTCATCAATGGCCCGAGACGCAGATGATAAAGATCGTTGAAATCGTCAAGAATTTGCACCCGCGCGTTTCGCTTATCAATCAGATCGCGAAGTTGGGCTTCAAGCGCTTTCAGCTCCAGTTTACTGGCGGCCACAGAAGGATCTTGCCACGTCGAGAGCGCTCGTTGGGCCTGTAGCCAGGCTGAGATATTCTGCATGGCGTCGCTGAACCGGCGGGCTTCAATCGCCTGGACAATCGTGGTGATAACAGCATCCTGCGGCTCATTTTTCAGGTGAATGAGCTGCTGACGGATAATCTCTTCATCCTCAAGTTCAATGGCGCTTTTGATGATCTCTAAACGTTTAATGATCTTCTTCATGACGTTAATGCCTGGTGTGGCTCAACAACAGATAACAGATACCAGGTCTGATTCACCTTTTTGGAAATACAGAAAAAATACTAAACGCATTCTGTGGGTTGTTGTACTTTTCGTCCAGAGCTATTCATACATTTTATACTTGTCGCCATTCACCCGTAATGCTTTATATCGGCGCGCGTGCTTTTCTTTTTACACCCCGTAGCCTCTTTTTTTATGCGTCGACGTTAATGCCCGGTATTGAGCGGTGACAAACGATTGCGCCTTGCGGCAGCGAGAGCGAAATGTTAAAAGGTGCCCCTCAATAAAAACGATACAGGGGTAGGGCGTGAAAAACGCGTCAACAGCATCCGGCGCCAGCGTGACGGATGCCGCGTCGAAGAATGAACCGACGCTTCAGCGGGGATTGCAAAACCGTCATATTCAGCTCATTGCGTTGGGCGGCGCTATTGGTACTGGACTGTTTCTGGGGATCGGCCCGGCAATTCAGATGGCAGGGCCGGCTGTTCTGCTGGGCTACGGCGTTGCCGGGATTATTGCCTTTCTCATTATGCGCCAACTGGGCGAAATGGTTGTGGAAGAACCCGTCTCCGGATCGTTTGCCCATTTTGCTTATAAATATTGGGGACCGTTTGCGGGCTTTCTGTCAGGTTGGAACTATTGGGTCATGTTTGTACTGGTCGGGATGGCGGAGCTAACCGCGGCGGGCATCTATATGCAGTACTGGTTGCCTGACGTACCCACATGGATATGGGCGGCGGCGTTTTTTATTATCATTAATGCTGTGAATCTGGTAAACGTACGTCTGTATGGCGAAACGGAATTCTGGTTCGCGCTGATTAAAGTGCTGGCGATTATCGGCATGATAGGTTTTGGCCTGTGGCTCCTGTTTTCCGGCCACGGCGGCGAACATGCCAGCATTGATAACCTCTGGCGCTATAACGGTTTCTTTGCTACCGGCTGGCAGGGTTTGATTCTGTCGCTGGCGGTGATTATGTTTTCCTTTGGCGGGCTGGAACTGATCGGTATTACTGCGGCGGAAGCGCGCGATCCACAAAAAAGTATTCCGAAAGCGGTCAATCAGGTGGTCTACCGTATTTTGCTGTTCTACATCGGTTCGCTGGTGGTTTTGCTGGCACTCTATCCGTGGATAGAGGTGAAATCCAATAGCAGCCCTTTTGTCATGATTTTCCATAATCTGGACAGTAATGTGGTGGCTTCGGCGCTGAATTTCGTTATTCTGGTCGCGTCGCTCTCGGTGTATAACAGCGGCGTTTATTCGAATAGCCGCATGCTTTTCGGCCTGTCCATACAAGGCAACGCGCCGAAATTCTTGACGCGCGTCAGCCACCGCGGCGTACCGGTAAACTCGCTGATGCTTTCCGCGGCAATAACGTCGCTGGTGGTATTGATTAACTATTTGTTGCCACAGAAAGCGTTTAGCCTGTTGATGGCGCTGGTTGTCGCGACGTTACTGCTGAACTGGATCATGATCTGCCTTGCGCATTTACGTTTTCGCACGGCGATGCGTCGTCAGGGGCGCGAGACGCAATTTAAGGCGTTGCTCTATCCCGCCGGAAACTATTTGTGCATAGCGTTTCTGGCGCTAATTCTGGTGCTGATGTGTACGATGGAGGATATGCGATTGTCGGCGATTTTGCTGCCGGTATGGATTGTATTCCTGTTTATCGCGTTTACTGTTTTGCGCCGTAAGGCTCATTGACTTTTTTGCCCGATCCCATGCTCATGCGATCGGGCAATCCATTAATGCCGCAATGTCCCTGACAGCGCGCGAATATCGCTGCCGGTCGGCGTCTGGTGAATACGCAAGCCAAACTCTTCCACCACGGCAAAAATATGGTCGAAAATATCGGCCTGAATGCTCTCATATTCCAGCCACACGACGGTATTGGTAAAAGCATAGATCTCTATCGGCAAACCATGATCGTCAGGTGCCAGTTGGCGTACCATCAGCGTCATATCTTTACGGATGCGCGGATGGTGGCGTAAATATTCGTTCAGGTAGGCGCGAAATGTCCCGATATTGGTCATTCGGCGGTGATTTAAGGCGGATTCCGGCGCATCCAGTTGTTTATTCCATTCATCGATTTCCTGATGACGGCTGGTAAGGTACGGCTTTAACAGTTGCGCGGTTAACAGCCGCTGTTTTTCATCATCATCCAGAAAATGGATACTGGTCGCGTCAATATTAATGCTACGTTTAATCCGGCGTCCGCCGGACGCAGACATGCCGCTCCAGTTTTTGAACGAATCGGAAACCAGGGACCAGGTGGGAATGGTGGTGATGGTATTATCCCAGTTGCGTACTTTTACCGTGGTTAAACCAATATCAATGACGGCGCCATCTGCGCCATATTTCGGCATTTCCAGCCAGTCGCCCAGTTTGAGCATATCGTTGGCGGAAAGCTGTATACCGGCAACCAGGCCAAGAATCGGGTCTTTAAAGACCAGCATTAATACCGCGGCCATCGCGCCCAGCCCGCTGATTAAAATCGCTGGCGACTGACCAATCAGCAATGAGATCATCAGAATGCCGACAATAATGGCGCCAATCAGCTTAATACCCTGAAATATTCCTTTCAGTGGAAGTTGAGAGGCGGCGGGCCATTTTTGCGACAGATTAAGAATCACGTCCAGCAGCGAAAATAACGACAACAGGGCATAGATCATAATCCATAACTGTGCGCAGACAGTCAGAATATTTGCAGCCTCACTGCCCTTTTGCAGCCAGAGCGTAGCCTGAATATTGACGATGATGCCTTGCAATGTAAAAGCCAGACGATGAAACAATTTATTTTGGGTAATAATTTGCAGCCAGAGACGGGAACTGGCGATAGCGCGTTTTTCGAAGGTGCGTAGTACTACCCAGTGCAAAATAATATGCACGACAACTGCCGTCAGAAAAATAATACCAAATATCACCACCAGCGACGTGGTGTAATTCATTTCAATACCCGCTAAATCTTCTACCTGGGATATTAATTCCTGCATAATCTCTCCTTTATAAACAGCGGCCTATGATGACCGCTGGAGCGCATTTATGCAAATCAGGACACCTGCAGGTCAGCCTAACCAACGGGAGAGGAGGAAAACGTTCTTGCATTTTCCCATACGCTATAGTGTATCCGGCGTCCCGTATCACCTCGTTATTTTACGCTGACGTTCTTTTCTGTACAGACGCCACTTCGTCAACAGGGGATAAATACCTCTCAACCAGAACATCTGACTTAAAACCATTGCAATGTATTTACCGGATGATGATGTGCGCAAGTCGTACTCACCCACAATAACACTAAGGAACACAGGATGACTAAAAAGCGTGCCCTGGTAAAATACCGCATACTCTCGTTCGCGCTGGCAACGCCATTATCTGCCTATGCGTTGGACTCCCTTACCGTGTTTGGCGATAGCCTTAGCGATACCGGCAATAACGGACACTGGACCTGGGATAGCGGTGAAAATAAGCTTTACGACGAACAATTGGCCGAGCGGTATGGATTGACATTTCGTCCTTCCAGAGAAGGTGGTTCTAATTATGCCGCTGGCGGCGCGACGGCGACACCAGACTTAAATCCCCAGGATAATACGGCGAATCAGGTACAGCAATGGCTCGCCAAAAACGGGGGAAGGGCTGACCGCAATGGCTTATATATTCACTGGGTTGGCGGAAACGATCTGGCGGCAGCGTTAATGCAGCCAGCCATGGCCTGGCAGATAGCCGGTAATAGCGCGGTCAGCGCAGCGGCGCAGGTAGGACAACTACTGGATGCTGGTGCCGGGCTGGTGGTAGCGCCAAATGTTCCAAACATTGGTGCAGCGCCAATGCTTCTGGAAGCCGTCATTACTGCCGGGCTGGGCGCAGCGGCGCCACCGGCGCTGAAGGCAGCATTAGAGGCGCTGGCAGCGACACAGACAACCGATTCCGCCAGTCGGCAACAGGCGATCCGCAATGCGCTGTTGGCGGCGGCGGCAACAATAAGCAGTAATCCGCTGATTCAGCAGTTGATTCTCGAGCAACTGCTGGCGGGTTATCATGCGGCGGCAGAGCAGGCGTCAGAGCTGACTGACTATTATAATCAGAGTGAGGAAAAGGGGTTGGAGCAACATGGCGGCAATATTGCCCGGGCCGATATTAACGGCCTCTTTAAGGAAATCCTCGCCAATCCGCGGGCGTTTGGTTTGACAAATACCGTGGGTATGGCCTGCCCGCCAGGCGTACCCGCTTCGGAATGCTCCTCCGCAATGCCGGGATTCAACCTGTCACAGAACTATCTGTTTGCCGATCATTTCCATCCCGGCCCACAGGTGCACACCATTATTGCGCAATATATTCAGTCGATTATTGTCGCGCCGGTACAGGTGACTTACCTGAACCAAAGCATTCAATCGATGGTACAAGATAGCCGCGCTACGCTTGACAGCCGTTATCAGCAGCTTCGCCAGGGAGAAAATCCGGTCGGTTCGCTGGGCATGTTCGGCGGATACCGCGGCGGATATCAACGCTATGATGATAACGGGGCCGATGGTCACGGTAATCGTAATAATTTAACGGTTGGCGTCGATTATCAACTTCATGAGCAGATACTGCTGGGAGGATTGATAGCCGGTTCTCTGGATAAGCAACGTTCTGATGAGAATTATCGTTATAACGCTGGCGGCTTTCAGGCCGCCGTGTTTAGCCATTTACGTGCCGGACAGGCGTGGCTGGATGGCGATATACATTACCTGTCCGCTACCTTCAGTGACATCCAGCGTAGCATAACACTGGGGGCGCTCAGACGCGTGGAAGCAGGCGAGGCCAATGGCCGGCTGTGGGGCGCGAGGTTAACCAGCGGTTATGATTTTTCCGTCATGCCGTGGTTAACGACCGGGCCGATGCTGCAATATACGTGGGATTATAGCCACGTTAACGGCTATAGCGAAAAGAGCGCGACCAGTACTTCAATGCGTTTTGGCGACCAGAATGCCCACTCTCAGGTGGCGGCGCTGGCTGGCGTTTGGATATCCGTGATACCACTATCCGTTCCTGGGCGCAGATAAATTATCGCCGCCAGTTTGGCGATGATGCATATGTGGCCAACGGCGGGCTTAAATCCACGAGATTGACGTTTAGCCGAACCGGAAAGACGCAGGATAAAAACTGGGTGGATATTGCTATTGGCGCCGATTTTCCGCTGTCTGAAACGGTATCTGCTTTCGCGGGACTGACACAAACGGCAGGGGTAAATGAGGGTAATCAGACCCACTATAA
Organism: Salmonella bongori NCTC 12419; assembly: GCF_000252995.1. Taxonomy (NCBI): domain Bacteria; kingdom Pseudomonadati; phylum Pseudomonadota; class Gammaproteobacteria; order Enterobacterales; family Enterobacteriaceae; genus Salmonella; species Salmonella bongori. Next base: position 543,769 of record NC_015761.1, read on the forward strand.
CGTCGGGTTTGGCGCACGGTTCTGATGACATGCCAGCCAGGAAACCGATGCCGTCGAAACGGGCTGCCAGGGAGGGGAAGCCTCCTTTTTCGTGATAAGACCACGTAAAAGCGTAACGGGAACTGTTGGGAAAAGTAAGTATTTTCAAAAGTGTGGGCGAAGCCTGTGACGTCGTTTGTAAATTAACGTATAAGCGGAATTATACGTTTTGGGCGGGGCACAGGTATGAATAAAGAGTCCATATTTCGCCAGTTGGAGCGTCGGCTGGCTGGATGTCCACTCACAGTCGACGCCCTGGGCGGGTTCAGCGCGATGGCAATTGCCGACAGCCTAAGGCAAAAACGCAGTATTATTAGCTATCATCTCAATAACCTGTATCGCGAGCAGCGGGTGGTCAAAGTAAATGGCCGTCCTGTGTTGTTTCTGCCTGTCGACGCGCTACGTCGCTGCCATCGACTGGCCGTTCGACAGGGGGAATATGCGTCTATCCAGGCGCTGTGCGCGGAGCGGCAGGATAGCCTGGCATTGCTTATCGGCGCGCAGGGGAGTTTGCAGGAGTCTCTGCGTCAGTGTAAGGCGGCAATCAGTTATCCTGGTGCAGGTTTGCCTTTGCTGTTGCGTGGTCCGACGGGAACAGGAAAAAGCTTTTTGGCGCGTCAGTTATGGCAGTACGCCATTGAGCAGGAGATTTTACCCCCCGAAGCGCCCTTTACCGTGTTTAACTGCGCCGAATATGCCAATAATCCGGAACTGCTGACGTCAAAATTGTTTGGTCACGCTAAAGGCGCATTTACTGGCGCCGACAGATCGGTATCCGGGCTAATCGAGACCAGTAACGGCGGCGTTTTATTTATTGATGAGGTACACCGCTTACCGCCAGAAGGGCAGGAAAAATTGTTCCATTTTATGGATAACGGTACCTGGCGGCGATTAGGCGAAAGCAGCGATGAACGTCGCGCCACGGTACGTTTGATATTTGCCTCTACCGAAGATCTGGAAAAGCACTTTCTGGCGACGTTTATTCGCCGTATACCCGTCATTGTCAAAATCCTGCCCATCGCCGAGCGCGGGCAGTACGAGCGGCTGGCATTTATTCACCATTTTTTCCGTCGCGAGGCGCAGCGTCTTCATCTCGATTTATCATTGGATAGTGAAATTATCAGCCAACTGATGCAGGAGACGCTGGAGGGAAATGTCGGCGGTCTGGAAAATCTTATCCGTAATATTTGCGCCAGCGCCTGGACTTTCGGCCAGCGCGGTGACGGCATACTGGAGATTAAAGCCGGACAATTGCCGGATCGTTTGCTGATGGAGGTGCCGTTTACCGTTTCCCAGACGGCCGAGCGCGTCATGATTTATCGCGAAAGCGGCACTTTTCCGCTCGTTTCCAGCCAGCATCTGGATTATTTGCGGTTGGCGGAAAATATCTATGGTCTGTGCAAAGATATGGCGCAGGAGAATATTACCGCGAAGACGTTTGATAAGCTGGTTTACCAAAACCTTACGTTATATCTCGATGCGTTAATGAATAAAGAGAGTCCTCGTTCCCGCCAGGACAAGCGGTTACGTTTCATTGAGGATGTGGGTAAAGCGATCGCCGCGCATTACGATCTCGAATTGAATGCGGAGTTCGCTTATCTCACCGGACGCTATCTTACCAGCTTGCCGCTAACACCGGGGGAGACGCCACCGCCAGTTCGTCAGATTATGTTGCGCTGGCTGGAGGAGACGCCTGGACTGGCGCAGCGTGTGGCGCAAAAACTGCTGGATGTGGTGAATAATAAATACGACTTGTTGATTGACACTCTCGACAGACTGGTGGTTACGGCAATCGTCAGCAATGCCATTGCAGCCACCAGCGGCGGTAAGGTAAAAGCGCTGATCATTGCACATGGCTATTCGACTGCCAGCAGCATTGCGGGGGTGACAAACAGACTGATTGGCGAAAAAATTTATCATGCGATGGATATGCCGATGGACGTTGCGTTTAGCGATGTCAGCCGGGCCATTGTCGATTATCTCCAGCATACCGACACCCGGGCTGGCGTTATGGTGTTGATAGATATGGGATATACCAAAGAGATCGCGGATGCTCTGTTGAGCGTCATCAACGGTCCGCTGGTGGTGGTTGATAACGTCACGACGCGTCTGGCGCTAAATGTCGCCAGCGAGATTGCGCTGCAAAAAAACATCGAACAGATCGCTGAAGAGATTGTCCCGTTAAACCAGTCGCGCTGGGATGTATTCTGGCCTGAGCAGAAAAAGTCGCGGGCGCTGCTGGTGACCTGTATTACCGGCATCGGGACGGCATTTAAATTTAAAAATCTGATGGAAAAAAGTCTGCTGACAGACTTTGATATTAATATTATTGCCTGTGAGTATACCCGGTTGAAAAATAGCCGGATGGCGGCTTCACTGCTGAATCAGTATGAAGTGATTGCGGTTGTTGGCACCCTTGATCCGCAACTGGCGGGCGTCCCTTGGGTGGGTATTGAAGAACTGCTTGGCGAGCAGGGATACGCGCATTTAAGTCAGTTATTGAGCGGTTATCTTAACGATAAACAAATCGCCTTAATTAATAAAAATATGGTTCGTGAATTCTCGTTACATAATGTGGTTAATTCGCTGACCATTCTTAATGCCAGTAAGACGATGGGACATATTGAGACCATCATCGCCGAATGGCAACATACGCTGGGTTTCAATTTTAATAATAATTTGATTATTAGTTTATATATTCATTTAAGCTGCATGATCGAACGGCTGGTTATGCGTAATGAAATTACCCACTATAAAAATCTGGCGGAATTTAACGAGCAACATGGTGATTTTATTGCTATGGTAAACCATTCGTTTCAGCGGTTAAAAATCCTGTATAATGTGGCGCTGCCAATCGCGGAAATTGGTTATATTCACGATATTTTCGAATTACGGATAGAAGATTTTCGCTGGTAGCAGCGGCGACGAGGTACGTTTACGTCGCTTATGCAAGGCCGGATAAGGCGAAGCCGCCATCCGGCCTGCGCGGTAAGCAAATTGCGCCTTACAATGCGCACATATTAATACTCAACCTTCCACATATAACGACGTGTTGTCAGTGGGTGGTGACGGGCTGTCGCCAGAGCGAGGTTATAAACGTCCAGTACGCTATTATGCAGCAGGCCGCAAAAGTACTCGCTAACACTGGCGGGTAAATCCTGAATGCCAAGTTTATCCGCATCGATCAACTGCAGTTTCCCCTGGTAGCGTTCAATAAAGCGAATCGCGCGATCATCCAGAGGACGGGTGCGACCATTGCTTTGCAGCAAAATAAACGGTGTGCCCGGCTCGGTGATTTCAAACGGTCCGTGGAAATATTCTCCGCTGTGTATGCTGGCGGAGTTAATCCACTGCATTTCCAGTAAAATACAGATAGACTCCTGATGCGCGGCGCCGAAAGAGGGGCCGCTGCCCATCATATAGACGACCTTTTCATCTTTCCATTCGGCGGCAAAATGTTTAGCGTCGTCCTGTACCTGCTGTTGCGCATGGCGCACCACAGTTTCGAAGCGGCTAAAGGCCTCAACCATCTCGTCATATCCGGCATAACCCTCGGTTTGAGCGAGGATTTCCAGTGCCAGCCACAGACTGTAAGCTGCTTTCTGTTCCACGGGATCGACCGTTTCCGGATAACGCGCCCACTGATATTCAATAACGTAATCGCTGTGTTCGCACAATGGCGTGTTGGGTTGATAAACCAGTCCTATTGTTGCCGCCCCTTTTGCACGTGCCACTCGGGCGGCTTCGACTGTTTCCGCTGTATTACCCTGCTGCGACGCGAGAACAACAACGCTATTTTTCCCTAACGCGCCTGGTGTGGCGTGAACAAATTCATTGCTGGTAACATAGCCGACCGCCAGTTTTTGCGCTTCACAGTCCAGAAAGTATTTCCCAGGCCAGAAGCCGGTTAATGAACCGCCGCAACCGACAAACCAGACGCGTTCAATTTTTTGTTTACGTAAAATATCACTAATAATACGATGGGCATTTTTATGAGCAACAGACATCATTATCTCCTTAGCGTGTAGCATGTTCTCCGCAAAAGCGCGGATAACAACGAATATGAATAAAAATTAAATTTCTTGCTTACTTTTCATTTTCTGATGAAATTGCGGATCTTTGGGTATTGCTGGGTTAATGCCTTTTTGTAGCGGTAATATCGCGCATAGCATTTGCAGCGGAATGATATATTCAAAGACGGAAAAATCTTTATCATTTATAAACGGGAAACGCAGATTCAGATCATTATTTCCTACGTGTGGACCAATCCGGTAAATATATGGCGTCCAGTTGCCCAGTATTTCCGCCAGCCGATCCTGACGCGCGTCAGGCTGCGGGTCGAGCATAATCAGCGTGGACTGCGCATTAAAGGCGTTATAAATGCCGTGAATAAACTCTTCAAATTCGTAGCCCGATACAGGACAGCGCAACGTCTCCAGCATTTTGAGCGTCCCCTCTTGCACGGTACCGAACAATGCCGCCGGGCTGGTCAGACGAATGTCTGCACTTTCGCACAGCGCCAGTGCGTGGGTTTGCGTCCATGTTTTTGCGGCGGCAATCAGTACGGGCAGGTGGTTAAAGGTTTTTTCCATTCGCAGTAACAGCGACCGGCGCTGTTCATCGTCCAGTCGCTGTTGTTGTCCGGCGACGGCGAGCGCGAGCAGCATCAAGTTGAGTACTGTACAGTGATAACCTTTTGTTTTTGCGCCAGCGGTTTCTTCACCGCAGGGTACAGTAAGAACATAATCCGCAGCCCGGTCGATAGTGGCTGGCGCAACGCCAGCCATTGATGCGGTGACATGACCGAAATCGCGAGCGCGTTCCATCGCCGTCAGAGTCGAGAGACTGCCGCCACCCTGGGAGACGCCGATAACCAGCGCTTTACCGCTACGGGCAAGTGTTTCGTCGTCAAGCATAAATGGCCAGCAGACATCCACCGGCAACATGCACCATCGCTGCATAAACGTGCGGGCGGTCAGCGCGCCGTGGTATGACGTGCCGGAGCCTGTCAGAATAAGGCGGGTGACGCCGCGTTCCGTTATCGCCTGTGCTGCGCGCCAGAGATCTTCTCGCGTCTGTGCCAACATCTCCAGCAGCTGAAGGGGCGTCTCGTTCATATAGTCTTCTACTTGCATATCGTTACCTCTCGTCAAAGCAGGCCCAGTGCGCTGGCAAGAAGACCAAACGCGACGGTGCCTAACAGGATCCAGTTAATGTTCACACCCTTACGGATAAGTTTGTACATGCCGAGCGTGAAGAGCAGCGGTAGTAAAGAAGGGAGAATTTTGTCGATAAAATCCTGCACCTTCATGGTGGTCTGCCCGGCGGTAAAACTGAGCGGGGTAGTAATGTCGATCATACTGGCGGTCATTGCGCCGACGACCATCAAACCGACGATAGAGGCGATATAGGTCACCCTGTCCATCAGCCCACTTTGCCAGAGGCGCATCAGCCAGGTCGTACCCGCCCTGTAGCCCAGTTTAAGCGCGTACCAACGGCAGAGAAGGTGCGGAATGTTATAGACCAGCAGCGCGATAATGGGCCCCAAAATGCTGCCCTGTTGAGCAAAGTAGATCCCCATCCCGGCAGCAATAACTTTCAGCGATCCCCAAAAGATAGAATCGCCGATCCCGGCCAGCGGCCCCATCAGGCTGGTTTTAACAGCATTGATGGACTCTTCGTTAAAATCGGGATTACGCTGATTTTCCTCTTCCATCGCAATCGACAGGCCAAAGACAAATGTCGACAGGTGCGGCGTGGTATTGAACAGCACCAGATGGCGTTGTAAAGCACGTCCCAGCTCTGCAGGATCACGGTAGATACGCTTTAGCGCAGGTGACATGGCGAAGGCATAGCCCATATGCTGCTGGCGTTCATAATTCCACGAGCCTTGCAACGTAAAGGAGCGCCAAAAAACGCTGCGTAAATCGCGGGCGGTAATTAGGCTTTCGCTTTGCGACTGTGCCGACGCGTCGTCGGTCAGGGTCTGCGTCATTTCGCTCATGATTAGCTCTCCTGTTGAGAAGTATTAAGAAACTGGCTGATGATGAAAGCCAGCACCACGGCAAACAGCGCAATGGCGATAATGTCCAGTTTGGTATACGCGGCGAGCAGAAAACCCAGCCCGAGGTAAGGCATTAACTTGCTGCTGAGCATCATGCTGATTAGCAAAGCAAAACCCAGCGCCGGTAAGATCTTACTGGCGACAACCAGGCCATTGGTGATAAAGGCAGGAATAGCGTCAAGGAACCAGGTGACAGCGGCCGAGCCGAGCAGAATAGCGAAAAAGACCGGCAGAAAACCGCTCAGAAAATAGAGTAGCGTTGGGCCTCCCAGGTGCATGACAGCAACCATTCGGGTATTGCCCTGCGCCGCGTAACGATCGGCCATGTGTCCAAAGCGGGCATTAACTACGCGCACCAGTACGCCGAGGGTCTGCGCCAGCATCGAGATAGGAATCGCGATAGTTAGCGCCGCTTCGGGGCCGCGACCGGACATGATAGAAAACGCCGTTGCCAGTACTGAACCAGTCACAACATCAGGCGGTACCGCGGCGCCAATAGCAACGTTGCCTAAAAAGATCAGTTCCAGCGTTGCGCCGATCAGAATACCTTCGTGCAAATTGCCACAGACCAGGCCGGTGAGAGCGCACATCACCAGCGGACGGTCAATCATCGACACGCCGAGTAAACGCCCGTCAAGAATGCCCAATGCGGCAATCAGGCCGAGTAACGTTGCGGTGAGCAACATAGTGACCTCCGGGTTCAGAGTTTATCGTTAAGCAATTCGGCGGAATGGGCCGGAACCTGGCGCATTTCCAGACGAATGCCTTTAGCTTTTAGCGCTTGACTATCGGCAATTTCCTGCCCGGTCAGGTAGATGGCTTTTCCGAACTGTTGCGCGCCCTCTTTTTGCGCAATACCGCCGTAATTGATGGTGCTAATCCCCGGCACTTTCTCGGCAAAATCCAGGGTTTCGGCGGTATTGCCCAGCACGACCATCACTTTTTTGTGATCCAGCTTACCGCTGGTGAGTTTTTCCGCTGCCTGTGCCACGGTGATAATGTCCAGCGATACACCGGCGGGTTTGGCCAGGCTTAATGACATAGAGACAAAGGCGTCGCTGGCGGCTTTGGCATTGGCGACGATGATATGATCGATATCCAGCGCCCGGGTCCAGGCGAAGACCACCTGGCCATGCAGCAGGCGGTAATCAATGCGCACTAATTTGATCATGGGATTCTCCCTGTAGGTCAGAGGATGGTTGTGTGATTAGCGTGTTGATAAAGACAATGGATTCACGCGCCGCATTGGTGGCGTAGGTAATGGCTGCTTCTGTGCTTTCTTCTTCACAGAGTAAAAATTCCAGCAACAGGGTCATGTTGACACCAGCTACCACAAAAACGTGACGGTGGCGCATCAGCACTTTCGCGGCGCTGTTGTTGATACTGCCGCCGAGCAGATCGGTAAACACCACCACTTCTTCGCCATTGGCCTGGGCTATCAGATTTTCAAGGGTTTGTTCTAGTTGTTCCGTGGTCACAATATCGCCATCATAAGCACAAACCGGTGTCACGCCGTGCTCGTCGCCAATCAGTAGCGATAAACTGTTAACCAGTCCGCGGGCAAAAGGGCCGTGGCTGGCCACATAAAGATGTCTCACCCGTTTTCTCCTTCATCCAGATAGGGGTATCCAGATAAGGCAAACAGCGTGCCACTTTTAAATATTTTTTATTTTCAAAGAGTTGAAAGAGGAAATTAACACTGGCGATGTAAAACCTGGCACTTCACGCCATTTATCACTGGAGAACCTGGCAGAAAGGTAAAAAAGCCGGACGGGTATCCGGCTTGGGGGGAGGTTAGACTTCTGTCAGCGTGGTTTCCAGCGGCAGGCGTGATTTCGGTAGCCCGGCGTTGAAATCTTCGACGCTATGATAACCGACCGGTACTACCACCAGGCTGGTATAGCCTTTTTCTTTCAGACCAAACTCAGCGTCGAGCACGTCGGCGTCGAAACCTTCAATAGGGACAGCATCAAGGCCCATGGCGGCAACGCCCAGCAGAAAGTTGCCAACGTTGAGGTAGACTTGTTTTGCCATCCACTGATGGTCATCTTTCAGCGAGACGCGGTGCATATCGGCAAAAAAGCGACGGCCTTTATCATTTGCCGCTTTGGCTTCCGGCGTGGCGAAGCGGCCATCGGCCTCTTCCTGATTAACGACACGCTCAAGCCAGGCGTCATCCATTATGGTTTTTGCGCAGAACACGACGACATGGGACGCATCCAGCATTTTACGTTCATTAAACACATAATTTTCGGCGGCGGATTTTGCGACGCGCGCTTTGCCTTCTTCCGTACTGGCGACAATAAAGTGCCACGGCTGGGAGTTGGTGCTGGAGGGGCTGTACTGGAGCAGCATTTTTAATTTATCCGCTTCTTCGGCGGTTAATTTTTTACTGGGATCGAACGCCTTAGTGGAGTAGCGTTTTAAGGCGACAGAAACGATATCCATAAATACTCCTGGTTGGTTTAGTACCCTTTTGTATCAACAGGGTACCGGGTTATCGGCAAAAAGATAAGGGAGGAAAATGCGATATGACTATCGGTATGACGTCAGCGAGGCCGCAGACGCTGTTGATCTCGTTTTGGCAGCCCATCCACCACCAGATTCCATGAATCCTTTATCAAATCATTGAGTAGCGATACGGTGATATCCTCGCCTGCATAGACTGAAATCCAGTGTTTCTTATTCATGTGATAGCCTGGCGCAATGCTGGGGTAAATTTGCTGATTCACCAGCGATTTTTGTGGGTCCGACTTCAGATTTACCAGCGGGCGGCAGTGATGTTCAGTGAAAAGCATGAATATTTTTCCACCGACTTTAAACACATCATACTGCGGGCCGAAAGGCCAGCAGTGTTCGGTAAAAGGCAGTTCCAGAGCAAAGCGTTTTGCGCTGGCGTGCAGCGTTTGACCGTCCATTATTGTTCCTCGCGAGTCAGTGCGCGCCACATGGCTTCGAATCCCAGTGCAATATATTCTTCGCCACGCGCGGGATCGCGCGCGGCGAAATCCATGGTCGTTTCGGCCAGCGCCAGGAAAAGGCCGTCGCCGAAGGCGCGGTACTCATCCGACATAAACACCGGCAAAACGGAGCGATGACACAAATCGCGTAGCTCGGGGAAGATATCGTCGGCCCGTTGTTCCGTCTCTTTGGTGATCTTGTCGCTGACGGCCAGTTGACGGATAGTACGGTGGCCGGTGGGATGGTTCAGGCCCCAACTGATATAGCGGTTCCAGATAAAACGGGTCATCGCTTTGGCATCAGTAATGGATCGATCCAGTTCCCCCATCATTGACTGGCAGAGATCCTGCTTTAAATGCAAATACAACGCGTTAATCAGCTCATCTTTGGTCGCAAAATAGCGAAATAACGTCCCTTCAGCAACGCCTGCGTTACGCGCAATTACCGCCGTAGAGGCGGCGATGCCGGATTGCGCTATCGCCTGGGTTGCTGCTTCCAGTAATGCCAGTTTTTTGTCTTCACTCTTCGGACGAGCCACTACACGTTACCCTTATATCTGTAAAAACATGATTGAATCACGCCCGTAGCCGCGTCGCAACGGGGAATGTCAACCTTTGAAAAGTGCCTTGACGGCGTACTTTGGTTCTTTATAATGAGTGCTTACTCACTCATAATCAAGGGCCGCCTACGTGAAGTGGTGAAAAAGCCTATTGCAGACCACGCCATAAGCCATCTCACAATTTGTGTGGTTATTACTATGCTTATTGCTGTTGCAGTAAACGTTGTGGCTTGTGAGCCGTTGACGAGTTTGATAGAGGGGAGAGCACGATGACCATTTCCGCTCAGGTTATCGACACGATTGTCGAGTGGATTGATGATAATTTGAACCAGCCGTTACGTATTGATGATATCGCCCGCCATGCCGGGTATTCCAAGTGGCACCTGCAACGCCTTTTTATGCAGTATAAAGGGGAGAGTCTGGGGCGCTATGTACGCGAGCGGAAGCTAAAACTGGCGGCGCGCGATTTGCGCGACACCGATCAGAAAGTGTACGATATTTGTCTCAAGTATGGTTTCGATTCGCAGCAAACCTTTACGCGTATTTTTACCCGTACGTTCAATTTGCCGCCAGGCGCTTATCGTAAAGAAAAGCATAGCTGTACGCATTGAAGCGCTTAATCAGCCAGTGAAAACCACCGACGCCAGATAAAGCGAATAACAAAATATTCCAGCGTGCCAAGCAACAGAAACCATAAACAAAACAGTAAGGTATAAAGCTGGTTGAGATCCATAAGATGAAAGATCCCGACCAGCTTTTGTGCCAACGCAAGGCCGGGAGAAGGGACGGGCAGCAGCAGGCTGGAGAGAAACGCCATCAGCAGGATACCGGCAACGGTCATTAATGATTCAAGCGGGTGTTTCATCACTTTGTTAAACGTAAGTTAAAACATCATTGTCCGGGATATTGCCCGGTAACGCAAATTTGCTGTCATTGCCCAGCCCAGATCTCACAATGTTTTTGCACCAGGCCAGTCAACGATCCGCCGTCGGCAATAAATTTCCGCATTGAGTGTGCTTCGTTACCGCTTTTTTTCACCTGCATACGCAGTGCTTCAATCGCACTGTCGGCGCCCACTTTGCCCGCAGAAGCCGTAACGTTGTCTAATAGACGCAGCGTATCGTCTGCCAGCCGACGGCGATCGCCGGTATAAACATCCGTTAACACCCCTTCCAGACCATAGCGGCACGCCTGAAAGCGGTTGAATTTATATAACAGATAGTCCTGTTCCTGAGGTTTAAAGGGACGTTCGGTCAGTAGCCAGTGAGCTGTTGCCTGAATCAGTCCTGCCATATTGATAGCATGATCGAGGGTGAGCGGCGTATCCATTACCCGAACTTCTACTGTGCCAAAGACCGGGCTGGGGCGGATATCCCAGTGTAAATCTTTGATGCTGTCAATCATCGTGGTGTAAGACAACTGACGAAATAGCCTGGCAAACTCTTGCCAGTTACTGACCCACGGCATAGGCCCATTATCGGGAAACCCGGAAAAGATATTCAGGCGCGCGCAGGCAAAACGGGTATCTGATCCTTGCATATAGGGAGACGCGGCGGAGAGTGCAATAAAATGCGGAACAAAATGCGATAACCCGTGTAAGAGATAAATAGCGTCGTCGCCATTCGCGCATCCGACATGCACATGTTGGCCGAAAACCGTCGCCTGTTGAATTAAGTAGCCGAAATTTTCCAGAGTGCGCTGATAGCGCTCATTATCACAGACTTCCTGACGTTGCCATTTTTGAAAAGGGTGAGTACCACCGCCACAAATGCCGAGATGGTGTTCCGACGCCGCCTGTAAAATAATGTGCTGCATGACAGAAAGTTGAGCCGCCGCCTGATCAATGTCACGGCAGACGTCCGTAGCCATCTCCAGCATACTTTCGGTGATATCGTGCTTAACTTCGCCAGCCGTGAGTCGGGATTTAACGGCATTAATTAACGTAGAAGAATCCTGGCTTAAATCGTAGCCTGGCGGGTTGACCACCTGCATTTCCAGTTCAATGCCAAGCGTATAGGGGTCAGAAACGTGAAAATCAGGTAGCGGCATAGCGATCTCATTTATTAGGGTAATGCGCTAAGTATAGAAGCGGGGACGCTTTTGTCGTGGTGGAGCGAGGTTATTACCGGAGCAAAGGGTGATAACCGCATCATCGTGTTGCAGCCACTGTACAGGGACAACACGTTCAGCCTGAGTGACGGCAAAAGCGGACAGTATGTTTAACGAGAGATGCGTAGCGGTGAGTGATGTAATTTTGGCACTATCGAACCCCGGTAACGAGAAATTCTCTGAATACGCCTTATAAACACTCTCTTTGGCGGAAAAGGCCAGCGTCAGAGCTAGCGGAAAAGGTAGCGGACTCGCCTGGAGAATATGATGCTCATCGCTATCAATAATGGACGAGGCCAGCTCTGTCGCAGTGTGCTGGCACATCACTTTTTCTATATCAACACCGACGCACTGCCGGGATATAACAGCCAGCGCCGTTGACGCACAGTGGCTGATGCTTCCAAAGATACCAGCCGGCCATAGCGGCTGTCGTTTATTGCCAATATCGGGAACCATCCTGATACCCGTTTCGCGTAGCGCATGAACGGCGGCGATACGGCCTGCCAAATGTTCAGCCTTACGCTTGCGCCCGGCAGACCGGAGCCGATGGTGATGAGGAAGCCAAAGCAGATCATGCTCGTGAAAGCTGCTCGCGTCAAAGTCGATGATATGCAGCATGTGTCCGGCAAAGGGAAGAGAAAAATGGGTTGTCAGCATGGTCTCTTTACATCTCCCTCCCCCGAACGAGGGAGGGAAGGCCGGTATCAGAAATGGGTATTAATGCTCATATACCACGTACGGCCCGGTTCGTTATAGGTGTACGCGCCAGCGCCTGCCATATAGGCGCCTGTTTGGGTATCTCTGACGGTTTGCGCATTACCCTCACGCCACAGACGTTTGTCAAACAGGTTATCGACGCCGCCAGTCAGACTGACGTTTTTAGTCACATCCCAGGTCGCGCTCAGACCAACAATACTGTACGGACTGACGGCTTGCTTATCTGTTCCGGTGACGGGGTTTCCCTGGTAATCATATTTCTTCGGTTCTTGTTTACCGTACCAGGTGAAGGTTGATTGCAGAGAAACGTCCTGACGTACCTGCCAGCTCAGGGTTGAGTTGAGCGTGTACTGCGGGATAATCGACAGTCGCTCGCCGGTCTCTTTGTTCTTGCTCTGTAGCATATAGGTCACATTATTCGTCCAGTTCACGGTGTTGCTCACCGGTACGTTTAACGTTCCTTCCAGACCTTCAACGACCGCTTTAGGCACGTTTTCCCACTGATAGACATCGGTTTTACCGTTGTTGATACGCTGTAATGGCACTGTGCCCGCTTCAATTTTATTACGGTAATCATTGCGGAACCAGGTGACGCCGGCCAGCCAGCCATCACGTTTAAACTCCAGGCCGATCTCTTTGTTGATGCTGGTTTCAGCTTTCAGGTCATCGTTGCCCATCATGTAACAGCCGATACCGGTGCCGGCGCCAGTTGCGTAGCAGCCCTGGCCTTTACTGTACAAAATATAGTTTGGGTTAGTCTGGTACAGGCTCGGGGCTTTATAGGCGCGGGCGATCCCCATTTTCAGGGTAAAGTCATCCCCCAGACCTTGTGACAGATTCAGCGACGGGCTCCAGTTATCTCCCACAATGCTGTGATGATCGAAACGCAGTCCCGGCGTCAGCATGGTGCTCTCGGTTAACTCCATGTTGTTTTCAGCAAAGAGGGAGAAAATTTCTGCTTTTGAATACGGGCTACGATCGGTACTGCTGTAACCCGGAATCGTGCCCCCCATGAAGGTTTGTGAGTTGGAGAGTGTATCTTTCATACGTTGTTGGGCCCATTCGGTGCCCAGCGTCAGGTTTTGGTTGACCAGCAGATCGAAAGGAATGCTCACTTCGCTGTGCAAAGTGACGTCATTCAGATCGGCATCGGCATATTTTTGCGACGCTTTCGGGTCGAAAATCCCTTCGGTGCCACCCGCTAAGCCTTCCGGCATACGGGAGTTACGGGTATGTTCATATTGCACCCAGTTGCTGGTAGTAACGCCATTATTCCAGCCGCCGTTCCAGGTCAGGGAGTAATTCTGCCGATAAAGGCGGTTGGTCTCTTTTCCGTAATTATCCTTTACCAATTGGTTGGTATTCGTATTTTGGGTATCGCCGGCGTACAGGTTGCCCTGGCGACTGTAACCGGCCTCCAGCTCCAGAGACTGAAGCGGCGCAAAATCCCAACGAACCACGCCGTTGATATCTTTGTTAATGACCCCCTCGCGTCCGGCTGGTAACGTGTCGGCGTAACTCCCGGTACGTTCAGACTGATGCCCCTGGTTAATATTGCGCGCATCGGCCTGGGTTTTGTCGAGATTGCCATACAGACGGAAGCTGAAATCCCCGCCCAGTGGGCCGTTCAGGCTAAAGTTGGTGCGTTTGGTCGCGCCTTCGTCTTTGTGTTCCGGCGCGTTGAAATACGTGTTCCAGGAACCGTGCCACTCGCTACCGCCTTTTTTGGTAATGATATTGACTACGCCGCCAGCGGCGCCATTGCCATAACGCGCTGCGGCTGGGCCGCGTAGGACTTCAATACGTTCGATCATCTCCGGCGGCACCCACGCGGTATCGCCGCGGGTATCGCGTTCGCCGCGCCAGCCCAGCCGCACCGAGTTACGGCTGCTGACGGGTTTACCGTCAATCAGGATAAGGGTATTTTCCGGGCCCATGCCGCGAATATCGATTTGGCGGTTATTACCGCGTTGACCGCTGGTGGAGTTACCGGTCAGGTTAACGCCCGGCATGGTGCGGATGATTTCGGACACATCGCGCGCGGGTGGATTTTTGCGAATTTGATCGGCAGTGATGGTGGAAACGCCAGGCGCCTGCAGGTTTTGCTGGGCGGCAGTGACCACGATAGTATCTTCATTGTTGAGTACAGCATTATCGGTTTTCTCTTCCGCCATCACGGGCAGAGCGGCCCCATAAATCCCTAAATTGACCAGTAAGGTCAGAGAATGAATCTTCTTGTTCATTGTATATCCTGCTTTTCTTTAGCCACGTAAGCCAAAGCGCCCGTCAAAGGTATTGGCCTGGGTGGTGAAATTATGTTCGCGCTTCCCATAGCGCGACAATACGCTATTGCAAATGCAAATAGTTATCAATAATATTATCAATATATTTCGCTAATTATATGTAAAATTCATAATAAACATAGGGTTATGATGGTAGAGGCGCTGGCAACCGGAAGTGAGGCCTGGTGGAGGACGAAAAACGGGCCGGAATGGGTACAGGAAAGAGACGGCAATTATCGGGTCACCTTTTGGTGGCGCGATCCGCAAGGGAATGAAACATGCTCCCCGATACGGCGTGTCTGGGTCTACATCACCGGCGTGACCGATCATCACCAAAATGCACAGCCTCAGACGATGACGCGTATTGCCGGAACGGATGTCTGGCACTGGAGTACGGTACTGGGCGCTAACTGGCGCGGTAGTTACTGTTTCATTCCCACCGAACGTGATGACATTTTTGCCACTTTTTCACCGGGTGAAACGCCTGATCTACGTGAGTTGCGTGAAGGCTGGCGACAGCTATTACCGCAGGCGATTGCCGACCCGCTTAATTCCCAAAGTTGGCGGGGAGGGCGTGGTCATGCGGTTTCGGCGCTGGAGATGCCGGATGCGCCCCCCCAGCCAGGATGGGATCGCCCTGAAACGCCATCCTCCCCGCCGGTGATGGTGCACTGGCATAGCGAACGTTTGGGTAATTCCCGTCGCGTATGGATATTGACCACCGGAGACGCTGCGCCGGAAGAAAGGCCACTGGCTATTTTGCTGGACGGTCAGTTCTGGGCGGAAAGTATGCCCGTCTGGCCTGCACTCGCCTCGCTTACCCAACAACATTTGCTTCCTGGTGCCGTCTACGTGCTGATTGACGCGATCGATACCCAACATCGTGGTCAGGAATTGCCCTGCAACGCCGACTTCTGGCTGGCGGTGCAGCAGGAATTGTTACCGCAAGTCAGATCCCTGACGCCTTTTAGCGATGATGCCAGACGGACGGTGGTGGCCGGCCAGAGTTTTGGCGGCCTGTCGGCTCTTTATGCCGGTCTGAACTGGCCGGCGCGCTTTGGCTGCGTACTGAGTCAGTCTGGATCTTTCTGGTGGCCCCATCGCACAAGCCAGGCCGGGGGGGAAGTGCTTACCCGGTTGAAAACCGGCGCATTACGTGCGCATGGGTTACGCATCGTTCTGGAAGCCGGCGTGCGTGAGCCGATCATTTTTCAGGCAAATCAGGCGCTTTATGCCCAACTGAATACCCCTCAGCAGTCCATTTTCTGGCGTCAGGTTGACGGCGGACACGATGCGCTTTGCTGGCGCGGCGGGCTAACGCAGGGGTTGATGCTGCTCTGGCAGCCGCTCATTGACACGCTTTAACCGGGCATATGTCCACGACAGGAGTTGAGTATGGAATTCAGTAATCCCTTCGATAACCCGCAGGGACAGTTTTACCTTCTGCAAAATGCGCAGCGTCAATTCAGCCTTTGGCCGGCAGAGTGTACGCTTCCTGCAGGGTGGGCAGTTGTATGCGAACCGCAATCGCAGGATGCGTGCCAGCAGTGGCTTAATACGCGCTGGACGACATTGAATCCGGCACATTATGCCGATAAGCAGGAGGCGAAATGACGCAACGTTTACCGCTGGTTGCCGCTCAGCCAGGGATCTGGATGGCGGAAAAACTCTCTGATTTACCTTCTGCCTGGAGCGTAGCGCATTATGTGGAACTGACCGGCGAGCTGGATGCCGTCTTACTGGCAAAAGCGGTAACGGCAGGGATGCGGCAGGCGGATACGCTACAGATGCGTTTTACCGAGGAAAACGGCGAGGTCTGGCAGTGGATCGATCCCGGGCACACTTTTGGCGAACCCACGATCACAGATTTACGCGACCAGACCGATCCGCATCAGGCGGCGCTGGATATCATGCAGGCGGACTTACGGCAAAACCTGCGTGCAGATAGCGGCAAGCCGCTCGCGTTTCACCAGTTGATGCGCATTGATGATACC
Source organism: Salmonella bongori NCTC 12419 (assembly GCF_000252995.1). Classification (NCBI taxonomy): domain Bacteria; kingdom Pseudomonadati; phylum Pseudomonadota; class Gammaproteobacteria; order Enterobacterales; family Enterobacteriaceae; genus Salmonella; species Salmonella bongori. The sequence continues at coordinate 560,494 of NC_015761.1, forward strand.
CGCTGGTATTGGTATCAACGCTATCACCATTTGTTGGTGGATGGGTTTAGCTTCCCGGCGATAACTCGCCAGATTGTGGCGATTTATCGCGCCTGGCGGAGCGGTGTCCCTACGCCTGATTCGCCTTTTACGCCTTTTGCCGATGTGGTTGAAGAATATCTGCGCTATCGCCAGAGCGAAGCCTGGCAGCGTGACGGCGCTTTCTGGGCGCAACAGCGCTGCGAACTACCGCCGCCAGCGTCAATTTCTGCCGCGCCGCTGCCGGGGCGTCCGGCGAACGCGGAGACTCTTCGCATGAAACTGACCGCGCCGGAGGGGGCGTTTCGCCAACTGGCCGCGCAAATGCCCGACATACCGCGAGCGGATCTCGCCCTGGCGCTAGTGACGCTGTGGCTGGGACGGCTGTGCGGAAGGATGAACTATGCCGCCGGGTTTATTTTTATGCGGCGGATGGGGTCCGCGGCGTTAACGGCGACGGGTCCGGTGCTTAACGTTTTGCCGTTGGCAGTTAATATTCATGCGACGGAAAACCTGCCAATGCTGGCGAGACGTCTTGCGACGCAGTTAAAAAAAATGCGTCGCCACCAGCGTTACGACGCCGAACAGATCGTTCGCGATAGTGGACGAGCTGCGGGAGAAACGCCGTTATTTGGCCCAGTGTTAAATATAAAAGTCTTTGATTATCATCTTGATTTTCCAGATATACAGGCGCAAACCCATACCCTGGCAACGGGACCGGTTAACGATCTCGAACTGGCGCTTTTCCCTGATGAAAACGGCGGTCTGGATGTTGAATTACTGGCGAATTCGCAGCGTTACGATGAGGCCACGCTGTCCCGTCATGCTTTACGGCTGATGGCGCTTATCAGGCAGTTTGCTGATAATCCTGCGCTATGTTGCGGCGACGCGCAAATGCTGCTGGCGGATGAAACGGAGCAGCTGACGCGCCTTAATGATACGGCAGTGACGATTCCTGTCGCTACGCTCAGCGACCTGGTGGCGCAGCAGGCGCGAAAAACGCCTCAGGCTCCGGCGCTGATCGATGCGCACTATCATTTTACCTATCGTGAAATGCGTGAACAGGTTGTCGCGCTGGCGCACGCGCTTCGTGAGCGCGGCGTTCAGCCCGGCGATAGTGTGGCGGTAGCGCTGCCGCGGTCGGTTTTCCTGACCTTAGCGCTGCATGGCATTGTCGAGGCAGGGGCGGCATGGTTGCCGCTGGATACCGGTTATCCTGACGATCGGCTGCGAATGATGTTGGAAGATGCGCAGCCGAAACTGCTCATTACCACTCAGGCGCAACTGGTGCGTTTTCACGACATCCCGGGGATGGAATACTTCTGTTATAGCGAACCGCTACCGGGCGGTGATACTACCCCGCTGGGGCTGTCTTTACCGCAACATACCGCTTATATCATTTTTACCTCTGGCTCAACCGGCAGACCAAAAGGGGTGATGGTGGGACAAACGGCGATAGTGAACCGGTTGCTATGGATGCAGGATCACTATCCGTTGAATGCGGATGACGTGGTGGCGCAAAAAACGCCGTGCAGTTTTGATGTTTCAGTATGGGAGTTTTTCTGGCCGTTTATCACTGGGGCGAAACTGGTGATGGCGGAACCGGAAGCGCACCGCGACCCGCTCGCGATGCAACAGTTTTTTGCGCAATATGGGGTGACGACCACCCATTTTGTACCGTCGATGCTGGCGGCGTTTATTGCCTCGCTAACGCCAGAGTCGGCTGAAAGCGCTTGCGCCACCTTAAAACGGGTTTTCTGTAGTGGTGAAGCGTTGCCGACGGCGTTGTGCCGCGACTGGGAAATGTTAACTGCCGTGCCATTACACAATCTGTACGGACCCACAGAGGCCGCGGTGGATGTGAGCTGGTATCCGGCCTGCGGGACAGAACTGTCGGCGAACGGTGGTAACAGTATCCCGATTGGTTATCCCGTCTGGAATACCGGTTTGCGGATTCTTGATGCGCATATGCAGCCGGTGCCGCCTGGGGTGGCAGGCGATCTCTATCTGACCGGCATTCAACTGGCGCAGGGTTACCTTGGGCGTCCGGATCTTACCGCCTGCCGTTTTATCGCCGATCCTTTTGCGCCAGGCGAGCGAATGTACCGTACCGGCGATGTGGCGCGCTGGCTGGATTCTGGCGCCGTGGAGTATCTGGGGCGCAGCGACGATCAGCTCAAAATTCGTGGTCAACGTATTGAGCTGGGCGAAATTGACCGCGTTATGCAAATGCTGCCGGATGTTGAACAGGCGGTGGCCCATGCCTGCATCTTTAATCAGGCGGCGGCGACGGAGGGAGATGCCCGGCAACTGGTCGGCTACCTGGTTTCGCACTCCGGGTTGCCGTTGGACTTATCGGCATTGCAGGAAAAATTACGCCAAAAACTCCCCGCGCATATGGTGCCAGTGGTACTGTTACAGCTTGCCAGCCTGCCGCTTAGCGCCAATGGGAAGCTGGACCGTAAAGCCTTGCCGCTGCCGGAACTTACGCCGCGCGTGAACGGGCGTGCGCCGCAGTCTGCAACGGAACGCGCTGTTGCCGCGGCGTTTTCCCGTCTGCTGGGCTGTGAGATAAACGATGTTGAAAGCGATTTCTTTGCACTGGGCGGCCACTCGCTGCTGGCGATGAAACTGGCTGCACAGTTAAGCCGGACCTTTAACCGTCAGGTGACACCGGGGCAGGTGATGGTGGCGTCTGATGTGGCGCAGTTAAGCAAACTGCTCGAAACCGACGATGATGAACGCTCGCGTAATCTGGGGTTTGGGCCGCTGTTACCACTACGTGAAAGCAATGGCCCAACGTTATTCTGTTTCCACCCTGCTTCGGGCTTTGCCTGGCAATTCAGCGTATTGTCACGCTATCTCAGCCCGCCGTGGTCGATTATAGGGATTCAATCGCCACGACCTGTTGGTCCCCTGCAAACTGCGGCCAATCTTGATGAGGTCTGTGAACGTCATCTGGCGACGCTGCTCGCCCGGCAACCGCATGGTCCCTATTATTTATTAGGCTATTCGCTGGGAGGGACGCTGGCGCAGGGGATCGCCGCCCGTTTGCGTGCGCGCGGCGAAACAGTCGCGTTTTTAGGTCTGCTGGACACCTGGCCGCCGGAAACGCAAAACTGGCGGAAAAAAGAAGCGAATGGTCTTAATCCGGACGTGCTGGCGGAAATTGAGCGCGAGCGTGCGGCGTTTGTCGCCGCCCAACAGGGAAAGGCATCTGAAGCCTTCTTTGCCGCTATTGAAGGCAATTATGCTGATGCCGTTCGTCTACTGACAACGGCCCATAGTGTACCGTTTGATGGACATGCCACACTTTTTGTGGCGGATAAAACGGTGCCGGAAGGCGTATCGCCAGAGCAAAGCTGGTTGCCGTGGATAGCCTCTATGACTATTTATCGCCAGCCGTGTGCGCATGTGGATATTATTTCGCCCACTGCATTTGAAACTATTGGACCCGTTATCAATGCGCTAATTAATAAATAACGGGCATTGTTCCTGATTTTAGCAAATGGTATCGCATAACCCATAATAAATAGCAATTATTATGGGTTTTTTATTGTGCCCATTAATTAATTTAACATAAATGATACATTTTGCAGGCAGGTGCAATTCCGAATGTTGTGCTTTTCGGGCGCAGGGGGGAAAGAGTGTTTCGGATAATTCTGACTAGCTGATAGAATATCTGACAGGAATGTGTTCTCTCATTGGATAAAGTTTTCAGGTCATACGGCATGTCATCTCTTAATGTAAAGCAAGAAAAAAATCAGGCATTTGCAGGTTACCCATTGCCGCCCGCCAACAGCAATGAAATCGATTTGTTGAGCCTTATGGAAGTGTTGTGGCAGGCTAAACGTCGTATTGTTGCGACCGTTTTTGCCTTCGCGTGCGTGGGTTTACTCCTGTCCATTCTTCTTCCGCAAAAATGGACCAGCCAGGCAATTGTTACGCCTGCGGAATCAGTACAATGGCAGGATCTGGAGAGAACGTTAACTGCGTTGCGCGTGCTGGATATGGAGGTAAATGTTGATCGGGAGAGCGTATTTAATCTGTTCATTAAAAAGTTTAGCTCTCCGTCGCTGCTGGAAGAATATCTTCGTTCTTCGCCTTATGTCATGGATCAATTAAAAGGCGCGGAAATTGACGAACAGGATCTTCATCGGGCAATTGTCGCGCTGAGTGAAAAGATGAAAGCGGTGGACAGTAATGCCAGCAAGAAAAATGAAACGTCGTTATTCACGTCATGGACATTGAGTTTTACTGCGCCGACGCGGGAAGAAGCGCAAAAGGTGCTGGCTGGCTATATTCAGTACATCTCTGGTATTGTCGTGAAAGAGACGATGGAAAATATTCGTAACCAGTTGGAAATCAAAACCCGCTATGAGCAGGAAAAACTGGCGATGGATCGGGTTCGCCTCAAAAATCAACTTGATGCTAATATTCAACGTCTTCATTATTCGCTGGAAATAGCCAATGCCGCCGGAATTAAGAAGCCGGTTTATAGCAATGGGCAGGCGGTAAAAGACGATCCTGATTTCTCTATTTCCCTCGGCGCGGATGGTATTTCCCGCAAACTGGAGATTGAAAAGGGGGTCACGGACATGGCCGAGATCAACGGTGATTTACGTAACCGTCAATACCATGTTGAACAACTGGCGGCAATGAATGTGAGCGACGTGAAATTTACTCCCTTTAAATATCAACTGGCACCATCCCTGCCGGTGAAAAAGGATGGACCGGGTAAAATGATCATTATTGTTCTGGCGGCGTTGATCGGCGGCATGATGGCCTGCGGCAGCGTATTACTACGTCATGCGCTGGTTTCGCGTAAAATGGAACATGCGCTGGCGATAGATGAACGGTTAGCCTGAATAACAAAGAAAAAGCCGGATGGCAGTTGTCCGGCTTTGGGGGCATCTACGCAATTATTGCCGTCCCAGCGGCACCACCAGCGGCGTGCCGGCAACCGGATCGTCGATAATCATACAGCGCAGACCGTAGATTTTTTCGATAAGATCTGCGGTAACAATCGCTTTCGGCGCGCCCTGCGCCACAATCTTACCTTCGCGTAGCGCAATCAAATGGGTCGCGTATCGGCAGGCCTGATTCAGATCGTGCAGAACGGCGGCAAGCGTATAGCCTTTTTCGCGATTCAGCTCGCTTAACAATTCCAGAAGATCAATTTGATGGCTAATATCCAGCCAGGTTGTTGGTTCATCCAGCAGCATGATCGAGGTCTCCTGTGCCAACACCATAGCGATCCACGCTCGCTGTCGCTGCCCGCCGGAGAGGGTATCCACGCTTTGCGTCGCCAGTTGGGTTATGCCCGTAGCGCGCATGGCATTGGCGACCGCGTCGGCGTCTTCTTTGCGCCAGCGGGTAAATAAAGGCTGATGCGGGTAGCGCCCTCTGGCGACCAACTCTTGTACGGTGATATCGCCAGGCGTAGTGGCGTTTTGCGCCAGCAGACCGATTCGCCGCGCTACCTCTTTACTGGCGTAACGCTGTATCTGTTCACCATCCAGCCAGACGTGGCCGTCGACAGGCGTCATCAGACGGCTTAGCGTACGTAGCAGCGTCGACTTCCCGCAACCATTAGGGCCTATGATAGCGGTAAAATGTCCGTCCGGAATCGAAACGTTAAGATTTCTTGCGACGGTATAGCTGCCATAACCCAGAGTTAACTGATCGCCACGCAAACGGGCTACGGATTCGGTCATTTTTTGCGGGACTCCTGAATTAACAAGACGATAAGATAAATACCGCCGAGGCTAACGGTGACGACGCCCACCGGAAGTTGATAAGGCATAAACAGTTGCTGCGCACACGCATCGGCGGCCAGTAATAATAAAGCGCCGCACAGCGCCGACTGGGTCAATCCCCAGCGGGCGGTACCGCTCAGGCGACGGGCGATATGCGGTGCGACAAGGGCGACAAACGAGATGGGGCCGGCCAGCGCCGTCGCAGCGGCGGTCAGTACTACCGCCACCAGCATCATCATCAGGCGTGACCGCTCCACGCTAACGCCCAGCGCGCAGGCGCTGTCATCTCCCATCTCCAGCAGCCTCATTCGGCGTACCAGGAGCGCGGCGCCTGTCAGCATCACTATAATTAGCGGCGCCGAAGGCCAGGTTTTCGCCCATGTCAGGCCGTTGAGCGATCCGGCATTCCATAAACCGGCGGTGAGTGCCGTTTCCAGCGACGCCTGCAACAGAAGCCAGGTATTAAAGGCGACCAACATGGCGCGAATGCCGATACCGATGATAATCAGCCGGAAGGTTTCAATCCCATTACGCCAGGCAAGCAGCCAGACAATCAATGAGGTGACGATGCCGCCTGCCATTGCCGCCAGCGCGATCGCGGTAAGGTGCTGGCCAAAAAGGACCATTGCGACCAGCACACCACTCCATGCGCCGGTATTAAAGCCCATCACGTCCGGGCTGCCCAGCGGGTTACGCATCAGCGACTGAAAAATCGCTCCGCTGACGCCAAGCGCAGCGCCAATCAGCAGCGCCATTAATACGCGCGGCAACCGCCATTCGGTTACCACCAGGGTAACGTTACGCGGCGCGTCACCCAGTAGCGCGGCAATAACCTGCCCGGTCTCAAGCGGAACAGCGCCGCTTTGCAGGCTCCATAATCCAATGGCGAAACAGCCTGTCGCCAGCAGCAGGCAGCTTATGATAAGTCGTCGTGAAAGAAACATCATAAGCTGCCTCCGCCTGATTTTCGGCGTACCAGAAAAATAAGTACCGGCGCGCCGATAAATGCACTGACGACCGAGACGCGGAGTTCGCCAGGCACTATCAGGCGGCCAATAATATCGGCGAAAAGCAGCAGGGCAGGGGTCGACAATAGCGTCACCGGCAGCGACCAGCGGTGGTCAGCGCCCACCAGCCAGCGTGCCATATGCGGCATCATCAGACCGATGAAGGCGATAGGGCCGACCAACGCCGTTGCGCTGCCGCACAAGACGGTGATCGCCAGTAAACCGATAAGCTGGGTTCGCGCCACTTTACTGCCCAGCGCCGTTGCGGTATCGCTGCCAAGGCTCAGACTGTTCAGTGCGCGGCTCAGAAATAGGGCTACGATCCCGGCGATGGCGACGGGCGCGATGACCACTTTCAATGTTTGCAGGCTGCGAATATCCAGCGAACCTGCCTGCCAGAAGCGAAGCTGGTCGTAGACCTCTGGATTTAACAGCGCGATACCGCTGGTCAGTCCTTCCAGGACTGCGCCAAGCGCCACGCCAGCCAGTGTCAGGCGGACCGGGCTCAACTGGCCGCCGCCCTGACTGCCGGTAAAGGCGACAATCAGCGATGCGATAAGCGCGCCGCTAAAGGCCATGAAAAGCTGTTCCAGCGGTGTGGAGAAACCGAACAGCGCCGCGCCCAGAACAATGGCGAAGCTGGCGCCGTGGTTAACGCCCAGAATCCCTGGATCGGCGAGCGGGTTACGGGTAAGCGTTTGCATCAGCGCGCCGGCGAGTCCCAACGCGCCGCCTGCCAGTAGTCCGGCCAGCGTACGAGGCAAACGCGCATCCAGGACGATGGTGCAATCGGCGCTTTGGCAAACGCCAGTGAACGCGTCCAGCACGACAGCGGCGGGCAAGGGTTTCGCACCAATGACCAGACTTAAAACTGTCGCGAGAATCAACAATAACAGCAATCCGGGCACGGCAAACGCGCGCGTCACGGAAAACGACGATGACATAATAACTTCCCTGATAATGATAGTAATTATCGTTATCTATCTTATTTGGTTATGTTAGCATGTGCAGCCACTGAATGGATATTTAAAAAAATTCGCATTAAGGCGTTGTAATGAATCGACAATCCTGGCTGCTTAATCTCAGCCTGTTGAAGACGCATCCTGCATTTCGCGCAGTATTTTTGGCCCGTTTTATCTCAATTGTTTCGCTGGGGCTGCTTGGTGTGGCGATACCAGTGCAGATCCAGATGATGACGCACTCCACCTGGCAAGTGGGGCTGTCGGTAACGCTGACCGGCGGCGCCATGTTTATTGGCTTAATGGTGGGTGGCGTACTGGCCGATCGCTATGAGCGCAAAAAAGTGATTCTGCTGGCGCGCGGCACCTGCGGTATTGGTTTTATTGGTCTGTGCGTAAACGCGCTGTTGCCGGAGCCATCATTACTGACAATCTATCTGCTCGGTCTGTGGGATGGCTTTTTTGCGTCCCTGGGCGTGACTGCATTGCTGGCAGCGACGCCTGCGCTGGTTGGAAGAGAGAATCTGATGCAGGCTGGCGCGATTACCATGCTGACGGTACGTCTGGGATCGGTGATTTCGCCCATGCTCGGGGGCGTATTGCTTGCCAGCGGCGGCGTAGCCTGGAACTACGGGCTGGCAGCGGCCGGAACGTTTATCACGCTATTGCCGTTGCTGACATTGCCGCGGCTGCCAGTCCCCCCGCAGCCGCGGGAAAACCCTTTTATCGCATTGCTGGCCGCGTTCCGTTTTTTGCTCGCCAGTCCGCTTATCGGTGGTATTACGCTACTTGGCGGCCTGGTGACAATGGCAAGCGCGGTACGTGTACTTTATCCGGCGCTGGCGATGAGCTGGCAGATGTCAGCGGCGCAAATCGGTTTGTTGTATGCGGCAATCCCGCTGGGGGCCGCTATTGGCGCACTGACCAGCGGACAGCTGGCGCATAGTATTCGTCCTGGGCTTATTATGCTGGTTTCGACGGTCGGTTCCTTTCTGGCGGTGGGGGTGTTCGCCATTATGCCTGTCTGGGGGGCGGGTGTTATCTGTCTGGCGCTGTTTGGCTGGCTTAGCGCGATTAGCTCGTTATTGCAATACACCCTGCTGCAAACTCAGACGCCGGAAAACATGCTGGGGAGAATGAATGGTCTGTGGACTGCGCAAAATGTCACGGGAGACGCCATCGGCGCGGCGCTTCTCGGCGGTCTTGGCGCCATAATGACACCGGTCGCCTCCGCGAGCGTGAGTGGGTTTGGGCTGGTGCTTATCGGTTTGTTACTGCTGTTAGCCCTGAGAGAACTACGCCGTTTTCGCCAGACGCCGCCGAACAACGATCCTGGCTAATGGCAAAGCGCTTATCTGGCCGACAACACCCGAATGGTCGGCCAGATAAGACGCGGTTACGTCAAAACAGGGTGGCAAGTCGGTTAAGCAGTAACGTCGCGCTGTAATAATCCAGACGGAACGTTTCTGTGCCCAGCGCATAAACACGTTTATTTTGCACAGCTGGCAGGTGCGCCAGCAGAGGGTTGGCGTAAAGAGCCGCGGCATCTTTGCTGTCGCCGGCAAACAGGAAGAGGGATTCTCCGTTTAAACCGGCAGCCAGATTTTCCCCGCCAAGTTGAATAATATCGTGGCGCTTACCCTGGCTTTTACTGGTTTGCAGCCCATCCGGCAGCGTCGCCAGCGTAAAGCCCAGTTGTGCCAACAGCTTGCCCTGCGCTGATTCCGGTGTCCACAGGTTGGCGCTATGCGCGGCAGGGGTATACACCAGCGCGCTGACCGGCTGTGGCGGCATGGTGATGTGTCGTTTAACCGCCGCCAGCTGTGTTTCAAATTCTGCTATGCGCGCGGCGGCCTGTTTCTCCTGACCGGTGATTTCGCCGAGCTGAGTGAGTAATGTCTGCCAGCTTTTATCGTCATAGTTGATGATAAGCGTCGGCGCGATAGTGGAAAGCTGATCGTATAGCGCCAATGCCGAGTCGCCGCCAGTGGCGCTTATCAAAATCAGGTCCGGCATCTGTGCGGCGACCGCTTCGGCATTCGGTTCACCGATGTAGAGGCGGGCAACATGGCGGGCTTTCGCTACGTCGCTCCACTGGCGCATAAACCCTTGATCGTCAGCAAAACGGTTATTCGGCGTGGTGGCCCCACTGGCGATGATGGGGGCGTCAATCGCTAACAGCGAGCCTGTTAACGTCACGCTGGTAGAAACAATACGCGTGGGCTGATGAGTCAGGGTATGAACGCCACGGCTGTCAGTGATTTGCCGGGGCCAGCCTGCACCCTGGGCTAAGGAAATTCCTGAAAAAAATAAACTAACCACTAAAAGCAGCCAACGATAAAAGGCGGGGAGTCTCACAATAGCGTCCTGTTATTAATAAAGTTAATGCTTCTCATTTTCATGTTAGTGGCAGCGAGATGCAAGCCTTAGTGCCATTTAAGTCATGACCAGAGTTGACAGAGCGACGTTTTACTCTTAGGTTAGCGCACTAAAAATAGAAATAATAATCATTATTATACACAAAATCATTCAAGAAGCATCGCGGCGGCAAGGGAAGAAATCCCCAAGAGCATAGATAACTATGTGACCGGGGTTTCTGAGCGCAGCCAACAAAGAGGTAGCTTGAAGGATGAAGTGTATATAAGCCTTTATCATTGGAGGATGATATGGATATGTCACTGGCCGAGGACGCTCAGGAGACAATGACAACGCTCGCTCCCGATCGCTTTTTCTTCATGTCACCGTATCGCAGTTTTACCACCTCGGGCTGCTTCGCCCGCTATACCGAGCCTGCCGTTGACGGAGATTCGCCGCAGAGTCCTTTCCAGCAGAAATTGCAGAAACGGTTTGCTGAGGCCAAATCGCAGGGCATCGCAAACCCTATCCTGGTGGGGGCGATTCCTTTTGACACCCGTCAGCCATCGTCGCTCTATATTCCAATGGAATGGCAGCCTTTTTCCCGTCAGGAAAAGCAGCGTACGGCGCGTTATTTCACCGCTCATCAGTCGTTGACGGTGACGGCGAGGAGGGCGATACCGGAACAGGATGATTTTGAAGCGATGGTAGCGCGCGCGGCTGCGCTAACTGCCACGCCGGACGTCGATAAAGTGGTGCTTTCGCGGCTGATTGATATTACCACTGATGTTGCGGTGGATAGCGGAGCGTTGCTGGAGAGGCTGGTCGCGCAAAACCCGGTTAGTTACAACTTTCATGTCCCACTGGCGGATGGCGGTGTTCTGCTGGGCGCCAGCCCCGAACTCCTGTTACGCAAAGAAGGCGAGCGCTTTAGTTCGTTGCCGTTAGCCGGTTCGGCGCGCCGCCAGCCAGATGATGTTCTGGACCGCGAAGCGGGAAACCGACTGCTGGCTTCGGAAAAAGATCGCCATGAACATGAACTGGTGACTCAGGCGATGAAGCAGATCTTGCGTGACCGCAGCTCGGAACTGCGATTGCCTTCCTCCCCGCAGCTGATCACCACACCGACGCTCTGGCATCTCGGTACGCCATTTGAGGGCAAGGCCAATGCCGATGAAAATGCGCTGACGCTGGCCTGTCTGCTGCATCCGACACCTGCGTTAAGCGGATTTCCCCATCAGGTGGCGAAAAAGCTCATTGCCGAACTGGAACCGTTCGATCGTGAACTGTTTGGCGGCATTGTCGGCTGGTGCGACGCCGAAGGAAATGGCGAGTGGGTAGTGACGATTCGTTGTGCGAAATTACACGGTAATCAGGTGCGCCTGTTCGCCGGTGCCGGGATTGTCCCTGCCTCTTCGCCCGTTGGAGAGTGGCGGGAAACCGGCGTCAAGCTCTCTACGATGTTGAACGTTTTTGGACTGCATTAAGGACCGATGATGCGTATACCTTTCACCCGTTGGCCGGATGAATTTGCCCGCCGTTATCGTGAAAAAGGCTACTGGCAAGACGTGCCGTTGACCGATATTCTGACCCGCCACGCTGACAGCGACAAGACGGCGGTCATTGAAGGCGAGCGCGCCTTCAGCTATCGCCAGCTTAACCAGGCTGCGGATAATCTGGCCTGTAGTTTACGTCGTCAGGGCATCAAATCTGGCGAAACCGCTCTGGTACAGTTGGGGAATGTGCCGGAACTGTATATCACCTTTTTCGCCCTGCTGAAACTTGGCGTTGCACCAGTTCTGGCGCTGTTTAGCCATCAGCGTACCGAACTGAACGCTTATGCGGCGCAGATCGCGCCAGCGCTGGTGATTGCCGATCGCCAGCATACGCTGTTCGCCGGCGAGGCGTTCCTGAACACGTTTGTGTCTGAACATCGCTCTGTACGGGTGGTGTTATTGCGCAACGACGACGGCGATCACAGCCTGGAATCGGCGATGCGTCAGACGGCGGACGACTTTACCGCCACCCCATCGCCCGCTGACGAGGTCGCCTACTTTCAGCTTTCCGGCGGGACTACCGGCACGCCAAAGCTTATTCCCCGTACTCATAACGACTACTATTACAGCGTGCGCCGCAGCAATGAGATTTGCGGTTTCAACGCGAAGACGCGTTTTCTGTGTGCGATTCCCGCGGCGCATAACTACGCCATGAGTTCGCCGGGTGCTTTAGGCGTCTTTCTCGCCAAAGGAACGGTGGTACTGGCAGCCGATCCCAGCGCCCCGCTCTGTTTCCCGCTGATCGAAAAACAGCAGATTAATGCCACGGCGCTGGTACCGCCTGCGGTCAGTCTGTGGCTACAGGCTATCCAGGAGTGGGGCGGTAATGCGCCACTGGCGTCATTAAGGTTATTGCAGGTTGGCGGCGCGCGGCTTTCCGCGACGCTGGCCGCCCGCATTCCGGCTGAGATTGGTTGCCAGTTGCAGCAGGTCTTTGGCATGGCGGAAGGACTGGTGAACTATACCCGCCTGGATGACAGTCCGGAACGGATTATCAATACTCAGGGAAGGCCTATGTGCCCGGATGATGAAGTGTGGGTGGCGGATACCGACGGAAATCCTCTGCCGCCGGGCGAAATTGGCCGTCTGATGACGCGTGGCCCCTATACTTTCCGCGGCTATTTCAACAGCCCACAACACAATGCCAATGCCTTTGATGCCAACGGCTTTTACTGCTCCGGCGATCTGATTTCCCTTGATCAAGACGGCTACATTACTGTTCATGGGCGTGAAAAAGATCAGATCAACCGGGGCGGCGAGAAGATAGCCGCCGAAGAGATCGAAAACCTGTTACTGCGTCACCCGGCGGTGATCCATGCGGCGTTGGTTAGCATGGAAGATGAATTATTGGGAGAAAAAAGTTGCGCCTATCTGGTGGTAACAGAACCGTTGCGCGCGGTACAGGTACGTCGTTTCCTGCGAGAGCAGGGCGTGGCGGAATTTAAATTACCGGATCGCGTAGAGTGCGTTGAATCGCTGCCGCTGACGCCGGTTGGTAAAGTCGATAAAAAACAATTACGCCAGCGGTTGGCATCACGTTCACCGCTCTGAAGGAGAAAGAGAGATGGCAATTCCGAAACTACAGTCTTATGCGTTGCCCACTGCACAGGATATTCCGACCAATAAAGTGAACTGGGCATTTGAACCGGAACGCGCTGCGCTGCTCATCCACGATATGCAGGATTACTTCGTCAGCTTTTGGGGCCGCGACTGTCCAATGATGGACCAGGTGATTGCCAATATCGCCGCTCTGCGCCAGTACTGTAAGGAACATCATATCCCGGTTTATTACACCGCTCAGCCGAAAGAGCAAAGCGATGAAGATCGCGCATTACTTAATGATATGTGGGGACCGGGACTGACGCGCTCTCCGGAACAGCAGAAGGTGGTGGAAGCCTTAACGCCGGATGAGGCGGATACGGTGCTGGTGAAGTGGCGTTATAGCGCGTTTCACCGCTCGCCGCTGGAACAGATGTTAAAAGATACCGGACGCAATCAGCTCATCATTACCGGCGTGTATGCGCATATTGGCTGTATGACCACCGCTACCGATGCGTTTATGCGCGATATTAAACCGTTTATGGTGGCGGACGCGCTGGCGGATTTCAGCCGGGAAGAGCATCTGATGGCGCTGAAATATGTGGCGGGGCGTTCAGGTCGTGTCGTTATGACTGAATCACTACTGCCGACGCCAGTTCCTGCCAGCAAAGCGGCGTTACGGGCGATGATCCTGCCGCTACTGGATGAGTCCGACGAGCCTGTGGATGATGAAAACCTGATCGACTATGGTCTGGATTCCGTTCGAATGATGGGGTTGGCGGCGCGTTGGCGCAAAGTACACGGCGATATTGATTTCGTGATGCTGGCGAAAAATCCAACCATTGACGCCTGGTGGGCGCTGCTTTCCCGCGAGGTAGAGTAATGACCAGCGTTGATTTTTCAGACAAAACGGTATGGGTGACCGGTGCAGGGAAAGGGATCGGTTACGCCACGGCGCTGGCGTTTGTTGACGCCGGGGCGCGGGTGATCGGCTTCGATCGAGAATTTACGCAAGAGAATTACCCCTTTGCTACCGAAGTCATGGATGTGGCGGAGGCCGGGCAGGTTGCTCAGGTGTGCCAGCGTGTATTGCAAAAAACGCCGCGGCTGGATGTCCTGGTCAACGCCGCCGGTATTTTACGAATGGGAGCAACCGATGCGCTTAGCCTTGACGACTGGCAGCAGACATTTGCGGTCAATGTTGGCGGCGCGTTTAACCTGTTTTCGCAGACGATGGCGCAGTTCCGCCGTCAGCAGGGGGGGGCGATTGTCACCGTGGCCTCAGATGCGGCACACACGCCGCGCATCGGTATGAGCGCCTACGGCGCATCTAAAGCGGCGCTGAAAAGCCTGGCGCTAACCGTAGGGCTGGAGCTGGCGGGCAGTGGGGTGCGCTGTAATGTGGTGTCGCCCGGTTCGACTGACACCGATATGCAGCGCACTTTATGGGTGAGTGAAGATGCCGAACAACAGCGTATTCGCGGTTTTGGCGAACAGTTTAAGCTCGGTATTCCGCTCGGTAAAATCGCCCGTCCGCAGGAGATAGCCAATACGATTTTATTTCTTGCCTCCGATCTGGCCAGCCACATTACCTTGCAGGATATTGTGGTCGATGGCGGTTCAACCTTGGGAGCCTGACGATGATCTGGAAACGGCATTTAACGCTGGATGAATTGAACGCTACCAGCCAGAGCACACTGGTGGCGCATCTGGGTATTGTCTATACCCGTCTTGGCGATGAAGTGCTGGAGGCAGAAATGCCGGTCGATACCCGCACCCATCAACCGTTTGGCTTATTGCATGGTGGCGCATCGGCGGCACTGGCAGAAACGTTGGGTTCGATGGCGGGTTACCTGATGACCCGCGACGGGCAGTGCGTCGTAGGCACAGAGTTGAATGCCACCCACCACCGCGCCGTCTCGCAGGGAAAAGTGCGCGGCGTCTGTCAGCCGCTCCATCTGGGACGGCAGTATCAAAGCTGGGAAATTACCCTTTTTGATGAGCAGGGGCGTCGCTGCTGTACCTGCCGACTGGGAACGGCAGTAATGGGATAGTTCTGGCAAAGCCACATGCAATTGCAGCCTGAGTAAAGACAGGAAGTGATCTGGTTAACACTGTAATGTAAAAAATGGGTAACGCTACGGTTTTATGATGTTGTTGTGTTGTTAATTACAGTAAAGGTGTTATAGAAACAAAATGTAACATCTCTCTGGAACACGCAAACGGACAACAACTATGAATAAGTCAGGGAAATACCTCGTCTGGACAGCGCTCTCGGTATTGGGTGCGTTTGCCCTGGGCTATATTGCGTTAAATCGTGGGGAACAGATCAACGCGTTATGGATTGTGGTCGCGTCGGTCTGTGTCTATCTTATTGCGTATCGTTTTTATGGACTCTACATCGCCAAAAAGGTGCTGGCGGTTGATCCAACGCGTATGACTCCTGCAGTACGTCATAACGATGGTCTGGATTATGTTCCGACCGATAAGAAAGTGCTTTTTGGGCACCATTTTGCAGCAATAGCCGGGGCAGGGCCGTTAGTAGGTCCGGTGCTGGCGGCGCAGATGGGATATCTGCCAGGTATGATCTGGCTGCTGGCGGGCGTTGTTCTGGCAGGCGCGGTACAGGACTTTATGGTGTTGTTCGTCTCGACCCGTCGCGATGGGCGCTCGCTTGGTGAGCTGGTTAAAGAGGAAATGGGCGCGACGGCAGGGGTGATCGCGCTGGTCGCCTGTTTTATGATCATGGTGATCATTCTGGCTGTGCTGGCGATGATAGTGGTGAAAGCGCTGACCCATAGCCCGTGGGGAACCTACACCGTCGCGTTCACGATTCCGCTGGCGATCTTTATGGGGATCTACCTGCGCTATCTGCGTCCGGGGCGTATCGGCGAGGTGTCGATCATTGGGCTGGTGTTCCTCATTTTCGCTATTATTTCCGGTGGATGGGTGGCGGCAAGCCCAACCTGGGCGCCGTACTTTGACTTTACCGGCGTGCAGCTTACCTGGATGCTGGTGGGCTACGGTTTTGTCGCGGCGGTATTACCGGTCTGGCTGCTGCTCGCGCCGCGTGATTACCTGTCTACCTTCCTGAAAATTGGCACAATTGTCGGTCTGGCGGTCGGGATTCTGATCATGCGCCCGACGCTGACTATGCCAGCGTTGACCAAATTTGTTGATGGCACAGGGCCAGTCTGGACGGGCGACCTGTTCCCGTTCCTGTTTATTACCATCGCCTGTGGTGCGGTATCCGGCTTCCATGCGCTCATCTCCTCCGGCACGACGCCGAAGATGTTGGCCAACGAAGGCCAGGCCTGCTTTATCGGTTATGGCGGGATGTTAATGGAATCTTTCGTCGCCATTATGGCGCTGGTCTCCGCCTGTATTATCGATCCGGGCGTTTACTTTGCGATGAATAGCCCGATGGCGGTACTGGCGCCAGCGGGGACAGCGGATGTCGTGGCTTCTGCCGCGCAGGTGGTCAGTAGTTGGGGTTTCGCTATCACGCCGGATACGTTACACCAGATTGCCAATGAGGTCGGCGAGCAATCTATTATCTCCCGCGCAGGCGGTGCGCCAACGCTGGCGGTAGGAATGGCTTATATTCTCCATGGCGCGCTGGGCGGGATGATGGATGTGGCGTTCTGGTATCACTTTGCCATTCTGTTTGAAGCGTTGTTTATTCTGACGGCGGTAGATGCGGGTACCCGCGCGGCGCGCTTTATGTTGCAGGATCTGTTGGGCGTAGTGTCGCCAGGGTTGAAACGTACCGATTCATTGCCAGCGAACCTGCTTGCCACTGCGTTGTGCGTGCTGGCGTGGGGCTATTTCCTCCATCAGGGCGTGGTCGATCCGTTGGGCGGTATTAACACATTGTGGCCGCTGTTTGGTATCGCTAACCAGATGCTGGCGGGTATGGCACTGATGCTCTGCGCCGTGGTACTGTTCAAAATGAAGCGTCAGCGTTATGCGTGGGTCGCTCTGGTACCGACGGCCTGGCTGCTGATTTGTACGTTGACAGCGGGCTGGCAGAAAGCGTTTAGTCCGGATGCGAAAATCGGTTTCCTGGCCATTGCCAACAAGTTCCAGGCGATGATCGACAGCGGTAATATTCCGCCGCAGTACACCGAATCGCAGCTTGCGCAACTGGTATTCAATAATCGTCTGGATGCCGGGCTAACGATTTTCTTTATGGTGGTGGTCGTGGTACTGGCACTGTTTTCTATTAAGACGGCGTTGGCCGCTCTGAAGATTGATAAACCGACGGCGAATGAAACGCCGTATGAGCCGATGCCAGAAAATGTGGATGAGATCGTGACGCAGGCGAAAGGCGCGCACTAATCTTTTTTCATCGATAGCCCTCTCCAGAACAAGGGGAGGGCGTTTGTAAGACAGGTGACAACAATGTTCGATACGCTTTCGAAAGCCGGAAAATATCTGGGGCAGGCAGCAAAAATGATGATTGGCGTGCCGGATTACGACAACTATGTTGAGCATATGCGCGTGACACATCCGGATCAAACGCCAATGACCTATGAAGAATTTTTCCGCGAGCGACAGGATGCACGCTATGGTGGCAAAGGCGGCGCGCGTTGTTGCTGATCTTTGTCGGGTAATGTCGCCAGCGGATTATTTTTCAATAAATTACGTTATTATTACCCAGGTTGTTAAGCGTAGTCCCGCCAGGTTATGTCCTGAAAAATTCAACTTTTTCAAACGCCGCGCGCAGGGTTTCTGGCGTTAACGTAACCGGTAAATAGTGGATGGATTCCACAGGGCGCAGGGTATGCGCGATCATTTTATTGATATCTGCGGTGTTATGGATATCCACATCCAGTTCGGTAAGCCGGGTCGGTAGATGAAAACGTCGATACGCCGCAATCAATTGTGACAAAACCTCATCTTGCTCCAATAGTGCGCTTTGTACCAGAATGCCATAAGCCACTTTTGTTCCGTGCAGGAACTTCTCTGTTTGCGGCAGGACGGTCAGGCCGTTGTGTACCGCATGGGCAGCGGCGACGCGGGTATAGCGTTCACCAAGGCCGCCGACCATACCGCCGCCAGCAATAATCGCATCCACTACGTCACAAAATACCTGCGTCAACTGTCGCTGTTGTTTATCCGCTAAAGCCTGCTCGCTGCTTTTCAGCAGAAGATCGCGTATGGCGCACGCGTTGTTAATGCCCAGCCGCACAGTCAATGGCAACGTTTCCGGCTGCGGCGCAAGCACAACGGCTTCATACCATTTCGCCAGAGTATCGCCAATGCCAGCCAACAGATAATCATCGGGTGCGTGCAGGATAATGTGGGGTTCGACCAGCACCAAAAAATTGGCATCATCAAAAATTTCGAACTGTAACGCTTGTCCTGCATCGTTATACCAGACGGAGAGTGGCGTCCAGGCGGCGCAGGTTGCTGCGATTGTGGGGATGGCGACAAACGGTAGATTCAGACGGCGGGCAAGCGCTTTTGTGGTATCAAGCAGAGCACCTCCGCCGACGCCAATCACTACCTGTCGATCATCGCCGGAGTCATGCGCCAGTTGGACAACATGACGTTCGCTACAATGACCGGTAAACCGTAGATGTTTTGCACCAGCATACTCAAATGCTCCCGGCAGGTAAGGCCTGGCGGCGACAATCGCACGTTCTCCGTACACCCACACAGCGTGGGAAAGCTGTTCCTCCGTGAAAAAATCTGTCAGCCTGCTGAGGCTTCCTACATGGGAGAGGTAGTTCGCCGGCCCGGTCACGACACGAATAGCACAGTTGTTCATGGTGTGTTGTCCTTATGACTTTCTGGTGGTGTTATTATATTTAGACATCTAAACGTCTTGATTGCCAAATGCTAGCACCGTGTTATAGTGTGTTCAACAACCACTTCACTGGCGGGGATGAAGATAATGAGAAGTAACGAACTGATCCCACAAAGTAAATTGCCCAATCTTGGTACCACGATTTTTACCCAAATGAGCGCGCTGGCGCAGAGGTACCAGGCGATAAATTTATCGCAGGGTTTCCCTGATTTTGACGGGCCGCGTTATTTACAGGAGCGGTTGGCTTATCATGTCGCACAGGGGGCGAATCAATATGCGCCGATGACGGGGGCGCAGGCGCTACGGGAAGCCATTGCCGATAAAACGGCGGAAATATATGGTTATCGACCGGATGAAGCGTCTGATATTACCGTCACGGCGGGGGCGACAGAGGCGTTGTATGCCGCGATTACCGCGCTGGTGCGGGAGGGGGACGAGGTAGTCTGTTTTGATCCCAGCTACGACAGCTATGCGCCTGCCGTTGAGCTTTGTGGTGGAGTATTAAAACGCATAGCGCTTGCGCCACCGCATTTTTGCGTGGACTGGCAGGCGTTTTCAGGAGTGCTTAGCGAGCGCACACGGCTGGTGATCCTTAATACGCCGCACAATCCTACCGCCACTGTCTGGCGTCAGGCGGATATCGACGCGCTGTGGCAGGCTATTAGCACGCGGGAAATCTATGTATTAAGCGATGAAGTATACGAACATATTTGCTTTGCTGCTGAAGGCCATGCCAGCGTACTGGCGCACCCCCGGTTACGAGAGCGGGCGGTTGCCGTGTCATCGTTTGGTAAAACCTTCCATATGACCGGGTGGAAGGTTGGTTATTGCATAGCGCCTCCAGCCATTAGCGCTGAAATACGCAAAGTTCACCAGTACCTGACGTTTTGCGTCAACACGCCAGCCCAACTGGCGCTGGCGGATATGCTACGCGCCGCGCCGGAGCACTATCGCATACTCCCCGATTTTTACCGGAAAAAGCGGGATGTGCTGGTTAATGCGCTGGCGCAAAGCCGATTAAATGTGCTGCCGTGTGAAGGCACCTATTTTCTGTTAATCGATTACAGCGCTGTGTCGACGCAACATGACGTTGAGTTTTGCCAGTGGCTGACCAAAGAAATTGGCGTTGCCGCGATTCCGCTCTCTGTCTTTTGCGCCGCCCCTTTCCCGCATCAGCTTATACGTTTATGTTTTGCTAAACAGGAATCAACGCTGTTAGCCGCCGCAGATCGCCTGTGTAAACTCTAGTCATTTTACCGTCCACGCCCTGGAAAATCGGCGGTTTGCAAAAAGCTCCTGCAGACCGTTGATCTGTTTCAGGCGCAAGACTTCATCGGCGTCCATACCTAATTCCTGGCCGATTTTGCTCTCGTCCCAGCCCAGTTGTGAAAGTTCGCGCACAATTTCGGACATGGCGTGGATCTGATGGCGCCCGCGCGCGCGGTTATGTCGGATAGTTGCCGCCATTCGTTCGTGACGTTCTCTGTCCAGACACGTTACCGGCAGATAGCCCTTCAGACGCGATTTCAGGACCGCTTTTCCTTTGCCCAGCTCATGGCGGTGAAAACCATCCACAATCTCATATTCTTCCGCATCGGCCTTAACCACGACGATCGGTTGGGTAAAACCATCTTTTTCAATTGATTTAAGTAGCAGTTTTTTTTCTGGTGGCGCGACGTTATTCGGGTTGTAGTCATTAGGCGAAATGTGATCGTTTTTTACCCACAGGACACAATCGACGGGCTCACTACGAAACGGGCTAACACTATGTATTGCTAACCTGAATTCATTAATGGCGGCAATTCTCTCCTCTTCTGGCAGGGCAGATAGAAAGTGAGTTATTTCGGTTGCGAGTCGGTGTTGCATAAGATCCCCCATTCCTGGCGTTTAGTTTTCATGCGTTCGTTATAGCGCTGGTAACTTTTCGGTTTTGTCGGACTGAACGACAGTGCCCGGCACCAGTAATCATTGTTTAGTAATACCTTACAGATCCGCCGCCATGACGGTAGGTCTCGTGACCCGATATCGCCTTGTTGCATCTGTGGGATCGTCTCCTGGCCTTTTTTCTTATACCACTGCAAATAAACGGCGATTTTATTACGGTAATGTTCGGCAGTTGCTTCGGGCATACTGTGTAGCAGGAGCAGAGCGTACTCTTCCCAGTTAAGGTGATCGGGTTTTAAAATTTTTCGGTGGCCGTAGAAATGGCTATCTTGTCCGGCATATATCCCGCCGCTGAGTACGCCGCTGACTCTGGCGCACATGGCCGCCCAGCGCTCAGGTTCGATAACATGATATAGCCATAATCCCTGTCGCTGTTCCGGGCCGAACGGTTCGCAAATCCGCATATAACGAGACGGTACGCCAGCCTGATACATTAAATTATACAATGGGTTACAGGGTTTGCCTGTTTTGGCGAACCAGGTCCAGATATCGGCGGTTTTCCAGTCATAGATGGGGTAGATATACCAGGTGTGCCCCCCTGGCGCTAATGTGGTCCAGGGTTTATCGTCGGCAAAGCGCAGTTTATGTGAGTTAGCGATAGCGACAAAACGGTTATAGGACTCGTCGGAGCGAATCCCGACCAGCATGGCGGCAGGGCGCTTGTCTGAAAACCAGTCAGCAAAATCGCGAACGAACTGTTCAAAGGTCATGCCGTGTTGGTAAAACGAAAAAAACGCCGGGTCGGTAATCGCCTCTTCCGGCGGTTGTCGTACCCAGTCGGCTCCAGGTTGCCAGCACTGCCACTCCGGCTGATATTGTGAAAGGGAATTTTGCGTGGTCAAGGGTAAAGCGACCCAATAAAACCGTTCAATCACATCTGCGTAATATTCGCGTAGCGATTGCACATAGTCGATAGTACAGGAGAATTGGGCCTCCCAGTCAATGAACAAAACGTGGATCTTTTTATTCATTTTGCGTGCCAGCGTCGCTGTCAGGTGCAGCATCAGGCCTGAGTCTTTTCCACCAGAAAATGAAACGCAGACCCGTGGCAAGGTTTCAAGGGTCCACGCTATACGCTCTTGCGCCGCTTCCAGAACATTTTGTTCAAGCGGAACTTTATACACTGACATCTCTGGTTATTCTCCGATGTATTAATCGTATTATATTCAAAAACAATTAACCCAGAGGATAAGCTGATTAGGTTAACTTGCAATACTTTATTATATTTACCATGAGAATGGATATTGAAGATGTATATTTATAAATTATGCTTTTACCCATTACTGATGACGGCAGGTTAGTTTTTCGTGTTTTTTATGTGCTCAATCAGTTCCGTAAATCCATTATTGTTCAGCGATGCTTTATTATACATAAGATAAAGCTGGCTGGTAGGAATTGAAAAAGGTGTAACGATTTTTTTTAGCTTCAACACGGGGTTATAATGTTCAACAATCATTTTAGGTACAAGACCAATAAGATCCGTTACGCTGATGGTATTGGCGATAGTGATAAATGACTTGCTACGGAAACCAATCACTCTTTCTGGTAATAATGTATCGGTAAAAATTTGATATTCTCTTACGTTGGCATCATTGGAGATAAGCTGGGTAAACGCTTCTTTTTTCAGCACTTCAAGCGTTGCGCTTTTTCCGATTCTGGGATGTTTTTCACTACAAACTAAAAAACATTCAACGTCACTAAAGTAAGTGCACACGATGGAACGGTTACGGACTGGGGTCATAGAAACAACAATATCCGCTTTACGGTAAGCCAGCAGATCTTCGGGTTGCTCACTGGTCGATAGCAGATCGTGATGCTCGATTTCAATTTGAGAATCTTTGCGAATATATTTAACCAAATCAATTACGTTTTTAGTAATAAGGAGTTGTGGGCTGTAAATAATGAATTTTTTCTTCAGGCTGGACTGGTTCATTATATTAATGGTTTGTTCCAGACTGTTAGGTTATTTTCCAGATGATGATGTAAATTAATTCCCGTGATCGTGGGGGTAATACCTTTTCCACAACGGATAAATAAAGGATCATTGAATTGTGTACGTAAGCGTTGTAATGACTGGCTGACGGCAGAAGGCGTAATATAGAGTGTTTCTGCGGCCTTGCTAATGCTCAGATGTTGATAAATACATTCAAAAATTACCAACAGGTTAAGATCGAACTTTTTAAGATCGTAAAGGTTAGCCATAATATCTCCCCGCACCCTCATGGTATTAACCATGATTATGACTTATTTCAAATAATTTACCATAATTATGTTTATAAAACTTAATGTAGAGTTTATTTAAACTAAAATACCACAGTTGTAAATATTTTAGCGAGTAAATAATTACAGTAAAGGTGAATATAGTTTACATGTGCAACAATGACGGGGGAGGCGACAAATTCTGCGCCGGGGAAAGGCTACCTACCTTATCCGATCTGCCAGTGAATAGCCTCCAGTGGTTGTGTTAAACTTCATGCCCGATAGACGCAACGCTACCGGGCGAGGTGTCGTTGTGCGTCTGTTTTCGCGTTAAGGTTGCCCCATCATCACGTCCAACTGTGCTTTTTCAGGTAAACCAACAACCTGTTGCAGGGTGTTATCTTTATTCATGTAATAAATCGCCGGGGTGGCATTAGCGCCAAGATCATCCATCAACTGCTGATTCTGATTAATGACTTTCATCTGCGCCGGCGGGATGGCCGCCGGAACGTCCAGTTTCATTTTTCCGGCTGAGGCCTCATAATCATGCCAGGTTTTCGCCGGGTCTTTGGCGGCTAAGATTGCTGCGGCTGTCGCCGGGCTTTCCGGTTTAATCACGCCGACCAGTAACGTGCGTAATTGCACTTTGCCAGATTCGACCCACGGACGGGCCTGTTGCCAGAACTGCTTACAATAGGGGCAGAAAGGGTCGGCGAAGACATACAGCACCACCGGCGCGTCTTTTTTACCGTCGAGTATCCAGGACGCTTTTTCCATTTTCTGCCACATTTCACGTCCGGCGGGCGCATAGATCTCTTTTTCTATCAGGGCGTTGCTAAGGTTTTCACCTTTTTCATTATACATATAGCCGGAAATCGCGTGTTTGCCGTCCGGCGTCAGGTAAATCGTGACGCCCATGTCCTGGTACTTTCCGAGATAGCCTTTCATGCCTCCCGGCGCATCGAAGGGCTTAAGAATGGTAATACCCTGTTTTTCAATGGCTTTAACCGGCGCAGGCAGGTCTTCCGCGTGGGCGAGGATGGGCAGCATAGCAAGCAGTAGTGTACGTTTAATCATGTTTTTTCCTTTTAAAATCAAAGCGAAAAGAGTATTAATGATGTTGCCTATCGCAGTCATAGGTAAGAGCTGGCGTGGTGAGATTGCCCTTTCTGTACTGGGGTGATGTAATTCTTTTCGCTGTTACAGCCTTTGTTAAGGTAATGTAGAGCGCAACACTTAGCCAGCATATACTGGCTCTGAAGTTACCTTGTACGGGTAGTTCAGGTAATGGGGCCGCCTGTCAGGCGGCCTTTTTACTTTAGATGGCTGAAAGGGCGCAGTGTTCACAATGTTGCCCGGATCGGGTTGTTAGTTAACGCTTATTGATTTGATAATGGAAACGCATTAGCCGAATCAGAAAAATTCCGTTAACTTACTCCTCAACGAAAACACGGAGGAAGTATAGATGTCCTTAATTAACACCAAAATCAAACCTTTCAAAAACCAGGCGTTCAAAAACGGTGAATTCATCGAAGTCACTGAGAAAGATACCGAAGGCCGCTGGAGCGTCTTCTTCTTCTATCCGGCCGACTTTACCTTTGTTTGCCCGACTGAGCTGGGCGACGTGGCTGATCATTACGAAGAACTGCAGAAGCTGGGCGTAGACGTTTATTCTGTTTCTACTGATACCCATTTCACCCACAAAGCATGGCACAGCAGCTCTGAAACCATCGCAAAAATCAAATACGCGATGATCGGCGACCCGACTGGCGCCCTGACCCGTAACTTCGACAACATGCGTGAAGATGAAGGTCTGGCAGACCGTGCAACCTTCGTTGTTGACCCGCAGGGGATCATCCAGGCTATCGAAGTTACCGCTGAAGGTATCGGCCGTGACGCGTCTGACCTGCTGCGTAAAATCAAAGCGGCTCAGTACGTTGCAGCCCACCCAGGCGAAGTTTGCCCGGCAAAATGGAAAGAAGGCGAAGCGACGCTGGCTCCGTCTCTGGACCTGGTCGGCAAAATCTAAATTTCCGTCGTCTTTCACGTCATAGCGGCGTTGGCGTCGCCTGCTCACCCCGGTCACTTACTTATGTAAGCTCCCGGGGATTCCCAGGCTAGCCGCCTTGCTCTGACGCGAAATACTTAGGAAATGGCTTTAGTTATGGGCGCATTCGCGCCCATTTCATTCCAGCACCATGATTCAAGTTGCATTCAGGTATGCCTTATCAGGCAGCTTGCATGATGATGTTTTTTAAGCAGGAGATAACGATGCTCGACACTAACATGAAAACCCAGCTCAAGGCCTACCTTGAGAAACTGACCAAACCTGTTGAGCTGATTGCCACGCTGGATGACAGCGCTAAATCGGCAGAAATCAAGGAACTGCTGGCGGAAATCGCCGAACTTTCACCGAAAGTGACCTTTAAAGAAAATAACAGCCTGCCCGTGCGCAAGCCCTCTTTTCTGATCACCAATCCAGGCTCGGAGCAGGGGCCGCGCTTTGCGGGCTCGCCGCTGGGCCATGAATTTACCTCGCTGGTGCTGGCGCTGCTGTGGACGGGGGGGCATCCGTCTAAAGAGGCGCAGGAACTGCTGGCACAGATCCGCGATATTGACGGTGATTTTGAGTTCGAAACATATTATTCCCTTTCCTGCCACAACTGCCCGGACGTGGTACAGGCGCTGAACCTGATGGCGGTGTTGAATCCACGGATTAAACATACGGCGATTGACGGCGGCACCTTCCAGAATGAAATCACCGAGCGTAACGTAATGGGGGTTCCGGCGGTATTTGTGAACGGTAAAGAGTTCGGCCAGGGACGTATGACTCTGAGCGAAATTATTGCCAAAGTGGATACCGGGGCAGAAAAACGAGCGGCGGAAGCGTTAAACAAACGCGAGGCGTATGATGTACTGATTGTCGGTTCCGGTCCGGCAGGGGCGGCGGCGGCGGTTTACTCGGCGCGTAAGGGGATTCGTACCGGTTTGATGGGCGAACGTTTTGGTGGCCAGGTGCTGGATACTGTTGATATCGAAAACTATATTTCAGTGCCAAAAACCGAAGGCCAGAAACTGGCGGGCGCGCTGAAAGCGCATGTCAGCGATTATGACGTTGACGTCATTGATAGTCAGAGCGCAAGTAAACTGATTCCGGCAGCGTCAGAAGGCGGATTGCATCAGATTGAAACCGCGTCCGGCGCAGTATTGAAAGCGCGCAGTGTTATCATCGCCACTGGCGCCAAATGGCGTAATATGAATGTGCCCGGTGAAGATCAGTATCGCACCAAAGGCGTGACTTATTGCCCGCATTGTGACGGTCCACTGTTTAAAGGCAAGCGTGTTGCCGTTATTGGAGGCGGTAACTCTGGCGTTGAAGCGGCTATCGATCTCGCAGGGATTGTAGAACACGTTACCCTGCTGGAGTTTGCGCCGGAAATGAAAGCCGACCAGGTATTGCAGGATAAAGTCCGTAGTCTGAAAAACGTCGATATTATTCTGAATGCGCAAACCACCGAAGTGAAAGGTGATGGTAGCAAGGTTACGGGTCTGGAGTATCGCGATCGCGTCAGTGGTGACACGCATCAGGTTGCACTGGCGGGGATCTTCGTGCAGATCGGCCTGCTGCCGAATACCCAGTGGCTGGAAGGCGCGCTGGAACGTAACCGGATGGGCGAAATTATCATTGACGCCAAATGTGAAACCAGCGTTAAGGGGGTCTTTGCGGCGGGTGACTGTACCACTGTCCCTTACAAGCAGATTATTATCGCCACAGGCGAGGGGGCAAAAGCCTCGCTTAGTGCCTTTGATTATCTGATTCGCAGCAAAGTCGCCTAAAAGAAAGAAGCCAACACCTGCCTATTCTGAGCCGCCTGCTACCCTGCAGGCGGCTTTTTTTTACCGTTCAGGTATAAATCTTATTTTTAGAAACAAAAAAATACATTATCCATTTATTTTGTAGGGTTAATGAATTTTTTAATCAAAAAAAATAAGTTCCTTTTGTTTATCCTGTCTCCTCTTTATCACAAATATTTTTTATGTGAATGTTGAGCGGTGCATTAATGGATTCAATTTATGAATACCTGACGGAACTTGAATCTTCAGGACTATTACTACGTGATTTTTTTATTTCCTCTGACAGCCAGACTCTTAAGTCTGCTTACCTTGCGCTTAATAAAGAAGCCGCTGAGTTAAGCGACAGTGACTGGCTGGCTGCAGAATATGATTTTAATGCCCTGTTTGTCGGTCCTGGAAAGCTTAAGGCCGCGCCCTATGCTTCGGTTTATCTGGAGGAAGATGCGTTGGTAATGGGTAAGTCTACGTTAAGTTTACGGGAGTTTATGGAAGATTTAGGTCTCTCCATAAATAAAAAAAATAATACGCCTGATGATCATATTTCTTATGTTCTGGAATTGGCAGTTTTATTGCTTATCAACGCCAGAAAGTCCCCGGAATACATAGAAATGCTTACTCGATATGTAAATTCTTATATAACCGAGTGGGTGCCTGAGTATATCGAAAAAATAAAAATAAATGCCCAGACTGCGCCGCTACGTAAGGTTGCGGAAAAATTATCTTATTGGCTTGATGAATTAATTACGAGAGTACAATTATGAGCAATGAACCGGGACTTCTGAACAGACGTTCGTTTTTAAAGGGACTGGTTGCGCTGGGGGCGGTATCCGCTTTACCCGGCGGGCTATTGTCTTCCCGTTGCGCTTATGCGCAACCGCCGATTCCTTTTAACCCTAAGACCTACAAAATCTATCGCAATGCGTGCCCACGTAATTGCTATGACACGTGTAGCCTGAAGACCTGGGTTAAAGATGACGTAATCACCTTCGTGGAGGGCGCGCCAGAATCCACTTTTACGCACGGCACGCCGTGCGTAAAAGGACTTAGCTACCCGCGCCGTGTCTACAGCCCGGATCGCATCAAATATCCCATGGTACAGGATGTGCGTGGCAGCGGTAACTGGCGTCGTATCTCCTGGGAAGAGGCAATGCAGCGTATCGCTACCAAGATGCTGGAAATCAAGAAAAAAGACGGTTCCATGCTGGGCGTGGCGCTGACCAAATACTCCGGCAAGTTCGGCGTACTGAACTATGCCGTTGAAGGGATGATGTCCTCACTGGGCTATACCACTCGTTTCGCCGGCACGCCGTGCTGGCCTGCCGGTATCGATGCGCAAAACTACGACATGGGCGATATGTGGTGTAACGACCCGGAAGATATGGTGAAAGCGAAATATATCATTATCTGGGGCGCCAATCCGGCCTGGTGCTCGATGCACTCAATGAAGTACATCTATCAGGCGCGCGAGAAAGGGGCGAAGGTCGTCGTTATCGACCCGCTGCTGTCGCAAACCGCTGCTAAAGCCGATCTTTATCTGCGTGTTCGCCCAGGTTCTGACGGCGCGCTGGCGCTGGGGATGGCGCGTCATCTGGTCGATAAAGGGCTGGTGGATCAGGATTTCGTCAACAACTACGCCCACGGTTATGCCGAGTTTGAAGTGTATCTGCGCAATAACGTGACTGTGGAATGGGCATCAGAAATCTGCGGCTTGTCTGTGGATGTCATTCGCCAGCTGGCGGAAGAGTTTACCGCCGTTAACCCGGCCACCGTATGGATTGGTTACGGAATGCAGCGTCACGTCAATGGCGGCGCTAACGTGCGGGCGATTGACGCCTTTGTCGCCATGACCGGTAATATCGGCGTGGAAGGCGGTGGTGCGCGTTATGGGCATCTGCATACCTGGGGTTTTAATTATAACGCCATGTTGCAGAAGCAGCCGGAAGGTTCCATTGGCGTGCCTGGCGCGGCGGGGACAACCAGCGAATTTGGTGCAGCAGCCGGTAGCGAAGCCGTCCAGTACTCTGATCGTTCTTTGAATATCAACCAGACGGCGCAGGGGATCCTCGACGCTACTGATCCACCGGTACGTATGCTGTGGGTGGCCTGTAAAAACCCGTTTGCCCAGGATTTTGATCGCAGCAAAATGGAAAAAGCGTTTGAAAAGCTGGAGATGGTGGTGTGCGCCGACCAGTTCTTCAACGAAACCGTTCAGCATGCCGATATTGTGCTACCGGTGACGACAGCGTTTGAAGAGTGGAATGTAGACGCCTCTTACTGGCACTACTGGCTTTCTATTAACCAGCCGGCTATCAAGCCAATGTTCGAAGCGAAATGCGATCTGGAAATCGCCACGATGCTGTCGCGCACCATCAATAAGATGGCGCCGGGCTCCTGTACCTTCCCGCAAGAGTTTGACCACAAGCGCTGGCTGGATCTGGAATTTAACGACGGAATGGCGAAGATGTTCGGTATCTCTTCCTGGGACGAGCTGCTGGATGGGCCGAAAAAAGCGATTCTGCCAAGCTCTGCCGCCTGGTATGACCGTAAGTTCAAAACGCCCTCAGGCAAGTATGAATTTAAATCTGAACTGGCGGAGAAGAACGGCCACACCGCGCTGCCGGAATACAAACCGGAAGCCGAGAGTAAATTGCCGTTCCATCTATTTACGCCGCACGTGCAGTTTGGTCTGCATTCGCAGTTTATCAACCTGGACTGGATGCAGGTGTTCTACCCGGAACCGTTTGTCTATATGCACCCAGCTTCGGCGCAGAAAAAAGGTATTGCTGAGAACGATCTGGTGAAAGTCTTTAATACCACGGGTGAGATTGAGTTGCGTGTCAAAGTGACGACTAACGTGCCGGAAGATTTTCTGGTGATGTACGAAGCGTGGTTCCCGAAACGGAAATATAACGTGCAGAACGTGGTGGCTGATACTCCGGCCGATATGGGGTTAATGAAAACGGGCGCGCCGGGTGCCGCCATTCATAGTCAGTTTGCTGACGTTGTGCTGATCGGTAAAGGAGGTGACGTCGCATGAGACGCGCATTCTTAGTTAATAGCGATAAATGCATTGGCTGCCGTGGCTGTGCGATGGCCTGTAAAAGTTTTAACCAGCTGGAACCGGAACGCTTCTGGCGTTACGTCTATCCGCTGGATAAAGAAATCTATCCGCATGAGGAGCGAGCGTTTTACTCGCTGGCCTGTAACCACTGTGAAAATCCGGCCTGCGTCGCCGCCTGCCCGGTAGAAGCCTACACCAAACGTGAAGATGGCGTGGTGGTGCATAATCCTGAGCACTGTATCGGGTGTAAGAACTGTATTCGCAATTGCCCATATGGGGCGCCGCGCTTCAATGAAGAAACGCGTAAAGCCGAAAAGTGCAGTATGTGTTATGAACGTCTCGATGTTGGTATGAACCCGGCCTGTGTAAATGCCTGTCCGGTTGGTGCGCTGAGTATTATCGATCTGGATGCCGATCCGCTGCCTGACAATGCGGTGCAGTTCCCGCCGGGGTTTCCGCGAATGCCGCACCTCAATCCAGGGACGCGCTTTATTCTGGCGCGTCAGCCTAAGCAGCCGGAGGACAAGTAATGGAAAAATATGAACTGCCGCTGGTGTTTTTTACGGTCTTAAGTCAGATGTCTGTAGGGATGGCGCTGATACTGACATGGCGTACGCTACGTGGCGAAATTGAAGCTAAGCGCGTCTACTGGCTGGTGACTGGCCTGGTGCTGGCACTGGCGTCTGTTGCCGCGATTTTGCACCTGGCGCATCCGGATCGTGCATATGACGCATTACGTAACCTGCAACATGCCTGGCTGAGCCGGGAAATTCTCGGTGCCACTCTGTTTGGCGTTGCAGTGGGCGTAACGTTTCTTGCGAAGGGACATAAAGCGCCGGCTATCGTCGCCTCGGTGTGTGGTGTGGTATTGGTGGCGGTACAGGGCATGACCTACGCCGCGCCAGCAATGGTAGCTATCGCCAATGGTTTTACCATGTTGTTATTTTTTA
Source organism: Salmonella bongori NCTC 12419 (assembly GCF_000252995.1). Classification (NCBI taxonomy): domain Bacteria; kingdom Pseudomonadati; phylum Pseudomonadota; class Gammaproteobacteria; order Enterobacterales; family Enterobacteriaceae; genus Salmonella; species Salmonella bongori. Next base: position 591,511 of record NC_015761.1, read on the forward strand.
TTACGGTATGGGTGATGGGAGGCGCGGCAATTCCACTGTTAACATTAAAGCCTGCCCACTCTGCGTTACGCCAGGGGATTGTGGTGTGTATTGCCGTCTTGCTCTCAGCTCCACTGCTTTGGTTGAGCGGGGGGACGATCATGCAAATGACGGCGCGTTCATGGCTGGCTTCACCGTTTTATCTGGCAAGTCTGGCCTGCCTTGCGATCGCTTTCATCGTCAGCCGTCGCAGCGATTCACGCCCGGCGCTCCTGCTCATCTTATTATTTGTCGGCGTATTCCTGAGCCGCCTGGTCTTTTTCGGTGATACGGTGAGCACTATTGTGAATATCGGGCATTTGTACTGACGGTTATTCAGTAAAAAACCCCGCCAGGATTACTCTGGCGGGGCTTGTCAATGTTGAGATAACAAGGTTAACGCACTACCAACACTGGCAGTGTCGCATGGCGAACCACGCTTGAGGCGTTAGATCCCAGCAGGTGTGTCGTAATGGACGGATTACGCGAACCGATCACTACCACATCGGCATCCAGTTCTTCGCCCATTTCATTCACTACATCGCGTACGCTACCAAAGCGAACGTGGGTTTTAATCCGTGAAGGATCGATGCTGAAGTGCTCCACCATCGTTTGTAGACGCGTTTCCGCCTCGTGCTGCAAATGTTCTTCAAAGCGACGGACATCGGCGGCAAAGCGGTGCAGGCTCATGCTTGCGGAGCCTGGCAGAACATGCAACAGATGAATGACGCCATCCTGTTGCGCCAGAAACTCAGCGTGACGAATGGCTTTATCGCTTAGTTCCATTTCAAAAACATCAACCGGCATAATGATTGTCTTATACATACCCGTTTCTCCCTGTTAATCAATACTGAACTTATTCAAACATATAATAATGTTTCTTTCTGTTATTTGTCTGGCAATTTTAAATATTACGACAATCCGCCTTTAAAAAATGCTTGCCGTTTTTCCAGGAAAAATCCTAAAGCAGCCTGTTTTCCCGGCACTTCCTGCGTGATAGCTACCCTTTTATAAACAAACGCGACATTTACCGTTATTCCAGGAGGCTGCATGAAAGCATTGACGTATCACGGTCCACATCATGTAAAAGTTGAAAATGTACCCGATCCCGGCATTGAGCAGCCCGACGATATCATTTTACGTATTACCGCCACCGCGATTTGCGGTTCCGATTTGCATCTCTATCGCGGCAAGATCCCACAGGTAAAGCATGGCGATATTTTCGGCCATGAATTTATGGGAGAGGTCGTTGAAACCGGGCGGGAAGTGAAGAATATTCAGAAAGGGGATCGAGTCGTTATTCCGTTCGTTATTGCTTGCGGCGACTGTTTTTTCTGTCGCCTACAGCAATATTCCGCCTGTGAAAATACCAACACCGGGCACGGTGCAGCGTTGAATAAAAAACAGATCCCGCCGCCGGCGGCGCTGTTTGGTTATAGCCATCTTTATGGTGGCGTTCCCGGTGGGCAGGCTGAATACGTTCGTGTGCCAAAAGGCAATGTCGGGCCGTTTAAAGTGCCGCCGCTGTTATCTGACGATAAGGCGCTGTTTCTTTCCGATATTTTGCCTACTGCCTGGCAGGCGGCAAAAAACGCTCAGGTTCAGCAAGGTTCCAGTGTGGCGGTTTTTGGCGCGGGCCCGGTAGGATTGTTGACCATTGCCTGTGCGCGGCTGTTGGGCGCTGAACAGATCTTTGTTGTTGATCACCATTCCTGGCGGTTACGTTTTGCCGAAGAACGCTACGGCGCGATACCGATAAACTTCGATGATGAAAACGATCCGGCGGAAAAAATTATTGAGCAGACCGCAGGACACCGCGGCGTGGACGCAGTTATTGATGCTGTCGGATTTGAAGCGAAAGGCAGTATGACGGAGACGGTACTGACAAACCTTAAACTGGAAGGCAGCAGCGGCAAAGCGTTGCGACAATGTATCGCAGCAGTCCGGCGCGGCGGCGTGGTCAGCGTGCCTGGCGTTTATGCTGGTTTTATTCACGGCTTTCTGTTCGGCGACGCATTTGATAAGGGGCTGAGTTTCAAAATGGGTCAGACCCATGTTCACGCGTGGCTGGGTGAATTATTGCCGCTTATTGAAAAAGGGCTGCTAAAACCGGAAGAGATTGTCACACACTATATGCCGTTTGAAGAGGCGGCGCGCGGCTACGAAATTTTCGAAAAACGCCAGGAAGAGTGCCGGAAGGTCATTCTGGTGCCGGGGGCATCATCGGCGGAGGCGGCGCAAAAACAGGCGACGGGAATAATCAATCCGTTACCCGGCAGTGTCGTTTGAAAGAGGCTGAAAGAGAAGAGGGAACGGAAAGAGGATGCGCAGGCATCCTCTGTGTAAACGGGTTAACGCTTATGCAGATGGTTTAACGCTGAAAATCGCCGGCGGCTTCAGGCTGGTATTCGAGTTCCAGCACTTCGAGGTGGGTAGAGGCGCCGCCCGGCAGTTCCCAGTGAATGGTATCGCCGACGCGTAGTCCCAGCAATGCCGCGCCAACGGGGGCCATTACCGAAAGTTGTGTACTGCTGTCCGTCATGTTAGCCGGATATACCAGCGTACGCACACGCGTTTCACCATCGCTCAAATTGCGGAATTTAACGCGGCTGTTCATCGTGACGACATCGTGCGGCATCTCTTGTGGTGAACACATTTGCGCGCGATCCAGCTCCGCGTTGAGCGCGTCGGCAATCGGCAGATCCGCATACGCAGGTTGTTCCAGCAGACGATCGATACGTTCGGCGTCAAGGTCGTTAATGATAATTGTGGGTCTGGACATTTCTTACTCCATGTCATCGATACTGCGAGTAGTGCAGGTAAATGGTCCCAAAAGAAAACCCTCACCGTCTGGCGGCGAGGGTTTAACTCTTATGATGATACTGAGACTTTTCCCGTCTTTGAAGTGATTTAGTTCACATTCGGGCAAATCCTCAAACGTCATCGCCTTGTGTGAATTTTAGTCTACATCCGGGCGTGTTCTCAAATTTAGCTGCGGTTTTTAACACTCTGCCACGTTAATAACCCGCTTTATCGATAATAAACTGTTTCCCGCAGTTGCCGGGATGCGGCTGTGGCAGGAAAGAGGCGGAGGAGAGCGGCGCGTTAATCATTGAGGCTCTTAATGAAAACTGGATCTCGGTTAGATAAGCGGGATGGCCATGGCAGTTTACTTTTACGGCTTTAACGTTATCCTTGCCCCACGTTTGTTCGACTACGCCATCAAACGCGGCGCGACTCACAGTTTTGCCGTAATTTTCTGCCAGAAATTGCCCCAGTGCGCTGCTTTTTATCGCCTTATCCAGCCGTATCATTGTGCCAAAATAGGCATTCGGATCAAAGCCAAAACAGGCGCCATGCTTTGCATATTCATAGCGTTCCAGGCAGGAGTTACCTCCTGCGCCAGGCATCACTTCTCTAAGCGTGGCCGCGATGTCTGGTGAAAGTCCTGGCGCGGGGGCTGCGCACTTCCGGCTGGCCCGTACTTCAGGCAGATTCGGGACTGGCCGTGTCGCGCAGCCAAAGCGCTGCCAGCGCCGCTTATCAACACCGTGTGCGGCAATAGATTCAGGTAATCCCGGCCACAGACCGTGAACGGTCAGAAAGTCAGCTTTATTGGTCGGCTCTTTTTGCCGATGGCACTCATCGGGTTCCTGGTGATGGCGTTCATGTTGGCTTTGGCAAAACCCGGTTTGCCAGGATAACGCCAGCACGTAGTCAGAAAAATCACCGTACTGTCTCGCCTGGAGCTCGTTGGCGTTTGCGGCAAAAATAGGGGGTAAAAGTACAGCCAGTAGCGGACTGTAATGCCATATTGCGCTCATGATGAATTCTGTAATTTATACACATTATGAATATCATCTATTTAATCATAAAAAATGCCGGTCAGGTTCACCCGACCGGCATCATTTTTAGCCTGTACTGGCGTAATGCTTAATTCCACATTGCCAGAATCGGCCAGCCGACAAGCAGCAGCATGGCGATATAGATCACGCCAAAGATTGCGCCAAGACGCCAGTAGTCTTTGGATTTCACGTAGCCACAGCCGTAGATAATTACGCCAGGGCCGGTGGCATACGGCGTCAGACAGCCCATGATACCGATAGACAGCACCAGCAGAATACACAGTTGTTCCATCGGCACGCCTGGAATGCCTTTACCCACCGCCAGAATGACCGGCAGCATGGTTGCGGTGTGGGCGGAAAGGCTGGCGAACAGATAATGCGCAAAATAGAACACCAGTACCAGTACAATGACGGTTGCATCCGGTGAGAAACCTTCCAGATGCGTGCTCATAGTATTGGCGAACCAGTCGATAAAGCCGGAGCGCGTTAAGCCATTGGCCATGACCACCAGTGTTGCGAGGTTCACCAGAGTGTTCCAGGCGCTGTTGTAACGCGTAATGTCTTTCCACGGAACCACATGTAGCGCCAGCATCAGCGAAACGGCCAGCAGACCCACGGCGGTGGCGTTGATGATTTTGCCACCAAAAACCCATAATCCTAAGCTAAGCAGTACCAGGCCAATCAGCGTCCACTCTTTGCGGGACAGACGTCCCATGCTTTTTAACTCGTCGCCAGCCCAGGCCGCGACTTCCGCGCTATGGGTTACTTCAGGTTTATAAAGTACGTAAGAAAGCCAGGGGGCAACGATCAGTAAAATAATCCCCACTGGCAGGAAGCTAAGGAACCATTGCAGCCAGCTAATCTGGACGCCAGCAATTTTGCTGACAAACTCCAGACCCAGCACGTTTGGCGCCGCGCCGGTGACAAACATGGAGGAGCTAAGGCTGGTACTGATCACCATCATCCACATCAAATAACCACCGATACGGCGTGCGGAAGGATCGTTTGGAAAGGATTTAAACAGCGGCGGCAGGTTTTTGATTACCGGGAATACAGTACCACCGGTACGGGCGGTATTGGAGGGGGTAAACGGCGCCAGCAAAATGTCGATAATGACAATCGCATAGCCGAGCGTCAGTGTGCGTTTGCCCATGAATTTTACCAGGAATAACGCGATACGGCGTCCCAGTCCGGTGACTTCATAACCCAGCGCAAAAATAAACGCGCCGAAGACCAGCCAGACCGTGGTACTGGAGAAGCCGGCAAGCCCCCATTTCAGCGCCTGTTTACCTGCTTTAAATGCTGGATCGGCCAGCTCTGAAGCATCAAATAACAGGTAATTGCTGCCGATAACGCAAATGGTTACTGCGATAAAACTGATCGCCGTCGCCGGGATTGGCTCCAGGATCATACCAACAATCATTGCGACGAAAACCGCAAAATAGTGCCAGGCCTGTGGTGGCATACCATCAGGGACAGGAATAAGCAACATGACGCCCATCACCACCAATGGGGCCAACAACTTCCATATACTATCTTTGGATAAAGACATAAATGACTCTCCGGAAAGGATATTTTCTATAATTGTGTTAATGATTAACTTGCGAAATTTGCGCTAAAAACCAGGTTACGATCAGCAGATCGGCGCTGCCGCCGGGACTGAGGTTGCGTTCAATGCATTGCTGATCGAACTGGTGGAGATAAATGAGATCGTCAGGAGTACGTATACCGCCCTGACGTAATAAGAACGTCGCATGCTGCTGTAACCAGCGCAGGCCGTCCGCCCCGCCGCGTGAGGCGACGTTGGTATCACCGTTGAGCGACATCAGCAGCAGTAACGTGTCGAGTAACGCCAGTTCCGGATCGCGTCCCTGCGCCAGCAATGCGCGGTAGTGCGGCAATGCGTGGCGGATGACCAGCGGATAGCCCGCTTCCGCTTCGCCGCGCGCGCCGGTTAAACCGAGTTGCTGATATAGCCGTTGGCCTGCAGTGAGCTGTAGATTGTTCTGGCGCAGTTCGCGCGCGGTCAGACCGCGACAAAAGGCAGCAGCGGTAGCACAGAGCGTTTGTGCGGTTATCGGCAGACGTAACTGATACAGGCGGCCAATAGCGGCGCATAGCAGCCCCAGTGAGAAAATGCTGCCTTTATGGGTATTGACGCCTGCCGTGGCGCGAAACATCGCCGCCTCACAGGCCATCCCCAACGGACGCAGGCCCGCCAGAACCGATTCAGGCGGCAGGCGCGTGCAGCTTGCGCCATACTCCATAAATCGCGGCAGCCAGGCGCGAATCGCCTCCGCGCTGCGGTGAAAGTCCGCCAGCGCCATATCTTTGTGCGCGCCGCAGTTTAGCCGGTCTACCAGGCCGGGTTTTGGCGATAGATTTACCTCGGTCAGCATGGCGCGCCAGGCGAGATCGGCCCAGATGTCGTACAGTGACGGAGGCTGAATGGCGGCGTTAGTCGGGTTGGCGGGAATCGGCATCATGCAGCAGCGCCTCCATTCGGGTGAGTAATTCGGGAAGCGCGTGAGTTTTACCTCGCGCGCATTCGGCAGCGCTGTGTCCGCACAATAAACAGCGGCGGGCAGGGAGCGCAAAATGGCGACGTGAGAGGATTTCCCCTTCCGGGGTCAGCACGTCAACGTCCCATAAGCGTCCTAACGGATGCGTATGCTCAAGCGCGATAGTGGCGTGTTTAAGCGCGTGAGCCGGCGCTTCAACGGCAAGAACACCCTCCGGCCCACTGGCAGAAACCAATGCGGCCTGCTCCCTGATAATCCAGCCTGATGCTTTTGTCATCGCCTGCAACGCAGCCACGCCGTGATTAAAGATCCTGCGGGTTAACGCGCTATCTTTAATCGGGCCTGGGGCCACCACGGTAAAGGAGACCAGCGGAAGGTGGTGACGCGTAAGCCAGACGTGTTGCCTTGCCTGTCTTTCATCCCGGCTGGCAAGCAGCTCAGGAATCGATACTGCGTGGTTAGAGGCGCTATCAGGAAGCAGACGCATGGTTTACTCTTTCACCTGATGAACGACATCAATCACCGAACCGTCGCGGTAACGCACGACAGCAATCACGCGATCGGTGAATTCGATAGGGCGGGGCTGACCGGTGAGCAGTTGCGCGCGCTCGCGCAGCCATTCCATCGATACCACTTTCATTCCCGCTTCTTTCAGGCGTTCCGCCAGTTCCGGACGTGCCGGGTTAACGGCGATACCGTGATCGGTGACGAGAATGTCGATGCTGGAGCCCGGTGTGACGCAGGTGGTGACGTTATCGACCAGCGTCGGGATACGACCGCGAACCAGCGGCGCGACAATGATGGACAACGCCGCCGCAACGGCGGTATCGCAGTGGCCGCCGGACGCGCCGCGCAGAACCCCGTCGGAGCCGGTCAGCACGTTAACGTTGAAATGGGTATCCACTTCCAGCGCGCTCAGTACGACGACATCCAGACGGTCAACGGATGCGCCTTTTGAGCCCCAGTTGGCATATTGGTTAGCGCTGATTTCAATATGGTTCGGGTTACGCGCCAGTGATTCCGCGGCGTTACGGTCAAAGCTCTGAACGTCAAGCAGCTTGCGGATTAAGCCCTTTTCATGCAGGTCGACCATGGTGGCGGTAATACCGCCCAGCGCGAAATCAGCAACGATGTTGCGGCTGCGCATTTTGTCTTCCAGGAAGCGGGTGACCGCCAGCGATGCGCCGCCAGTGCCGGTTTGCAGTGAGAAGCCTTCGTTGAAGTAGCCGGAGTGAGCAATGACTTCCGCTGCGCTGCGGGCGATCAGCAGTTCACGCGGGTTGGTGGTCATGCGGGTCGCGCCAGCGCCGATTTTGTTAGCGTCGCCGACTTCGTCGATCTGTACGATCAGATCAACCTGATCCTGAGCGATGCTGGCCGGGTTATGCGGATACGGCAGCAGCGTTTCTGTCAGCATCACAACCTGCTTCGCGCTATCGGCATCAACCATTGCATAGCCCAGGGAACCGCAACAGGCCTTGCCGGTATAACCGTTAGCATTACCGAATTCATCGCAGGACGGAACGCCGAGGAAGGCGACGTCAATGTTCAGTTCGCCGCTTTGTACCAGATGCACACGACCACCGTGGGAGTGAATCTGAACGGGTTCAGCCAGCAGGCCGCGAGAAATTTCTTCCGCCAGCGGGCCGCGCAGACCAGACGTGTAGATGCGGCTGACCACTCCGTTACGAATGTGCTCAATCAGCGGCGCATGGCAGTCGCTTAATGAGCTGGAGGCCAGCGTTAAATTTTTGAAGCCCATCTTCGCGATGGTCTCCATTACCAGGTTAATCGTCAGATCGCCGCCACGAAATGCGTGGTGGAAGGAGATGGTCATACCGTCGCGTAAACCAGAACGGCGGATGGCCTCTTCCAGACTGGCGCACCGTTTGTGGTTGCGCGGTTTTTGCGCTTGTAGATTCAATTTAGCCGCGTTTTGGTAAGCGCTCAGTTCGCTTTCTATGTGACGGCTCCAGGCCGCTACGCGATCCTGGCGTTGAGATTCGTTTTTCTGCGTCATTTTTTTGCCTTATTCTTCGCGAATGCCGGAAAGTTCTGCGCGGGAGAGCACCAGACGGGCGCGTTCAATCACCGGGCTGTCGACCATTTTGCCGTTAAGGGAAACGACGCCGAGACCTTCTCGGGCGGCAGCTTCTGCGGCTTCTACCACCAGGCGCGCATGGGCGACCTCTTTACGCGTCGGCGCGTAAAGGTTGTGCAGCAGTTCAATCTGGCGAGGGTTGATCAGGGATTTACCGTCAAAGCCCAGTTGTTTGATGTGGGCGGCTTCTTGCAGGAAACCAGCTTCGTTATTGGCGTCGGAATAAACGGTATCGAAAGCCTGAATGCCGGCGGAACGCGCGGCCTGCAAAATGGCGCAGCGGGCGAACAGCAGTTCGGTACCTTCCGGCGAACGTTCGGTACGCAGGTTGCGCACATAGTCTTCAGCGCCCAGGGCGATACCGATCAGCCGTTCAGAAGCGTGCGCGATTTCTACCGCGCGGGTAATGCCCAGCGGTGATTCCACGGCGGCTAACAGGCCGGTGCTGCCCGGTTCGCGACCACAGGCGTTTTCAATACGCAGAATCTCGTTTTCAATATCAATGACGTCTTGCGCGGTGTCGGTTTTCGGCAAACGCACTACATCCGCGCCGCCGCGTACGACCGCTTCCAGATCGTTAACGCCCCATTCGGAATCCAGCGCGTTCACACGGACAATAGTTTCAACGTCACGGTAAAGCGGATGTTGTAGCGCGTGATATACCAGACGGCGCGCCGCGTCTTTTTCGCGTAAGGCAACGGAATCTTCCAGGTCGAACATCAGTGCGTCGGCTGGATAAATAAACGAGTTGCTCACCATCGCTGCGTTGGCGCCTGGTACGAATAACATGCTGCGGCGGGTGCGGGTTTTACGTTGTTGCAGAGAAATGGAAATCATTGACGATCCTCCCAGGGCAGAGCGGCAATACCGCTGGCGCGCGCCAGTAGCGTTTCCAGTCGGGCGCGTAAAATGCAGTCCAGCGCGCCTTTATCATCGACGTTCAGTTGTACGCCGCGTACGTCATAGCGAGAGAGTACTTCCAGGATGGTGGCCCGAATGGCCTCGCCAAACTGCTTTTCAACGCTGCTGTTGATTTGCAGGTCAATATCCTGTGTATCGAGCGGCGCAATGCGTATCATCACATCGCCGGACTCAAGCGTGCCTGCGACGGCTACCTGGTTTATTTTCATTTTTCACCTGTTGCTAATGCGGGGGACTTTTGACGGGCCGCCGCGCTGCCTGGATGGCGTTCGGCCATCGCCTGCAAGTAGCGCAGGGTGGCGTCGGGAACCAGCGGCGCGATAGCCGTGAGATCGTGTTTAACCAGCAGTTTGCGAACCCAGGAGGCGGATATCGGCGTTTCCTGGAAGCAAAGCCGCTCTATTTCCACCAGCGCAATGGGTGGGGCGGGAAGCGTTGGCGTTTCCAGCCAGAAACGCATATCACAGTTGTACTGGGCGGTAACGGCGCAAAATGGCTCCGTACCGACAAAGCGGTGTGTGATGCCAAGCGCGGGCGCCAGATACTGGCGGAAAATCTTCAGGTCGATTTCGGTATAACAGTGATTAATGACGCTCTGCTCTTTAATGAAATAGCAGGGAAACGTCGCACGAGAGATAATGTATTCGGAGCCGCGGTGAACGGTCAGGCGCGGAATATCGCGAGTGCCTTTCAGCACCAGATCGAGTCGATCTTCATAGGGAAAGCGTGACGTATCTTCTTTGACCAGGAACAGATGCAGCCAGTCACACTGCGCAGCCGCCTGTTGGATTAGATAGCGATGGCCGTTAGTGAAAGGATTGGCGTTCATCACGATACAGCCAATTTTCTTTCCCTCATGACGCAATGTCGCCAGCGATTCCGCATACCGTTTCAGTCGGGTGGTACTATTTTCCATTAAAACCATTACGCCGGGGACGCTGGCTATCGTCGAAAAACTGCACTGTTTAAACAGCGCTTCGTATTCCGTTTTCGTATAAATAAAAAGATGGGTGCAGTGACGTTCCCAGGCGAGATTGATTAGCTCAGTCGCCAGCGTTAGTGCTAAGCCTTCACCGCGTACGGATTCACTGATGGCCACACATTTGATGATATTTCCGGCGATGCCGCCGCAGGCAATAAGATGGTCATCGCGGGTGACGGTAATAAACACCTCGACAGTGGTATCGACGCTTAAATCATTCGCTTTGAGAAATTGTGCGATCTCCGCCATTTTTTTATTTTCAGAGCGTTTTACCCGGGTAAATACATTATTGCCAAACATAGTAAGAAATATCCTGGTGATATATTTGTTGCTATTTTTCCGTATATGTTGCGTCGTGTTGCAACTTGATAACGTTTTCTTTTCAGTCAGAGAACGGCGGTTTTTTATTATGGATTATTTCTTTTTCTCTCTGCCGTATACATCGTAAGGAGTATTTTGGAGGTAAATTTTGATTTATTTCACAAAGCGTTAGATGGTTTTTAAGTGTTTTATGGTTTTAAGTTTTTTAATTAATTTAATCGCCATTTGGGCCGTGGGTTTTAGTTGTTTAATTGATTTAATGTGGGGAATCTGTAACGATCGGTTTTTATATCCCTTAAGCATCTTAAAACAAATTTATTACATTTGCGGTAAGTCCGCAGAAAAACACCCACAAGGAACCTTAATGCCAGAACAGAAAAATAGAAAGCTGTTTCCTTTTTTTCGGCAACTCGCGTTTCCGTTGCGTATTTTTCTGCTCATTCTGGTGGTTTCTGTTTTCATTGTGGCGGCGTTAGCCCAATATTTTTCTGCCAGTTTTGAAGATTATCTGGCATCCCATGTTCGTGACATGGCGATGAATCAGGCAAAAATTATTGCCTCTAACGACAGCATTATTACCGCCGTAAAAAACCGGGACTACAAGCGTCTGGCGACAATCGCGAATAAGCTACAGCGCGGGACGGATTTCGACTATGTCGTGATAGGCGATCGCCATTCGATCCGGCTTTACCACCCAAATCCGGAAAAAATCGGCTATCCCATGCAGTTTACAAAGCCCGGCGCGCTGGAAAGGGGAGAAAGTTATTTCATTACCGGCAAAGGCTCGATAGGCATGGCGATGCGCGCTAAAACACCCATCTTTGATAACGAAGGTAAGGTGATTGGCGTTGTTTCAATAGGATATCTGGTCAGTAAAATTGACTCCTGGCGGCTGGACTTTTTACTGCCGATGGTGGGCGTTTTCGTGCTGCTGCTGGTGGTATTAATGTTGCTTTCCTGGTTTTTCGCTGCGCATATCCGCCGGCAAATGCTGGGCATGGAGCCGAAACAGATTGCACGCGTGGTACGTCAGCAAGAGGCGCTGTTTAGTTCGGTCTATGAAGGATTAATCGCCGTTGATCCGGAAGGACATATCACAGCGATCAACCGTAATGCGAGAAAAATGCTGGGGCTACCGTCTCCAGGGCGACAATGGTTAGGTCAGCCAATAGCGGAAGTCGTCAATCCCGCGGATTTTTTTACCTGTCAGATCGCAGAAAAACGCCAGGATGTGATGGCTAATTTCAATGGATTGAGCGTAATTGCCAATCGTGAAGCTATTCGTTCCGGCGAGGAGTTGCTGGGGGCGATTATCAGTTTTCGCAGCAAGGATGAAATAGCGACGTTGAATGCGCAGCTAACCCAAATTAAACAGTATGTCGAGAGTCTGCGTACGCTACGCCATGAGCATCTGAACTGGATGTCTACCCTGAACGGTCTGTTGCAAATGAAAGAATACGAGCGGGTCAGAGAGATGGTACAGGGTGAATCGCAGGCGCAACAGCAGCTTATTGATAGTTTACGTGATGCTTTCGCCGATCGTCAGGTCGCAGGCTTACTGTTTGGCAAAGTTCAGCGTGCACGCGAACTGGGACTCAAAATGGTCATCGTTCCCGGTAGTCAGTTACATCAATTGCCGGAAGGGCTGGATAGCACAGAGTTCGCCGCCATCGTCGGAAATCTGTTAGATAATGCCTTTGAAGCGAGTTTACGCACGCAGGAAGGCGACAATACCATCGAACTTTTTCTGTGCGATGAAGGCGACGACGTGGTGATAGAGGTCGCCGATCAGGGCTGCGGGATCCCTGAGGCGCTGCGGGAAAAAATTTTTGAACAGGGCGTCAGTACCAGAACCGATGAACCCGGTGAGCATGGTATCGGGTTATATCTTATTGCAAGTTATGTGGGGCGCTGTGGTGGGGTCATTATGCAGGAAGATAATGATCCTTGTGGCACCTTATTTTCTATATTTCTTCCGAAAGTGAAAAAAAACGATGACAGAACCATTAACCCTATTGATCGTTGAGGATGAAACGCTGTTGGCAGAGATGCACGCGGAGTATATCCGTCATATTCCTGGTTTTAACCGGATATGGCTTGCGGGCAATCTGGCGCAGGCAAGAATGATGATTGACCGATTCAAGCCTGGATTAATTCTGTTGGATAATTATTTGCCTGATGGGAAGGGAATTACTCTGCTGCATGAGTTAATGCAAACGCGTTATCCAGGCGGCGTGGTGTTTACTACCGCAGCCAGCGACATGGAAACGGTAGCGGAAGCGGTACGTAGCGGCGCGTTTGATTATCTGGTTAAACCCATCGCTTATGAACGTCTGGGGCAGACGTTGATGCGCTATCAGCAGCGCAGACGTATGTTGGCGAGCGTGGATAGCGCAAGCCAGAAGCAGATAGATGAAATGTTTAACGCGTACGCGCGCGGCGAACCGAAAGGCGATTTGCCGACAGGTATTGATGCTTTAACCCTGAATGCGGTCATGAAGCTGTTTGCCGACCCGACAGTACGCCATACGGCTGAAACGGTAGCGCAGGCCTTAACGATAAGTCGTACCACTTCCCGACGCTATCTGGAATATTGCGCGAGTCGACACCTGATTATTGCTGAAATCATTCATGGCAAAGTAGGAAGGCCGCAGCGAATTTACCACGGCGGCTAAGCCAGATGTAAGCTGCCGGAGACGAGCCCCGGCGCTTACCAGCGATTAACCGTCAGCGATGGCGGAGGAGGCGCCTGGCACCATAATTTCTGTGGCGATAATCACTACCAACAGACCGACTATGACCGGGACAGAGGTGCGTTTTACCACTTCAAACGGTGAAATTTTCGCCATTCCGGCGACGGCGACCACTACGCCGGAGACCGGCGAAATAGTGCGCCCCAGATTTGAGGCTTGTAGCATCGGAATTGATAAATAGGCTGGATTGATACCGGAGGAGTGCGCCAGTTTAGGGATCATCTCAACAAAGGCGTAGAACGGCGCATTACCTGAACCGGTGGTCATTGCGGCCAGCATAGTTAAAATAACTAATACCAGCATCAAAATAATACTGGCGGAGCCAAAAGAGGTGGCGATAGAGATCAGGCTTTGAATAAAGCCAATCGTGCTTAGTCCCTGAGCAAAAACACCAGCAGCGACTAACAGCATCACGACACTGGCAAATGCATCCGCCATGCCGCGCCAGGCCACTTCCAGACCGGAAAATACATTTTGAGTATTGAAGCCGCGCACAAATTCCAGCACGGCGGCAAGCACTATACAGATCACCAGAATCGTGATGATGTGCAGTTGCGGTCCCCATTTACCGTCAAAAATCAACACGCCGATAATGGGCGTGAATGGCAAAAGAGCATAAAACGCAGGGGCCGTCGTGGTGATCTCTGTGACATCCAGCATCTCATGCGAAATGTTCTCTTTTTTATCCAGGTAGCTTTGCCAGAAAAAATGCGCAATCGCCATGGCGATAATCGCAACGATAGAAATCGGCAAAGTGGTTTTAAACGCAAAATCGATTAACGGCATCTCCGCCGCTTTTGCGGCCAAAACCACATCGCCAGAGGTTGGCGAGAGGATGATGGCAGCCGGAGAAGCGCAAATAGCCGCCGCCGCGCCGCGGCTAATGCCGACGTTGACCATCACCGGGAAGAGCGTGGCCATGAGCAGTACGCCAAGCCCCGTAGCGGAAGAGACGGCCAACGACATCAGGCAAGCGACAAAATAGGCGGCGATCATCAATAAATAGGGCGAATTAATGTACTGTAAAGGCTTCGACGCCAGTTTAACGACCATATCATTCGCGCCGATATGAGTCATATAGGCAGCAAAACCGCACAGCATCATGATCATCATACCTAGATCGCCGCCGCGGCTCATGAGCAAAATCTTGATGTATTCCACAATATCTGTTGCGGTATAGCCCGTACTGGTTTCGCTGGCGGGTAACACGTTATGCCCCATCAGCGCGCTGATAATGAGCAGAGCCAGACCGCCGACAAATAAAACGCCAGTGGCGGAATATCCCTTGATGATGTAGCGTGCTACACCCACAATAACCACGACCCCGATGAGGAGCTCTATAACTGTTAGCATTGTTTCCCCTGTCTTATAGACACCCAGAATAAAAAATAAGCACTGCCAAAGTGGTATAAAAATATACCGAATAAAAGTTGACGCCTTACTGATTAAAATCACGGCAATGTTATTTTCCTGTGCAACGAATAAAGATGAGATAGGTCTGTAAGCCATTTTGCTGTGTCTTAAGTATTAATTTATTGTTATTTCATTGTGTTAAATGTTGTTTTTTTTGGTTGTTTTATTATTTTGTATTATAGCTAAAGGCGCAGTGAAATAGAGCAGAATTAGGTTGAGTGTCGAATTACGTACGGTTAACCAGACAATCTCTCAGGTTATTTTGTTTATACCTTGTTAAGATTTTATTCAGGTTAAAATTGTTATTATCATGCTCGAATTTTTTAAATGGTATGTATGTTGTGATGATCACCAGAAAGCATTTTTCTATTATTGCAGTTCTTATTATGCAATGGCTGGCTATTCCTGTGGTATTCGCTGCGGATAAAGGGTGGTTTGACACCTTTACAGATAACGTCTCTGAAACATGGCGACAGCCTGAGCATTATGATTTATATGTTCCGACCATTACGTGGCATGCGCGTTTTGCCTACGATAAAGAGAAAACGGATCGCTATAACGAGCAGCCATGGGGTGTTGGTTTTGGTCAGTCACGCTGGGATGACAAAGGCAACTGGCATGGTCTTTATATGATGGCCTTTAAGGATTCGTTTAATAAATGGGAGCCCATCGGCGGTTATGGCTGGGAGAAGACATGGCGACCACTGGAGGACGATAATTTTCGCCTGGGCCTGGGCTTTACCGCGGGCGTTACGGCGCGTGACAACTGGCACTATATTCCTGTTCCGGTATTGCTACCGTTAGCGTCGATAGGGTATGGTCCCGCCACCTTTCAGATGACCTACATTCCGGGTACGTATAACAATGGAAATGTCTATTTTGCCTGGTTGCGTTTCCAGTTTTGACAGAGAATGGCACTCTTCATTCGTGAATTAAAAATCCTTACAAAACAATAAGTAGACAGGAAAGTCTAAAAATTAACGCGATATTTATCACTTTTTAGCAAAGTTCGACTGGACAAAATGCATCACAATTGTTGTACTGGTATCCGACACAGCATTTGTGTCTATTTTTCATGTAAAGGTAATTTTGATGTCTAAGATTAAAGGTAACGTTAAGTGGTTTAATGAATCCAAAGGATTCGGTTTCATTACTCCGGAAGATGGCAGCAAAGACGTGTTCGTACACTTCTCTGCAATCCAGACCAATGGTTTTAAAACTCTGGCTGAAGGTCAGCGCGTAGAGTTCGAAATCACTAACGGTGCCAAAGGCCCTTCCGCTGCAAACGTAATCGCTCTGTAAGCGTACGACAGCAAGATTTCAAAACCCGCCTTTCTGGCGGGTTTTTTTATGCTTAACGCGCCGTTGCTACGGAAAATAGCCAGAATGCCAGCGCCGTCATGGCAAACGAGCCCAGCAGATTAATCAGCACATTCAGCAAAGCCCAGCCAAAGCGGCCTTCCTGTAGTAAAAACACCACCTCGGCAGAGAACGTAGAAAACGTCGTCAGGCCGCCGCAAAAACCGGTAGTAATTAGTACTTTCCACATTGGATCGATATGCGTCATGCGGTTAAACCATGCGAACCCCATACCGATAATAAACGCACCGAGTAAATTTGCCGTTAGCGTACCGATGGGAATCGCCTGATGGAGAGGATTAAAACGCATACTTAACATCCACCGGGCCACACTCCCGGTTCCACCGCCGATAAAAACGGCTAAAAGAAGCTGTAACACTGCCGAATCCTGTAGTTAATTGCTATATAGAGAGAGTGTAACGCCGAACAAGCATAATTGGCGAGTCCAGGTAAATGAGCGGGAGGGGGGATGTTAGTTGCAGCTGCACAGTTTGTCGTAAGTCCCGTATGGGAAAATAATGCGGAAACCTGCGTGTTGTTAATGTCCCAGGCGGCAGGCCGCGGTGTTTCACTTCTGGTACTGCCTGAGGGGGTGTTAGCCCGAGACGATATCGACCCTGACCTGTCGGTACGCGTCGCGCAGCCGTTGGAAGGCGCGTTTATGACGCGGCTTCTTGCCGAGAGCCGCCATAATGGTATGACGACGATCTTGACTCTCCTTATTCCGTCAACGCCCGGACGTGCGGTTAATCTGCTGGTGGCGTTACGGGCAGGTAATATTGTCGCACATTACGCGAAGCTGCATCTCTATAATGCGTTTTCGATGGAGGAGTCTAAAAATATTGATGCGGGGAATGCTATCGCGCCGATACTGGACGTCGGGGGATTAAAAGTTGGGCTGATGACCTGCTATGATCTGCGCTTTCCTGACATGTCGATGGCGTTGGCTTTACAGGGCGCCGAAGCGTTGGTGTTGCCCGCGGGATGGGTGCGCGGCCCGTTAAAAGAGTCGCAATGGTCGACGTTACTGGCGGCGAGAGCACTGGATACCACTTGCTATATAATTGCCGCCGGAGAGTGCGGTAACCGGAATATTGGCCAAAGCCGTATTATCGATCCTCTGGGCGTCACGATAGCGGCAGCCGCCGATCGCCCGGCGCTGATTGTTGCAGAAATATTCAGGGAGCGAATACAGCATGTGCGGGCCCAGCTCCCGCTTTTACAGCAGCGACGATTTGCGCCACCGCAATTATTATGACGTTTTTTTACGCAAAGCTTGATTCACCTTGTTACAGATTGCTATTGTGTGCCCGCGTCAAAAGACCGTTAATATTCTCAGGTTAATCCGGCGCGTTATGCAGCCTGTTTTTAGTGAAGAAGGTATCTATGGGTGAGATTAGTATTACCAAACTGCTGGTGGTTGCCGCACTGGTCGTTCTGCTGTTTGGTACCAAGAAGTTACGTACGCTGGGTGGAGACCTGGGCACGGCGATTAAAGGATTCAAGAAAGCAATGAACGATGAAGACGCGGGCGTTAAGAAAGACGTCGACGGTGGTGTTCAGGCTGAAAAACTCTCTCATAAAGAGTAATGGCGCGATGCGTTTGCTCTGCAGAGTAAAAAAACCGGCGATGTGCCGGTTTTTTTCTGTCTAAAATGTAAGCGTGTATTACACGATCATTTCACTTCCATGCCTTTGGCCTGTAGATCGGCATGATAAGAAGAACGGACAAAGGGCCCACAGGCGGCATGAGTAAAGCCCATCGCCAGGGCTTCCGCTTTCATTTCGTCAAACTCTTCCGGACTGACATAGCGCTGCACCGGCAGGTGATGGCGGCTTGGCTGTAGATACTGGCCAAGCGTCAGCATGGTAACACCATGACGGCGTAAATCGCGCATAACCTCAATGATTTCCGCGTTAGTTTCACCCAAGCCAACCATCAGACCCGATTTAGTCGGGATTTCCGGATGTGCTTCTTTGAAGCGTTCCAGTAATTTTAGCGACCAGTTGTAATCCGCGCCCGGGCGTACCTGGCGATAAATGCGCGGTACGTTTTCAAGGTTATGGTTAAACACGTCTGGCGGCGTTGCGTTGAGAATATCCAGCGCGCGATCCATACGTCCACGGAAGTCCGGCACCAGTGTTTCTATTTTTATCTCCGGGCTTTTGGCTCGAATGGCGGTGATGCAGTCAGCGAAATGCCGGGCACCGCCGTCACGTAGATCGTCACGGTCGACAGAAGTGATCACTACATAGCGGAGCGCCATATCAGCGATAGTTTGCGCCAGTTTTTGCGGCTCTTCCGCATCCGGCGCAACGGGGCGACCATGGGCGACATCGCAGAAGGGACAGCGGCGGGTACAAATTGCGCCGAGGATCATAAACGTGGCCGTACCGTGGTTGAAACATTCAGCCAGGTTTGGGCAAGACGCTTCCTCGCAGACAGAATGCAGGCCATTTTTGCGCATTGCGGCTTTGATGCCCTGGATACGGGTAGAATCCGCCGGAAGTTTTATTTTCATCCATTCCGGTTTGCGTAGCAGAGCGTCGCGCTCTGTGACCACATTTTTGACCGGGATAAGAGCCATCTTATCGGCATCGCGGTATTTTACACCGCGTTCCATCACAATGGGTTTACTCATAGCGTGCGTGTTCCAGTTGCGAATAACGAAGGAAAGCGTTTCAATTCAAGGGAAAGTTGTATTTATCAACTATTTTTGAATTTGTGACACGCAGTATATCATTGATAAGGACTATAAAGCAGCCTGGCAGCCCGGCAAAATGTAAAATAGTTGTTGTTTTGTGCTGTTTGTCCACCTCTTCCGTGACCTGAATGCAACATTTTTGTCAGAAGGCCCCACGAATGATATCAATGACGTTCTCCAGCACCGGATCGCGCAGACTCAATTTATTGTAGTGCAGCGAGAAGTCGACCTGTTCATTATTCACCGGCGCGTAGGGGATGCGTTCGAGCGGCCAGCAGCGACTAAATAAAGCGTAGAAGCGGGTGGGCATCAGTCCCAGCAGATCGCTACTGGCGATCAGAGCTGCGATGGTAAAAATATTGTAACTGCTAAAGCTGATTTGCTGGTCAGGAAAAGTCTCCTGTAGCCTCTGGCGCAGCAGGGAGAGATTTTGTCCCTCAAGCATCAGAAAGGTATGATCCGCATTATTCAGTTTTTGTTCAGTGATAGTGGACGCCAGACAAGGATGCTGCTGTCGACAGACAATCTCAAGCGTATCGCTAAACAGGACATGATGCTGAATACTTCGGTTATTATAACTGTGAGTATTGATAATCAGATCAGTCTGAAACTGGCTCAACTGGCTCTCGGCATCGTCTACCGGAATATTGCGCAATAAAAGCTGAGGATAACGCGATCTGATTGCCTGATAGATGACGGGCATCACCAACGCGCCGACTGAAGGCGTAGTGCCAATCGTAATGGTGCGTTGTTTATCATAACTGCCCGTGAGGTCAAGGGCACCGAGGATGGACTCCAGCCCCTGGCTGATGTATTCGTGCAGATGTGAAGCATACGTTGTGGGGGTTACGCCCTGACCTTTTCGAATAAAAAGCGGATCGGGAAATATGGTCCGTAATTTTTGAATTGACTGGCTGATAGCTGACGGCGTCAAATTAAGTATTTTTGCCGCATTAACGATCCCTTTATGGACATACACCGCTTCAAAAATCGTCAACAGATTGAGGTCGATATTTCTTAGCGTTCTGAAAATTTGCGGTTTGTCCTGGGGATGTTGATCGGCAGATTGTCTTTCTGTCTGGTTATTATCACTCACGCTCTGGCTCCAGATTTATTCATATTATAAATAATAGATTAAGTAATATATCTTGCATTTATATATTGGCTTAAAATTTGTTCTGCTACGTATATCTTTAATTATTTCAATAAGATAAGTAATGGTAAGATCAAGATTTTGTTCACGGACAATTCCTCATCATGAGGACTGAAGAGGCCATGTCGCCTGGGGGATTCAACAGGTTATAATGAAAATATAGAAAGCGGGAGGAGAAGTAAAGTATTCAAATCATATATGATTAATGACCCATAAATTTCTTGGGCCATTATATTTTGCTAATTAAGCAGCAATATATTCATGTGGTGGATTATTTAGCAGGGCTAAAATATTTTCCAGCAAACGTGGCGCGATATTATCTGTGGTAGCATCTTCTTTCCACTGCGATATTTTCGCCATTTCCATTCCAGCATAACCACACGGGTTAATGCGTAAGAACGGAGAAAGATCCATGTTGACGTTTAGCGCCAGACCGTGAAATGAACAACCGCGACGGATACGTAACCCCAGGGAGCAAATTTTCTTTTGACCCACGTAGACGCCCGGCGCATCGGCACGTGGATGCGCCTCTATGCCAATTTCCGCCAGCGTATTCACCACGGTCTGTTCAAGTAGGGTGACTAAATCACGCACGCCCAGTTTGCGTCGTTTCAGGTTAAGTAATACGTACATCACCTGTTGGCCCGGACCATGATAGGTCACCTGTCCTCCACGATCGCTCTGCACAACGGGAATATCGCCGGGCATCAATATATGTTCCGCTTTACCGGCCTGGCCCTGGGTAAAAACCGGGTAATGCTCAACCAGCCAGATTTCATCATAGCTGTTTTCATCGCGCATATCGGTAAAGTCATGCATGGCCTGAGAGATAGCTTCATAGGGCTGAAGGCCGAGCTGGCGGACAAGGATTTTATCCTGATACAAAACGGCATCTCCGTAGAGAATGAAAAAAGAGAAGAAAGTATATCACAGCGGGGGAGGGGGAGAGTTACCCGGACAAGGCCGGGTAACTGTCTGGATGCGTTACAATACCATTCGAACGATATCGATATTGCCCAACTCTTCGTACAGAGTTTCAACCTGCTCAATATGAGTGGCGTTAATGGTGATAGAAACTGAGTGGTAGTTACCTTTGCTGCTCGGTTTTACCGTCGGGGAGTAATCACCAGGCGCATGGCGCTGCACCACTTCAACCACCTGATCAACCAGCTCAGGTAACGCCTGCCCCATCACTTTGTAAGTAAATGGCGTAGGGAATTCAAGCAGTTCGTTAAGTTTGGTTTTCATGTCAGCTCCGGCATTACGTAAAAAAATAACAACTCCCGCCAGAGGACGGGAGTTTTACTGATGCTTAGTATATGGGGACGCAAATCACACTTTCAAGTGTTCGATTTTTATCCAAACCAGTGATGGAACATTAATTTAATGTAATCAATGATTTTACCGAAGAAGTTTCCTTCCGGGATCTCCTGCAGTACGACCAACGGACGCTGCTCAATAGTTTTGCCGTCCAGCTGGAAGTTGATGGTGCCAACCACCTGATTTTTTTGCAGAGGCGCGTGCAGTTCCGCGCTATTCAGTACATAGCTCGCTTTCAAATCTTTCATGCGGCCACGCGGAATCGTCAGGTAAACGTCTTTATCTACACCCAGCGAGGCGCGATCGGTGTTACCAAACCAGGCAGGTTCAGAGGCGAATTCTTTACCGGCCTTTAAAGGGTTAACGGTTTCAAAGAAGCGAAAGCCCCAGGTCAGCAGTTTTTTGCTTTCTGTTTCACGGCCTTTATAAGTACGTCCACCCATCACTGCGGAGATCAACCGCATCTGGCCTTCGGTTGCGGAAGCGACCAGATTATAGCCCGCTTTGCTGGTATGGCCGGTTTTGATGCCGTCCACATTCAGGCTGTTATCCCACAGCAGACCATTACGGTTTAACTGGCGAATACCGTTAAAGGTGAATTCTTTTTCTTTATAAACGGCATATTCGTTAGGCACATCGCGAATTAACGCCTGGCCAATCAGCGCCATATCGCGCGCCGAACTGTACTGACCATCGGCGTCAAGGCCGTGTACGGTCTGGAAATGGGTATTTTTCAGCCCCAGCGCGTTCACATAACTGTTCATTAGCCCGACGAAAGCATCCTGGCTACCGGCGGCGAAATCAGCCATCGCCACACAGGCGTCATTGCCGGATTGCAGATTGATGCCGCGTATCAACTGAGAGACCGGTACTTGCATTCCTGGCTTGAGGAACATCAACGAGGAGCCTTTAAATACCGGATTGCCGGTGGCCCAGGCGTCATTCCCGACGGTAACCAGATCGGTTTCTTTAAATTTACCCGCTTTCATTGCCTGTCCGATGACGTAACTGGTCATCATCTTCGTCAGACTAGCCGGGTCGCGACGTTCGTCGGCGTTTTGTTCCGCCAGAACTTTGCCGGAGTTATAGTCGATCAGGATGTAAGATTCCGCATCGATCTGCGGAACACCCGGGATCATAGTTTTGATATTCAGGTCATCGGCATGTGCGGTAGAGATAAATGCGGCACAAAGCGCCGTGGTGAGCGCCATGCGCTGCATGAAACGAGCGGAAAAAGTGGTCTTCATGGTCTGAACTACGACGTCCGTGATGAAATTAAAAAAAGTGCCCTACTATAGCAAAAGCATAACCGGCAGGCATCTGACTTTCCGCGTGACTTTGTTAATGTCATTTACGGAAATTGACAATTCAGATGCCCGCAATATGTTACTGCGCGCTGGCGATAAAGGACTGTAATTGTGCTTCTGTTTGCAACCGCTGCTGTAATGCGCTGGCATCCGCTTTACTGGCGAACGGCCCCAGTTGAATACGCCAGACTGCGCCGTTTTGCATTACGCGTCCCGGTACGCCGAATTGCTGGCTTAAACGCTGTTGGTACTGCTGCGCGCGCGTTTGATCGCTGACGGCGCCGACCTGAACAACGAAACGACCGTTCGTCGTGGCGGCTGGCGCGCTCACCGGAGCCGATACCGGGGCGGCGCTAACTGACGATGCCGTCGTTGGTGCTGTAACCGGCGCGGAAACCGGCGCTGGCTGTAGAGCCGGCGTCGGTTCGCTACCTTCCAGTACGCCTGGCGCCAGCGTGGTTGGCGCACCCAGGAAGCCGCTGCCGCTCACCGGAGCGCCAGTGGTATCGTCACTTTTTAGGGGGGAATTACTGACCGGAAGAACGTCGCCTTGCGGTTGCGCAGGCGCTGAAGAGACACTTTCCATCCCGCCGCTTAAATCAGGGCGGGGGGGCAGAGCGTAGGTTTGCTTTGCCACTGTAGTACAGACCATTCCGGGGCCAGAGAGCGAACCGTCCTGCGCCACGATAATGGGATCAATCCGTACTTTTGTATTATTTGAGGTGTTCAGGCGATCGGCCGCTGCACGGGAAAGTGAAATGACGCGATCGGTGCCATAGGGACCGCGATCGTTAATACGCACGACGATCATGCGTCCATTTGCCAGATTAGTAATTCGTGCATAGCTGGGGATTGGCAGCGTCGGATGGGCGGCGGTAAGCTGCATCGGATCGAACATCTCTCCGGAGGCCGTCAAATTACTGCCGGGTTCCGCATCATAAATGGCGGCCAGACCGGCCTGGCTAAAACGAGACGGGTCCTGAACGATTTTATAGCTTTTACCGTCACGCTGATAATCCTGGTTTACGGTTGGATTCAGAGGTTCATAACGCGGTTCCGCTCCGCTGATTTCAACCACCGGACCATTACATACCGCAGGCTGCGGTGCGACGGTAGTTTGCTGCTGACCGCCGTCATTGGTACATGCCGCGAGTAATACTATTCCTGCCGCGACGCAGATTACAGGCAACTGCTTACGCATTGCGCACCCCTTATACGCTTTTCGACAACATTTTTCTGTGGGTATGGATCGACATCACAATCCCGAACCCGGCCATCAGCACGATCAGTGCGGAGCCCCCATAGCTGACCAGGGGTAAAGGTACTCCGACAACAGGCAGAATACCGCTCACCATACCAATATTTACGAAGACGTAAACGAATAATATTAACATTAACCCGCCAGCCATCACGCGACCAAACGTTGTTTGCGCTCTGGCGGCAATCCACAGGCCACGCATAATCAGCAAAATATAGAGAGCGAGCAGAATCAGGATGCCCACCAGACCGAGCTCTTCCGCCAGCACCGCGAAAATAAAGTCGGTATGGCGTTCGGGTAAAAACTCCAGCTGCGATTGGGTGCCATGTAGCCAGCCTTTGCCGCGCAGTCCGCCTGAGCCAATAGCGATTTTAGACTGAATAATATGATAACCCGCGCCCAACGGATCGCTTTCCGGATCGAGGAGCATCATGACGCGCTGGCGCTGGTAATCATGCATCAAAAAGAACCACAAAATGGGGATAAATGCGGCGATCAATACAATGGCGACGCCAATCAGACGCCAGCTGAGACCAGACAAAAACAGGACAAAGAGGCCGGAAAGTGCGACCAGAATAGAGGTCCCCAGATCCGGCTGGGCGGCCACCAGCAGGGTAGGCATAAAAATTAATACCAGGGCGATGGCGGTGTTTTTTAGCGATGGCGGGCAGACGTCGCGGTTAATAAAGCGGGCGACCATTAAGGGGACCGCAATTTTGGCTATCTCCGAGGGCTGAAAGCGCACAATCCCCAAATCCAGCCAGCGCTGCGCGCCTTTAGATATTGCGCCGAAGGCGTCGACAGCGACCAGCAGAATGATACAGACGATATAGAGATAAGGCGCCCACCCTTCATACACGCGCGGCGGGATCTGCGCCATTACTACCATGATGACCAGCCCCATCGCAATCTGGCCGATTTTACGTTCCATCATACCGATATCCTGGCCGCTGGCGCTCCAGATGACTAACGCGCTGTAAACCAGTAATGCCAGCAGAATGAGTAACATCGTGGGATCGATATGAATTTTATCCCAGAAGGTTTTTTTGTTCGGATTATCCGTCATGATTATTGGTCCTCCGCCGCTGCAACCACCGGGTTTTCCGCAGGCAAATTGGTATTGTTGTCACCCAGCATAATGTGATCAAGGATTTGGCGCATGATCGTGCCCACTGCCGGGCCTGCGCCGCCGTTTTCAAGGATGATCGCGACGGCGACTTGAGGGTTGTTATACGGCGCAAAGGCGGTCATTAATTTATGGTCGCGCAGGCGTTCGGCGATTTTGTGCGCATTGTACGTTTCATTGGCCTTCAGGCCAAAGACCTGCGCGGTGCCCGATTTCGCCGCAATTTTATAAGGCGCGCTGGCAAAATATTTATGCGCTGTACCGTTGGGACGGTTGGCGACGCCGTACATACCATCTTTAGCAATTTCCCAGTAGCCGGAGTGAATATCGCCTACCGGTGGCTCATGAGGCTGTACCCACGGCACCTGTTTACCGTTTTCGGCAGTGCTCATTAACAGGTGCGGCACTTTAACTACGCCGTCGTTAATAAGGATCATCAGCGCCTTACTCATCTGAATCGGCGTCGCGGTCCAGTAGCCCTGGCCAATGCCTACCGGAATCGTATCGCCCTGATACCACGGTTTTTTAAAGCGTTTCAGTTTCCATTCGCGGGTCGGCATATTACCCGAGCGCTCTTCTGCAAGATCAATCCCGGTATAGTGACCATAGCCGAACTTACCCATCCATTCCGACAGACGATCAATCCCCATGTCATAGGCGACCTGATAAAAGAAGGTATCCGCTGACTCTTCAAGGGATTTGGTGACGTTCAGATGCCCATGTCCCCATTTTTTCCAGTCGCGGTAGCGTTTCTCTGACCCCGGCAACTGCCACCAGCCAGGGTCGAAAAGACTGGTGTTACGGGTGATGACGCCAGCGCTTAACGCCGATACGGCGACATAAGGCTTCACGGTGGAAGCGGGAGGGTACACGCCCTGAGTCGCGCGGTTCACCAACGGTGTGTTCGGGTCGTTAAGCAATCCGGAGTAATCTTTACTGGAGATGCCGTCCACGAAAAGGTTTGGGTCGTAGCTTGGCATAGAGACCAGCGATAGCACGCCGCCAGTACGTGGATCGGTGACAATCACCGCCGCCCGGCTGCCTGCCAGCAACGTTTCAATATACTGCTGGAGTTTGAGGTCCAGCGTCAGGTAGATATCGTGCCCTGCCTGCGGAGGCACCTCTTTGAGCTGGCGAATAACGCGACCGCGGTTATTAACTTCAACCTCTTCATAGCCAGTTTGCCCATGCAGAATATCTTCATAGTAACGCTCAATGCCAAGCTTGCCGATGTCATGAGTGGCGGCATAGTTTGCCAGTTTGTTTTCTCTGTCGAGACGCTCTACGTCTTTATCATTGATTTTAGATACGTAGCCGATGACGTGGGTTAACGCCGAACCGTACGGATAATAGCGGCGTTTATAGCCTTTTACTTCAACGCCTGGAAAACGGTACTGGTTGACGGCAAAGCGCGCGACCTGAACTTCCGTCAGGTTCGTTTTTACCGGAATAGAGGTAAAGCGATGCGAACGAGCACGCTCTTTTTTAAAGGCGGCGATATCGTCGTCATTCAGATCGACCACGCTGCGTAGCGCATCCAGTGTTTGCTGAACGTTATCCACTTTTTCCGGCATCATTTCTATCTGATAGATAGTGCGGTTCAGAGCAAGAGGAATGCCATTACGGTCATAAATGATGCCGCGGCTTGGTGCGATCGGCACCAGCTTGATACGGTTTTCGTTTGAACGGGTCTGGTAATCGGTAAAACGGAGAATTTGTAGATTATACAAATTGGCGATCAGAACGCCGGTCAGCAGCAAAATGCCCAAAAAGGCAACCAGCGCGCGACGCACAAACAGTGCGGACTCAGCCGTATAGTCACGAAAAGAATTTTGTTGTTTCATCCGCTGCTTAATCTTCTCAAGACTTCACGATCACTCACGGTGATAAGGGTGGTTGGTGGTAATGCTCCATGCCCGGTACAAACTTTCCGCGACCAGAACCCGGACGAGTGGGTGGGGGAGCGTTAACGCCGAAAGCGACCAACTCTGTTCCGCTGCCGCTTTACAGGCGGGGGATAACCCCTCCGGTCCGCCAATCAGCAAACTGACGTCGCGACCATCCTGTTTCCAGCGCTCCAGTTCATTGGCCAACTGTGGCGTATCCCATGGTTTACCGGGAATATCCAGCGTAACAATGCGATTTTTACCCGCGGCGGCCAGCATCTGCTCGCCCTCTTTGTCGAGGATGCGTTTGATATCCGCATTCTTGCCGCGTTTGCCCGCAGGGATTTCGATCAGTTCAAAGGGCATGTCTTTCGGAAAACGACGCAGGTACTCCGTAAATCCCGTTTGAACCCAGTCGGGCATCTTCGTACCGACAGCGACAAGTTGCAGCTTCACGCATTAACTCCAGAGTTTTTCCAGTTCATACAGGCGACGGCTCTCTTCCTGCATCACATGCACAATCACATCGCCCAGATCAACAACAATCCAGTCAGCCGCATTTTCGCCTTCAACGCCCAGCGGCAGCATACCAGCCGCACGCGATGACTGTACGACGTGGTCGGCAATAGACATAACGTGGCGACTGGATGTCCCGGTACAAATAATCATACAGTCGGTGATACTGGATTTACCCTGAACATCTAAGGCGATGATGTCCTGACCTTTCAGGTCATCAATTTTGTCGATAACAAAATCCTGGAGTGCTTTACCCTGCAAGTTTTCCCCCTGGGTGAATAATTGCGTTACAACGATAGAAAAAGGCCAACAGGCTGGGCCAGCGAGGGCTCCCCTCTGGCGGGACGCCGTGTAGTATACCTGAATTAGCGGCGATACCGGGACTGATGTCGCCGGATCGGCGTTTAAAAACAGGTTATCATCCCATCCCACGTTACAGAAAGCATCGCCATTTTTGTAAAACAATTTCTGCAATGCTCTGAAAGGTGAAAAAAGCCTGGCTGCGGAGAATAACAGCCTGTCGGGGGCTGTCAATGGGCGAAACCGCTACGGCGAGAAAAAACAGAAAATTCATCACTCCGGGCGCCAGACGGCACGACTATTTAATACCTTTAAAGTGGCGAAACCTTCGCATATATCCATTACACTCCGGGACCCCGTTCCACCCGAAAATGCCATAGTGAGGCGGCGGGCATCGCGAGCAGACGGGTAATCAACAGGCTGAGTACGCCCTGATGGCTGACGATCAGCAGGTTCTGGCAATCGCTGAACGCGTCGAGCCGCGAGATAACGCGCTCCATGCTCCGGTCAAGTGCCTGAAAATCTGCGCCATTTGTCGGAATTGTATTCTGCCAGTCCGTACACCAGGCAGCATAACTTTCAGCATCTTCATGGGTGAGCTCGCGGTGATGGCACATTGCCCAGTCGCCGAAATATATCTCGTTACGCTCAGATAAACGATATTGGGGCACATCGCGCCCCTTCAGTATGAGCCGGGCAGTAAGACGCGCGCGTTCCAGCTCGCTGCATAACACCCTGTCAAATGGCGCGAGGCGCAGCGCGGCGCAAAACGGGCGGCTGTGTCGGCGCTGTGCGACGTACTTACCGGTAAAGGCCCTGCTGATTAATATAGTTAAGTACGTTTTCCGGCAGCAGGTCGTCGCAGGATTCGCCTTTTTCCAGCCGTTCGCGGATGAGGGTCGCCGAGATATTGAGCCAGGGCGTTTCCGCCAGATAAATTTTACCGGCAGGTAACTGGTGTAGATCGTCCGGCGTGTGGGTCAGATGTTGCTCCAGCCACCGCTGGTGATGCGCCTGCGTCATTTCAAGCGGGTAACCCGGCCGGCGACAGACAATCAGGTGCGCATTATCGAGAATCGTGTCGTAATCATGCCAGGTAGGGAAGTTAAGCAGTGAGTCCTGGCCGATGATAAACGCCAGCGGCGTCTCAGATCCCTGTTCTGTACGCCATTCTTTCAGCGTCTGTGCAGTGTAAGATGGCGCATTCCGCTTTAATTCGCGTTCATCCAGTGTAAAAAGCGGTTTATCAGCGATAGCGAGTTCCAGCATATATTTACGTTGCGCGCTGGAGGCTTCCGGCTGGGGGCGATGCGGCGGTACATTGTTGGGCATAATAATTACCCGCGATAAGCCGAGCAGATTCGCCAGCGTTTCAACGGGTTTGAGGTGTCCATAATGCACCGGATCAAAGGTGCCGCCGAATAAAGCCTGTAACGATTTCATATCACCCATCAATAAATATATCTGCCAGTGCCTTATGGCAGAGCAAGAGCGATAGCCCTTCAAGCTCTGCCCATACTGACTGACCATAGTCCTGTTTGAGTGTAATTTCCGTGCGCGTCAGCAGCTGTACTGCCTGGCGAAGCTGGGTAGGATGGAGACGCTGCAGGGCGTCGCCGATCATCGCGCGACGGTTTTGCCAGACCCGGTGTTTATCAAACAGCGTACGCAACGGCGTATGGGCAGACTGACGTTTGAGATTCACCAGTAGCAGCAGCTCTCGCTGTAGCGTACGCAGCAGAATAACTGGCTCGCTGCCTTCCAGACGTAATTGTTGCAGGATATGCAGCGCCCGTTTGCTTTTCCCCATCAGTAATGCATCTACCCAGTGGAAAGGGGTAAAATGGGCGGCGTCATTGACGGCCTGCTCCACTCGAGGGAGCGTTAATTTACCGTCAGGCCAGAGCAGTGACAACCGTTCCAGCGCCTGCGCCAGCGCCAGCAGATTGCCCTCGTAGCAATAGCACAACAGTTGGTTTGCGGCGTCATCCAGCTGCAAATTCTGCGCTTTCGCTCTGGCGGCTACCCAACGGGGAAGTTGCGCCTGTTCCGGCGTCTGGCAACTGACCTGAACGCTACGCTCTGCCAGTGTGGTATACCAGACGGCGTTTTCCTGGGCTTTGGTGAGCTTGTTGCCGCGCACAATGAGCAGCAAGTCATCATGCAGTAAACGGCTCAGTGTGGCGAGCTGCTCATTCATTGCCGCGTTAGGCCCGTTTTCAGGCAATTGCAGCACCAGCGTTTGACGACTGGCGAACAGGCTCATCGCCTGACAAAGTGAGAAAAGCGCCTCCCAGTCGGTACTGGGATCAAGCGTAAACGCGTGATGTTCTTCGAAGCCTTGTGATGTGGCAGCCAGACGTATAGCGTCCTGGCTTTCCTGTAATAGCAGCGGATCGTTGCCCAATAACAGATATGCCGCGCGCAGCCCCTCTTTGAGCTGCGCGCGGAGTTGTTCAGGATACAACCTGATCATTAGTTACTCAGCGTAGTGGAGACGCGTGCTGGCGTGGCGGCGGATGTCGTCGTCGCGTTGTCAGCGGTCGCCGCTTCTTTTGTCGCCTCAATATCCGCCGCACGGACACTGGTCAGCTTACGAATCAACTGCTCGGCGGCTTTGTCGTACATTTCCTGAACGATCATTGCCTGTTCGTTATCCTTCGCCAGCGCCATCTGCGGGTTATCGAAGAACGAACGGTACACTTTCGTGCTGATAGGATAGATGTCATGGCCCGGAATCAATACCGAAGCGTTGACGGTCATCACCATTTGGTATTCCGCCGTCTGGCCGTCCTGGAACACTGACGCCGTATCCTGCGAAATAGTCACTGCTCCAAGCCGCAGAGACGGAACGTCTTTGCGCGTTGTGTCTTTTTCAAGCAGGTTTACGTTATTCAGCCGTAACTGATTACGTACCGCACGGCTTAACGGGCCGTTCGGATCGCCTGAATCGAGGATCATCGTTTTCATTGAAGCCGGAACCTGCGTAGTGCTACGCAGATGCCAGCCACATCCGGCGGTGACCAGCACCGCCAGAGATAACACCAGTGTTACCAGATATCGCACGCTTCCTCCCGCGCTTAGCCAACAACCAGATTGAGGAGTTTACCCGGTACGTAAATCACTTTACGTACGGTAACGCCATCAAGATATTTTGCGACCAGATGTTCCTGGCCTGCGCGCTCGCGCACCTGCTCTTCAGTTGCATTTACCGGTACGGTGATCTTACCGCGCACTTTACCGTTAACCTGCACCACAACCAGCGTAGACTCTTCGACCATCGCTTTATCGTCCGCCACTGGCCACGGTGCGTTATCAATATCGCCTTCGCCTTCCAGCGCCTGCCACAAGGTAAAGCAAACATGCGGCGTGAACGGGTTAAGCATACGCACAACCGCCAGCAGAGCTTCATGCATCAGTGCTCTGTCCTGCTCGCTTTCCTGCGGCGCTTTCGCCAGTTTATTCATCAGCTCCATAATCGCCGCGATCGCGGTGTTGAACGTCTGACGGCGGCCAATATCATCGGTCACTTTGGCGATGGTTTTATGCACATCACGACGCAACGCTTTTTGTTCATCGTTCAGTGTATCTACGTTCAGCGCCGCGACAGACCCTTTAGCGGTATGCTCGTAAACCAGCTTCCAGACGCGTTTAATAAAGCGGTTTGCGCCTTCTACGCCGGACTCCTGCCATTCCAGAGTCATGTCAGCCGGAGAAGCGAACATCATAAACAGGCGTACCGTATCCGCGCCATAACGTTCAACCATCACTTGCGGGTCGATACCGTTATTTTTGGACTTGGACATTTTACTCATGCCAGTGTAGACCAGCTCATGACCCGCTGCGTCTTTTGCTTTCACGATACGGCCTTTTTCATCGCGCTCGACGATAGCGTCAACGGGTGAAACCCAGTTACGCTCGCCGTTTTCACCGACATAATAGAACGCATCCGCTAGCACCATGCCCTGACACAGCAACTGCTTAGCCGGTTCGTCAGAGTTCACCATGCCCGCGTCGCGCATCAGCTTATGGAAGAAGCGGAAGTAGAGCAGGTGCATAATGGCGTGCTCAATGCCGCCGATATAGATATCCACTGGCAGCCAGTAGTTTGCCGCTTTCGAATCCAGCATACCTTCCTGATACTGTGGACAGGTGTAACGCGCGTAGTACCATGACGATTCCATAAAGGTATCGAAGGTGTCGGTTTCACGCAGCGCAGGCATACCGTTAACGGTCGTTTTCGCCCACTCGGGATCGGCCTTGATCGGGCTGGTGATGCCGTCCATGACGACGTCTTCTGGCAGAATAACCGGCAGTTGATCTTCCGGTGTCGGGATCACGGTGCCGTCTTCCAGGGTGACCATTGGGATCGGCGCGCCCCAGTAGCGCTGACGGGAGACACCCCAGTCGCGCAGGCGATAGTTCACTTTACGTTCGCCGACGCCAAGGGATGCCAGCTTATCGGCAATGGCGTTGAAAGCGTCTTCAAAGCCCAGACCATTGAACTCGCCGGAGTTAAACAGCACGCCTTTTTCAGTCAGCGCCTGCTCAGATAAATCGGGCTCAGAGCCGTCAGCGGCCAGAATCACCGGTTTGATGGTTAAACCGTATTTGGTGGCAAACTCATAGTCGCGCTGATCGTGACCCGGAACGGCCATCACCGCGCCAGTGCCGTACTCCATCAGGACAAAGTTTGCCGCCCACACCGGGATCTCTTCGCCGGTTAATGGGTGAATCGCTTTAAAGCCAGTGTCGACGCCTTTTTTCTCCATCGTCGCCATTTCAGCTTCGGCCACTTTAGTGTTGCGACATTCGTCAATGAACGTCGCCAGATCAGGATTATTTGCCGCGGCTTTAACGCTAAGCGGGTGACCCGCGGCCACCGCCAGGTAAGTGGCGCCCATAAAGGTATCTGGACGGGTGGTATACACGGTCAACGTGTTATCGTAACCCTTAACGTCGAAGGTGATTTCCACGCCTTCCGAGCGACCGATCCAGTTGCGCTGCATGGTCTTAACGGTATCCGGCCAGTGATCCAGTTTATCCAGATCGCCCAGCAGTTCTTCCGCATAAGCGGTGATTTTGATAAACCACTGTGGGATCTCTTTACGCTCAACTTTGCTATCGCAGCGCCAGCAGCAGCCGTCGATCACCTGTTCGTTGGCGAGAACGGTCTGATCGTTCGGACACCAGTTAACGGCGGAAGTCTTCTTGTACACCAGGCCTTTTTTATACAGCTCGGTGAAGAATTTCTGTTCCCAACGATAGTATTCCGGGGTGCAGGTCGCCAGCTCGCGGCTCCAGTCATAGCCGAAACCCAGCATTTTGAGCTGGTTTTTCATATACGCGATGTTGTCATACGTCCACGGTGCTGGCGCGGTATTGTTTTTCACCGCCGCGCCTTCCGCAGGCAAGCCAAACGCGTCCCAGCCGATAGGCTGCAGCACGTTTTTACCCAGCATACGCTGGTAGCGGGCGATCACATCACCGATGGTGTAGTTACGTACGTGGCCCATGTGTAGTCGGCCAGAAGGATAGGGAAGCATCGACAGGCAGTAATACTTCTCTTTGCTCTCGTCTTCGGTCACTTCAAATGTGCGCTTCTCATCCCAGTGAAGCTGTACTTTGGATTCTATCTCTTCCGGGCGGTATTGCTCTTGCATGGCAGCCAGTAGTCCTGTTTTCAATACAGCTACAAATGTAGCTTTAAAGGTGGTGTTTAGATCCGCATAGCATAGCCCAAACGCCCGCGTCAAAACAGGGGGTAGAACATTTGTCGCGTCTGGCGTCCATGAAGAGGCGAGGCAAAATGCGCCCTCGCTGAGACAAATTACCGCAGTTCTTCCAACCGTCAGGCAAGGCTCTCAAAATAAAACTATATAAAACATAATATTAATAATCAGGATGCTTTTTAGCACAAGAAAGCAGAACCATAACAAAGGCGTGAATTGTGAAAAAAATATCGTAGTGATTTACCCTGAAGATAACGTCATCACGGCTGGCGAAACCACTTCAATGTTTATTGGCATGGCGAAGCAGTTAAATGTCGATCGTATCTCGCTAATGCGCGGGATACGAGAATCAGCTGACAAGAATTTACAGACTCTGTGGGCAGGCTTGCAAAGCGTAACGTAAATAACGTCTATTATTATAGGCAGTTAACGACCCGGGAGACGAAGTGATGAACAAGGTTGCTCAATATTACCGTGAACTGGTGGCCTCCTTAAGTGAGCGTTTACGCAATGGAGAGCGCGATATTGATGCGCTGGTGGAGCAGGCGCGCCAGCGTGTGCTGCAAACAGGGGAGTTAACGCGAACCGAGGTGGATGAGCTAACGCGCGCCGTCAGACGCGATCTGGAAGAGTTCGCCATGAGCTACGAAGAGAGCCAGGACGACAGTGTTTTTATGCGGGTTATTAAAGAGAGCCTGTGGCAGGAACTTGCCGATATTACCGACAAGACCCAGCTGGAATGGCGTGAAGTCTTCCAGGATTTGAATCACCACGGCGTGTATCACAGTGGCGAAGTGGTGGGGCTGGGAAATCTGGTGTGTGAGAAGTGTCATTTCCATTTGGCGGTTTATACGCCGGATGTGCTGCCGCTGTGCCCGAAATGCGGTCATGACCAGTTTCAGAGAAGACCGTTTGAGCCGTAATTTATCCTCGCCGGAGGGCGATGCGTTGCGCCTTATCCGGCCTGGAAAAATCATTTCTGTAGCCGGATAAGGTGAAGCCGCCATCCGGCAGATATTACGCGTAAAACTTCAGCCGTTCCGCCAGGAGATCGACAAATCCTTCACGATCGATATCCACCATTACGGTGGTATTAGGTTTGTTCCCGGTCAGGAAATAATAATCCACGACCGTCATCCCCTGGGTATATTTCCCCTGTGTTTCGACGCCAACCCAGCGTTCAATGGTGGTGAATAGCTCAGGTTTTAGTAGCCAGGCGATGGTGCACGGGTCGTGCAGCGGCGCGCCGACAAATCCCCATTTTTCGTCTTTGTGGTACTCCATAAAGAAGTCCAACAGCTCGGCGACGATGGTGGAAATGGGGTTGCCAATCGCGCGGAAGCGTTCGATATCGGCAGCGTGAATCTGTGCCTTATGGGTGACGTCCAGCCCGGCCATCACCACCGGAATGCCTGACTGGAAGACGATTTCCGCCGCTTCCGGGTCGACGAAAATGTTGAACTCGGCAGCGGGCGTCCAGTTCCCCAAACCCATTGCGCCGCCCATGATCACAATGCGGGCGATTTTCGTATGCAGTTCCGGATGGCTATTCAGCAACAGCGCCACGTTGGTCTGTGGGCCAGTGGAGACGATGGTGACCGGTTGTGCGCTCTCGCGCAGGGTTTTTGCCATCAGTTCAACTGCGCT
The DNA here is from genome assembly GCF_000252995.1 of Salmonella bongori NCTC 12419. Classification (NCBI taxonomy): domain Bacteria; kingdom Pseudomonadati; phylum Pseudomonadota; class Gammaproteobacteria; order Enterobacterales; family Enterobacteriaceae; genus Salmonella; species Salmonella bongori. Next base: position 626,696 of record NC_015761.1, read on the forward strand.
GCAGCGTTGCGGCAAAAATGAGGGCTCCGGCAAAGCCGGACCGTCCAGCCCACTTTCGCCGTGGACGTTATCGGCGATGATCAGTTCACGCATTAGCGGTTTCACCGCGCCTGCCGCCACCGGAATATCCGGGCGTTTGAGCAGCGTCAGCATCCGCAGCACGTTGCGCAGCGTCTTATCCGGCGTCTGGTTGCCAGCCGAGGAGGTAATGGCTTTGACCTCCAGTTCAGGGGAGGCGAGGGCGAGAACGAGGGCGATCGCGTCATCATGACCTGGATCGCAATCAATAATCATGGGCAGTGCCATTGTGGCTCCTTGTAAGCGGTACTTTGTGACAAGGTTAACGCCCGGCTGGATACGTTTCGAGAAGCGAAGCGGTAAATCGTGAGATAGCGCGCACTCTGACGTGCGCGCCGGGAGGATTAGTGCAGGATTTTCGCAAGGAAGTCTTTTGCGCGATCGGAGCTGGGGTTAGCGAAGAACTCCTCTTTTGGCGAGTCTTCAACGATTTTACCTTCATCCATAAAGATCACCCGGTTCGCCACTTTACGGGCAAAGCCCATTTCGTGCGTTACCACCATCATGGTCATCCCTTCGTTCGCCAGCTCGACCATCACGTCCAGCACCTCGTTGATCATTTCAGGATCAAGCGCGGAAGTCGGTTCATCGAATAACATCGCGATGGGGTCCATACACAGCGCGCGGGCAATCGCGACGCGCTGCTGCTGACCACCGGAAAGCTGAGCAGGATATTTATTGGCATGCGCCGAGAGCCCAACGCGTTCCAGTAGCTTGAGCCCTTTCTCGCGGGCGGCAGCTTTATCGCGTTTCAGTACTTTCACCTGCGCCAGAGTCAGGTTTTCGATGATCGACAAATGGGGAAATAGCTCAAAGTGCTGGAACACCATACCCACACGGGAGCGGAGTTTCGCCAGATCGGTTTTTTTGTCGTTCACAATAATGCCGTTAACGGTGATTTCGCCTTTTTGCACCGGTTCCAGACCATTGACAGTTTTAATCAGCGTTGATTTACCGGAACCCGATGGCCCGCAAACCACCACGACTTCGCCTTTTTTCACTTCTGTTGAACAATCGGTCAGCACCTGAAAGTGACCATACCATTTTGAAACATTTTTCAGGGTAATCATTAAACTGTCCTTTTCTTCAAATAGCTGACCAGCAACGACGCGCTCAGGCTGATAACAAAATAAACGGCGCCGGCGAACAGAATCATTTCGACCTGAGTACCGTCACGTTCGCCGATAGTAGACGCAGTGCGGAAGAAGTCCGCCAGACTTAATACATACACTAAAGAAGTATCCTGAAATAGCACGATGCCCTGTGTAAGCAGCAGCGGCACCATCGCCCGAAACGCCTGCGGCAAAATAATCAACTTCATGGATTGCCAGTGGGTCATCCCCAGCGCCAGCGCGGCGCTGGATTGCCCGCGAGAAATACTCTGAATGCCGGCGCGAATAATCTCGGAATAGTAGGCCGCTTCAAACATTGAGAATGCGACCATCGCGGAGATCAGACGGATATCGGTTTTCGGCGATAGTCCCAGCACGTTTTGCAGAAAGCCGGGCACAATCAGATAGAACCATAGCAAGACCATAACCAACGGTATGGAACGGAAAACGTTAACGTACGCCTTCGCGAACCAGGCGATGGGGGCAAAGCTTGAAAGGCGCATTACAGCCAGAATAGTTCCCCAGACTATCCCCACGACAACGGCGGTGACGGTGATCTTTAGTGTGATGACTAACCCGGCCAATAGATAGGGCATTGAGGGGATAATAGAACTCCAGTCAAACTCGTACATTATTTACTCCCCACGTTGCCCGGCAGGCGAACTTTACGTTCAACCAAACTCATGACCAGCATGATGACCGCGTTAATCAACACATAGGCCAGTGTAATGGCGGTGAAGGATTCCCAGGCGTGCGCCGAGTAATCCAGCAGCTTGCCTGCCTGCGCCGCCATGTCTACCAGACCGATGGTTGAAGCGATAGCCGAGTTTTTCACCAGGTTCATCATCTCCGATGTCATCGGCGGTACGATAACGCGATAGGCATTCGGCAGCAGCACATAGCGGTATGCCTGCGGCAGTGTCAGCCCCATCGCCAACGCCGCGTTCTTTTGCCCGCGGGGAAGGGACTGAATAGCCGCGCGTACCTGTTCGCAAACGCGGGCAGCGGTAAACAGTCCCAGACAGATCATAGAAGAGAGGAAAAATTGTATATTGGGATCAAGCTCCGCCTTAAACCACATGCCGATATTTTCCGGCAATAGCTCAGGTACTACCAGATACCAGGTGAAGAACTGTACGATCAGGGGAACGTTACGAAACAACTCAACATATAGCGTGCCCAGCCCGGCGAGGAAGCGGTTGGGAACGGTACGTAAAATGCCGAAAATAGATCCGACCAGGAAAGCGATAATCCAGGCGGTAATCGAGAGGGCTACAGTGACCTGAAAGCCACTCCATAGCCAGCCGAGATAGGTGGTGTTGCCGAAGGGGGCTTCTTGTAAAAAAATCCCCCAGTTCCAGTCTATTGACATACCTCTACTCCGAAAAAAAAGGGTAGCAGCGCTACCCTCGAAGATTGTTGCCCGGCGATTTGCGGTTTCAGGCCCGATGGGGAACGACCATCAGGCTTATAGTCTGTCCGTGCTGAGCGACAATCGAGAGGGCAGGAGTTCCCGCCCTATTATTTTTAGTTAGTTAAGTGCTTTATCATTCGGTTCTTTGAACAACGCTTTCATCTCGTCAGACAACTCGAAATTCATGTTCAGGTTTTTCGGTGGGATCGGATTTTTGAACCACTTATCGAACCATTTTGCAGCAATGCCGGAGGTTTGCGCCTGGGCGATAGTGTCATCCATCAGCTTTTTGAATTGTGGGTCGTTTTTACGCAGCATACAGCCGTAAGCTTCCTGAGACTGGGGTTTTCCGACGATCTCCCAGTTATCCGGCTTCTTCGCTTTGGCGCGTTCACCGGCCAGCAACGCATCATCCATCATAAAAGCAACAGCACGGCCGCTTTCCAGGGTACGGAATGAGTCGCCGTGGTCTTTCGCGCTAATAATGCGCATCCCCATTTTTTGCTCTTCGTTAAGCTTATGCAGCAAGATTTCAGAGGTGGTTCCGGAGGTCACAACAACCGCTTTTCCTTTCAGATCCGGAAAATCTTTAATATCGCCGCCTTTTTTGGTCAGCAAGCGCGTTCCGACGACGAAAATCGTATCGGAAAAGGCGGCCTGTTTTTGGCGCTCAAGGTTATTGGTCGTTGAACCGCATTCAAAATCGAACGTCCCGTTTTGCAACAGTGGGATGCGGTTTTGCGAGGTGATAGGGATCAGCTTAACTTGCAGATCGGGTTTGTTGAGTTTCTTTTTTACCGCTTCCACAATGGCATTGGAGTAGTCCTGGGAATAGCCGACCACTTTCTGCTGGTTGTCGTAATAAGAAAAAGGGACAGAAGATTCGCGATGCCCAACGACGATAACGCCATTTTTGGCGATTTTGTCCAGAGTGCTACCGGCGGCAGGCGCGCCATCTTCTGCGTGCGCAAGGCCCGCAGACAGTCCCATTACCAGCATTGCTGTGGTTAGCTTACGTAATTGCATATCCAACTCCTTTATCATCTGCGCCAACGACGCATTGATAGCTATTGTGATGTTGTTATTGCCTGCAACTTGCGCGTGCAGTGTTATACGTGTTTGTTAACATTTAGTTTGGCTTGTTGTAAATATTTTGCTGCGATATTGTTTATTTTTGCGAAGTGCGCCGCACCGTTCAGAGGCAAAAATCTTACATTGCACCATTCGGGTGCTGCCGCCGAGCGATTTGGGTGCGCTTCGGTGGCACTGATAGCCAAAACGGGTTTACCACATATAACAAAGCAACAGACGTGCCAGAATGACGAAGGAGAGTAGGCCGGATAAGAACCATCCGGCGGGGCGGTGAAAAGCCGGTGCATTTAGCGCATCCGGCCTGGAGAAAGGATTATTTACGCCGCTGCCGCAGACTCATCACCACTGCGCCAAAAGCAAACAGTGCGGTCAGTATCCATAGCGGCCAGTGGCCGGTACGGGCATAGGGTGTCAAACCTGTGGTTGGCGTCACTTTGGCCGTCAGTACCTGACGCGTGAACTGCGGGATCATCGCCTGGATTTCGCCCTGCGGACCAATCACTGCCGTAATACCATTATTGGTACTGCGCAGGAGCGGACGCGCCAGCTCAAGCGCACGCATCCGCGCCATCTGGAAATGCTGCCACGGGCCGATGGACTTACCGAACCAGGCATCATTAGAAATCGTCAGCAGATAATCCGTATCCGGACGGAAATTATCGCGAACCTGCTCGCCGAGAATAATTTCATAACAGATCGCTGCCGTCAGCTTATAGTCGTGTGCATGTAATTGCGGCTGAATATAAGGGCCGCGGCTAAAGGAAGACATCGGCAGATCGAAGAACGGCGCCAGCGGGCGCAAAATAGACTCCAGCGGCACAAACTCGCCAAACGGCACAAGATGATTTTTATTGTAGCGATTGGGCGAGTCATAACTGTATGGGTTATCTTTGCCCAGCGTGATAATCGTGTTGTAGGTGTCGTAGCGGTTTTCTTTATTGAGACGCGCATCGACAATGCCGGTAATCAGCGTGCTATTTTTTTCGCGTAGCATCTCGTCCAGCGAACGAAGGAAAGGCTGCTGGTTGATTTCGAGATCCGGAATCGCCGACTCTGGCCAGATAATAATCTGTGATTTTCCTAGCGCGGGGCGGGTTTCGTTGAGATAAATTTTTAGCGTATTCAGTAGCTGATTTTCGTCCCACTTCAGCGACTGTGGAATATCGCCCTGTACCAACGATACCTGAGTCGCTTTGGCCGGTTCCAGCGTAAACCACTGGATATAGCGTAGCGGGAAGGGCAGAGCAAACAGAATGACGGCGGCAACCAGCGGACGCCAGTTCCGTGTCGCTAATGCCAGCGCTAGCAGGCCGCTCGTCATCATCAGCAGGAAGTTGATGGCTTCGACGCCCATCATCGGCGCCAGACCTTTTAGCGGACCGTCGACCTGACTGTAGCCAAATTGCAGCCAGGGGAAGCCAGTCAGCACCCAGCCGCGAAGAAATTCGGTGATTTGCCAGATTGCAGGTGCAGCGATCGCCACGCGCAGCCAGTTCGTTTGTGGCCATAGGCGCGACAGAATACCGGCAAATAATCCGGTATAGAGCGAGAGATAAGCCGCAAGCAGCACCACCAGAAAAACGTTAACCGGCCCCGGCATCCCGCCAAACTGGGCGATACTGACGTAAACCCAGTTAATCCCGGTGCCAAAAAGCCCGAGTCCCCAGACGTAGCCAATGGCGGCAGACTGGAGTGGGCGGCGGTTAAATGTTAACGCCTGTAGCCCGATAAGCGACACGATGGCCGCCGGCCAGACGTCATAGGGAGAAAACGCCAATGTTCCACAGGCGCCGAATAATAACGCCAGCAGCAGGCGAATGCGCTGGCGTTCAATTAGGGAGGCAAATGCCATGTAGTCTTCAATCCAATTTTATTTTATTCGTCCAGTTTAGGCTGGGGCGAGTCATCCGGAATTCTGACATGAACCTGAATAATACGACGACTGTCGGCCATTGCCACTTTGAACTGGTAACCATCAATGTCAATGGTTTCGCCGCGGGCCGGTAAATGGCCGAACGCCTGCATCACCAGGCCACCGATAGTATCGACCTCTTCATCGCTGAAGTGGGTGCCAAAAGCGTCATTGAAGTCTTCAATCGGCGCCAGCGCTCGGATCGTCCAGGTGTGGCGACTAAGTTGACGGAAGTCGATATCGTCTTCTTCGTCATACTCGTCTTCAATTTCACCGACAATCAGTTCGAGGATATCCTCGATAGTCACGAGGCCGGAAACGCCGCCGAACTCGTCAATCACGATCGCCATATGGTAACGCTGGGAGCGGAACTCTTTGAGCATACGATCAACGCGTTTGCTCTCCGGTACGACAACGGCGGGGCGTAACACTTTGTCCATGCTGAAGGCTTCGGCATCGCTGCGCATAAACGGCAGCAAATCTTTAGCCATCAGAATCCCTTCAATGTGATCTTTATCTTCGCTGATCACCGGAAACCGTGAGTGGGCGGACTCGATGATAACATCAAGACATTCGTCCAGCGTCTGGTTACGTTTCAGGGTAATCATCTGGGAGCGTGGGATCATAATGTCGCGAACGCGCTGGTCCGCGATGTCCATTACGCCTTCGAGCATATCGCGCGTATCTTCATCGATAAGCTCGTTCTGCCCGGAATCACGGATCAGCGCCAGCAATTCATCACGGTTTTTAGGTTCACCGTGGAAAAGTTGGCTGAGTAGTAGGGAAAAAAATCCCTTTTTACTGTTTACTGTGTCACTACTGTGTGAATTGTCGTCGCTCATGGCGTCGTATGGGTTCTCATGTTAGTTAATGTATTGCACATGCGCGTAAATTCAGCACATGGCGGTGTGTAAACGGCCAGGCCTGAGAAGGCGGAGCCGCCGTCAGGCATTATGCCCGATGATGTTGCGCTTATCAGGCCTGGCAGTCTTCGGCCTACTATTCCTTCTCGGCAATGTACGGATCCTCATAGCCCATAGCAAGCATAATCTCCGTTTCGAGGGACTCCATTTCTTCCGCCTCGTCATCGGCGATATGATCGTAACCCAGTAAATGCAGGCTACCATGTACAACCATGTGCGCCCAGTGCGCTTCCAGCGGCTTATGCTGTTCCTGCGCTTCTTGCTCCACGACCTGACGGCAAATAATCAGATCGCCCAGCAGCGGCATTTCAATACCCGGCGGTGCTTCAAACGGGAAAGAGAGCACGTTGGTCGGTTTATCTTTCCCACGGTAGGTCAGGTTAAGATCGTGGCTTTCTCTTTCATCCACCAGGCGAATTGTGACTTCCGCCTCCTCCTGAAACTGCGGAATAACGCCGTCCAGCCAGCGTTGGAACTGGGCTTCGTTCGGTAGGCCCGTGTGGTTTTCACAGGCCAACTGTAAATCGAGGATCACCTGACTCATTTCTGTTCCTGCTCCTGGACTTCACGCTTACGCTCTGCTGCCAGCGCCGCTTTGCGTTTTTGTTCTGCTTCTTCCCAGGCTTCGTAGGCGTTAACAATCCGCGCAACCACCGGATGGCGCACCACGTCTTCACTGTGGAAGAAGTTGAAGCTGATTTCATCCACTTCCGCCAGCACCTCAATGGCGTGACGCAGGCCGGACCGGGTATTGCGCGGCAGGTCAATTTGCGTGACGTCGCCGGTGATCACCGCTTTTGAGTTAAAGCCGATACGTGTCAGGAACATTTTCATCTGTTCGATAGTGGTATTCTGGCTTTCATCAAGAATGATAAAGGCGTCGTTTAACGTGCGTCCGCGCATATAGGCCAGTGGCGCAACTTCAATTACGTTGCGCTCAATCAGTTTTTCGACCTTCTCAAAACCGAGCATTTCGAACAGGGCGTCATACAGCGGACGCAGGTATGGGTCCACTTTCTGACTTAAATCGCCCGGCAGAAAGCCCAGTTTTTCCCCGGCTTCAACCGCCGGTCGGGTCAACAGAATACGGCGAATCTCCTGGCGCTCCAGGGCATCGACTGCTGCGGCAACCGCAAGATACGTTTTCCCGGTACCCGCAGGGCCGACACCGAAGGTAATGTCATGATCGAGAATATTGGCGATGTACTGCGCCTGGTTCGGCGTACGCGGTTTGATCACGCCGCGCTTGGTTTTGATATTGATAGCTTTACCATAGTCAGGCACGCTTTCCGCGCTCTGTTCGAGCACGTGCGCTTCTTTGATCGCCAGATGAATTTGTTCCGGTTCGATATCCTGAGTCTGGCCGCGCATCGGAGCGGTATCAACGTACAGGCTTCGCAAAATATCTGCCGCCGCGGTCACGCAAATCGGACGACCGGTCAGTGTAAAGTGATTGTCACGGCGGTTAATTTCAATACCGAGACGACGTTCGAGCTGTTTAATATTGTCATCAAACGGCCCGCAAAGGCTCAATAGACGAGCGTTGTCTGCGGGCTCAAGGGTAATTTCGCGAGTGTCTATATTCAAACCGTTCCTCTTGTGTCTGTATCGCCGGACAACGGATGGCTACCGGCCTGTAAGGAAATTATTCACGCCAGTAGGTAAAGGCGCAAGCATTGCAATGAAAATGGGGATGAAGAGAGAAAATTGCAAGGCCCGTCGGGCGACGGGCCATAAGTATTAAGGCTGGCAATTCCTGTAGGCCAGATAAACATAGCGCATCTGGCTGGCATTTCTCAGGATTAAGGCTGGTAGAATCCTACGCCCAGCTCGTTTTCTTTACGGGTACGGGCAATGACGGATTCTGGCGTTTCGGCGACGCGCAGCCCCATTTCATCTTCGGTGCGCACCACCTTCCCGCGCAGTGAATTGGGATAGACGTCGGTAATCTCCACATCGACAAACTTACCGATCATTTCAGGCGTACCTTCAAAATTCACCACCCGGTTGTTTTCGGTACGGCCAGACAGCTCCATAATATTTTTACGTGAAGTCCCTTCCACCAGAATGCGCTGCGTCGTGCCGAGCATACGGCGACTCCAGGCCATGGCCTGCTGATTGATACGTTCCTGCAGAATATACAGGCGCTGCTTTTTCTCTTCTTCCGGTACGTCATCAACCATATCGGCAGCTGGCGTTCCCGGGCGCGCAGAGAAGATGAAGCTGTAGCTCATATCAAAATTGACGTCGGCGATAAGCTTCATGGTTTTTTCGAAATCATCCGTCGTTTCGCCAGGGAAACCGACGATAAAGTCAGAGCTTATCTGAATGTCTGGCCGCGCCGCGCGCAGTTTACGGATGATGGCTTTATATTCCAGCGCGGTATGGGTGCGGCCCATCAGATTCAGCACGCGATCGGAACCGCTCTGTACCGGCAGATGCAGGAAACTGACCAGCTCCGGCGTATCGCGGTACACCTCGATAATATCGTCGGTGAACTCAATCGGATGGCTGGTGGTAAAGCGAATACGGTCAATGCCGTCGATGGCGGCAACCAGCCGTAGCAGATCGGCAAATGTACCGGTAGTGCCGTCGTAGTTTTCCCCGCGCCAGGCGTTAACGTTCTGGCCCAACAGGTTAACTTCACGTACGCCCTGTGCGGCCAACTGGGCGATTTCAAACAGGATATCGTCACAGGGACGGCTGACTTCTTCACCACGGGTATACGGTACCACACAGTAAGTACAATATTTATTACAGCCTTCCATAATGGATACGAAGGCGGTGGGACCTTCCGCGCGCGGTTCCGGCAGACGGTCGAACTTCTCGATTTCCGGGAAGCTGATATCCACCACCGGGCTGCGGTCGCCGCGCACGGAATTAATCATCTCTGGCAGGCGATGCAGGGTTTGTGGCCCAAAAATAATGTCGACATAATGGGCGCGTTGACGAATGTGCTCACCTTCCTGGGAAGCCACGCAGCCGCCGACGCCGATGATCAGATCGGGATTCTTCTCTTTTAACAGTCTCCAGCGACCTAATTGATGGAAGACTTTTTCCTGAGCCTTCTCGCGGATTGAGCAGGTATTCAACAGCAGCACATCCGCCTCTTCCGCCACGTCGGTCAGTTGATACCCGTGGGTGGCGTCCAGCAGATCGGCCATCTTCGATGAATCGTACTCGTTCATCTGACAGCCCCAGGTTTTAATATGGAGTTTTTTAGTCATCGACTTGCTCTTGCGAAATAGTGGCTGAAAAGCAGGGCGCATAGTGTAATGCTTTGGCGCGGTTGTGACCAGTATGACTGACGTCAGCCCTAATGGGTAAAAAATCCTGTAAACTTGTCTAAAACGTAACAGGATGAATGGCCATGACAAATCAACCAACAGAAATTGCCATTGTCGGCGGAGGAATGGTCGGCGGCGCGCTGGCGCTGGGACTGGCGCAGCAAGGGTTTACGGTCACGGTAATTGAACATGCCGCGCCGGCGCCGTTTGTCGCTGATAGCCAGCCTGACGTGCGAATTTCAGCCATTAGCGCGGCATCAGTCTCGCTGCTCAAAAGTCTGGGGGTCTGGGAGGCGGTAAAGGGGATGCGTAGCCATCCTTATCGGCGACTGGAGACCTGGGAGTGGGAAAATGCGCATGTGGTGTTTGATGCCGCCGAACTCAAGCTGCCGCTGTTAGGCTATATGGTCGAGAACAATGTCCTGCAACAGGCGCTATGGCAGGCGCTGGAGGCGCATTCCGGCGTGACATTGCGCGTGCCGGCTTCACTGACGGCGTTGCACCGCCATAACGAGGGTTATGTGCTGGAACTGGCCGATGGCGAACGTATCACCCCGGCGCTGGTGATTGGCGCTGACGGTGCGAATTCGCAGGTCCGGCAAATGGCGGGAATTGGCATCCACGCCTGGCAATATGCGCAGTCATGTATGCTTATCACCGTCAAGTGTGAAAATGCGCCGGGCGACAGTACCTGGCAGCAGTTTACGCCGGATGGGCCGCGCGCCTTTTTGCCTCTGTTTGATAGTTGGGCGTCGTTGGTGTGGTATGACGCGCCAGCGCGTATTCGCCAGCTACAGGGTTTACCAATGTCGCAATTGCAGGCGGAAATTAACACACATTTCCCGGCGCGCCTGGGTACGGTGACGCCCGTGGCGACGGGGGCGTTTCCGCTAACCCGTCGTCACGCGTTACAGTATGTGCAGCCAGGGCTGGCGCTGGTGGGCGATGCAGCGCATACCATTCATCCTCTGGCCGGGCAGGGGGTTAACCTGGGCTATCGGGATGTTGATGCGCTGATTGATGTCCTGGCGAATGCCCGTAGCTATGGCGAACCCTGGAGCAGCGATGTCGTATTGAAACGCTACCAGACGCGGCGTATGGCTGATAATTTTATGATGCAAAGCGGAATGGATCTGTTTTATGCCGGGTTCAGCAATGCACTGCCGCCGTTGCGCATTTTACGCAATATGGGGCTGATGGCGGCGCAGCGCGCAGGCGTGCTAAAACGTCAGGCGTTGAAGTATGCGCTGGGGTTATAGTTTGTGTTATGCCGGGTGGCGGCGATGCCTTATCCGGCCTGGATTTGCTCGCAGATCTGATAAGCGTCGCGCTATCAGGCAATTCTGACTGACAGAAAAGCGAAAAGCTCGCCGAAGCGAGCTTTTCTGATTTTGGCTGGGGTACGAGGATTCGAACCTCGGAATGCCGGAATCAGAATCCGGTGCCTTACCGCTTGGCGATACCCCAATTGTTGTACTTCTTACGCTCACTAGCAGAGCGTCTTTAAAACTGGCTGGGGTACGAGGATTCGAACCTCGGAATGCCGGAATCAGAATCCGGTGCCTTACCGCTTGGCGATACCCCAACAAATTATTTTCGAACCTGTCGAATACCTCGACGCATTCTGAATATGGTGGCTACGACGGGATTCGAACCTGTGACCCCATCATTATGAGTGATGTGCTCTAACCAACTGAGCTACGTAGCCAGATAACCTCTTCGATGGCTGGGGTACCTGGATTCGAACCAGGGAATGCCGGTATCAAAAACCGGTGCCTTACCGCTTGGCGATACCCCAATACCGTCGCGGTGAACCGCAAACTCGAAGAAATATGGCTGGGGTACCTGGATTCGAACCAGGGAATGCCGGTATCAAAAACCGGTGCCTTACCGCTTGGCGATACCCCATCCGTACAACGCTGATTGGTGAATGGTGCGGGAGGCGAGACTTGAACTCGCACACCTTGCGGCGCCAGAACCTAAATCTGGTGCGTCTACCAATTTCGCCACTCCCGCAAAAAGATGGTGGCTACGACGGGATTCGAACCTGTGACCCCATCATTATGAGTGATGTGCTCTAACCAACTGAGCTACGTAGCCCTCTTTTTTCGCGTTACCTTATCGGCGTTGCGGGGCGCATTATGCGTATTGAGTCTTGAAGCGTCAACCTCTTTTTCATCGAAAAACGGTGGAAAGTGTCTGTTTGGTTAGGTTGCGAACAGCGTGACGCAATATTCGGCAATTATTGGTTATGAATCGTTTTTCTGAAAGGGGGGGCATAAAAAAAGAGCCCCTAAGGGCTCTTTCACCATGGTTAATTTACTGGTATGCCGACTGATGCACGCCGACCGCGCGGCCTGACGGGTCATCCATCGTTTTGAATGCTTCATCCCACTCAATGGCTTTGGCGGAGGAACAGGCGACGGATGGGCCGCCGGGCACGCACTCTGCCGCGCTCGGCACCGGGAATAATTCTTCAAAAATTTCCCGGTATAAGTACGCCTCTTTAGACGACGGCGTGTTGTAGGGGAAGCGGAAGCGGGCGGTTTCCAGTTGTTGATCGGAAATCTGTTTCGCCGCCACCTCTTTCAGCGTATCGATCCAGCTGTAGCCTACGCCGTCAGAGAATTGCTCTTTCTGACGCCACGCGACGCTGGCCGGCAGATAAGACTCGAAGCACTCGCGCAGCACGTGTTTTTCCATCTTGCCGTTGCCGCACATTTTATCCTGCGGGTTGATACGCATCGCCACGTCGAGGAATTTTTTATCGAGGAACGGTACGCGCGCTTCCACGCCCCAGGCGGACATCGCTTTGTTGGCGCGGGCGCAGTCATACATATGCAGCGCCTGTAGCTTACGTACCGTCTCTTCATGTAACTCTTTGGCATTCGGCGCTTTATGGAAGTACAGATAGCCGCCGAAAACTTCATCAGAACCTTCGCCGGAGAGCACCATTTTGATGCCCATCGCTTTGATCTTACGTGACATCAGATACATTGGCGTTGAGGCACGGATAGTCGTCACGTCATAGGTTTCAATGTGGTAAATCACGTCACGAATCGCATCCAGTCCTTCCTGAACGGTGAAATGAATTTCGTGATGTACGGTGCCGAGGTGGTCGGCCACTTCCTGGGCCGCCTTCAGGTCAGGCGAACCTTCCAGACCCACCGCAAAAGAGTGCAACTGCGGCCACCAGGCTTCGGAACGCTCCTGATCCTCGACGCGACGGGCGGCGAATTTTTTGGTGATCGCCGAAATAATCGACGAGTCCAGGCCGCCGGAGAGCAGTACTCCGTAAGGTACGTCGGACATCAGATGGCTTTTCACCGACTCTTCCAGAGCCTGACGTAGCGCATTTTTGTCGGTGATGTTGTCTTTCACCGCATCGAACTCAAACCAGTCGCGCTGATAGTACTGGCGGATTTCACCGTCTTTACTCCACAGGTAGCTGCCCGCCGGGAACTCTTTAATGGTGCGACAAACCGGCGTCAGCGCTTTCATTTCCGAGGCTACATAGAAGTTGCCAAATTCGTCATAACCCATATACAGCGGAATAATGCCGATATGGTCACGACCAATCAGATAAGCGTCCTTTTCGCTGTCGTACAGGGCGAAGGCGAACATGCCCTGTAAATCGTCAAGAAACGCAGGGCCTTTTTCCTGATAGAGCGCGAGGATGACTTCACAGTCGGAGCCGGTCTGGAACGCATAGCGATCGCCGTATTCCGCGCGTAACGCCTGATGGTTATAAATTTCACCGTTTACCGCCAGTACGTGGGTTTTACTGGCGTTATACAACGGCTGAGCCCCGGCGTTAACGTCAACAATGGATAAGCGTTCATGCGCGAGAATCGCTTTATCGCTGGCATAAATACCGGACCAGTCCGGGCCGCGATGGCGCATCAGGCGTGACAGTTCCAGGGCTTTTTTGCGCAGTTCAACTGCATCTGTTTTGATATCGAATACGCCGAAAATAGAACACATAACCTTCTCCGTTAATCTGCTGCATCATACTTTTTGTGTTTGCTTGTTTAAAAAATGCCGCAAAGACGTGGAGGGCGCAAGGGGTTTACCGTCTGAAAAAGAAAAAACGCAATGATCATTGTTGATTGGTGAAAAAAGAGTACGCATTACGCGAATTTATTGATGAATACTCAGTTTTTTAGCAATTTAATTAAATTATTTTTTTTGATGGCGTTTTGCGTATCAAGCCGACAATGTTGTTTAAACTGTAGACCCGCTAAGCGAAACGCCATCAGGCAAGGAACCGTTTTAGATAACGTCGATCTCGGCGACGGAAGGGTAAATCCAGCTCGGGCGGAATGGCATACTGTCAATATCATTAATGGTTGATACGCCAGATAGCACCAGAATAGTCTCCAGACCAGCCTGGAACCCCGCCAGAATATCGGTACGCAGGTTGTCGCCGACGATAACGGTCTCTTCCGAGTGCGCCTGCATTTTGTTTAACGCCGCGCGAATAATCCACGGACTGGGTTTGCCGACATAAAACGGTTTCCGACCGGAGATTTTTTCAATTCCCGCGCACAGCGCACCGCAGGCTGGATAAAAACCGCGACCGTGGGTATCCGGGTTCGTCGCGATAAAACGCGCGCCATTGGCAACGAAAAATGCCGCTTTATGCATCATATCCCAGTTGTAGGAGCGGGTCTCTCCAACGATGACAAAATCAGGGTTCACATCGGTAATGGTAAAGCCTGCTTTATAAAGCTCGTGGATGAGCGCGCCTTCACCCACCACATACGCCTTCTTACCTTCCTGACGGCGCAGGAAATCGGCCGTCGCCATCGCTGAGGTATAGAATACGCTGTCTGGTACATTGATCCCCGCAGTCGCGAAGCGGTTGGCCAGATCCTGGCCTGTCTGCGACGGGTAATTGGTCAGCAGCACCAGCGGCAGCCCTTTTTCCAGAATCCCCGTCAGAAATTCCGCCGCACCGGGTACGGCTACGTTGTCGTGCATTAGCACGCCGTCGATATCGCAGATTACATTCTTGATGGTCATGAACTATCCAGGGAATGAGTAAATAATCCGATACTATACCCTAAATACCTCAAGTTGCAGGAAGGCGGCAAGAGAACGACAAATTTGTCTGGAACGAATTTTAACCACCGGAGGCTGCCTGCGGTGAAGGACAACGATATCCCTCTGTAATCCCCTGGCGCATAAATAACAAGGTGACAGAGGGAATGAGCGCAGCCAACACTCATGCCGCTTAAGGTATGACAGGTATGTGAGAGCGCATCAATTTTCCAGCAAACGTTGCAGCAATGTTCCGTTGAGCATGGCGCGCTTCACTAACGCAAATGCGCCAATAGCGGAACGGTGGTCCAGCGTAGAACGCACCACCGGCAAATTTTTGCGGAATGCCTTCAACGCCTGAGTATTGATACAACTTTCAATTGCAGGTAGCAGGACTTTATCGGCTTCAATGATCTCGCCGGCAATGACGATCTTTTGCGGATTAAACAGGTTGATAGCGATAGCAATCGTTTTGCCCAGATGGCGACCGACATGCTCAATCACTTCCGAGGCCAGACTGTCGCCCTTATTCGCCGCTTTGCAGATGGTTTTAATCGTGCAGTCGTCAGCCGGGACACGGCTTTGATAACCCTGTTTAAGCAAATTCAGCACTCGCTGTTCAATCGCCGCATTGGCAGCAATCGTTTCCAGACAGCCAAAGTTGCCGCAGTGACAGCGTTCACCCAGCGGTTCCACCTGAATATGGCCAATTTCGCCGACGTTACCATTACGGCCAATAAAGATACGCCCGTTAGAAATAATACCGGCACCCGTACCGCGATGGACACGCACCAGAATCGAGTCCTCGCAATCCTGGCTGGCGCCGAAGTAGTGCTCCGCCAGCGCCAGGCTACGGATATCGTGTCCCACAAAACAGGTAACGTGAAACCGTTTTTCCAGCGCCTCGACCAGCCCCCAGTTTTCCACCCGAATGTGCGGCATGTAACGAATCACGCCGCTTTCCGGATCGACAAGCCCTGGCAGAATCACGGAGATAGCGATTAACTCACGGATTTTACGCTGGCAGCTCTCAATAAAGAGGGCGATAGTGTTGAGCAGCGCGTGTTCCAGTGTCTCCTGGGTACGCTCCGGCAGTGGATAATGTTCTTCAGCGACCACTTTACTGCTCAAATCGTAGAGCGTTAAAGTGGTGTCATGACGCCCCAGACGAACGCCAATGGCATGGAAGCTGCGGGTCTCGGTGATAATAGAGATAGCGCGGCGGCCTCCGGTGGAGGCTTGCTGATCGACTTCTTTGATCAGCCCGCGCTCAATGAGCTGGCGCGTAATTTTCGTTACGCTGGCGGGAGCAAGCTGGCTTTGCTCGGCAATTTGTATGCGCGAGATGGGACCATGCTGGTCAATCAGGCGGTAAACGGCCGCGCTGTTAAGCTGTTTTACGAGATCAACATTACCTATTTGAGCTTGTCCGCCTGGTGTCATATTCTCACTTACTCACGTCAACGACCTCGTCACCATTAACGATAGTCTTGATAATTTTAAAGTCGTGGGTGAATGCGGTCAGGTTTGCTACTTTCCCTGGCGCGATGCTACCAAGATGCTTGTCAACGCCGATAGCGCGAGCCGGGTAGAGCGTCGCCATACGCAGCACTTCATCCAGAGCGATGCCGCAATGCGCGACCAGGTTACGTACGCCTTCAATCATGGTTAAGGACGAGCCGCTCAGCGTACCGTTTTCATCCACACACAGTCCATTGCGGTAGTATATTGTTTTACCAGCGAAAATGAACTGATCAATGTTAGCTCCCGCCGGTGCGGTGGCATCTGTCACCAGACAAAGTTTGTCGCCTTTCAGGCGCTTGGCATTGCGAATATTGGCATAGTCGACATGCAGACCATCGGCGATAACGCCGCAATAAATATCCGCTTCATCCAGGATAGCGCCAGCCAGACCCGGCTCACGCCCTGTAATATACGGCATCGCGTTAAACAGGTGAGTTGCAAAGGTAATCCCGGCGCGGAAGCCCGCTTTTGCCTCTTTTAACGTCGCGTTGGAGTGACCTGCGGAAACCACAATGCCTGCATTCGCCAGTTTAGCGATCACGTCAGCAGGAACCATTTCCGGCGCGAGAGTGACTTTGGTGATGACGTCAGCATTATCGCACAAGAGATCGACCAGCGCAGCGTCTGGTTTACGTACGAAATCAGGATTATGGGTACCTTTTTTTACCAGATTGAGCCAGGGACCTTCCAGGTGAAGGCCCAGCGCCTGATTCGGATGTTTTTGCAGGTACTCGCGCATGACACGAATACCCTGCTTCATCAGGTCATCGCTGGTGGTGATGAGCGTTGGCAGGAAGTTAGTACAGCCCGATTTCTCATTGGCTTTCTGCATAATTTCCAGCGTTTCAACGCTGACAGCTTCTGCAGTATCGTTAAACTGAACGCCGCCGCAGCCATTTAGCTGCACATCAATAAACCCGGGGGAGAGAATGGCTCCATTCAGTGAGCGTTGTTCCATTCCCGGCGGCAGTTCAGCCATCGGACAAACGCGGTCAATCAGGCCATTAGCGACAATAAGTGCATGGTCATCAAGAATTTCGTAACCGGTATAGATCCGGCTCTGGGTTAAAGCATACATTCCGACCCCCGATATCAAAAATTTACCGCCCCGCATTGGTCGGCAGGGCGGAGACAACATTACAGACCTTTAATATTTTCTGCTTCTAATTCGTTGAAATATTTCAATGTTTTAACTTTAAGCTCCATGGTTGACGGCTCATCACATACCACAACCGCTTTCGGGTGGAGTTGCAGGCAGCTAATTGTCCACATGTGGTTGACGTTGCCTTCAACTGCCGCCTGCAGCGCCTGGGCTTTCTGGTGACCCAGCACCAGGATCATCACTTCTTCTGCATCCAGCAGCGTGCCTACGCCTACCGTCAGGGCATATTTCGGCACCTGGTTGACGTCGCCGTCAAAGAAACGGGAGTTCGCTACACGGGTATCATGGGTCAGCGTTTTGATACGGGTACGGGAAGCCAATGAAGACGCCGGTTCGTTAAAGGCGATGTGACCGTCGTTACCAACGCCGCCCATAAACAGGTGGATTTTACCGTAAGAACGAATCTTTTCTTCATATTGGCGGCATTCCGCATCAATATCTGGTGCGTTACCGTTGAGGAGATTAATGTTTTCTGCTGGAATATCAACATGATCGAAAAAGTTACGATGCATAAAACTGTGGTAGCTTTCCGGATGCTCTTTCGGCAGGCCGACATATTCGTCCATATTGAAGGTGACCACATGCTTAAAGCTGACCTCACCCGCTTTATGCATCTCAACCAGCGCTTTATAGGCCGTCAGCGGCGTGCCGCCGGTAGGCAGACCCAGGACAAACGGGCGATCGGCGGTCGGTTTGAACGCATTAATACGTTTAACGATGTGACGAGCGGCCCATTTGCCAACTTGTTCTGCGGTACTCAGGGGGATCAGTCTCATTCTTCACCTCAATAATCAATGTCAAAATTTGGCGGATACTCTTAAGCGTAACCTGGATGTCCAGGATCCGTATTTAATCCGTCCTGATTTTTTGAATCATAAAATAAGTTTTCCATGTTAGCCAGTGGATGGTAAGGGTGATTACGATATTTAGTGATTATAATCACAAAAAACACGCGTTTAATTTGCGAGGCGAATTAATTTTCCACACACTCTGCAGGAGATGATCTCACCGTTCGATTACAGAACATTGCGTTTTTAACGTTTGCAGCACAATAAAAAACGGCTTCAAAGAAGCCATACCGGCGTCTCGTAGGGGGAATAAGATGAATATTTTAGGGTTTTTCCAGCGGCTGGGTAGGGCGTTGCAGCTCCCTATCGCCGTGTTGCCGGTCGCAGCGTTATTGCTGCGATTCGGTCAACCAGATTTGCTGAATATGCCGTTTATCGCGCAAGCGGGCGGGTCTATTTTCGATAACCTTGCGCTGGTTTTCGCCATCGGCGTGGCATCCAGTTGGTCTAAAGATAGCGCGGGCGCAGCAGCACTGGCAGGAGCTGTCGGCTATTTTGTCATGACCAAAGCAATGGTGACGATTAACCCGGAAATCAACATGGGCGTGCTGGCGGGTATTATTACCGGTCTGGTAGGCGGTGCAGTCTATAACCGCTGGTCTGGTATTAAACTGCCTGATTTTCTCAGTTTCTTCGGCGGAAAGCGTTTTGTGCCGATCGCGACGGGCTTTTTCTGCCTGGTATTGGCGGCGATTTTCGGTTACGTCTGGCCGCCCGTGCAGCATGGCATCCATGCGGGTGGTGAATGGATCGTGTCCGCAGGCGCGCTGGGCTCCGGTATCTTTGGCTTCATCAACCGTCTGTTGATCCCAACCGGTTTGCATCAGGTATTGAACACCATTGCCTGGTTCCAGATTGGCGAGTTCACGAATGCCGCAGGTACCGTGTTCCACGGCGACATCAACCGCTTCTACGCTGGCGACGGCACAGCGGGAATGTTTATGTCCGGCTTCTTCCCGATCATGATGTTTGGTCTGCCGGGCGCCGCTCTGGCGATGTACTTCGCAGCGCCGAAAGAACGCCGTCCGATGGTGGGCGGTATGCTGTTATCAGTGGCGATTACCGCGTTCCTGACCGGCGTAACCGAGCCGCTGGAATTCCTGTTTATGTTCCTTGCACCGCTGCTGTACCTCCTGCACGCAGTGCTGACAGGGATCAGCTTGTTCGTCGCGACTCTGCTGGGTATCCATGCGGGCTTCTCTTTCTCGGCAGGAGCGATTGACTATGTACTGATGTACAACTTGCCCGCGGCCAGTAATAACGTCTGGATGCTGCTGGTGATGGGTGTCGTATTCTTTATCATCTACTTCCTGTTGTTCAGCGCAGTTATTCGTATGTTTAACCTGAAAACGCCGGGTCGCGAAGACAAAGTTGATGAGATGGTAACGGAAGAAGCCAACAGCAACACCGAAGAAGGGTTAACGCAACTGGCGACCAGTTATATCGCTGCGGTTGGCGGTACGGATAACCTGAAAGCGATCGATGCATGTATTACCCGTCTGCGTCTGACCGTGAATGACTCCGCTCGCGTCAACGATGCAGCTTGTAAACGTCTTGGCGCATCCGGCGTGGTAAAACTGAACAAACAGACCATTCAGGTTATTGTCGGCGCGAAAGCAGAATCGATCGGCGATGAAATGAAGAAAGTGGTGGCACGTGGCCCGGTTGCCGCGGTATCTGCATCTGCTGACGTCGCTCCAGCAGCGACGCCCGCCCCGGCAATCACACCGCAGGCGGTACCGAATGCAGTCACTATCGCTGAGCTGGTTTCTCCAGTGACTGGTGATGTGGTAGCGCTGGAACAGGTACCGGATGAAGCGTTCGCCAGCAAAGCCGTTGGCGATGGCGTTGCGGTGAAACCCACTGATAAAATTGTGGTTTCTCCGGCAGCGGGTACCATTGTGAAAATCTTCAACACCAACCATGCGTTCTGCCTGGAAACTGAAAAAGGCGCGGAGATCGTTGTCCATATGGGTATTGATACCGTGGCGCTGAACGGGCAGGGCTTTAAACGTCTGGTGGAAGAAGGTGCAGAAGTGACGGCAGGTCAGCCGATCCTGGAAATGGATCTGGACTTCCTGAACGCGAATGCGCGCTCCATGATTAGTCCGGTCGTTTGCAGCAATAGCGACGACTTCAGCGGTTTGGTCATCAAAGCTGAAGGTCATGTAGTGGCGGGTCAAACGCCGCTGTACGAGATTAAAGGCAAATAAGGTTTTTATTGCCCGATGGTGCAGGCTTATCGGGCCTACGAAAATCTCGGAATTTCGAGGTCGAGGCCGAATAAAGCGTAAGTCGCCATCCGGCAACATATAACGAATCATAAGCGGCAGAGGGAAACCTTCGCCGCTTTTTTTTGCAGCAATTAGCCCCAATATTTTCGTCTGATACGTATTTTGCGTAACTAAAGGTTGTCAGTCTGTCCGGCTTATAAGATCATATGCCGTTATACGTTGTTTACGCTTTGAGGAATCCACGATGAGTGAGGCTGAAGCCCGCCCGACTAACTTTATTCGTCAGATTATTGATGAAGATCTGGCGAGTGGTAAACATACCACTGTCCATACCCGTTTTCCGCCGGAGCCGAATGGCTATCTGCACATCGGCCACGCGAAATCTATCTGCCTGAACTTTGGCATCGCGCAAGATTATCAGGGCCAGTGCAACCTGCGTTTCGATGATACCAACCCGGTAAAAGAAGATATCGAGTACGTTGATTCGATCAAAAACGACGTCGAGTGGTTAGGCTTTCACTGGTCTGGCGATATTCGCTACTCCTCCGATTACTTTGACCAACTGCATGCCTATGCGGTCGAACTCATCAATAAAGGTCTGGCCTACGTTGATGAGCTGACACCGGAGCAGATCCGCGAATACCGCGGCACGCTGACCGCGCCCGGCAGAAACAGCCCGTACCGCGACCGTAGCGTGGAGGAAAACCTTGCGCTGTTTGAAAAAATGCGTACCGGCGGTTTTGAAGAGGGTAAAGCCTGTTTGCGCGCCAAAATCGACATGGCGTCGCCGTTTATCGTCATGCGCGATCCGGTGCTGTACCGCATTAAATTCGCCGAACACCACCAGACGGGCACGAAGTGGTGCATTTATCCGATGTACGACTTCACGCACTGCATCAGCGATGCGCTGGAAGGTATTACCCACTCGCTGTGTACTCTGGAGTTCCAGGACAACCGTCGTCTGTACGACTGGGTGCTGGACAACATCACCATTCCGGTTCACCCGCGCCAGTACGAATTCTCGCGCCTGAATCTGGAATACACCGTGATGTCCAAGCGTAAGCTGAACCTGTTGGTCACCGACAAACACGTTGAAGGCTGGGATGATCCGCGTATGCCGACTATTTCCGGTCTGCGCCGTCGCGGCTATACCGCGGCTTCTATTCGTGAGTTCTGCAAACGCATCGGCGTCACCAAGCAGGACAACACCATTGAGATGGCGTCGCTGGAATCCTGTATCCGCGAAGATCTGAACGAAAACGCGCCGCGCGCGATGGCGGTAATCGATCCGGTAAAACTGGTTATCGAAAACTACCCGCAGGGTGAGAGCGAAATGGTTACCATGCCTAACCATCCGAATAAACCGGAGATGGGCAGCCGTGAAGTGCCGTTTAGCGGTGAGATCTGGATCGATCGCGCAGATTTCCGCGAAGAAGCGAACAAGCAGTACAAACGTCTGGTGATGGGTAAAGAAGTGCGTCTGCGTAATGCCTACGTCATTAAAGCAGAGCGCGTCGAGAAAGATGCCGAAGGGAATATCACCACCATCTTCTGTACCTATGATGCCGATACGCTGAGTAAAGATCCGGCTGACGGGCGTAAAGTGAAAGGCGTCATCCACTGGGTTAGCGCAGCACATGCGCTGCCGATTGAAATTCGTCTCTACGATCGCCTGTTCAGCGTGCCGAATCCGGGCGCTGCGGAAGATTTCCTGTCCGTCATCAACCCGGAGTCATTAGTCATTAAACAGGGATATGGTGAGCCGTCGCTGAAAGAGGCGGTGGCAGGAAAAGCCTTCCAGTTTGAGCGTGAAGGTTACTTCTGTCTCGACAGCCGATATGCAACTGCCGATAAGCTGGTTTTTAACCGCACCGTTGGCCTGCGCGATACGTGGGCGAAAGCGGGCGAATAAGCGTGTCGTCCTGTGTTATTGGCGAACGCTGTTCCCAGGCCTGATAAGCATAGCGCCATCAGGCGAGCAGCGTAAAATACGTTGTCACTCCTTCCTGACGCCGCAATTCGCGGCGTTTTTTCTGTACTTCTTAGTTCCTGCTCTTTTTCGCGGGGCGAATTAATTATTCTCCGGAAATTATTTTTCTGCTAAATGACTCTTAATCAAAATGCTATTAGCATCAGGTCAACAGGAGACAATTATTTTCATCTGTATGGAAAACCACTCTATTTTTCTTTTGTGAAGCCACTTACCGTCGACAGATGCGAATGTAACAGAAAGCAATTAAATATGTGCGGTTGCTCATATTATTACATACTGGTTACAGAAAGAGATTGATAATTCGCATCGCGAAAAATAGTCTATTTACTGTTGTTAATGCGGTTTCCCCGCACAACTTTTTCATCTTTATTTTTTCGCTGTTCGCTTTTGTCGGCAGCATTTTATACGTCAAAGAGGATTAACTTATGCGTACGTTTAGTGGCAAACGTAGTACGCTGGCTCTGGCTATCGCCGGTATCACAGCAATGTCGGGGTGGGTCGTGGTACCGCAGGCGCAGGCCGCCGGATTTTTCGACGATTCCACGTTAACGGGAGGTATCTATTACTGGCAGCGTGAGCGCGATCGTAAAGATGTGACCGACGGCGACAAATATAAAACCAACCTTTCTCATGCGACCTGGAACGCTAATCTGGATTTCCAGTCTGGTTATGCGGCGGATATGTTCGGTCTGGATATTGCAGCCTTTACTGCGATTGAAATGGCGGAAAACGGCGACAGCGGTCATCCAAACGAAATTGCCTTCTCGAAAAAGAATAAAGGCTACGACGAAGACTATTCCGGCGATAAGAGCGGTATCAGTCTTTATAAAGCCGCAGCGAAATTTAAATATGGCCCGGTCTGGGCGCGCGCCGGTTATATTCAACCTACCGGTCAGACGCTGTTAGCGCCGCACTGGAGTTTTATGCCGGGTACTTATCAGGGCGCGGAAGCCGGTGCCAGTTTTGATTATGGCGATGCGGGGGCGTTAAGTTTCTCCTACATGTGGACTAACGAATACAAGGCGCCGTGGCATACCGAAATGGATAAGTTTTATCAGGCAGATAAAAAAACCAATGTGGATTACCTCCACTCCATCGGCGCGAAATACGACTTCAAAAATGATCTGGTGCTGGAAGCGGCATTTGGACAGTCCGAAGGCTATGTTGATCAGTATTTTGCGAAGGGCAGCTACAAATTTGATTTAGGCGGCAATCCACTCACTACCAGTTACCAGTTCTATGGTGCGCGCGATAAGGTGGACGATCGCAGCGCGAATGATATTTACGACGGTACGGCCTGGTTGCAGGCGTTGACTTTTGGCTACAAAGTCGCGGAAGTGGTTGATCTGCGTCTGGAAGGTACCTGGGTGAAAGCCGATGGGCAGCAGGGCTATTTCCTGCAGCGTATGACGCCAACCTACGCCTCTTCTAACGGTCGTCTGGATATCTGGTGGGATAACCGCTCCGACTTTAACGCCAATGGTGAAAAGGCGGTTTTCTTCGGCGCGATGTATGACCTGAAAAACTGGAATCTGCCGGGCTGGGCTGTGGGGGCTTCTTACGTTTACGCCTGGGATGCTAAACCGGCAACATGGCAAAGTAACCCGGATGCCTACTACGATAAAAACCGCACGATTGAGGAGTCCTCATACAGTCTGGATGCGGTCTACACCCTGCAGGATGGGCGCGCCAAAGGCACTATGTTCAAACTGCACTTCACCGAATATGACAACCACTCCAATATTCCAAGCTGGGGCGGCGGTTATGGCAACATCTTTCAGGATGAACGCGACGTGAAATTCATCGTGATCGCGCCATTCACCATTTTCTGATGTCAGTTGCGGCAGACGTCGGGCCTGCCGCACTGTTGAGGAACGAACTATGAAAAAAATGCTACTTATTGCCAGCATGGCCACTGGATTAACGGCTTGCGTATCATCCCCTGTGCCGGAAGAAGATAGCCGTCTGAAGGAGGCATATAGCGCCTGTATCAACACCGCACAAGGCTCGCCTGAGAAGGTGGAAGCTTGCCAAAGCGTACTGAATGTCCTTAAAAAGGACAGCAAACATCAGCAATTCGCTAATGAAGAAAGCGTGCGGGTTCTGGACTACCAGCAGTGCATTCAGGCGACGCGTACGGGTAACGATCAGGCGGTTAAAACTGACTGCGACAAGGTCTGGCAGGAAATACGCAGTCATAATAGCGCGCCATAAAATCCTTTAATATCACCCACGGGAGGAATGTTTCCCGCCCGTGGTTTTTTCAGGCTTTGTTTTCCGCTGTGCTATAGCCGCGACTCAGGCGCACAAATAGCATAGCAGTTGCGGCAAGTCCGCATAACGCCGCGCACATCAGCCACCAGCCGGGCGAACTTTTGTCGCCGGTTAACTTTACCAGCGCGGTAGAGATGGCTGGCGTCAGGCCGCCAAAAATTGCCGTCGCCAGGCTAAAGGCCAGCGAGAAACCAACGGTACGCACATAGACTGGCATCACTTCGGTTAACGCCGCGACCATTGCGCCGTTATACATGCCAAAAAAGAAAGAGAACCACAGCAGTACCAGCGTCATGCGGGTAAAGTCGGGCGCGGCGGTCAGCCACTGCATGACGGGCCAGGTGGTGATCAGCGCCAGCAACGTAATGCCCATTAATACGGCGCGACGGCCAATCCGGTCGGAAATCGCACCGCCGATGGGTAACCAGATAAAATTGGAGATGCCCACCAGCATGGTGACAATCAAACTGTCCCGCGCGCTAAGATTAAGTACGGTTCTGCCATAGGTCGGCGTATAGACGGTGATAAAATAAAACGTTGTGGTGGTCATCGCCACCAGCAGAGTTCCGGCTATAATAATGCGCCAGTTTTTGGCGATAGTAGCAAAAATTTCCCTGGTGTCGGGGCGATGCTTGCGTTGTAAAAATGCTTCTGTTTCTTGTAATGAACGGCGTAAAACAAAAATCAGTGGAATAATCATACAGCCGATAAAGAACGGAATTCGCCAGCCCCACGCCGATATCGCGTCGTGTCCTAACGTCATATTCAGGCTGTAACCAATTAACGCCGCAACGACTATCGCGACCTGCTGACTGGCGGATTGCCAACTGGTGTAAAATCCTTTATTGCCCGGGGTGGCAATTTCAGACAGATAGACCGAGACGCCGCCTAATTCAACGCCTGCAGAAAATCCCTGTAATAACCGTCCCAGCAGCACCAACGCAGGTGCTGCCAGGCCGATGGTTTGGTAGCCGGGGACGAGCGCAATGAGCAACGTACCACAGCCCATAATCGCCAGCGTTACCATCAGTCCCTTACGACGTCCTATTTTGTCAATATAGGCGCCAAGAACAATCGCGCCGACAGGACGCATTAAAAAACCGGATCCAAAGACGGCAAAGGTCAACATGAGTGAAGCAAATTCGCTTTCCGCCGGAAAAAACGTTCTGGCGATATAGGTGGCATAAAACCCGAACAAGAAAAAATCAAACTGTTCAAGAAAATTGCCGCTTGTCACGCGCAGTATGGTGCCGAACGTGCCGGCGCGCGATGTTGTAGGTGTGTGTGGTGCCATAGGGTTTGCTCTCCACTGTCTTTATTGTTTTAGGGGTAAGATGTTGCGGGTCAGTTGTTTGTATTTCCCGCCTGTTTTCCGCGTCGCTTCTCGACTGCCCATTTGAGCAAGGCCGCGCAGCGGAAAAATCCGTGAGCGAATTTTCCGTAGGGAAGAGTGAGAAAGAGCGCCATCACCACGCCTAAATGAAGCGCCAGCAATATGCCCATCCCGCTGGTGTCTCTGCCTGCCAGTAACGCCAGTCCGGTAAGGCTGGTTAATAGCAGGAGCAGAATAAAGCCGCGATCCATCGGTTTCTGACGCGCATCGCCATGTAACGGCGAACGCCGCAGGTTAAGCCACAATAGCCCGGCCGGACCGATAAGCAGACCGATACCGCCCAGCGTGCCAAGTATGACCGGCAGGCTAAAGAACGGGTAGGGCGCTTCCCAACCGGCGACGTAGTGATAGCCCGTCGCCACGACCGTGGCGGCAAAACAGAGCATAAAACCGTAGAAGGTAAGGTGATGAAAGCGACGGCGCAGCAGCGTGAACGCATCGTCCGCTTCGTTACAGCCTTTGCCGTGACCGCCGTCGAGATATTTCAGCGTTAACGCATTGTGCGACGCTTCCGCAATCTCCGCCGAACGCGGTATGCCCGGCGAGATCTCACGCCAGAAGCGGATTACGCCCGCCATAAGCAAACCGATTGCCAGCACAAAAACTGAGCCGAACATCCATGCCAGCAGGCTATGCGGGAAAATTTGATAAAAATCACCGGCCAGCGGCGGATGAATCAGCGACCCTTTCAGCGCCATCGCCAGTAATAAAAAGAGCGTCAGACCGGCTATTAGCGCCAGCGCGACGGTGATACCCGCGCGGCGGTATAACGCGCCAAAAGCGGCGGGCTGGGCATACTGTTGATACGTCTCCAGGCGGGCTTGCGCCATCGCTTTCGGCACGTTAATGGCAAATTCATGGGGCGGCGCGTACTGGCACGCGTGCAGGCAGGCGCCGCAGTTATGACATAGATTCGCCAGATAATGAATATCGGCTTTACCGAATTCGAGCCGCTGGGTCATCGCCGGAAATACCGCGCAAAAACCTTCGCAGTAGCGACACGCGTTACAGACTTGCATGACGCGTTCGACCTCGGCTTCCGGTTCGGTAAGCACGGTAGCCTCAATGATTAATTTTTCAAGCTGTTTCATGATGCGCCTCCTTGTGCGCCGCACGTGCGGCTTCTCTCCCCGCAATGCGGCCAAAGGTTGTGCCGATAGACATGCCTACGCCTGCGGTATACCCTTTGCCAAGTACGTTTCCTGCCATCATCTCACCGGCAACAAACAGGTTGCGGCTTGGATGGCCGGCAAAATGCACGGCGGCACGCTCATTCACTTTTAGCCCCAGGTAGGTAAAGGTGATGCCGGGGCGCAGCGCATAACCGTAGTAGGGGGGCGTATCAAGCGGGCGTGCCCAGTGGGTTTTCGCTGGTGTCAGGTTTTCAGTGGCGCAATTATCAAGCACGGTATGATCGAAGTTACCGGGTCGGCAGGCCTGGTTGTACTGCGCGACGGTATGGGTAAATTTGTCTGCGTCCAGACCCAACTGGCAGGCCAGATCCGCCAGTGTATGCGCCTGTGCGCCAGGGAAAACCGGCGGCATAAAGTGACCAATGGCTTTGCTGTCGATAATCGAATAGCCAATTTGCCCTGGCTGTTGAGCGACCAGACGTCCCCAGATGGCATAACGCTTCGGCCAGAAATCTTCGCCCTCATCATAAAAACGTTCGGCGTCGCGATTCACGACAATACCCAGCGATACGCAATCAACGCGAGTGCAAATACCGCCGTCGTACAGCGGCGCCCGCGCATCAATCGCCACGCAGTGCGACTGGGATGGATCGCCAATAATATCTGCTCCGGCATCTATCATAAATTTGAGCAATACACCCTGGTTAAAACGCGTGCCGCGGATGAGAAAGTTATCCGCAGGCCATTCGCCGCGCGCATTTTCTCCCCAGGCTTCCCGCAACCACTCGCGGTTGGATTCAAATCCGCCTGCTGCCAGTACACAGCTTTTAGCGGTGATACGTTCAGTTCCGGCCAGCGCCGCCACAAACTCGCCATCGCGCAGCTCCAGCGCCTGTACCGGTGTGCTATAGCGGATCTGCACGCCCAGTCGCTCAGCGCTACGGTAATAGGCATTGACGAGTGCTTTGCCGCCCCCCATAAAAAACGCATTGGTGCGCGCGACGTGAAGCGCCCCTGATAGCGGCGGTTGAAAATTAACGCCGTGCTTGCGCATCCAGTCGCGGCATTGCGACGAGGTACGAATGACCAGGCGTGCCAGCGTTTCGTTGGTATTACCGCCGGTGACTCGCCACAGGTCCTGCCAGAACTCCTCTTCAGGATAACTTTCTACCAGCACATCCTGCGGCGCATCATGCATACAGCGCAGGTTTCGTGTGTGCTGAGAATTTCCGCCGCGCCATTCTCGTGGCGCGGCTTCCAGTAGCAGAACCGATGCGCCCGCCTCCCGCGCGGTTAGGGCGGCGCATAACGCGGCATTGCCTCCGCCTATCACCAGTACATCAACCATCTTATACTCCCGTACCATTTAACTATTTGTTAAATTTGTAATTAAAATGTATACGGATAAATAAGCGGCTCGCTATCAGGTAGCGCTAAACGGGGGTTTAGTAAGCGTAAAGGGTAGCACCTGGCCATTCGCCGGCGTCGACTAACTGACGCATCACTTTTGTCAGTACCACTCTGGCGGCAAGCCCGGCTGGCGTCAGTTCATCGTCCGAGAGACTGACTAAAAAGTTGGGGCGGCTGAGTACCGGATTATGGACGCCGATCACGCTTAGCGCATCATTATCCAGGTGTGAAATCGCCGCACCGGGTTGTAACGTGGCACCGAGGCCATCACGCACGGCGCGCATCAATAACGCCAGACCGTCAATTTCCGCAACGATCTCAACGTTAAGCGAATATTCCTGGCAGACAGCGTCCAGCCTGCCGCGCAGCCCGTGTCCCTGGCTGGGCATAATGAGCGGAATGCCTGCCAGTTGTTCTGGCGTGATGGGGTTATCAGGAAGCGTTGCCAACAGGGCGTGAGAGCCAATCAGAAAAAGCTGTTCTTCAAGAATTGGTCTGGCGCTCCAGCGCAGGATTTTATCTTTTTGAAAGACTACGGCTAAATCAATCTGGCGGGTATTAATCATTCTTTCCAGATTACCGGACAGGCTTTCCACCACATGCAAACGAACATCGGCATAGTTTTCCCGCATGGCATGAATAAACGGTATACCCAGTATGGACGCGGTACTGGGAGCCATCCCTACACTCACATGGCCCGAAAGACGCGCTTCTCTGGCGGCAAGGATCGCGTCGTCGGCATGGCGCAAAGCGAGTTGTGCTTGCGAATAAAAAGCCAGACCCGCATTGGTCGGTGTAACACCACGCGAAGTACGCTGCAACAGACGGATAGCGAGCTCGTTTTCCAGGCGGGACATCTGTTGGCTTAATGCTGAAACGCCAATATCCAGATCCTGCGCGGCGCTGCCCATACTGCCGGTTTCAATAATACGGACGAAATAGCGTAACTGGCGAAGCTCCATTCCTGCTCTCCTGAGATGCGATAGCGTTTTTTTACATTAAATCAACATCAAGCGGCAGAAAAGAGGGGATATAAAAAAGCCAACCGGGCGGTTGGCTCTTTGAAAGATTTATACTTATTTGTTCGCGTCATCGTGCGCGTGTTCGTCTTCGCGGCAGTCGCCTTCAGCGCAGTGGCCGTAAAGATAGAGGCTGTGATTAGTTAAACGAATACCGTGTTTCGCCGCAATTTCACGCTGGCGCGCTTCAATAGACTCATCACTAAATTCAATCACTTTTCCACAGTCAAGGCAGATAAGATGATCATGATGATGCTGTTGCGTCAGTTCAAAAACGGATTTACCGCCTTCAAAATTATGGCGGGTTACGATACCGGCATCGTCAAACTGGTTCAGCACACGGTACACGGTTGCCAGACCGATTTCTTCACCCATGTCGATCAGGCGTTTGTATAAATCTTCCGCACTGACGTGATGGTTATCTGGTTCCTGAAGAACTTCCAGAATTTTTAAACGAGGAAGCGTTACTTTCAGGCCAGCCTTCTTTAATGCGGTATTGTTGTCAGTCATGCGGAATCTGTCCTGTTGCTAAACGATTCACTTCATTAGAGAAGTGACAGAAATTGCACTCAAGATAATGCGTATCATTATAGGACTGCCATGCCGAAATGAAAACCGCAAGTCTCTCGCAGATATTAATAAAACTGTGGTGTTGCCTGCAAATCCCGGCGCCACCTGATTACACCCGGACATTGTACAGGGATAGGTGCGAAAGTTACAAATTTGTAGCAATTATTTTGATTGGTCTTGTCTATTGATGCGGCGCAGACATAATGCTGCGCCACATGAGATCAGGCGTTGAGGATATCGTCGAGATGCAATTCAGCCGAAACTTGCTTGACCCATTTTTCAACGCGCTCGGCAGTCAGCTCAGGCTGGCGGTCTTCGTCAATCGCCAGGCCGACAAAATGATCGTCGTCGGCCAGACCTTTAGAGGCTTCAAAATGGTAGCCTGCGGTTGGCCAGTGACCTACAATCGTCGCGCCGCGCGGCTCAATAATGTCGCGAATCGTGCCAAGCGCATCACAAAAATATTCCGCGTAGTCTTCCTGATCGCCACAGCCAAACAGCGCCACTAGCTTACCGTTAAAATCAATTTCTTCGAGCGTCGGGAAGAAGTCATCCCAGTCGCATTGCGCTTCGCCGTAGTACCATGTCGGGATGCCCAGCAACAGAATGTCATACCCTTCCAGGTCTTCTTTACTGCTTTTCGCAATGTCATGCACATCGGCAACGTCTTTACCAAGCTGTTTTTGAATCATTTTTGCGATATTTTCGGTATTACCGGTGTCGCTGCCGAAAAAGATGCCAGTGATTGCCATGAGTAAAATAACCTCTTGAAACTTATTGAAATGGTGGTGGCGAATTGCCCACGGATAAGGGCAATCATAGCAGAACAGGCAGACATGCGGAAACAGCAATCACGTGGGACTGCACGCTCTGCTACACGAAATATGCAACAAAACTTGTTTTCAGACTAACCCCTGGCCGCGCAGCGCCATGAGCTGCTTCATTAATATTTCTTCAATGAGCTCGCTGCGGCTAATGTTACGCGCTTCGGCCAGCTCATTGAGCGCGTCAACCGCTTGTGCGTTGAGTTTTAATTCGACACGCTTAAGGCCACGAACTTTGTCGCGTTTTAACTGGTTGCGCTTGTTGATGCGTAACTGTTCATCGCGCGAAAGCGGATTCGTTTTAGGTCGTCCCGGGCGACGCTCGTGCGCGAACAGATCTAATGTCGTACGGTCCGTTTGTTCTTTGGCCATGATTTTGGTGACTTCGGGGGAAACAATCAGCCAGGCTTATGCCCGGATGGATAGCGCGCCATCATACATCAGCGAAGAAGCGACGCCAACGCCCGTGCGCGTAATCGTGCGCGGGCGATGAGTTTTTAATCAGTTAGCGGTATCGTGCAGGTAACGGCGGATGGCGCGCAAGACCGCCTCAGGTTTTTCAGCATGTACCCAGTGACCCGCACCGGCAATCACATGCGCTCGCGCCAGCGGGAATTGCGCCAGCAGAGCGTCGCGGTATGTTTCCGTTACATACGGCGAGTTGCCGCCAGGGATAAACAGCGCCGGCTGTTCCCAGGCCGGAATGGTTTCCCAGCCCACGATATGCGGATACTGATCCCATAATACCGGGACATTAAAACGCCATTGCCCCTCACTCCAGGATTTTAACAGAAACTGAATCACCCCTTCTTCGCTAAGATGCTGGCGCATAACACCTGCTGCCTGTTGGCGGGACGTGGCGTTGGATTCGCTCACGGCGTTAATAGCCGCGAAAATCCGATCGTGGCGGCGAACGTGATAATCCACGGGGGCGATATCAATCGCAACCAGACGATCGATGCGATCGGGCGCCAGCGCTGTTAGTGCCATGACCGCTTTACCGCCCATTGAATGACCAATAAAAGTCGCTTTTTCGATCTGCTGTGCATCAAGTGTATCCAGCAGATCCTGGGCCATTGCCGGATAATGCATGACCGGATCGCGCGGCGACAAACCATGGTTGCGCATATCCACCTGGATGATGTCGTGATCGGACACCAGATCGCGCGCCAGTACGCCGAGGTTGTCCAGGCTGCCAAACAGCCCATGAACGAGAACGATGGGGGAATTATTGTGCAGGTTTTGTGCAGATTGCGCTCGGATATTTAATTTCATGGCAAAGTTCTTTTTTTCGCACTGTCGGGTTAGGGTATTATGTTGACCATTCTGCCACTGGGCTGCAAGCGCTAAGGTTTACTCCGAGTTTTTTTGTCAGCCGGGCTTAACGCTATCCGCTGTTGGGATTTGTTCCTATAATCCCAATGACTTGTATTCAGCAAAGACATCGCACTGGATTAAGATGAAAACGATTGAAGTTGATGATGAACTCTATAGCTATATTGCCAGCCATACCAAGCATATCGGCGAGAGCGCATCCGACATTTTACGGCGTATGTTGAAGTTTTCCGCCACGACACAGCCTGCTTTGGCAGCGAAAGGGGCGCCTGCGGCGCAACCTGTCGCTGAAGCGAAACCGGTCAACCCGGTAAAAGACAACGTTCGCGCCATGCGTGAACTGCTTTTGTCTGACGAATATGCCGAGCAGAAAAAAGCGGTTAACCGCTTTATGCTGATTCTGACTACACTCTATTCACTGGATCACCACGCGTTTGCTGAGGCGACGGAGTCGTTGCATGGCCGCACGCGCGTCTATTTTGCGGCGGATGAGCAAACGCTGCTGAAAAATGGGAATCAAACTAAACCTAAGCACGTTCCCGGCACGCCGTACTGGGTGATCACCAACACCAACACCGGCCGTAAATGCAGCATGATTGAACACATCATGCAGTCAATGCAATTCCCGGCGGAATTGATTGAAAAGGTTTGCGGAACAATTTAATCCTTGCATTAGAAGGACCAGGCAATGGCAATCCACAACCGCGCAGGACAACCCGCGCAACAGAGTGATTTGATTAACGTCGCCCAACTGACGGCGCAGTATTATGTACTGAAACCGGAGGCAGGGAATGCAGAACATGCCGTGAAATTTGGCACCTCCGGTCATCGCGGTAGCGCAGGTCGTCATAGTTTCAACGAACCGCATATTCTGGCAATCGCCCAGGCGATTGCTGAAGAGCGGGCAAAAAACGGTATTACCGGCCCCTGCTATGTGGGTAAAGATACTCACGCGCTCTCGGAGCCTGCATTCATTTCTGTGTTGGAGGTGCTGGCGGCAAACGGTGTCGACGTTATTGTGCAGGAAAATAATGGCTTCACGCCAACGCCTGCCGTGTCAAATGCTATCCTGGTCCATAACAAAAAAGGCGGTCCGCTGGCGGACGGTATTGTGATTACGCCGTCGCACAACCCGCCGGAAGACGGTGGAATTAAATATAATCCACCCAATGGCGGGCCGGCGGACACCAACGTCACTAAAGTTGTAGAAGACCGCGCCAATGCACTGCTGGCTGATGGTCTGAAAGGTGTTAAACGTATTTCTCTTGATGCGGCCATGGCGTCAGGCCACGTTAAAGCGCTGGATCTGGTACAGCCGTTTGTAGAGGGGCTGGCAGATATTGTTGATATGGCGGCAATTCAGAAAGCCGGTCTGACGCTGGGCGTTGATCCGCTGGGCGGCTCCGGTATCGAATACTGGAAACGTATCGCTGAGCATTACAAACTTAACCTGACCCTTGTCAACGATCAGGTTGATCAGACCTTCCGCTTTATGCATCTTGATAAAGACGGCGCGATCCGTATGGACTGCTCCTCTGAATGCGCGATGGCGGGTCTGCTGGCGCTGCGTGATAAATTCGATCTGGCTTTTGCCAACGATCCGGACTATGACCGTCATGGCATCGTAACTCCCGCAGGGCTGATGAACCCAAACCATTATCTGGCGGTGGCGATTAATTACCTGTTCCGGCATCGTCCGCAGTGGGGGAAAGATGTTGCTGTCGGTAAAACTCTGGTCTCTTCCGCGATGATTGACCGTGTGGTTAATGATTTAGGACGTAAGCTGGTGGAAGTGCCGGTGGGCTTCAAATGGTTTGTTGATGGTCTGTTTGATGGTAGCTTCGGCTTCGGTGGAGAAGAGAGCGCGGGCGCATCTTTCCTGCGCTTCGACGGTACGCCGTGGTCCACTGATAAAGACGGGATCATCATGTGTCTGCTGGCGGCGGAAATCACCGCGGTCACCGGGAAAAACCCCCAGGAACATTACAACGAACTGGCCGCGCGTTTTGGTGCGCCGAGCTATAACCGTTTGCAGGCTGGCGCAACTTCAGCACAAAAAGCGGCATTATCTAAACTGTCTCCGGAAATGGTCAGCGCCAGCACGCTGGCGGGCGATCCGATTACCGCGCGTCTTACCGCAGCGCCGGGTAACGGCGCATCGATTGGCGGCCTGAAGGTAATGACCGACAATGGTTGGTTTGCCGCGCGTCCATCTGGTACGGAAGACGCGTACAAGATCTACTGTGAAAGCTTCCTCGGCGAAGAGCACCGCAAGCAGATTGAGAAAGAAGCCGTGGAAATTGTCAGCGAAGTATTGAAAAACGCCTGACAGATAATGTTGAAGAAAAAGGAGCCGTCAGGCTCCTTTTTGTATAACCGTATTGCCGATGGCGCTGCGCTTATCAGGCTTATAAAATCGTCTGTAGGCCGGATAAAGCGCTTGCGCCGCCATCCGGCAATCGGCAGGTGTGCGTTATATGGACTTATTCGCTCTGAGTCGCCAGATGTCGGCGGCAGGTGAGGGCGTCGCATTCAATACGCACCACGCAAACCGCTTTCATCATATCTTCCCGATAACTGAAGGTTTTTCCCGGATCGGTCTGGCGCATAATGATGTCCAGACCGTAGCGCATTTCTTCGTGCGTTTGTAATATCGATGCCAGCCCGGTGGCGAAAACACTGGTGTAGGCGTAGCTATAATCACAGGGATCGTCGGCGCGCAGTAATGCGTGGTCGCCGTCAATTTCAATGCACACCGCCGGGTTCTTGCGTAACAGACGCATCTTTTTCCCGGTGCGGGCACCGTGAAAATAAAATATCCAGCGCCCGCCCTGATACTCATAGCCAAAATTTACGGGGACAACATACGGGCAGATATTGTCGTTAAACCCTATCCGACACACCTCATGTTTGCTGAGAATAGCGAGTATTTCTGCTATATCAGCGACTTCCCGTTCTGGATTGCTCATTTCTATTATCTTATTCAAAGAGTGAAAATTGCCCGGACTGCTGATGATGCAGCCCGGGCGCGCCATCAGCCGTGTTTATTTTTCAGTTCAAAACGTGGTGAGACCAGGCCGTATAACGTCCAGCCAAGGAAGGTCACAATTGAGCCGTACAGCATGGCTTCTTCACCGGAGGAATATAGCGCGTAGAAGCTATACATTGCGCCAATGAAGGCCACGAAGTTAGCGACTTTCGCTTTTGATGACGGTACATTCGCCATTTTCTGAATGATAACCAGCGCGGCCATCGACAGAATGTATGGAATAATGTTCGTCACCACCGCCAGGTTAACCAGGACGTTAAACTGACTATTCAGCGACGGGCTAATGGTCATCAGCGACAAGCCGGTCTGAATAATCACAATAATCAACATCCCTTGTACCGGCGCGTCGACTTTCGTTACGCGAGAGAAGACTTTCGGGAAGTAGCCTTCGTCAGCGGAAGATTTAAAGACCTGCGCGATAGTAAACTGCCAGCCCAGTAATGAGCCGCAGCAGGACATTACCATCAGCGCCATGATCACTTTACCTACCGCAGGTGTGAACATCTGCGCAAACGCCAGACCAAACGGCGCCGTAGAGTTCGCCAGATCCATGTTCGGTACAATCCCGGCGATCACGTTAGTCGAAACGATATAAATGACTGCCGCGCCCAGCGTACCGCCCAGTACTGCGATGGGGACGTTCTTTTCCGGATTCTCGACGACATCGGCGTTGGCGCAGGCGGATTCCAGGCCAAGAAATGCCCACAGTGTCATGGCGATGGAAGAACCAACCGCACTAAAGAATGGAACATGATGCGGGTTCCAGGATGCTACGTACATGCTGGGGCTAAACCAGAACCAGCCGATGATGCACAGGCCGACTACCGGAATGATGACGCCCCAGACGGTGACGCTACTGATCTGTCCGGTAATACGCGCGCCGCCAAAGTTTGCAATGGTACAAATCCACAATACGCCGATAGTGGCCAGACCGATCTGGATCGGTGTCAGCGCGGCGCCGAATAATTCGGTACCATAACCGACAGCAGAGATGGCGATAGCGACGTTGGCGATCAGCAGAGAGACGCCATAGGTATAGTTCGCCATAAAGTTGCCGGATTTACCGAAGGCATATTCGGCGTAGCCGCCCATACCGCCGGATTTACGGCTAAACATACCGCACTTCGCAAATGCCCAGGCCAGCGCCATCGAGCCGACGGCAGTGACCAGCCAGGAAATGATGGATATCGTACCGACCTCAGACAGCTTGGTTGGCAGCATGATGATCCCGGAGCCCATCATGTTGACCATTGTCAGAATGGTGAGCTGCACGACACCCATTTTGTTGGCTTTAGGTTTACTCATAATTTTTCCTCCTTCAACAGGGAGCGCTGCATGTCGCGAGGCTTAATGACATAGCACCAGACCTGTTTGCGGCCGTCGTGTTCTTCGATATAAACGCCCTGCAGTTCAGGCGCAAAGCCCGGTAGCAGGTTAATGCCTTCCTCCAGGGCACTGAAGTAGCGCAGGACTGAGCCGCCCCAGATTTCACCCGGAACCACACACAGTACTCCCGGCGGGTAAGGCAGAGCGCCTTCAGCCGCGATACGGCCTTCCGCGTCCGGCAGGCGAACCAGTTCGACCTCGCCACGCAGATAGGCGTAGTTGGCTTCTTGCGGGTTCATACTGACTTTCGGGAAATGTGATTTACGGAACATCTCTTTTTGCAGCTGTTTCACGTTGTGCCGCGCATAAAGATCATGCATCTCCTGGCAAAGTTGACGCAGGGTGTAACCGGCGTAACGCGATTCATGCTGTTTGTAGATAGACGGTAATACTTCGGCCAGCGGCGCATCTGCTTCCAGTAGTTTTTCGAAACGCGCCAGCAGAGCCACAAGCTGTTGCAATTTCGCCATATCTTCCGCCGGCGTCAGCAGGAACAGAATGGAGTTGAGATCGCATTTTTCCGGTACAACGCCGTTCTCGCGCAGGAAGTTAGCAAGGATAGTGGCAGGAACGCCAAAGTCTTCATATTCGCCACTCGCTGCATTGATACCCGGGGTGGTGAGCAACAGTTTGCAAGGGTCGACGAAGTACTGATGTTCGGCATAGCCTTCAAACGCATGCCAGTGTTCCCCCGGGACGAAGTGGAAGAAACGCAGATCGCTTGCGATCTCAGACGTCGGGTATGACTGCCACGGCTTGCCGTCAATCATTTCCGGCACGAATGGACGGATATGATGACAGTTCTCGAGGATTAATTTACGGGCATCGATGCCGTTAACCACACAATCCATCCACATATTGCGACCGCTGACGCCTTCGTGCATTTTGGCGTTAACGTCCAGCGCGGCGAACAGCGGATAGAACGGGCTGGTGGAGGCGTGCATCATAAAGGCGTTGTTCATGCGCTTATGCGGCACGTAGCGCGATTGCCCTTTGATATGGCTATCTTTTTTATGGATCTGCGAGGTCTGGGAGAAACCGGCTTGTTGTTTATGAACGGACTGCGTCACCAGAATACCCGGATCGTTTTCGTTCAGTTCCAGCAGCAGCGGCGAACAATCGGCCATCATCGGAATAAATTGTTCATAGCCGACCCAGGCGGAGTCAAACAGGATGTAGTCGCACAGATGACCAATTTTATCGACGACCTGACGGGCGTTATAAATGGTACCGTCGTAGGTGCCTAACTGGATGACGGCCAGACGGAATGGACGTGCTTCGCGGGCACGCTGCGGCGCGACTTCGCTAATCAGTTCGCGCAGATAATCTTCTTCAAAGCAGTGAGCGTCGATCCCGCCGATAAAACCATACGGGTTACGTGCGGTTTCCAGATAAACTGGCGTTGCGCCCGCCTGCAATAATGCGCCGTGGTGGTTAGATTTGTGGTTGTTACGGTCAAACAGAACCAGATCGCCCGGTGTTAACAGCGCGTTGAGTACGACTTTGTTAGAGGAGGAGGTCCCGTTCAGCACAAAGTAGGTCTTATCAGCGTTGAAGACTTTCGCCGCATGTTGCTGCGCAATGCAGGGGGCACCTTCGTGAATCAGCAGATCGCCCATGGCCACGTCCGCGTTGCATAGGTCGGAGCGGAAGAGGGTTTCGCCAAAGTATTCCACGAACTGATTACCGGCAGGATGACGGCGGAAGAATTCGCCGCCCTGATGCCCCGGGCAGTCAAATGCGCTGTTGCCCTGGTTGACATAATCCACCAGCGCGCGGAAGAACGGCGGACGTAACTGTGTTTCATAATGGCTTGCCGCTGTCTCCAGTTGGCGACCATAGAAGGCAGTACGGGATTCATTATATTCGAATACACCAGAGATACGCGGCAGATACTCAGGCGGTACGCGCCCTTCGTCGTGTGTCGCGACAAACACGGGAATACCGTAACCCGTTGCGTCGATTTCATCGAGTTTTCCTCGCTCAATATCTTCGATGGATAACACGATGGCAGCCACGTCGATAAAACGACTTTCATCAACATTTACAATATTACGCTGTGTAGAAAAACAATCCGGGCAATGGCGGCTAACGGCAATTTTTAATTCTGACATTTTTTCATCTCTTTATTTCAGGTAATAGCAGGCCCTCAATTTCTCGACGGAGAAACTGATTCTTCCGGAAAAAATCAAAGCTATCCCGCTGATAAAAAATCAGTAAATTAGCTTTATTTTAGATGTAATAAACCCTAACCCGTCCGGTCACGAGAAATACAGGATTTAAGAGTTTGAGTACGACGATATACAGGCGGAAACCGTGATAACTAAAATCGTGCGAAGTCTGGATTTCTTCTGTCAGACCAGGTGGTTATCGGGCTGTACATAAAGAGATTTCCCTACTTTTGCTTTTAACAATTTGAGTTATTTAGGCAATAGACCTGAATGACATAAGGGTCGGAAAGACCTGTATGCTGAAGTACCCGTAGCAAAAAAACTACCGGGCATTAAAGAAATGAAAGTCGAAACTGTTACGGTGGGCAAACATCATAATATGCGTTGTCCGCCTTATATGGGGCATAAAACGATTATTATTTTCCATTTTGAGATCCTTTCATTGATTTATTGAAAGCATGGATATTTTATCCAGGCAGCATCAATGATCTGTGAACCAGATCAACAAAAAACGATCATTTGAAAAATAATTAGTCGACGATTATGCATATCGTGCTGTTAGATAATGAGTTGTTTCTTTAATGTTAAATATATGTGTTTTATATCCTTAATGAAATATCATCTCGCCGCGAAAATAATCATTCGCGACGGCGAAAATAAATAACATAAAATTCATCATTTATTTAAAAATAATGAATAGCTATTCATGGCATAAAGCGATAGCCAATGCCGGTCTCGGTAATAAAGTGGCGTGGGCGGGTGGGATCTTGTTCCAGTTTCTGGCGTAAATGCCCCATATAGATGCGCAAATAGTGGCTATGCTCCACGGCGTTAGGGCCCCAGACCTGGTTTAATAACTGCCGTTGGGTTAATACCTTGCCGGCATTATTGAGTAATACCGCCAGCAGGCGGAACTCAATCGGCGTCAGATGGATTTCTTCGTCGCCACGGTGGATCACGCGTGCGGCGAGATCGACCGTCACGTTGGAAAAGCGGACGACAGGATCGGCGCAAGGGCTGGCGGTGTGCCGTCTTAGCGCTACACGTAAACGCGCCTGTAGCTCGCCAATGCCGAACGGCTTGCTCAGGTAATCGTCAGCCCCGGCATCAAGCGCGGCAATCTTATCACTCTCTTCGCTACGGGCGGAAAGCACAATAATGGGTATCGCGCTCCACTGACGCAGGTCGCGAATGAAATCGATACCGTCACCGTCTGGCAGGCCGAGGTCGAGAATAATCAGATCGGGCTTTCGCGTGGCGGCTTCCAGTAAACCGCGTTGTAATGTTTCCGCCTCATACACGCGCAGACCGTCGCCTTCCAGCGCGGCGCGCAGAAAGCGGCGGATGGCCTGTTCATCTTCAACAATCAGAACGTTCGTCACAAATCCTCATGAAAATCATCAAGTTCAGGGGGATTCCCTTGCGGCAGTGTAACACGAAAACAGGCGCCGCCCTGGGGGCGATTATAGGCGATGAGCGTACCTCCGTGTACCTCCACGATGGCGTGACAAATTGCCAACCCCAGCCCCACTCCGGGGACGGCGGACTCTTTATTGCCGCGGGCGAACTTATCGAAAATAGCCTTTTCTTGTCCCTCAGGAATACCCGGCCCGTTATCCCAGACGTCCAGTTGCAGGCGATCGTCCTTCACCGCAGCATCTATACCAATACAGGCCTGCGGCCCGGCGTACTTAACGGCATTTTCCAGCAGGTTGATCAGCACGCGCTCAAATAAGGGGCCATCGACATGGATTAAAGTCAGTTGTTGCGGTAGCGACAAAGTAATCGGGTGCAGTAAACCCGGCTCCAGCATCTGTAATGCGCTTCCGACCACCTCTTCCAGCGTCAGCCACTCTTTTTTAAGATTAAACCCGCCGGACTGAATACGCGCCATATCCAGCAAATTATTCACCAGCCGGGTGGTGTTGAGAATATGCTGGCGGATTTCACTGGCCTGACGCGCATGGGGTGATCCTGCGCTGGCTAAATCCAGCGTCAAAATTTCCGCCTGGCCGAACAGTACCGTTAACGGCGTACGTAAATCGTGCGACAGCGCCGCCAGCAGCGCATTGCGAATGCTTTCGCGTTCGCTGGCGAGACGCGCCTGTTCTTCGCTGGCGGTCAGCACCAGTCGTTCCAGCGCATTGGCGACCAGCAGTGTGAACGTTTCCAGCAAACGTTGCTGTTCTGGCACCATCAACTGGCGCAGATTCCCCGGTTCGACGATAGCCAGACCGTACGTTTTATCGGCGCTTTTCAATGGCAGAATCTGATAGGGCACGCCGGGAAGTGTATCGGTGCCTGCACCGGCAGGCTGTCCTTTATCAAAACTCCAGCGTGCAATGGCGTCATCCCACGGCGTGATACCCTGCTGATGCGTGAGAGGCAGTAATTTACCGTTGGCATCAGGCAATAAAATTTGACTGCGCGCCTGGAAAGTGGAGGCGATAAATTGCTCGCTGGTGGCGGCGATATCACGTTCGCTACGCCCGACGGCCAGCGCTTTAGACATCTCATATAAATGGCGGGTACGCTGTTCCCGGTAACGAGCGACGCGTGCCTGGTAACGTACCCCGGCAGTAAGATTGCCGATGACCAGACCGACCGTCAGCATCACAGCAAAGGTCAGCAAATACTGCACGTCCGAGACGGCGAGCGTTCCGCGCGGCGCGATAAAAAAGAGATCAAAACTCGCCACGTTAATCACCGTTGCCACCACTGACGGCCAGCGTCCGTAAAGCAGTGCGATAACCACCACGCCCAACAAATAGAGCATCACCAGATTAGCGGCATCGAAAGCGACGAGCCACTGCATGGCGATAAGCGTGGTGAAGGCGCAAAGTGCAATGGCGACCAGACAACCCTGAAGTTGAGCGCGCCATTTTTCTTTAAAACTTCGGTTATCAGGTGCGGGAGCCAGCGCACGGGGAGGGGGGTCTTGCAGTGCAACAATCACCTGATCGAGATCCGGGGCGCGCCTGGCGAGACGATCGGCGAAAGTGTCGCGTCGCCACCAGCGCCGCGCCGCCGGACGGCCCATCACGACTTTTCCCAGATTATGTTCGCGGGCGTAGCGCACGACCGCTTTCTCTTCAGCAGGATCGGACAGAGTGGCGGTTTCCGCGCCAAGTTCCTGCGCCAGGCGCAGCGCGCTTAAAATTTCTCGTCGCTGTTTTTCTGGTAAGCGGTGTAGCGTTGGTGTTTCGACATAGATAGCATGCCAGACGCTGCCGAGCCGGGAAGCCAGGCGAGCCGCGGTACGCACCAGTTTTTCGCTACCGGTATTATGTCCGATACACAATAAAATCGCATCGCGGGTATGCCACACTTTCTCTTCGCCCGGACGAGCACGCCACGCACGCATCTGATCGTCCACGCGATCCGCTGTCCGGCGCAACGCCAGTTCGCGCAGAGCGATCAAATTACCCTTGCGGAAAAAATGCTCAATAGCCCGTTCCGCCTGACCGGCGATATACACTTTACCTTCCTTGAGACGTTGGCGTAGATCGTCGGGCGGCAGATCGACCAGGACGATTTCATCGGCAGCATCGAAAAAGGGATCGGGGACGGTTTCGCGTACCTGAATCCCCGTGACGCCGCTCACCACGTCGTTCAGACTTTCCAGATGCTGTACGTTAACAGTGGTGAAAACATCGATTCCCGCTTCCAGCAGCTCTTCAATATCCTGCCAGCGCTTAGGATGGCGTGAGCCCGGCGCGTTACTGTGCGCCAGCTCATCCATTAAAATCAGCGCCGGACGGCGGGCGAGGGCGGCATCCAGGTCAAATTCGCGAATTTGCCGCCCCCGGTGTGTGTGTCGTTTGGGCGGCAGAACGTCCAGCCCCTCCAACAGCGCGGCGGTCTCTTTACGACCATGTGTCTCCGCGACGCCGATCACCACATCCAGACCTTGCCCCCGTAGCCGCTGCGCCTGCGCCAGCATCGCCCAGGTTTTCCCGACGCCTGCACAGGCGCCGAAGAAAATTTTTAACGTCCCCCGATGGGGCTGTGGCGTTTGCTCCAACAAGCGATCCGGGTCAGGACGCAAGGGTTCATCATTCATTTTGCTCTGTGTCCCTGTAGCGCATCCAGCGCCAGATTAAGCTCAACAATATTCACCACCGGTTGCCCAAGAAAGCGCGCCAGCGGCCTGTGCGTATATTCTGCAACCAGTTGCGCCACCTGTTCAACGGGAAGCTGGCGAGCCGCCGCGACGCGGGGGATTTGCCATGCTGCGGCGTCGGGTGTCAGATTATTATCCAGCCCGCTTGCCGAGGCCGTTACCAGCTCAACCGGAACCGCAGCACTCGCCTCAGGGTTAGCGGCGCGTAACGCTGCGACACGGGCCTGTATTTGCGCATCCAGTTCGGGATTGCTGGCGGCCAGATTGCTCCCGCCTGATGCCATAGAATTATAAGGTGTATCGGCGGTGGCGGAGGGCCGACCATGAAAATAGCCCGCGGCGGTAAACGATTGTCCGATAAGCGCCGAGCCGCGTATTACATTGTCTTCACGAATCAGCGATCCATTGGCTTGCCAGGGAAACCACCACTGCCCCAGCGCTGTGGTCAGCAGCGGATAGACGCCACCGGTGAGGAGTAGCAGAAATACCATTGTCGAAAACACAGGACGTAAACCGATCATCGTACACCTCACACCAGACCCAGCAGGGTCAGCAGGATATCAATCACTTTAATGCCAATAAACGGCACCACCAGGCCACCCAGACCATAGATCCATAAATTACGGCGCAGCATAGCTGATGCGGAAAGCGGCTTATAACTCACGCCCTTTAATGCCAGCGGGATCAGGAAAATAATAATCAAGGCGTTAAAAATCACCGCGCTCAGAATGGCGGAGTTCGGCGAATGCAGCCCCATTACGTTGAGCGTGTTCAACTGTGGGTAAGTAGCGGCAAACGCGGCGGGAATAATGGCGAAATATTTCGCCACATCGTTAGCGATACTGAAGGTGGT
The DNA here is from genome assembly GCF_000252995.1 of Salmonella bongori NCTC 12419. Classification (NCBI taxonomy): domain Bacteria; kingdom Pseudomonadati; phylum Pseudomonadota; class Gammaproteobacteria; order Enterobacterales; family Enterobacteriaceae; genus Salmonella; species Salmonella bongori. The sequence goes on from NC_015761.1 coordinate 670,858, forward strand.
GAGCGAGCCGCGCGTCATCAGCATCTGTTTACCAATATGCACCACTTCAATCAACTTGGTCGGGTTAGAGTCCAAATCCACCATATTACCGGCTTCTTTTGCCGCCTGGGTGCCTGAGTTCATCGCCACCGCGACGTCAGCCTGCGCCAGCGCCGGGGCATCGTTAGTGCCGTCGCCAGTCATGGCGACCAGCCGTCCTTCCGCCTGATATTGACGGATCAGCGCCAGCTTGGCTTCCGGCGTGGCTTCGGCAAGAAAATCGTCCACACCGGCTTCGGCGGCAATCGCTGCCGCCGTCAGGCGGTTATCGCCAGTGATCATCACCGTTTTGATGCCCATCTTGCGTAGCTGGGCGAAGCGCTCTTTAATGCCGCCTTTGACGATATCCTTAAGCGCAATGACGCCCAGCACGCGCGCACCTTCCACCACCACCAGCGGCGTCGCGCCAAGACGTGCCACGTTCTCGACGTTTTGCTCCACATCGGCAGGGAAATAGCCGCCATTGCTTTCGACATGACGACGAATGGCATCTACCGAACCTTTACGGATCATCCGGTTATCAATATTAATGCCACTCATGCGGCTTTGCGCGGTGAACGGAACAAAGGTAGCATGAAGCGCCTGTACATCGCGCTCGCGTAGATTAAAGCGCTGTTTGGCAAGGACAACAATGCTACGGCCTTCCGGTGTTTCGTCGGCCAGTGAAGCGAGCTGCGCGGCGTCGGCCAGGGTGCGCTCGTCCACGCCCCGGGCGGGAATAAAATCGGACGCCTGACGGTTGCCGAGCGTGATAGTGCCGGTTTTATCCAGCAGCAGCACGTCGACATCGCCTGCGGCTTCTACAGCGCGGCCGCTGGTGGCGATTACATTCGCGCCCAGCATCCGGCTCATTCCGGCGACGCCAATGGCGGAAAGCAATCCGCCGATGGTCGTTGGGATAAGGCAGACCAACAGTGCGACCAGTATGGTGACGCTGACCGCGTTACCGCCCCAGGCGGAGAAGGGCCACAGGGTGGCGGTCGCCAGTAAAAAGACAATGGTCAGGGCAATGAGCAGAATTGTCAGGGCGACTTCATTAGGCGTTTTCCGCCGCTGGGCGCCTTCCACCATCGCGATCATTCGGTCAAGAAAGGTTTCGCCAGGATTCACGCTGCACGTAATCACCAGCCAGTCGGAGAGCACTCGCGTGCCGCCGGTTACCGAGGCGAAATCGCCGCCGGATTCGCGGATCACGGGCGCTGATTCGCCGGTAATTGCACTTTCATCCACCGACGCGCCGCCTTCGATCACCTCACCATCACAGGGAATAATATCGCCCGCCTTGACCAGCACAATATCGCCTTTACGCAGTTCAGCGGCAGGCACGTTGTCCGCCTGCGCATCATGGCGTGGGGCGCGCAGACGGCGAGCGAACGCCATCTTTTTCACCCCTTTTAGGCTATTTGCCTGGGCTTTGCTGCGACCTTCCGCCAGCGCGTCGGCAAAATTAGCGAACAGGACGGTGAACCATAGCCACAGGCTGATAGCGCCAGTGAACAATGTGTTTCCTGCCAGTTGGCCTGTTAGCATGGCGAGCGTTAATAGCGTGGTTAACACGCTACCGACCCAGACCACAAACATCACCGGGTTACGCCACTGGGCGCGTGGGCTGAGTTTTTTTACTGCATCCGTTAGCGCCTGTACGAGCAAAACAGGTTCGAACAGCGCCAGTTGCTTGCGACTCATATCAATGTACTCCGCATCGCTCAAGGTAAAGAGAAATGTTCCACTACCGGGCCAAGCGCCAGAGCAGGAATAAACGTCAGTGCGCCGACCAACAATACTGTGCTGATTAACAGTCCGATAAAGAGCGCGCCGTGAGTGGCCAGCGTCCCCGGGCTTGCGGGTTGGGCTTTTTTACTCACCAGCGAGCCGGCGATAGCCATGACAGGAATGATGACGCCGAAACGTCCGACGAACATGCAGAATGCCAGCAGGCAGTTCCAGAAAGGTGAGTTAGCGCTCAGGCCCGCAAAGGCGCTGCCGTTGTTATTCGCTGCGGAGGAAACGGCATACAGCACTTCGCTAAAGCCGTGAGGGCCAGGGTTCAGCATCGCACTGCGTCCGGCATCCGTCATCATTGCCAGCGCCGAGCCGAGCAAGACCAGCATTGGCGTGACCAGAATCGCCAGCGCGATCATTTTCATGTCGCGAACGTCGATTTTTTTCCCCAGATATTCCGGCGTACGACCGATCATCAGCCCCGCGATGAACACCGCCAGCAGGGCAAACAGCAACATGCCGTACAGCCCTGAACCGACGCCGCCAAAGACCACTTCGCCAATTTGCATCAGCCACATCGGCACCATACCGCCCAGCGCGGTAAACGAGTCGTGCATGGCATCTACCGCCCCGCAGGACGCCGCGGTCGTGACGACGGCAAACAGGCTGCTGGCCAGCACGCCAAAGCGCGTCTCTTTACCTTCCATGTTGATGCTACTGTCTGCGCCTGCCGCCAACAGATGTGGATTTCCCTGAACTTCCGCCCACATCACTATCGCCACGCAGACGATAAAAATGAATGACATTGCCCATAATAGCGCGCGTCCCTGGCGGCGATCGCCCGCCGCTTCGCCAAAGGCAAAACAGAGAGCGGCAGGGATCAAAAAGATCGCCAGCATCTGCACTATATTCGTAAGCGCGGTGGGGTTTTCGAACGGATGCGAAGAGTTGGCGTTAAAGAAACCGCCGCCGTTGGTGCCAAGCATTTTGATCGCCTCCTGCGAAGCAACCGGGCCCATCGGCAAGAGTTGTTTAGCGCCTTCAAGAGTGGTGATGGGCTGATAAGCCGACAGGTTTTGCGGTACGCCTTGTTGGATAAAAAACAGCGCGATAATTAACGCGACAGGAAATAATATCCATAGCGTAATGCGTACCAGATCCTGCCAGGCATTACCCAGCGTGTGCATATTCTGGCGCGTAAAGGCGCGGATAAGCGCAAAAACCACCGCAATCCCGGTCGCCGCCGACAGGAAATTTTGCACCGTCAGCCCGGCCATCTGGCTAAAGTAGCTCAGCGTACTTTCGCCGCTGTAGGCTTGCCAGTTGGTATTGGTCACAAAGCTGACGGCGGTATTCAGCGCCAGATCCCAGGAAAGCCCCGGTAGCCGCTGCGGATTTAAGGGCAACCACGCCTGCCAGAATAGCAGGCAAAACAGGATGCCCAGCCCCAGCAGATTGAGCGTCAGTAGCGCCAGTAAATACTGACGCCAGTTCATTTCGTGGTCGGTAATGCCAAGAATCCGCCAGAGGACACGCTCAACGCCAGCCACGCCCGGTAGCGGAACGGCGGCAATAAGTCTTGCCAGCCCTGAACCCAACGGTTTTGCCAGTATAAACAAGATCAGTAAAAAACTGGCGATCAGTAAAAATCCTTGCGCGGCCATCAGAACGCCTCCGCATTAATCAGGGCATAGACCAGATAACCTAAAAGTAAGAAAACCAGCACGATGCCGGTTATCACGCCTGCACTCACAGAGCACCTCCAGTGGCATTGTTTTACTCCTGAGAAAAGTAAATTTTTGGCTGCAAAGATTTCGCAAAAATTGGCGGGCGGAGTGTAAAAAAAGTATAAAAACGGCAAAGACCATTATTTAACTAATGGTTAGTATTAATTTAACTTTTTTGTAACTAATTTACGCTTTGAATGTAAATATGCTGGAAAATCGTGAAAATAAGTGGTCGGATGAGTGGTAAAATTACACAGAAAGCGGTACTATTTTAACCAGGTAACGAGGTTCAATTTTTCGGTGCTATTCACCGATTCAATCTATACCGGAGCGGGGAGCGTCGGTATAAGGGGGGAGAAACGTATGGAACACTATAAAGACTATCCGGCGCATGTCATTTTTGCCCGTCGTGCTTTCGCGGTGATCGCAGGCGTGCTGGCGCTGCCGGTGATGCTGTTCTGGAAAGACCGCGCGCGTTTTTATAGTTATCTGCACCGTGTCTGGTCGAAAACCAGTGATAAACCGGTATGGATGGCGCAGGCTGAAAAAGCCACCTGCGACTTTTATTAATCGCGACCAGCCTGAAAAACCGTCAGCCGCCACGCTGGCGGTTTTTTTGTCTGTGAGCAATCCGGCGATCTCAGGCTCAAATACCGCAGCAGAGATTTGATATGGTGGGAAAAGACAGCGTAAATTTCAGGACCAATGCTTTGCGTTGTTAAAGGTGTTGGCGCTTTATCCTGCAACTCAAAATATTTAAAGCACATATAAAGTTTGCCAGCATTATCATGCCGGGAAACTAATTCGACTATTCTTTGAAAAATACGCTTTTATTGCCAAATAAAATTTATCTATGTTGTTTATATTTTTATTTGCAATATCCGCATGAAATATAGAAGTGACAAATATATATGAGCGATATTATTTATTTAAAAATAGTCGGCGAACGTCAGGGGATGATATCCGAAGGCTGTGGCAGTGAACCCTCTGTCGGTAATCGTTACCAGACCGGACATGAAAATGAAATTTTTGTTTTTAGCCTGCAGGCGCTGCTCAGCAGTACTGTGGACGGCGTCAACCATCATGGGATTCGCTTTTGTAAGCCGATTGATAAAAGCTCGCCGCTGTTTGCCCAGGCAATAAATAACAATGAGCGTTGCTCTCTGGATTTTAGCTTTTATCGTATTAACCGCTGGGGAAGGTGGGAGAAGTATTATCATATTGAGGTTCGTGGAGCGGGTATTACAACATACTCAATGCATTCCCAAACAGAGGGAATACCTGAAGAATTTATCACAATACATTATGATTATATCCGCTCAAAACATCTGATAGCCAATACGGAATACAGTGTCCTGTTAACGCCAGAAAACTATAATCGACTTTTTCCGGCAACCCTTCCCGTGGTTGAACCACCTGATATCCCTGCAAAAAAACGAGAAATTGCCTTAACCATTGGCGTCTTCTTTGACGGTACGGGGAACAACCTGCTCAACACGAATTTACGGATGCAGAAATGCAATCCAGAAAACTATGGCCTTGATGCGCGGACGTTAACGGAGTTTAACCAGCGTTGTATAAAGAAAACGGGCTTTGACGGAACGGAGGCAGGTAGTTATCTGAATTATTATACGAATATTTACTGGTTGAATAAGTTGTATCATAAAGAACCAGAGCTTAAAGATGGGGTAAAGAATATTCAACGCGATATCTATATCGAAGGTATTGGCACCGAGAATAACAAAGCCGATTCTCTGTGGGGGATGGGGCTGGGAAATAACGATACCGGGGTTATCGCCAAAACCGATCGCGCGATGATCCAACTGCGCAGGGTACTGACGGAAGTGGTTGGCGCTCTTCGGGGCAAAGACATTACGATCGCGGGTTTGCAGTTTGATGTCTTTGGGTTCAGCCGCGGCGCCGCAGCCGCTCGCCACTTTACCAACCGCGTCTTTGAGCAAGATCCTGTGTTGGTCAGGACGATCGCGACCGCTTTTCAGCCCGTTGAATACCAGGGGAAACCGGCAGGTGAGGTGCAATTTTTAGGCCTTTTCGACACCGTCACCGCCGTGGGGGGAATACTGGACGGTCTTGACCCCCATGACGGTAATAATCTGGCGGTTAAAATAGGTTTACCGCCGGGGGTGGCAAAACAGGTTTTTCACCTGACGGCGATGCACGAGTGCCGTTATAACTTTTGCCTCAATAGCGTCAAAGCGCAATGGTCTGAATTAAGCTTGCCGGGGGCACATGCCGATATTGGCGGGGGATATAACCCGCAGGAAGAGGAATATCTTTTTTTGAGTCGGCCCGCTGTTGAAACTGTATTAGCCGACGTGCCGACAGAGGCGACCGGCGTCTACCAGAAGGCGGTCCAGCAGGCAGACACTTTGCCGTATTACTTTGCGCTGGCGCCCATATTGCCGTCAGGCGTTATGAAGGTCGAGACCAATACGGATGAAAAGGTGTCGCCGGATCATCTTGGCAATGCGAAAAAGCGCGTAGCCGCTGCGGTCACCTTCCAGCGAATCGTCAGCAATGACTGGTCTAAAGTTGCTCTTCGGGTGATGTATGAGGTCGCCAAAGAGGCTGGCGTTGTGTTTGATGCTATGCAGGAGAATAATGATTATTCCTGGCCGACGGAACTGGATGCGATATGCCAGAAAGCCTTATCACAAGCAAAAAATGCCTTTAATGGGACCAATTCGCTTCAGTTTTCTTCAGATGAGTTGAACACTATCGGCAAGTATATTCACTGTTCGGCCAACTGGAATGCCGTTGATTATCATCTTAAAAATAATATTTCCTCTGCGGTCTCGTCTTCTGAGATATTTAGTTTTGTTAACCGGCCGGATGAAAACTGGACCCGGACCGTTTATGACATGGCTGGGAATCCTCAAAAATGACGCGTAATTTCAGGTTGTTACTGCTGGGCGTTTTGCTGGGGCTGTCGGTTACCGCAACCAGTAAAGAGTTAACTTCGCTACTTGCTCCCTACGATGAGTGGTATTTCAATTTCCTTTATCCAAATGCGTTACCAGCAGATGTGACCTATGTGGAGTTGCTGGACACGGATGGAATATTGTATCGGTACAGAGCGCTGGATGGCACGGTACCCAGCTCAACGACGGTTGAGGAATGGGAGGACGATCTTAGCGTTGGGATGGCGTCATTCAATAAAGCCAAAAATCCTCCCCAGGCTATGCATTTCTGCTGGGATTCGGTAATTGATAAAAAAGTGTATGAGACGTGGATAACGTTTGGTTATCCGGTCTGGGAAATGATGCTGACCCCTTACCCGTCGCCATGGGACGCCGGCGTACAGGAGTACCGCCGTTATCTGCTAATTGGTCTGGCGCCGGAAGGCAGGGTGCGAGTCTGGCTGGAGAACACTAAAAAGCCCAATACGCGATTAACGGAGGACAAAGATATCATGGTTGAGACGGTATCCGGTGAAAAACTGGCGATGTGCAAGGGGGTAACCAGATTTAGCCGTGGATATAAATATATAAAAGAGACCGAAGATTTTATCAAAGATAAAAAATACCCTTACGGTAACTGGTAAGCGATGATGAAGATACAATCCGGAGTGACGACCATACTGATGTTGACGCTTTTGCTGTGCGCAGAAATGCCCGTTCATGCGGCGGATAAAAAGCTGACCTCGCTACTTGCTCCCTATGATGAGTGGTATTTCAATTTCCTTTATCCAAATGCGTTACCAGCAGATGTGACCTATGTGGAGTTGCTGGACACGGATGGAATACTGTATCGGTACAGGATGCTGGGAAGCACAAACGCCAGTTCAGCCAGTGTTGGAAAATGGAATGAAGAGGTGATGGGTATCCATTCAGATTTCAATAAGGCCAAAAATCCTCCCCAGGCTATGCATTTTTGCTGGGATTCGGTAATTGATAAAAAAGTGTATGAGACGTGGATAACGTTTGGTTATCCGGTCTGGGAAATGATGCTGACCCCTTACCCGTCGCCATGGGATGCCGGCGTACAGGAATACCACCGTTATCTGGTAATCGGTCTGGCGCCGGAAGGCAGGGTGCGAGCCTGGCTGGTAAATAATGGCAAGCCCAATACGCGATTAACGGAGGACAAAGATATCGTGGTTGAGACGGTATCCGGTGAAAAACTGGCGATGTGCAAGGGGGTAACCAGATTTAGCCGTGGATATAAATATATAAAAGAAACCGAAGATTTTATCAAAGATAAAAAATATCCTTACGGCAACTGGTAAGGGGAATGGGGGCATCTGAAAAACCGTCAGCCGCCACGCTGGCGGTTTTTTTATGCGCCAGGGTCTACACTGTTTAACGCTATTCGCCGTGACGTTTCATCTTTCAGGAGTTGTATGCCTACCCATTTAGTCTGGTTCAGGCGCGATCTGCGTTTACAGGATAACCTTGCGCTGGCCGCCGCCTGCCGCGATGCATCCGCGCGGGTGCTGGCGCTTTATATTTCCACCCCCGCGCAGTGGCAGGCCCATGATATGGCGCCGCGGCAGGCGGCATTCATCAGCGCGCAGCTCAATGCGCTACAGACGGCCCTTGCAGAGAAAGGGATTCCGCTGCTGTTTCATGAAGTGGCGGATTTTAACGCCAGTATTGAGACGGTTAAAAACGTTTGCCGGCAGCATGACGTCAGCCATCTGTTTTATAACTATCAGTATGAGATTAACGAACGTCAGCGTGATGCAGCGGTGGAAAAAGCACTGCCATCTGTCATCTGCGAAGGCTTTGACGATAGCGTGATTCTGGCGCCCGGCGCGGTGATGACCGGCAATCATGAAATGTATAAAGTTTTTACACCGTTTAAAAACGCCTGGTTGAAACGGCTAAAAGAGGATATCCCGCCGTGCGTTCCGGCCCCGACGATCCGGGCGAGCGGCGCGCGCGCTACCCCCTTAACGCCAGTCTCGCTTAACTACCCGCAACAGGCGTTTGACGCCACGCTTTTCCCGGTTGAAGAAAACGCGGTCATCGCGCAGCTACGTCAGTTTTGCGCGCAGGGCGCAGACGAGTATGCCTCACGGCGCGATTTCCCTGCGGTTGAAGGCACCAGTCGGCTTTCCGCCAGCCTGGCGACGGGGGGGCTGTCGCCGCGACAGTGCCTGCACCGACTACTGGCGGAGCAGCCGCAGGCGCTGGACGGCGGACCGGGAAGCGTCTGGTTGAATGAGCTCATCTGGCGGGAATTTTACCGTCATTTAATAACCTGGTATCCGGCATTATGCAAACACCAGCCGTTTATCCGCTGGACAAAACGCGTCGCGTGGCAGGAGAACTCACACTATTTTCAGGCATGGCAGAAAGGCGAAACCGGTTATCCCATTGTCGATGCGGCGATGCGCCAGCTTAACGCGACGGGCTGGATGCATAACCGTTTACGCATGATTACCGCCAGCTTTCTGGTAAAAGATCTGCTGATTGACTGGCGGTTGGGGGAGCGCTATTTCATGTCGCAGCTTATTGACGGCGATCTTGCCGCCAATAATGGCGGCTGGCAGTGGGCCGCTTCAACCGGTACTGATGCCGCGCCTTATTTTCGTATTTTTAATCCCACGACGCAGGGGGAGAGGTTTGATCGCGACGGCGAATTTATCCGCCAGTGGCTGCCAGCGTTACGTGATCTCCCCGGAAAAGCGATTCACGAGCCGTGGCGGTGGGCGGAAAAAGCGGGAGTTGTGCTTGATTATCCACGGCCCATTGTGGATCACAAACAGGCGAGAGTCGCGACGCTTTCCGCCTATGAGACTGCGAGAAAAGGGGCGTAATGCAGGCCCGGTAGCGCAGACTACCGGGCCTTCTGCTATCAGGATTCGACGGCCAGCGCGCGGCTTTTGAATTTGAAGGACTGATACAGCCAAATCAGCAGGACAACGCCTACGCAGGCTAACGCGCCCCAGGTGATCTGTTCAAAAACATCCACATAGGCGTTGATAGCGTAATTAACCGCGCCGCTGGCGTCAAAGGCGCTTTGCGAGGTCTGGTCAGCGATGACGCCTGCCAGATAGTTAGCAATCGCGCCGGACAGCAGCATATAAATTCCGGTTAATACACCGGTGACGCCGGGGATGTCAATGCGCGTAATTTGCGACATGGCGACCGGGTCGATAAACAGTTCGGCAAAGCCCATCACCGCCAGTCCCAGCACCATCAGCGGCATGGAGGAGTGCCCGTAAGCGGCGGACCAGCGTGCGCTCAGGGTCAGAATACAGAATCCGGCGCTCATTAGTCCGAGACCCAGCGCGAATTTGCCCCAGATACGCACGGTGCGATTACCGCTTACGCTCTCTTTAACCAGCCAGGCCAGGACGACCCCGCATAACATCACGGCAAAGGCGTTTACCGACTGGAACATGGCGGTGGGAACGGAATAGCCCAGAATATCGCGGTTCACAAAGCGGTCGATATACAGGCTGATCGAACTGCCGCCCTGTTGGGCAAACGCCCAGAACAGCATACTGAACAGGGTCAGGGTGACAATCAGTCCCAGTTCCTTACGCTGTTTGGCCGTCTGCGCCTGGCGATAAATTTTCGTCAGCACGCCCAGGCCGATCGCGGTCGCCACGATTAAGGCATAGACTGACCATTCTTTCCAGAACAGAACGGTAATCAGCAACGGCGCAGCCACCAGCAGGAGTAACAGCCACCCCCAGTTCGGCAGCAGATAGTTTCTGGCGCACAACACGGCTTTATTAACGCCGGTGGTGTGGGTGAAATGACGATTCCCGCACAGAAAGATCACCAGCCCCGCCAGCATACCAATGGCGGCGAGCGCAAATCCCATCGCCCAACTGTATTCCTCTTGTACATAGCCGCAGGCGATAGGGGCCACGATCGAGCCTATATTGCCTGCCGCGTAAAGCAGCGAGAACCCGCCGTCGCGGCGCGGATCTTCCGGTTGGTACAGTTCGCCCAGCAGGCAGCTAATATTCGATTTAAACAGGCCGTAGCCGCAGACAATGATCGCCAGCGACAGATAAAGGAATGTCGGCGCGATTTCACTGGCGCCCAGCACTAAATGACCAACTGCCATTAAAAAGGCGCCCAGCATCACGGCCATTCGGTTGCCAAGCACTTTATCCGCCAGGTAGCCGCCCAGAATTGGGGTGACGTAGACCAGCGAACAGTAAGCGCTGAATAACTCATAGGCATGGTTATCGTCGTATTTCAGCTGATTGGTAAGATAAAGAATCAGTAGGGCGCGCATACCATAAAAGCTGAAATACTCCCAAATTTGCAGGGCGACAACGTAATAAATGGCACGAGGTTGAGATGATTGTTTATTCATTGTATTTCCGGGATAGAAGCGCTGCGGCAAAAAGAGACATTCCTGGGTAATGCCTTTCTGTTTAGGCTCATTAAGCCTGCCGTATCGCTGTGTTTCCTTAAAGTTACCAACTTGATACAGAACTGATTTATTTTGCAATATGCGTTCTGATTGCATAAATATACATGAAATAGATCGTGTTTTGCTAAGTAATTTGCGCCAAAGCCGGGTGTGATTGTTTCTTGATGTGTCAAACAAATGTTTATCGACGAACTGACGACGGGAGGCTATGTTAACGGAGGCTGAATCCGTCACCGGAAAGCAGAACGACGGTTAAAGGGAGCGATGATGAAAAACACCGAACTGGAACAACTGATTAACGACAAGCTGAACAGTGTGGCGATGAGTGATTATGCGCCAAACGGTTTACAAGTCGAAGGAAAAGAAACGGTACAGAAAATCGTGACCGGCGTGACCGCCAGTCAGGCGCTGCTCGATGAGGCGGTGCGTTTACAGGCCGATGCGGTCATTGTTCATCATGGTTACTTCTGGAAAGGCGAGTCTCCTGTTATTCGCGGCATGAAACGCCGTCGCTTAAAAACGTTACTGGTAAATGATATTAACCTGTACGGTTGGCACCTGCCGCTGGATGCGCACCCTGAACTGGGCAACAACGCGCAGCTGGCGACGCTATTGGGCATTACCGTGAAAGGGGAAATTGAGCCGCTGGTGCCGTGGGGGGAACTCTCAATGCCGGTGCCGGGGTTGGAGCTGGCCTCGTGGATTGAAGCGCGTCTGGGGCGGAAACCTTTATGGTGCGGCGATACCGGGCCGGAAAATGTCCAGCGCGTCGCCTGGTGTACCGGCGGCGGGCAAAGTTTTATTGATAGTGCCGCCCGCTTTGGCGTTGACGCTTTTATTACTGGCGAGGTGTCTGAACAGACCATTCATAGCGCGCGCGAACAAGGGCTACATTTTTATGCCGCCGGCCACCATGCCACGGAACGCGGCGGCATTCGCGCTCTGAGCGAATGGTTGAACGAAAACACAGAATTAGATGTGACGTTTATTGATATCCCTAACCCGGCATAATTGAGAGGGAATAAAGTGCAGCGAGCGCGTTGTTATCTGTTAGGCGAAACGGCGGTCGTCCTGGAACTTGAACCGCCGATAACACTGGCGAGCCAGAAACGCATCTGGCGCCTGACGCAGCGTCTGGTCGATATGCCGAACGTGGTGGAAGCGATTCCCGGGATGAACAATATCACCGTGATCCTGCGCAACCCACAAACCCTGGCGCTGGATGCGATTGAACGTCTACAGCGCTGGTGGGAAGAGAGCGAAGCGCTGGAGCCGGACTCGCGTTCGGTTGAGATCCCGGTGATCTATGGCGGCGCAGGCGGGCCGGATCTGGCGGAGGTGGCGCGGCACTGTGGTTTAAGTGAAAAACAGGTTGTGGAGCTGCACGCCTCTGTTGAGTATGTCGTCTGGTTTTTGGGGTTTCAGCCAGGCTTTCCCTATCTCGGCAATTTACCGGAACCGCTCCATATACCGAGACGCGCGGAGCCGCGTCTACAGGTACCGGCAGGTTCTGTCGGTATCGGCGGCGCTCAGACGGGAATTTATCCATTATCCACGCCGGGCGGCTGGCAGCTAATCGGCCTTACGCCGTTGCAGTTGTTCGATCCGATGCGGGAAACTCCTGTGCTGCTGCGCCCTGGTGATAGTGTACGCTTTGTGCCGCAAAAGGAGGGAGTATGCTGAATATTATTCGCGCGGGGATTTACACCTCCGTGCAAGACAGCGGGCGACACGGTTTTCGTCAGTCGGGACTGAGCCACTGCGGCGCGCTGGATAAACCCGCCTTTCAGACGGCTAATCTCCTGGTCGGGAATGACGCGAATGCCCCGGCGCTGGAAATTACCCTCGGTCAACTGGTCGTCGAATTTGAAAATGATAGTTGGTTCGCCCTCACCGGCGCGGGCTGTGAGGCGCAACTGGATAATCAACCGGCCTGGACCGGTTGGCGACTACCGGTAAAAGCGGGCCAGCGTTTGACACTACACCGCCCGCTTCATGGAATGCGTAGTTATCTGGCGGTGGCGGGCGGTATTAATGTGCCGAAAGTGATGGGATCGTGTAGTACCGATCTGAAGTCTGGTATCGGTGGGCTGGAGGGGCGGTTGCTAAAAGATGGCGATCGCCTGGTGACAGGCAAGCCATCCCGACAATTTAGCGGGCCGCAGGGTGTGAAACAGTTACTGTGGGGCAATCGCATCCGCGCACTGCCGGGGCCGGAATACCGTGAATTCGATCACGCGTCGCAAGAAGCGTTCTGGCGTTCGCCGTGGCAGCTTAGCCCGCAGAGTAACCGCATGGGCTATCGTTTGCGGGGACAATCGTTAACGCGGACAACGGATCGCGAATTGCTGTCGCACGGTTTGCTGCCGGGTGTTGTGCAGGTGCCTTACAACGGTCAGCCTATTGTGCTGATGAACGATGCCCAGACGACTGGCGGCTATCCGCGTATTGCCTGCATCATTGAGGCGGACATGTACCACCTGGCGCAAATCCCGCTGGGTCAACCTATCCATTTTGTGCAATGTTCGCTGGAAGAAGCGCTTAACGCGCGTCGCGAGCGTCAGCGCTATCTGGAACAGCTTGCCTGGCGGCTTCAACATGAATATTGATTTGAATGCGGATTTGGGCGAAGGCTGTACCAGCGATGCTGAATTATTAACGTTGGTCTCCTCTGCTAATATCGCCTGCGGTTTTCATGCGGGCGATGCGTGGACTATGCTGGTTAGTGTGCGTGAGGCACTGAAAAATGGTGTGGCGATTGGCGCGCATCCCAGTTTCCCTGATCGGGAAAATTTTGGGCGGACAGCGATGGATTTGCCGCCGGAAACGGTATACGCCCAGACATTGTACCAGGTCGGCGCTCTGGGGGCAGTTGTTCAGGCGGAAGGCGGCGTGATGCGCCATGTCAAACCACACGGTATGCTCTATAACCAGGCGGCAAAAGATCGTTGTCTGGCGCAGGCCATTGCGAAAGCGGTACACGACTATGATCCGTCATTGATTCTGGTTGGACTGGCCGGAAGTGAGCTGATCCGGGCTGGCGAGCACTACGGGCTGGTGACGCGACAAGAGGTATTTGCCGATCGCGGCTATCAGGACGACGGTAGTCTGCTGCCACGTACGCAGCCTGGCGCACTGATTCATGATGAAGAGCAGGCGCTGGCGCAAACGCTGGATATGGTTCAGACCGGGAGAGTAAAAAGTGTTACTGGCGTGTGGACGAATGTCACGGCGCAAACGGTGTGCGTTCATGGTGATGGCGAGTATGCGCTTGCGTTTGCCCGCAGACTACGCGCCGCGTTTAACGCGAACAACATAGACATTATCGCCTGAGAATCAGGCGATTGAAGCTATTGTATGACGGCTGGTAACCTTTATTACCTACTATTATCTTAACGTTAATCAGCGGGTTATCCTTTATACAATAAAATATATCCTCTTCTTAATACCTGTTTTGTAAAAATAACCACGCTGTACGGTAATAATGGGTATGACGAATTAATGACCGTTAGCCGTCGAATACTGAAAAAAACTCACAATATTGTTAGCAAGGTTTATCTAATCAAACCTCCATGACGAGTAAAGTCCCTGCCTCTTTAACGCTCCTTTCTTACTGATTTATCTCATAATATTCTTATTTTTTTGTATATTACTCTGGCGATGGGCGTGCTTCAAAAAGCGTAAGCCAGACTCGCTCGCTGATTTATCCGCAATCTACAAATACCACGCAGATTGATAGGTGTTTGGATTTTAAGCTATTTGCTGGTATTCACTTTTCAGCGAAAATTAAACTCATCTGATCAGTGTTTTTTTAGTATATTACTCATTTTGTTATGATGGGTTTGCTTTGTGAAAAGAAAATATCTTACGCAAGAAGAGATTGAAAAGCTGCTATCAGCGACTGACCGAATGCCTTTTCCGGAAAGAAACCGCTGCTTAATTCTGATGGCGTTTATCCATGGTTTCAGAGCCAGCGAACTGTTGGGGTTGCGTTTATCTGATATTGATCTGGCAGGGAGGCAGCTCTATATCCGGCGCCTTAAAAATGGATTTTCTACATGTCATCCCCTTCTTCCGGATGAGTATAACGTACTAAAAAGCTGGCTCAGGGCCAGGAAGCCGCTTGAAAAAGGGGCCGACGGAGACTGGTTGTTTCTGTCACTGCGGCGGCATCCACTTAGCAGACAACAATTTTTTTACATACTCCGTGAGGCAGGGCGGCTGGCCGAATTAACGATAGCGCCGCATCCCCATATGCTACGACATGCGTGCGGCTACGCCCTTGCTGATAAAGGGATTGATACGCGACTCATACAAGATTATTTAGGACACAGGAATATCCAGCATACCGTAAGATACACCGCCAGTAATGCCGCACGCTTTCATGGAATATGGCGAAAAAAACGCCGAATATGACCGTACCTTCTGATGCAAAAAGTTAAATCCTCTCCGTGTTGTCACCATCCTCTCAGATTTACCCCCTCCGCACAAGAGTAATAGATACGTAATCTATTGCTTATTAAGGAATTATTTTTATAACACTAAAAAAACTAAGGGAAAATATATCTGGTACAACCAGCGCCACATAGTCTCTGTTTTAGCCCTTACTGCACAAATTGTTAACTTTTAGTTTTAAAAAAAACCATTAAACAGCATTTAATTCTAAATTATCTTAATCAAATGGAATTTAATTCTTTATTTAACTTTTTGCATCATATTGTTAAATCAAGAGAAGACGACCTTAAACAGATTTAAATCATTTTATATCCATTAAAATCAAATGGTTATCATGGTTTTATTGGGCTCTTCATACTCCGTTCAGGACAGAATCACCCTGCTGTAGGGCAAATTTATCGCCACGGATGCTGATGGTCTGTGAAGCTGAAAATCAGATCCCGACAGGATGTCAGAGTGCTGTATTCAGACTGGGGTCAGAAGTCATTCTTCATACTGGTATGGCGCGACTTCAGGCACGCAAAAGGATGCGGACATTTTGTTTCCACATAGAGAAGTTGCTGTTGTTGGAGCACTGCCGGACTGGCAATGGCTTGAGGAGAACAATTTGATGACGCAAGAGTATGAAGGCATATCAACCGGACAAAGACGAGTCGACAAGTACCGGTACAGCAGGGGAGCAAAAATATTTTTGTTTCTTCTGACGATTTCAACGGCCATAGCGCTATATGGCCTGTATCAGATTCTGACGTACTGATATGCAGACGTTAACGAGAGCATTACCGCCTCTCCGGCTGATTATGTTTTGTCAGTCAGGAGAAAATCCTGCGCAGTTTCCGGATATTAGCGGTCTTTGCGTGGAAAATAGAGTTCGTCTCAGAACCACTGAGGGACTATTGGATCGCTTGCGTCGGTGGCCCGGCGCTGTGGTGATATCCGCCGGGCGACCGTCAACTCAGCTTCTGTTATGGCAACAGGTTTTTCAGTGTTATCCCCGTACCGTTGTTTTTTGCAGTAGTCACGAGTTTTTACCGATAGACGTGAGCGTGGAAGGGTATTTCCGCCATCTGCGACTGATCAAATGCGCCATGTCGGAGAGAGTTCTGGCAAAAATGGCTGAACTGGCCGTGTGGTCATCAGTACAGACATTTCCTTATGAAGAGGAGCTGAAAAACGTCTTAAGCGTACCGGAGCTGGTGATGGAAATAAATAGCCGCACGCTGGTCCGGTTACTGTCGGAGCGTCTACCCAAACAGGGACGGCGAGTACTGGGATTGTTGTTATCAGGCTGCAGCCCGGAAATGACGGCACGTATGTTGGGGACAGGGGTGAGGCAAGTCTGGCTCGCGGAGCAGACGCTGAAACAGCGCTGGGATATACCGCCAGGCGTACCGTTACTCGATGCGGTAAGAATTAAGATGCCGCACCTAAATTCGGAAAAAAATCAACAGATTGATCATATAAAAACAGCCGCGAGTAATGCTTCGAATTTACGCTGATAGCGGAGGGAACGTCACGCTGTGCTGTATTCGTAAGCATGATATTCGGTTCTGAATTATTTATTTTTTCCGCAAAACAAAATAACGGCGCTCATCGTTCTTTGGTAATACCGCAGAACGCGTGACGCTAATAATTTTATATCCAGCGTGAAGTTTTCTGCGCTGTGGCGGTAGCGTGGGATTTGCAGGATATATGGAATAAAGTATCTTTAATGTGTTGATAGCACTGAATACTGAATATAGATTTAGAAAAATAATGATAACATCTCTATGATTACTAAAACCTTTCCCCGTGGCTATGACAGCGTAATTAACCTGACTAACGATTAATAAAATCTTACATGTCTATTGATTGTTATTATAAAAAATACATCTATGAAGCAGGAGAATACGCTAATAAAAATTACAAGGGCTTTGAGGGAAACTCTCCTGGAATCTTCTCTTGCTCCGTTATCAAACACTATTAGCCAAATTTTATTATTAGAACAATGTGGTAGCTCAAAACCATAAGGTTATGAGACCTAATGGATGTATTTGCACTCCGTTAAGCTTATGCCGCAAGCACTATGGAATATAATCTTCATATACATAAGGATTTTATTATGTTGCTTCCTGTGATTATGGCTGGTGGCACCGGTAGCCGTCTGTGGCCCATGTCTCGTGAGCTTTATCCAAAACAGTTCCTGCGGTTGTACGGACAGAACACCATGTTGCAGGAAACCCTCTCTCGTCTCTCCGGCCTGGATATTCATGAGCCCATGGTTATCTGTAACGAAGAACACAGCTTCCTCGTTGCTGAACAGCTCAGACAACTTAATCAGTTGTCGAAAAATATCATCCTTGAACCCGTGGGCCGTAACACCGCCCCGGCTATCGCCCTGGCGGCACTACAGGCCACACGGAACGGCGACGATCCGCTGATGTTGGTGCTCGCGGCAGATCATATCATTAACAATCAGCAGGTCTTCCGCGATGTTATTCGCGTCGCGGAACGCTATGCCGAAGCTGACCATCTGGTCACTTTCGGTATTGTGCCGAATACTCCGGAAACCGGATATGGCTATATCCAGCGTGGGGAGGCATTGGTCGGCAGCGAACAGACGCTTTACCGGGTCGCTCGCTTTGTAGAAAAACCAGACCTGGCACGCGCCAAAGATTATCTCGCTTCCGGAGAATACTACTGGAACAGCGGCATGTTTATGTTCCGGGCGAAAAAATACCTTTCCGAGCTGGCAAAATTCCGCCCGGATATTCTCGAAATTTGTACGGCTGCGATGCGGGCTGCGGAGGGAGACGGCAACTTTATTAGCATCCCCCGCGACGTGTTTAGCCTTTGTCCGGATGAGTCCGTTGACTACGCCGTAATGGAAAAAACTGCCGATGCAGTGGTGGCAGGACTGGACGCAGGTTGGAGCGATGTTGGTTCCTGGTCCGCGCTGTGGGATGTCAGCCCTAAGAATGAGCAGGGTAATGTGTTAACAGGTGATTGCTGGACGTACAACAGCCAAAACTGTTACATCAGCAGCGATGAAAAATTGGTGGCAGCAGTAGGCGTCCAAAACCTGGTAATCGTTAACACCAGAGATACCGTCCTGGTGATGAATAAAAATTGCGCCCAGGACGTGAAAAAGGCGGTTGAGTATCTGAAGCTCAACCAGCGTAGCGAATACAAACACCATTGTGAGGACCGCCGACCATGGGGCTGCAGCGACGTACTGGCGCAGACCCCGCGTTACAACGTTAAGCGCATTACCGTCAAACCGGGGGGGACGCTTTCAAGGCAGATACGTCATTACCGCGCCGGGCATTGGGTCATTCTCGCAGGAATAGGGAAAGTTACTGTTAATGGTAAGCCGTTCCTGCTCAACGAAAACCAGTCAACGTTTATTCCCATCGGCGCTGAGTATTACCTGGAAAACCCGGGCCGTACTCCTCTTGAGATACTGGAAATCCAGTCAGGCTGTTGCCCGGGTGAAGACGACATATCCGTATCAAAGACAAGTATGGTTGTTGCTAATTTTTTACAGGACATTGATTCAGAATGACTCAGCTTAACTGTTTTAAATCCTACGATATTCGCGGCGAATTGGGTGAAGAACTGAATGACGATATAGCCTACCGAATTGGCCGTGCCTATGGCGAGTTACTGAAACCACGCCAGGTCGTCGTGGGAGGCGACGTGCGATTGACCAGCGAGCCCCTGAAGCAGGCGTTAGCCAATGGATTGATGGATGCAGGTAGCGATGTGCTGGATATCGGTCTGAGCGGTACCGAAGAGATTTATTTTGCCACTTTCTACCTGGGCTTGGATGGCGGCATTGAGGTGACGGCCAGTCACAACCCGCTGAATTATAACGGGATGAAGTTGGTTCGGGAGAACGCGAAACCCATCAGTGGTGATACCGGATTGCGTGATATCCAGCGTTTAGTTGAGAAGAACTGCTTTGCGCCAGTGGATGCATCCCGCCGCGGTACGCTGCGACAGATCTCTATCCTGCGGGAATATGTTGACCACTTAATGGGCTATGTGAACCTGGCGAATTTCACCTGTCCGCTGAAACTGGTAGTGAATTCCGGTAATGGCGTAGCGGGACATGTTATTGACGAGGTAGAAAAACGCTTTGCCGCGGCGGGCGCACCGGTGACCTTTGTAAAGGTACATCACCAGCCGGATGGTAGCTTCCCTAATGGTATTCCTAACCCGCTACTGCCGGAGCGTCGGCAGGACACCGCCGATGCGGTGCGAGAACATGGGGCGGATATGGGGATCGCCTTTGACGGAGATTTCGATCGTTGTTTTATGTTCGATAACGATGGGGCATTTATCGAAGGTTATTACATTGTCGGCTTGCTAGCGGAGTCATTCCTGCAGAAACAACCCGGGGCAAAAATTATTCATGATCCGCGCCTGACATGGAACACGGTAGATATCGTGACGCGCTGCGGGGGCACGTCGGTGATGTCAAAAACAGGACATGCGTTTATCAAAGAGCGCATGCGTCAGGAAGATGCGATTTACGGGGGAGAGATGAGTGCGCACCACTACTTCCGAGATTTTGCGTACTGCGACAGCGGGATGATCCCCTGGCTGCTGATAGCGGAGCTGTTATGCCTGAAGGCGAGTACGTTAAAGGCGCTGGTGGCAGACCGTCAGGCGGCGTTCCCGGCGTCGGGAGAGATTAATCGTCGGCTGGGTGATGCGACAGCAGCTATATCGCGTATCCGCAAGCATTATGAACCGGAGGCGGTGAACGTGGATACGACGGACGGCATCAGTATTGAATATACGGACTGGCGTTTTAACCTGCGCTGCTCGAATACTGAGCCTTTGGTGCGCCTTAATGTGGAGTCGAAGGCGGCTCCTGCGCTGATGCATGAGAAGACGGCTGAGTTGCTCAATATGTTAAAAGAGGAAACGCTGTGAGTCCGATGTTTTCAGCGGTTTATCGTTATCGTGGTTTTATTATTGATAGTGTGAAGCGGGACTTTCAGTCTCGTTATCAAACCAGCTTTTTAGGCGTGGCGTGGCTTATTTTACAACCCGTTGCCATGATTTCCGTGTATACGCTTATTTTTTCAGAACTCATGCGTACACGTTTAGCCGGTATGGAAGGCCCCTTTGCCTATAGCATCTATTTATGTTCGGGTGTACTAACCTGGGGCTTTTTTACTGAAATGCTGAATAATCTGGTCAACATATTTTTGACCAACGCGAATATTCTTAAAAAGATGAGCTTTCCACGTATTTGCTTACCCATCATCATTACTGCCTCAGCCTTTATTAATTTCTTAATTATATTTGGTTTGTTTGTTGCGTTTTTACTGATGACCGGTAATTTTCCTGGGTGGATCTTTTTTGACATTATTCCTGTACTGATAATCCAGACCCTGTTCACTCTCGGACTGGGGATTATCCTGGGAGTACTGAACGTTTTTGTCCGCGATGTTGGGCAATTCGTGAATATTCTGCTGCAATTCTGGTTCTGGTTTACACCTATTGTTTATGTCTCAAAAACTCTGCCGGAATGGGTATCAGGTCTTTTAACCTATAACCCGATGGCGTCGATTATTAGCGCATATCAGAAAGTTATTCTCTACCAACAACATCCTGACTGGATGACGCTTTTTCCGGTTACCATTGTGTCCCTTATTTTGTTTTTATTTGCCTGGCGATTATTTAAAAAACATTCTGCTGATATTGTGGACGAGATTTAAATATGAGTATTAAAGTTCAGAGCGTCGGCAAGGCGTATAAATACTATTCATCAAAATGGGATCGGGTGATTGAAAAGTTACTGCCAGGAGATAAAACGTGGCATAGTAAAAAATGGGTCCTGAAAAATATTAGTTTCACTATAGAGCCTGGAGAATCTGTTGGTATTGTTGGCGTAAATGGCGCAGGTAAAAGTACGCTGTTGAAATTGCTCACTGGCACTACGCAACCATCTAAGGGGTCCATTAATATTCGGGGAAGAGTTGCGGCGCTTCTTGAATTAGGTATGGGGTTCCATCCTGACTTTACTGGTACTCAGAACGTCTATATGTCCGGATTGATGATGGGGTTAAACCGTGAAGACATTGAGCGTTTAATGCCGGAAATTGAAGCTTTTGCCGATATTGGTGATTATATCAGGGAGCCTGTACGCATCTATTCAAGTGGTATGCTTATGCGCCTTGCCTTTGCCGTCGCCACGGCTGCGCGCCCGGATATATTGATCGTTGATGAAGCACTTTCTGTGGGGGATTCGCGTTTCCAGGCTAAATGTTACGCCCGTATCGCTGATTTTAAAAAACAGGGGACGACGTTACTGTTGGTTTCGCATAGCGTCGGCGATATTGTTAAACACTGTGATCGCGCCATCTTCCTGAAAGAGGGGGATATTTGTATGGACGGCGCGGCACGCGATGTAACTAACCGCTACCTTGACGAGTTATTCGGTAAGCCTGATAAAAGCCCGTCCAGCCGGACAAAACATAAAGAAGAGGAAAACGACCCGACGATCAATATGTCTCCGGAAGAGACCGCCGATATTTATCATACTCGTCCGGGATACAGGCCGGAAGAATATCGCTGGGGGCAGGGGGGGGCGAAGATCGTCGATTACTGTATTCAAAGCAATGGCGAAGCTTTCCCTCCGTCACTTATCAGCGCTCAGCAGACTGATTTTATAATGAAAGTCGTTTTTGAACACGATTTCGACTGTGTAGTACCGGGGTTATTAATCAAAACATTGGATGGATTGTTTCTGTACGGCACAAATTCTTTTCTTGCCACTGAAGGACGCGAAACTATTTCCGTATCCCGCGGTGATGTCCGGGTATTTAAATTCAGCCTTCCGATCAACTTAAACAGTAGTGATTATTTGCTCTCATTCGGTATTTCCGAAGGGAATCCGCAAACCGATATGACCCCGCTCGACAGGCGCTATGACTCCATCATATTACATGTCACCAGAAATATGGATTTCTGGGGAGTTATCGACCTTAAAGCAACATTTAATAGCTACCCATAAAGTTGAGATTATAATGACATGACTACTCACTTAGCTAAATTAGTTAGCGAACTCCCTGAAATTTATCAGACAATTTTTGGTCATCCTGAATGGGATGGCGAAGCTGCGCGTGATTGTAATGAAAGACTGGGGCTGATTACTCAGCAGTACGGCTATTTATCACGTGAACTCGGGCGTCCATTGCGGGTGCTCGATCTTGGTTGTGCTCAGGGCTTCTTTAGTTTTAGCCTCGCCGCCAGGGGGGCAAGCGTTGTCGGCGTAGATTTTCAACAAGAGAATATTCATGTTTGCCAGGCGCTGGCGGATGAGAATCCGGATCTGGATGTCTCTTTCCGGATTGGACGAATTGAAGATACTATCGAGGCGCTAAAAGCAGACCAGTTTGATCTTGCTATTGGCTTGAGTGTTTTCCACCATATTGTGCACCTTCATGGCGTGACAAAGGTTAAACGGTTACTGTCGCACCTGGCTAGCTGCACACAAGCGATGATCCTTGAATTAGCAGTAAAAGAAGAGCCATTGTTCTGGCGTTTTTCTCAGCCACAGGATCCTCGTGAATTGATTGAACAATGCGCGTTTTACCGCTTGATTGGGCAATTTAATACTCATCTTTCTCTCGTTCCGCGACCTATGTACCTGATAAGCAATACACGTGTGATCCTGGAGGATTTCAACCAGCCATTTGAACGCTGGCAGGATCACCCCTATTCAGGAGCCGGTTTTGCGCATAAGAAGAGCCGACGTTACTATTTTGGCGAAAATTATGTCTGTAAGGTTTTCTATTATAGCCCTCCTAACAATTTATTAACCGATGAAGAGGGACAACGTAATCGGGAAGAATTAAGTAACGAAGCGGAAATACTTACCCATCCGCCGCGAGAATTTAAAACACCTGCATTGTTGGCATATGGCAATAATGATCACTTTGGCTGGCTGGTAATGGAAAAATTATCAGGTCGTCTGTTAAGTGATATGCTGAGAGCAGGTGAAGCCCTCGATCGTGAAAAAATTTTACAATCGTTGCTCGTGGAGCTGGTTAAACTGGAAAAACAAGGGTTGTGGCATGATGATATCCGTCTCTGGAATATCATGGTCGACGACCAGCAAAAAGCCTCCCTGATTGACTTTGGATCTATTGTTAACATTCCGCGAGACTGTAGCTGGCCGCTAAATATTTTTCAGTCCTTCTTTATTTTCGTTAATGAATTGTTTGATGAGCAGCGAAGCTGGAAGCAATTATGGCGTTCCGCACCGATACATCCCTTTAATTTACCGCAGCCATGGTCGAATTGGTTATATGCTGTATGGCAAAAACCGGTTAATGCATGGAGCTTTACCCTACTGGAGCAGTTATTTAAAACCAAAGATCGCCTTCCAGTGCCGGAAAGTAATATCAGCGCCATTGAGCAATGGATTGTTGCTCAGGAGACAGTATTACTGGAAAATCAAACCCGCCAGCGTGATGAAGCCGCGCATCGTGAACAACTGAGCCAGCAGCTATATCAACTTAATACGCAAGTGAGCCAGCTTCAGCAAGATATGGTAGCGCTGGCACAGGCAAGGACAGAATCTGAGACGTTTGTCGCGCCTGAAACTGGGCCCGAATCGTTGCCGACTGAGATCGCTACATTACAGGAGCAGTTGGCGGCTGCCCACCGAGAAATTGATCATTTAAGTAATATAAACAATGAGCTGTGCCATGAAATAGCCAAAATTCATCACAGCCGCTCATGGCGGATGACCCGGGGTTACCGTTATGCTGGCCTACAGATTTATTTGCTGCGGCAGTATGGTTTTAGCCTGCGTTGTAAGCATCTGATTAAACGATCTCTGCAATTTGTATTTTCGTTCCTGCGTAAACATCCCAACGTGAAGCATAGTGTGGGAAACGCTTTGCACAAACTGGGACTTTATCAGCCTGCATACCAGCTTTACCGCCGAATGAATCCGTTACCGGAAAGCCATGAGCAGGCCAATGAACACAAGGCTTCGCACACCGAACTGCAGATACTGCATCCTGAATGGTTACCCCCAGCAGTGCATGAAATTTATCTCAAACTAACTAAAAATAAGTAAGGAGAACGCCTTGCACATTTTGATTGATGTCCAGGGATTACAGTCGGAAAGTAAGTTCCGTGGTATAGGACGCAGTACTCTGGCAATGAGTCGTGCCATTATTCAAAATTCAGGCGATCATCGCGTTAGTATTTTGATAAATGGCATGTATCCCATTGACAATATTAATCATGTCAAAAAAGCGTATCGTGATATTTTAACCGATGAGGAGATGTTTATCTTTTCCGCAGTCGGTCCAACCGCCTATTGTAATACCGATAATCATGATCGTAGCAAAGCGGCATTTGCTGCAAGAGATATTGCGATCGCGAATATCAATCCTGATATTGTGTACGTCATTAACTTTTTTGAGGGGCATAGTGATAGTTATTCTATCTCCATACCTGCCGATAATGTGCCGTGGAAAACGGTTTGTGTATGTCATGATTTGATTCCGTTACTGAATAGAGATTACTATCTTCGTGATCCAAATTTCCGTGAGTTTTATATGAATAAACTGGCGGAGTTCGGGCACGCTGATGCCTTCTTTGCCATTTCTCAATCTGCGGTGCAGGAGCTTATTGAATATACAAATATCTCCTCATCTCGCATCCATAATATATCTTCTGCGGTTGGCGAAGAGTTTTGTGCTCGGGAGTACTCGGCAGACGAGATTTCGGAGCTGAAAAGAAAGCATCATCTTCCTGATGAGTTTATTTTGACACTGGCGATGATCGAGCCGCGGAAAAATATTGAAGCGCTACTCAAGGCTTATAGCCAGCTACCAAAAACTCTACAGCAGCGTTACCCAATGGTATTGGCATATAAAGTAAATGCGGATGATTTGGAACGTATCTTGTCCCTGGCGGAAAGTTACGGACTATCCCGTAATCAGCTTATCTTTACCGGTTTTCTGGCTGATGATGATTTGATTGCGCTCTATACGTTGTGCAAGCTGTTTGTATTTCCATCGCTGCATGAGGGCTTCGGTTTGCCGCCGCTGGAAGCGATGCGCTGCGGGGCCGCGACGCTGGGTTCTAATGTAACCAGCCTGCCGGAAGTTATTGGCTGGGATGAAGCGATGTTCGATCCGCGGGACGTCAACGATATTCGGCAGTTGATGGAAAAAGCGCTTACCGATGATGCCTTTTTCTCCGCTCTGAAAGCGCATGCTTTAACGCAGTCGGCGAAATTTTCATGGGCTAATACAGCGAGGCTGGCTATCGACGGTTTTAGTCGGTTACTGAACGAGAAGGAAGACAATGTTTCTCTCTCTGTTGCTGAAGTTTGCGCTTCCCGGTTTGCAACAATACAAGCAATTGACACCCTGAGCGAGGTTGACCGTATTGGACTGGCCTGGGCAATAGCGCGTAATAGCTTTAAAAGCCATAAGCGCAAGCTGTTGGTGGATATCTCTGTACTGGTGAAACATGATGCAAAGACCGGCATTCAACGCGTATCGCGCAGTATTCTTAGCGAACTGCTGAAGTCTGGTGTCGAGGGGTATGAGGTCAGTGCTGTTTATTACACACCGGGCGAATGCTACCGGTATGCTAATGCCTATCTTTCCACACATTTTAACGGTGAATTCGGTTCTGATGAGCCCGTGTTATTCAGTAAAGATGATATTCTCCTCGTCACCGATCGGACTGAACATCTGTTCCCGACAGGGAGTACGCCAATTGACCATATCCGTTCAGCCGGTGCATTCGTTTGTTTCCTGGTGCATGACATTTTACCCATAAGAAGGCCCGAATGGAGTATTGAAGGCATTCAACGTGAATTTCCTATTTGGCTGTCCCACCTTGCGGAGCATGCTGACCGACTGATCTGCGTCTCAGCGAGTGTGGCGGAAGACGTAAAGCGCTGGATTGCCGAAAACGACCACTGGGTAGACGTTAACCCCTTGCTGGAGGTGAGTCATTTTCATCTTGGCGCTGACCTGGATAATAGTCTGCCCACCATGGGTATGCCGGAAAATGCCGATGAGTTACTGGCAGAAATGGCAGTTGAGCCGTCTTTTATTATGGTTGGCACCATCGAACCAAGGAAGGGACATGCACAAACGCTGGCCGCTTTTGAGCAACTGTGGCGAAAGGGTAAAAATTATAATCTCTTTATCGTTGGTAAACAGGGGTGGAAGGTTGATGCGTTGTGCGAATGTTTACGCCATCATCCGCAACTAAATAAGAGACTGTTCTGGTTACAGAATATTAGTGATGAGTTTTTATCGAAACTGTATGCGCAATCGCGTGCGCTGATTTTCGCTTCTTTAGGAGAGGGGTTCGGTTTACCGTTGATTGAGGCCGCACAGAAGAAATTACCGGTGATTATTCGCGATATTCCAGTATTTAAAGAAATTGCGCAAGAGCACGCATTTTATTTTTCCGGAGAATCGCCGGGAAATATTGCAAAAGCTATTGAAGAATGGTTGATTCTTTATCGACAAAATATTCACCCGCGCTCGGAGAATATTAATTGGCTAACCTGGAAAGAAAGCACTCAATTTCTTCTGAAAAGTTTGCCGATTAGACGATCAGCGGCGGATAAATGACGCTTGTCAAGCCGGGTGGTTGATACCGCCCTGACAATGATTTGACTATGAAAATAATATTTGCAACTGAATCAATTAAATATCCATTAACGGGTATCGGACGTTATTCATTTGAACTGGTCAAGCGTCTTGCTGTCGCCAGTGACATTGAAGAGTTAAAACTTTTTCATGGCACTACATTTATTGAAAAAATTCCCCAGATACAAAATAAATGGAATAACAAACTTAGCCATCATAATCGCTTTTCAGCTTTTTTACGCCGCCAGTCAGTGTTAATTGAGGCTTACCTTATTATGCATCCACGCCGCCAGGCGCGAGCATTGCGTGATTATAAAGACTATATTTACCATGGCCCTAACTTTTATCTGCCGCATCGGCTTGAGCGCGCCGTGGCGACATTTCATGATATTTCAATATTTACCTGCCCGCAATATCATCCGCAAGCGCGGGTTCGTTATATGGAGAAATCGCTGCGTGAAAGTTTATCTTCGGCAAAAATAATCTTGACGGTTTCCGAATTTTCTCGTCAGGAAATAATACGCTTGTTTAACTATCCTGCTGAGCGAATTGTTACGACCCCCCTCGCCTGCAGTAGCGATTATATCCCTCGTAGTTCGAAAGAATGTCAGCCGATATTACAAAAATATCAGCTGGAGTGGCAACGGTACGGACTCTATATTGGCACCATGGAGCCACGAAAAAATATTCGCGGTCTGCTACAGGCATATCAGTTGTTACCAATGGAAGTGCGTATGCGATATCCATTAATTCTCAGTGGTTATCGTGGCTGGGAAGACGATATTCTTTGGCAGATTGTCGAAAAAAGTCAGCGTGAAGGCTGGTTGCGCTATTTAGGTTATATTCCTGATAACCATCTTCCATATTTATACGCGGCAGCCAGAACGTTTATTTATCCTTCCTTTTATGAGGGGTTTGGATTGCCTGTGCTTGAAGCTATGTCCTGCGGTATTCCGGTCGTGAGCTCTAATGTCACCTCACTGCCTGAAGTAACAGGAGACGCGGGATTATTATCCGACCCCAACGACATAGATGCGATAAGCGCTCATATTTTACAAAGCCTGCAGGATGAACAGTGGCGAGACATGGCCATTGCGCGGGGGGGCGCTCAGGCCCGGCAGTTTTCATGGGAAAACTGCACAGCCCAGACCATCAATGCCTACAAACTAATTTAAGGATATACATTGAGAGTTTTGCACGTCTACAAGGCCTATTATCCTGATACCTATGGGGGTATTGAGCAGGTCATTTACCAATTGTCTCAGGGGTGTGCCCGGCGGGGGATAACTACCGATGTATTTACTTTTAGCCCGAATAAAGATAGTGGTCCTGTAAATTATGAAGATCATCGCGTCATTTATAATAAACAATTTATTGAGGTCGCTTCCACGCCGTTTTCTCTGCAAGCAATGAAACGTTTTAAAAGAATTAAAGATGACTACGATATTATTAATTACCATTTTCCATTTCCATTTATGGATATGCTACATTTGAGTGCGCGTCCTGATGCCAAAACGGTCGTCACTTATCATTCTGATATCGTAAAACAAAAGCGGTTAATGAAATTATATCAGCCGTTAAAGCAGTATTTTCTTTCAAGCGTTGACTGTATCGTTGCTTCATCTCCTAACTATGTGGCTTCCAGCCAGACGTTACAACAATACCTTGACAAAACCGTGGTCATTCCTTTTGGTCTGCAACAACATCCTGTTCAGCACGACCCACAGCGTCTGGCGTATTGGCGCGAGAAGGTTGGCGAGAATTTTTTTCTCTTTGTCGGCACGTTCCGCTATTACAAGGGATTGCACGTTTTACTGGATGCTGCTGAACGAAGCCAATTGAGGGTCGTTATTGTTGGAGGCGGGCCGCTGGAAGCTGAGGTGCTCCGGGAAGCGGCGCGACGAGGCCTACAAAACGTCATTTTTACCGGCCGGCTCAATGATGAAGATAAATATATTCTTCTTCATCTTTGTCGTGGCGTCGTTTTTCCGTCACATCTGCGATCTGAAGCTTTTGGCATTACGCTGCTGGAGGGGGCGCGATTCGCAAGACCGCTTATTTCCTGTGAGATAGGTACCGGAACATCATTTATCAACCAGGATAAAGTTAACGGCTGCGTGATACCACCACACGACTGTGCTGCGTTGGTAAAGGCGATGAATGAACTCTCGCATAATGATGAAATCGCCGCACGCTACGGTAAAAACTCGCGTCGTCGCTTTGAAGAGATGTTTACTGCCGAGCATATGCTTGATGCTTACATTAATCTCTATACCACTTTATTGGAACAAAAATTCTGAACTGTCTGCTACCGTTGTTGTAGCGGAGCCGGAGATTAATAACGAATTTTCAGGTTAACAATCGGGGGTTATGCCAGAGAATGGTATTCAGTTACGTTCTTGCTGATACTTCAAAATAGTTCTGTTTGGTCTCGAAAAAATTATGTTGCGGTTCTGTATTCTTAGGGTTTGTTGATACTATGAATTATTTATCAGGTAGAGGTATTTTTCCTGTTGTAAAAAATTGAATTGATACACTCAATTATAGGTAAATTAACGCTCAAGAAATACCAATAACGATTAAATGAAATTTTAAAGGAATATTCAATAATGATTATAAAACCTGTATTGCGTATTGCGTATTGCGTTTTGTCAATTTGCAATAAGCATCTTATTGTTATTATCTGTTCATGATGTTTTTGCAAAGGAATATATATCGGGTGATCTTATTCCCGATAGCCTATATATTCTACCTTCACCACCAGATAAAAACTCTTCAGCGTTTCTAAATGATAAGTCACTGTATATTTCTCCAAAAAAAGGAATGAAGACTCCGCAATGGCGTGACGCACAGCAAACGGTCGACTTAAATGACATTAACGCTCTGTTCGCCAACGCTACGGGGCTTGATTTGGATAAAAAGCACATGCCGGAAACCTACAGTCTCCTGGAGTCTTTGGTGCCATTAGTGGCTGATAAAGGTACTCGCAAAGCTAAAGAGTTCTACCATCGTCAGCGTCCATTCGTTTATTTCCACCAACAAACGTGTTCGCCTGCGCAAGAAAATGACCTGCGCAATAACGGCTCTTATCCTTCTGGACACGCTGCTACAGGGTGGGCGCTGGCTCTGGTACTGGCGGATATCATGCCAGAAAAAAGAAACGAAATATTGAAACGTGGATACGAAATCGGCCAATTGCGTGTTGTTTGTGGTGTACACTGGCAAAGCGATGTCGATGCTGGGCGGTTAGTAGGCGCGGCAATTTATTCTGCTTTAAACCAGTCAGAATCATTTAAACGGGATCTGAATAAGGCTCGTGACGAAATACATCAGTTGATCGCGGGGAGAAAATGGTACAACAACGTATATGCGCCAACATTTATTGACTATATCGATGGAAAATGGGTTTTGGTTGATTGCTGGAATAGTCGTATTCTCTGGAGCAATGAGCTAGTACCAGATTTAGCACGCTGGCAGGTGCTCGAAGATCGCTTTTCATCCCATTCGGTTGCTTATGACGGCCATAAATATTGGGCCACGGAAGATACCGAGCATGGAAGAATAGTGTTTTACACTTTCTCAAATGGTAAATTTCATCAAGTCGCTGATTTAAACAACCTTGGAACAAGAACACACCGTCTTCGCTACGACCAGCACAGTAATTCTTTTATGCTCATTTCCGCCACATCAGGCGATTTTTGGCGTATACAAATTACCAACAATAAGCCTAAAATTATCCAACATGTTGATCTAAAAAAATATCTTAAACCACAAGGTAAAGATTTTGAAATTAGAACATTCACTCGACATAACGGTATGTTATATTTTGTATCTTCTTTAGCAACACCAGAAATACTGATCGTTAAAGATGATAAGAATCTTACGATGGTTAAAAAAATACCTGTACCAGCCGATTTATCAAATATGCAAGAAATTTATTTCTTTCCTGACGGGAAGGTTTTTATCTCTGGTGATTATAAAAAGGCTGTATTATTGAATTCTATTGAGGATATTAGTAGTGCCAGCAATCAATACGATAAATTTAGTTTTTCTGGATCGCCATATTGGATCTCTCAACAGGCTAATCACTATTTGATCTCTGAGTTGGGATATAAAAATGGTGATAGCAATAACCTTGGGCTCAACGGTGTATCTGAGTGGAGCTACAGCAATGGTAAATTAAAAAAAATAAAAGAAGTCATTCGTTTTACTTCACCTACTGATAGTAATGTGCAGAAAAAATCCGAAATTAAGTTTCAGATATAATTTGTATTAGTCGGAAGTGAATTTGGCTTTGGGGCTTGAAATATTCAGGCTTCCAAAGTCACGTCGGACAGATTGATACCTGGTTTATTTACGTCCTTAAGTTTCAAATCATAATATGTCAGAAAGCTGGGGCTTATTATTCATGTTGATTTATTACATACTCACATAATGCAGGAAAGTTGTTTCTGCCCATTTCACTATATCCTGCCTGTTGCCATAATTCATCGTGTGAGAATTGATGGCAATATTATGACTCTTGAGGTTAAGCTCGTTTTTCATGGGTAAAAAAGCCGTTAGTAGCCCGACAGATGGATGTGGATGGGGTAGCGTTTAAGAAAAGACATTCTTATATAACGATGCACTTCGATCGTAATGGGCTGGCGTTGGCTTTAACTGATGATGGCGGTAAAGCAAACCTTGTTTATGGCGTGTTTTATGGTCCGTCTTTTGCGTCAGCGTCGTTGATGACGAGATATTCGTGTTATGGTTGTATTGCTCAGCCTGACAGGTTGTTTGTTTCCTTGTTGACGATTATTCAGGTTATGCAATCATGGCTGAATTCGCCAGGGTGATCTACTCCCTGGCGCCGCTATGTAGTAACACGATTTTCCATGTGCGCAGGTTCGCTTATTGGGTTGAGAAGTGTGATGAAAATGAGGCAAGGAAAAGTACATTAGTCTTTTCACTTCATTCCGCTCCTGGTCTACGTTATCGGCATAATGCGGTTAATGATTGTGGTGGCTACCGTGGGATATTGGTGATGCTAATGGTGGCGGATTTTAGTATTGTTCCCGCTGTGTTGCTGGAGCTACCGAATAAAAAACATCACGATCAACGCAATAGCGGCGGAGCCGCTGGAAGGTGATGCTTTCATAGCGAGCGGTACAATCCATTAATTATCTGTTAAAAAAGGACATTATCATGCCAGAAGGCCCGGAAATTCGTCGTGCGGCGGATAATCTGGAGGCGGCAGTCAAAGGCAAAACCTTAACCGACGTCTGGTTTGCCTTTGCACAGTTAAAACCGTATGAATCACTGCTTACCGGTCAAATTGTTACCCGAATAGAGACGCGGGGGAAAGCGCTGCTGACCCATTTTTCAAATGGCCTGGCGCTCTACAGCCACAACCAGCTTTACGGCGTATGGCGGGTGATCGACACCGGTGAAATACCGCAGACCACGCGTATACTGCGCGTCAGGTTACAAACGGCGGATAAAACTATTCTGCTTTATAGCGCGTCTGATATCGAAATGCTGACAGCAGAGCAATTAACGACGCACCCTTTTTTACAGCGGGTCGGACCAGACGTGCTGGACGTCCGTCTTACTCCGGAGGTGGTCAAAGCTCGACTGCTGTCGCCGCGTTTTCGCAACCGACAATTCTCCGGTCTGTTGCTGGATCAGGCCTTTCTGGCGGGGCTGGGGAATTATCTGCGCGTTGAAATCCTTTGGCAGGTAGGGCTAAGCGGGCAGCATAAAGCGAAAGATCTCAGCGATACGCAACTGGATGCGCTGGCGCACGCGCTGCTTGATATTCCTCGCCTGTCTTACATGACCCGTGGACAGGTGGATGACAATAAACACCACGGCGCGCTATTTCGCTTTAAGGTTTTCCACCGTGACGGCGAAGCGTGCGAGCGGTGCGGCGGCCTTATTGAAAAGACAACACTTTCCTCACGCCCGTTTTACTGGTGCCCGTATTGCCAGAAATAGCCGGAACCGCCATCGGCGAGCGGCTATTGCCTGACGGTGCAACGCTTATCGTCCTACAAAGGTTGTTTGGGCGCATAGGTTGAAATAAAACGGGCCACTGCTGGCCCAGTTAACAGAATGCTGAACAGCCGTAGGGTTTGCATTGCCATGATGAGCGCCATATCGGCACTGCTTCCTGCCGCGATCGCGGCAACCGTATCCAGACCTCCGGGACTGGTGGCGAGATAAGCCGTCATAAAATCAATCTGCATGTAGTAAGCCATTCCCCACGCCATCGCGGCGCAAATCGCCATCAGCGCGAAAATTGACAATAAGATTTGCGGCAATGGCCGCAGCGCCATAAAAAAAACCTGTCTGTCAAAGCCCAGCCCGATACGCCAGCCTATCGCCATATACGCCACGGCCAGCAGCCATTCGGGTAATTCAATCTCAATGATGCCGTGCGAATGGAGAAGCGCGCCTGCCAACATGGGGAGCAGCATCGTGCCGGAAGGGATACGCATCAGGCGACCGGCAATGCCCGCCACGATCGCTAATAGCAGCGTCGTCAATACATTATCGCTAAGCGGTGGAAACCAGACCACCTGTTGGCTGACCGCGGCCGCGCTGTCGCCGAGTATCAGGCGTGTCACCAACACCGCCGCGCCAGCGACAAACAGTACCCTTAGATACTGCATAAACGCTACCAGGCGGATATCCGCCCCGTAATCTTGCGCCATCGCTACCATTGCCGCCGCGCCGCCCGGCGAAGACCCCCATGCGCCGGTGTTGCCGGGCAGCGAGCTGTAACGTACCAGCAGCCAGCCAACTATCGCGCTGGAAAACAGCGTCACCAGCAATACCAAAAGCACGACCGGCCAGTAGAGGGCGAGGGTGGTCAATATCGAATCGGTTAGATTTTGGGCGATCATACAGCCGAGAATCGCCTGCGCGGCGAGAAAAATACCACGCGGAAGTTGTAGCGTACTGCCTCGCAAACTCAACACGATACCCGCAATCATAGGGCCGAGCAGCATCGCCGCCGGAAGGTGCAGATAGAGAAAAATAAGGGAAATGAGCAGCGATAACAGGAACAACAAAAACCACTGCAGAATCGGCATTCCATGCTCCCTGAATGATATTTAGCGAAATCTTAATTAATCATAGAGAGTAACGGGATAAGAATAAAATAATGAGGATAAGAAAAAAGGGAAAATGTACCGGATGGCGGGGGGGGGGGGGCGTCGCCATCCGGTTGTCAATTAACGCTTCAGCGCCGATTTAAAATCGCGTTTATCGTAGCCAGTGTACAGCTGACGAGGACGGGCGATTTTCATGCCTTCGCTATGCATTTCGTTCCAGTGGGCTATCCAGCCGACAGTACGCGCCATCGCGAAGATCACGGTAAACATAGAGGACGGAATGCCCATGGCTTTCAGGATGATGCCAGAGTAGAAATCTACGTTCGGATAGAGTTTCTTCTCAATGAAGTATGGGTCGTTCAGTGCGATGTTTTCCAGTTCCATCGCGACTTCCAGCAGGTCATCTTTGGTTCCCAGCTCTTTCAGTACTTCATGACAGGTTTCACGCATGACGGTGGCGCGCGGGTCATAGTTTTTGTAAACACGGTGACCGAAGCCCATCAGACGGAAAGAATCGTTTTTGTCTTTCGCACGACGCACAAATTCCGGAATATGTTTAACCGAGCTGATTTCTTCCAGCATTTTCAACGCGGCTTCGTTGGCGCCGCCGTGAGCCGGTCCCCACAGGGAGGCAATCCCCGCCGCGATGCAGGCAAACGGGTTGGCGCCAGAGGAGCCGGCGGTACGTACGGTAGACGTTGATGCGTTCTGCTCGTGGTCGGCGTGCAGGATCAGAATACGGTCCATGGCGCGTTCCAGGATAGGATTCACTTCATAGGTTTCACATGGTGTGGAGAACATCATGTTCAGGAAGTTACCGGCGTAGGAAAGATCGTTACGTGGATAAACAAACGGTTGGCCGATAGAATATTTGTAGCACATCGCCGCCATGGTCGGCATTTTGGACAATAAGCGGAACGCCGCGATTTCACGGTGGCGCGGATTATTCACATCCAGTGAGTCGTGATAAAACGCCGCCAATGCGCCAGTAATCCCGCACATGACCGCCATCGGATGCGAGTCGCGACGGAAAGCGTGGAACAGGCGAGTGATTTGCTCGTGAATCATCGTATGGCGGGTGACTGTCGTTCTGAACTCGTCATACTCTTCCTGCGTTGGTTTTTCGCCGTATAGCAGGATGTAACACACTTCCAGGTAGTTGGAATCGGTAGCAAGTTGGTCAATCGGGAAACCGCGATGCAGTAAAATGCCTTCGTCGCCATCGATGAAGGTAATTTTGGATTCGCAGGATGCGGTAGAGGTAAAACCAGGGTCAAAAGTAAAGATTCCTTTTGAACCGAGACTACGAATATCAATCACATCTTGACCGAGTGTGCCTTTTAGCACATCCAGTTCAATAGCAGTGTCACCATTAAGGGTGATTTTTGCCTTTGTATCAGCCATTTACGGTCTCCTTAGCGCCTTATTGCTTAAGACTGCCGGAACGCAGACTTGCCTTCTCCACGTCATCTTCCACGTCGTTACTGCACGAAGGATTCGGTGTATGCATCAATCAACCGTTACCAGTTTGTTATTTGGCTCGCCGCTCTGTGAAAGAGGGGGATGACCTGGGTACAGAGCAATGGGCGCTTGCAGATAACGGTTTAATTTATGTCGAATTAGCGGCAAATCAGGAACTTAGCAATCCGGGTAATGTAACCTTTCTATCACTAATAACTGTCCTGAATGAATGGGTCAATACCACCACACTGTTGCATAACTTATTGTCAGGTGAAAGAGTGACCCCATAACTTTTACGAATTATATGCTTTTTCTGGTGTTGTTTGTAACAACTTTGTTTAATGTTTGTCAAATCAGATGATTGAAAATTAAAAAAATGTTGTTATCGTGACCTGCGTCACTGTTCAGGATAAAACCCGACAAACTATATGTAGGTTAATTGTAATGATTTTGTGAACGTCCTATACTGCCGCCAGGTCTCCGGAATACCCTGCAATCCCGAGCCACCCAGCGTTGTAACGTGTCGTTTTAGCTACTGGAAGCAGTGTTTTACATGACGCGCAGTTATAGAAAGGACGCTGTCTGACCCGCACGCAGACCGGAGGAAGGAAATCCCGTCGTCTTTCTGTCTACAGGTAAATTCTCGCCTGTAACCGAAGCCTTAAGGGAATAATAAGAACAGCATGTGGGCGTTATTCATGATAAGAAATGTGAAAAAACAAAGACCTGTCAATCTGGATCTTCAAACGATTCGGTTCCCCATCACAGCGATAGCGTCCATTCTTCATCGCGTATCTGGTGTGATTACCTTCATCGCAGTCGGCATTTTGCTGTGGCTTCTGGGCACTAGCCTCTCTTCCCCGGAAGGATTCCAGCAGGCTACCGATATCATGGACGGCTTCATCGTTAAATTCATCATGTGGGGCATTCTTACCGCGCTGGCGTATCACGTCGTCGTTGGGATTCGTCACATGTTAATGGATTTTGGCTATCTGGAAGAAACATTCGAAGCGGGTCAACGCTCAGCCAAAATTTCTTTTGTTATCACTGTCGTGCTTTCACTTCTCGCAGGAGTCCTCGTATGGTAAGCAACGCCTCCGCATTAGGACGCAATGGCGTACATGACTTCATTCTGGTCCGTGCTACCGCTATCGTTCTGACGTTATACATTCTCTACATGGTCGGTTTTTTTGCGACCAGCGGCGAGCTGACCTTTGAAGCCTGGACCGGTTTCTTCTCATCGGCCTTCACCAAAGTTTTCACCCTGCTGGCGCTTTTTTCCATCTTGATTCATGCCTGGATCGGCATGTGGCAGGTGTTGACCGACTACGTTAAACCACTGGCAGTCCGTCTTGGACTGCAACTCGCTATTGTCGTTGCGCTGGTGGTTTACGTCATTTATGGATTTGTTGTGGTGTGGGGGGTGTAATGAAACTGCCAGTCAGAGAATTTGATGCTGTCGTTATAGGAGCAGGTGGCGCAGGTATGCGTGCGGCGCTGCAAATTTCCCAGAGCGGCCAGACTTGTGCGCTGCTTTCTAAAGTTTTCCCAACCCGATCGCATACCGTATCCGCGCAGGGCGGTATCACCGTAGCGCTTGGTAATACCCATGAAGATAACTGGGAATGGCACATGTACGACACCGTAAAAGGGTCGGACTACATCGGCGATCAGGATGCGATTGAATATATGTGTAAGACCGGTCCGGAAGCGATTCTGGAGCTGGAGCACATGGGGCTGCCGTTCTCCCGTCTGGACGATGGCCGCATCTATCAGCGCCCGTTCGGTGGGCAGTCGAAAAACTTCGGCGGCGAGCAGGCGGCCCGCACTGCGGCAGCCGCCGACCGTACCGGTCATGCCTTGCTGCATACGTTGTATCAACAAAATTTGAAAAACCACACCACGATTTTCTCTGAATGGTATGCGCTGGATCTGGTAAAAAACCAGGATGGCGCGGTGGTAGGGTGCACCGCTCTGTGCATCGAAACGGGTGAAGTGGTTTACTTCAAGGCGCGCGCAACGGTACTGGCGACCGGCGGCGCAGGCCGTATTTATCAGTCCACTACCAACGCCCACATCAACACCGGTGACGGTGTCGGGATGGCGCTGCGTGCCGGTGTCCCGGTGCAGGACATGGAAATGTGGCAGTTCCATCCGACCGGTATCGCCGGGGCGGGGGTGCTGGTCACTGAAGGGTGTCGCGGCGAAGGCGGCTACCTGTTGAATAAACATGGCGAGCGCTTTATGGAGCGTTATGCGCCGAACGCCAAAGACCTGGCGGGTCGTGACGTGGTGGCGCGTTCCATTATGATCGAAATCCGTGAAGGCCGCGGCTGTGACGGCCCGTGGGGGCCACACGCTAAACTGAAACTCGATCATCTGGGTAAAGAGGTTCTCGAATCCCGTCTGCCGGGTATTCTCGAACTCTCCCGCACCTTTGCCCACGTCGATCCGGTGAAAGAGCCGATTCCGGTTATCCCGACCTGCCACTATATGATGGGCGGTATTCCGACCAAAGTGACCGGCCAGGCGCTAACCGTGAACGAGCAGGGCGAAGACGTGGTGATTCCGGGGCTGTTTGCGGTAGGCGAAATCGCCTGTGTATCGGTTCACGGCGCTAACCGTCTGGGCGGTAACTCACTGCTGGATCTGGTGGTCTTTGGCCGTGCGGCCGGTCTGCATCTGCAGGAGTCAATCGCTGAGCAGGGCGCGCTGCGCGACGCCAGCGAGTCTGACGTGGAAGGTTCTCTGGAGCGCCTGAATCGCTGGAACAATAACCGCAATGGCGAAGATCCGGTGGCTATTCGCAAAGCGTTGCAGGAGTGTATGCAGCATAACTTCTCGGTCTTCCGTGAAGGCGACGCGATGGCGAAAGGGCTTGAGCAGTTGAAAACGATCCGCGAACGTCTGAAAAACGCCCGTCTGGATGATACCTCCAGCGAGTTTAATACCCAGCGTGTTGAGTGTCTGGAGCTGGATAACCTGATGGAAACCGCCTACGCCACTGCCGTATCCGCTAACTTCCGCACCGAAAGCCGCGGCGCGCATAGCCGCTTCGATTTCCCGGAGCGTGATGATGCCAACTGGTTGTGTCATACCCTGTATCAACCGCAAACGGAATCCATGACGCGCCGAAGCGTCAATATGGAACCGAAATTACGTCCGGCGTTCCCGCCGAAGATTCGTACTTATTAATGGCGGAGACAGGATGATGAAACTCGAATTTTCAATTTATCGTTATAACCCGGATGTTGATGACGCGCCGCGTATGCAGGATTACACCCTCGAAGGTGAAGAAGGGCGTGACATGATGCTGCTGGATGCCTTAATCCAGCTTAAAGAAAAAGATCCCAGCCTGTCTTTCCGCCGTTCCTGCCGCGAAGGGGTGTGTGGTTCTGATGGTTTGAACATGAATGGTAAGAACGGCCTGGCCTGTATCACCCCGATTTCAGCGCTGAATCAGCCGGGTAAGAAGATTGTCATTCGTCCACTTCCCGGTTTGCCAGTGATCCGCGATTTGGTGGTAGACATGGGGCAATTCTACGCACAATATGAGAAGATTAAGCCTTACTTATTGAATAATGGGCAGAATCCGCCGGCGCGTGAACATCTACAGATGCCGGAGCAGCGTGAAAAGCTCGATGGGTTGTATGAATGTATTCTCTGCGCCTGTTGCTCAACGTCCTGCCCATCATTCTGGTGGAACCCGGATAAGTTTATCGGTCCGGCGGGTCTGCTCGCGGCGTATCGTTTCCTGATTGATAGCCGTGATACCGAGACTGACAGCCGTCTGGAAGGGATGAGCGATGCATTCAGCGTATTCCGCTGTCACAGCATTATGAACTGCGTCAGTGTATGTCCTAAAGGACTGAACCCGACGCGCGCTATCGGCCACATTAAGTCGATGCTGTTGCAGCGTAGCGCATAAGCATAAGTAGTTGTCGTTGCCGGGGAAGCGATTCCCCGGTCGTGCAGGAAACCTCTAAAAACTGCCACATTGATAACAATCATCGGGATGTTCCGCGAGACAGGGCGCGAACGGAACGAATCTTCGGGAGCAAGTTCACTATGTGACCGGAGTAAGTGAGGGTCGCAACGCCGTTGCAGCCTGAACGACGAAGATTATTAGACAGTTTTTAAAGGTTCCTTAGCGGACGCAGATGACACGACAGTCCGCAACAAGTGAACCCCGGCACGCATACAGCGTATGCGTGGTTAGTATCCACGGCGAAATACTCGTCATAGTTCACGTTGCATGTGCGTTGGCTGCACTTGCTCACCCCGGTCACTTACTGGATGTAAGCTCCCAGGGATTCGCAAGCTTGCCGCCTTCCTGAAACGTGACCTATTTAGAGTATTAAATAAGCAGAAAAGATGCTTAAGGGATCACGATGCAGAACAGCGCTTTGAAAGCCTGGTTGGACTCTTCTTACCTCTCTGGTTCGAATCAGAGCTGGATAGAACAGCTCTATGAAGACTTCTTAACCGATCCTGACTCGGTAGACGCTAACTGGCGTTCGACGTTCCAGCAGTTACCTGGTACCGGAGTCAAACCGGATCAACTCCATTCAAAAACACGTGAATACTTCCGTCGGCAGGCGTTAGCGGGAGCACGTTTCTCTTCTACGATTTCCGACCCGGATACCAACGTGAAGCAGGTTAAAGTCCTGCAGCTTATCAATGCTTACCGTTTCCGTGGTCATCAACATGCAAACCTCGACCCGCTGGGATTGTGGAAACAAGAAAGGGTGGCGGATCTGGACCCTTCCTTCCACGATTTGACCGATGCCGATTTCCAGGAGTCCTTCAACGTAGGCTCTTTTGCCAGCGGTAAAGAGACAATGCCGTTGGGTGAGCTTATTTCCGCGCTCAAACAAACCTACTGCGGTCCGATTGGCGCTGAGTATATGCACATCACCAGCACCGAAGAGAAACGCTGGATCCAACAGCGTATTGAATCCGGTCGCACGGCGTTTTCCGCTGAAGAAAAAAAACGCTTCCTGAACGAACTGACCGCTGCAGAAGGGCTGGAACGTTATCTGGGGGCAAAATTCCCTGGCGCGAAACGTTTTTCGCTGGAAGGCGGCGATGCGTTAATTCCGATGCTCAAAGAGATGGTCCGCCATGCGGGCAACAGCGGCACCCGCGAAGTGGTGTTGGGAATGGCGCACCGTGGTCGCCTGAACGTACTGGTCAACGTGCTGGGTAAAAAACCTCAGGATCTGTTTGACGAGTTTGCCGGTAAACATAAAGAACATTTGGGCACCGGCGACGTGAAGTACCATATGGGTTTCTCGTCGGATATCGAAACCGAAGGCGGACTGGTTCACCTGGCGCTGGCGTTTAACCCGTCGCACCTGGAAATCGTCAGCCCGGTAGTGATGGGGTCTGTGCGCGCACGTCTCGACCGGCTCGACGAACCGAGCAGCAACAAAGTGTTGCCAATCACCATTCATGGTGATGCAGCAGTTACCGGGCAGGGCGTGGTTCAGGAAACCCTGAACATGTCGAAAGCCCGTGGCTATGAAGTGGGCGGTACGGTACGTATCGTTATCAACAACCAGGTGGGTTTCACCACTTCTAACCCGCTGGACGCCCGCTCTACGCCGTACTGTACCGATATTGGTAAGATGGTGCAGGCGCCGATTTTCCACGTCAATGCTGACGACCCGGAAGCGGTGGCTTTTGTGACTCGCCTGGCGCTCGACTTCCGTAATACCTTTAAACGCGATGTCTTTATCGACCTGGTGTGCTATCGCCGTCACGGCCATAACGAAGCCGACGAGCCGAGCGCAACGCAGCCGCTGATGTATCAGAAAATCAAAAAGCATCCGACCCCGCGTAAAATCTACGCCGATAAGCTGGAAGCCGAACAGGTTGCCACGCTGGAAGATGCGACCGAAATGGTCAACCTCTATCGTGACGCGCTGGATGCCGGTGAATGCGTGGTGAAAGAGTGGCGGCCAATGAACCTGCACTCTTTCACGTGGTCGCCGTACCTCAACCATGAATGGGACGAAGCGTACCCGAACAAGGTTGATATGAAGCGGCTTCAGGAACTGGCGAAACGTATTAGCACCGTGCCGGAAGCCGTAGAGATGCAGTCGCGTGTGGCCAAAATCTACGCCGATCGTCAGGCGATGGCGGCAGGGGAGAAGTTGTTTGACTGGGGCGGTGCTGAAAATCTGGCCTACGCCACGCTGGTCGATGAAGGTATTCCGGTGCGCTTGTCCGGTGAAGACTCCGGACGTGGTACGTTCTTCCACCGTCATGCGGTGATCCATAGTCAGTCGAACGGCTCAACATATACGCCGTTGCAGCATATTCATAGTGGTCAGGGGCAGTTTAAAGTCTGGGACTCTGTACTGTCTGAAGAAGCGGTACTGGCCTTTGAATACGGCTATGCCACGGCGGAACCGCGTACCCTGACTATCTGGGAAGCGCAGTTCGGCGATTTTGCCAACGGCGCGCAGGTGGTGATCGACCAGTTCATCTCCTCCGGCGAACAGAAATGGGGCCGTATGTGCGGTCTGGTGATGTTGCTGCCGCACGGCTACGAAGGGCAGGGGCCGGAGCACTCCTCCGCGCGTCTGGAACGTTATCTGCAACTTTGCGCCGAGCAGAACATGCAGGTCTGCGTACCGTCCACGCCAGCGCAGGTGTATCACATGCTCCGTCGCCAGGCGTTGCGCGGGATGCGGCGCCCGCTGGTGGTGATGTCGCCGAAATCGCTGTTGCGCCATCCGCTGGCAGTTTCCAGCCTTGACGAGCTGGCTAACGGTACCTTCCAGCCGGCGATTGGTGAGATTGATGAGCTCGATCCTAAGGCCGTGAAACGCGTGGTAATGTGTTCTGGTAAGGTGTATTACGATCTGTTGGAACAGCGTCGTAAGAATGACCAAAAAGATGTCGCCATTGTGCGCATTGAACAGCTCTATCCGTTCCCGCATAAAGCGGTGCAGGAAGCGCTGCAACCTTACGCCCATGTACATGATTTTGTCTGGTGCCAGGAAGAGCCGCTTAACCAGGGCGCCTGGTATTGCAGCCAGCATCATTTCCGTGAAGTGATTCCGTTTGGGGCCTCTCTGCGTTATGCAGGTCGCCCGGCCTCCGCCTCTCCGGCGGTAGGGTATATGTCCGTTCACCAGAAACAGCAGCAAGATCTGGTTAATGACGCGCTGAACGTCGATTAAATAAAGGATAAATAATGAGTAGCGTAGATATTCTTGTTCCCGACCTGCCTGAGTCCGTAGCGGACGCAACCGTTGCGACATGGCATAAAAAACCGGGCGATAGTGTCCAGCGTGATGAAGTGCTGGTAGAAATCGAAACTGACAAAGTGGTACTGGAAGTACCGGCATCAGCGGACGGCGTTCTGGATGCGGTTCTGGAAGAGGAGGGGGCTACCGTGACCTCTCGCCAGATCCTCGGTCGCCTGCGTGAAGGCAATAGCGCCGGTAAAGAGACCAGTGCGAAATCTGAAGAGAAAGCCTCTACCCCGGCCCAGCGCCAGCAGGCCTCGCTGGAAGAACAAAACAATGATGCGCTCAGCCCGGC
Organism: Salmonella bongori NCTC 12419; assembly: GCF_000252995.1. NCBI lineage: Bacteria > Pseudomonadati > Pseudomonadota > Gammaproteobacteria > Enterobacterales > Enterobacteriaceae > Salmonella > Salmonella bongori. The sequence goes on from NC_015761.1 coordinate 713,923, forward strand.
GATCCGTCGCCTGCTGGGTGAGCATAACCTTGACGCCAGCGCCATCAAAGGGACCGGCGTTGGCGGTCGCATCACTCGTGAAGATGTAGAAAAACATCTGGCGAACGCCCCGGCAAAAACGGAAACCAAAGCCCCGGCCGCTGAGTCTGCGCCGCAGGCACCAATGAGCGCGCGCGGTGAAAAACGCGTACCGATGACGCGTCTGCGTAAGCGCGTGGCGGAACGTCTGTTGGAAGCAAAAAATTCCACCGCTATGCTGACGACTTTCAACGAAGTCAACATGAAGCCGATTATGGATCTGCGTAAGCAGTACGGCGAAGTGTTCGAGAAACGTCATGGCATCCGCCTGGGCTTTATGTCCTTCTACGTGAAAGCGGTAGTGGAGGCGCTGAAACGCTATCCGGAAGTGAACGCTTCCATCGACGGCGACGATGTGGTGTACCACAACTACTTCGACGTGAGCATGGCGGTTTCTACGCCGCGCGGCCTGGTCACGCCAGTATTACGTGACGTGGATTTACTGGGCATGGCTGACATCGAGAAGAAAATTAAAGAGCTGGCGGTGAAAGGCCGTGACGGCAAACTGACTGTAGAGGACCTGACTGGCGGTAACTTCACCATTACCAACGGTGGCGTATTCGGTTCACTGATGTCTACCCCGATCATTAACCCGCCACAAAGCGCGATTCTGGGGATGCACGCCATTAAAGATCGTCCGATGGCGGTGGATGGAAAGGTGGAAATCCTGCCGATGATGTACCTGGCGCTCTCTTACGATCACCGTCTGATCGATGGTCGCGAGTCCGTGGGTTTCCTGGTCACCATTAAAGAATTGTTGGAAGATCCGACCCGTCTGTTACTGGACGTGTAGTAACACTTTAGCGTCACCTGCCCCGTAGGCCGGATAAGCGTAGCGCCATCCGGCAAACATACCGCGCTGGTCTACGGGTTTAAAGATAACGATTACCTGAAGGATGGACAGAACACATGAACTTACATGAATATCAGGCAAAACAACTTTTTGCCCGCTATGGCTTACCGGCGCCGGTGGGTTATGCCTGTACTACTCCGCGCCAGGCCGAAGAAGCCGCGTCTAAAATCGGCGCCGGCCCGTGGGTAGTGAAATGTCAGGTTCACGCTGGTGGCCGCGGCAAAGCGGGCGGTGTGAAGGTGGTAAACAGCAAAGAAGATATTCGCGCCTTTGCGGAGAACTGGCTGGGCAAACGTCTGGTAACTTATCAAACCGACGCCAATGGTCAACCGGTAAATCAGATTCTGGTCGAAGCAGCGACCGATATCGATAAAGAGCTGTATCTTGGCGCGGTGGTTGACCGTAGCTCCCGTCGCGTGGTCTTTATGGCTTCTACCGAAGGTGGTGTGGAAATCGAAAAAGTGGCGGAAGAAACTCCACACCTGATCCATAAAGTGGCGCTCGATCCGCTAACCGGCCCGATGCCGTATCAGGGACGCGAACTGGCATTCAAATTGGGTCTGGAAGGCAAACTGGTTCAGCAGTTCACCAAAATCTTCATGGGCTTGGCGACCATCTTCCTGGAGCGCGACCTGGCGCTTATCGAAATCAACCCGCTGGTGATTACTAAGCAGGGCGATCTTATCTGTCTCGACGGCAAGTTGGGCGCTGACGGCAACGCGTTGTTCCGCCAGCCGGATCTGCGCGAAATGCGCGACCAGTCGCAGGAAGACCCGCGTGAAGCGCAGGCGGCACAGTGGGAACTTAACTACGTGGCGCTGGACGGTAACATCGGCTGTATGGTAAACGGCGCAGGCCTGGCGATGGGGACGATGGACATCGTTAAGCTGCACGGCGGCGAACCAGCGAACTTCCTCGATGTGGGCGGCGGTGCGACCAAAGAGCGCGTCACCGAAGCGTTTAAAATTATTCTCTCTGACGATAACGTTAAAGCCGTTCTGGTGAACATTTTCGGCGGCATCGTGCGCTGCGACCTGATCGCCGATGGCATTATCGGCGCGGTGGAAGAAGTGGGGGTTAACGTGCCTGTGGTGGTGCGTCTGGAAGGCAACAACGCCGAACTTGGCGCGAAAAAACTGGCTGACAGCGGCCTGAATATTATTGCAGCGAAAAGTCTGACGGATGCAGCTCAGCAGGTTGTTGCCGCAGTGGAGGGGAAATAATGTCCGTTTTAATCGATAAAAACACTAAAGTTATCTGCCAGGGCTTTACCGGTAGCCAGGGGACATTCCACTCCGAGCAGGCGATTGCGTATGGTACGCAGATGGTGGGAGGCGTGACGCCGGGCAAAGGCGGCACTACCCATCTGGGGCTGCCGGTATTCAACACTGTACGTGAAGCGGTAGAGGCGACGGGCGCGACGGCGTCAGTTATCTACGTACCGGCGCCGTTTTGCAAAGACTCTATTCTGGAAGCCATCGACGCGGGCATCAAACTGATTATCACCATCACTGAAGGTATCCCGACGCTGGACATGCTGACCGTGAAAGTGAAACTGGATGAAGCGGGTGTGCGCATGATTGGTCCGAACTGTCCAGGTGTTATCACCCCGGGTGAATGTAAAATCGGCATCATGCCGGGCCATATTCACAAACCAGGAAAAGTGGGAATTGTCTCCCGCTCTGGTACGCTGACCTATGAAGCGGTTAAGCAGACCACCGATTACGGTTTCGGCCAGTCTACCTGTGTCGGCATCGGCGGTGACCCCATCCCTGGCTCTAACTTCATCGACATCCTGAAATTGTTCCAGGAAGATCCGCAGACCGAAGCGATCGTGATGATCGGTGAAATCGGCGGTAGCGCGGAAGAAGAAGCGGCGGCGTATATTAAAGATCATGTGACTAAGCCGGTTGTGGGTTACATCGCCGGTGTGACCGCGCCGAAAGGCAAGCGTATGGGCCATGCGGGTGCCATTATTGCCGGTGGTAAAGGCACTGCGGATGAGAAATTCGCCGCGCTGGAAGCCGCAGGCGTCAAAACCGTTCGTAGCCTCGCCGATATCGGCGAAGCGCTGAAAGCGATTATAAAGTAAAACTCTCTGTTCCTGTGTGAACAGATAAATGTCCGTTTTCGACATGGTTGGCCACCTTTAAGGTGGCCTTTTTTATTGCCTGCGTTTGGCGATGAGGGTGAACTTATAGTCGTCACAGTTGAACACGTTACGGCTGTATTCGAATGGCCGACCATCTTTCAGAAATCCGCGAGACACCTTTTCCAGTACCGGTTTGCCTGGATCCAGCGCCAGCGCGGCGATCGCCTCTTCTGAAGCCATGACGGGGACTAACTCCTGTTCGCTGCGATCGATCACCATCTTTTTGATCTGCTCAATATAGTGATACTTCGACTTCTCCATCACCTCCCATGTCAGGTCTGGGAACATGGTCAACGGCATCCAGGTCTCTTCCAGATTCACCGGTTTTTGCTTGATAAAGCGTACGCGTTTGACGTGCCAGACGTTGTCTTCAGGGGGGATGTTTAGCATTTCGGCCAGCTTCGCGCCAGCTTTCACGACCTCGAACGTTTTTACGTCGCTATGGGCATCAACGTTTCGGTCAGCCAGTTTCTCGTAAAAGCCAGTGAGTTGGTAGATATCGTAATTGACGCGCTCTTCTTTAACATAGGTGCCACTGCCCTGAATGCTCTCGACGATCTGCTCTTCGGTAAGCCGTTTGAGCGCCTGCCTTACCGTTACGCGGCTTACGCCAAACGCCTCCTGAAGACTGGATTCCGTCGGTAACGCGTCACCGGGTTTTAACTCACCCGCATTAATTTTCTCGCGAAGCGCATCGGCTATCTGCCGGTACATCGGTTTGTTACCCATGACGTCTGCCTTTCTAATACCTTTTGACGGCATTATGCCTTTAGCGCTGAATTTGTAAATAATACAACATAAATACAAATAATGGAATTTAGTGAAAATGATCACATAAAGGTATCTTTTCGCCTGTCACAATCGCTGCCAGACAATAACAACTTATTTGTGGGGATCTTCATGAACCTGACGACTCTGACCCACGCCAGTGCTGTCTGTGTGCAGGCGCGTTATACCAGCCGTGATGAGGCCATTCGCCAGCTTACAATGCGTCTGGTGGCGCTTGGCAAAATTTCAGATGGCGACACATTTTTGTCGGAAGTCTTTCGTCGCGAGTCGCTCGGTCCCACTGCGCTTGGCGAAGGGCTGGCTGTCCCCCATGGCAAAACAGTCGTGGTGAAAGAAGCGGCTTTCGCGGTTGCAACTCTCAGCGAACCGCTGGCGTGGGAGGGCGTGGACGGGCCGGAAAACGTTGAGCTGATCTTCCTGCTTGCCATCCCGCCTGCTGAAGCGGGAACCACGCATATCCAGGTACTGACAACGTTGACGTCTCGCCTGGCGGACGATGTTCTCCGGGCACGCGTGATGGCGGCAAGCTCAGCGGAAGCCCTGCTTGCTGCTCTGGAGGAGGCTCCTCAGGAAGACGAGGTTGTCACATTGGTCGATGTGCCAACCGTCGTTTGCGTCACCGCGTGTCCAGCCGGGATTGCCCATACCTATATGGCGGCTGAATATCTGGAAAAAGCCGGGCGTAAGCTTGGCATTAACGTGGTGGTTGAAAAACAGGGGGCGAACGGTATTGAAGATCGCATTACTCCTCAACAGTTACAGGCGGCGAAAGCGTGCATCTTCGCCGCCGAGGTGGCAATCAAAGAAAGCGAGCGTTTCGCGGGAATTCCGGCCATTTCAGTGCCGGTTGCGGAACCGTTACGTCATGCCGAACATTTAATTGTGCGTGCGCTGGCATTATCGCCCTCATCAGGGACGCAGCCGGTACAGGCTGAAAAAAAGAGCGTAAAGACGGAGCTAAAGCAGGCACTTCTCAGCGGTATCTCCTTTACAGTGCCATTGATTGTCGCCGGGGGGACGGTGCTGGCCGTGGCAGTGCTGTTGGCGCAAATGTTCGGTCTGCAGTATCTGTTCGACCAGGAGAATTCGTGGTTGTGGATGTACCGGAAACTGGGCGGCGGTATGCTCGGTATTTTGATGGTGCCGGTACTTTCCGCCTATACCGCCTGGTCGCTGGCGGATAAGCCTGCGCTTGCTCCGGGCTTTGCGGCTGGTCTTGCCGCCAACATGATCGGCTCCGGTTTCCTGGGGGCTGTCGCGGGCGGCCTGATTGCAGGTTATCTGATGCGTTGGGTGAAAAACCATATTCGTCTCAGCAATCGTTACAACGGTTTTTTAACTTATTATCTCTATCCTGTCATCGGCGTGTTGGGGGCGGGCAGCCTGATGCTGTTTGTCATTGGCGAACCGGTGGCGTGGCTGAATAACTCTCTCACCGCCTGGCTGAACGGGCTGTCAGGAGCGAACGCGTTGTTGCTCGGAACGCTTCTTGGTTTTATGTGCTCTTTCGATTTGGGAGGGCCAGTCAATAAAGCGTCGTATGCGTTCTGTCTGGGTGCAATGGCCAACGGTGTCTATGGGCCCTATGCCATCTTCGCTTCTGTAAAAATGGTGTCAGCCTTTACTGTGACCGCCTCAACGATGCTCGCGCCACACCTTTTCAAACCGTTTGAGATTGAGACTGGCAAATCTACGTGGCTGCTTGGTCTGGCGGGCATTACCGAAGGGGCTATCCCGATGGCGATAGAAGATCCGCTGCGGGTGATAGGCTCGTTTGTCCTTGGCTCTATGGCCACAGGAGCGATTGTCGGCGCGATGGGAATTGGGTTGTCCACGCCAGGGGCTGGCATTTTCTCCCTCTTTTTATTGCATCCTGCCGGGATGAATGGCGTGACTGCGGCAGCTGGCTGGTTTGGCGCAGCGTTGATAGGCACCGCCATCTCCACAGTGATTTTACTTCTCTGGCGACGCCATGCCGTTGGGCACGGTAAGTACATTATTGAAGACGTCACGCCATAAATACTCATACACAGGAAACGAAGATGAAAGCTGTATCTCGCGTTCATATTACGCCGCATATGCACTGGGACCGTGAGTGGTACTTCACCACCGAAGCGTCACGAATTCTCCTGGTCAATAATATGGAGGAGATCCTTACCCGTCTTGAGCAGGACGAAACGTATAAATACTACGTTCTCGATGGTCAGACGGCGGTGCTGGAAGATTATTTTACCGTGAAACCGGAAAACAGGCCGCGCGTAAAGACGCTGGTGGAAGCCGGAAAGCTGATTATCGGGCCCTGGTATACCCAGACTGATACGACAATTGTCTCCGGCGAGTCGATTGTGCGTAATTTGATGTACGGCATTCGCGACTGTATGGCCTTTGGTGAACCCATGAAAATTGGCTATCTGCCGGATTCCTTTGGGATGTCCGCGCAGCTTCCACACATCTATAACGGCTTTGGTATTACACGAACGATGTTCTGGCGTGGCTGCTCCGAACGACACGGTACCGATAAAACCGAGTTTCTTTGGCAGAGTAAGGACGGCAGTGAAGTCACGGCCCAGGTGCTACCGCTGGGCTACGCGATTGGTAAGTACTTACCGGAGGATGAGGCAGGACTGCGTAAACGCCTCGATAGCTATTTCGACGTACTGGAGAGTGCTTCCATCACCAAAGAGATTTTGCTGCCCAACGGCCATGACCAGATGCCGCTGCAGCAGAACATTTTTGCGGTGATGGATAAGCTTCGTGAAATCTATCCGCAACGTAAGTTTGTGATGAGCCGGTTTGAGGAGGTGTTCGATTACATCGACGCCCACCGGGATGAACTGACGACGCTGAAAGGGGAGTTTCTTGACGGGAAGTACATGCGTGTGCATCGCACAATTGGCTCCACGCGAATGGACATCAAAATTGCCCATGCCCGTATTGAAAATAAAATCGTCAATCTTCTCGAACCGCTGGCGTCGCTCGCCTGGACGTTAGGATTTGAATATCACCACGGTTTACTGGAAAAAATGTGGAAAGAGATATTGAAAAACCACGCTCACGACAGCATCGGTTGCTGCTGTAGTGACAAGGTACATCGCGAGATTGTTTCCCGGTTTGCGCTGGCGGAGGACATGGCTGACAACCTGATATGCTTCTATATGCGCAAGATTGTCGATAACATGCCGCAAACCGACGCAGACAAGTTGGTGATGTTTAACCTCATGTCCTGGCCGCGTGAAGCGGTGATTAACACCACGGTACGTCTGCGTGCCAGCCAGTTCCGTCTGCGTGATGATAAAGGCAACGATATTCCGTATTTCATTCGTAGCGCCCGCGAGATTGATCCTGGATTAATTGACCGGCAAATCGTCCATTATGGGAATTACGAACCGTTTATGGCGTTCGAGATCCAGCTCAATCAGATCCTTCCGTCGATGGGATACTGCACGCTCTTTATCGAACCGCATGTTGCCGGGAAAATAATCCCCCCGATGACACAGACGCAAGCACTGCTGGAAAATGCCTTCTGGCGAATTGATATCAACAATGATGGCACGCTGCGGCTATGTGATAAAGCGTCCGGACTTATCTATGACCGCGTGCTGGAAATTGAAGAGAGCTCCGATGATGGCGATGAGTATGACTACTCGCCTTCAAGGGAAGAGTGGAGACTCACGTCCGCGCAAGGAGAACATGATGTTGAGGTGATACGTGAAGGCTGGCAGAGCAGGGCGATAATTCGTCACCGTATGGCCGTTCCGGCAAACCTGGCCGAGCGCTCGGCGCATCAACAAAATGGTTATCTTCAGACCAATATTGAGGTGACGCTAAGCCATAACAGCAGGCGAATTGATGTGACTGTGCATCTGGATAATCAGGCTGATGACCACCGTATACGTATTTTGATCCCCACACCGTTTACAACGCAAGAGGTGTTAGCCGATACGCAGTTTGGTTCGATCACTCGCCCGGTACGGGATGCCGCAATGGAAATCTGGCAGGCCGAGGGCTGGAAAGAAGCGCCGATCCCTGTCTGGAACTTACTCAACTATGCTGTCCTTCAGGAAGGTCGTAATGGACTTGCGCTGTTCACCGAGGGGCTTCGCGAGTTTGAAGTTGTCGGTGATGACAAAAAGGCGTTCGCATTGACCCTGTTGCGTGGGGTGGGATTACTCGGCAAAGAAGATCTGCTCTTGCGTCCTGGCAGGCCATCCGGTATCAAAATGTCGGTCCCTGACTCTCAGATGCGTGGCCCGCTAAGTTGTCGGTTCAGCCTTTTCAGTTTCAGTGGGGCACCTGAAAACGCAGGGGTTGCCCAGCAGGCTAAATCATGGTTAACGCCCGTACAGTGCTACAACAAAATCCCCTGGGACGCGATGAAGCTTAATCGCGCCACGTTCAGCACGCCTGAGAATTATAGTCTTCTTACCCTTTCGCCGACGGGATGCGTGCTTAGCACCCTTAAGAAAGCAGAAGATCGGGATGAGTTGGTGCTCCGCTTGTTTAACCCTTCTGACACGCACTCCTGTGATGCTGCACTTTCTGTGAATGCCGGCATGATAACGTGCCGCGAAACAGACATGAATGAACGGATAGTGGATGGGGGAGAAGAGCCACGCATTGCAGGCGCATTTAAACCGGGGCAATCGCGCACCTTCAGCATTCAGATAGCGTGATAACAAGTTAAGGAATCAACGGGCTGCAGACATTGCGGCCTTTTTTTCATAAAATAATCACTATTCGGTATTAATTTAAGATATAGCAAAAGTAAATTTAATGTCACTCCACGGGCTGGCAGGAACAGGATGGGAAATAGTCGCAAGAAACTAACATTAATGGTTTACCCTGATGTGAAATACCGTTTGCCTTCTGCGTTAATTAAAATCATTTCTGTTTATATTTTATGTCGTCTCTAATAACTGGCAATACCTTTATGTACACATATTGTTAACATCATTTTCACCATTCATGGCATTGTTAAACATGATTAACACCAAGGTCTGTTTTTTGATTTAAATCAATATTTAATCCTTGGAAAAATTCATCAAAAGGCGCTAAATTGTCCTCGATCAAAATGACCAAAAAACGGTAATTTTGCTATAAATTGATCGCCGTCGAAAAACGTAAATGTGATTCAATAAAAACCTGTTTATTGTAGGGATTTTACGGCGTAATATATTTGCGGGATCAATTTGGGTTTTTAATTAACATGTTTGTAACTTTTCATCATTACTGTTTCCTTTCCGAGGGGATAGTACGATGAAAGGCAGCAAATAAATTTATATTGGGGCATGCGTGTGACCCTTTCTAACGGGGTTCACTCTCGGAGTCTTCATGCGATGAGCAAGGAGTCATGATGTTAGATATAGTCGAACTGTCGCGCTTACAGTTTGCCTTGACCGCGATGTACCACTTCCTGTTTGTGCCGCTGACGCTCGGTATGGCGTTCCTGCTGGCCATTATGGAAACGGTATACGTCCTTTCCGGCAAACAGATTTATAAAGATATGACTAAGTTCTGGGGCAAGTTGTTTGGTATCAACTTTGCTCTGGGTGTGGCTACCGGTTTGACCATGGAGTTCCAGTTCGGGACAAACTGGTCGTACTACTCCCACTACGTTGGCGATATCTTCGGTGCGCCGTTGGCGATCGAAGGTTTGATGGCCTTCTTCCTCGAATCCACCTTTGTAGGTCTGTTCTTCTTCGGCTGGGATCGCCTGAGTAAAGTCCAGCATATGTGCGTTACCTGGCTGGTGGCGCTGGGGTCCAACCTCTCCGCATTGTGGATCCTGGTGGCAAACGGCTGGATGCAAAATCCAATCGCTGCGGATTTCAATTTCGAAACCATGCGTATGGAAATGGTGAGCTTCTCTGAACTGGTGCTGAACCCGGTAGCACAGGTGAAATTTGTTCATACTGTTGCGTCCGGCTATGTCACTGGTGCGATGTTCATCCTTGGTATCAGCGCTTACTATATGCTGAAAGGCCGTGACTTCGCCTTTGCTAAGCGTTCTTTTGCTATTGCCGCCAGCTTCGGTATGGCTGCCGTACTGTCCGTTATCGTACTGGGCGATGAATCTGGTTACGAAATGGGTGATGTGCAGAAAACCAAGCTCGCTGCGATTGAAGCAGAATGGGAAACGCAGCCTGCTCCGGCCTCCTTTACCCTGTTTGGTATTCCTGATCAGGATAAACAGGAAAACCATCTGGCAATTCAGATCCCTTATGCGCTCGGCATTATCGCTACGCGTTCCGTGGACACGCCAGTTATTGGTCTGAAAGACCTGATGGTACAGCATGAAGAGCGTATTCGTAACGGGATGAAAGCCTATGCACTGCTGGAACAGCTGCGTGCCGGTTCTACCGACCAGGCCGTTCGCGACCAGTTCAACAGTATGAAGAAAGATCTCGGTTATGGTCTGCTACTGAAACGCTATACGCCGAATGTGACTGACGCGACCGAAGCGCAGATCCAGCAAGCGACGAAAGATTCCATTCCACGCGTTGCGCCGCTCTATTTCGCGTTCCGTATCATGGTGGCGTGCGGCTTCCTGCTGCTGGCAATTATTGCGCTTTCTTTCTGGAGCGTGATTCGTAACCGCATCGGTGAGAAAAAATGGCTGCTGCGTGCCGCGCTGTACGGTATTCCACTGCCGTGGATTGCGGTAGAAGCGGGCTGGTTTGTGGCGGAATATGGCCGTCAGCCGTGGGCGATTGGTGAAGTGCTGCCGACAGCTGTGGCGAACTCATCGCTGACCGTTGGCGATCTACTGTTTTCCATGTTCCTGATTTGCGGCCTGTATACCCTGTTCCTGGTGGCAGAATTGTTCCTGATGTTCAAATTTGCACGCCTTGGCCCAAGCAGTCTGAAAACCGGTCGCTATCACTTTGAGCAGTCCACCGCGACTACTCAGCCGGCACGCTAAGACAGGAGTCGTCAAATGATCGATTATGAAGTACTACGTTTTATCTGGTGGCTGCTGGTTGGCATTTTGCTGATTGGTTTCGCAGTCACCGATGGCTTCGACATGGGGGTGGGGATGCTCACCCGTTTCCTCGGTCGTAACGACACCGAGCGTCGAATTATGATTAACTCCATCGCCCCGCACTGGGACGGTAACCAGGTGTGGTTGATCACTGCGGGCGGTGCGCTGTTTGCCGCCTGGCCGATGGTTTACGCCGCCGCGTTTTCCGGCTTTTATGTGGCGATGATCCTGGTGTTGGCCTCTTTATTCTTCCGTCCGGTTGGTTTTGATTACCGTTCCAAGATTGAAGATCCGCGCTGGCGTAACATGTGGGACTGGGGCGTTTTCATCGGTAGCTTTGTGCCGCCGCTGGTGATTGGCGTAGCCTTTGGCAACCTGCTGCAGGGCGTACCGTTCCACGTAGATGAATATCTGCGCCTGTATTACACCGGTAACTTCTTCCAGTTGCTAAACCCGTTTGGTCTGCTGGCGGGTATCGTCAGCGTCGGGATGATCATTACTCAGGGTGCAACCTATCTGCAGATGCGTACTGTGGGCGAGCTGCACCTGCGCGCCCGCGCCACCTCGCAGATTGCGGCGCTGGTGACATTAGTGTGCTTTGCGCTGGCCGGTGTTTGGGTGATGTACGGTATTGATGGTTATGTGGTCACCTCCGTGATTGATCCTCATGCCGCTTCTAACCCACTGACCAAAGAAGTTACGCGTGAAGCGGGCGCCTGGCTGGTGAACTTTAATAATGCGCCGATCCTGTGGTTAGTTCCGGCGCTGGGCGTGGTTCTGCCGCTGCTGACTATTCTGACTTCCCGTATGGAGAAAGGCGCGTTGGCATTCCTGTTCTCTTCGCTGACGCTGGCCTGCATTATTCTGACCGCTGGTATCGCCATGTTCCCGTTTGTGATGCCGTCCAGCACGATGATGAATGCCAGCCTGACCATGTGGGATGCGACATCCAGCCAGATGACGCTGAACCTGATGACCTGGGTCGCGGCGGTATTTGTACCGATCATTCTGATCTATACCAGCTGGTGTTACTGGAAAATGTTCGGTCGTATCACCAAAGAACATATTGAAAGTAACACTCACTCTTTGTACTAAGTAAGGAGCTTAAAATGTGGTATTTCGCATGGATTCTGGGAACGCTTCTTGCCTGTGCATTCGGGATCATTACCGCCCTGGCGCTTGAGCACGTTGAAGCGGGTAAAACCGGCCAGGAAGAAAGCTAATGATCCATATTGTCGCTATGCAATATACAAAATCATTTAAGTTGCATCGCGGCGGCAAGGCTGCGAATCCCCAGGAGCTTACATTAGTAAGTGACTGGGGTAACAAATCTGTCAGGAACAGATTTGAACGCTGCTTGCAGCGGCCCTGTAGGGGGGAGGCCCAGTGATGGGCCGACTAACAGCCGCAGCCAACAAAGAGGCAGCTTAGAGGATGAAGTATATTTATGCGGTAATGGACAAGCGCCCGTTAAGGGCGCTTTCCTTCGTGATGGCGATAGTGTTGGCAGGATGTATGTTCTGGGACCCATCACGTTTTGCTGCTAAAACCAGCACGCTTGAAATCTGGCACGGCTTATTGCTGATGTGGGCGGTTTGCGCAGGGATAATCCACGGGGTAGGGTTTCGTCCAGAATCCGTTCACTGGCAAGGGATTTTTTGTCCGCTGCTTGCGGATATCGTTCTCATCATCGGCCTGATTTTCTTCTTCTTGTGAATAAGAAACCTCCTTAAAAATATAGGGGCTTGCATAAGCCCATATATTTTTACTCTCCCTTAACTTCCCCCCATTCCCAAGCCTCACTCCCACGCGTATAGTAGCAACGTTCAAAAGCGCTACTTTTGTTGCATTACCGGGATGTAAAGTGAATACACGGCGATATACAACGGCATTCTTGATGCATTGCGGCGGCGAGTGCATATCTCGCCAGAAGCTTACAAAAGTAAGTGACTGGCGCGAGTGGCAAAGCCAACAAAGAGGCAACAAGAATGAATAAGTATATATTTCGGTGGCCGGTACGTGTTTATTACGAAGACACGGACGCCGGCGGTGTGGTGTATCACGCCAGCTATGCGGCTTTTTATGAAAGAGCGCGTACGGAAATGTTGCGCCACCACCACTTCAGCCAACAGGTGCTGCTGGCGGAGCGAGTTGCCTTTGTGGTGCGCAAGATGACGCTTGAGTATTATGCGCCTGCGCGGCTCGACGATATGCTTGAAGTTCAAACAGAAATTACGTCAATGCGTGGCACCGCTTTGGTCTTCACGCAACGCATTGTCAACGCAGAGAACACGGTGCTGAATGAAGCAGAGGTTCTGATTGTTTGCGTTGATCCACTCAAAATGAAGCCTCGTGCGCTTCCTAAGTCTATTGTCGCGGAGTTTAAGCAGTGACTGACATGAATATCCTTGATTTGTTCCTGAAGGCGAGCCTTCTGGTTAAACTTATCATGTTGATTTTGATTGGTTTTTCAATAGCGTCCTGGGCCATCATTATCCAGCGAACGCGCATTCTGAACGCCGCTGCGCGTGAGGCTGAAGCGTTTGAAGATAAATTCTGGTCTGGAATCGAACTTTCTCGTTTGTACCAGGAAAGCCAGGGCAGACGCGATAATCTGTCGGGATCGGAACAAATCTTTTATAGCGGATTCAAAGAGTTTGTCCGGCTCCATCGTGCCAACAGCCATGCGCCGGAAGCGGTGGTAGAGGGGGCGTCGCGTGCGATGCGCATCTCAATGAACCGCGAGTTGGAAACGCTGGAAACGCATATTCCTTTTCTCGGCACGGTAGGTTCTATCAGTCCCTATATCGGTCTGTTTGGGACCGTATGGGGGATCATGCATGCGTTTATTGCCCTGGGGGCAGTAAAACAAGCGACTCTGCAAATGGTTGCGCCAGGTATCGCGGAAGCGTTGATTGCCACGGCGATTGGTCTGTTTGCCGCCATTCCGGCAGTCATGGCCTATAACCGTCTGAATCAGCGCGTCAACAAGCTGGAATTGAACTACGACAACTTTATGGAAGAGTTTACTGCGATTCTGCATCGTCAGGCGTTTACCGTAAGCGAGAGCAACAAGGGGTAAGCCATGGCCAGATCGCGTGGACGAGGTCGCCGCGACCTCAAGTCTGAAATTAACATTGTACCGTTGCTCGACGTACTGCTGGTGCTGCTGCTGATCTTTATGGCGACAGCGCCAATCATTACCCAGAGCGTGGAGGTCGATTTACCGGATGCGAATCAGTCGCAGGCGGTCAGCAGCAACGACGATCCGCCGGTCATTATCGAAGTTTCCGGAGTAGGGCAATACAGCGTGGTGGTTGATAAAGAGCGAATGGATCAACTGCCGTCCGAACAGGTCATCGCAGAGGCAAAGCGTCACCTACAGGCCAATCCGAAAACGGTCTTTTTAATCGGCGGTGCGAAAGAAGTGCCGTACGATGAAATAATTAAAGCGCTGAACTTGTTACACAGTGCGGGCGTGAAATCGGTTGGCTTAATGACGCAGCCAATCTGAAGTCTGCGTCCCGCTGGCTTGAAAAACAGCGAGTAACAGGCGAACAGTTTTTTGGGAACCGAGAGTGTCAAAGGCAACCGAACAAAACGACAAGCTCAAACGGGCGATAATTATTTCAGCCGTGCTGCATATCATCTTATTTGCAGTACTGATCTGGAGTTCGTTCGATGAGCACATAGAGGCTTCCGCCGGCGGCGGCGGTGGCTCCGCCATCGATGCAGTCATGGTCGATCCCGGGGCGGTTGTACAGCAGTACAACCGCCAGCAGGATCAACAGGCCAGCGCCAGACGTGCGGAACAAGAACGTAAAAAGCTGCAACAGCAGCAGGAAGAAGAGCTTCAGCAGAAGCAGGCTGCCGAACAGGAGCGCCTGAAGCAACTTGAGAAAGAACGTTTAGCGGCCCAGGAGCAACAAAAGCAGGCCGAAGAGGCGGCAAAACTGGCGCAGCAGCAACAGAAACAAGCAGAAGAAGCAGCGCAGAAAGCAGCAGCGGATGCGAAGAAAAAAGCGGAAGCCGAAGCAGCGAAAGCGGCGGCAGACGCGAAGAAAAAAGCGGAGGCTGAGGCAGCGAAAGCGGCGGCGGACGCGAAGAAAAAAGCGGAGGCTGAGGCAGCGAAAGCGGCGGCGGACGCGAAGAAAAAAGCGGAGGCTGAGGCAGCGAAAGCGGCGGCGGATGCGAAGAAGAAAGCGGAAGTTGAGGCAGCGAAAAAAGCCCAGGCTGAAGCGGAGAAGAAAGCCGCAGCCGAAAAAGCGGCAGCTGATAAAAAGGCTGCCGCAGATAAAGCGGCAGCAGAGAAAAAGGCGGCAGAGAAGAAAGCGGCTGCGGAAAAAGCTGCGGCGGATAAAGCGGCTGCTAAAAAAGCCGCAGCTGAAAAAGCGGCCGCTGCAGAGGGTGTCGATGATCTGCTTGGCGATCTCAGTTCGGGTAAGAATGCGCCGAAAACCGGCGGTGGTGCAAAAGGCAACAATGCTTCTCCTGCGGGGAGTGGTAATACTAAAAATAATGGCGCATCAGGCGCGGAGATTAATAACTATGCCGGCCAGATTAAATCGGCGATTGAGAGTAAGTTTTACGACGCATCGTCTTATGCAGGTAAAACCTGTACATTGCGGGTAAAACTGGCCCCGGATGGCATGTTGTTGGATATCCAGTCTGAAGGAGGTGATCCTGCGCTTTGTCAGGCAGCGCTTGCCGCAGCCCGACAGGCGAAGATTCCAAAACCACCAAGCCAGGCGGTATATGAAGTGTTTAAAAATGCACCTTTGGACTTTAAACCGTAAGCTAAACTTTCCCCGTTATGACAGGGAAAACAATCTTCGGTCATCGTAGGGTTCTGGTAGTTTTGTGTATTTGAGTTTGTTAACATTCTGCTAAATTATCGTGGGTCTTGGGCCCAGGTATGGGAGATATGATGAAGCAGGCATTACGAGTAGCATTTGGTTTTCTAATGCTGTGGGCGGCGATGCTGCACGCAGAAGTCCGTATCGAGATCACCCAGGGGGTGGACTCGGCGCGCCCAATTGGCGTTGTGCCCTTTAAATGGGCCGGGCCGGGCGCCGCGCCTGAAGATATCGGCGGTATCGTTGCTGCAGATTTACGCAACAGCGGTAAATTTAACCCGTTAGACAGGTCTCGACTGCCGCAGCAGCCCGCCACCGCTCAGGAAGTGCAACCTGCCGCATGGTCTGCGCTGGGTATTGACGCCGTCGTTGTTGGGCAGGTTACTCCGAATCCGGACGGTTCTTATAATGTCGCTTATCAGCTGGTTGACACTGGCGGCGCACCGGGTACTGTACTGGCACAAAATTCTTATAAAGTGAATAAACAGTGGTTGCGCTATGCAGGCCATACCGCCAGTGACGAAGTCTTTGAAAAACTCACCGGTATTAAAGGTGCGTTCCGTACCCGTATTGCCTACGTTGTACAAACTAACGGCGGTCAGTTCCCATATGAGCTGCGCGTGTCGGATTACGATGGTTACAACCAGTTTGTTGTGCACCGTTCTCCGCAGCCGCTGATGTCTCCTGCGTGGTCACCGGATGGTTCAAAACTGGCATATGTGACTTTTGAAAGCGGTCGCTCCGCGCTGGTTATCCAGACGCTGGCGAACGGTGCCGTGCGTCAGGTTGCGTCTTTCCCGCGTCACAACGGCGCGCCGGCGTTCTCGCCGGATGGGACTAAACTGGCTTTTGCATTGTCGAAAACCGGTAGCCTGAATCTGTACGTTATGGATCTTGCTTCCGGCCAGATTCGTCAGGTTACGGATGGGCGTAGCAACAATACGGAGCCGACCTGGTTCCCGGACAGCCAGACACTGGCTTTTACCTCTGACCAGGCTGGACGTCCGCAGGTATATAAAATGAACATCAATGGCGGTGCGGCACAGCGTATTACCTGGGAAGGTTCGCAAAACCAGGATGCGGATGTTAGCAGCGACGGTAAATTTATGGTAATGGTAAGCTCAAATAATGGGCAGCAGCACATTGCCAAACAAGATCTGGTGACGGGTGGCGTACAGGTTCTGTCGTCAACGTTCCTGGACGAAACGCCAAGTCTGGCACCTAACGGCACGATGGTAATCTACAGCTCTTCTCAGGGGATGGGATCTGTGCTGAATTTGGTTTCTACAGATGGGCGTTTCAAAGCGCGTCTTCCGGCAACTGATGGTCAGGTGAAATCACCTGCCTGGTCGCCGTATCTGTGATAATAATTAATTGATTACTAAAGGAATTAATAAATGCAACTGAACAAAGTGCTGAAGGGCCTGATGATTGCCCTGCCTGTTATGGCAATCGCGGCATGTTCTTCCAACAAGAACGCCAGCAATGACGGTAGCGAAGGCGGTATGCTGAACGGCGCCGGCACTGGTATGGACGCTAACGGCAACGGCAATATGTCATCTGAAGAGCAAGCGCGTCTGCAGATGCAGCAGCTGCAGCAGAACAACATCGTCTACTTCGATCTGGATAAATATGATATCCGTTCTGACTTCGCGGCTATGCTGGATGCGCACGCTAACTTCCTGCGTAACAACCCGTCTTACAAAGTCACCGTAGAAGGTCACGCGGACGAACGCGGTACCCCTGAATACAACATCTCCCTGGGCGAGCGTCGTGCGAATGCCGTTAAGATGTACCTGCAGGGTAAAGGTGTTTCAGCTGACCAGATTTCCATCGTTTCTTACGGTAAAGAAAAACCTGCAGTACTGGGCCACGACGAAGCGGCTTACGCTAAAAACCGTCGCGCTGTACTGGTTTACTAAGAGAATTGCATGAGCAGTAACTTCAGACATCACCTGTTGAGTCTGTCGTTACTGGTTGGCATAGCGGCCCCCTGGGCCGCTTTTGCTCAGGCGCCAATCAGTAGTGTCGGCTCAGGCTCGGTCGAAGACCGGGTCACTCAACTTGAGCGTATCTCTAACGCTCACAGCCAGCTTTTAACCCAACTTCAGCAGCAACTCTCCGATAATCAGTCTGATATTGATTCTTTACGTGGTCAAATTCAGGAAAACCAGTATCAACTGAATCAGGTGATTGAGCGCCAGAAGCAAATCCTGTTGCAGCTAGGGAATTTGAATAATAGTGGCGCAGCGCAGACTACAGACGGCGCTCAGAGTGGGGCGACACCTGCTGCGACCCCGGCTCCCGAGGCTGGTGCGGCAACGTCTGGCACGCCAGTACAGACTGGCGACGCGAATACTGATTACAATGCGGCAATTGCGCTGGTGCAGGATAACTCCCGCCAGGATGAGGCGATTGTGGCATTTCAGAACTTCATCAAGAAATACCCTGATTCTACTTATCAGCCGAATGCCAATTATTGGCTGGGCCAGTTGAATTACAACAAGGGTAAAAAAGATGATGCGGCCTATTATTTCGCTTCGGTAGTAAAAAACTATCCTAAGTCGCCGAAGGCGGCGGATGCGATGTATAAAGTTGGTGTTATCATGCAGGACAAAGGTGATACGGCAAAAGCAAAAGCAGTGTATCAGCAGGTAATTAGCAAATATCCTGGCACAGATGGCGCGAAACAGGCACAGAAACGTCTTAACGCGATGTAATGTGTACGACGCGACCAGAAAACGCCTTTTTTCTGGTCGCGTCGTGTGATTCCTAAGCAGTTGAGTTTCCCGTATCGAAATTTTTGTTGCGCTCAAATCTGAAATCAGTAATATATGCCGCCGTTGCCACGGGATATTAAACAGCCTGTAAGCAATGCCAGAGTGGGTCGTTAGCTCAGTTGGTAGAGCAGTTGACTTTTAATCAATTGGTCGCAGGTTCGAATCCTGCACGACCCACCAATCGTTAAGGTGGAAAACAATAGTAAAATGTGAAGGATAACGTTGCGTCAGCAACGGCCCGTAGGGCAAGGCGAAGCCAGTCATCCTGCACGACCCACCACTAGCGTAAGTTAGTAAACGTATCCAGCGTAGTATCGGGTGATTAGCTCAGCTGGGAGAGCACCTCCCTTACAAGGAGGGGGTCGGCGGTTCGATCCCGTCATCACCCACCACTCGGGTCGTTAGCTCAGTTGGTAGAGCAGTTGACTTTTAATCAATTGGTCGCAGGTTCGAATCCTGCACGACCCACCAATTTTCGAATTGGTGCCGAGTAAAAATCTTTCAGGTAACACCCTAACGGGTCGTTAGCTCAGTTGGTAGAGCAGTTGACTTTTAATCAATTGGTCGCAGGTTCGAATCCTGCACGACCCACCATCCTGAATGATTAAGCAGCAAATCCCGTAAGGGGTCGTTAGCTCAGTTGGTAGAGCAGTTGACTTTTAATCAATTGGTCGCAGGTTCGAATCCTGCACGACCCACCAATGTAAAAAAGCGCCCTAAAGGCGCTTTTTTGCTATCTGCGGTTTATAAGATTCGAACCTGCAGCAGGCTCGGATCGAACGCAGTAACGTTCCGGTGAACTCACCTTGATCATCGAATCCATCGGCGATGGTCCAAGTCCCATCCGCAGGTAAAACTCCCGCGCTTCGTCAGACAGCGTATGAACCAGCATCCCGCGGATGCCGATAGTCGCCGCCACCTGAATCACCTGCAGCCCGGCGTCGCGAAACAACGCCCGACCAATGCCCTGCCCATGTAGAGACCGATCCACTGCCAACCGCCTCAACACCACAACCGGGATTGGATCAGGCATATTACGACGAAAGCGACCGGGGCAGTGTTTGTCGTCACTGCGCTGGAAGCCAGTGAGTAATACGCTTGTACCTTAAAATCACAATTATTGTGACTTTTATTCGTCAATCGGCTATCTTGTTTAGCATATAAAACAAAAGCAACCGATAATATGTGTGTTTTGTTTGAATTCGGTTGTTTCGTTAAGCAAATAAAACGAGAAGCCATGATGAGCGCAATGTTTGGTCTACAAACCGCACTTTACCCGTTCCCACCGAAGCCCGCGCCGTTGAGCGTTGATGAAAAGCAATTCTACCGTGAGAAAATCAAACGGCTTCTCAAAGAACAGGATGCGGTAATGGTGGCCCACTACTATACCGATCCGGAGATTCAACAGCTCGCGGAAGAGACCGGCGGGTGTATTTCCGACTCCCTGGAAATGGCCCGTTTTGGCGCGAAGCACCCTGCGTCTACACTGTTGGTGGCAGGCGTGCGATTTATGGGTGAAACCGCCAAAATCCTCAGCCCGGATAAAACTATTCTTATGCCTACTTTAGCGGCGGAGTGTTCGCTGGATTTGGGCTGCCCGATAGACGAATTTAGCATGTTTTGTGATGCTCATCCGGACCGGACCGTGGTGGTCTATGCCAATACCTCGGCTGCGGTAAAAGCGCGTGCGGACTGGGTTGTGACCTCCAGTATCGCCGTAGAACTGATTGAGCATCTGGATAGTCTGGGGGAAAAAATTATCTGGGCGCCGGACAGACACCTGGGGAATTATGTGCAAAAACAGACCGGGGCCGATATGCTGTGCTGGCAGGGAGCCTGTATTGTGCATGACGAATTTAAAATCCAGGCACTGATCCATTTGAAAAAAGTCTATCCCGAGGCCGCTATTCTGGTCCATCCTGAATCGCCGCAGTCCATTGTCGATATGGCTGATGCGGTGGGTTCCACCAGCCAGCTCATTAATGCGGCGAAAACCTTGCCGAACAAACAGCTTATCGTGGCGACCGATCGCGGCATCTTTTATAAAATGCAGCAGGCGGTGCCTGATAAAGCGCTACTTGAAGCGCCTACGGCTGGCGAGGGTGCGACCTGCCGCAGTTGCGCGCATTGCCCCTGGATGGCAATGAATGGTCTGAAAGCCATAGCAGAAGGGCTGGAGCAGGGCGGCGCGGCGCATGAGATACAGGTCGATGCGGCGCTACGCGAGGAGGCACTACTGCCTCTTAACCGGATGCTGGATTTTGCGGCTACACTTCGGGCGTAAAACATAACCTCCTGGAGGGGAAAGATGGATTTTTTTAGCACGCAAAACATATTGATGCACATTCCCATCGGTGCAGGCGGGTACGATCTTTCCTGGATCGAAGCGACAGGCACTATTGCTGGGCTGCTCTGTATTGGGCTTGCCAGTCTGGAAAAGATCAGTAACTACTTTTTTGGGTTGGTGAACGTTATCTTGTTTGCGATTATTTTCTTTCAAATCCAGCTTTATGCGAGCCTTCTGCTGCAACTCTTTTTCTTTGCCGCCAATATTTATGGCTGGTATGCGTGGTCGCGGCAGACCAACGATAATGAAACGGAGCTCAGGATCCGCTGGCTGCCGTTGCCAAAAGCAATAGCATGGCTGGCAACATGCATAATAGCCATCGGTCTGATGACGTTCTATATCGATCCGGTATTTGCCTTCCTGACCCATGTGGCCGTCACCATTATGCAGATGCCGGGGCTACAGGTGACAATGCCCGTACTGCAACCGGACGCCTTTCCGTTCTGGGACTCCTGCATGATGGTGCTATCTATCGTAGCGATGATTCTGATGACACGTAAATATGTCGAAAACTGGCTACTGTGGGTGATAATCAACGTGATTAGCGTGGTAGTTTTTGCCTTGCAGGGCGTCTATGCGATGTCGCTGGAATATCTGATTCTGACATTTATCGCGATAAACGGCAGCCGTATGTGGATAAACCGCGCGCGCGAACGAGGGTCGCGCGCGCTCTTCCGTTAATGATGATGAATATGCCCTGATGGCGTCTGATTCAGATGGCAGTCCGGGCCGTGGCAGACCTGATACTCCATCTGAATTGTGGCGTGCCCAATGTGATATTCGTGCATCAGGAAGTCCTGAATACGTTTCAGCAGCGCATCGTGGTCGTGAGGTGGAATGACCTGAGCGTGCAATGTCATTACCGGTTTTTCGCCGACCATCCAGACATGCACATGGTGTACGTTGCGAACTTCGGGGATTTCCCGACTTAAATGACGTTGTAAAACGTTAATATCCAGTGAAACCGGTGCGCCTTCCAGCAACTCATTGACGCTATCTTTTAATAGCCGCCAGGCGCTGCGGAGTACCAGCACGGAAACCAGGATAGAGAGAATCGGATCTGCAGGCGTCCAGCCTGTCCAGATAATGATCAGCGCGGCGGCTATTGCACCGACAGAACCCAACAAATCGCCCATCACATGGAGCGCGGCGGCGCGAACGTTCAGGTTTTTTTCATCGCTTCCCCGGTGAAGGACCCAGAATGCCAACAGGTTCGCAAGCAGACCCGCGATCGCGATAATCATCATCAGACTGCCCGCCACCGGGCGCGGCGTATAAAAGCGCTCTATCGCTTCCCAGACAATGAGAATCGTAATGACTACCAACGCAATGGCATTGACAAAAGCCGCCAGCGTGGTGAGTCTTAGCCAGCCAAACGTATGGTGGGCCGTCGGTGGACGGCGAGAAAACTGTACCGCCAGCAGCGCAAAGAGAAGGGCCGCTGCGTCGGTGAGCATATGTCCCGCATCCGCCAACAACGCCAGAGAGCCGGAAAGGATCCCACCCACCACCTCAAGGAGCATAAATCCGGCGGTAATGGTAAAGGCGAAAAGCAGGCGACGAGCATTATTATCTTTCGGCAGGTGTGAGTCGGCATGAGAGTGTGAGTGCGCCATAATGTCATTCCTTTGTAATTCTCATCAATACTGTAGACATCATACTGGTTTTTCGCTGACAAAATAAAAAGGAGAGCGAAAGCTCTCCCGTTATCAGTCTTTTTTCAGGATTACTGTGTAGTGCCGTCGGTTTTGGTATTCACGTCATTGTTGACGCCATTACCTGTTTCCACTTTTTTATTAATATCCGGGCAGCGACCGTCTTTACACATGGTATTTTTATGCTCTTCATCCTTGGTCATTCCGTCGTGATTCATGGTTGAACCGTCTGGATGCTGCATCGTGCTGTTAGTGTTGCCGTTGGTATTGATGTCGTTGTTATTCACATCATTCGGCGCCACATTCTGGCGAGCGTCCGGGGCAACCTGACCGGCATTTGCCGCCGAGTTTGCCTGGCCATTACTGGATTGCGCGTTAGATTCAGCAGCTAACGCTGCGCCGCTGGCGAGGCCGAGGGTAGCGGTAAGTAAAAGCGTAGTCAGTTTTGTCATTTTCATAAGATGCTCCTGTTATGGTGGATATGTCGGATAACCTCTTCCAACAGTGCACGTGTAAGTCAAATCCTCAAATAAGGCATAAAAAGCATCCGCCGCCTGTTAACGCAGCAGAGAATCTTGCAATAATTCACAAACAGAGTGGTTACAGTTAAAAAGTGTAGGTTAGATCCCATTTTTCGCTACATTTGTGCGTTTTTTTCCTCAATTCCAGGATTAATCCGTTCAAAGTGTAAAACCCCGTTTACACTATTTAATCGAAGAGATAGATTGGAGGGATTGCATTCATTGAGATAAGCACGGCAACACTGGAATAAACATGAATTATCAGAACGACGACTTACGTATCAAAGAAATCAACGAGTTATTACCTCCTGTCGCACTGCTGGAAAAGTTTCCCGCGACGGAAAACGCAGCAAATACCGTTGCCCACGCGCGCAAAGCCATCCATAAAATCCTCAAAGGTAATGACGATCGCCTACTGGTAGTCATTGGCCCTTGTTCAATTCACGATCCGGCAGCGGCGAAAGAATATGCCGCCCGTTTACTGGCGTTGCGTGAGGAACTCAAGGACGAACTCGAAATTGTGATGCGCGTCTATTTCGAAAAGCCGCGTACCACCGTCGGCTGGAAAGGGCTGATTAACGATCCGCACATGGATAACAGCTTCCAGATTAACGACGGGCTGCGCATTGCGCGCAAATTGCTGCTGGATATTAACGATAGCGGTCTGCCTGCCGCTGGCGAATTCCTTGATATGATTACGCCGCAATACCTGGCCGATCTGATGAGCTGGGGCGCCATTGGCGCGCGGACTACTGAATCCCAGGTTCATCGCGAACTGGCGTCTGGTCTCTCTTGTCCGGTCGGCTTTAAAAATGGCACTGATGGGACGATCAAAGTCGCGATTGATGCGATTAACGCCGCCGGTGCGCCGCACTGCTTCCTTTCCGTCACTAAATGGGGTCATTCGGCGATTGTTAATACCAGCGGCAACGGCGACTGCCATATTATTCTGCGCGGCGGTAAAGCGCCAAACTATAGCGCGCAGCACGTCGCGGAAGTGAAAGAAGGGCTCACCAAAGCGGGGCTGACGCCGCAGGTCATGATCGATTTCAGCCATGCCAACTCCTGTAAGCAATTTGAAAAGCAAATGGAAGTATGCGCCGATGTTTGCCAGCAGATTGCCGGCGGGGAAAAAGCGATTATTGGTGTGATGGTAGAGAGTCATCTGGTAGAAGGAAACCAGAGCCTGGAAAGCGGTCAGCCACTCACCTACGGTAAAAGCATTACTGACGCCTGCATTGGCTGGGAAGATACTGATGCGTTGCTTCGCCAGTTATCGGAAGCGGTGAAAGTCCGCCGTGGTTAATCTTTATTACGTGTTAAACCGGCCAGTAAGGCCGGTTATTTATCGCCGACAGACAATTATTCACCCAATGTGATGCTACTCGAAATATAAATAAATATATAACGAATTAATTCGGCGCTATAATTCATCCCCCTATGAATAACGAGCCCGAACGATGACCTGTCAGGACAAATCACTTTTAGCTCCCCGTCTCGCTTCCGCTCCCGTCATGCCACGCTATCACCAGATCATGCATAAAAGGGCCGTGCTCATGCTGGCTATTGCGCTGGCGATGATGGTTTCACTGATAGTGGATTTAATCTTCGGGTCTTCTGGTTTATCGCTCAGCGCGCTGTGGCAGGCGCTTTTCCAGCCGGAAAAGTGAGTGTAGGCATACCTGGGATATTCGCTTACCTTATGCCCTGATGGCGCTACGGGTTGGCATGGCATTAGGGTTGGCCGGTGCTGAAATGCAAACGATTTTAAATAATCCGCTGGCGACGCCATTTACCTTCGGCGTATCGTCCGCCGCGGCTTTTGGCGCTGTACTGCGATTGTGCTGGGGATCGGTATTCCTGGTATTCCGGCCGCCTGGTTCATCCCGGACAATGCGTTCATTTTTGCGCTATTGTCCGCGTTACTGCTGGACGGTATTACCCGCTGGACAGGTGTCGCTGCATCCGGAGTGGTGTTGGATGGCGTGATCGCTGTTTAAGACATATTGCCTGATGGCGCCGCGCTTATCCGGCCTACCCATTGCTCGTAGGCCAGATAAGGCAGTTATACCGCCATCCGGCAAAGGTGATTACTTCGCTTTACCCTGGTTCGCCACGGCAGCCGCTTTCGCTGCGATCTCGTCAGCGTTGCCCAAATAGTAGCGTTTTACTGGCGTAAAGTTTTCGTCGAACTCATACACCAGCGGCACGCCGGTCGGGATGTTCAACTCAAGGATCTCATCTTCACTCATCTTATCCAGGTATTTCACCAGCGCACGCAGGGAGTTACCGTGAGCAGCGATGATGACGCGCTCACCGCTCTTCATACGCGGCAGGATGGTGTCGTTCCAGTAAGGAATAACGCGGTCGATGGTCAGTGCCAGGCTTTCGGTCAGCGGTAGCTCTTTCTCGCTCAGTTTGGCATAACGCGGATCGTGACCCGGATAACGCTCGTCATCTTTGGTCAGTTCCGGCGGCGTAACGGCAAAACCGCGGCGCCACTGTTTAACCTGCTCATCGCCATATTTTTCTGCCGTTTCCGCTTTATTCAGCCCCTGCAACGCGCCATAGTGACGTTCATTGAGTTTCCATGATTTTTCCACCGGCAGCCAGGCCTGATCCAATTCATCCAGTACGTTCCACAGCGTATGGATAGCGCGTTTCAGGACGGAGGTGTAGGCAAAATCAAAACTGAAACCTTCTTCTTTGAGAAGCTTACCTGCCGCTTTTGCTTCGCTTACCCCTTTTTCAGACAGGTCCACATCATACCAGCCAGTGAAACGGTTTTCTTTGTTCCACTGACTTTCACCGTGACGTACCAGAACCAGCTTCGTTACAGCCATACTCTCACTCCTATAAATCATATGTAATGATAATAATTCTCATTATATTGCCGCGGTGTGTCGGCGGCAATGCTTACGCATAACCATAGCGAAAATAGTGGCGCAGTGTAAGGTTCTTGTGAACCTGGAGTTGCGATTTTGTCTTTAAGTGATGGAGGTTTGAGCAGAATAATGGGGCATAAGCCCGATAAGCTTGCGCTATCGGGCCTGTCGCGATGGACTGTCAGAACGGAATAAACTGGTACTCGGTCAGGCTGGCGTATTCTTCACCGGGGCGCAGAAAGCTGTCTGGTTGCGGCCATTCAGGATGATTCGGGCTGTCCGGCAGTAGTTCGCTTTCCAGCGCCAGCCCCTGCCAATCAGCATAGGGTTCAGGCCCACGGGAAGGCGTACCCGCCAGATAATTGCCGGAATAAAACTGTAGCGCCGGGGCGGTGGTGTAAACCATCATTTGTAGCTTTCCATCCTGCGACCATAGACGGGCCGCAGGTTTTTTGCCATCGCCCTGCGTCTGTAGCAGAAAGGCGTGATCGTAACCTTTAACCTTGCGCTGATCGTCATCGGCGAGAAACTCGCTGGCAATAACTTTTGGCATCCGGAAGTCAAACGAGGTGTTGGCCACCGATTTTAACCCCTGATGTGGAATCCCGGCTTCATCGACCGGCAGGTATTCATCCGCCAGGATTTGCAACGTATGTTGACGTACGTCGGTTTGATCGCCGTCCAGATTGAAATAGACGTGGTTGGTCAAATTTACCGGACAGGGTTTATCGACCGTCGCCCGGTAGGTAATGGAGATTCGATTATCATCGGTCAGGCGATACTGCGCCGTAGCGCAAAGATGACCGGGAAAACCCTGATCGCCATCGTCAGAGGTCAGCGCAAACAGCACATGGCGATCGTTCTGGTTAACAATTTGCCAGCGGCGCTTGTCAAAGCCTTCCGGCCCGCCGTGCAGCTGGTTTTTACCCTGGCCTGGGCTTAACTGTATGGTTTCGCCGGCAAACGTATAACGGCTATTGGCAATACGGTTTGCGTAACGGCCAATAGAGGCGCCGAGAAACGATGTCTGCTCAGGATACTGTTCCGGGCTGGCGCAGCCCAGTAATGCTTCCCGAACGCTGCCGTCAGACAGCGGAATACGGGCGGAAAGAAGAGTGGCTCCCCAGTCCATCAGCGTTACCACCATTCCGGCGCGGTTGCGCAGGGTTAACAGGCGGTACGGTTGACCATCGGGTGCCAGTGCGGGCGTTTCATTTAGCACTGTCCTGCTCCTTGTGACGGTTTGCATACATAAAAGGTTTCTTTGATACCGGTTTTCGCTTCGTACTGTTGCGCAACGGCCTGCTGAACGGCGGGCACCAGATCTTCCGGGATTAGCGCGACAATACAACCGCCGAAGCCGCCGCCGGTCATGCGCACGCCGCCTTGATCGCCGATGGTCGCTTTGACGATGTCCACCAGCGTGTCTATCTGCGGGACGGTAATTTCGAAATCATCGCGCATCGAGGCATGGGACTCCGCCATCAGTTGGCCCATACGTTGCAAGTCGCCTTTTTCCAGTGCGCTTGCCGCTTCAACGGTACGCGCATTTTCGCTCAGTACATGGCGAACGCGTTTTGCAACCACCGGGTCCAGTTCGTTGGCAACGGCATTGAACGCCTCAAGGCTGACATCGCGCAGAGCGGACTGCTGGAAGAAGCGAGCACCCGTTTCGCACTGTTCACGGCGGGTATTATATTCGCTGCCCACCAAAGTACGCTTAAAGTTACTGTTGATGATCACCACGGCAACGCCTTTCGGCATGGAAACCGCTTTAGTTCCGAGCGTACGGCAGTCGATCAGCAACGCATGATCTTTTTTGCCGAGCGCAGAGATGAGCTGATCCATAATGCCGCAATTACAACCAACAAACTGATTTTCGGCTTCTTGCCCGTTGAGCGCGATTTGTGCGCCGTCCAGTGGCAGGTGATAAAGCTGCTGGAAGACGGTGCCTACCGCGACTTCCAGCGAGGCGGAAGAGCTTAACCCCGCGCCTTGCGGTACGTTACCGCTAATCACCATATCCACACCGCCAAACGCGTTGTTACGCTGTTGCAGATGTTTCACTACGCCGCGCACATAGTTGGACCACTGCTGACTGTCGTGGGTTACGATCGGCGCATCCAGTGAAAATTCGTCGACCTGGTTGTCATAATCGGCGGCAATCACCCGTACGGTGCGATCGTCGCGCGGCGCACAGCTAATCACGGTCTGATAATCGATAGCGCAGGGTAGAACAAAACCGTCATTGTAATCGGTATGCTCGCCAATCAGGTTGACGCGGCCTGGCGCCTGAATGGTGTGGGTGGCAGGGTAGCCGAAAATTTCAGCAAACAGAGCGTGCGTTTTCTCTTTCAGATTCATTTTTATACTCCGGATTCGCGAAAATGGGTGTCGCTGACTGCACGCAGGCGTTCAGCCGCTTGTTCTGCGGTCAAATCACGCTGGGTTTCCGCCAGCATTTCATACCCGACCATAAATTTACGGACGGTCGCAGAGCGCAGCAGTGGCGGATAAAAGTGCGCGTGCAACTGCCAGTGTTCGTTTTCTTGGCCGTTAAACGGCGCGCCGTGCCAGCCCATTGAGTAGGGGAAGGAACACTGAAACAGGTTGTCATAACGGCTGGTCAGCTTTTTCAACGCCAGCGCCAGCGAGTCGCGCTGCTCGTCGCTTAAATCGGTCATACGCAGCACGTGCGTTTTGGGCAGCAGCAAGGTTTCAAACGGCCACGCCGCCCAGTAAGGCACCACCGCCAGCCAGTGTTCAGTTTCAACCACGGTGCGGCTACCGTCCGCCAGCTCGCGTTGTACGTAATCCACCAGCATTGGCGAGTGCTGCTCAGCGAAATAGGCTTTTTGCAGACGATCTTCGCGTTCGGCCTCATTCGGTAGAAAGCTGTTAGCCCAGATTTGTCCATGTGGATGTGGGTTAGAACAGCCCATCGCCGCGCCTTTGTTCTCAAAGACTTGTACCCACGGATAGGTTTGGCCCAACTCAGCGGTCTGCTCCTGCCAGGTTCTGACGATTTCTGTCAGCGCGGGCAGGCTTAATTCCGGCAGCGTTTTACTGTGATCGGGAGAAAAGCAGATCACGCGGCTGGTGCCGCGCGCGCTCTGACAGCGCATTAGCGGGTCGTGACTGTCCGGCGCGTCTGGTGTGTCGGCCATCAATGCCGCGAAATCGTTAGTAAAGACGTAAGTGCCTTTGTAATCTGGGTTTTTATCGCCAGTCACGCGTGTATTGCCCGCGCACAGGAAGCAGTCCGGATCGTGGGCTGGCAGCATTTGCTGAGACGGCGTTTCCTGCGCCCCCTGCCAGGGACGTTTTGCGCGATGCGGCGAAACCAGAATCCATTGGCCGGTAAGCGGGTTATAACGGCGATGCGGATGATCAATAGGGTTAAATAGGGTCATAACAACATCCTTAATCTGGATATCCCTGCGGATGGCGTGACTGCCAGTGCCAGGTGTCCTGCGCCATTTCGTCAAGCGTGCGGGTGACGCGCCAGTTCAACTCGCGGTCGGCTTTACTGGCATCCGCCCAATAAGCAGGTAGATCGCCATCGCGACGCGGCGCGAAGTGGTAGTTAATGGGCTTGCCGCAGGCTTTACTAAAGGCGTTGACTACGTCCAGTACACTGCTGCCGACGCCTGCGCCGAGATTATAAATATGCACGCCGGCTTTGTTGGCCAGTTTTTCCATTGCCACAACGTGCCCATCGGCTAAATCCATTACGTGAATGTAATCGCGCACGCCGGTGCCGTCCGCGGTCGGGTAATCGTTGCCGAAAACGGCGAGCGACTCGCGGCGGCCCACGGCGACCTGAGCGATATAGGGCATCAGGTTATTCGGAATACCTTGCGGATCTTCTCCCATGTCGCCTGATGGATGCGCGCCGACCGGGTTGAAATAACGCAGCAGCGCAATGCTCCACTCCGGCTGGGCTTTTTGCAGGTCGGTCAGGATTTGCTCGACCATCAGCTTACTTTTGCCGTAGGGGCTTTGTGGCGTGCCGGTAGGAAAACTTTCGACATAAGGGATTTTAGGCTGATCGCCATAAACAGTCGCGGAGGAGCTAAAAATAAGGTTCTTGACGTTGGCCGCGCGCATAGCGCTGATCAACCGCAGCGTACCGTTGACGTTGTTGTCATAGTACTCCAGCGGTCTGGCGACCGATTCGCCGACGGCTTTCAGGCCAGCAAAGTGAATCACGGTATCAATAGCGTGATCGTGCAGAATTTCGGTTATAAGCGCTTCGTTGCGAATATCGCCTTCAACAAAGGTCGGATGCTTAGCGCCCAGACGTTCGATAACGGGCAGTACGCTGCGCTTGCTGTTGCAAAGGTTGTCGAGAATGACGACGTCATGACCATTTTGCAGCAATTGTACACAGGTATGACTTCCAATGTAACCGCTACCACCTGTAACCAATACTCTCATAAATCGCTCCGTTAAGCCTATGGTATGAAATAACCATAGCATAACAAAGATGCGAAAAGTGTGACATGTAATAAATTAGTGGAATCGTTTACACTTGAGTTTACTCATAAACCGCCATCCGGAATCTGATGGTAAATCAACGCATTTAAGCATGATCACGCCTTTTATCTGAAAACGCGCCTGAAAAGGGCGCGCCATACGTCCGGGTTGGTATTAATGTAATGCATATTGGCGATAGATATAGTGGTCGCCTTCCGGGACAAATTCCAGTCGATGAGTAATACAGGCTGGCGCATCCTCTGCATGATGAGAAACGAACAGCAGTTGGGTTTCTCCCTGGCGAAGTAATACATCTACAAAACGACGTACCAGCTGGCGGTTTAGTGGGTCCAGCCCTTGCAACGGCTCATCCAGAATCAACACTGTTGGATGCTTAACCAGCGCGCGCACGATTAGCCCCAGCCGT
Organism: Salmonella bongori NCTC 12419; assembly: GCF_000252995.1. Lineage (NCBI taxonomy): Bacteria > Pseudomonadati > Pseudomonadota > Gammaproteobacteria > Enterobacterales > Enterobacteriaceae > Salmonella > Salmonella bongori. The sequence continues at coordinate 744,727 of NC_015761.1, forward strand.
TGCTGTCCCCAGGAGAGGCTGTGGAAGGGGGCATCTGCCGTACGCTTATCGATTCCCAGAATATCCAGCCACTGCTGCGCCAGCGTCTGCTGCCTGTCTGAAACGGCCTGATAAATGCCAATAGAATCGAAATAGCCGGAGAGAATCACATTGCGCACTGTGGTACTGACGCGGTAATCCAGATGTAAACTGCTGCTGACGTAGCCGATATGTTTTTTGATATCCCAGATCGTTTCGCCGCTTCCTCGCCGCCGGCCAAACAGAGTGAGATCGTTGCTGTAACCTTGCGGATGATCGCCAGTAATAAGGCTAAGCAGCGTAGACTTACCTGCCCCGTTAGGACCGACGATCTGCCAGTGTTCGCCCGGATTTACTTGCCAGCTTAGATGGTGGAGGATAGGACGATCGTTATACGAGACCACGCCATCGTTAAGTACGATTCGTGGTTCGCCCTCAGGTAACGCATGGTGAACAGAAGGCTCGTCCGGTTCAGGGAGCTTTACAGTGGTAAGACGTTCGCTGTGCGCGAGTTGAGCCACCAATGCCCGTTGCAGCAACTCTGCTTTTGTTCCGGTTTCCGCCAGGGTACAGTCGGCGAGCACGCCGGCAAACTGAATGAAATCCGGGATTTCATCAAAACGGTTGAGTACCAGCGCCAGGGTAATACCCGCCTGGTTCAACGCCGCCAGGCGGTGAGCCAGTTGTTGACGGGAGGCCATGTCAAGCCCGTCGAACGGTTCATCGAGGATCAATAACTCCGGTTCAGACATCAGCGCCTGACACAGCAGCGCTTTCCGCGTCTCGCCGGTAGAAAGGTATTTAAAGCGCCTGTTGAGTAAAGCGGAAATGCCGAATTGTTGCGCCAGCATCGCACAGCGGGCGGGATCATGAACATCATCCTGAATAATTTCCGCGGTAGTGCGTCCGGTATCTTCTTCGCCGGGACTGTGCATATCGGTGTTATTGCGCTGCCACTCATCGCTGACCAGCTTTTGCAATTGTTCAAAGGATAGCCGGGTAATGCGGGTAAACTGACACTGACGTCCGCCTTTTAATAATGGCAGTTCGCCTGCCAGCGCGCGGGCGAGCGCCGACTTACCGCTCCCGTTAGCCCCAACGAATGCCCAGCTATCGCCCGCTTTTAGCGTCAGGGAATCCAGATGAAGTGTTTTTGTGTCACTCAGACGAAACGTGCCTTGCGAAATTTGCAACGATGACATTTTGCATCCCATTTTATGCAGCAATGAATGACAGGGATACGTCTTTCGGCAATGGATGTCAATGTGCTTAGCACAACGTTGCAATAATCACTCTGTCCGCATTAAACCAGGCAATAACGTCATCGCCTTCTTTTAACGTAGCAGCCTCCGCCGTCGGTATCGTGGCGCACAACGCCTGGCCGTCCGGGAGTGCCATCAACACTTCACACTGCTCCGCACCGCGTTCAATATGGCTAATCGTCCCCGACAATTGATTGTCGGCGGCGCGCGCAATGGTCGCATCCCGGGTTATGCCGACCCACGGCGCTTTTAGCAGGATCAGCACCTCTTTACCTTCCTCCAGGCCGAGACGCTCGCCGCTTTGTGCCGTCAGCGCGACTTTAAGCCGTGTTTTGCCGTCGGCCAGCAGTACGTCGACATGCTGTTGCACCTGATCGCGATCGCGTGCGGTTATGGTGCCAAACCACTGGTTGCGGGCGCTGGTTTGCAGCGAAAAGCGGGAAATAGCGGCCAGCAAGCTGTCCAGCGGCAGGGCATCATCGTCACTTAGCACATCGAACGCTTTTTGCTGAATCTGGCCCAGCAGATCGTAAAGCTGGATCAGACGCTGGCCATAGCGGGTCAGCACTGCGCCGCCGCCCCCTTTGCCGCCCGTCGCGCGTTCCACCAGCATATGCTCGCTAAGCTGGTTCATATCGTTTATCGCATCCCAGGCGCTCTTATAGCTAATTCCCGCATCTTTCGCGCCCTGACTAATAGAACCAGAAAGCGCAATGTGTTTCAGCAGAGAGATACGACGGGGATCGGCAAAAAGCTTTTGCTGAAGTTTCAGGGTAAGAAGGATTTCGGCCTGCATAACCAGCTCCGGGTAAAAAGACTATTGTGACTGAAAAGCGCGTCGGCGCAAAGCCGACCGCACAAAAGGGGAGTGCTTTTCTGTGTGATGCGGTTAAAATACCAAAAGGACTATATCTGGAGTTGACCATGTTAGAGTTATTAAAAAGTCTGGTATTCGCCGTCATCATGGTACCGGTAGTGATGGCCATCATCCTCGGTCTGATTTACGGTCTGGGTGAGGTGTTCAACATTTTTTCCGGTATCGGTCAGAAAGACCAGTCCAGACAGAACCGCTGATTTCCCCAAACGCCCGCTCAGTCGGGCGTTTTTGTTTCCTCAAGATCCTGCTTTTCCTGCCGATATTTTCTGTGTTTAATCGTTAATGGGGATGAATAACCGCTGGGAAACCCCTGGAATTACCGTTATATTGTCGTTTACATAACGAAACGCACAAGGAGTTACAGATGGCGCATTCCTGGTTACGCCTGGTCGCAGGGGCAACATTATCTTTCGTCATCGCCGGTCATGCGCTGGCGGATGAAGGCAAGATCACCGTATTCGCCGCCGCGTCGCTGACAAACGCAATGCAGGACATTGCGGCGGATTATAAAAAAGAGAAAAATGTGGAGGTGGTCTCCTCATTCGCCTCCTCTTCAACGCTGGCGCGCCAGATAGAAGCGGGCGCGCCGGCGGACCTGTTCATCTCTGCTGACCAGAAATGGATGGATTACGCAGCCGATAAAAAAGCGGTGGATACCGCGACGCGCGAAACCTTGCTTGGCAACAGCCTGGTGGTGGTAGCGCCGAAAGCCAGTGAGCAGAAAGCGTTCACCATCGACAGCAAAACGAACTGGATTCGTTTATTGAACGGCGGGCGCCTGGCGGTGGGCGATCCGCAACACGTACCGGCGGGGATTTATGCCAAAGAAGCGCTGCAAAAGCTGGGCGCATGGCAAACGCTTGAGCCGAAACTGGCGCCCGCGGAAGATGTGCGTGGCGCTCTGGCGTTGGTCGAGCGTAACGAAGCGCCTTTAGGCATTGTATACGGTTCTGATGCGGTGGCCAGCAAGGGGGTTAACGTTGTTGCGACCTTCCCGGAAGATTCACATAAAAAAGTGGAATATCCCATCGCTATCGTGGATGGGCATAAAAATGCGACGGTCAGTGCGTTCTATGATTACCTGAAAGGACCACAGGCCTCGGCAATCTTTCAACGTTATGGATTTACGACGAAGTAATGATACTGACCGATCCAGAATGGCAGGCAGTCTTTCTGAGCCTGAAAGTGTCTTCCCTGGCTGTGCTGTTTAGTCTGCCGTTTGGGATCTTTTTTGCCTGGCTGCTGGTGCGATGCCAGTTTCCTGGCAAAGCTTTACTTGATAGCGTCCTGCATCTGCCGCTGGTGCTGCCGCCAGTGGTGGTCGGCTATCTGCTGCTGGTCTCGATGGGCCGACGCGGGTTTATTGGCCAGTGGCTGTATGACTGGTTCGGCCTCACGTTTGCGTTTAGCTGGCGCGGCGCTGTACTGGCGGCGGCGGTGATGTCTTTCCCTCTCATGGTGCGGGCTATTCGGCTGGCGCTGGAAGGTGTGGATATCAAGCTTGAGCAGGCCGCCAGAACTCTGGGCGCCGGGCGCTGGCGCGTTTTTCTGACTATCACCTTACCGCTTACCCTGCCGGGCATTATTGTCGGTACGGTGCTGGCGTTTGCCCGTTCACTTGGCGAATTTGGCGCGACCATTACCTTTGTTTCCAATATTCCGGGCGAAACCCGCACCCTACCTTCCGCCATGTATACCTTGATCCAGACGCCGGGCGGGGAGAGCGCGGCGGCGAGGCTGTGCGTGATTTCGATAGTATTAGCGCTGATTTCGCTGTTGATTTCTGAATGGCTGGCGCGGATTAGCCGTGAACGGACGGGGCGCTAACCATGCTAGAGCTTAATTTTTCCCAGACGCTGGGAACGCACTGTTTAACCCTCAACGAAACGCTGCCAGCCAGTGGGATCACGGCTATCTTTGGCGTCTCCGGCGCGGGAAAAACCTCGCTAATTAATGCTATCAGCGGCCTGACGCGGCCGCAAAAAGGGCGCATCGTGCTTAATGGCCGGGTGTTGCATGATGCCGAAAATGGCATCTGTTTAGCGCCGGAAAAACGTCGCATCGGCTATGTTTTCCAGGATGCGCGCCTGTTTCCACATTATAAAGTACGCGGCAATTTGCGTTATGGCATGGCGAAAAGCATGGTCGGTCAGTTTGATAAGCTGGTGTCGTTGCTGGGGATTGAAGCGCTGCTCGATCGCCTGCCGGGAAGTCTGTCCGGTGGGGAAAAGCAGCGTGTGGCAATAGGCCGGGCATTGCTCACCGCCCCGGAGTTGCTATTGCTGGACGAGCCGCTGGCCTCGCTGGATATCCCACGTAAACGCGAGCTACTGCCGTACCTGCAACGGCTGGCGCGGGAAATCAATATTCCCATGCTGTATGTTAGCCATTCTCTCGACGAGATTCTTCACCTGGCGGATAACGTTATGGTGCTGGAAGACGGCCAGGTTAAAGCGTATGGTCCGCTGGAAGAGGTCTGGGGAAGCAGCGTTATGCACCCGTGGCTGCCGAAAGAGCAACAGAGCAGTATTCTGAAAGTCAGCGTGCTGGAGCATCACCCGCATTATGCCATGACTGCCCTGGCGCTTGGCGACCAGCACCTGTGGGTAAATAAACTCAATCAGCCGCTGCAATCCACGCTGCGTATTCGTATTCAGGCGTCGGATGTCTCGCTGGTACTACAGCCACCACAACAGACCAGTATCCGCAACGTATTGCGGGCGAAAGTGGCGAACTGTTATGACGATAACGGGCAGGTGGAAGTTCAGCTTGAGATCGGCGGCAGAACGCTGTGGGCGCGAATAAGCCCGTGGGCCAGGGATGAACTGAGTATCAAGCCTGGACTGTGGCTTTACGCGCAGGTGAAAAGCGTTTCTATCACCGCCTGACTACAGCAGGTGGGTGTAAATAAATTTGGCGATGCTATCGGTAGTGTTATCGCCGATCACAACGTTGGCGCGCGCTTTCACCGCGTCGTCGGCATTTCCCATCGCAACGCCGGTGCCAGCCGCTTCCAGCATACTGATGTCATTGTAGTTATCGCCGAAAGCGATCACATTCTCCATTGACCATCCCTGCGCTTCTATCCACTGAGTGAGGCGCTTGCCTTTGCTGTTGCCCTGGCGAGCGATATCTACCTGATCGTGCCATGACCATTCACACTCCAGGCCAAGCGACTGTTCAACCTGCTGACCGAACCGCTGTAGCCTGGGAATATCTTCATCGGTAAGCGCAAACTTCCACACGGCATTGACGTCGCGCGCCGCCTGCGCCAAAGAAGAGACCTGCGTAAAGGTCGGACGCTGTTCCGGCGGCAAGGTCTGTGCCCACCGGGAAGTACGCACGACGTGACCGGTCGGGCGCTCGTAAAGCATGGCGTCATCGACATACATCAGGCCGTGAATCTGATACGCGTCCAGTAAATCAATTAATTGCAGCGCCTTATCCACAGGCATAGGATCGGCATCCAGAACGGTTTTCGCTTGATAATCATACAAATAAGTGCCGTTGCAGCAAATAGCAGGTGTTTCCAGCGCCAGCGCCTGATAAAAAGGATGGATAGCAACGTGATGGCGGCCCGTGACGATGATAAGTTGAAAGCCCGCCTCCCTGGCGCGTGAAAGCGCGTCAAGCGAGGAGGGGAGTAAAGTTTTTTGTGGGGTTAATAACGTCCCGTCTAAATCGAGGGCAATCACGCGTGCAGTCATAATTTTTTCCCGTTTAAGAGTAATCATTCCGTCTGACGGCATGGTACACCGGGACGGTAAGCAGACAAAATTCTGCATCTGAGTTCAGCATTCGCCGTCAAAAGCGGCTACGTTAAACTGTGTCCTGTCATTGCAGCTACATGCCATATGTAAAGGAGTATTCATGAAACAAACAGTCTATACCGCCAGCCCTGAGAGTCAGCAAATTCACGTCTGGAGCCTGAATCACGAAGGGACGCTGACGTTGGTGCAGGTCGTGGATGTGCCCGGCCAGGTTCAGCCAATGGTGGTCAGCCCGGATAAACGCTACCTCTATGTTGGCGTGCGCCCGGAGTTTCGTGTGCTGGCGTATCGTATTGCGCCGGATGATGGTGCGCTGACCTTTGCTGCCGAATCTGCTCTGCCGGGTAGCCCGACGCATATCTCTACCGATCATCATGGCCGTTTTGTCTTTGTCGGATCGTATAACGCCGGTAACGTCAGCGTGACGCGCTTACAGGATGGCCTGCCGGTTGAACTGGTGGATGTCGTGGAGGGGCTGGACGGATGCCACTCGGCGAATATTACGCCTGATAACCGTACCTTGTGGGTACCTGCGCTAAAACAGGATCGCATTTGTCTGTTTACGCTAAGCGATGATGGTCATCTGGTGGCCCAGGAGCCGGCGGAAGTGAATACGGTTGAAGGGGCAGGCCCGCGCCATATGACGTTCCACCCGAATCAACACTATGCGTACTGCGTCAATGAACTGAACAGTTCGGTGGATGTCTGGCAGCTCAACAATCCGCATGGCGAGATAGAGTGCGTACAAACGCTGGATATGATGCCCGCTGATTTTTCCGATACGCGCTGGGCGGCGGATATTCATATCACGCCGGATGGACGGCATCTGTATGCCTGTGACCGCACCGCCAGTCTGATTACTGTCTTCAGCGTCTCCGAAGATGGCAGCGTACTGAGCATTGAAGGGTTTCAACCGACGGAAACCCAGCCGCGGGGTTTCAATATCGACCACAGTGGGAAATATCTGATTGCCGCCGGGCAAAAATCACATCATATCGCGGTCTATGAAATTGCTGGCGCCCAGGGGCTGCTGACGGAAAAAGGCCGTTACGCCGTCGGCCAGGGGCCGATGTGGGTAGTGGTGAACGCATATTAAACACATGGTATGTCGGGTGGGGCCTGCCTGCAAAGCGACGCCGCCCCTGTAGGCCCGGTAAGCGGCAGCGCCGCCGGGCAACTCGCCGGATGGCGGTGGTGCGTGAGCCGGCTTATGCCATAACACCGCCTCGAAGGCCTCCATGCGGTGTTATTGCTGTGGCCTGGCGAAAGGCGTCCAAAGATTGTCTTTGTCATCGGCCCAGACATTCAGCAGCAGTGAGAAAAAACGTTCCGCCGGCGGTGAAAGGATGGCGTCTTTTCGGCGAATAATGCCCAGAGTGCGCCTGATTACGGGTTCTATCAGGGGAATACCGATAAGCGTAGGGTGCGGCGCCTGCGGCATCGCCAGCCCAGGCAATGCAGAAATACCTAAACCTGCCTCCACCAGACCCAGAGAAGTGGATAAATGGCGAACCTCGTAAAACCACTCCAGCTTCCAGGGTTTATCAGCAAGTTGTTGCTCAATTAAGAGGCGGTTGCCGCTTGAGGCGCGTACGCCTATCAGTGTGTGGTTGACTAATTCCTGCCATTCAACCAGTTGCTTGGAGGCTAAAGGGTGATCTCGTCGACAGGCCAGAACAAACGGTTCGTTGACCAATGGTGTGAAGTCAATGGCGGGATTTGTGATGCTATTCATATTTATACCAAAATCCGCCTCTTTGCAGAGTACGGATTCCATACAATTACTGGTGCCTTTTTCAAGTATCCGTACTTTTATGTTGGGGTATAAGGCGTTAAATTTGCCAATCGCGAGCGGTAAAAAATAGAAAACGGCAGTTGGAATACATGACAATGTAATTATTCCGTGATGGTAATTATTGAGTTCGCGAACGTTAAAAATAGTTTCATCCAATTTCCTGATTAATTCACGGGCTTCTGGTAACAACATTCTTCCCGCTTTTGTTAATGTTACCTGGCGTGTTGTTCTCTCAAAAAGGAGTATATGTAAATCATCCTCCATATTTTTTATTCTGCGCGTTAATGCGGGTTGCGTAATATTTAGTAATTTAGCTGCTTTGTTAAATGATGTGGTCTCCGCCAGAGTAACAAACGCTTTCATACTTGATAGTTCGTGTTTCATTATAACTCCAGAAAATATAATTGATATTGATTTATTATTATACCTATATCGGATGTTACTGTGAGTGTACTCGCCATCACGGGGATTTGATTAATAAAAAAAGCTGATTAATGGCATCTCGAAAGTCATTAGCCTCGATATTTTTTACATGCAACCATAGGCACAGAAAAATAAGGTGATTATTAAGGACTGTGTCATGAAAAAAATACCCTGTGTATTAATGCGAGGGGGAACCTCCAGAGGTGCATTTTTATTAGCGGAGCATTTACCCGAAGAAAAAACGCAGCGAGATAAAGTATTAATAGCGATCATGGGATCGGGTAATGCATTAGAAATTGACGGTATTGGCGGCGGGAATCCGTTGACCAGCAAAGTTGCGATTGTCAGTCGTTCGGCCGATCCACAAGCGGATATTGATTATCTTTTCGCCCAGGTCGTTGTGCAGGAACAACACGTGGATACCACGCCAAACTGCGGCAATATGCTATCCGGCGTCGGCGCTTTTGCCATTGAGCAAGGGCTTATGACTGCAACGTCTCCAGTCACGCGGGTACGTATACGCAATGTGAATACCAACACCTATATTGACGCCGATGTGCAGACACCGGACGGTAGAGTGACGTACGAGGGAGCAACGAAAATTGATGGCGTGCCGGGGACAGCGGCGCCGGTCATGCTCACGTTTTTGAATGCGGCAGGCGCGAAAACAGGCAAAATTTTTCCCACTGGACGTGGTACCGATTACTTTGACTCCGTTGCCGTAACTTGTATGGATATGGCGATGCCGGTAGTCATTATTCCCGCCGCCAGCGTAGGGAAAACAGGCTATGAGTCGCCTGAGGAATTAGACAGTGATACCGAATTATTACGCCGTATTGAATCTATTCGTCTACAGGCTGGTAAAGCAATGGGCCTTGGCGATGTCCGTACCATGGTTATTCCTAAACCTGTACTTATTTCTCCTGCGCAACATGGCGGCACACTTAATGTGCTCTATTTTATGCCGCATTCATGTCATAAAGCGCTGGCCATTACCGGTGCTATCGCCATTGCCAGCAGCAGTGTTATTGACGGTACAGTGACGTATTCGCTTACCCAAAATAAGGGTTATGGAAATATTACTATTGAGCACCCTGGCGGCTGTCTTGATGTTCATTTGAGTAATGATGGAAATACCCCTGATTCTATTCGTGCAGCGGTTATTCGTACCGCAAGGAAAATCTTCTCTGGCGATGTCTATCTTCCGGAATAATGCCAGCATAGTGCGCTGACGTGAAAAAGGATGAGCAGATACGATTCTGTATTTAATATACAGAAAAATCAGGATATATGAAATGAAACGAGCATCTTTATGGAAGCTAATTACGATATTAGCTATTCCTTGTATTATTGCTTTATTGCCAGTGCCGGCTGGGTTAAGCCCGTTGGCGTGGGTGCTATTTGGTATTTATCTTGCCGCAATAGTAGGATTAGTCATTAAACCTTTTCCTGAACCCGTTGTTTTATTAATGGCGGTTGCGGCATCGATGGTGGTCGTTGGTAATTTAGGCGGGGGAGCCTTTAAAACCTCCAGCGTCCTGAGCGGTTACGCCTCCGGGACAACCTGGCTGGTATTTTCCGCCTTCACCCTGAGCGCCGCATTTGTCACGACCGGGCTCGGCAAGCGCATCGCTTACCTGTTGATTGGTAAAATTGGCAACACGACATTAGGCCTGGGCTATGTTACCGTTTTTCTTGATCTTGTACTGTCTCCGGCAACGCCATCAAATACGGCGCGGGCGGGCGGAATCGTATTACCGATCATTAATAGCGTGGCGGTAGCGTTAGGGTCCGAACCGGAAAAAAGCCCCCATCGTGTTGGCCATTATTTGATGATGAGCGTCTATATGGTGACGAAAACCACCAGCTATATGTTTTTCACCGCCATGGCGGGGAATATCCTGGCGCTGAAAATGATCAACGATATTTGCCATCTACAACTAAGCTGGGGGGACTGGGCGCTGGCGGCAGGATTGCCCGGCATTGTGATGCTGTTGGCGACACCGTTGGTCATTTATACCATGTACCCACCGGAGATAAAAAAGGTAGATAATAAAACCATCTCCAAAGCGGGGCTTCAGGAATTGGGGCCAATGCAGGCGCGGGAGAAATTGCTATTAGTCATTTTTGTTCTGGCGCTCCTCGGCTGGATTTTTAGTAGTTATCTTGGCATTAATGAGTCGGCGGTCGCCATTGTCGTGATGGGCGCGATGTTGGTACTTGGTGTGGTGACCTGGGATGATGTAGTAAAAAATAAAGGCGGCTGGAACACGTTAATATGGTATGGCGGTATTATTGGCCTGAGCTCGTTACTCTCTAAAGTTAAATTTTTTGACTGGTTGGCTGAGCTGTTCAAAAATAATATTTCATTTGATCATCATGGCAATATTGCTTTCTTTGTTATTTTATTTATGAGTATCGCTGTACGTTATTTTTTCGCCTCCGGTAGCGCCTATATTGTAGCAATGATGCCGGTATTTGCGATGTTGGCGAACGTGTCTGGCGCGCCGCTTATGTTAACCGCCATCGCATTATTATTTTCTAACTCTTATGGCGGAATGGTGACGCATTACGGCGGCGCTGCCGGGCCGGTTATTTTTGGTGTCGGCTATAATGATATAAAATCCTGGTGGTTGGTAGGCGCTGTATTAACTATCTTTACTTTTCTTGTCCATATTACCTTGGGCGTCTGGTGGTGGAAGCTATTAATTAGCTGGCACGTACTGTAAAAAAATTTCTTTCGTTTTACACATATTATTGACTGTCCTTATTAAAGGCGGCAGTACCTGGCGCTGCAGGTAAGGAACAGTCAAATGGAGTCGGTCATGATTACGTTATATAAAAAGGGTGTTTATCTGTCAGCGGATGAGATTATCGCAGAAGACCAATATGCCGGGGCAGTTGATAAAGCGCAGGCCAAAAAAGGCACTATAAGCTGGTCAATTCTCGCCTCGCATAATACCTCTGACAATATGGATAAGCTGAAAGTTAAGTTTGATTCATTGACCTCACACGATATTACCTATGTAGGCATTATTCAGACGGCAAAAGCATCAGGGATGGAACGATTTCCTTTACCTTACGTTTTGACCAATTGCCATAACGCCTTGTGTGCGGTCGGGGGAACCATTAACAGCGACGACCATATGTTTGGTTTATCGGCAGCGCAACGGTATGGCGGCATTTATGTTCCCCCGCACATTGCCGTTATTCACCAGTATATGCGTGAGATGATGGCTGGCAGCGGTAAAATGATTTTGGGTTCCGACAGCCACACCCGCTATGGCGCACTGGGAACGATGGCAGTAGGCGAGGGCGGCGGCGAGTTGGTTAAACAACTGTTGAATGATACCTGGGATATTGATTATCCCGAGGTGGTCGCCGTGTATCTGACCGGCAAGCCAGCAGCATACGTCGGGCCGCAGGATGTGGCGTTGGCGATTATTGGCGCGGTGTTTAAAAATGGGTACGTCAAAAATAAAGTGATGGAGTTTGTTGGTCCTGGCATCCGCCACCTGTCTACGGATTTTCGTAACAGCGTTGATGTTATGACCACTGAAACCACCTGTCTGACTTCGGTCTGGCAAACGGATGAGGAAACCCGGAGCTGGCTGGCATTGCACGGTCGCGAGCAGGATTTTCGCCCGCTAAATCCACAGCCGATGGCCTGGTACGACGGTTGTATTTATGTTGATCTCAGCGCTATCAAACCGATGATTGCACTGCCTTTCCACCCCAGTAACGTTTATGACATCGACACGTTAAACGAAAATCTGGCTGATATTCTTCGCCAGACCGAAATAGAGTCGGAACGCGTGGCGCACGGGCAGGCGACACTTTCGCTGGTGGATAAAATGGAAAACGGGCGCCTGAAAGTGCAGCAGGGAATTATTGCTGGCTGTTCCGGCGGTAACTATGAGAACGTGATTGCGGCAGCCAATGCGTTACGCCATCGCTCATGCGGTAATGACGCGTTCTCTCTTGCCGTTTACCCGTCTTCCCAGCCGGTGTTTATGGATCTGACGAAAAAAGGCGTCGTGGCGGAGTTGCTTGGCGCAGGTGCGATAATCAGAACGGCGTTTTGCGGCCCCTGCTTTGGTGCCGGCGATACGCCTGTCCACAATGGACTGAGTATTCGTCATACCACGCGTAACTTCCCGAACCGGGAAGGATCTAAACCGGGAAATGGACAGATGTCCGCCGTCGCGCTGATGGATGCCCGTTCCATTGCCGCAACGGCAGTGAATGGCGGCTATTTAACGTCGGCAGCGGAACTGGATTGCTGGGCTAATGTGCCGGATTATGTTTTTGATCCTACGCCTTACAAAAATCGGGTTTATCAGGGATATATAAAAGGCGTTACACAGCAGCCGCTCATCTATGGGCCAAATATTAAAGACTGGCCGGAATCAGGCGCGCTGACGGAAAATATTCTACTCAAGGTTTGTTCGAAAATTCTTGACGACGTGACCACCACTGATGAGTTGATTCCGTCCGGCGAGACTTCTTCTTATCGTTCGAACCCGGTGGGGCTGGCGGAATTTACCCTCTCGCGCCGCGATCCGGGCTATGTTGGCAGAAGTAAAGCCGTTGCTGCGCTGGAAAAACGGCGGCAGGACGGTGACGCCGCAGAACTGACCGCGGTGTTCGCTTGTATTCAGCACATTGCTGGCCAGGAAAACGTACGCCCTGAGGACACGGAGGTTGGTAGCGTGATTTATGCGGTCAAACCGGGGGACGGTTCGGCACGGGAACAGGCGGCAAGTTGTCAGCGGGTGATTGGCGGTCTGGCAAATATCGCGCAGGAATACGCGACTAAACGTTACCGCTCTAATGTGATCAATTGGGGAATGCTGCCTCTGCAAATGAAGGAGACACCGAATTTTACGGTGGGGGATTATATCTATATTCCGGGCATTCTTGCGGCGCTGGAGCAAGCGCGTCCTGCCATTACAGGGTATGTTATTCGCGACAATGTGTTGGTCGAAGAAATCGCGCTGTATATTGAAAATCTGACCGCTGAAGAGCGGGAAATCATCAGAGCGGGATGTCTGATTAATTTCAATAAACACCGTTTACAATAAAATGACGTGCCGCCGCGTGTGAGGAGGCGGCACTTTTATTTATTGGAGCAGATAGCTGTTGGATCTGAGTCTGCCTTTACTGCTTAGGTTCCGCCACCACTTTACTGCCTACGCCGCGGTTGTTGTATTCCCACATGCGGTTGTAGTTCGTGTCGTTAAGGTTACGCTGTACCTCGCCTTTGTCATCCACGGTTCCTGTATTCCCGGCAAACTGACGTTTTGAGATAACCGCGTCGGCCCAGGGAGTAGCGACATTAAAGCCCTCGTTAATCACGCTGTCGCGGATCACCACCTGACCATTCGTGTTGGCGTCGACATCCAGCGAGCGGCCAAGCTGCGCAACGCCATCGCCGGATGCGTTAAAGCGACTGTTGATCGCGAGGAAACCATAGTAAATATTGGACAGCGTCGCCGGGGCGAAAACGTAAGCTTCCTTCTGGGTGCGGGAGTTGACGACCTGGAAGGTGGTGTTATCGAACACCACGGCGCCACGACCGGAAACCATATCCACATCCCCTTCAATATAGCTGTTTGTGACCAGCGTCCGCGGCTGACGATCGGTTTGTAGACGGTTCTGTACGCCGCTATTAGTTACAAAGAAGGTGTTCTGGCGGCCAAGGATATTCACCTTGTCAATCTGGACTTTATCGCCATCGGTACGCAGCGCTACCGCAGGATGATTACCGGCATCAACGCTGTCGCCCAGGGTGTTTTCGATGGTCAAATTCTGTAACTGAAGACCATTATTTTGCGACCAGAAAGCGGCGGAACACATCACCCCGATAGTCGCAGCGCGTTTGCTTTGACAATTATCAAACATATACCACGCCGGTTTACCCGGCATGTATTTTCCGCCAGGATTCACCGCGTGACGCCAGTCGGCAACACTCATTTCACCATCAATCGACATGCCGATTTTCACATCGATCGGTTTTTCACCGGTGCCGTACAGAGTCAGGCTGCCTGGCGCGGCGGGAACATAAACGGTCCCTTGATAGTCGCCCGGCATAATAGCGATGTACTGACGTTTGTTTGTACGTTTAACCATCGCCGCATCGACAGCGGCCTGAATCGACGTGTGCGTAACGCCAGGTGTGCCTGCCGGGCCAACCACAAAGTCAGGCTGCGCGGGCAGGGAAATCGGCGACGGCGACCACGGCGCGGTATTCGGCGTCAGGGAGGCGAAATAACGCGTCGCCACGAAGTTTTTCGCTTCACTGGCCGACAAAATCGGGCGCGAGGCGGTGCCAGGCGCGATTTGATCGGAAGGAATTTGATCGGGCGGCGTAGAGCTACAGGCGCTCAGCGTCACGCCAAAAGCCAGTGCCAGCGCCAGACGGGAAACCGATAATGTATTCACAGGTTGCTCCGGGCTTTGAAAAAGTTAAATGACATCCATTGAAGCCTGCTTTTTTATACTAAGTTGAACGCATAAAAATGGCTTTATATTCAAAGTGTTATGCAGCAAAAGGTCACTGTTGGTCAAAATGAAATCACTAGCTGATTTCTATTCTCTCCCACTCTCTCCCGCGATCGTTCCGGTATTGCGCAGCCATGCTATCAGACTTATGTCCGAGAAGGTGCTGCGCAAACCTTTCGCCATATTGTTTCTCATAGAGCCTTGCAGACAGGCTGCGTATCTCATGAAATGTTGGCGGTTCTCCGTTGAAAGAAAGTCCAGATTCCTTGCGTGCGCGCATAAAATACCTTGATACCGTCCCTGATGAAAGCGCTTCGCTTCGTGTAGAGGAAATTATTGTTTCCCCTTGCGAAAGTGATTTACACCTCTTCAGCGTATCTGAAAGCGAAAGGTTAGCTGCATCCAACTTAATCGTTACCGGTATCGCTAGTTTTGCTCCTGTTTTTTGTTGCTGTACGTGTAGAAATCCCTCTGAAATGTCATCCCATTTCATTGCACAGATATCACTTACCCGCCGCCCAGTAAGTAATGCTATCTCCATAGACAGTTTCACCCATGGCGGAAGCTTCCCGGCAGCATCATATATTTTCATGAATTCATCGGTGGTTAACCTGACCCGTTTAACTTCAGATTTAGCTGCCCTTGTGGCCGTGACTGGATTTGAGTGTATGTAGCCTTCAGCTATAGCTTCTCTGAAAATGTCACTCAACGTCGATCTGATTAATTTTGATGTGGCAGACTTTCCTTCTGAAATATAATCATTGAGTATGGTGGCAATATGTAAATAGACCCGTTTTAGTTCCATACATTTTTTGAGTTTCCGGCCAAATAATGGTGCTGTCGGTATTCCTCCGGTGTCATATTGTTCAGCGATTCATGCGGGCGTTCACAGTTATATTCTGATAACCATTTTTCCGTGATTTCCCGTACTTCATTCAGCGTTCTGAACAGATAAAAATCGAGTATTTCTGTACGGTATGTCCGGTTAAAACGCTCAATGAAAGCATTCTGTGTCGGCTTACCCGGCTGGATAAACTCCAGTTTTACGGCATGTTTCTCTGCCCATTCAGCCAGTGCCAGAGAGATAAATTCTGGGCCGTTATCCATGCGAAGCATGGCCGGATAGCCACGGTCTGCCGCGATCCTGTCAAGCACCCGGACCACTCGTGGGGCTGGCAGATTCAGATCTATTTCAATCGACAACGCCTCACGGTTAAAGTCATCAACGACATTGAACGACAGTTAAATAATGGCAGGACTGCTACAGAGGTTATGGAAGAGCAGCTTGATCGCCTGTTTCCTTCAAGAGTATCAGCCGGTGTGCAGGGGGTTCTGGGGAAAATTGACGCGTGTCTCTTTGCCACAGAACCGACGGGCTTTCAAATCCCCGGTGTACACCTGACCTGTCCGATAACGCTAAATATCCCTGAGAGGGGCGTCTTTGCCCGGACATCATTACAGTCAGATGTCCGTTGCTTATATGACTCAACTGCACTGAAAGAGCTCGTGTCCCGGCGCCTGCCTCATCCGATTAGCAGGGAAGCCATAACAGCGGCGCATATAGTTCCAAAAGAGCAGTGTCATTTTGACCCGGAGAAGGGCGCGTTTATTCATTCTGCATCACAATAGTGGTGATAATGTGGTTACATAATATTATATATACTAATCATAGTAGCAATTGTCGATGTTGAAAATCATATTGCATCGTAATAAATACTATTTGGCTTCGATATTTTTATACGCTCTTTGCAAAAGAGATTCTGATTGTTTGGTGCGTAAAAAAAGCTGCATTTTTTCCAGTGTGAGTATTCTTCCTTGGTTTTTGAATATTTTCCTGGATATAAAGCTAATGATATCTTGATTGGTTCTTATAACGTCATTTGAGTTAATTATTTTCTCTTTTAATTTCGTAACCAGGATTATTTTTTTTGCGTCATCATCTGCACTGTATATGTTTTTTGTTTGTTCAATTATGCTTTTTTTAATTAAAGGGTCGAGATTTCTTTCAATTTTTGATATTTTATTGCTAATGAGTTCATCAAGAAGTGTTAATATATTACATGTGTATGTGTTAAATTCGGATAAGAAAACAAGTTCACTTAATTTTGCTAAGGTTTCTTTTTTGAATACATCATTATCTTTTTCTTCTTCTTTAAGTTTATTTATATATTCCTCCTTTAACATTATTTCAGAATTGGATTTATTTGAAAGGGTAAAAAATTGGCTTTTATTAATGTTGTCGAGAATGTTTTTTTTCAGTCTTTGGTTAAGTTTACCCTCTAAAATAACATTGTTTACATTATTCAATATGTTGTCAATGGATTTATTTAGTGCGTAAGGGTTGGGTTTTATTATTGGTTTTTGATCACTGTCCAGACCAATATGCAATAATGAATGAAATAAATCCAGGTGATAATGTAAATCTATATTTCCATTATGTACATGTTTACTGATTTCCGATGCTATAGATAGCACTAATTCAGAAATTACTTCTTCTTTGAGGTTTTTTTTGACTTTGTTTTCATTTAAATGCGTTTTTAATTTCTGTAATTTGTTAATGAAAATATCTGAATTAAACATGATTTCTTGCTTATGAAAGTTCTCTGTTATTTTATTTTGTAGTTTAACTAAAAGATCGTTAGGTAAATTTATATCAGAATGCTTATCGAGATTAATGTCACTGGCCATTCGATCAGATAACTGATTTAATAATTTTAAATAACACATATTGGCATAACCTATTAATATCAATATGTTACTTGAATCCTGATTGGATATTTTTTCAGCAACAATATTATTTATTTTTATAGTCATATCCAAAATATCATTAAGATTGTATTGTTTTGATATATGGGATATCGATTCTATTTTTTCTTGCATTATTTTGCAGTTATTTATAGCTGGAGAGAATTCAGTCAAAATTCTGTTGTTTGTATATTGTTGTGCAAGTTTAAATCCGGCAGTGATTTTTCTTTTTGATATGATGTTATCAGTAAGATTTAGCCTATTCATAACATAAGTAAAAGCATTTAATCCATATTTATTTTTTAAATGAGATTCAAAGCTTTCTCTTAAATCTCTTTGTTTTTCAGAAAACGAATGAAAACTACGGATATGCAGATTGTATCCTTTTCTAATTAATTGGTAATAAATACGCTGACCAAACGAATGATTGCTTTCTATTCCGGATAGGAAATCATCACTGTTATCCTTAAAGAAATAAGGGGGGACTTGTGGAGATTTTATTCTGCTAAAATATTCGTTATTTTGTGACGAATCATAGTGAATGGTTTTGGTTACTTGAATTGCTGACATTATGTTACCTGATTATATTATTTAAATGAATAAAATAATTTGACTCAATTGATTAATCACTATGTGGTGTAATTTATACATGAAATTGTATAAAGAGCTCAAGTGATAACTCTATTTTCGTTATTTATTGGTCCAAAAAGAATAATTTTAAATAGTTATACGCTCATACTATTCTATACAAATATTTAAAACCAAAATAATATTAATGGTTATTAACTTATAGAGCGGTGCTGTTCTTTATAAAAACAGAAAAATTGATAAAAGGTTATCGTACAGTCGTACTCATGTTGGCTTGTTTGTAGCGCATGAAGATAGTCGAAGCGGTAGTAGATGGGCAAAGCGAACCTTATCAGAAGAGTGGACATAGTTGGAAGTATGCGTAATGTCTGGGATGAGTATCTGTATCATCAACGGCGGGCAGTAAAGAAGGGCTATGAATGCCAGATGTGATGAGTTGTCACAGCCACGTCTTATGCAAATGTGCAGCGGCCGACTGGCGAGAGTTCGATAGCGCGAGTAATAATGGAACGTGAACTGATTGTGGAAAGAACCCGCGCTGGGTTGGAAGTGACAAAGGCGAGGGGGGGATTGGTGGCCGTCGACCGAAACTAACATCGGAACAAGGGGCGCAGGCCGGACGCCTGATGGGGGCAGGATTACCGCGACAGCAGGTAGCGATTATTTATGACGTGGGGATGTCAATGCTGTACAGAAAATTACCGCTAATAAATCAGGAAGTTAATCTGGTGTAGTAATTGATGCGCGATCAGGGGAGTTTGATGATTGCCCAATGATGTGACGGGAGCGTCCATGCTCCCTTAATTTGTCCAGCATCAGCAAGCCGTCGTTTTCTTTCTGCTGCAATTCAAGCAACTTAAGCCGCATTTCGTTGAGTAAAGGTTCAATAGCTCCGCGCTTGCGAACCACCTTTCTGATAACGTCTTTTTCGAAGTCATAAACAGCAGAGTGAACGGCAGAAGTGATTTTCATAATTCGCATACACTCTTCACCCAGCGCTGGCAAATCTTCAATGCTGAAAGGTTGGGGAGAAGGGCGTCCAGTTGCTGAACGGAGAGCATACCATACGCCCTGATTCCACGCGTTATCAAACTTCATACCGTTGGTCATCATCCAGACAAGGCGCTTGAGGTTGCTCATGTCTTTTGGGGAAAGAGGTTCGGCTGCTGGTTTTTTCTCGTAGCGTCCGGTTTTACGGATGGTAGGAAGCACTTCAGAAAACACCCAATCCTGAAATTGTTTTGTTTCTGGTTTGTTGCTGCGGAAAATGACGCTGTAGAGGTTGGGTTCGTTGACGAATGCTGCTTCCTGTTCGCGCCCCATAGAATCGATGATGTACGCTTTGCGTACCCCATCATGATCTATATATCGTGTATATCATTGATTATATTCAATATTAACGTTATGTATTCTGCTTTTTATACTAAGTTGAGCGAAACGGGAAGGCGAAAAGGTAAAAAGTTCCCTTTCAGGCTGGAAACGCGTTGAGTATCAGGTGGTTTTGTCACAATTAAATAACAACTTTCGTGCTTTAAGTTGACAATCTGCGGCAGAAAGAAAATAAATGTCTATACAACCCCTGACAGGCAAGAGAGCGACAGTAATGCGGCAACTTTTACCGGGCGATATTATCTGGCGAAACATCCGGCTGGCGACGATGGACCCGCAGCGGCAAACGCCCTATGGGCTGGTGGATAACCATGCGCTGATTGTGCGCGAAGGGGGCATCGTGGATATCGTCCCGCAGGCGCAACTTCCCGTCAGTGGAGACAATATCCATGATATGCAGGGACGGTTGGTGACGCCGGGACTTATTGATTGCCATACACATCTGATTTTTGCCGGCAACCGCGCCGACGAGTGGGAGCAGCGGCTGAATGGCGTTTCATACCAGCATATTAGTGCGCAGGGGGGCGGCATCAATGCCACGGTGTCCGCAACCCGCGCCTGTCCGGAGGAAACGCTCTACCTGCTGGCGCGTGAACGGATGATGCGCCTGATCAACGAAGGTGTCACGCTGCTGGAGATTAAATCCGGTTATGGTCTGGAACTGGCGACGGAAGAAAAGATGCTACGCGTCGCCGCAAAACTTGCTGCCGAAAATGCCATTGACATTAGCCCCACGCTGCTTGCCGCTCATGCCACACCAGCGGAATATCGTGGCGACCCGGACGGTTACATCGCCATGGTATGTGAGACGATAATTCCACAGCTCTGGAAAAAGGGGTTATTTGAGGCGGTAGACCTCTTTTGCGAGAGCGTCGGCTTTAACGTGGCGCAGAGTGAGCGGGTGTTGCAGACGGCGCAGGCGTCAGGCATTCCCGTTAAAGGGCATGTCGAACAGCTTTCGCTGTCGGGCGGGGCGCAGTTAGTGAGCCGCTATCACGGCTTATCGGCGGATCATATCGACTATCTTGATGAAGCGGGCGTCGCGGCGATGCGTGACGGCGGCACCGTCGGTGTGCTATTGCCCGGCGCGTTTTACTTTCTGCGCGAGACGCAGCGTCCGCCAGTAGAACTGCTGCGTCGTTATCAAGTGCCTGTCGCCGTTGCCAGCGATTTCAATCCTGGCACCAGCCCGTTTTGCAGTTTGCATCTGGCCATGAATATGGCCTGCGTGCAGTTTGGTCTGACGCCGGAAGAGGTATGGGCGGGTGTTACGCGCCATGCCGCACGCGCGCTGGGAAGACAGGCGACGCATGGGCAGATCAGGGCCGGCTACCGGGCGGATTTTGTGGTGTGGGATGCTGAACAGCCGGTAGAGGTTGTATATGAGCCGGGGCGTAACCCTTTATATCAGCGGGTATACAGAGGACAAATCTCATGACGCAATGGTATCCGGCTTCTCCGGCGCTTTGGCAGGGGCGCGATGACAGTATAGAAGCGCCGGATGCGCGGCGTCTGTTTCAGACCGTCACGCGCAGCGAGACCTTTTCCCCCGAAAACTGGCAGCAAAAGATCGCGTTAATGGGATTTGCCTGCGACGAGGGGGTAAAACGCAATGCAGGGCGTCCCGGCGCGGCAGGCGCCCCGGACGCGTTGCGTAAAGCGCTGGCGAATATGGCCAGCCACCAGGGACATGAACGGCTGGTGGATTTAGGCAATTGGGTTGCGCTATCGCCCGATCTGGAAGGCGCGCAGCAGGCCTTGCGCGATGCGGTAAGCCGCTGTCTGCGGGCTGGAATGCGCACTCTGGTATTGGGCGGCGGACATGAAACCGCGTTTGGACACGGCGCGGGCGTGCTGGACGCGTTTGCGCAGGAAAGCGTAGGGATCATTAATCTTGATGCGCATCTGGATCTGCGCCAGACCGACCGGGCAACATCCGGTACGCCGTTTCGTCAACTGGCGCAGTTGTGCGACGCGCAGAGCCGCGCGTTTCATTATGCCTGTTTCGGCGTGAGCCGTGCGGCGAATACGCGGGCGCTATGGCGGGAAGCGCAGTGGCGGAATGTCACTGTGGTGGAGGATCTGGACTGCCATAACGCGCTGGCGCAGATGACGCAGTTTATCGACAAGGTGGATAAAATTTATCTGACTGTCGATCTCGACGTATTGCCTGTCTGGGAAATGCCGGCGGTTTCCGCCCCCGCCGCTCCGGGCGTGCCGCTGGTCCATGTATTACGTTTAATTGAGCCGGTTTGCCGTAGCGGAAAATTACAGGCGGCGGATCTGGTCGAATTTAATCCGCGTTTTGATGAAGAGGGTGCCGCAGCACGCGTGGCGGCGCGGATTGGCTGGCAAATTGCGCACTGGTGGCGTTAATCTGATCATCGGCAAATAACCCCTGCATAAGGAAGCTTCACGCATGTATCCCTCCCGAATCCGTTCTGCGCCTGCGCCTTTTTACGAAACGGTGAAACAGGAGATCTGTAAAAAAATTGCCAGCGGCGTCTGGCAGCCGCACGATCGCATTCCGTCAGAAGCAGAACTGGTCGCGCAGTATGGCTTTAGCCGCATGACTATCAACCGGGCGCTGCGTGAGCTGACGGATGAAGGGTGGCTGGTGCGTTTACAAGGTGTGGGAACCTTTGTCGCCGAACCGAAAGGCCAGTCAGCGCTGTTTGAAATTCGCAGTATCGCTGAAGAGATTGCCGCCCGACACCATCAGCATCGTTGTGAGGTGCTGACGCTGGAGCGTGTGCGGGCAAACGTCATCCAGGCCAGCGCTCTCAACGTCAATGAGAGCGATGTCATTTTCCATTCCATCATGGTGCATTATGAAAACGATCTGCCGGTACAAATTGAAGATCGCTGCGTGAACGCGGAACTTGTCGCGGATTATCTGACGCAGGATTACCGTCAGACCACGCCGCACGCTTATTTGTCGCGGATCGCGCCGTTAACGGAAGGGGAACATATTGTGGAGGCGGTGCGCGCCACGGCGCAAGAGTGTGCATGGCTAATGATTAAAGAGCACGATCCCTGTCTGCTCATTCGCCGTACGACCTGGTCCGCATCGCGAATTGTCTCTTATGCCCGCTTGCTGTTTCCCGGAGCGCGCTACCGTCTGCAGGGACGGTTTATCTCCTGAACAGTCGGCTGCCGGAAAACGTGATTGCTGACGCAATGTAACAAAATTGTATCATTTTTGTTAATTCTTTTCTTGTGCTTGCTTGTATAGACAAGTATATGTCTGGTTCTTATCCTTGAGTCTGTGGCGGTACCTGATAGCGACGCTTTAGCGTTATTCGGTGATGGCAGACCGATAATAATGAGGAGTCATTGCTATGCCTGAAAGCAAGTATCGTCAGCAGACTATCCGCGCGCCCAGAGGCACGGTATTAACGGCGAAAAGCTGGCTGACAGAAGCCCCGCTGCGGATGTTAATGAATAATCTCGATCCTGACGTGGCGGAAAATCCGCATGAGCTGGTGGTCTACGGCGGGATTGGCCGCGCGGCGCGCAACTGGGAGTGTTATGACGCTATTGTTGATGCGCTCACCCGGCTGGAGGCGGACGAAACGTTGCTTATTCAGTCTGGCAAACCGGTCGGCGTATTTAAAACGCACGACAACGCGCCGCGGGTATTAATCGCCAACGCCAACCTGGTTCCCCACTGGGCGACATGGGAACACTTTAACGAACTGGATGCGAAAGGGCTGGCGATGTACGGTCAAATGACGGCCGGAAGCTGGATCTATATCGGCAGTCAGGGAATCGTGCAGGGAACATACGAAACCTTTGTCGAGGCGGGGCGTCAGCACTATAACGGCACGCTGTCGGGACGCTGGGTGCTGACCGCTGGGCTGGGCGGCATGGGCGGCGCGCAACCGCTAGCCGCGACGCTGGCCGGGGCATGTTCGCTGACGATTGAATGCCAGCAAAGCCGCATCGATTTTCGTCTGCGTACTCGCTATGTGGATGAGCAGGCCGCCACGCTGGATGATGCGCTGGCCCGCATTACGCGCTATACCCGTGAGGGGAAGGCCGTATCCGTCGCCCTGTGCGCGAACGCGGCGGATATCCTGCCGGAACTGGTTAATCGCGGCGTGCGCCCGGACCTGGTGACCGATCAGACCAGCGCCCACGATCCGCTACACGGTTATTTGCCCTCCGGCTGGCGCTGGGAGGAGTATCAGAAAAACGCGCAATCCGATCCCCAGGGGACGATGCAGGCAGCGAAACGTTCCATGGCGGCGCACGTTCGGGCGATGCTGGCGTTCAGTAAAATGGGCGTGCCGACCTTTGACTATGGCAACAATATTCGGCAGATGGCGAAAGAGATGGGGGTGGAGAACGCCTTTGATTTTCCGGGATTTGTGCCAGCCTATATTCGCCCGCTTTTTTGTCGAGGGATCGGGCCGTTTCGCTGGGTGGCGCTGTCCGGCGACCCACAGGATATTTATAAAACCGATGCCAGGGTCAAAGAGATAGTGGCTGAGGATAAACATCTGCATCACTGGCTGGATATGGCGCGCGAGCGCATTCATTTTCAGGGGCTACCGGCGCGTATTTGCTGGGTAGGCCTGGAGTGGCGGCAAAAACTGGGGCTGGCATTTAACGAAATGGTGCGCTGTGGCGAGGTATCCGCGCCCATTGTGATTGGCCGCGATCACCTGGATTCTGGTTCTGTCGCCAGCCCTAACCGTGAAACCGAAGCGATGCGCGACGGTTCCGACGCGGTTTCCGACTGGCCGCTGTTAAATGCGTTGCTCAATACCGCCAGCGGGGCGACATGGGTATCGCTCCATCACGGTGGCGGGGTGGGGATGGGTTTTTCGCAACACGCCGGGATGGTGATTGTCTGTGATGGCTCTGACGAGGCCGCCGCGCGTATTCGCCGCGTGTTACACAACGATCCGGCGACGGGCGTCATGCGCCATGCCGATGCCGGATATGATCTCGCGGTGGAATGCGCTGTTGAGCAAGGTCTGAATTTACCGATGGTTGCGGCGACGCAGGGGAAAGGCTGATATGAACACCATGACACTTACTCCGGGGCAGTTAAGCCTCTCTCAACTGTACAACGTCTGGCGTCATCCGGTACAGCTTCGGCTGGACGCCAGCGCTACTGCTGGTATTAACGCCAGCGTCGCGTGCGTTAATGATATCGTTGCCGAAGGTCGTACCGCTTATGGTATCAACACCGGTTTTGGCCTGCTGGCGCAGACGCGCATCGCCGATGAAGACCTGCAAAATCTACAACGCTCTCTGGTGCTATCCCATGCGGCGGGCGTAGGCGAACCGCTGAATGATGCGATGGTGCGCCTCATCATGGTATTGAAAATTAACAGCCTGGCGCGTGGATTTTCCGGGATTCGGTTGAGCGTGATAGAAGCGCTTATCGCGCTGGTGAATGCCGGCGTGTATCCGCTGATTCCGGCAAAAGGGTCGGTTGGCGCGTCGGGCGATTTAGCACCGCTGGCGCATATGGCGTTGACGCTGCTTGGGGAAGGGAAAGCGCGTTGGCAGGGCGAATGGCTTCCGGCGCAGACGGCGCTAAAAAAGGCTGGGCTGGAGCCTGTCGCGCTGGCGGCAAAAGAGGGGCTGGCGCTGCTTAATGGTACCCAGGCGTCAACGGCCTTCGCGCTGCGCGGATTGTTTGAGGCGCAGGAGTTGTTTGCCTCAGCCGTCGTCTGCGGCGCACTGACCACCGAGGCGGTACTGGGATCACGCCGTCCTTTCGATGCGCGTATTCATGCTGCACGCGGACAGCAGGGGCAAATTGATGCCGCGCGACTGTTCCGGCATCTGTTGAGCGAAACCAGCGCCATTGCTGAATCACATCACCATTGTAATAAGGTTCAGGATCCGTATTCCCTTCGCTGCCAGCCGCAGGTGATGGGCGCCTGTCTGACCCAGTTACGCCAGGCGAAAGAGGTGCTGTTGGTTGAAGCTAATGCTGTATCCGATAATCCACTGGTCTTTGCCAGTGAAGGGGAGGTGATTTCCGGCGGCAACTTCCATGCCGAACCGGTCGCGATGGCGGCAGATAATCTGGCGCTGGCGATAGCGGAAATCGGCGCTCTGTCGGAACGGCGCATCGCGTTGATGATGGATAAGCATATGTCGCAGTTGCCGCCGTTTCTGGTGAAAAATGGCGGCGTCAATTCTGGTTTTATGATTGCCCAGGTGACTGCCGCGGCGCTCGCCAGTGAGAATAAAGCGCTGGCGCACCCGCACAGCGTGGATAGTTTGCCGACGTCGGCTAACCAGGAAGATCATGTCTCAATGGCCCCGGCGGCAGGACGGCGGCTCTGGGAAATGGCGGCGAATACCCGCGGCGTCATTGCCGTGGAGTGGCTGGCTGCCTGCCAGGGAATCGATTTGCGGGAAGGGTTAACCTCCAGCCCGCTACTGGAACAGGCGCGGCAGGCACTGCGCGAGCAGGTGGCGCACTATACGCAGGATCGTTTTTTCGCGCCCGATATTGAGTGTGCGACGGCGCTGCTGGCGCAAGGCGCGTTACAGCATCTGGTGCCGGACTTTATGTGAATGCCGCCGGATGGCGCGGCGCTTATTCGGCTTACCCAACCCGTTGGCAGTGTAAGACGTTTACGTCGCCACCCGGCACAGCGCTTAACGGAACATCGCTGTTATCGAGGCGCTGGCGAGCGAATGGAAATGCACGTTAAAGCCTACCATCGCGCCACTGGCGTCTTCATCCACATTAAGACGCTCAACGTCCAGCGCGTGAACCGTAAAGATATAGCGATGCGTTTCCCCTTTAGGCGGCGCAGCGCCGCCGTAACCCGCTTTACCAAAATCGGTACGCGTCTGAATAACACCGTCCGGTATGGCCACCAGGCCTGAGCCGAAACCCTGGGTCAGTACGCGGGTATCTGCCGGCAGGTTAACCACCACCCAGTGCCACCAGCCGGAACCGGTTGGCGCATCAGGGTCGTAACAGGTCACAACAAAACTTTTGGTGCCCGCCGGTACTTCGTCCCAGGCCAGATGTGGCGAAATATTATCGCCATCGTAACCCATACCGTTAAAAACGTGGCGATGGGGGAGTTTATCTCCATCGCGCAGATCGTTGCTGATAAGTTTCATGCGCTCTCCTTTTGACTCACCAGAAGTGTAGCCAGAAGCGGCGTCGCTTACCGCTGATTAATGGCTAAAAAATGTTTCATTCTGTACCGCGTCATTGACCGCCTGCGTCAAACGCCGCAATTGATCCGGACGAATAATGTAGGGCGGCATCAGGTAGACCAGTTTGCCGAAGGGTCTGATCCAGACGCCTTGCCCGACAAAGAAGCGCTGGAGCGCCGCCATATTGACCGGGTGGGTGGTTTCAACCACGCCAATGGCGCCCAACACGCGTACGTCCGCTACCCAGGGCGAGTTTTGCGCCGGGGCTAATTCAGCGCGTAACTGAGATTCGATGGACGCGACCTGCTGGCGCCATTCGCCGCTTTCCAGCAACGTCAGGCTGGCGCAGGCGACGGCGCAGGCCAGCGGATTACCCATAAACGTTGGGCCATGCATAAAACACCCCGCCTCGCCGCGGCTGATGGTTTCTGCCACCTGCCGCGTGGTGAGTGTTGCCGAGAGGGTCATTGTGCCGCCAGTTAACGCTTTGCCGAGACATAAAATATCCGGCGCAATCCCGGCATGTTCACAGGCGAACAGTTTGCCGGTACGACCAAATCCAGTGGCAATTTCATCGGCAATCAGCAGAATGCCTTCCCGATCGCACATGTTGCGGATGCGCCTGAGCCACTCAGGATGATACATGCGCATCCCGCCCGCCCCCTGGACGATAGGCTCGAGAATGACGGCAGCGATCTCATGGCGATGTGCGGCCATCAGGCGGGCAAACGGCACAATGTCCCGCTCATCCCACTCGCCGTCCATTCGGCTTTGCGGTGCCGGCGCGAACAGATTTTCCGGCAGGTAGCCTTTCCACAGGTTATGCATGGAGTTATCCGGATCGCACACCGACATCGCGCCGAAGGTGTCGCCATGATAACCATTGCGAAAGGTCAGAAAACGCTGACGTGATTCGTCACGCGCCCGCCAGTATTGCAGCGCCATTTTCATAGCCACTTCCACTGACACCGAGCCGGAGTCGGCCAGAAAGACGCACTCCAGCGGCTCAGGCGACATTGCAACCAGTTTGCGACACAGATTTATCGCGGGCGTGTGTGTTATCCCGCCGAACATCACATGCGACATGGCGTCAATTTGTAATTTCATCGCCGCGTTGAGCTGTGGGTGGTTATAGCCATGAATGGCCGCCCACCAGGAAGACATTCCTTCAATCAGGCGCTCACCTGATGAGAGGAACAGTTCGCACCCTTCCGCTCGCTCGACAGGATACACCGGCAGCGGCGAGGTCATGGAAGTGTAAGGGTGCCAAATATGGCGCTTATCGAAGGCAAGATCGTCCGTTGTCATAATCGACTTGTAAACCAAATTAAAAACATTTAGGTTTACGAGTCTACACCATATCAAAAACGAACAACATATTTTGGAGAGGCCCGATGGCTCACCATCCACGCTGGACACTGTCGCAAGTCACCGAATTATTTGAAAAACCACTGCTGGAATTGCTGTTTGAAGCGCAGCAAATTCATCGCCAGCATTTCGATCCGCAGCAGATACAGGTCAGTACACTACTGTCGATTAAAACTGGCGCTTGTCCGGAAGATTGTAAATACTGCCCGCAGAGTTCACGTTATAAAACCGGGCTGGAAACCGAGCGTTTACTGGAAGTGGAGCAGGTCCTGGACTCCGCCCGAAAAGCAAAAAACGCCGGTTCGACCCGGTTCTGCATGGGCGCGGCCTGGAAGAATCCACATGAGCGTGATATGCCTTATCTGGAGCAAATCGTGCAGGGCGTCAAAGCGATGGGGCTGGAAACGTGTATGACGCTTGGTATGTTGAATGAGAGCCAGGCGAAGCGCCTGGCTAACGCCGGGCTGGATTACTACAACCATAACCTTGATACCTCGCCGGAATTTTACGGCAATATCATTACTACCCGTACTTATCAGGATCGCCTCGATACTCTGGAGAAAGTCCGTGAGGCGGGGATTAAAGTGTGCTCTGGCGGCATCGTTGGCCTGGGCGAAACGGTTACCGATCGCGCCGGACTGTTGTTGCAGTTGGCGAACCTGCCGACGCCGCCGGAAAGCGTGCCAATCAACATGCTGGTGAAGGTGAAAGGCACGCCGTTGGCGAATAACGATGACGTGGATGCATTTGATTTTATTCGTACTATCGCCGTGGCGCGCATCATGATGCCGGCCTCATATGTGCGGCTTTCCGCCGGGCGTGAACAGATGAACGAGCAAACCCAGGCGATGTGCTTTATGGCCGGAGCTAACTCGATTTTCTATGGCTGCAAGTTATTAACTACCCCTAATCCGGCGGAAGACAACGATCTGCAATTGTTTCGCAAGCTGGGGCTCAATCCGCAACAGACGAAGGTGCTGGCGGGCGATAACGAGCAACAGCAACGTCTGGAGCAGACGCTGATGACGCCGGATACCGATGATTATTACAACGCGGCAGCCGTATGAGTTGGCAACAACGCGTCGACGATGCGCTGGCGGCGCGTCGGGCGACGGATACGCTGCGCCGCCGTTATGTGGTGTCGCAGGGCGCCGGACGCTGGCTGGTAGCGAACGGACGGCAGTATCTTAACTTCTCCAGCAATGATTACCTCGGTTTAAGTCAGCATCCACAAATTATTCGCGCCTGGCAGCAGGCGGCGACGCGTTTTGGCGTCGGCAGCGGCGGATCGGGCCATATGAGTGGTTATTCCGTGGCGCACCAGGTGCTGGAGGCGGAGCTGGCGCAGTGGTTAGGATATCCGCGCGCGCTGCTCTTCACCTCAGGTTTTGCGGCGAATCAGGCGGTTATTACCGCGTTAATGAAAAAAAACGACCGGATTGTGGCCGACAGGCTGAGTCATGCTTCGTTGCTGGAGGCCGCTAATCTGAGTCCGGCGCAGCTTCGTCGCTTTATCCATAACGATACGCAGCATCTGTCACGTTTATTGCAATCGCCCTGTCCGGGACAGCAACTGGTGGTAGCTGAAGGCATGTATAGCATGGACGGCGACAGCGCACCGTTGGCAGAGATCCAACGGATCGCCCGCAGGCATAACGCCTGGCTGCTGGTCGATGACGCTCACGGCATTGGCGTGACAGGCGATGAAGGGCGGGGTACCTGCTGGCAGCAACAGGTGAAGCCTGAGCTCCTGGTGGTGACGTTTGGTAAGGGATTTGGCGTCAGTGGCGCAGCGGTGCTTTGTTCGGAAAGCGTGGCGGATTACCTGCTGCAATTCGCCCGCCATCTGGTTTATAGCACCAGTATGCCGCCCGCGCAGGCGCAGGCATTAAGCGCCTCGCTGGCGGTGATTCGCAGTGATGAAGGTCATGAACGGCGAGAAAAACTTGCCCGTCTGGTTCAGCGTTTTCGGGCGGGTATTAACGCGTCCCGCTTTACGCTGCTCCATTCCCCTGGCGCTATCCAGCCATTGATCGTGGGCGATAATAGTCGCGCGCTGCGCCTGGCGGAGGCGCTGCGTCAACAAGGATGCTGGGCGACGGCGATTCGTCCGCCGACAGTGCCTGCCGGTACGGCGCGCCTGCGGTTAACGTTAACACAGGCACATGAAGTGTGTGATGTCGATCGTCTGCTGGAGGCGCTCCATGGCGCAGGTGAATAAGCCGGCTATCGCGGCGGCGTTTGGCCGGGCTGCATCGCAGTATGAACAGCACGCTTCTTTGCAGCATCAAAGCGCGGAGGCACTGCTTACGATGCTGGCAGGCCGTCAGTTTTCCTGCGTTCTGGATGCTGGCTGCGGCCCTGGACGCATGAGCCGCTACTGGCGTGAACGGGGGAGTAACGTTACCGCCCTGGATCTTTCGCTGCCGATGTTGCGACAGGCCCGCGATCGCAAGTCCGCACATCACTATGTGCTGGCGGATATCGAAGCGATTCCCCATGGTGCAGGCGTTTTTGACCTGGCCTGGAGCAACCTTGCTGTCCAGTGGTGTGGCGATTTACGCGGCGCGTTGAGCGAGTTGTACCGGGTTGTGCAGCCTGGTGGCGTCGTGGCTTTTACCACACTGTGCGAGGGATCTTTGCCGGAACTGCGTCAGGCATGGCAGGCTGTCGATAATCGCGCCCATGCGAATCGTTTTCTGCCGGAAGAGGCCATTGACCACGCGCTGCGCGGCTGGCGGGCATATTGCCGAACGCAGGCAATGACCGTGTGGTTTGAGGATGCTCTGAGCGCGATGCGCTCGCTGAAAGGGATTGGCGCTACCCATCTCCATGAAGGGCGGGAACCGGATGTATTAACCCGCGCCCGGCTGAGACAAATTCAACTGGCATGGCCGCAGCGGCAGGGGAAATATACGCTGACATACTATCTTTTTATGGGAGTGATTCAACGTGACTAAACGCTATTTCGTGACCGGTACGGATACCGAAGTCGGCAAAACGGTTGCCAGTTGCGCCTTATTGCAGGCGGCAACACGGCTGGGTTATCAAACCACAGGCTATAAACCCGTCGCTTCCGGCAGTGAAATGACCACCGACGGGCTACGCAATAGCGATGCGTTGGCCTTACAGCGTAACAGTAGCCTGCCGCAATCCTATTCCGCGATCAACCCTTATACTTTTGCGGAACCTACCTCCCCCCATATTGTTAGCGCTGACGAGGGCCGGGCGATAGAGGCAGAGGTCTTATCACAAGGATTACGAACCCTGGAAGCGCAGGCCGACTGGGTGTTGATAGAAGGAGCGGGCGGTTGGTTTACGCCGCTCTCTGCTACATTGACATTTGCCGACTGGGTGCAGGCGGAGCAGTTGCCGGTGATACTGGTCGTTGGCGTAAAGCTGGGCTGTATTAATCACGCCATGCTGACGGCGCTGGCGGTAAAGCAGGCTGGGCTAACGCTTGCCGGATGGATAGCCAACGGCGTACAGCCGCCGGGCGCTCGTCATGGTGAATATCTTGATACGCTCCGGCGCGTTATACCGGCTCCGCAATTAGGGGAAATCCCGTGGCTGGAAGTGTCTCCGGAGCAGGCTGAAACAGGGCAGTATCTTGACCTTAGCGCCCTGGATAACGCGTAACCATGGGGTAATCCCCCCGATAGCAGGATCAGACAGTGCTGCTATCGGGTTGCCAGATATTTCAGCGTTGCGATAAAAAATAGGCACACTATGAGCATGTACGCAGCTATTTTTTCCCGTCGCGCCAGCCGATAATCATCCAAAAAGCGCGATAATTTTTTTTTATCGCCCCACGAAAACGCTCGCCGTTGATTTTGCCAGGCGGCAGGGCATACGGGCTGGAAGCAGTTATCCACTATTCCTGTGGATAACCTTGTGTATTAGAGTTAGAAAACACAACGTAAGCGAGAGGCGACGCGGCCTGCGACTAAATTGACGCGAAAGACGGCTTGAGAAAATATCCTTTTTTATACAGCGAGTTATATAAAATCAATGGTTGTAAAGGACGAACTATATGTTGACACAA
This sequence comes from Salmonella bongori NCTC 12419, assembly GCF_000252995.1. NCBI lineage: Bacteria > Pseudomonadati > Pseudomonadota > Gammaproteobacteria > Enterobacterales > Enterobacteriaceae > Salmonella > Salmonella bongori. The sequence goes on from NC_015761.1 coordinate 776,660, forward strand.
AACTTTCATCATACGACTTGACAAATGTTAAAAAAGACTCTGGTCTGGGGATAACCGCACGCTGCTGGAATTTTGCCCCATGCCTGTGTACATTTTACCTCGCAACGGCGTGAGTTATTGGTTGATAACCGACCGTTTTTGGGAAGGTACTGTTTTTTTATCCAGCTTTTTTTATTGGCAATATTCGCCGTCGGGAGTAAAATTACTCACCTGCCCGCTCACTCCTTCAGGTAGCCGCCCATGAGTAAACCGTTCAAACTGAATTCCGCTTTTAAACCTTCTGGCGATCAGCCGGAGGCTATACGCCGTCTGGAAGAGGGCCTGGAGGATGGCCTGGCGCATCAGACGTTGTTGGGCGTAACCGGCTCCGGGAAGACATTCACCATTGCCAACGTCATTGCCGACTTGCAGCGGCCGACGATGGTACTGGCGCCTAATAAAACGCTGGCGGCGCAGCTTTATGGCGAAATGAAAGCGTTTTTCCCGGAAAATGCGGTGGAGTATTTTGTCTCTTACTACGATTACTATCAGCCGGAAGCGTATGTGCCGAGTTCGGATACGTTTATCGAAAAAGATGCGTCGGTGAACGAACATATTGAGCAAATGCGGCTGTCGGCCACGAAAGCACTGCTTGAGCGACGCGATGTCGTGGTGGTGGCTTCTGTGTCCGCTATCTACGGGCTGGGTGATCCTGATCTCTATCTGAAAATGATGCTACATCTGACGGTAGGAATGCTGATCGACCAGCGCGCGATTCTGCGTCGGCTGGCCGAACTGCAATATACCCGAAACGACCAGGCGTTCCAGCGCGGGACGTTCCGCGTGCGCGGCGAAGTGATCGATATCTTCCCGGCGGAATCTGATGATATCGCGCTGCGCGTTGAGTTGTTTGATGAAGAGGTTGAGCGCCTGTCGCTATTTGACCCGTTAACCGGGCAGGTCGAGTCAACAGTGCCACGTTATACCATCTATCCTAAAACGCACTATGTGACGCCACGCGAGCGTATTCTCCAGGCGATGGAAGAGATAAAAGATGAGCTGGCGGACAGGCGTAAAGTGCTGCTGGCGAATAATAAGCTGCTTGAAGAACAGCGGTTAAGCCAGCGCACGCAGTTCGATTTAGAGATGATGAATGAGCTGGGCTACTGCTCGGGTATTGAAAACTATTCTCGCTTTCTGTCTGGCCGCGGGCCGGGCGAGCCGCCGCCAACCTTGTTCGATTATCTGCCCGCCGACGGACTGCTGGTGGTGGATGAGTCCCACGTGACGATCCCGCAGATCGGCGGCATGTATCGCGGGGACCGGGCGCGTAAAGAGACGCTGGTTGAGTATGGTTTCCGTCTGCCTTCGGCGCTGGATAACCGTCCACTAAAGTTTGAAGAATTTGAAGCGTTAGCGCCGCAAACCATATATGTTTCCGCTACGCCCGGCAACTATGAACTGGAGAAATCCGGTGGTGATGTCGTGGACCAGGTGGTACGGCCAACCGGGCTGCTGGACCCGATTATTGAAGTGCGTCCGGTGGCGACCCAGGTGGACGATTTACTTTCTGAAATCCGTCAGCGTGCGGCCATTAACGAGCGTGTGCTGGTGACCACGCTTACCAAGCGGATGGCGGAAGACCTGACTGAATATCTGGAAGAGCACGGCGAGCGCGTGCGTTATCTGCACTCGGATATTGATACCGTGGAACGCATGGAAATCATCCGCGATTTGCGTCTGGGGGAGTTTGACGTGCTGGTGGGAATTAACCTGTTACGCGAAGGGCTGGATATGCCGGAAGTCTCGTTGGTGGCGATTCTGGACGCCGATAAAGAGGGCTTTCTGCGCTCTGAGCGTTCCTTGATTCAGACCATTGGCCGCGCGGCGCGTAACGTCAATGGTAAAGCGATTCTTTACGGCGATAAGATCACGCCGTCGATGGCGAAAGCGATTGGCGAAACTGAACGTCGTCGCGAGAAGCAGCAGAAGTACAACGAAGAACACGGCATCACTCCGCAGGGGCTGAACAAAAAAGTGATCGATGTACTGGCGCTGGGGCAGAACATTGCGAAAACCAAAGCGAAGGGGAAAGGAAAAGGCCGCGTTACGGCGAAATCCGGGATTGTTGAACTGGATATGACGCCAAAAGCATTGCAGCAGAAAATTCATGAGCTGGAGGGGCAAATGATGCAGCACGCGCAGAATCTGGAGTTTGAAGAGGCCGCGCAAATTCGCGACCAGCTGCATCAACTACGCGAGCTGTTTATCGCCGCCTCCTGACGGTGTGGTTAACTATAAATCAGCGTTGAGACTATACTTAACGCTGAAATCACTCGTCTCTTTGGCCATGAGGAAACCAGCCCCGTATTATCGGTCTGGATAGCCTTTATGGTCGTCATTTTACTCTCACCTTCGTCCGTTGAAATAATCTATCCGCTATAAATGACATTCCTCCTGTAAAAACAGGACGACTCGTCAAAAGCGATGACGAAAATGGTCTTTTATTAAAAGCTGAAAATACCGGATTCGTTACTCTCGGAACTTTCAGCTCAGGTAGAGGACATATGTTTAATATCACCAATACGCAGTCCGCTGCAAGGAATCAAAATATCACTGATGAGGCTGCAAGAGAGGCGCTTCTGGGAGAGAAAATATGGAATAGCGTAAGGGGGTTTTTCTCTTCTGAACATCAGGTTGAAGCACAAATTTACATCTCCGACCTTTGTCATCTATCTGAAACTGTTTCGCCAGAAGTGCTCAAAAACAAGTTTGAACGGCTGAGGGCGTTAGCTTTCCCTGCATATATGGAGAATATTCAATGTAATAGAGCGGGAACAAGCCAGTACTGTATTTTGAATGTAAATAGTCAGGAAATCCTGTCAATAACATTTAATACAGACAGTTATACTGTTGAGTGCGAAGGGGAGACAGTAACCTATACCCTTGAGATCGAAAGCGAGCAGACTAAGAGGACTTCCCTCTCCAGAGAAGCTGTGGATTATGAGTTAATCTGGTCTGACTGGGTAAACCATGCGCCAACCGATGAGGCTCCGTATCGTGAAAGCGCTGTAAAGCGCATGCGCAACTGCCTGGAAGATAATGAGACTTACCTTCGTCTGGACAGGTTAAAACTAACAACGATACCCGGTTATATTCCCGCCTCGGTAACGCATCTGTTACTCGATAAAAATAACCTGCACAGCCTGCCGGAGAATTTACAAGCCAATATACAGGTGTTATCTGCTAAAGAGAATAAGCTAACCGGTATACCCGCCACGCTACCGCATACTATTCAGCACATGGATCTCACCTGTAACCCTATTTCTGAATTACCTGACCATTTGCCCTCATCGCTTGAAACGCTGATTGTTGCCTCGAATGAGCTCACGGCACTGCCGGACATTTTGCCTGCCGGGCTTCTGCAACTGGATGTTTATCAAAACTATTTAACAGCACTGCCAGAAACGCTTCCATCAGGGATCGAAGTATTGATCGTTGGCGATAATCTGTTAACGGTTTTGCCTGCAAGATTGCCAGAGAACCTGCAGTATCTGGAAGCCAGCAATAATGTATTAATCTGCCTGCCCGAGTTGCTACCCTCAACGTTAAAACGCCTGGATATAAGTGATAATCAGCTTACCACTTTGCCAGAAACGCTGCCGTCCACGTTACAACGGTTGGACGTTTCCCGGAACCAATTGACAAGCCTCCCGGAATGCCTTCCATCAGCGTTGCAAGAAATGAATGCTTCTTACAATCAACTGTCTCGTCTCCCGGAATTGCTACCCTATTTCTCAGGTGATGGGCCCCGTCCTGCAAGCCTGTTTGTAGAGCATAATCCTCTTACAGCACGAGCGATACAGGATATTCAGATGCTAATGTCCGCTGTGGATTATCGGGGACCCCGGATCTTTTTCGCTATGGAAGCATCTTCCGCTTCTCGGGTAACCCGGCCACTGCATGAAGCGGTCAAGGCCTGGCTAGCGCATAGCGGGGAGGAGGACGTTAACAAATGGCAGGCATTTGAGGCAGATGCAAACGCTGAGGCTTTTAGTCAATTTCTGGACCGTCTTGGTGAGACGCAGAACACCAGACACCCGGATTTTAAGGAGCAGGTCTCCGCCTGGCTAATACGTCTGGCAGATGATAACGCGCTAAGAGAAACCGCATTTATTATAGCGATGGATGCAACAGAAAGCTGCGAAGACCGGGTCACACTGGCATACCACCAAATGCAGCAGGCGACATTGGTTCATGATGCTGAAAGAGGCGCTTTTGATAGCCAGTTAGCGGAACTGATTACGGTGGGGCGTGAAATCTTTCGGCTGGCGCAAATAGAACCTCTGGCGAGAGAAAAGGTAAAACGGCTTTTTTTCATTGACGAAATCGAAGTATTTCTGGGGTTTCAGAATCAGCTACGCGAGTCGCTTTCACTAACGACAATGACCCGGGATATGCGATTCTATAACGTTTCGGGTATCACTGAGTCTGATCTGGAGGAAGCGGAAATACGGATAAAAATTGCTGAAAATAGCGGTTTTCACACCTGGTTTGCACAGTGGGGGCCATGGCATAAAGTACTGGAGCGTATAGCGCCAGAAGAGTGGTGTGAAATGATGGATAAAAGGGCTGAGTATATTGAAACGGATGCTTATCAGAGCCGGATTAACTCTGAACTGGATGCGTTAGGAATCGCAGGCGATTCTGACGCAGAGCGTATGATCGGGATGCGGATAATAGAAGAGATCAATCAGACACTCTTTACTGAGCTCATGGAGAAAGTGTTGGCTAAAAAAGGGGTGAGCTCACTCATGAACGCCTACTGGTGATAACTGGACGCCGTTTATTCAGAAGGGGAGAGCCTGTTTACGGGTAAGAGTAAACAGGCTGTGGATAAGCGTGGTGCCATAAGGCAAGCAGCGTTAACCCAACGCCTGTAACGCTTTTTCCAGTGCATTATGCAATAATTGACGATCGTGGCGATAGGGGATATCGCTGGCTTCCAGCACGTCCTGGATCACCACCCGATCGTTCACCGCACTGACGTCAACTTGCGGCCCAACCACCACAGCGTCAATGACTTTTTTGCCAATATATTGCTCCATCATCGCCAGCTTATCGACGAGCGTTAAACTGGCGGCGGGCAGACTTAATTCGCGACCCAGATTGCCGATATACACCATTGGCGCCGGAGTACGCCGCAGCGCCTGCGCCAGTTCATCCAGCAGCAGGCCAGGCATCAGACTGGTATAGAAACTGCCAGGGCCTATCAGAATCAAATCAGCATCATTGATAGCCTGTACCGCTTCCCGCGTCGCCGGAACATTCGGCGTTAACATGATCTCCTGAGGCGGCGTCGCTAACTGATCAATATTCACTTCGCCGTAAATCTCGTGACCCTGTTCATCAATCGCCATCAGATCCACCGGCAACTCCGACATCGGGATCAGCTGTGCATCCACCTTAAGCAGATTACGAATTAAATTGATCGCCTCCAGAGGCCGCACGCTCAGGTGATCTAATGCTTTTAACATCAAATTTCCGAGGTTATGACCTGAAAGTTCGCCATTACCGCCAAAACGATACTCAAACATAGCGGACGCGACGCTGGGTTCGGTGATTAACTGATTCAGGCAGTTGCGCATGTCACCCCAGGCGATCCCCCCTTCCGAGCGGCGGATACGGCCTGTTGACCCCCCGTTATCTGTGGTAGTAACAATACCGGTCAGGCGTGAACCTAATGAAGAAAGCGAAGAGAGAACGCGTCCTAATCCATGCCCTCCGCCGAGAGCGACAACACGATCCAGGTCGGCCAGCGTACGATTGCGCATAAAAATTCCTGAAGTCAAATAAACAGCGCTACAGTAGCGCAAGTCGCGGGTTTTCAGCAATTAGCCGGTCGGCTAAAAGACAATTAATTATTCCCGACTACCCCTTTATAGCGAGGGCGTTACCACGGCTAAATGATATATATCAATGTAAAAGTGTGAGTTTCACGTATTCTGTCGTTAAATAGCACGATCATATCGCTATGTACATGTTTATATAGCGAAAGCGTGATGGCGAAATTGTCATTTACACGCTAGTATCGGCGTAACCACAGTAAACACTCTAGCCTCTGCACCTGGGTCATTTTTGATACGGTGCTTTGGCCGTGACAACGTTCAGACGTTTGTTGCCAGGGCGCAGGAAGAAATGACTCCGCCTCCCGTATTTGGAAAGGTGTACATGGCTTCACAACTTACCGATGCTTTCGCGCGTAAGTTTTACTACTTACGTCTGTCGATTACCGATGTGTGTAACTTTCGTTGCACCTATTGCTTGCCGGAGGGCTATAAGCCCGGCGGAGTTACCAACAACGGTTTCCTTACCGTCGATGAAATTCGTCGCGTTACGCGTGCCTTTGCCAGTCTTGGCACGGAAAAGGTGCGCCTCACCGGCGGAGAGCCTTCGCTGCGCCGGGATTTTACCGACATCATCGCCGCTGTAGGTGAAAATAAAGCGATCCGTCAGATTGCGGTGACGACCAATGGATACCGACTGGCGCGCGATGCCGCACACTGGCGCGAAGCAGGTTTGACAGGCATTAATGTCAGCGTCGATAGCCTGGATGCGCGTCAGTTCCATGCGATTACCGGACAGGATAAATTCCGTCAGGTGATGGCCGGGATTGATGCCGCCTTTGATGCTGGTTTCGAAAAGGTGAAAGTCAACACCGTACTGATGCGCGATGTGAACCACCATCAGCTTGACACTTTCCTTGCCTGGATTCAGTCTCGCCCCATTCAGCTACGCTTTATTGAACTTATGGAGACAGGCGAGGGGAGCGAACTCTTTCGTAAACACCACATTTCTGGCCAGGTGCTACGCGACGAATTACTACGCCGTGGTTGGATTCATCAGATTCGCCAGCGTAGCGACGGCCCGGCGCAGGTTTTCTGTCATCCTGATTATGCCGGCGAGATCGGCCTCATCATGCCGTATGAAAAAGATTTCTGCGCCACCTGTAACCGTTTGCGTGTTTCGTCCATCGGTAAGCTGCATTTGTGTCTGTTTGGCGAGGGCGGTGTGAGCTTGCGCGATCTGTTGCAGGATGATGCGCAGCAATACGCGCTCGAAGAACGTATTTCCGGCGCGTTGCTGGAAAAAAAGCAGACCCATTTCCTCCATCAGAGTAATACGGGTATTACACAAAATTTATCCTATATTGGCGGTTAATCCTTAATAAGGAGATTTCAGATGAGTCAGGTAAGCGCTGAATTTATCCCGACCCGCATGGCTATTCTTACCGTCTCTAATCGCCGCGGCGAAGAAGACGATACCTCCGGCCATTATCTGCGTGATTCAGCGCAGGAGGCAGGGCACGTGGTGGTGGATAAAGCCATCGTTAAAGAGAACCGTTACGCCATTCGTGCCCAGGTTTCCGCGTGGATTGCCAGCGATGAGGTACAAGTCGTATTGATTACCGGCGGGACCGGTCTGACTGAAGGCGATCAGGCGCCGGAAGCGCTGCTGCCGCTCTTCGATCGCGAAGTGGAAGGGTTTGGCGAAGTGTTCCGTATGCTTTCATTTGAAGAGATCGGCACTGCAACCCTGCAGTCGCGCGCGGTAGCTGGCGTGGCGAACAAAACCCTGATTTTTGCCATGCCGGGTTCCACAAAAGCGTGCCAAACCGCGTGGGAAAATATCATTGCGCCGCAGCTGGATGCCCGTACGCGTCCGTGTAATTTTCATCCTCATTTGAAGAAATAACGATGTCGCAATTAACCCATATCAATGCCGCTGGCGAAGCACACATGGTGGATGTTTCCGCTAAAGCGGACACGGTTCGTGAAGCGCGGGCGGAAGCATTTATTACTATGCGTAGTGAAACGCTGGCCATGATTATTGACGGTAAACATCACAAGGGCGATGTTTTCGCGACCGCTCGTATTGCCGGTATTCAGGCAGCCAAACGTACCTGGGAGCTTATCCCTCTATGCCATCCGCTGTTGCTCAGTAAAGTAGAGGTGCAGCTTCAGGCCGAGCCGGAGCATAATCGGGTGCGTATTGAGTCTCTGTGCCGCCTGACCGGCAAAACGGGCGTCGAAATGGAAGCGTTAACTGCGGCGTCCGTTGCGGCATTAACGATCTACGACATGTGCAAAGCAGTACAAAAAAATATGGTCATTGGCCCGGTGCGTCTACTGGCGAAAAGCGGTGGTAAGTCGGGAGACTTTAAGGTGGATGCGCATGATTAAGGTGCTTTTCTTTGCTCAGGTTCGCGAGCTTACAGGAACCGATGCGCTGGATGTTCCGGCAGATTTTTCCACCGTTGAGGCATTGCGACAGCATCTGGCGGCAAAGAGTGATCGTTGGGCGTTAGCGCTGGAAGACGGGAAACTGCTGGCGGCGGTCAATCAGACGCTGGTGAGTTTTGACCATCCGCTGGCGGCGGGCGATGAAGTGGCGTTTTTCCCGCCGGTAACGGGAGGCTGACATGACTGAAACGCGAATTGTGGTTGGTGCTGCGCCGTTTAGTGTCGGGGATGAATATCCCTGGCTGGCGGCGCGCGACGAAGACGGTGCGGTTGTCACTTTTACCGGCAAAGTGCGTAATCATAACCTCGGCGATAGTGTTAAAGCGCTGACGCTGGAACATTATCCGGGCATGACAGAGAAAGCGTTGGCGGAGATTATCGCAAAGGCGCGTTCCCGCTGGCCGCTGGGTCGGGTAACCGTTATTCATCGTATTGGCGAATTATGGCCGGGTGATGAAATTGTTTTCGTCGGCGTAACCAGCGCGCACCGCAGTAGCGCGTTCGACGCGGGTCAGTTCATTATGGATTATCTGAAAACCCGCGCGCCTTTTTGGAAACGTGAAGCGACGCCGGAAGGCGAGCGCTGGGTCGAAGCGCGCGACAGTGACCAGCAGGCGGTAAAACGTTGGTAGCAGAATGTGATACGCTTTAAGGTATCATTTCCACACAGGAGTTCATCATGGACAGATTTTCACGATCTGATTCAATAGTGCAGGCGCGTTCCGGCCTGCAGGCTTATATGGCGCAGGTGTATGGCTGGATGACAGTCGGGCTGTTGTTGACCGCGTTTATCGCGTGGTATGCGGCCAATACGCCAGCCGTTATGATGTTTGTCTTTTCCAGTAAAATCACTTTCTTTGGCTTAATTATTGCCCAGCTTGCCCTGGTGTTTGTTCTGTCCGGGCTGGTGCATAAGCTTAGCGCCGGGATGGCGACCACGCTATTTATGCTGTACTCGGCACTCACCGGATTGACATTATCCAGTATTTTTATTGTTTACACGTATTCCTCTATTGCCAGCACGTTTGTGGTAACTGGCGGAATGTTCGGCGTAATGAGTCTGTACGGATATACCACCAAACGCGATCTTAGCGGTTTCGGCAATATGTTGTTTATGGCGCTGATTGGTATCGTTCTGGCGTCACTGGTCAACTTCTGGCTGAAGAGCGAAGCGCTGATGTGGGCGGTAACCTATATCGGGGTGATTGTATTTGTCGGGCTGACTGCCTATGACACACAGAAGCTGAAAAATATCGGCGAGCAAATAGATACCCGCGACAGCGCTAATCTGCGTAAATATTCCATTCTCGGCGCGTTAACGTTGTATCTGGACTTTATCAACCTGTTCCTGATGTTGTTGCGTATTTTTGGCAACCGCCGCTAAGTTTTATTGTTGGATGGTGAGTAAACCCTTATCAGGCCTACAAAGGAATGCTTCGTAGGCCTGATAAGCGTAGCGCCATCCGGTAATGTGCCAGCGTCTTATTCCTCCTGTTACTTCGCCATCGCCTTCTCATTTTTCGCCCGCAGCTTTTTCGCCCGGCTCTCCAGTATCAGATAACAGATCAGCGCCAGCAGCAGAGGGATAAAATAGTACAGTACGCGATAAGCGAGCAGGGCGGCGATAATTGTACCTTGCGACGTATGTTCGCCCGCCAGCAACGCCAGAAATACGGCTTCCAGCACGCCGATGCCTGCCGGAATATGCACAATAACGCCCGCGATACTACTCACCAGTAATACGCCCAGCACAAAGAAATAGTTCACACCCTGGCCCATCAGCAGCCAGATTATCGCCCCCATCGCCATCCAGTTCGCGCTGGAGATGGCCATCTGTGCCAGCGCGAACTTCCATGACGGCAGCACCAGTTTCTGGCCTTTAATTGTTATATGCCGACGCTTCGCAAAGGCGCAAAACCACAGATAGACCGCGATAATCAACAATAAAATGATACCGAGAATACGCAGAGTACCTTCATCGATATACCAGTGGTCGGGAAGCTGGACAACGCCGAAGGTAAAAATGATGCCGCCAAGCAAAATATAGCCCAGCCAGTTAGTGGTAATACTGAGCGAGAAAATGCGTGTAATGGTGCTACCAGGTAAGCCGAGGCGCGAGTAAAGCCGGTAACGCATCCCTATCCCGCCGACCCAGGTACTGAGCGTCAGGTTAAAGGCGTAACAGACGAACGACACCAGCATGACCTGCCGTTTTGCCAGTTTGTGCCCACAATAAAGCCGGCCAAGTAGATCGTAACAGCCGTAAAGAAGATAGCTAATAATAACCAGCCCAACCGCGCTTAATAGCGCAGTGCGGTTATAGTCGCGAATGACGGTCCAGACATCGCCCCAGTCGACTTTTTTAGCATAAACCACCAGCAGAACGACGACTGCAATAAAAAACAGCCAGGTCAGTACTTTTTTAGCCAACCGCCAGCGCGGATGCGATTTAGCCATCAGGGCTTCACTCCTGTATTTTCTGGATCAACGCGATCCTGGGTTTCCATTTCTGGCTGTGCAGGTGGGGGAACCTGCGCCAGATGCGGGGTATGCGCCGGAAGCCAGCCGACCAGCGCCGGGAAATGGCGTAAAAAGTGGAACGCTAGTACGCTTTTAGTCAGGTTCCACCAGGTGCGTTTCGGCAGCATAGACTCATCGACCTGCTTACAATCATTCACGATAATGCCTTGTAGATTGTCGCGCAGAGTCTGGTTAAAGGTGCGATCATGAATAATCAGGTTAGCTTCAAGGTTGAGCGACAGACTGAGCGGATCGAGGTTACTTGAGCCTACCGTGGCCCAGTGATCGTCCATGAGCGCCACTTTGCCGTGTAGCGGGCGGCGGCGATATTCATAAACCTGAACCCCCCCTTTCACCAGGTAGTTATAGAGCAGTCGTGCGCCCACTTTAACAATCGGCATGTCTGGCTCTCCCTGGACAATCAGTTTTACGCTCACGCCACGGCGGGCGGCCTTACGCATCGCATGGAGCAGACGGTAACCAGGGAAAAAATAAGCGTTAGCGATAATGACTTCACGTTTTGCTTGCGTCAGCATTTTCAGATAATGACGTTCGATATCGTCGCGGTGCTCTTCATTATCCCGCCAGACAAACAGAGCCTGTGCCTCGCCGGGGTGGCGGTTTTCTTCGGCCTGATGATGGCGTTTCCACCAGCGGCGTGCCGGGCTTTGCCCCGGCAGGTTTTCTACTTCAAATTGCAGAATATCCGCCACTACCGGCCCTTCCACACGTACTGCATAGTCTTGTTTCGCTTGCGGGCCGTAATCCGACATATGTTCTGCAGAATAGTTAATGCCGCCGACAAAGGCGATACGGTCATCAATCACCACAATTTTGCGGTGCATCCGGCGAAAAATATTGGTTCGCATTCCCAGCAGACGAGGGCGGGGATCGTAATAGCGGAAAATAACACCGGCAGCGGTAAGTTCACCGACAAATGCGTCACTAAGATCGGGAGAGCCATAGCCATCAAGCAGTACTTCAGCTTTTACGCCGCGTTGCGCCGCTTTTAACAGAGCGCTGTGGAGTTTTTTGCCCACTTCATCTTCAAACAAGATGAAGGTTTCCAGAATGATTTTTTGCTGTGCCTGAGCAATAGCCTCAAACACGGCAGGATAGAACTGGTCGCCATTTTCCAGTAGCTGAATTTGATTACCTTCACGCCAGCCGCATTTCATAGATGGATCTCCGCGCTAAGGGGGGCATGGTCTGATAAATGTCGCCAGTCTCGCAGCGGCAGCGCCGTAGGGGAACTGGCGTGGGCATTCTTGACATAAATACGATCGAGTCGCAGCAATGGCATACTCACCGGGAACGTGCGCGCCGGTCGGCCATAGGCGCGAGTAAATATCTCCTCCAGACCGGCTGCGTTTAATGGTCGATTGGCCTTTTGCCGCCAGTCGTTGAAGTCCCCGGCCACCAGTACCGGTTCCGATTCGGGCAAGGCATTTACCCATTCCGCCAGCAGAGTTAACTGTGCCTGGCGATGACTTTCCCGCAGGCCAAGGTGAACGCACATGACGTGAATAGGGTGTTGCAGCATGGGCGGTGTAATACGGCAATAGAGCACGCCGCGCTTTTCACTGCCGCCAATCGAGACATCTCGATTTTCGTAGTATTCAATGGGATAGCGAGAAAGTACTGCGTTACCGTGATGGCCCTCCGGATAGACCGCATTGCGACCATAGGCGAAATCGCTCCACATGGTATCGGCCAAAAATTCATAATGCGTGGTGTCCGGCCAGTTTTCGATATGCAGTGGATGTACCTCATGCGCACCCATCACTTCTTGCAGACAGACAATATCGGCGCCGACCGTTCTGACAGCGTCGCGCAACTCCGGCAGGATGAAGCGTTTATTAAAGGCGGTAAAACCTTTGTGCGTGTTAATCGTGAGCACTTTGAATGAAAAATTTCGCGTGTGTTGAGTCATTTTCTTCCTGTCCGCGTCACTATCCTGATTGAAATAGTGTAGTCGTCGTCACAAAAAGATGCGGCCTTACGGAATTTTCCGTAAAGTTCGGTACTCTGAATAATTAGAGAAAAATCCTTCAGGAGAAAATCCATGAAGTGGCAACAACGTGTTCGTGTCGCAACCGGCCTGGGTTGCTGGCAGATTATGTTGCATTTACTGGTCGTGGCGATGCTGGTAATCGGCTGGATGAGCGGCACATTAGTGCGCGTCGGCCTGGGATTATGCGTACTTTACGGCGTGACAGTACTGCTGATGCTGGCGTTACAGCGCCATCATGAGCAGCGCTGGCGCGATGTGGCTGATGTGCTGGAAGAGCTTACCACGACCTGGTACTTTGGCACTGCGCTGATTGTCCTGTGGCTGCTGTCCCGCGTTCTGCAAAATAATATCTTATTGGCGCTGGCGGGGCTGGCTATCCTGGCCGGGCCCGCCGTGGTGTCATTACTGGCGAAAGATAAAAAGCTACATGACTTTGCGTCTAAACATCGCATACGCCGCTGAACCCGTAGTGGCCGCTATCACCAGTAGCGGCCACAAACTTCCCCAGACTATCCTGAGACTCGCGTCCTTGAGATAGATTTGTTTGGTAATATCGGTAAAGTGACGGATAGGGTTTACCCACGTCAGATTTTGCAGCCAGACGGGCATATTTTCCACCGGTGAGACATAGCCCGAGAGCAAAATAGCCGGCATCATAAAGACAAAAACGCCGATAAACGCCTGCTGTTGTGTGGCGCACAGCGATGAAATCAACAGGCCGAATCCGACCAGCGAGAGTCCGTAAATCACCATGGTAAAGTAAAATAGCGCCAGCGATCCGGCAAAGGGAATTTGATACGCCCAAATACCAATAGCCAGTACGATTGTGGCCTGGAAGGTGGCGACAATCAACGCTGGTACCGCTTTACCAACGAAAATTTGCCAGGTGGTGAGCGGAGAGACCAGCAGTTGATCCAGCGTGCCCTGTTCACGTTCGCGGGCCACGGAAAGCGAAGTGACGATCATCACGCCGATAGTGGTGATCATGGCAATCAGCGACGGCACCACAAACCATTTGTAATCCAGGTTCGGGTTATACCAGTTACGCACCACCAGCTCGCTGTTGTTCGGTTTCGGTTTTCCATCCATCAACTCCTGCTGGTAATCTTTAACGATCTGCTGCAGATAGTTAGCGGCGATCTGTGCGCTGTTAGAGTTACGTCCGTCGAGAATGAGTTGCATCGGCGCGGGCTGAAAGGTATCCAGATTCCGTGAAAAATCCGCCGGAAAACGCACCAACAGCAGCGCTTTTTGCGTATCAATCGTCGGTTGGATCTCCTGTGGACTGGCCAGTAACAGCACATGGGTAAACGCCTTCGCGCGGGCAAAGCGCTGCGTGAGTTCTACCGAATGTTTGCCGTTATCTTCGTTATAGATGGCGATGGTGGCATTAGTGACTTCAAGCGTTGCGGCAAAGGGAAACAGGATAACCTGAATCAGCACCGGCAAAATCAGGATGGCGCGGGTTTGCGGCTCGCGTAATAACGATTGCAGCTCTTTACGAATTAACGTCCATAAACGATGAAACATGCCGTTATCCTCAGGTATGTCGTTTGTAGGCCTGATAAGCGTAGCGCTATCCGGCAAATCCTTAGTCCAGCCGTCGTTTGGTTTTCAGCCATGTCAGACCAATAAACATCACCGCCGAGGCGATTAAAAACAGCACGTTAATCCCCAGTACCACCGGGATATTACCCGCCAGGAACAGACTTTGTAGAGTACTGACAAAATAGCGCGCCGGAATAATATAGGTCACCGCGCGTATCACCGCAGGCATACTGTCTATCTGAAAGATAAAACCCGACAGCATAATTGATGGTAAAAAGGCGGCGTTGAGCGCCACTTGCGCGGCGTTAAATTGGTTGCGAGTGATGGTGGAAATTAACAGCCCCATTCCTAACGTACTCAGTAAAAACAGGCTGGTGATAACAAACAGAATCAGCAGCGAACCGCGATAAGGGACGCCGAGAATAAATACCGATACCAGCATACAGAGCAGCATTGCCAGCATACCGAGAAAGTAATAAGGAATAAGTTTACACAGTAGCAGTTCGATGCGCGTCACTTCGGTAGAGAGCAACGCCTCCATCGTACCGCGTTCCCATTCGCGGGCAACGACCAGCGAGGTCAGGATCGCGCCGATCACCGTCATAATGATAGTCACTGCGCCAGGAATAATAAAATGCTGGCTTATCGCCGCCGGGTTAAACCAATAGCGGGTCTGCACGTCAATTAACGGCTCAAACGTTTCGCCGCGATCTTCCGCTCGCTGCATTTGCCAGATTTGCCAGATGCCCTCGACATAGCCCTGCACAAAGTTCGCGGTGTTCGGCTCGCTGCCGTCGGTAATCACCTGAATGGGGGCTGTATCATTGGTGCGCGCCATTTGTTGCGCAAAATCTACCGGGATCACCACCAGTCCGCGAATGTGTCCGGCCTGCATTTTTTCAATTAATTCATGTCTATTGTCGCTGATGGTGGCGTCGATATAGGGTGAACCGGTCATCGCATGCGTAAAGTCCAGCGCTTCCTGGCTCTGCTGTTCAAGCAGAATACCCACCCGAAGTTTGCTGGAGTCGAGGTTAATGCCGTAGCCGAAAATAAACAGCAATAACAGGGGGATCACCACTGCAATCAGCCAGCTACTGGGATCGCGGACAATCTGACGCGTCTCTTTGACGCACAGAGCACGCACGCGGCGCCAGGAGAGAGACTTACTCATGCGTATGCTCCTTATCCCAGTCATTGATGAGGGTGATAAAAGCCTGTTCCATTGTCGGATCGGTCTGCTCCTCATCGGCGGCCTGTGCTTTTAGATCGTCCGGCGTACCACTGGCGATCAATTTCCCCCGGTACACCAACCCGATACGATCACAATATTCCGCTTCATCCATAAAGTGGGTTGTCACCATTACTGTGACTCCTTTTTCCACCATGCTGTTAATATGCAGCCAAAATTCACGGCGGGTAAGAGGATCGACGCCGGATGTTGGTTCATCGAGGAATAAAATATCCGGTTCGTGCATCAGCGAGCAGGCCAGCGCCAGACGCTGTTTAAAGCCCAACGGCAGGGCATCGGTGGGATGCGACGCAATGCTTTTCAGACCAAAGGCTTCGCTCATGCGCTGAATTTTTTCATTCTGCACGCGGCCCCGCAGGCCATAAACACCGGAGAAAAAACGCAGGTTTTGCTCCACTGTCAGGTTGCCGTACAGCGAGAATTTTTGCGCCATATAGCCCAGATGCTGACGGGCTTTGCCTGAGCTGACTTTAAGATCCATATCCAGCACCAGCGCCTTCCCGGAAGTCGGCACCAGCAGGCCGCACATCATTTTAAACGTGGTGGATTTACCGGCACCATTCGGACCGAGCAGGCCAAAAATTTCACCGCGTTGTACTACGAAGTTAACGTGATCTGTCGCCGCGAAATCGCCAAATTTTTTCGTCAGTTCTTTTGCTTCAATCACCGTTTCGCCGGGTGTACCTTCTACGGTATGCAAAATAGCGCCGAGCGGGGATTCCGAGGTGCCGGCTCCGCCCAGCAGATCGATAAACGCATCTTCAAAGCGCGGCGCGGTTTCGTTGAGGATGATTTCCGGCATACCGTCGGCCTGGCGAATCTCATCTGCGGTTGCCTCTTTTTTCAGGATTAGGCGTACTGACCTTCCCTGAATCATACCGTCGCTTACCTGCGGTAACCTGAGCGCCCGCTGTAATAACTTACGGTTGTTCTCCTGTGGACTGCTTGCCAGGAAGCTGCGTCCGGCCATGGTTTGCGTCAGCGCTTTAGGTTCGCCCTGATACAACAACTCGCCTTCATTCATTAGCAGCACGTCGCGGCACTGTTCGGCTTCATCCAGATAGGAGGTGCTCCATAAAATCAGCATTCCGTCGCCCGCCAGTTCGTGGACCATTTGCCACAGTTCGCGGCGCGAGATTGGGTCAACGCCAACGCCCGGCTCATCCAGCAGCAGGACTTTGGGTTCGCCAACCAGCGTACAGGCCAGCCCCAGTTTTTGCTTCATCCCGCCGGACAATTTCCCCGCCAGACGACCGGTGAACGGACCGAGCGCAGTAAACGCTAACAAACGGGCAAATGTTTGTTCCCGTATCTCGCCGGTAACGCTGCGCAAATCGGCATAGAGAGTAAGGTTCTCCATGACGGTAAGATCTTCATACAAGCCGAATTTCTGTGGCATATAGCCCAGAACCGCATGCAGCTCACTGTCGTTTTGTATTGGGTCGAAGCCCAGCACAGATGCGCTGCCGTCATCGGCTTTGAGCAGACCCGCCAGCATACGCATTAGCGTGGTTTTTCCTGCGCCGTCCGGCCCTACCAGCCCGGTGACATAACCGGAATGAATGGTACAGTCGAGCGGGGCGACGGCGGGTTTATCCATTCCCGCGAAGCGCTTCGTCAGACCGTGCAGCGTAATGACGGCCTCACTCATGCCTTGCCTCGTCATTAAATTTGACCGTGACAGGCATCCCCTGGCGTAACGCCTCGTCTGCATCGGTAACGACAATACGCAGGCGGTAGACCAGATCGGTACGCAGGTCCGGCGTTTCGACGGTTTTCGGCGTGAATTCCGCGGTTGGCGAAACGAAGCCTATTTTTCCATGATAAGGTTTATCCGGGCGGCCATCGGTATAAAGCAGAATTTCGCGTCCTGGTTGCGTCTGGCTAAGATGACGTTCATCGACATAGGCGCGCACCCAGACTGGACGGGTCAATGATAGCGTCAATACCGTGCTGCCGGCATTCAGCATACTGCCGGGTTCTACTGCGCGGGTGAGCAACGTACCGTTAGAAGGCGCGATAAGCGTAGTGTCCTGCAAATCAAGCTGTGCCTGCGCCAGTTGAGCTTTCGCTTGTTCCAGGCTGGCTTTCGCCTGGGCGATGTCCTGTTCGCGATTACCACTGCGATATTGACTGAGTTTATCCTGCGCGGATTTCAGCGTCGCCTGCGCCTGATCGCGCGACGAACGGGCATTTTCCAGATCGTTAGCGGAGATGGTGCGGCTTTTCCATAGCCCCAGTTGACGGTTATAAAAGTTCTGCGCGTAGTCATAGGCGGCTTGCGCTTGTCTTACCGCGGCGGCGGTCTGGGCTATCTCTTCATCACGATAGCCTGCCAGCATCAAATCATATTGTGCCTGAGCGACGGAGACGCCCGCTTTGGCCTGCATTAGCGCGTTTTCATACGGCGCGTGATCCAGTTCACCGAGCACCTGCCCGGCTTTGATGGCATCGCCTTCATCCACCTTTAGCGACGCCAGCCTGCCGCCGACGCGAAAGCTAATATTGACGGTACGAATATCGACATTACCGTACAATGTCAGCCCATCGTCCTGCCGACTTTGATACCACCAGGTTCCACCGGCAATCACCGCGACGATAGTGGCGATGGCCAGTCCGATAACGACAGGTTTTTTCATCAGTCCAAACTCCTTTGCGTTAAACCTTGCAGAATGAGATCGATATGGCAGGTTACCGTCTGGTAAATCAGCTCCGCTTTTTCTTCATCGAACTGCGGCCAGCCGGTACGTAACAGAATAGTTTCTTTGCCGAGACGAAACGCCAGCACTTCGCCAATTAAGGCATGGGTGTGCAAAATCATGCGGGTATCACTGGCGTCACAGCCGGTATAAGCGGCAATTAATCGTGTCAGATGCGTATGCAGCGGGTCGATAACCTGGGCATGAACCAGCTGATAGGCCGCCGTGGGAGAGAGCTGCTCGCGTGAAATAAATTTGCTCAGGTTAACGGTGTGCTCCTGGGTTAGCAGCATAATCATATTTTTACAGGCGAGTAGAATCAGCTCGCGGATAGCATCCCGGTCAGGCTCAGGCTGGCTAAACAGACGTTCCGCCGCTTCAGCATGGGGGCGAAATTTTTCGCCAAGAAAGTCAGCGATCCACTGAGCGCAGGCAAGGTATAAATCCTCTTTTGAGCCGAAATAATAAGTAATGGCGGCAATGTTTTGCCCCGCCAGAGCGGCGATGTCACGCGTGGTGGCATGCAAGCCATACTCGCCAAACTGCGCCAGCGCGGCGGCAATTAACTGACTTTTGGCCTGTTCGCCTTTGGTTGTCGTTGTGGGAGTATTCATCACACGCCTAATCTTAATCAATCGATTGATTAAGATTATGACTGATAAGGGTTCTTGTCCAGTGTGGATGATTATTTTGTCTCTGCCACCTTACGGGATAATTTATGCGCCGCATCACAAAAACTGCTACACTCCGCCTCTTCATGACACTGTGGTTTTTGTCATTCCAAATTTAAGTATCTCCCTGAAAACTACACCGGGAACGGTCGGGGCGGTTCGGAGTAGTTATGTCTTTTGATTCCCTGGGTTTACATCCTGATATTTTGCGCGCCATCGCCGGGCAGGGTTACCGTGAACCGACCCCCATTCAGCAGCAGGCGATTCCCGCCGTACTGGAAGGCCGCGACCTGATGGCCAGCGCGCAGACCGGCACCGGTAAAACCGCTGGTTTTTCACTGCCGTTATTACAGCATCTGATTACTCAACAACCACATGCGAAGGGACGTCGTCCGGTGCGGGCGCTGATCCTCACTCCGACTCGCGAACTGGCGGCGCAGATTGGCGAAAACATCCGCGATTACAGTCAGTATCTCAACATTCGCTCGCTGGTCGTTTTCGGCGGCGTGAGCATCAATCCGCAGATGATGAAACTGCGTGGTGGGGTCGATGTGCTGGTGGCAACGCCGGGGCGCCTGCTCGATCTGGAACATCAGAATGCTGTGAAGCTGGATCAGGTAGAAATTCTGGTGCTGGACGAGGCCGACCGGATGCTGGATATGGGCTTTATCCACGATATTCGCCGCGTGCTGGCAAAACTGCCGCCGAAGCGTCAGAACCTGCTATTTTCTGCGACCTTCTCTGACGATATTAAAGCGCTTGCCGAAAAGCTGCTGCATAACCCGCTGGAAATTGAAGTGGCGCGCCGTAATACCGCCTCTGAGCAGGTCACACAGCATGTCCATTTTGTCGATAAAAAACGCAAACGCGAACTGCTGTCACAAATGATAGGTCAGGGTAACTGGCAACAGGTGCTGGTCTTCACCCGCACCAAGCATGGCGCGAACCATCTGGCGGAACAGCTAAATAAAGACGGTATTCGCAGCGCGGCGATCCACGGTAATAAATCGCAGGGCGCACGTACTCGCGCATTGGCCGATTTTAAATCCGGCGATATTCGCGTGCTGGTGGCGACCGACATTGCTGCGCGTGGCCTCGATATCGAAGAGTTGCCGCACGTGGTCAACTATGAGTTGCCAAATGTGCCGGAAGATTACGTACACCGGATTGGCCGTACCGGTCGCGCGGCGGCAACCGGCGAAGCGCTGTCGCTGGTCTGTGTTGACGAGCACAAGCTGTTACGTGATATTGAAAAGCTGCTGAAAAAAG
The DNA here is from genome assembly GCF_000252995.1 of Salmonella bongori NCTC 12419. Lineage (NCBI taxonomy): Bacteria > Pseudomonadati > Pseudomonadota > Gammaproteobacteria > Enterobacterales > Enterobacteriaceae > Salmonella > Salmonella bongori. Next base: position 796,915 of record NC_015761.1, read on the forward strand.
AGATCCCACGTATCGCTATTCCGGGTTATGAACCCGATCCGTCAATCAAAGCGGAGCCAATTCAGAACGGTCGCCAGCAGCGTGGCGGCGGTGGTCGCGGCCACGGGCAGGGCGGCGCAGGCCGTGGCCAGCAGCCGCGTCGTCAGGACGGCGGCGCGCCGAAGGCGAAAGCCAAACCGCGTACTGGCGAGGGGAAATCTGCTGGCGACAAAGCCCGTCCGCCGCGCCGTCCGCGTAGAATTACCCCCGCACAATAAATTTTATTGCGCAAAAATACCGGATGGCGTTAATGCTTATCCGGCCTACGGACTATGCCAATCCGTAGGCCGGATCAGGTGCCTGCGTCACTACCCGGCAAAATCCCCCTCGCGTTGCGAGCCGCCTTCCACAAGCGGCAAAAAAGGTACTTCCTGAGGCTGAAATGTGCCACAATAGTGGCTGTTTATACAGTGTTTCAGGTTTTCTCATGGCATTGACTGCTGCGCTGAAAGCGCAAATCGCCGCCTGGTATAAGGCGTTACAGGAACAGATCCCCGATTTTATTCCCCGGGCGCCGCAGCGGCAGATGATTGCTGACGTTGCCAAAACGCTGGCCGGGGAAGAAGGGAGGCATCTGGCGATTGAAGCGCCGACCGGGGTCGGGAAAACCTTGTCCTACCTGCTTCCGGGGATTGCCATCGCCCGTGAAGAGCAGAAAACGCTGGTCGTCAGCACCGCTAACGTCGCCCTTCAGGACCAAATCTATAGCAAAGACTTACCGCTACTACGCAAAATTATCCCTGACCTGCGCTTTACGGCAGCGTTTGGCCGGGGGCGCTATGTCTGTCCGCGTAATCTGGCGGCGCTGGCCAGTAGCGAGCCTGCTCAGCAAGATCTGCTTGCCTTTCTGGATGATGAACTGACGCCCAATAACCAGGAAGAGCAAAAGCGTTGTGCCAGGCTGAAAGGGGATCTTGATAGCTACAAGTGGGACGGCCTGCGCGATCACACTGATATCGCCATTGATGATGATCTCTGGCGACGGTTGAGTACCGACAAAGCCAGTTGCCTGAACCGCAATTGCCATTACTATCGCGAATGCCCGTTTTTTGTCGCCCGACGTGAAATTCAGGAAGCGGAGGTGGTGGTCGCCAACCACGCGCTGGTGATGGCGGCGATGGAAAGCGAAGCCGTGCTGCCGGAACCAAAACATCTGCTGTTGGTACTGGATGAAGGTCATCATCTGCCGGATGTTGCCCGCGACGCGCTGGAGATGAGCGCCGAAATTACTGCCTCCTGGTATCGCCTGCAGCTGGATCTGTTCAGCAAACTGGTGGCAACTTGTATGGAACAGTTTCGGCCAAAGACTACGCCGCCACTGGCAATTCCTGAGCGGCTTAACGCCCACTGCGAAGAGCTGTATGAGCTTATCGCCTCACTGAATAATATTCTCAATTTGTATATGCCTGCCGCTCAGGAGGCAGAATATCGTTTTGCCATGGGAGAACTGCCGGACGAGGTGATGGAAATCTGCCAGCGGTTGGCAAAGCTCACCGAAACCTTGCGCGGTCTGGCGGAGTCCTTTCTGAACGATCTCAGCGAGAAAACAGGAACTCATGATGTGGTACGCCTGCACCGGGTGATTTTACAAATGAACCGGGCGTTGGGCATGTTTGAAGCGCAAAGTAAATTGTGGCGGCTGGCTTCAATGGCGCAGTCTTCGGGCGCGCCGGTGTCCAAATGGGCGACGCGTGAAATACGTGAAGGGCAGCTACATGTCTGGTTCCATTGCGTAGGCATCCGCGTCAGCGATCAGCTGGAAAGGCTGCTCTGGCGCAGCGTGCCGCACATTATTGTCACGTCGGCAACGTTACGCTCGCTCAATAGCTTTTCGCGCTTGCAGGAGATGAGCGGCTTAAAAGAGAAGGCGGGCGACCGTTTTGTGGCGCTGGATTCGCCATTTAACCACGTTGAACAGGGCAAAATTATCATCCCGCAAATGTGCTATGAGCCGTTAATTGAAACTGAGGAACAGCACATTGCTGAGATGGCGGCCTATTTTCGCGAACAGCTGGAAAGTAAAAAACATCGTGGCATGTTGGTGCTATTTGCCAGCGGGCGGGCGATGCAACGCTTTCTGGAGCATGTGGCTGATTTACGCCTGCTACTGCTGGTTCAGGGCGATCAGCCGCGTTATCGGCTGGTGGAGCTACATCGTAAACGGGTCGGGAGCGGTGAACGCAGCGTACTGGTAGGCTTGCAGTCATTTGCTGAGGGGTTAGATCTTAAAGGTGAACTGCTGACTCAGGTTCATATTCATAAAATTGCCTTTCCGCCGATCGACAGTCCGGTCGTGATTACTGAAGGCGAATGGCTAAAAAGCCTGAATCGCTATCCTTTTGAGGTACAAAGCTTACCGAGCGCGTCTTTTAATTTAATTCAGCAAGTCGGAAGACTAATTCGTAGCCACGGCTGTTGGGGCGAAGTGGTTATTTATGACAAGCGCTTGTTGACCAAAAACTACGGCCAGCGTTTACTGAAGGCGTTACCTGTTTTTCCGATAGAGCAACCTGTGGTGCCAGACGTTATAGTAAAACCAAAAGCGAAACCTGCACGTCGCCGACGACGTTAATGCGGTGAGCACAATTCAAGGAGCTTTCAATGGATTATCGCAAGATCATCAAAGAGATCGGGCGAGGTAAAAATCACGCCCGCGATCTGGAAAAGGATACTGCACGCGGTTTGTATACCCGAATGCTGAATGGCGATATACCCGACCTGGAAATGGGCGGCATATTAATGGCGTTGCGTATTAAAGGGGAAGGCGAAGCCGAAATGCTGGGCTTTTATGAAGCTATGCAGAATCACACCATTAAACTGACGCCGCCCGCTGACAGGCCGATGCCAATTGTCATACCCAGCTATAACGGCGCGCGTAAACAGGCGAATTTAACGCCGCTGCTGGCTATCCTGCTGCACAGACTTGGCTTTCCGGTGGTAGTACATGGCGTTAGTGAAGATCCGACGCGTGTGCTGACGGAAACCATATTTGAACTGATGGGGCTTGAACCTACCCTGCATGGCGGGCAGGCGCAAGCGAAACTTGAGGGGCATCAGCCGGTATTTATGCCTGTCGGCGCGCTCTGCCCACCGCTGGAGAAACAGTTAGCGATACGCTGGCGAATGGGCGTGCGCAACAGCGCGCATACCCTGGCGAAACTCGTCACCCCTTTTGCAGAATACGCGGCTTTGCGGCTTTCCAGCGTTTCGCATCCGGAATACGTTCCACGTGTGGCGAAATTCTTTACTGATATCGGCGGGCGGGCTTTGCTGATGCATGGTACCGAGGGTGAAGTTTATGCTAACCCCCAACGCTGTCCGCAGATCAGCCTGATCGATAACCGCGGCGTACAGGTGCTACTTGAGCGCCAGAGTGAAATGGGCGCCGGGCAGCTTTCACTGCCGGCAGATAAAGATCCTGAAACCACTGCGCGCTGGACTGAGCGCTGCCTTGCCGGACGCGAGCCGGTGCCGCAATCATTAAAAGCGCAAATAGCCTGTTGTCTGGTTGCGACGGGAGAGGTGGCTACGTTAGAAGACGGGTTTGCACGTGTTAAACACGCTTTTAGCGGATAAAAAAAGCCCGTCCAGTGGCGAACGGGCAAATAAGGGTAACAACAGGGTTAATGAGGGTTGGAGCAGTGGGTCTGTTGGCAAACAGACGAGGGTAATACCCACCAGAATTCAGACCACAGCGATGTTACCGCCTGAATTCTGACGGACAGATAACTTATTGATAAATTACCGCGGTGCCGCTCATTTTGTCATTACCAATGGCGGAGGTAATGTTATAGGCGCTTGCGCCAGCGGCTGCGGCTTTTTCGGCCAGTTTGGCTTCCAGGCCGTCCAGCGTGGTGGCACCATCGGCAGAAACCACGCCGATTTTGTGCAGATGTTGTGCCTGAGATGGGCTAACGGGTTCTGCAGCAAAAACGCCAAAAGAAAGGGTGGAAAGCGCGATAGCTGCAACAGCATATTTAATGGTTTTCATGGTTAATCTCTCGCAGGTTATTCTGTTTATGGGACGTTGTTTCGTCGATGTGATGAGTATCACGGTATTCTGCGAAAGATAAAATCGAATAGAATTGACGGCTTTGCTCAAAATTTTTGAATGACAAATAACCTATTGATTATTAATTAATACATTATCTGTATTTACTGTTCTTGTCATAGCGATTTACATAGCCGGGTTTAACGGCACATTCTGCGACGCAGAATGCTAAAAATCATGCGCGTAAAGGAATGGATAATCCTGGCGAGTTGAGTAAAGAAAAGTCAGCGTAACTGACTATCTTTCGAACCTCTGCGATTATATCCTGAAAATGTTGCATTATGTAAATCTTTCTCTTGTTGACAGGCGATGCATAGCCGAACGCCAGGCACCGCTTTACGCCGCGCTTCGGGAATGGGGTCGCCGCAAGATTCGCATTCATAGCGGCTTTCGCCATGCGGTAGTTCGCCACGCGCCCGGGCGACAGCATCTTCAATAGTATTGTTGATTTGTTCATTTACAGCGTCGTCATTTGCCCAGCCGGATGCCATAACGCTCTCCTCATTTTATGGGGACACGCTTTAAGTGTAGCGCCGTCCTGCGCGAAAATCGTATTGGACAACTTTTTCAGACCATAAAAATGCCAAACGGAACGGGAACGGGAACGGGAACGGGAACGGGAACGGGAACGCGGGGCCGGGGCAAAGCCGCTGGAAGGAATTCGCGTCGGTATATTTACCCCGTGGCGTTATACGGGTATCTTACGCCGCTGCTAAAAGGAGAATGTTATGTCTGCCCAGAAACCGGGTTTACACCCGCGTAACCGTCATCAACACCGCTATGATCTTGCTGCCTTATGTCAGACCACTCCGGAATTGACGGCATTTCTTATCCGTACGCCCGTCGGCGAACAGAGCGTCGATTTTGCGAATCCGCAGGCAGTAAAAGCGCTCAATAAAGCGTTGCTGGCACATTTTTATGCGGTTGCGCATTGGGACATTCCGGAAGGTTTTTTATGTCCGCCAGTGCCAGGCCGTGCAGATTATATTCATCATTTAGCAGATTTGCTTGGCGAGGCAACGGGTAGCATACCGACCCAGGCCACTATTCTGGACGTGGGGGTGGGCGCCAACTGTATTTACCCGCTTATCGGCGTACATGAATATGGCTGGCGATTTACCGGTAGTGAGGTTAGCGACGCGGCGATGTCCAGTGCGCAGGCCATCATACAGGCGAATACGGGGTTAAGCCGCGCGATTCGTCTGCGCCGTCAACACGATCCGGCAGCCATTTTTACCGGCATCATTCATAAAAATGAATATTATGACGCGACGCTTTGTAACCCGCCTTTCCATGATTCCGCCGCAGCGGCCCGTGCCGGTAGCGAGCGCAAACGTCGTAATCTGGGGCAGAACAAAGACGATGCGCTTAACTTTGGCGGCCAGCAGCAGGAATTATGGTGTGAAGGCGGCGAAGTCGCCTTTATTAAAAAAATGATTGCCGAAAGCCAAACTTTCCGCCGTCAGGTGTTGTGGTTTACGACACTGGTCTCGCGTGGCGAAAATTTACCGCCGCTTTACCGGGCGCTGACGGCGGTAGGCGCGGTGAAGGTGGTGAAAAAAGAGATGGCCCAGGGGCAAAAGCAAAGCCGCTTTATTGCCTGGACCTTTATGGATGACGATCAGCGTCGCCGTTTTATCACCCGTAAACGCTAAATCGTTGGCTCGCGCGGCGGCAGTGAATCAGGCGCCGGGCCGTTAACGGGAGCGGGCAGAATCTGATATGTTTGTACTGGTGCGCGAACATGGGCCAGATCAAAGTGCTTTTTCACCTGGCTATCAAGGGCGAAACGCACCGTCCACTGCTTGAGTGGTAAGGTGGTGAACGATACGCGTAGGGTAAACGCCGTATTTGTTAAGCCGACAATACCGGCGAACGTGGGTTCGCCGATAATCAGCCCGCGAATATCCTCCGTTTGCATGAGCGCCGTAACCGCATCTTTCAGTGCCTGATTCGCTTTATCCGCATCTTCATGGCGATCCACGTCGTAATTAGCGACAACGGAACCGATACCCCGCACAAAATTGGCGAAAGTGGTGATCGAAGACCACGGAATAATATGATATGCCCCGGTATCCTGCCTTACGCCAACAGAGCGAATCGACATTCTTTCGACCGTCCCCGTCAGCGGACCTATGGTAACTAAATCGCCAGTATTCATCCCGTTTTCAAACTGGATAAAGACGCCCGTAATAATATCTTTCACCAGGGTTTGCGAACCAAAAGAGATAGCCAGACCTAACGCGCCAGCCCCAGCCAGCAATGGCGCGATATTGACACCAATTTCCGATAACACAATCATGATGGTAATGGTACTGATAATGACCGCTAATGCGTTGCGAAACAGCGTCAGCAGGGTTCGTGTGCGGGCACTGGGTAGCGGGCGGCCATGAATATCGGAAGCCAGGCGATTTTCAATCAGACTGGCAAGAATCGTCCAGCCTACGGCAGAGAAGAACAAAATCAACGCGATCCGGATAAGAATATCGACCATTTTCTCCCCGGCGCCATAATGCAGCCAGTGCCAGAAATCAAACAGTCCCCAGGCGTTGAGCAACAGCATGATAGCCACGCAGACGGTCAGAAAGCGTGCAACTTTCAGCGCGGAGGAGAGCCAGCCGTTAAGCCGCTTTTGCAGTTCCGGGTAATTGCGTTGCGTATGGGGTGACAGCGTAATGGTTTTGGCTATCCAGCGGGTAAACATGCCGGAGATAAACGCGGCGATACCAATAATCGCCAGACTGCGTACGGTTGCGCCCATCATAAATTTCAGGCTATTGCCCGGGTCAAATAACGAGAAGAAAAACAGCACAATAAAGTAAGCGCTGGCCAACCAGTGCCACACCAGAGCAAAAGCGCGAATAAACAGACTAAAAAAGGCTAATGATCGTTCCGCCAGGCCTAACAAATGCTGCGTAATTTCAGTCTTGTTTTTAAAGATCAGGTACAGCGCCCAGATGGTGATGCAGAGCATGATCGCCACGTTCGCCATCGCCCCGACCTGAACATTCACCTGGTTCGAAATAATCGGCACGGCAACAATCAGTCCGTAGCCAATTAAACTACTCAGCGAACTGATACGGCGATTCCAGTAACGCGCCGTTGCGTCGTGAATCGTAAATGGACGTAATTCCGGTACATTAGGACAAAATATCAGCCGTAGAATTGCTTTAAAGAACTCAATCAGCGCGAAGGCATTCAGGAACAGACTTTGCTGGAAGGCGATGGTTTGACTTCCGGCATGGAAATTATCACTGAGCAGTTGACCGACAAATAACGTGAGCGCCAGCAGCAGGAGATCGATAATAAATGCGCCAGCAATCATCGCCGGAAGCTGTAGCCAGTTGCTGCGTTCCCGGTTTTTCTTTCGTGCCCACTGGCCCATTTTTCGATACAGCGGCAGGGCGCAAAGCCGTATCGCGCCATAAAGACCGAATACCGCCCCCGCCAGAAATAAAAAGTGGGTTAACGCGTTGGTGAAGGTTTGCGAGTTAAACGGTTTGTGTGGCGCGTCGGTGATGTTACGGTAAAGCTGGGCAAATCGGGTGGCGAAAGCATCGCCATACTGGCGGGTGATAGTGGTAACGTTCTCCAGTACCGTTTTCTCATCTTTAGTTGCCGGTGGCGTAATCACTGGCGCAGGTTCGGTCGGCGGTGTCGTTGAAGCTTCGCGTAGTTGCGCGATTAAGGCCTTTCGCGAGGCCTCATTTTCCAGTACGTCGGCCAGGGCCGCATAGGCCGCTTTTTTTTGTTCAGGGCTGGGTTCCGGCGTAGTCGACGTTTGCTGATTGGTTGACGTTCCCGTGGTTATGCCGGGTATCGCGACCGCATGAGCAGGCGCGCCCAGAAGACAAAAAAGGATGAACAGGGTCCACCGCATGACTCCTCCAGTGAGAAAAGAGACGCAAAGCATTAAGTATAGATGGCCGAGGAGAGGGAAAATGAAATGGGATGATTCCAGGAAGCCCTTCCTGCCACAGGGCAGGAAGGGGGGGATACATCAGGAGACGTGCTGCAAAAATTCCTGTAAACGCGGGCTCGGCGGATTTTCGATCAGTGCCTGGGGACTACCATCTTCGGCAATACGGCCTTTATCGATAAAAATCAGCCGTGAAGCCACCTTTTCAGCAAAGCCGATTTCATGGGTGACGATGACCATGGTCATACCTTCTTCTGCCAGATCCTGCATGACTTTCAGCACTTCATGACGTAATTCAGGATCCAGAGCAGAGGTCGGTTCGTCAAACAGCATCATTTTCGGTTTTACAGCCAACGCTCGGGCAATGGCGACACGCTGCTGCTGGCCGCCGGAAAGCTCGGAAGGGTAGTGGTGCGCCCGTTCCGCCAGGCCAACTTTCGCTAACAGTGCTTTCGCCTGTTTTTCTGCTTCTTCTTTCTTCGTGCCACGCACGCGCAACGGGCCGAACATGACGTTCTCAAGCGCGGTCAGATGTGGGAACAGATAAAACTGTTGAAACACCATGCCGGCTTCCTGGCGAATCAGCCGTTCGTCTACTTTAGGATCGTTGACTTTAAGACCATCGACAATCAGATCGCCGGAGGTGATCTCTTCCAGTTTGTTGATACAACGCAACAACGTGGATTTCCCCGAACCGGAAGGGCCGATGATCACTACCACTTCGCCCTGACGAATGTTTAAATCAATGTTATGCAGCACCTGGGTTGGGCCAAAGTGCTTGGAGACGTTTTTAAATTCAATCACAGGATTTTCATCCTTCTTTCAAGACGACGCAAAATAAAGCTCAGTACCAGCGTAATGATCAAATAGAACACCGCCACGGCGCTCCAGATTTCCAGTGCGCGAAAGTTACCAGCAATGATCTCCTGGCCCTGACGGGTCAATTCGGCTACGCCGATAACAATAAACAGCGAGGTATCCTTGATACTAATGATCCACTGGTTACCGAGCGGCGGCAGCATACGGCGCAGAGCAAGCGGCAGAATAACATGGCGGATGGTTTCCCGACGTGAAAGGCCCAGTGCCAGTCCTGCTTCACGGAAACCTTTGTGAATCGACAGCACCGCGCCGCGGGTAATTTCCGCGATATAAGCGCCGGAATTGATCATGATCGTCACAACCGCCGCGCTAAACGGATCAATACGCAAATCATTAAATGCCATCGGCAGGGCAAAATAGATAAACATGACCTGGACAACGATGGGAGTGCCGCGAATGATTTCAATGAAAACCAGTGCGATGTGGTTGGCTATCCAGCCGCCAAATGTACGGGCAAATCCTGCCGCCAGTCCAATAACAAGGCCGCCCGCCAGACCGAGGATCGAGATCCACAAGGTCATTTTAGCGCCCTCAATCAAAAGCGGAATGGCGGGCCAGATGGCGCTCCAGTCAAACTGCATATGTCGTTCCTGTTACCGTAGTATAAATAATCAAATGCTCCATCCGGTTCGCAGATGAAGCGAAAATCACAGGCTTGTTGCCGGATAGCGACGCCATGCGTCTTATTTCTCCAGGAGAGAATCTGTAGATCCGATAAACGGTCGTATTACCGACAACAAACCTGCGTCAGGCCGATTTATTTAGGTTCTGTACCGAACCATTTTTTGTAGATTTCGTTATAGGTGCCATTTTCACGCAATGTTTTCAGCGCGCCGTTGACTTTTTCGCGCAGTTCATCGCTGCCTTTCGGGAAGGCAATCCCGTATTGCTGTGCTTCCAGTGATTCGCCTACTGGTTTGAACTGGCCGTTACCGGCGGTTTTGATAAAGTACAGGATGTTCGGCGTATCATGCAGAACAGCATCTGCGCGGTTGGTGCCCAATTCCATATACGCATTATCAATGTTCGGGAACTGACGCAGATCTTTGGTTTTGATATTGGCTTTCGCATAGTCTACTGACCCGGTACCGCTCTTCACGGCAACGACTTTGCCATCCAGATCTTTGACGCTTTTAATGTCGTTATTGTTAGCTTTGACCATCACTAACAGACCACTTTTGTAGTAACCATCGGAAAAGTCGATCGCTTTTTTACGTTCATCAGTAATCGTAATACCTGCCAGAGCCAGATCGACATTCCTGGTTTGCAGCGCTGGAATGATGCCGCTGAAATCCATTGGCTTCAGGGTATAGTCCAGCTTCAGTTCTTTCGCGATGGCGGCCCATAGATCAACATCAAAGCCAACGTACTTGTCGCCCTGCTTAAATTCAAACGGGACGAACGCCGTATCGGTTGCCACAACGAGTTTCTTATCCGCGGCGTGAGAAGACACGGCAAAAGCCAGGGTAAGTGCAGCCAGAGAAACTTTGAGTACAGACTTCATAGCATTTCCTTTTCTATCCACGGGGCGATCCCCTGCGAGAACATTTAGCGTAATGAAAAAATCATGCCAATTTTGTAACCTGTTGTTTTAACAGAAGCGTGAATCATTCCTGTGCACAATGAGTTGGGCAAAATCAGCATCCCGCACCAAATTGGGGCGCTAATGTAGTGCATGAATAACAGCGTATAAACACCAGAACTATTTAGCGTAAAAATTGTTGCTAAAACAATCTTTAATTAACGATTGTGTGAGGTAATTATTACAAATTATTCACTTTTAAGGGCGGAGTGGATAAGAAGTGCGCACCATTTAAGTGCAAAACCCCTGCCGGGGCAGGGGTAAAAGGGATACTGATACTTCTATCGTATTTCAAGTGGCATAGTCGTTAAACTTTAGGCGAGCATCTGGCGAAGTTCCCTGCGGCGCATAGTTGCTTGCCTGCCACCTGGCATATTTCAGGGAGAAAAAGCGTTATTCGATATTAGATTCGATAAACCACAAGAACTTATCCAGGTCGCGTGATGCGGCGGTAAAGATATCGGCAGTGTCTTCATCTTTTGCTTCGCCAATAGCTTTGCGAACATCATTAGCGACTACAGCATAACGATCCGCCAACTCTTTCAGGTGATCCTGTACAGTGTGAATGTCCAGCGGGTAGCTCTTCAGCGGCGTTTTGCTGTTGATAACTTGAGTTGTACCTAACGCTACGCCGCCAAGCTGCACAGCGCGTTCAGCCATAGTGTCCAGATGATCGGTCAGTGCAGTGCGAAAGCCATCGAGCATCTCATGTACGGCAATAAAGTTAGCACCGCGCATGTTCCAGTGGGCCTGTTTTGTGATCAAAGACAGGTCAATGAACTGGATCACCTGACGATTAAGCAACTCCACTGTCGCTTTTTTATCGCTCTCTGATACATCGTTACGGGTATAAAGCAGATTAGACGCTTTTGTTTTTACCAGTTTAGCGGTACTCATAATCTCATATCCTCTTGATGTTTGTGTCCCAGGTAATTAACGACACTAAGTATAGCACCGGGTTTTCACTTTGCTTTTCTGAATTTACCTATCACTTTAATAGTGCGGATAAGGTTTAATATTAATTATTTATATTAATCAGATGGTTATGAAAATGTGTTGTTGGGCGGGTAATAATTCTCATTTTAATGTAAAAATGAGAAAAATATGACGCAGTAATAATGCGATAATAACCGAGTATAATGCGATGATATTCTGCATGATTATGCACATCATGCAGAATAAGAAATTATTTTACGTCAATCTGTGTAATTTGCGGCTCGCGTCGAATCGTTAAGGTAGATCCCATAGAGGCGGCAATGATGGCACACAGGGCCATGATCTGTACGCCCGTAAGCGTTTCGCCCAAAAAAATCATCCCCGAAACGGCGGCAAGCGCGGGCTCCATGCTCATCAGCGTACCGAAAGTACGGGTGGGCAGACGCGTCAGCGCAATCATTTCCAGTGAATAAGGCAGCGCCGTAGAGAGCACCGCTACCGCTAACCCTAAGGGAAGAATTGACCAGTGCCATAGTGCGTCACCGGCCTGGACTGCACCAACAGGCACAAAAATAATCGCCGCAATCAACGAACCTACCGCGACCGTCGCCGGCCCATGCTCCGCGCCGGCCCGCTGGCCGGTAAGGATATAGACAGCCCAACAGGCGCCAGCGCCGAGCGCCAATGCAGCACCGGTCAGATCAACATGAGAGACATCTTGTCCTAACGGCAGCAGGAACCACAGGCCCAGCACCGCCAGGACTACCCAAATAAAATCTACCGGTCGGCGGGATGAAAACAGCGCAACCGCAAGGGGGCCGGTAAATTCCAGCGCGACCGCAATACCCAATGGCACCGTCTGAATTGACAGGTAGAAAAGATAGTTCATCCCGCCCAGCGACAGACCATAAAACAGTAAAGGCAGCCGTTGTTCTCTCGCAAACCGCAACCGCCAGGGTTTGAAAAAGGTCATCAGGATAAGCGTTCCCAGAGCCAGACGAAGCGCCGTTACGCCTGGTGCGCCAACAAGGGGAAACAATGATTTTGCCAGCGAAGCACCACTTTGAATAGAGGACATGGCAATGAGCAAGACCAAAATGGGCAACCAGACTGGTAGTTTACGTGTCGACCCCGGCATCCTTTCTCCTGTCAAAAAATGTCAGTACGAGTAAAGGTGGCAGTGTAATGGAAATTCCCCGTGGCAGTTTAGGATTCGTTGAAAAAAAATTTCCAGGATTACATAAAATGGACTTAAATTGATGGATAAATAGGCTGATAGTTTAGGAATAATCTGGATGAATGTGTTGCGCCTGACGCGCATTATTGGTGCAATCAACCGGAAAAATGATGTTAATTGAATAAGATAGCGGGGTATGGAAACGTTCTGTTACATGAAAGGCGCTCTTAGACACCGTGAATCGCAAAGAGTTTCCCATTAATTTTTGATATATTTAAAACTTAGGACTTACTTGAAGCACATTTGAGGTGGTTATGAAAAAAATTGCATGTCTTTCAGCACTGGCCGCTGTTCTGGCTTTTTCCGCAGGTACTGCTGTAGCTGCTACTTCTACCGTTACGGGTGGCTACGCTCAGAGCGATGCGCAGGGCGTAGCGAATAAAATGAACGGTTTCAACCTGAAGTATCGTTACGAGCAGGATGACAACCCGCTGGGCGTAATCGGCTCCTTCACCTACACCGAAAAAGATCGTACTAACGGTGCGGGCGATTACAACAAAGGCCAGTACTACGGTATCACGGCTGGCCCGGCTTATCGTTTGAACGATTGGGCGAGCATCTACGGTGTGGTCGGTGTGGGTTACGGTAAATTCCAGACGACTGACTACCCAACCTACAAACATGACACCAGCGATTATGGCTTCTCCTATGGCGCGGGTCTGCAGTTCAACCCGATGGAAAACGTTGCGCTGGACTTCTCTTATGAGCAGAGCCGTATTCGTAGCGTTGACGTAGGCACCTGGATCGCTGGCGTGGGTTACCGCTTCTAATCACTTCGGTGAAAATGAAAAATCCGCCTTTCGGGGCGGATTTTTTTTGCCTGGACGGGCGCTATTTTTTCGAAAAAATATCCGTACCCAGATGGTTATAGTCTACCTTCTGTAATTTGAAATTGGTGATATAAATAGGCCCGGCGTTCTGCTCTGAGATAAAGCGATAGCGGTTTTTGATCTCTTTAGCGCTAATCCCCGTCCACTGTGAGAAAAAGCTCAGGAAATCGTTCGCGGAACGGCGAGCTTTAATGATCCTGTGTGCTTTGTCGTTGCTGGATAACACCATAAATGGCACCTGGAAATTCTGCTGGAATTTGTCGTCATGCGCCAGATACTGCACTGCTTTGCCGCGCTCTTTAAACGCCAGCCCGTGGTCGGAAAAATAGACTAACGAAAAACTGTTGCCGCTATGACGAAGTTGCGTGTAGAGCTTGCGGAGCAAATCGTCGGTTTGCGTCATCGTATATAAATAACAAGACGTTTCTTTCGACTGGACAAACGTCACGTATTTTCCCTGAGTACGGTCACAAGCCTGAGGATGTGAGCCCATCAAATGCAATACCATTAACTGCGGCTGCGTGCGTTCTGTGGCCAGTACCTGCGCCGTCATGGTTAACAGAGCGTCGTCGCGAGTGTTTTTATCCGCTTCAAAATCGCCATTTTTCAGAAAATGTACCTCATCGGCGCGTTTGGCGATACTGGCGATCGCGGTGTCATATTCGCCGATTTTCCCCTGATTAGAAAACCACCATGTCTGAAAGCCGGCACGATTGGCCAGAGTGATAACGTTATTCTGATATTGCGGTTTGTTATCTACCACGCGGTTTAATGTTAAGCCGAGCGATTTTTGCGTTGAACCGCTGGCGGCAATGTAATCCATAAAGAAGTCACCGTTCACATGGCTGGCGAAGGGCGTGTTATCCCAGTGGCCACCGAAGGCGCCCATCGCGTCCCGCCTGGCGCTTTCTCCAATCACCACTACATAGATGTGGTATTTAGGTTTTACCGCGGTGACGGTCCAGCTATCCTTTAGGCTGGATAACTGCGCCATACGCTGCTGCTCTTCAATCACCTCGGTATTATTAACGATAACGTCTTTTGCAAAGCGAAAGACCGGATAGCCGGTATCAATCACCTTAAAAACACCGCCCCAGGCCAGATTTTGTACCGGCGCGACAAAAAATGCCGCAACACTCACCAGCAAACACAGGCTATCTGCGCTATTCCAGCGCGATCTGGGCTCCTCTTTTTTGCGGCGAATGGCAATTATGCCCAGTGCGCAAATGAAAAAGCCTGTCAGGTAGCTATACCACGGAAATAGGGTCAGGATTTCGGTCGACTCTTCTACATTGGTGGAATGTAGCGCCAGTAGCGTATTAAAATTCGGCGCGCCGTAAGCCTGACCAAACGGAAAATAGAAAGCAGCCACCAGCGAACAGATGCCGAGTAACGCTTTTTGTCCACGGGGCAGGTAGCGCCAGAGTAGCAGTAACAGGCAGGTAAACGCCGCGGTATAAAGCAGGCTAAAGGGGTAGCCAAGCGCGAGGTTAATCAGCAGGGACTGCAAAAAGTAGAGGCCCGCCCATGGGCTCATAGCCCGACGACGAGCGAGAAGGGAATCGATAAGGGTTAAATTCATATGCCACTATTGCAAAAACGCCATGTGCTAACCCTGGCGCGAAGGGTCGTTACCTGCCTGATTATACATAAAAAAGCGTATCGGGTTCGCAACGGCGAGTCGCAAAATATTCAGGGCTGCCAGAAGATAGAGCGTGCGGGAACGAAGGTCAACCGCCGGGAAGGAAATGTTTTGCGAAGAGAATAGCAAAACCACAAAAAACAAGGGCAATGGGCGCTATTTCCTGAGGGATACGACATGAAGCGGCGTACCGCGACGCCGCGTTATTTTGCTGACGGGGTATTCTGTTTTGGTTTGCCATTGATCATATCGCACACCATAGAAAGCAGCATCAACCGGACTTTAAAGGGAGAGTGGCTAAACACGCGTATACACCTCTTAAACTCGTTCATATAGACCTCCTGATGGCGTTATCCCATCGTTCCGTGAGGGATGTCTGTATTACATACAGATATAGCACAGGCTATGTTTTATAGCTATTGCTAAAACGTTAATTTTTTGTGCCAGGACAACTCTGGTTTACAATGAGCGCTCTGTCAGCTGACGCGGTAACGTGTCACAGAAACGAGGAAGCAAAATGAGTCGTCGCGCAGGTACGCCAACAACAAAAAAAGTGACGCAATTGGTAAACGTAGAAGAGCACGTTGAAGGGTTTCGTCAGGTCAGGGAAGCGCATCGCCGTGAGTTGATAGACGACTACGTTGAGCTGATTTCCGATTTAATTATCGAGGTAGGGGAAGCGCGTCAGGTGGATATGGCGGCGCGGCTTGGCGTTTCCCAGCCGACCGTGGCCAAAATGCTTAAGCGCCTGGCCTCCCTGGGATACATTCAAATGATCCCCTGGCGCGGTGTTTTTCTGACATCGGAAGGGGAAAAACTGGCGCAGGAAAGCCGTGAGCGGCATCAAATAGTCGAAAACTTTCTGCTGGTGTTAGGCGTAAGCCCGGAAATTGCGCGTCGCGATGCGGAAGGGATGGAACATCATGTCAGCCAGGAAACATTAGATGCCTTTTTGGCCTTTACGCAACAGTATGGAACGCCTGGAGAATGAAGCTGGCTTTTTTACGGGCATTGCGCCGCGATCGTTTTTTTCAACTGTTGATCATTGTTGGCATGGCGTTAAGCCTGTTTGTTCCTTTTACGCCTCGCGCCTGGCCTGACGCGATCGACTGGCATACCATTATCACGCTGAGTGGTTTAATGCTGCTCACCAAAGGCGTTGAGTTAAGCGGCTATTTTGATGTGCTGGGACGCAAGATGACGCGCCGTTTTACTACCGAGCGGCAGTTGGCGATGTTCATGGTACTGGCTGCGGCGGCGCTGTCGACCTTCCTGACAAACGATGTCGCGCTGTTTATCGTGGTGCCACTGACGATGACATTGAAAAAACTGTGCGCCATCCCGATCAACCGGTTGATCATTTTTGAAGCGCTGGCGGTGAACGCCGGTTCGCTGCTGACGCCTGTCGGCAATCCGCAAAACATTCTGTTGTGGGGACGATCTGGCTTAACATTTGCTGAATTTAGCGAACAAATGGCGCCGCTTGCCGTCATGATGATGTTAACCCTACTCCTCCTGTGCTGGTTTTGTTTTCCGGGGCGAGTGTTACAGTACCATACCGGCACGCGTTCGCCGCAGTGGCAGCCCCGTCTGGTGTGGAGTTGTCTGGGATTATATCTCGTTTTTCTTACCGCGCTGGAATTCAGACAAGAGTTATGGGGGCTGATATTTGTGGCGGCCGGGTTTATCGTGCTGGCGCGCAAAGTGATCGTTAGCGTGGACTGGACGCTGTTGCTGGTGTTTATGGCGATGTTTATTGATGTACATCTGCTGACGCAACTGCCCGCCCTTCAGGGGGTTTTCAACCAGGTTGGTACGCTGTCTCAGCCAGGGCTTTGGCTCACTGCTATAGGCCTGTCGCAAATTATCAGTAATGTACCCAGTACCATTTTACTGCTGAACTATGTGCCCGCGTCGATACTTCTGGCATGGGCGGTGAATATTGGCGGTTTTGGCCTGCTGCCGGGGTCGCTGGCAAATCTCATTGCGTTACGGATGGCAAACGATCGCCGAATCTGGTGGCGATTTCACCTTTATTCGTTGCCAATGCTGGTTTGGGCTGCGCTGGTGGGGTATGGATTATTACAACTGATATCGTGAGAGAAGCCCGACCGTGTTTATCGGGTTTGGTAGGCCGGGGATGGCAGTAGCCCTCGCCCGGCGCTAAGCTTATCAGTTCAGACGAACCGGCATTCCGGAACGATCCTGAACCGCTTGTTGTACGACGGCCTGATCGACGTCCGGCTCGTTGGTAACCGCCAGAATGCTCTTATTGAGCGTGATCGGCACCGCTTCTTTGCCTTCAAACTGTGCTTCCGTCGTCGAGAGCGGGTTATGCACTTCAATGTAACGGCTGCCGTCCGGCTCGGTGGTGGCTTTTACCGGTTCATCGATAAACTGCACGCGAGTGCCGACCGGCACATTCTCAAACAGGAACTTAATATCATCGTTACGTAGACGCACGCAACCGTGGCTCACGCGAAGCCCGATGCCGAAATTAGCGTTAGTGCCGTGAATAGCGTACAGACGGCCAATATACAGCGCGTATAGCCCCATCGGGTTATCCGGACCCGCAGGGACGACAGCAGGCAGCGGCTCGCCAGCGGCGGCATACTCAGCGTGCATTTTTGCCGTCGGCGTCCAGGTTGGGCCGGCTTTTTTACGTTCAACTTTGGTCGTCCAGTTGATAGGCGTGTCTTTACCTAACTGACCGATACCGATCGGCAGGACGATGACGGTATTGGTACCTTTCGGATAGTAATAAAGGCGCATTTCCGCGCTATTGATAATAATACCTTCGTGTACGGTATCCGGCAGGATCAACTGTTGCGGAATGTTCAGCACGGTTCCCCCCTTCGGCAGGAAAGTATCCACGCCAGGGTTGGCCTCCAGCATGTTAGACAACCCCATCTGATATTCCGCGGCGAAATACTCCAGCGGCTGGGTATTGCCCTCTGGAACGGTGATGACCTGGTTTTGCCCAATTAAACGACTACCATCGGTAGGCAGCGGATAAGTGACAGCTGACGCTGTTTTACAAAAACCAACTACAGCGAAAGCCGCCGCAAGAAGCGTTGTTAATTTCATATTCATGTTATGCGAGATTCTGTGTCAAACAGGCTAGTGGGTTGAGAATTCTGTCATGTTGGGAGCGCATTATAGGTGCATTCCCGTAAACAGGGAATTCAGATGTGTACGAAATCATGTTTTTTCCCTTAGGGTTCAGTGTAGCCCGTTGTCGTCGGGCGCGATCTTATTTCAGACTTGTGGCATAATAAGCGGTTTGTCACATCTTTTTTCAGGATAAGCCTGTGTTAGTTTCCAGCAACGTTACCATGCAGTTCGGCAGTAAGCCGCTGTTTGAAAATATTTCCGTCAAATTTGGCGGCGGCAACCGTTACGGCCTGATCGGCGCCAACGGTAGCGGAAAGTCCACTTTTATGAAAATCCTCGGCGGCGACCTTGAGCCGACGCTGGGCAACGTTTCTCTCGATCCGAATGAGCGCATTGGTAAGCTGCGTCAGGACCAGTTCGCTTTTGAAGCGTTCACCGTCCTGGATACCGTTATTATGGGGCATGGCGAACTGTGGGAAGTAAAACAGGAGCGTGACCGCATCTACGCCCTGCCGGAAATGAGCGAGGAAGATGGCTATAAAGTCGCCGATCTTGAAGTGAAATACGGCGAGATGGACGGCTATTCCGCCGAGGCGCGCGCGGGTGAATTGCTGTTGGGTGTGGGTATCCCACAGGAACAGCATTATGGCCCGATGAGCGAGGTCGCGCCAGGCTGGAAGTTACGTGTACTGCTGGCGCAGGCGCTGTTCTCTAACCCGGACATTCTGTTGCTCGACGAACCAACCAACAACCTGGATATTGATACTATCCGTTGGCTGGAACAGGTGCTGAACGATCGCGACAGTACAATGATCATCATTTCGCACGACCGCCACTTTCTGAACATGGTCTGCACGCATATGGCAGATCTGGATTATGGCGATCTGCGCGTCTATCCGGGTAATTATGATGAGTATATGACGGCGGCGACCCAGGCGCGTGAACGCCTGTTGGCCGATAATGCGAAGAAAAAAGCGCAAATTGCTGAGCTACAATCTTTCGTCAGCCGTTTTAGCGCCAACGCCTCTAAATCGCGTCAGGCAACGTCACGCGCGCGTCAGATCGATAAAATTAAACTGGAAGAGGTGAAAGCCTCCAGCCGTCAGAACCCGTTTATCCGTTTTGAGCAGGATAAAAAACTGTTCCGTAATGCTTTGGAAGTGGAAGCTCTGACAAAAGGCTTTGATAACGGTCCGCTATTTAAAAAGGTCAATTTGCTGCTTGAAGTGGGCGAAAAGCTGGCGGTACTCGGCACTAACGGCGTGGGTAAATCTACGCTGTTGAAGACCCTGGTCGGCGATCTGGATGCCGATCAGGGCACCGTTAAATGGTCGGAGAACGCCCGTATTGGTTATTACGCTCAGGACCATGAATACGAGTTCGAAAATGACCTGACAGTGTTTGAATGGATGAGTCAGTGGAAACAGGAAGGCGATGACGAACAGGCGGTGCGCAGTATTCTGGGACGTCTGTTATTTAGTCAGGACGATATCAAAAAACCGGCGAAGGTACTGTCCGGGGGAGAGAAGGGCCGTATGTTGTTCGGCAAGTTAATGATGCAAAAGCCGAATATCCTGGTCATGGACGAACCTACCAACCACCTGGATATGGAATCTATCGAATCGCTGAACATGGCGCTGGAATTGTATCAGGGCACGCTGATTTTTGTTTCCCATGACCGCGAGTTCGTCAGTTCACTGGCGACCCGCGTCATTGAAATTACGCCGGAGCGTGTAGTGGACTTTAGCGGCAACTATGACGATTATTTGCGTAGTAAAGGGATAGAGTAATTTCCTGCCTGGGCTACGTAGATAAAACTCATGCCCGGTGGCGTTGTGCTTGCCGGGCCTACGTATTTTGGATCGTAGACCGGGTAAGGCGACGCCACTCTGCTGCCCGGGAATGTTTACCGTATCCACTCCCGCCGGTCTTCGCCGTTGACCCGCAGTGTGCGTTTTTCTTCGGCCGGTAATGATACTTTCAATGCTTTCCACGCCGGACGATAATCGCCGCGCGTGTTTATTGTCAGATCAATCGTCGTTGCGGTACAGGTCATCTCCCATTCCAGCCACAGCGCATGGCCTTCCTTATATCTCCATGATTCGCCGTCATCCTCAAACAGCAACCCTGATGATACGCCAGCGCCTTTCACCGGGAACAGTTTTAGCTCCCGGCTGGTATCTGCGGCAGCCTTCACGTAGGCGATGCGATCGCTCAGCGGCAGACCCGCGCCTGCGCGTACCAGTAACGGTAGTTTTTCCAGCGGTGCGTCGAGCGTAATCCACTGACCGCCGCTAAACCATGCGCTGGTGTAGAAATCATACCAACCGGTTTGGTTAGCTGGCAGCCAGACGCGGCGCTTGCGCTCCCCTGGTGAGACGACGCTGGCGACCAGCATATCGCGTCCCAGCAGGAAATCGTCGCACTCCTCAAAAGTCTGCGCGTCGTGCTCATGGTCGAGAAAAGTAGGTCGTAGCATCGGCTCATCGTCAGCGTGCGCTTGCCATAACAGAGTGTAGAAGTAGGGCAACAGACGGTAGCGTAGTTCAATAGCGTGGCGAATTGCTGGTGTGACGTCCGGATACATCCACGGTTCGTTGACCGTATGATCGTCGTTCCATGAGTGGATAGTAAAACGCGGATGCATCACGCCGTTCTGTACCCAGCGCACAAACAGTTCCGGGTCTGGTTTATCCCCGGAGAAACCGCCAACATCATGGCCCAGGTTGTACAGACCGGAAAGGCTCATCCCAAGTCCCATGCGAATGTTGTAGCGTAGGGTATCCCAACTGGTGCGGTTATCGCCGCTCCAGGTCTGGACGTAGCGCTGCATCCCGGCACAGCCGGAGCGGGAGATTAAATACGGGCGTTTCGTCGGTGCAAAGCGCTGTTGTGCCTCCAGCGACGCGCGGATCATCAGTAGCGGCATGACCGGGCGAATGTGTTTAATAGCGACCTCATTGCCAAAACCGTGGCAGCGTGCTTCGCCGTCCCACACCTCAAACTCGTTATTATCGTTCCAGGTCGCGTCAATGCCCATCTCCAGCAGCTGCGTGGTAACGCCGTTCTGCCACCAGGCAATAGTTTGCGGGTTGGTAAAGTCGAGATTGGAACCTTCATCATCCCAGAAACTGGAGCGTTCCGGGGTATCGCTTTCAGAGTCGCGGATAAATAATCCCTGTTCCGCTACGTCGTGATAGCGTGGGTGATCCTGCAACAGACACGGTTTAATGTTGGCCGCCAGATGCATCCCCGCGTCATGGAATGCCTGGCTCATTATCTTCGGTTGCGGCACCTTGTCGTAGTTCCAGTTGAATACGTAGCGCTTGCCGTTAATTGAGGTATAACCTGAAGAGAGCTGGAAGGAATCGCACGGAATGGCGTGCTCGTCGCACAGACGAATAAAATTCATCAACTGGTTCTGCGCGTCTGGCGCGTCGGTGTAATGCATGGTCGAACCGCTATAGCCCAGACTCCATTTTGGCCCAAACAGCGTTTTCCCTGTCAGGCGTACAAAGGCTTTGGTAACGTCAAGCACACGCTCGCCGGTAAACAGGTAGTAGTCAATATCGCCTGCTTCTGCTTGCCAGCGGCGGTAGGCGGTGTGGTAGTTGTCTATCTCGTTGCCCAGATCCAGCCAGCAGCTACTGAGGTTGTCATAAAACAAGCCGAAGCTGATGTCATCGCGGCGGGTAATAGTAAATGGAATGTGTTTGTACAGCGGGTCGGTGCTGACGGCGTTGTAACCCATTGCATCAAGATTGCGCATTTCGTAGCGTTTGCCGGTACGTTGCAGATCGCCCGCTTTATCGCCCAGACCATAAAAACGTTCATCCAGGCGGCGGCTCTGGTAGTGGGCGACGCCGTCGCCGTGGGCGTTGAGCAGATAAGCGCTGGTGGGACGGTCATTCACCAACGGTTGCCATTTGCCTTCGTCGTTGCGATAGTGCCACTCAATCCACAGCGGCTGGTGGATGGTAGCGCGCAGCGATTCGGTGGCGACAATGAGCGTGCCGTCCTGCTGGTGTAGTGTCCAGGCGGGCAGAGTAAAGCCGCTAAGGTCTTCTCGCCTGCGGCCTTCCCACGGTACATCCTCCACGGGAGCGATACTCCAGGTGCGGTTCAGCGCCAGTTCGCCCTTACGTTTTACCAGGACGCGAAACAGAGTCTCCTCCAGCACATAGAGACACAGCGTATGTTGGCCGTCGACCAGCAATTCGATATGGTGGGGGAACTGCTTTTGCACTATCCAATTTTTTAGCGTTTTCATGTTTACATCCACTCTCAGGCGCGTTTTGCGCGACGTTCAGCAATAAAAGTGATCAGGAAGAAGGCGCCAATCAGGTCGAAGAAACCCATGGCGACGAACAGTGGGTTGAAACCAATTTTGTCGGCGGTTACCCCGATAATCAGGGAGAACAAGAAGCTCGCGATCCACGCGGCAGAGCCGCGCATACCGTTAACGGTCGCCATTTGGCCTTTATCGAATGATTCCACGACCAGTGCGCTCAACATGCAGGAGATGATCTGATGACCGAAGCCACCAATGGAGATGAGAATAATGGTGATATAGGGGTTCCGGGTGAAGGCGACGATGGCCAGTGAAATCATCAAAAATGCGCCTGTCACGGAGCTTGCAACGACCGAGTTGACGCGGGTGCAGCCGAAAATACGGGTATAGAGTCTGGTCAGATAACCGCTGGCAACGCTACCGAGATCGGCGGCGAGAAATGGCAGCCAGGCGAACATAGCAATCTGCCTGAGATCCATACCCAACTCTTTTGACAGATACAGCGGCACCCAGAAGCTCAGTACTGCCCAGGCAGGTTCCGCCATAAAAGCCGGAATGGCGATCCCATAGAAACGTTTATCTCTCCCGACCGTTTTCAGTGCAGTGATAAACGGTAATGTTAGCGCCGGGGCTTCATCATCCTGGCGGATATAGTCCAGTTCTCTCTGGCCCAGGTTCGGGTGTTTATCCGGCGAGTTATAGAATAGCCACCAAAGTACGACCCACAGCATCGCCAGCACGCCGGTAAACATAAATGCACCCTGCCAGCCAAAAGAAGCATGGGCAAAGTAGATGATGGGGGGCGCCAACATCGCGCCGATAGAGAAACCGACGCCAGCCCAACCTGAAGCGATAGGGCGCTCGGATTTCGGGAACCATTCGCCAATGGTTTTAGCGTTGGCTGGGGTTGCCGCCGCCTCCGCGCCGCCCATAAAAAAACGTAGAATAGCGAGATATAACCAGCTCCCGGCGCCGGCATGGAGTAAGCAGGCCAGCGCCCACAATCCGGCGCAGATCATAAAGCCGAGCTTGAGGCCAATCACGTCAATTAGCCAGCCGCACAGCGGCTGGAACAGGGTATAGGCAAGCTGGAAAGCGCCGACGATCCACGAATATTGTTCGGTAGTGATCCCAAGGCTGCTTTTCAGTTCCGGCGCCAGGATCCCCAGCGAGTTGCGAGTGATATAGTTAACGGTCACGCCAAGTAAAAAGAGGACCAGTATCCACCAGCGTAGATTTTTTACTACGCGGCGGGATTTGCTGGCGGCCATATCATTATTGATGCCCTGGCTCATAACGATCTCCACTGGATGGTATAGGGGGTGGCGGAACAGTTATCAGAAAAATTGTTACACCACGCTTATTAACTGTTTGATTATTATTGTTTTATTTATTAATACTTCCGCCACTTCGGGAGGAAAGTTGTTCTACCAGTTCACAATAGGAGAGTAAAAAAGCCACGAAAAGCAGGTTTTGTGCACGTTTTTTCATCGCACGTTACGGTAGGGTACGAATCTCTTTTTCAGGCCAGGCAAGATGTGTTTTTTGGGCTATGAAATTTCTTTCATTTCTGAATTTGAAGCGGATCACAAAATGGAAAAGAAGCTGAAAATCGCCGAAATTGCTGCGCGTACCGGGTTATCCGCCAGCACGGTTTCGCGCGTCCTGGCCGGGAAATCAAATACCAGCGTTCGCGCCCGTGAACACGTACTGGCCTGCGCTCGTGAGTTGGGAGTGATGGACGGAATGGCAGCAGGTCGTATGTTGCTTAACAATTTGATCATTTTTGCGCCGCCGCGGGCCTTTGATGAGCGACTGGATATTTTTTATTACCGCGTAATCCAAAGTATCAGTAAAGCGCTCTCACCCCATGAAGTACGCCTGCGTTATTGTGCGCTGGAGGAGAATGACAGCGATCCGGCGTTGTTTCTGACCCGGATGAACGAACCGGAGACTCAGGCGGCGATCCTGGTCGGCATTGACGATCCGCATATCCACGATCTGGCGGCAGATCTCGCCAGGCCCTGTGTGTTGATCAATTGTCGCGACGATCGAATGCGGTTGCCCTTAATAGCGCCGGATCACCGTCTGATTGGCGCTTTTGCCGCCCGCTATCTCTTTGAGATGGGGCATCGCCAGGTGATGAACGTCATGTGCCTGCGCCGCTACACGATGGAGCAGCGTTTGGCGGGTATAAAAGAGGCATGGCGGCAATACAATCTGGATTTCCAGGACGAGCGAGATTTACTGATTATCAGTAACTTCAGCGCGAAAGAAACGGAAGATAAGGTTGGTGCCTGGCTGGATGCCGTTAATGGCAGAACACTGCCGACAGCGTTATTGGTTGGCGGCGATTTTATGGCGGCAGGCGCCATTAACGCGTTGCGCCTTCGCGGCCTGCGTGTGCCGCAGGATATGTCAATCATGAGTATTGACGCCTTTAATCTGGCGGCGATTGAGGATATACCGCTTACGGCGGTCCATGTACCACGTGACGAGCTGGGCGTTGAGGCGGTACAGATGCTGCAACAGCGTCTGATCCGCCCACATGCGCCCATCGGCTCGCTATTGCTGCATGGGCGTCTGGCGGTACGGGAGTCGGTACGACGAGTGCGCCCAGGTAAAGGGCACACCGTCGTCACAGGCGAGGGGCTGTACGACAGTCAAACGTCCATACCTAATGCCCGTTTACCGTGAATATTCAGATCGCGCAGCGTGAAGCGTCCTTCCCAGGTGGTTTCATAGTCTTCGCGGGGAAAATCGGCCGGTGACGCGCCTGTCTCCAGCGCGGCTTTTACCTTACGCGCATAGGCCAGATTCTTCTCACACATTGGCGCGGCAGGAATATACATTACATTGCCCCAGCCCCGTTGATTTTCCACTGGCGCAACCGAATGGATGACATCGCAATGCCACCAGACGGAATCCCCGGCTTCCAGCGGCGGAATGCTGGTTAACGCCGCCATCAGTAAAGGATGCCAACGTTGTGAAACCGGCAGCACCCGGCCCGGCGCGACGCCGCATAGTTCATCTTCCGGGACATCATCCAGCAGCGGGCGCAGCAGAATATACGCCATCGCTTCCGGGATAGGGACGACATGCAGCAAACCCTGACCGGGCAGCATATCGGAGAGCGCGGTCCAGCCCTGAAAGGTGCGAAATACCGAGCATTTTGTGGTGTTATCCACCGTATACTCTTCAACTTCGGTACGGTGCGCCGCATTCCACGGATCGTACTGCTCGACCTTGCCATTAAACACGCTGGCGAATACCTGCTGATAGGCCGGAAGCAGCCAGCGCTCCAGCGCGCCGGAGTCGGTATGCGCTCCCAGCCCTTTGGACGTGGTGCCCGGCGGGCGGCGACGGATGCGATCCGGGTAAATTATGCTGATATCCGGATTAAACCACCGCTTGCCTTCGCTCTCTGTCTGCCACAGGTGGTTGAGGAACGACTGCACCAGCGCCATCTCTTCACTTTGGCGGGCCTGCATTTGCGCCTGCGACCAGTAGACAGGATAGATTTCAGGCCGGGAGGCGCTTAGTGTACCGAAAAAATTATCCCCCGGCCCTTTATACACTTCGTCAAAATGGTTCTTGTCCAGATAGTCGAGCATCGACTGGTCCCATGCCAGTGCTCGTTCGCGTGGAAAATGACCTTTAATCACCGCGCACCCGCGGCGCTTAACCTCGGCGCGGGTGGCATCGCTAATGTTGCCCATCGCCAGTTCGCTAAAAGGAATCATCGGCCATATCGGTTGCTCCTGTGCCTTCAGATCGTCAATTTCTGCCACCCGGGCTTCTATGGTGGCGCTCAGGCGGTTGAATATTGTCTGCACATCGCCGATTTGCGCACGCAGCGCCTGCTTCATCTGTCGAATGGCTGCTTTCGGTTCGGCGGGCAGCGCGTCGTGGGTAAAAGGAATCGTCATATCAACCTCAGTGACTTTCGTTCGAAAGTGAATTTTATTGTATATGACACTTTAAGTTAAAATTAGGTTAATGCAAGTTTAAAATATTGAAAGTGGTCACCAGAGAGACATGAGATGAAAACATAGACCGACAGCGCTTCTGGGGCCTTATGTGTTATTTATTGGGTTCAACTGCTTTTCATTCGAAATAAATTTGTGGTTCTGCTCACATTGTTATTAAAATGTTTCTGGTCGCAGTGACAGCCAGGAGCTTAAGTATGACCGTTAATGTTGTCGTTACCGATATGGACGGCACTTTTCTCGACGATGCCAAGCAGTACGATCGCGTACGCTTTATGGCGCAGTATCAGGAACTGAAAAAACGTAATATCGAATTTGTGGTCGCCAGCGGGAATCAGTACTATCAATTGATCTCCTTTTTCCCCGAACTGAAAGATGAAATTTCCTTCGTCGCAGAAAATGGCGCGCTGGTATACGAACACGGCAAGCAAGTGTTTCATGGGGAATTAACCCGGCACGAATCGCGTATTGTGATTGGCGAACTGCTAAAAGATAAGCAGCTTAATTTCGTCGCCTGCGGTCTGAAAAGCGCATATGTCAGCGAAAACGCCCCTGATGCTTTCGTGGCGCTGATGGCAAAACATTATCACCGCCTGCAACCAGTAAATGATTATCACGACATTGACGATATCCTGTTTAAGTTTTCTCTGAATTTGCCTGATGAACAAATCCCGCTGGTTATCGACAAACTGCACGTAGCTCTGGATGGCATCATGAAGCCTGTTACCAGCGGTTTCGGCTTTATCGACCTGATCATCCCGGGGCTGCATAAAGCTAGCGGCATCAGTCGTCTGTTAAAACGCTGGAACCGGTCGCCACAGAATGTCGTTGCCATTGGCGATAGCGGTAACGATGCAGAAATGTTGAAAATGGCGCATTACTCTTTTGCCATGGGCAATGCCGCAGACAACATCAAAGCGCTGTCACGTTATCAGACCGAGGATAATAACCATCACGGCGCGCTCAACGTTATTCAGGCCGTGCTTGACGGTACCGCGCCCTTCTGATTATCAGGCCTGTGTAGGCCTGATAAGGATGCGCCATCAGGCAGTTCGGGCATCTTGCCGGATGGCGCCAGCGGGATTACAGCATATGTTCAGTACGGGCGATAATATCGTCCTGCGCATCCGGCGATAGCGCGGTGAAGAACGCGGAGTAGCCTGCTACACGTACGACCAGATCGCGATACTGGTCCGGATGTTTTTTCGCATCCAGCAGAGTGTCGCGCGATACGATGTTGTACTGAATATGCCAGCCTTTATGCACCTCAAAGAATGTCCGTAGCAGCACCATCAGTTTCTGTTTGTCAGATTCGTTTTCCAGCGTCGTTGGGTTCAGTTTCTGATTGAGCAGCACGCCGCCGAGAATCGAACCGGTAGGTAATTTGCCTACGGAGCCAATTACCGCCGTCGGGCCGAGATGATCCGTACCCGAGGCTGGGCTGGCGCCTTCCGCCAGCGGCGTATGCGCTTTGCGGCCATCCGGGGTCGCCATAGTTGCCGCGCCAAACGGCACATTTGCCGAGATAGATGATGTACCGGCGTAATAGCTGCCGCCAATCGGGCCGCGACCATAGCGCGGGTTATGATATTGCTTTAGCTCATCAATATAGCTCTGATAAGCGCGCGCCAGCAGGGTATCGACACTGTCATCGTCGTTGCCGTACTTCGGCGCGCCGTTAATCAGACGTTGACGTAGCTGTTCATGGCTCAGCCCGTCAAAGTCATCGGTCAGCGCGGCGGCAAGCTGCTGTTGACCGATAACGCCTTGTTCGAAGACCAGTTTTTTCACGGCGGCGAGGCTGTTGCCCAGGTTGGCGATACCGACCTGCAGACCCGATACCCAGTCATATTTCGCGCCGCCTTGTTTGATGCTTTTCGCACGTTCAATACAGTCATCTACCAGCGCTGAACAGAGGATATCGTGGACGTTCTCTTCCAGCATGGTGTCGACTACATACTCAATTTCGATCGATTTGCGCGTGTAGTAGCGAATCTGGCTATCCCAGGCGGCCATCACTTCGTCAAAATTGTTGAAGTTGCCTGCGGAGAGCGCCTTTTTCTGCGGTAAAAATACCTTGCCGCTGGTGGCGTCACGACCGCCTTCCAGCGCCGCCAGCATGACGCGGGCGAAGTTAATAAAGCTCATGCCGGTGCAGCGATAGCCCCATTTCCCGCCGACGGCGGTTTCGATACAGCCAATCGCCGCGTAATCGTAAGCATCCTGCGGTTCGATTCCCAGCTTGATAAATTCCGGGATGACGATTTCATCATTATTAAACGCCGGCATCCCAAAGCCGCAGCGGATGACCTGCACACACGCGTCAAGGAAATCGTTACTCATTCCGGCGTGATAACGCACACTGAGGTTTGGCTGAGTAGACCGCAGACGTCCGCAGGACTCCAGAATGGCGTAAGACAGCGGATTCACTGCATCCAGTGGCTGTCCGTTGATGAGATTCTGACCGCCAATGGTGACGTTTTGATACAGCGGGCTGCCCGCGGAAGCTTTAGAGTGCGAACCGGAACGGATCTTGTTGACTTCCAGCAGTTTCAACCAGCAGCTGTGCAGCAGTTCAATAGCGTGCTCACGATCCAGCGTCTGGTTGAGTTCAACGTCACGACGGTAATAGGGGTAGAGATACTGGTCCATGCGGCCAAACGACACTGAGTGACCGTTAGATTCAATTTGCAAAATTAACTGAATGAAGTAGCACAATTGCAGCGCTTGCCAGAAGGTCTGCGGCGGTTGGTGGGCAATCACCTCGCAGTTTTTCGCGATGGTGAGGAGTTCATTACGACGGCTTTCGCGGGTCTCTTCGCCCGCCATCTGGCGCGCCAGTGCGGCAAAGCGCGTGATGTGCTGGCTTACCGCGTCCAGCACAATATCAATCGCCTTCAGAAACTGCTCGCCATGCAGATCTTCCAGCACGGTCAGGTTGATGCGTGAGCGGCGCTCGGCGACTTTATGGCGCAGGCCATCAAGCCCTTTTTCCAGCAGTCGCGGGAAGTTCACCGCCAGGTGCGCATCGCCAGAGGTCATATTGCCTTCGGCTTTGATAATGCCAGTCGCCAGCAGCCCTTTTTGTTCATCGGTAAACATGCCGTAGCAACGATCCTGGACGGTTTGACCGCGCCACCACGGACAGACGTCATGCAGAATACGTTTGTTTTCTTCACTTACGGAAAAACCCGCGCCGGGCCTGTCCGCCAGGGCGTCGATCTCTTTTTCAATCCACGAGACGGTATATTCCGGGAAAATCGGCGCCGCCCGAACTTCGCTTGCCTGGTTGCCGACGATCAGTTCGTCATGTTTAATCCAGATAGTACGTTCCGCCAGGTGATGGGCCAGCGCCAGCGCACGGCGTACCGGAATCGGTTTATCCAGATGCTGTTGGTACATTTCGGTATAATGCTGCGCACGTTCGGTACAGACCGGCGGTTTCACGATATGTACCAGCGCGGTTTTGTGCGCCTTAATGCGGTCGCTGAGCGTGTCCAGTTTCAGTTGGGTCATGATAATTATCCTCGTAGGGTCGCGGTTAAACCTTTTTGGCAGGCGTACTTCTGGGCAAAATCAAGTAACGCCGGCGCATCCAGTGGTTTATCCGGGGCATGATAGGGCTGACTGAGTAAGTGGTATTTATTGATGCCCAGCGTGTGGTAGGGCAGAAAATGAATTTCCCCGACGTGCAGTTCGTCGGCGGCAAAGTCGGTAATGGCTTTAATGGCCTCCTCATCGGCATTAAATCCCTGAATGAGCGGGACGCGGATCACCATTTTTTTGCCCGCGGCGGCGAGTTTCCGGAGGTTTTCCAGTACCCGCGAGGCGCTGCCATCGGTCCACTGCTTAAACGGCGCGTCGGCGACATGCTTTAAATCAGCCAGAAACAAATCGATATAAGGCAGCGAAGGTGCTACATATTTCCATGGAACATGCAGGCAGGTCTCAACCGCGGTATGAATACCGGCATCATGGCTGGCTTTAAACAGTTCTGCCGCCAGTTCTGGCTGCATAAACGGTTCACCGCCGGACAGTGTCAGACCGCCGCCGCTACGATCGTAAAAAGGTTTATCGCGCAGTACCGTCGCCATGATCTCATCCACGCTTTTTATTTCGCCGCAGACGGTTAATGCCTGTGTTGGACAGCATTGAGCCAGGCTGGAAAAATGGGTGTCGGTCAGTTTTTCACGATGAATGAGCAGGCCGTTTAGCGCGCGCTCAATGACGTCCGGCGCGGCTTGCGCGCACAGGTCGCATCCTTCCAGGCACAGTCGCGCATCGTATAACAGATCCTGGGCGCGGGCGCGGCTTTCGGGGTTCTGACACCAGCGACAGCCCAACGAACAACCTTTAAGGAAGACTACGGTACGGATGCCGGGGCCATCATGGGTAGAATAGCGCTGAATATTGAAGATCATAAACGGCCTCTTTTATTTCATATAAAGATTAAATTACTTTCGAATGAAAGTTGTCTTGATGTGCGTCAACGGAAGAGCAAGTTCTGAAAGAGGTGTTTTTTAAATGGTGTACAACCTCACAGCTTGAGGTAGTGGTATGACGTTCAGGATCATGCCGCACCAGCGTATTGTGCTACCTGATGTTGCGTATTCGACTAAGCAGGAAGAGAGGAGGGATAGCGTGCTGATTGCGAGATTTACCGGACTTTCACTGGATGGGGCTAACTCCCTGATGCCTTAATCTCCCTTCGAATCACGACCCGGCGCGTGATGGCACGCCGGGTTCTGGCTATTGCCCGCAGACCTCACAGCCGGGGTTGCGCATCAATTTCATTTCGCGAAACTGACAGGTCATCGCATCGTACATGACAATTTTTCCGCTAGCGGGCTGACCATAATGCGCCAACAGTTTAATGGCCTCCATCGCCTGGAGCGAACCAATCACGCCAATCAACGGCGCCATTACCCCCGCTTCTACACAGGTCAGAGCGTTTTCGCCGAACAGACGGCTCAGGCAACGGTAACAGGGTTCGTTTTCCCGATACGTAAAGACGGTAACTTGTCCTTCCATACGAATGGCCGCGCCGGAGATTAGCGGCACTTTCGCGGTATAGCACCCGGCGTTAAGTTGATTACGTACGCTAACGTTATCGGTACAGTCCAGCACCAGCGAATGCCCGGCAATCAGGCTGGTCATCGCCTCATCGTCCAGTCGCGCGTTGATCGGTGTAATGGTAATGTGTGGATTGATACGCGCCAGCGCGTCGTGGGCGGACTCCACTTTCGGCTGCCCGACCATTGCGTCGTGATGCAGAGTCTGGCGTGGAAGGTTGGAAACAGAAACCGTATCGAAATCGAGCAGCGTCAGTTGTCCGACGCCTGCACCGGCCAGATACTGCGCCGCCGCGCAGCCAAGTCCGCCCAGCCCGACCACTAATACCCGCGCATCTTTTAATGCTTCTTGTCCTTCAAAATCGAAGCCGCGCAGAATAATTTGTCGGTTATAGCGCAGCATCTCCTGGTCGCTAAGTTCTGCCATTACAGGCCTCCGAACAGGGTATTAAATGGCTCGACGTCCACCCATTCTCCCGGTTCAACGTTACCGCGCTCACGCTCCAGCACAATAAAGCAGTTGCCCAGACTAAACGAACTGAAAATGTGCGACCCTTGATGTCCGGTGGTCATGACCTCCAGTTCGCCGTTAGCGTTATGCTGCAGTATCCCGCGTTGGAAATCGAGACGTCCCGGCGTTTTCTTTAGTCGCGACGCCGTCCGTACGCGCTGGCGTGGTGGCAGGCCACAGGCAGTGTTACCACTGAGTTTCGCCAGCAGCGGTTGTACCAGTTGATAAAAGGTGAGCGCTGCTGAAACCGGATTGCCCGGCAGGCCGCAAAACCAGCTATTGCCCAGTTTGCCGAAGGCGAACGGTTTACCCGGCTTGATAGCCAGCTTCCAGAAGGCGATTTCGCCCAATTCCTCAAGGATCGTTTTGGTATAGTCTGCTTCGCCGACCGAGACGCCGCCAGAGCTTATTACGACATCTGCCTGACTGTCGGCCTCAAGAAATGCGGCGCGGAGCTTACAGGGATCGTCGGGGATAATGCCTAAATTGATGACCTCGCAGCCAAGCTGCTGCAGCATCAGATGGACAGTCAGACGATTGGTGTCATAAATTTGTCCCTCGCCCAGCGGTTGGCCTGCAAGCTGGAGTTCATCACCGGTTGAGAACAGCGCGACGCGCACTTTGCGTACTACCTGAGCATCGGCAATACCCAGTGAGGCCAGCACTGGCAGCTCGGCGACCGTCAGGCGCGTACCGGCCGGAAAAACTACCGCGTCCTGGCGAATATCTTCGCCGCGACGGCGTATATTCTGCCCGCCACGAACCCCGGCGGTAAAACGCACGCCGTCATCGGTTTGCTCCGTTTGTTCCTGCATCACGACCGCCTCACAACCTGTCGGTATCGGGGCGCCGGTCATAATGCGAATACAGGTTCCCGCAGGCCACTCTCCCTGATAAGGCTGACCGGCAAACGCTTTGCCCGCGACGGGTAGCGGCTTATCGAGGGACAGATCTGCTAACCGTACCGCATAACCGTCCATCGCTGAGTTATCAAAACCGGGTACATCCAGCGGCGAAACGACATCGGTTGCCAGAATACGGCCAAAACAGTTTACCAGCGGCAGTGTCTCGACGGCGGTGAGCGGGGTAATACGCGAAAGCATCTGGGTCAGCGCCGCTTCAAGCGACATCAATTCGGCGGAAAATTCCATGAACCTACTCCTGCGAAACAAATCGAATCCACCTATTATGTCAGAAAACCGTGGCGGGCAGTATGCCGCCGAGTCTTAACGGTCGGCCTTGCGCCTTTACATAACATCCTCATCTTTCTATATTCAAAAATCGTATGAATAACTCGCCACCATTCTGATAGTTATAATAAATGTTGTGCGCCACCGTTAATGGACCCTGAAATGCGTAAAGCAGTGATTGCGATCCAGGGCGGCGTAGGATTTACCGGAAATAAGGAGCTGCGGGTGCCGCACAGCGATGAACTGGATACCTGCGATGTTCTGTCCGTTAGCGGCCTGAACGTTGCGTTTCACCACCAGGTACAGCCGATAGAGGCTGTGCGTGATTTGTCATTTCACCTGAAGCGTGGCGAAACCCTGGCGATTGTCGGCGAGTCGGGATCGGGAAAATCGGTGACGGCGCTGGCGTTAATGCGACTGCTTACGCAGGCGGATGCGAATGTTCATAGCGGTGAAATGTTGTTGCGTCGGCGCAACCGTCAGGTGATTGAACTGTCTGAACAGAGTGACGCGCAGATGCAGCGCGTGCGCGGCGCAGATATCGCCATGATCTTCCAGGAGCCGATGACCTCGCTCAACCCGGTATTTACCGTTGGCGAGCAGATTGCCGAATCTATTCGCTTGCATCAGGGCGCCAGCCATGAAGAGGCGTTAACGGAAGCGAAACGTATGCTTGACCTGGTACGGATCCCTGAATCGCAGGCGATCTTATCACGTTATCCGCATCAGCTTTCCGGCGGTATGCGCCAGCGGGTCATGATCGCGATGGCGCTATCCTGCCGCCCGGCAGTATTGATTGCCGATGAACCCACCACGGCGCTGGATGTCACGATACAGGCGCAAATTCTGCAACTTATCAAAGTGTTGCAGCAAGAAATGTCGATGGGTGTGATTTTTATCACCCATGACATGGGCGTCGTGGCGGAGATCGCCGATCGCGTACTGGTGATGTATCAGGGCGAAGCCGTGGAAACCGGCAATGTAGCGCAAGTCTTCCATGCGCCAGCGCATCCTTATACCAAAGCGTTGCTGGCCGCCGTCCCCCAGTTGGGCGAGATGCGCGGCTACGCTCTGCCGCGTCGTTTTCCGCTGATTTCCGCCGATGAACCGGCCCCTTATGACGCGTATATTGAACAAAATACGGTGATGGAAGGTGAACCTATTCTTCAGGTCCGGGGGTTGGTGACGCGTTTTCCGCTACGTAGCGGTATTTTTAACCGCATTACGCGCGAAGTTCATGCCGTTGAGAATGTCAGTTTTGATCTCTGGCCCGGCGAAACGCTCTCGCTGGTGGGGGAGTCCGGCAGCGGAAAATCAACGACCGGACGTGCGCTGCTGCGACTGGTTGCATCCCGGCAGGGAGAGATCACCTTTAACGGCCAGCGCATTGACACTCTACCTGCGAGCAAACTCCAGCCGTTGCGCCGCGATATTCAGTGTATTTTCCAGGACCCTTACGCGTCGCTCGATCCGCGCCAGACTGTAGGGTATTCCATTCTGGAGCCGTTACGGATTCACGGTCTGGGACAGAGTGATGCCGCGGCAAAGCGTGTAGCCTGGCTGCTTGAGCGTGTCGGATTACGTCCTGAACATGCCTGGCGTTATCCACATGAGTTTTCTGGCGGTCAGCGTCAGCGTATTTGTATTGCTCGCGCGTTGGCACTGAACCCCAAAGTCATTATTGCTGATGAGGCAGTCTCTGCGCTGGATGTTTCCGTTCGCGGACAGATCATTAATTTACTGCTTGATTTACAGCGGGAGATGGGGATCGCCTACCTGTTTATTTCGCATGATATGGCGGTTGTGGAACGGATCAGCCATCGTGTGGCGGTGATGTACCTTGGTCAAATTGTTGAGATGGGGACACGGCGCGCCGTTTTTGAAAATCCACAGCATCCTTATACGCGTAAATTGATGGCGGCAGTGCCGGTAGCCGATCCCTCCAGACACCGACCGCAGCGCATACTGTTATCAGATGATATACCCAGCAATATTCGTAAACGTGGCGAAGAAACACCCGCCGTTTCATTACAGCTGGTTGGGCCGGAGCATTATGTTGCGCGTCCACTGCAGGATAATGCGCTCTCGCGCTTATAACATTCAGACTGGTAGGGCTTCAGGAGAACAACATGACGCAATTTTACGCGCATAAATGGCTGGCGGCGCTGGGACTGGCCTCATCCATCGCGGCTTTTCCGGCCCTGGCGGCCAAAGATGTGGTGGTGGCGGTAGGTTCTAATTTCACCACGCTCGATCCGTACGATGCCAACGATACGCTCTCGCAGGCGGTGGCGAAGTCATTTTATCAGGGGCTGTTTGGCCTGGATAAAGACATGAAGATAAAAAATGTGCTGGCGGAAGGCTATACCGTTTCTGTTGACGGCCTGACCTATACCATTACGTTACGGCAGGGGGTGAAATTTCAGGACGGCGCCGATTTTGATGCGGCGGCAGTGAAAGCGAATCTCGATCGCGCCAGCAATCCGCATAATCACCTCAAGCGTTATAACCTGTATAAAAATATCGCGAAAACGGATGTTGTCGATCCGGCAACGGTAAAAATTACTTTGAAACAGCCGTTCTCTGCTTTTATTAATATTCTGGCGCACCCGGCGACAGTGATGATTTCACCGAAGGCGCTGGAAAAATATGGTAAGGATATTGGTTTTCATCCCGTCGGCACCGGGCCTTACCAGCTTGAAACCTGGAATCAGACCGATTTTGTAAAAGTGAAGAAATTCCCCGGTTACTGGCAGCAGGGCCTACCTAAGCTGGACTCTATTACCTGGCGTCCGGTCACCGACAACAATACCCGCGCGGCGATGCTGCAAACCGGCGAAGCGCAGTTTGCATTCCCCATTCCCTATGAGCAGGCCGCATTACTGGCGAAAAATAAAAACCTCGAACTGGTCGCCAGCCCGTCCATTATGCAGCGTTATATCAGTATGAACGTGACGCAGAAGCCGTTTGATAATCCTGAGGTGCGTGAGGCGTTGAATTACGCTATCAATCGTCAGGCGCTGGTCAAAGTTGCCTTTGCCGGGTATGCCACGCCGGCGACGGGGGTAGTGCCGCCGTCGATAGCCTATGCGCAGAGCTATAAGCCATGGCCTTACGATCCGGCTAAAGCGCGCAAATTATTGAAAGAAGCCGGATATCCAAACGGTTTCAGTACCACGCTGTGGTCGTCTCATAACCATAGCACTGCGCAAAAAGTGTTACAGTTTACTCAACAGCAACTGGCGCTGATTGGTATTAAAGCGCGAATAACCGCCATGGATGCCGGACAACGTGCTGCGGAAGTTGAAGGAAAAGGGCAAGAAGAGAGTGGTGTGCGAATGTTCTATACCGGCTGGTCGGCGTCAACGGGCGAAGCGGATTGGGCGTTATCGCCGCTCTTTGCATCGCAAAACTGGCCGCCGACACAGTTTAATACCGCCTTTTACAGCAATCAGCAAGTTGATAGTGATTTGGCGGCGGCGTTAAAGACTCACGATCCGCAGCAGAAAACACGCTTGTACAAAGATGCGCAGGATATTATCTGGAAAGAGTCGCCCTGGATACCACTGGTAGTAGAAAAATTGGTTTCTGCGCATAGCAAAAATTTGACCGGCTTCTGGATTATGCCGGATACCGGTTTCAGCTTTGATGATGCAGATTTGCAATAAGTGACGCGATGAGGCTGGATGCGGGGGCGTTGTCCGCCATCCGGTGAAAGGTTTGTGTAATGCTTAACTATATTCTCAAGCGCCTGCTGGGGTTAGTTCCCACGCTGCTGATTGTAGCGGTGTTGGTGTTTTTATTTGTTCATCTGTTGCCTGGCGACCCGGCGCGGCTGATCGCCGGTCCGGAAGCCGATGCGCAAGTGATCGACCTGGTTCGTCAGCAGCTTGGTCTTGATAGACCGCTTTATCTCCAGTTCTGGCATTACATCACCCATGTTTTGCAGGGGGATTTCGGTACGTCGATGGTTTCCCGTCGCCCGGTTTCTGAAGAGATCGCCAGCCGTTTTCTGCCGACTCTGTGGCTGACAATAACCAGTATGATATGGGCGGTACTGTTTGGCATGGCGCTCGGCATCGTGGCCGCTGTGTGGCGTAATCGCTGGCCTGACCGGGTTGGTATGACGCTTGCCGTAACTGGTATTTCTTTTCCGGCTTTTGCGCTGGGAATACTGTTAATGCAGATTTTTTCCGTTGAGCTGGGTTGGCTGCCGACCGTGGGGGCGGATAGCTGGCAACATTATATTTTGCCCTCCCTGACGCTTGGCGCGGCGGTGGCATCTGTGATGGCGCGTTTTACGCGCTCCTCGTTTGTCGATGTCCTGAGCGAAGACTATATGAGAACCGCGCGGGCGAAAGGCGTAAGTGAAACGTGGGTGGTGTTAAAACATGGCCTGCGCAACGCGATGATCCCGGTGGTCACCATGATGGGACTGCAATTTGGCTTTTTGCTCGGAGGATCGATTGTCGTCGAAAAAGTATTTAACTGGCCAGGTCTGGGACGATTACTGGTGGACTCTGTCGAAATGCGTGACTATCCCGTGATTCAGGCTGAAGTGTTGCTGTTTTCGCTGGAATTTATTCTTATCAACTTAGTGGTGGATGTTCTCTATGCTGCCATTAACCCGGCTATCAGGTATAAGTGAGGATGCGATTATTAAACTGGCGCCGCCAGGCGATGTTGAATGCCATGCCTGTGGTAAAACCCGAACAGATACGTACGCCGTGGCGGGAGTTCTGGCGTCGCTTTCGCCGCCAGCATGTGGCGTTGAGCGCCGGAGGATTCGTACTGGCGTTAATTCTGGTGGCGATTTTCGCGCGTTGGCTGACGCCTTACGATGCGGAAAACTATTTTGATTATGACAGCCTGAATAACGGTCCCTCTTTGCAGCACTGGTTTGGCGTTGACTCTCTGGGAAGAGATATCTTTAGTCGGGTTCTCGTGGGGGCGCAGATCTCGCTGGCGGCTGGCGTATTTGCGGTACTTATCGGCGCGATAATCGGCACTGTGTTGGGATTGCTGGCGGGATATTATGAAGGCTGGTGGGATCGTCTCACTATGCGCATTTGCGATGTGTTGTTTGCTTTCCCGGGCATTCTGTTGGCGATTGCCGTCGTCGCGGTGCTGGGCAGTGGTATCGCCAATGTAATCGTGGCGGTGGCGATTTTTTCTATTCCGGCGTTTGCCCGTCTGGTGCGCGGAAATACCCTGGTCTTAAAACAGCAGACCTTTATTGAGTCTGCGCGCAGTATCGGCGCCAGTGACGTGACGATTTTGTTTAGCCATATCTTGCCGGGGACGGTTTCGTCAATCGTCGTTTACTTTACGATGCGTATCGGTACATCGATCATTTCCGCCGCCAGTCTGTCGTTTCTCGGATTAGGCGCGCAGCCACCGACGCCGGAGTGGGGAGCGATGCTCAATGAGGCGCGGGCGGATATGGTCATCGCACCACACGTCGCGCTATTCCCGGCGGTAGCGATTTTCCTGACGGTGCTGGCATTTAACCTGTTAGGCGACGGGCTACGCGATGCGCTGGACCCGAAGGTTAAAGGGTAAGATTTAGCGGTACTGCCCCGTGACGCTAATGACCACCAGGCCTGAAGTGGGCAGGAACGTAGGCTGGATAAGGCATTCATACCGCCACCGGGCATGAATGCCAGAGGGAGAATGGGTTAAACCCGGCTTCCCCACAAATCATATTCGTCGGCGTTTTCTACCTTCACGCGTACGATGTCGCCAGGTTTGACGTTGGTTTCGCCGTTCAGATAGACCGCGCCGTCAATTTCTGGCGCATCCGCCATGCTGCGCCCAATAGCGCCTTCTTCATCAACCTCATCGACGATCACCAGAATTTCACGACCTACTTTTTCCTGCAAACGTTCAGCGGAGATCTGCTGTTGCAGTTGCATAAAACGATTCCAGCGCTCTTCTTTCACCGCTTCCGGCACCTGATCCGGGAGATCGTTCGCGCCTGCGCCTTCTACCGGGCTGTACTTGAAGCAGCCCACACGATCAAGACGCGCCTCTTTCAGGAAGTCGAGCAGCATCTGGAAATCGTCTTCCGTTTCACCGGGGAAGCCGACAATGAAGGTGGAGCGGAGCGTTAGCTCCGGGCAGATTGCGCGCCACTGCTTAATACGCGCCAACTGGCGGTCAACGGAGCCTGGACGTTTCATTAATTTAAGAATTCGCGGGCTGGCATGTTGCAGCGGAATGTCCAGATAGGGCAGGATTTTGCCTTCCGCCATTAGCGGGATCACATCATCAACGTGCGGGTAGGGGTAAACGTAATGCAGACGCGTCCAGACGCCCAGTTTTGATAACTGTTCGCACAGGCTTACCATACTGGTTTTCACCGGCTCGCCGTTGTGGAAACCGGTGCGATGCTTCACATCCACGCCGTAGGCGGAGGTGTCCTGTGAGATCACCAGAATCTCTTTGACTCCGGCGTCAACCAGACGTTTTGCTTCGCTTAACACATCGCCAATCGGACGGCTGACCAAATCTCCGCGCATCGACGGAATGATGCAGAATGTGCAACGGTGATTACAGCCCTCGGAAATTTTCAGATACGCATAATGGCGCGGCGTTAGCTTTACGCCCTGTTCCGGTACGAGACTTAAAAATGGATTGTGCTTCGGTTTTGGCACGTAATGATGCACGTGCTGCAGAACCTGCTCATAGCTATGCGGCCCGGTGATCTCCAGAACTTTCGGATGCACTTCACGGATCTGATCTTCTTTTGCGCCCAGGCAGCCGGTGACGATCACCTTACCGTTTTCATTCAGCGCTTCGCCAATGGCTTCCAGTGATTCCTGTACCGCACTGTCAATAAAACCGCAGGTATTGACAATAACCATATCCGCATCGTCATAACGTGGTACAACGTCATAGCCTTCGGTGCGCAGTTCAGTCAGGATACGTTCCGAATCAACGAGATTTTTCGGACAGCCCAGGGAAACGAAGCCGATCTTCGGCTGGTGGGTTACATTACTCATAGCTTAAAAAGTGTTCATTTATTGGAGTGGTCAGGGCAGGGATTCTACAGATATCCGGACAAAAATTGTATCGCAATCTCATTGGCAGCAGCGGCATACGCCACTGCCGTTATTAACGAAGGGTGAAAAAGGGTAATTCTAAGAAAATTCTTGATCTCAGACACCCATTTGTCTAAAAAACGACCATACTATTATGTTGAACCCTGGTAGAAAAGAGGAGGAAAAAGGTATGGTCGTTGACAGACTGAGAACCGATCTTCTCAACAAGCTGATAAACGCGCGTATCGATCTGGCCGCTTATCTGCAACTGCGAAAAGCGAAGGGGTATATGTCAGTCAGCGAAAGTGACACTCTGCGTGATAATTTTTTTGAACTGAACCGCGAACTCCACGATCAATCTCTACGGCAGAGACTGCATCTTGATCAGGAAGAGTGGAATGCGCTGCGCCGCGCTGAAGGTGCGCTCGCTGCCGCCGCGGTGTGTTTAATGAGCGGACACCATGATTGTCCGGCCTTTATTGCCGTCAACGCAGATAAACTTGAAAACTGTCTGACAACTTTGACACTGAGCATTCAGAGTCTGAAAGCACATTCACCCCTTATACAGGTCTGAACACCGGGGGAGGCGACTCCCCCTTTTACCGGACCGCGTGGCTTAATGTTTTGTAAAAATAAACCGACCTCCTCTGATGCTGGCTACGCTTTAACGCAGGGTCCTGAAGGAGGCGGTATGCGTCGAATACTTCTCGCGATAGTTTCATTATCCCTTTTCTCTTCGTGGTCTAATGCGGAGCTTGCGCCGGTGAATGTTGAGGTACTGCAAACCCGACTTGATCATCCGTGGTCGCTGGCTTTTTTGCCCGATAACCGTGGAATGCTGATTACCCTGAAAGGGGGGCAACTACGTCACTGGCAGGCTGGACAGGGCCTTTCCGATCCGCTGGCTGGCGTACCGAACGTGTGGGCTAGTGGGCAGGGAGGTTTACTGGACGTCGTGCTGGCACCTGACTTTGCCCAGTCGCGCCGCGTCTGGCTGAGCTATACCGAAGTCGACAGCGAGGGAAAAGCCGGCACGGCAGTCGGCTTTGGGCGGCTGAGCGATGATCTCCGGCGTCTGGAGCATTTCCGTACCGTGTTTCGCCAGATGCCGAAACTCTCCACTGGCAACCATTTCGGCGGACGTATGGCATTCGACGCGAACGGAGATCTTTTTATTGCCCTGGGTGAAAATAACCAACGCTCTACTGCACAGGATTTGGATAAGTTACAGGGCAAGCTGGTACGGTTGACCGGGCAAGGCGAAATCCCGCCGGATAATCCATTTGTTCATCAGGCGGGGGCGCGTGCGGAAATCTGGGCTTACGGTATTCGTAATCCACAGGGACTGGCAATCAATCCCTGGAGCGGTGCGTTATGGCTGCATGAACACGGTCCGCGCGGCGGCGACGAAATTAATATTCCGGAAAAAGGCAAAAATTACGGCTGGCCGCTGGCCACATGGGGCGTCAATTATAGCGGTTTGAAAGTGCCGGAAGCCAAAGGCGAAATTGTCGAGGGGACTGAGCAACCGGTTTACTACTGGAAGGATTCTCCCGCGATAAGCGGGATGGCTTTTTATACCAGTGATGTTTTTGCACCGTGGCGGCACACACTGTTTATCGGCGCGCTAAAAGATAAAGAGGTCATTGTGATGCGCGTCGATGGCAATACGGTGACGGAAGAAGGCCGTCTTCTGGGCGACAGAAAACAGCGCATCCGTGATGTGCGTGTCGGACCTGACGGCTACTTATATGTATTGACCGATGAGTCCGACGGGCAGTTACTCAAGGTCAGTCCTGCAGCCACGCGTTAGGTCACCGGGATCATCACCACTTTGCGAAAAGCAGGGCGCTCGGTGAGCTGTTGATACCAGCGCTCCAGATTCGGGCGTGGCGTCCATTTCAGACCCACGTTCAACAGGTTATAGACGAAAGGCGCAATAGCGATATCGCCAGTGCCGAAATTCTCCCCCGAGAACCATGGCTGCCGGGCCAGAGCCTCATCAAGAAGCGCAAACAGGCTATCGCACTTTTCGATACCCGCCTCAATTGCCGCCCGATCGCGTTTTTCCGGCGGGGTTCTGACTAATCCCATCAGGATGACACGGTGCGCCGGGCTTAACGTTTGGTTTGCCCAGTCCATCCATTTTTCGCCTTCCGCACGGCGCGCCGGACTATCGACCCATAACCGATTTTGGCCGTATTGCGCCGCCAGATAACGGACAATGGTATTCGATTCCCACAATAACAGGTTGGTTTCATCATCTTTAAGTAGCGGTACCAGGCCATTGGGATTCATTGCCAGATAGTCGGCATCCTGATTAACCCCGAACTTCCCGCCTGCCAGAATTTGATCATATGGCAGTTCAAGCTCCTCAAGCGTCCACAACACTTTTTTAACGTTAGTCGAGTTGTTCCGGCCCCACAGCGTAATCATATTGACCCCTTATGTTTTATCAGGATGATGACAGTCATCGGCCTACCGTGAGATAAACCTAACATTTACACAATGGCCTGTAAAAAAATCGTTATGAAGGAAGCGTAACGGGATGTTATTGCATAAACTTTAAAAACTTTACCAAGTTACGGTTTCTTTAACGTCGTGAGTGCGCTATTACTCACCGCACTTATTACACGGTGGTGTGACGTGTGTTTTTGGAATGGATACTCGGGTGGTACTATGACGCAATACGCTTCTTCCCTTCGTAGCCTCGCTGCAGGTTCGCTTCTCTTATTCCTTTTCGCGTCGCCTGTAAAGGCGGAGGAGCAAACGATCGCGCCGCCGGGCGTTGACGCGCGTGCCTGGATCTTAATGGATTACGCCAGTGGTAAAGTGCTGGCGGAAGGCAACGCCGATGAAAAACTCGATCCTGCTAGCTTGACAAAAATTATGACCAGCTACGTTGTCGGTCAGGCGTTAAAGGCGGGGAAAATCAAGCTGACCGATATGGTAACGGTCGGTAAAGATGCCTGGGCGACAGGGAATCCGGCGCTACGAGGTTCGTCAGTGATGTTTCTGAAGCCTGGCGATCAGGTGTCGGTGGCGGACCTTAATAAAGGCATCATCATTCAGTCAGGTAATGATGCCTGTATTGCGCTTGCCGATTATGTCGCCGGAAGCAAGGAGTCCTTTATCGGTCTGATGAACGCCTATGCGAAACGACTGGGGTTAACGAATACAACCTTCCAGACGGTACACGGCCTTGATGCGCCAGGGCAGTTTAGTACCGCGCGTGATATGGCGCTGCTTGGCAAGGCTTTGATCCACGATGTGCCTGACGAGTATGCCATTCATAAAGAGAAAGAGTTTACTTTTAATAATATTCGTCAGCCAAACCGTAACCGACTGTTGTGGAGCACGAATCTGCATGTCGACGGCATGAAAACGGGAACGACGGCAGGGGCCGGGTATAACCTTGTCGCGTCCGCCACCCAGGGCGATATGCGCCTGATCTCGGTCGTGCTGGGGGCGAAAACGGACCGTATTCGTTTTAATGAGTCAGAAAAACTGCTGACCTGGGGTTTCCGCTTCTTTGAAACGGTTACGCCGATTAAACCAGACGCGACGTTCGTGACGCAACGGGTCTGGTTTGGCGATAAACGTGAGGTCAATTTGGGGGCGGGCGATGCGGGGTCTGTGACGATTCCGCGTGGGCAGCTTAAAAACCTCAAGGCCAGCTTTACGTTGAACGAACCACAGCTCACGGCGCCGTTGAAGAAAGGGCAGGTTGTCGGCACTATCGACTTCCAGCTTAACGGGAAATCCATTGAACAGCGCCCGTTACTGGTGATGGAAAATGTCGATGAAGGCGGATTTTTCAGCCGGATGTGGGATTTTGTATTGATGAAGTTCCATCAGTGGTTTGGTAGCTGGTTC
Source organism: Salmonella bongori NCTC 12419 (assembly GCF_000252995.1). NCBI lineage: Bacteria > Pseudomonadati > Pseudomonadota > Gammaproteobacteria > Enterobacterales > Enterobacteriaceae > Salmonella > Salmonella bongori. The sequence goes on from NC_015761.1 coordinate 841,116, forward strand.
TCATAAGATAATCTGATTGCCGGGTGAGCGGTTCATCCGGCAACCTGCGGTTAATACATCAGAGTGATGTGCTGCGCTTTAGCGTAGGCCACAAAGGCATCATCGGGGCGGCGGTCGCTGATAATCGTATCAAAGCGTGATAATTCCCCCATCCGCGCCGGGCGTACCTTGCCAAATTTACTGTGATCCACCACCAGTACATGGCGCTGTGCCATCGTCATTGCCCAATGTTTTACCGGCAGTTCTTCCAGATTAAAGCAGGTCGCGCCCTTACTGGTGTGAACGCCGGCGGCGGAATAAAACGCAATATCCGGGCAAATATTGTTTAACGTTTCATGGAAATCAAGTGGTTTAAAAATCGCGTTGCTGGCGTGAAACTCCCCGCCGCTGAGGATAGCACGGCAATGAGGTTTTTCCTGCAGCGCCAGAAAGGTATTAAGCGAATAGCATACCGCCGTAAAGGGAAGGTCATCATCAATGGCTTCAATAATCCAGGGGGTGGTGGTACCACAATCGATAAATATCGTCTGATGCGCCTGTATCAGGCCTGCGGCCAGCTGCGCGGCGCGGCGTTTTTCTTCTACCAGACGGGATTTTTGATCGCTTAACAGATAATGACTGGCGCTGCGGGGTTCCAGTACGATATAGCCACCCAACAACACGACGGGCGCACTTTTATGGTTTAGATCGCGACGGATGGTCATTTCAGAGACGCCCAACAGGGTCGCGGCTTCTTTAAGGTGGAGTTTATCGCTGCGTTTTAAGGCCTGCAGCAATTGACCAATCCGCTCGTCGCGTCGCGTTTCCATAATTCTCCTGAAGAGTCAAATAAGCGCCCCGTACCATACAGAGCGTTTAATATTACTCTTTTTTTTGCCGTTTAGTCACGCACCCACCCCTTACGAATGGGGAGCGCGAAACAGAAACGATAACAACGCTGCAAAGCCTGGTAGAGCGGCGTACCGTATCGTTGCCAGATCAGTTGTGCGCTCAGGCAGCCAAGCATCGCCACCAGCAGCGCGCCAATCATATCTAACGGCCAGTGTACGCCGAGATAGACGCGCGACCAGGCAATAGTTGTGGCTATCGCCATCATGATGATGCCTGACCAGAGACGATGCCAGAGCAAAAATGCCAGCGCAAAGGTAAAAATCACCGTACCGTGATCGCTGGGGAAAGAATCATCAGGAGCATGATGCAGGAAGTTGTAGCCGATATGATCGACAAAAGGACGATCGTGCGGGAAAAGGTGTCCCATTGCCCATGAAACCACCAGGCTGATAATCAGTGCGATACCTATTTTCACAATCAACTGACGTTGGGCGCAGACCTGGTCGCGGGGCCCCCACAACCAGAGCACAACGGCTAAAAGCGGGACGATGTTGATCACATCTTTGGCGATAAAGGTTGCGAGTGAAATCATCCACTGCGCAGAATCAGGCGTGGCGTTGATAACATAAAACAGCGAGTTGTTAAGGTTTTCCAGCATAACATCCAGGCTCAAAGCAATGAGATCAAAAGGGACAGCCAGCGATTATCCCCGTACAAACTGAGCATAAAGGCACCGTAACACGAAGGAAAAGCGGTATTGTCTTATTTCGCTGCAACAAAAGAGATTTAAGACAATGGCATAAAATATCTTCCATGATAACGGCGTCAACTTAAATTAACCTTAAAGTATGCCAGCGCTAAACGGCTTTCTGTAAAAATGTGCGCAATTTTCATTGACGTCTCATAATTTACTATCTCCGTTCCGGGACTTTCATTACACTTTGCGCGGTTTTTTATTTGCGAAGAGATGGTAATGCATAACCGTACACAATCAGGCGCCAGGCTGGGACGCCAGGCGCTACTTTTTCCTCTCTGTCTGGTGCTGTACGAATTTTCTACCTATATTGGCAACGACATGATCCAGCCGGGGATGTTGGCGGTAGTGGAGCAGTACCAGGCGGGCCTGGACTGGGTTCCGACCTCAATGACCGCCTATCTGGCGGGCGGCATGTTCTTACAGTGGCTACTTGGACCGTTATCCGACCGTATTGGTCGTCGTCCCGTGATGCTGGCGGGCGTTATATGGTTTATTGTCACCTGCCTGGCGACGTTGCTGGCGAAAAATATTGAACAGTTTACATTCCTGCGTTTTTTACAGGGAATTAGCCTGTGTTTTATCGGCGCCGTGGGGTATGCCGCAATCCAGGAATCCTTTGAGGAAGCGGTATGTATAAAAATTACCGCCCTGATGGCGAACGTAGCGCTAATCGCACCGTTACTGGGACCGTTGGTTGGGGCTGCATGGGTACATGTTCTGCCGTGGGAGGGCATGTTTATTCTGTTTGCCGCGCTGGCCGCTATTGCCTTTTTCGGATTACAGCGTGCAATGCCGGAGACCGCCACGCGGCGCGGCGAAATGCTGTCGCTCAAAGATCTTGGACGAGACTATCAGCGGGTAATAAAAAATCGACGGTTTGTCGCAGGGGCGTTAGCTTTGGGATTTGTCAGCCTGCCGCTGTTGGCCTGGATTGCCCAGTCGCCGATTATTATCATTAGCGGCGAACAGCTCAGCAGCTATGAATATGGACTGCTGCAGGTGCCTGTTTTTGGCGCGTTGATTGCCGGTAACCTAGTTCTGGCGCGTTTAACTTCCCGACGTACGGTTCGCTCGCTGATCGTGATGGGCGGCTGGCCTATCGTGGCAGGGCTGATTATTGCCGCGGCGGCGACGGTTGTTTCATCTCATGCTTACTTATGGATGACGGCAGGACTAAGCATATACGCTTTTGGCATTGGGCTGGCGAATGCCGGACTGGTGCGTCTGACGCTTTTCTCCAGTGATATGAGTAAAGGAACGGTATCAGCGGCGATGGGAATGCTACAGATGTTAATTTTTACCGTGGGCATTGAAGTGAGCAAACATGCCTGGTTAAGCGGCGGCAACGGGCTATTTAGCCTGTTTAATCTGGCAAATGGCATACTTTGGCTGCTGCTAATGCTGGTCTTCTTAAAAAATAAGCGGACAGGGGATTCGCAAACAGATCCTGAGAGCGGCTATGCCTGAGAAACCTTCAGTGCTCAGGCATAGAGATGCCTCCGCTAGATGTTGAACGGCGGCGCGTTTTTTAATATCTCATCAATGATATCCAGCACGCCCTCCTGATTATTCGATCCGGCGCGGTATTTCGCCGCTGCCGCGACCACTTCGTTGGCGTGCGCCATCGCAAAACTAAACCCGGCCTGGCGTAGCATCTCAATATCGTTGCCGCCGTCGCCGAACACCACGACTTCATTATCATGAATGCCCCAACGCTGCTGTAACAGGCGCAGGCCGTTGGCTTTATGGACGCCGGGAATAATTAAATCGATGCTGCCATAGCCAGTATGAACGGGGACCATGATATCGCCAATGGCGTCGTGCAACGCCGCCTGTACTTCTGGTATCCGCTCATCGGTAATGTTGAGCCCGAATTTGAAAAAGACATCGTTAATATTATTAAAATTATCCACGAATTCCAGACGGTGGTAATACATTGCCGCAACGGCTTTTAAGGCATCATCATACCGTTTTAGCGTGTAGGCGCTGTTTTTCCCGCAGGCGATAATCTCTACATCGGCACGTGTGAGCAGGTGATCGACAACCGTCTGGAAGTCGGTTTTTGTCAGCTCACCGTTAAAAATATCTTCTCCTTCGCTTACCACCCAGCCGCCATTTTCCGCGACAAAAGCGATTTCGTGCGCAATTTCCGGAAAGAAGGAAATTAGCTGGTAATACTGATTGCCGCTGGCTACGACAAAGCGAATGCCTTGCTGCTTCATTTGCTGATACTGCGCCATAAACCGCTCACGGTTATAGGTTTTATGATCGCTCAGAAAAGTGCCGTCCATGTCGACGGCGATTAATTTGATACTCATGCGTTATGCTCCATCACTGGTTGCGTCGTCGATACAGGTTTGGCGACGGCCTTCGCCACCAGCGCCGCCAGAATAACCAGCGCCAGCACGACCAACATGGCGCTGCGTAATCCATAGTGCTCCCCCAGATAACCCAACAGCGGCGGCCCGACCAGAAACGCCAGGTAGCCGGTTGTGGCGACAACGCTTACGCGTGTTGGCGCATCGGGACCGGTATCGCTGGCAGCAGAAATAGTCAGTGGGAAGCCGAGCGAGGCACCTAATCCCCAAAGAATGACTGATATGCCAGCAACCCAGGCACTATCCACAAAAATAATCAGACCAATTCCCAGCGCTCCCATCAACGCACTGGCGCGAACAACCGCTACACGGCTATAACGGTCGATAAACCAACCACCGGTAAAGCGGCCAACGGTCATACCGAGTGTAAAACCGGCATAGATCAGAGAACCGGAGGTTGGGCTAAAACCGTGCCCGTCTACCATCAGTAACGGCAGCCAGTCATTCGCGGAGCCTTCGGCGAATGCCATCGCCAGCACTACCACGCCAATAAGCAAAAGCTGGATGTCCCGATAAAAAGGTAATCCTTTTTCCTGAAGGTGAGAACCTTCCGATGCGTTTTTACCCGTACCGTCAGGGATCGCCCGAATAGCAATAAAAATGGGTGTAATAGCCACGGCAGCCGCGAGGATGATATGGAGGTTAGCCGGGACGCTTAATGCCGTTAACGCCATGCCGACCCCCGCGCCTGCCAGCGTGCCGAAACTGTAGAAACCATGCATCATCGGTAGAACGGTTTTCTTCAGTTCGCGTTCAACTGCGGCCCCTTCGACGTTAATCGCTACTTCGGCTGCACCAAAACTGGCGCCGAAAACCGCTAATCCAAGGGCAAAGATCAGCGGAGAGGTACACCATAGTGCGACGCTAAGAATTATCATTCCGCCTACTGCACAGGTCATCGTCGTGCGGATAACCTTACGGGTGCCAAATCGTTTCACCAGCCAGGCAGAACAAAGAATACCGCTCATCGAACCGATAGAAAGCCCGAATAAGACCGCGCCCATTTCGGCAGTAGAAACGGAAAGAATATCCCGGATAGCAGGTGTCCGGGTTGCCCAGGATGCCATCAGCAGTCCGGGTAAAAAGAAGAACATAAACAGCGCCCAGGTCCGGTGTTTCAAGGCGTTGCGTGAGGAGAGGACGGTCATAGCGTCAGGCCAGAAAAAAGAAGCGAGAGGTTAACATTAGCAAGCTTGTGTACATTTGTACATATCGTTGTCATACTTTGGTGTACAGATATGTTGGCTGTCTTTTTTTTGCAGTATCAGCGATAAGCTACTCTCGCCTGTCTCCTGAATGAGCCGTGGAACCCATCATGAAAGAAAATTCCGTTCGACGCGTCAATGACCCTGAGCGACGTGAAAAAATTATTCAGGCCACCCTGGAAGCGGTAAAAATATATGGCGTTCATGCCGTGACGCACCGAAAAATCGCCGCTATCGCACAGGTGCCGCTTGGCTCTATGACCTACTATTTTACCGGTATGGATGCCTTATTAAGCGAAGCTTTCACGCTATTCACCGAAAATATGTCGCATCAATATCAGCATTTTTTTGCGCAGGTGACGGATACGCAGGAGGCGTGTCAGGCGATAGCTGAAATGATTTACGGTTCACAGGTTACTACACCGGATAATATGGCGCTGATGTATCAATTATATGCCTATGCCAGCAGCAAGCCGGCATTAAAAATCGTCATGCAAAACTGGATGCAACGTAGCCAGAATACGCTAACGCAGTGGTTTGACTCACAGACCGCCCGCGCGCTGGATGCGTTTATTGAGGGAATGACGCTGCATGTTGTGACGGATAGAACGCCACTGGCGCGTGACGTGATTTTACAAATGGTAAGGCGTATCGCCGGAGAATGATGTCGTCTCCTCGTTCAGGGCCGGACAACAAAAAACCCATTTATGTAAATGGGTTGGTGAAAACAATGAGTTGCAAGATAATCAATAAGTTGGGTTGGTGGTGAGATGTGACGATTACGGGGGATTGTCAACCGCTGCCGCCACTTTGTCGCCACTTGGCAGCGTTGCCAGAGGATTGAAACGCAGCGCTGTTTCTAGGTGATCCGGTGCCAGATGTGCATAACGCATAGTCATTTTTATGTCGTGATGTCCGAGGATTTTTTGCAAAGTAAGGATATTTCCGCCCGATATCATGAAGTGCGCAGCGAACGTGTGACGCAGAACGTGTGTTAGTTGACCGCGTGGGATCACGATGGACGTTTTCTCCATCACGGACAAAAATTGAAAATAGCAGTCTGTGAACAAATTGAACCCATCAAGTGCCATGATCTCTTCGTAAAGCTCTTTACTGATAGGGATGCTTCTGTTTTTCTTCCCCCTTCGTTCTTACAAAAGTAATTCGATATTTGGTCACCTGTAAGCCGGTAAGATTTATTGCTTCTCGCCAGCGTGCGCCTGTGCTTAAGCATATCTTGACTACCAGTGCCAGAATTGAGTCCTGACGTTTGCAATCAGCCAGCAATTCAACAATCTGCTCATGGGTAAGCCATGCCATCTCTTTTTCTGCGATGATGAATTTTCGCATGTTCTCCAGTGGGTTCGGATACGACTGTGACCGAAGTGGACCGGGAAAACTAGCTGTGCCGGGTGAGAGTGGGCGAGCTTGAAACCAACTGGATTAACTGGCTGACGCTGCGTGCCGGTGGTGCCCGTACATGGTGGTGTCCGTCGCCGGATGAGCAGGTGGTGGTGCTGAGCATGGGCGGCAATCTGGAAACCGCTTTTGTGCTGCCCGCCATCTACTCCAATCAGTTTGCGCCGCCGTCGGATTCTGTGGACGGCTGCGTGACGGAGTACCCGGACGGGGGCTGGTTTGAGTACGAACCCGCCACCGGGCGGTGGCATGTCCGGGGTATCAAATCCATGGTGATCGAGGCGGCGGATAATATCACCCTCAAAACCGGTGAGTTTGTGGTGGAGGCTGACACAACACGCATTAACAGCGAGGTGGTGATCAACGGCGGCGTCACCCAGGGCGGCGGCGCAATGAGTCTAACGGGGTCGTGATGGATAAACACGGTCACACTGGCGTTAAGTCAGGCGGGGATACATCGGGAGGTCCGGTATGACGTTGTATATCGGTATGAGCAGGAATGACGGGCAGGTAATTGCAGATACCGACCATCTGCGCCAGTCGGTGCGGGATATTCTGCTGACGCCGCAGGGCAGTCGTCTTGCTCGCCGGGAATATGGCTCCCTACTGTCTGCCCTGATTGACCAGCCGCAGAACCCGGCACTGCGCCTGCAGATTATGTCTGCAGTCTATGTGGCGCTGAACCGCTGGGAGCCGCGCCTTACGCTGGACTCCATCACCATCAACGGCAATTTTGACGGCTCTATGGTGGTTGAGCTTACGGGACATAGTAATAACGGAGCACCGGTTTCCCTTTCCATATCAACAGGAGCAGACAATGGCAGTCATTGACCTTTCCTGGTTACCGCCGCCGCAGATAGTGGACGTGCCGGATTTTGAGACGTTGCTGGCTGAGCGCAAGGCCTCTTTTGTGGCTCTTTATCCTGTGGATGAACAGGACGCGGTGCGGCGCACGCTGGCGCTGGAATCTGAACCCGTCACCAAGCTGCTGCAGGAAAGCACCTACCGCGAAATCCTGCTGCGCCAGCGTATTAACGAGGCTGCGCAGGCGGTGATGGTGGCCTATTCGATGGGAAATGATCTTGAGCAGCTGGCAGCCAACTGCAACGTGAAACGTCTGACGGTAGTGCCTGCTGATAATGATGCAGTACCGCCGGTCGCCGCAGTGATGGAAGATGATGAGGCGCTGCGCCAGCGCATCCCTGCAGCATTTGAGGGACTGTCCGTTGCTGGCCCTACGGGAGCCTATGAATTTCACGCCAGAAGTGCGGACGGACGTGTGGCAGATGCCAGCGCAACCAGTCCGGCCCCTGCCGAGGTGGTACTTACCGTGCTGAGCCGGGAGGGTGACGGTACAGCAGTAAAAGACCTGCTGGATGTGATTGAAAAAGCCCTGAACAGTGAAAGTGTACGCCCGGTGGCTGACCGTCTGACGGTTCGTAGTGCGGAGATCATCCCGTACCGGGTGAAGGCTACCATTTTTCTTTATCCAGGGCCGGAAGAGGAGCCTGTTATGGCGGCGGCAAAAGCCAGCCTGCAGAGGTACATCGCCAGTCAGACGAGGCTGGGACGTGATATCCGCCGCAGCGCCATTTATGCCGCGTTGCACGTGGAGGGCGTCCAGCGTGTGGAGCTGACGTCCCCTCTGGAGGATGTGGTGCTGGATAAGACGCAGGCGGCATCCTGTACTGAATGGAGCGTTACCAACGGGGGCACGGATGAATAGTCTGTTGCCGCCGGGTTCGTCGCCGCTTGAGCGCCGACTGGCGCAGACCTGCAACGGGATTTCCGATCTGCAGGTATCGCTGCGTGATTTGTGGAACCCGGCAACCTGCCCGATCAGATTTCTGCCTTATCTTGCCTGGGCGTTTTCTGTTGACCGCTGGGATGAGAGCTGGGCAGAAAGCGTCAAGCGCCGCGTTGTGCAGGACGCTTTTTATATCCATCAGCACAAGGGGACAACCAGCGCCGTGCGGCGCGTGGTGGAGCCGTTCGGCTTCCTGATCCGCATCATTGAGTGGTGGCAGACCGGCGAAACGCCGGGGACGTTCCGTCTGGATATTGGCGTGCAGGACCAGGGCATAACAGAAGGAACCTATCTGGAGCTGGAGCGCCTGATCGGTGATGCCAAACCATGCAGCCGTCATCTGGTTGGTATGTCCATCAACCTGCAGACAGGCGGCCCGTATTTTGTGGGTGCAGCCACCTACACCGGCGAAGAAATCACGATCTACCCGTACATCAACGAAACCATTATTTCCGGCGGCACCGCCTATGAGGGCGGAGCGGTCCATGTTATTGACACGATGAGAGTGAACCCATGAGCGCAAAATTTTACACCCTGCTGACGGATATCGGCGCGGCGAAACTGGCAAGCGCCACCGCGCTCGGTGTCCCGTTGAAAATTACCCATATGGAGGTGGGTAGCGGTGGCGGTGTGCTGCCCACACCCAATTCGCAACAGACCGCATTAGTGGCTGAGGAGCGCCGCGCGGCGCTGAATATGCTGTATATCGATCCGCAGAATAGCAGCCAGATTATTGCTGAGCAGGTGATCCCGGAAAATAAGGGCGGTTGGTGGATTCGTGAAGTTGGTTTGTTTGATGAAACCGGTGCGTTGATCGCTGTGGGTAACTGCCCTGAGAGCTACGAGTCACAACTGGCAGAAGGGAGCGGACGTACGCAGACCGTGCGCATGGTACTGATTACCAGCAGCACCGATAACATCACCCTGAAAATTGGCCCTGCTGTGGTTCTGGCAACCCGCAAATATGTGGATAACAAGGTGCTGGAGCTTAAGGTGTATGTTGATGACCTGATGGCAAAGCACCTTGAAGCTGTTGATCCTCATTCGCAGTATGCACCAAAAGACAGTCCGACACTCACCGGCACGCCAAAAGCGCCGACTGCGGCGGCAGGCAATAATTCGACGCAGCTTGCAAATACGGCCTTTGTGCAGGCTGCTATTCTTGCCATGATTGGTGGCGCACCGGCAACGCTGGATGCGCTGAAAGAAATTGCAGCAGCTATCAATAATGACCCGAATTTCAGTACCACCATGAACAATGCGCTGACACTGAAAGCACCGCTGGCAAATCCGGCCCTGACCGGAACGCCCACGGCTCCCACTGCAGTTCAGTCAACGAACAATACGCAGATTGCCACTACCGCGTTTGTGAAATCTGCCGTTGCCGGGCTGGTCGGTTCCGTCGCCGGAGGCGCTGGATACACTGAATGAACTGGCGGCTGCGATGGGAAATGATCCTAACTTTACGACAACAGTGATGAACGCGTTGTCGGGAAAACAGCCACCTGATGCCACGCTGACAAATCTCAGCGGGAAAAGCATTTCAGGGCTTCTCGAATACCTCGGTTTTCAAAAACGTCAGAATAATGTGGGACATTGTTAATTCAAACGATACATACAACATTTATTTCATTGGAAAATAATAGTTAAGATTGAATTAAAAAAATACCATTCACACATTTTTATTTATATAAAAATATCAAAAAAAATTAGTCACAACAAACATCATTTATTTTCATCCCTGCCATCAATCTTAGATTGAATTTTAGCATGTCAAATGATATATTATAAATCGTTCATTATATTTTAAAGGGTTAAACAAAGAATGAGTGATAGTCAGGGATTTCAGATTATATTTATTTTTACATGTTTGATATTCGCAATAGTATTATTCTCTCATAGAAAATTTAGTTATATTGATCGTGTAACTGAGAATGACAGAAACACCAGGTTGGATAGTTTGAGATTTTTAATGTCATCATTTGTTGCATTTCATCATTTTATTTTTAGCTATCATCTTGTCAATAGTGGGCAGTGGATAATCCCAAACCATCCAATTGAAGAATTTGCTGGAAAGTTCGGCGTTGCTATTTTTTTTATGATTTCAGGATATTTGTTTGTTAAGTGTATAGAAAAAAAAGTAAATTGGCTAACTTTCTTTATAAAGCGGTTTTTTAGAATTTGGCCTGTATGTGCTTTGTCCTCGGTAATTTGTATACTAATTGTTATATATATTGAAATTAAAAATAATATCCCCCTCAATACTGATGGCATAATGCAATGGTTTGATGGCGGTCTAATCATAGATACACGTCCCAACCTGGGCTACGAACATTCAACCTTAATAAATGCAGGTGTTACCTGGACATTATATTATGAGTGGGTGTTTTATTTCTCGTTGCCTTTTATTTCTTTATTTTCTTCTAAAAACAAAAGCTCTCAAATTTTACTATCAATAGTCTTTTTATCTATATACATATTTAGTAAGTATGATTATTTATTGTCATGTTTTATACTGCTTTTTGCGCTTGGTGGTATGGCAAAAAAAATAAGAGAACAAATATCAAATGTTAATCAACATACTGTAAACATACTGGCAGTCACTTCATTTATTTTATGCTTCTACTTTGGTTATAAAGAAAATCCATTTACGATATCAATGATATTTCTGTATTTTGTTTTTTTCCTTTCAGTTTGTCTTGGCGCTGATATTTTTGGAGTGCTTAGATTAAAAGGAATCATTAGGCTTGGTGATGTCAGTTATAGCATATATTTGCTGCATGGGATATTTTGGTTCATCATGAACAAGCTCATATTCAGCGCAGGGTTTGAGAATTCACAAGCCATATACTATACAGCTTCATTTTTAACATGGATTTTCATATGCGTATTCTCCAGCATCGTGTATGCATTGTTAGAAGTGAAATTTATACATATTGGAAATATTATATGTAAAAAAATCACAAATAGTAACATTCAGTAATCTAAAAGATATTATATATAAAAAATTAACACCAGACCTCCTAAGATCTGGTGTTAACACATGATGTTATGAGCACTTAATTGAAAGACTGAAAACCATTAATTACTTCTTGCGGAAATATAACTGTAAATGATGAATATTTAGTATTAAAAATAAACATTAAGCACATTGATTTTATCTTGGTTTTTGCCAAGTACTATAGCAGATGGATGAGATTGTAATTAACTGGTGGCGGTGGATACTTCCAGCACACACCAGAAATTAACTAAACTGTTCCCCGGTAAGGCAGGCCATACAGGTTTTGAAGTATCTACACGCATCAACAAGACCCGGTATTTCCTCCACGCAATCAATGCAACGGACTCATCCGCAGTCGCTATCTCCGCATCAACAGCATCCTGACGCCATTCAATCTCAGTATCGGCTACTGTCTTTAAACGCAATTTTTCAGATTCTGCACGAGAGACTAATTCATCATGAGTCGGGGCAAGAATATCAACCCATGCAGGCATTCCATCGCAGTCCACTCCGAGAATTTTACCCTCAGGCGCGGGGCCAGAATATTCAATGTGGATTGATGCAGTGACTTCAACTAAATCATCAGGCCAATTTCCTGCCTGTTCATAGAAGAACTTCAATACTTCATCATAAAAACCGATATTTGACGCGCTAAATAAAATGATCATATCAATATCCTATAGCGAACCAGAACCCACCACCGTTTGAGTTGAAATCAGAGTCATTAGCGACATAGAAGCCAAATCCTGTTCGCGATACCCCTGTCGACGAACAACCAACCCCTTTACCAGATTGTGACGTTGCGTCCAGACTACAAATAACGGAAGCCGCTATTGGCGGAAATGTAATGGTAAAGGTTACATTTGTGTTTTCCCAGCTTGAGTCGGCCCGACTTTACCCCATTGAAAAATAAGCCCTCCGGGCAAATACTGATATCCGGTCTCGTTTTTTGATACACCAAAAGCGTTCATATCCGGAACTTGATTTGCTCCAGTACCAATTATTTTGAGAGCAGCGCTTCCCAGTTGAAGTAACGTTCTGACCTCATCAACAGTATTTTTGGCGATAATATCGCACCCAGTTTTGTCAGTGTGGTTATATCAGCAGAATTGTTACTGTTGAAAAATGGCAGTTTGTCCTTCGCTATTTCCAGCCCGGATAATGCAGTCAGCTGTTGTGAGTAATTCTGTTTGTTTCCCAGTGCTTCTGTTAAACCGACGTTTAAGAAAATGCTGTTTTCCCGTCTGGCTGGCATTATTTGGGCTTTTGCATAAGGGAAAACAAATGTTAGTCGGCTATGTGCGCGTATCAACAAGTGAGCAAAACACAGCGCTGCAGCGTGATGCACTGGAACGCTCAGGATGTGAGCTAATTTTTGAAGACAAAATGAGCGGAAAAACAGCAGACAGGCCCGGGCTAAAAAGGCTGCTCAGGACGTTATCAGAGGGAGACACGCCGGTTGTATGGAAACTCGACAGGCTGGGACGAAGCATGCAACACCTTGTGACCCTGATAGAAGAACTCCGACAGTGCGGAGTTTAATTTCCGCAGTCTGACTGACAACATAGATACCAGTACGCCAATGGGGCGGTTTTTCTTTCACGTTATGGGGGCACAGGCGGAGATGGAACGCGAGCTGATAGTGGAACGAACCCGTGCGGGACTACAAGCTGCAAGAGCTAAAGGCAGGATTGGAGGGCGAAGACCAAAACTGACGCCAGAGCAATGGGCGCAGGCAGGTTACTTGCTGAAGGTGAAACACGGCAGCAGGTTGCTTTAATTTTTGATATGGGTATCTCAACGTTATACCGCAAATATCCTGCGACATTGTGTGATTAACAGGACAACGCCGCGCAGCTGTCTGCGTGACGTAATCAATACAACACAGGGCGAAGCCTATTCCAATCAGGAGGTTCGCCGCTATGGCTCAGGATTACCACCACGGGGTGCGCGTTGTTGAAGTCAACGAGGGCACCCGCTCTATCACCACGGTGAGCACCGCTATCATGGGCATGGTCTGCACCGGCGATGATGTTGATGCGTCCGTGTTTCCCCTCAATAAGCCGGTCCTGCTGACTGATGTGCTTACCGCCAGCGGTAACGGGTGAGTCAGGAACGCTGGCCCGTTAGCTGGATGCGATTGCCGACCAGTCAAAACCCGTGACGGTTGTTGTGCGCGGGCCGCCATAAAGAAGTGGATTCCGGCGAGTGGAAAACCGGCGAGAGCAGCAGCACCAAAGTCAGCAGTATCAACAGCTACGCGAAACTGACCATTAATGGTGAGGTGCTCTATGAGGTCGATCTGGTCAACATGGTAGAAATCGTTGGCGGCGTGGACCTGATGGAAGAACACCGTAATGCCCTTGGCCTCTGATTAACCTTAACGGCGCGGGCAGCCGCGCCAGTATTTCATTAACAGGATACGAACATGAGCGACAAGCTGACTGAAAAGACCGTAAAACTGGATACTCCCATCATGCGCGGTAAAGCTGAAATTACCGAAATTGTGCTGCGCAAGCCTCAGTCCGGCGCACTGCGTGGCACCCGTCTGCAGGCCATTATGGATATGGACGTGGGCGCAATGATGACTGTGATTCCACGAATCTCCACCCCGACGCTGACCGCGCAGGAAATGGCAGAGCTGGACCCCGCCGATCTCACCGCGCTGTCGGTAGAGGTGGTGACTTTTTTGTTGAAGAAGTCGGTGCTTGCCGGTTTACCGACAGCCTGACGATTGATGATCTTGTGGCGGACATCGCCACCATCTTTCACTGGTCGCCATCCATCACTGACGTTATGCCGCTGACTGAGGTGCTGGCGTGGCGGCATAAGGCAATTCAGCGAAGCGGGGCCAGCGATGAGTGACAATAACCTGCGTCTGCAGGTGATTCTTAATGCGGTTGACAAGCTCACCCGCCCATTTCGATCCGCGCAGGCCAGCTCAAAAGAGCTGGCTGCAGCCATTCAGCAAAGCCGCGCCCGTTTAAAAGAATTAGATGCTCAGGCGGGCCGCATTGACGGTTTCTGCAAGGCCAGCGCGCAGCTGGCAGTCACCGGTAACAGCCTGAAAGCCGCACGCGAAGAAGCTGCGAAACTTGCCACGCAATTCTCTGCCACCAACCGCCCGACGGCGGCGCAGGCACGGCTGCTTGAGCAGGCAAAGAACCGCGTTACGGAGTTACAGAGCAAATATAACGGTCTACGTCAGTCAGTGCAGCGCCAGCGTCTTGCGCTCAATGAAGCCGGACTGGACACGAAAAAGCTCAGTAGTGCGCAGCGGGAACTGCGGCAGAATGCCGACGAAACCCGGCAGGCCCTGGACCGGCAGCAGAAATCCCTTAAACGCCTGGGCGAACAGCAGGCGCGAATGAACGCCGTCCGCGATCAGTATTCGCGCCGTCTTGAGGTGCGGGATCGCATCGCCGGGGCAGGGGCTACCACTACGGCTGCAGGGGTGGCAATGGGCGCACCTGTTGTGGCGGCAGTTAAGAGCTACGCCAGCATGGAAGATGCCATCAAGGCCGCCAGCGAACAGCTGCCGATGGAGAACGGCGCTATAGACTATGCCGCGCTGGTTGAAGGTGGTGCTCGCATGGGTGTGACCAATCAGGACGATCCTTACGAAGAGCAGAAACGTGACCTGCTGGCTTTTGCATCCACGGCGGCAAAAGCGGCAACGGCCTTTGAGCTGCCCGCCGATGAGCTGGCGGAAGGATTGGGGAAAATCGCACAGCTCTATAAAGTGCCGACGCGCAATATTGAACAACTGGGCGATGCGCTGAACTACCTGGACGATAACGCCATGTCAAAGGGTGGGGACATTATCAACGTCCTGCAGCGTATGGGGGGCGTGGCTGACCGCCTTGACTTCGAAAGGCTGCTGCGCTGGGTTCAACATTCCTTTCTCTTGGGGCTGCCCCGGAAATTGCCGCCAGCGCCTCTAATGCCATGGTGCGTGAACTGTCCATTGCCACCATGCAAAGTAAGCGCTTCTTTGAAGGCATGAATCTGTTGCAACTCAATCCGGCGGAGATTGAAAAGCAGATGACCACCGATGCCATGGGCACCATTCAGCGGGTTCTGGAGAAGGTCAACAATCTGCCGCAGGATAAACGCCTGTCAGCCATGACAATGATTTTTGGCAAAGAGTTTGGCGATGATGCGGCAAAGCTGGCTAACAACCTGCCGGAGCTGCAGCGTCAGCTGAAACTCACATCAGGCAGTGGTGCTAATGGCTCGATGCAGAAAGAATCCGACATTAACAAGGATTCATTGTCTGCGCAGTGGTTGCTGGTTAAGACTGGCGCGCAGAACGCTTTCAGCAGTCTGGGGGAAACGTTGCGTCAGGCGCTGATGGATATTATGGGCATGGTTAAGGGCGTGACCGGGGCGCTGCGTCGCTGGGTGGAGCAGAACCCCGTGCTGGCTGGCACGCTGATGAAAGTGGCGGCGGCTACGGCGGCTGTCACTGTAGGGCTGGGTACACTTGCCGTGGCGGTAGCTGCCGTGCTGGGGCCGATTGCGGTGATTCGGTTTGGCCTGTCTGTGCTGGGTGTAAAAACATTACCTTCCGTTGCTGCAGCGGTAACACGTACTGGCGGTGCCCTGTCATGGCTGGCAGGTGCGCCACTTTCCCTGTTGCGTCGGGGTATGGCGTCATCCGGTGGCAGTGTCGGGTTACTGAGTGCCCCGCTTAATTCCCAGCATCGCTCAGCCGGAATAGCGGGTAATGCGCTGAAAACGGTAGCAGGTGTGCCGCTTGCCGTGTTCCGTGCCGGTATGTCAGGCATCCGTAATGTTATCGGTATGGTGATGAACCCGCTGGCGGCGTTGCGGGGTGGGCTGACAGCTGCCGGTGGCGTGTTGCGTTTTCTTGTTTCTGGTCCGCTGGCATTACTTCGCGGCGCGCTGTTTGGCATTTCTGGCCTGCTGGGCGCGCTGCTCAGTCCGATAGGGCTGGTTGTGGCTGCGCTGGCTGGTGTGGCGCTGGTTGTGTGGAAATACTGGCAGCCCATCGGTGCATTTCTGGGGGGCGTGGTGGAAGGGTTCAAAGCCGCTGCTGCGCCCATCAGCGCCGCCTTTGAGCCGCTCAGACCCGTGTTTCAGTGGATTGGTGACAGGGTGCAGGCCTTGTGGGGCTGGTTCAGTGATTTACTTACCCCGGTTAAATCCACTTCCGAAGAACTGAACAGCGCAGCTGCAATGGGGCGTCGGTTTGGTGAGGCGCTGGCGGAAGGTCTGAATAGGGTGATGCACCCGCTGGAGTCTCTTAAATCCGGTGTGTCATGGCTACTGGAAAAGCTCGGTATTGTCAGTAAGGAGGCGGCAAAGGCGAAACTGCCCGCGCAGGTTACGCAGCAGCAGTCCGCCACAGTGAACAGTGACGGCAAAGAGGTGCTGCCGCCAGGCGGGTTCCCGGCTTACGCGGGGATGTACGACAATGGCGGGATCATTCCACGCGGGCAGTTTGGCGTTGTCGGAGAAAATGGCCCTGAAATTGTGAACGGACCGGCAAATGTTACCAGCAGGCGGCGTACTGCTGAGCTGGCCTCTGTCGTTGCTGGCGTGATGGGGGTAGCTGCGACACCTGCAGAAGCGGCTCCGCTTCATCCGTTCAGTTTGCCTGCGAGGGCATACCAGCCCCCGCTTGCTAAGGCAGATAGCCCGCCGCCGGTTATTCGTTATGAGATAAATGCGCCCATTCATATTGTCGCTCAGCCTGGGCAGAACGCGCAGGATATTGCCCGTGAAGTGGCACGCCAGCTTGACGAGCGGGAGCGCCGGGCCAGGGCAAAAGCGCGCAGCAATTTCAGCGATCAGGGGGGGATGAATCATGATGATGGTACTGGGTTTATATGTATTTATGCTGCGCACTGTCCCTTATCAGGAACTGCAGTATCAGCGCAGCTGGCGACACGCCGCCAACAGCCGGGTGAACCGCCGTCCGTCAACGCAGTTTCTTGGCCCGGATAATGATTCACTGACACTGTCCGGGGTTCTGCTGCCGGAAGTGACCGGCGGCAGACTGTCATTACTGGCGCTTGAACAGATGGCTGAACTGGGCAAGGCATGGCCTTTGATTGAAGGCTATGGAACCATTTACGGCATGTTTGTTATTGAGAGTCTGAGCCAGACAAAGACGGAGTTTTTTGCCAGCGGAATGCCCAGGCGCATTGAGTTTACGATCACCCTCAAACGGGTTGATGAGTCGCTTTCTGACATGTTCGGGAGCCTGAGTGACCAGCTCAGCAACCTGCAGGACTCTGCTGTTTCTGCGATTGGGGGGATTAAAAACACGGCTGGAGGGTTGCTGCAGTGAACGTTAATTCTGATCTTCTGAATCTGAACAGCAAAAGCCCGGCTTTCAGTATCGTCATTGAAGGTAAGGACGTGACGACCGTGCTGGATACCCGCCTGATGAGTCTGACACTGACGGATAACCGGGGCTTTGAAGCGGACCAGCTTGATCTGGAGCTGGACGACGCCGACGGGCTGATCGCCCTGCCGCGACGTGGGGCTGTGATTCAGCTGGCGCTGGGCTGGAAAGGCCAGCCGCTTTTCCCTAAAGGGGCTTTTACCGTAGATGAAATTGAACACAGCGGAGCCCCTGATCGGCTGACCATCAGAGCGCGTAGCGCAGATTTCCGTGAAACCCTCAATACACGGCGCGAAAAATCATGGCATCAGACAACGGTGGGGGAGGTGGTAAAGGAAATAGCCGCACGGCATAACCTCAAAATGGCGCTGGGTAAAGACCTGACGGATAAGGCGCTGGATCATCTGGACCAGACCAATGAAAGCGATGCAAGTTTTCTGATGAAACTGGCGAGACAGTATGGGGCGATTGCTTCCGTTAAAGACGGGAACCTGCCAGTTATCACCATCACGCGCAAAGTCGGTGACGGTCATCGGTTCACCCTTGCTGATCGTGGTGCCTATACCGGTGTTATTGCCAGCTGGTTGCATACGCGTGAACCCAGGAAAAAAGAAACAACCAGTGTTAAGCGTCGTCGAAAGAAAACCACCACACCCAAAGAGCCGGAAGCAAAACAGGGAGATAATCTGGTGGGAACGGATGAAAACGTGTTGGTTCTTAATCGTACCTACGCCAACCGGAGCAATGCAGAGCGCGCAGCAAAAATGCAGTGGGAACGCCTGCAGCGCGGCGTTGCGTCATTCTCGCTGCAACTGGCAGAAGGCCGGGCAGATCTATATACCGAAATGCCGGTGAAGGTGAGCGGCTTTAAGCAGCCGATTGATGATGCCGAATGGACCATTACCACCCTGACGCATTCTGTCAGCCCGGATAATGGATTTACGACCTGTCTGGAGCTTGAAGTGAGAATTGATGATTTCGAAATGGAATGATTATTCGCAATGGAGAACTTTTAAGTTTGCAAAATGGAATAATACGGTATTATTATTGTGAATTTAGCAAAAATGGGGAGAGCTCGAAAAATGATGATTTGCCCACTGTGTGGAAGTGCCGCCCATACTCGCAGCAGTTTTCAGGTATCTTCATTGACCAAAGAGCGTTACAACCAGTGCCAGAACATTAACTGCAGCCATACTTTTGTTACCCATGAAACTTTTGTTCGTTCAATTGCAACGCCAAAAGAGTCGAATCCGGTTCGGCCGCATCCAATGAAATCAGGACAGGTGACGTTCTCTCTTTGACGCTGCCGCCATTTTGTCGCCATCTTTAAAAAACAGTGCTTCTAACATCATGATTTTAAACGGCATAAAATTCAAACAACAAAAAACCCATCAACCTTGAACCTAAATGGCGGGGTTGATGGGCTCCACAAAATGGGGACATCAAAGAAAAGCAGTGGCAATAGGTATGACTGAGGCTTTAACGGAAAGTTCTACTTATCTGCAAAATTTTTTCACTTAAAGGCAAACTTCAGTTTTATCCTAATCCCGGCCAGATGATAACAATGAGCGTCCCCGCCAGTGTCAGCAGAACGTTGGCGATAGCATAAGTCCCGGCATAACCCAGCGCCGGAATATTGCTGCGCGCCGTATCGCTAATGATTTCCATCGCCGGGGCACAGGTACGGGCGCCCATCATGGCGCCGAACAGCAGCGCCCGGTTCATACGCAGGACATAGGCACCGAACAGGAAGCAAATCACTACTGGCACCAGGCTAACGACAAGGCCTGCTATTAGCATTTGCCCGCCGACCGCGCCCAGACCATTACTGATACCGCTGCCTGCGCTTAAACCGACGCCTGCCATAAATACCATTAAGCCGAACTCTTTTACCATGTTAAGCGCGCCCTGAGGAATATAACCAAAGGTAGGATGGTTAGCGCGCAGGAAACCGAGCATGATCCCGGCGAACAGCAACCCGGCCGCGTTACCGATGCCGAAACTAAAATTGCTGAACTGGAAGGTAATCATCCCGATCATTAAGCCGATGATAAAAAAAGCGCAGAAGGCGAGCAGGTCCGTCACCTGGCTATGAATCGAAATAAAGCCGATGCGATCGGCGATGGTTTTTACGCGTCGGGCATCGCCGCTCACCTGTAACACGTCGCCTTTATTCAGCACCACGTTATCATCGATAGGCATTTCGATCTGGCTGCGGATGACGCGGTTAAGGAAGCAGCCATGATCGGTCAGCTTGAGTTGAGCGAGACGACGACCGACGGCATTGTGGTTTTTCACTACAATTTCTTCCGTTACGATGCGCATATCAAGCAGATCGCGGTCAAACACTTCCTTACCATTACGGAAGCTGGGGTCGAGCCGGGCGTGCGCATCCGGATAGCCGACCAGTGCAATCTCGTCGCCCATTTGCAACACCGCGTCGCCATCCGGGTTCGCCAGAATGCCGTTACGGCGAATACGTTCGATATAGCACCCTGTCTGGCGGTAAATACCCAGTTCGCGCAGGTTTTTACCGTCAGCCCAGGCCACCAGTTCCGGGCCCACCCGGTAAGCGCGGATAACCGGCAGATAAACTTTGCGATTGGCATCGGTATCCAGGCCACGTTCACGGGCAATTTGCTGGGCGCTGGTTTGCAAATCCTGATGCTGTAGTTTAGGCAGGTAACGTGCGCCCACGATCAGGCTGACCAACCCGATGAGATAGGTCAGGGCATAGCCCAGACTGAGATTATCGAGAGCGGAGGAGAGCTGCGCGCTGGCGATGCCGGAATGTCGCAGGGTATCGCCTGCGCCCACCAGAACGGGCGTCGATGTCATTGAGCCCGCCAGCATACCGGCCGTCAGACCGATATCCCAGCCAAATACCTTACCCAGGCCTAAGGCAATCAGCAGGGCGCTACCGACCATGACCAGGGCAAGCATCAGATAATTTTTACCGTCGCGAAAAAAAATCGAAAAAAAGTTGGGGCCCGCTTCAACGCCGACACAAAAAATAAATAGCATGAATCCCAAATTTAGCGCGTCGGTGTTAATACTAAAGTGTTGCTGCCCTAATAAGAGAGAGACCACCAAAACGCCAATGGAATTACCAAGTTGGACTGAACCCAGGCGTAACTTGCCAAGACACAGGCCCAAAGCAAGGACCACAAATAATAACAGGATGTAATTCCCATTTAACAAATCTGCGACGTTTATATTCACGGAGACTAACTTCTTGTTTACGAGTAAGCTGTTGAAAGAAATGGTAATTTACGCTACTGTTTTTATCATGCGTTAAGGGTGTAATCGTATTGCATATAGCATCCAAATAAAACAACACAACAATATATCCTGCTAGTTTAATCTTATTGCGTACTAACGGCTATAAGAATCGTGCAGGTGTGTTTTTGGCATGGAATGCCACATGACTTTATCTGACTGGATGCCTCACGGCGGAAAGCGTGTTCGATAGAGAGAGTGTCAGGAGGAACGATTGAAACATAAACAGAGGTGGGCAGGCGTTGTCTGCTGCTTTGTACTCTTTATTGTGGTGTGTCTTTCATTAACTATGCACGTGCAAGGCGCTTTTCGCGCGACCGGGCATCCTGAAATTGGGCTGTTATTTTTTACATTGCCAGGTGCAGTGGCGAGTTTTTGCTCTCATCGGCGCGAGGTGATCCGACCGTTGATCGGGGCGATGCTGGCGGCGCCGTTTTGTCTGGTGCTCATGCGCTTTGTATTTATGCCCACTCGTTCATTATGGCAAGAGCTTGCG
This sequence comes from Salmonella bongori NCTC 12419, assembly GCF_000252995.1. Classification (NCBI taxonomy): domain Bacteria; kingdom Pseudomonadati; phylum Pseudomonadota; class Gammaproteobacteria; order Enterobacterales; family Enterobacteriaceae; genus Salmonella; species Salmonella bongori. The sequence goes on from NC_015761.1 coordinate 862,665, forward strand.
TGGCTGTTTAGTGCGGTATTCTGGTGTGCTTTAGGCGCGCTCTGCTATCTGTTCATCAGTAGTCTGTTCAGTCAGAGGCGGAAAAAGCACCGATAACGCCCTCGGCCAGAGGGCGCTAATACAGCGATCAAGCGAAAAGATTCAGGTTCTCTTTTGCCCATGCTTCAAAATCCGTACAGCCGCCGATATGTTTTTGATCGACAAAAATTTGCGGTACGGTTTCCACAGGCTTACCGACCGTCTTTTCTAAATCGGCTTTAGTAATGCCTTCAGCGTGGATATCAATGTAGCGATAGTTGAAATCGTCGCGTTCGTTGCTCAGTTTTTCCGCCAACTCTTTTGCGCGTACGCAATAAGGGCACCCGGGACGGCCAAAAATAACAGTAAACATATCTCTCCTCGAACATAAAGCCAGACGGCGAACGAGAGCTATCATGACGCGATTTGCGGTGGATGAAAAGCAGGTTGCGCCTGTTCCTTTGATAACCTAAGGCTATATCTGTTAAGCATACAGGGCCAGAACGTTCTACACTGTGCGTCAGTTAACCGGGAGGCTTGATATGCGCACGATTGGCGCGTTACCTAAAAGCGTACTGATTCTGGAATTCCTCGGTATGATTTTGCTGGCGCTGGCGTTATTGTCGCTAAATCATTACCTCACGCTGCCGGCGCCGTTTAATGCGTCGCTGGCTGGCGTGGTCATGGTTTTTCTGGGCGTCATATTGATCCTTCCCGCTGCGGTGGCGATGATGTGGCGTGTTGGGCAGTTACTGGCACCGCAACTGATGAAACGTCCACCCGATATTTCTTCCCGTTCAGATAGAGAAAAGCATAATGAATCCGACCATTGAACTTCTTTGTGGCCATCGTTCTATTCGCCATTTCACCGATGAACCTATTACTGATGCGCAGCGAAAGGCCATCATTGCCGCCGCGCGTAGCACGTCCAGTTCCAGTTTTTTACAGTGCAGTTCTATTATTCGTATTACCGATCGAACGTTGCGCGAAGCGCTGGTGCCCCTGACTGGCGGACAAAAACATGTGGCGAAGGCCGCTGAGTTTTGGGTATTTTGCGCCGATTTTAATCGTCATTTGCAGATCTGTCCTGACGCCCAGTTGGGGCTTGCCGAACAGTTGTTGCTCGGGGTAGTCGATACGGCGATGATGGGACAAAACGCGCTGACGGCGGCGGAATCGCTGGGGTTAGGTGGCGTTTATATCGGCGGCATCCGTAATAATATCGAGTCGGTTACCGAACTGTTGAAATTGCCGAAGTATGTCTTACCACTGTTTGGCCTGTGTCTGGGTTGGCCTGCGGATAATCCGGATCTGAAGCCGCGTTTGCCTGCCGAAATTGTGGTGCATGAGAACCAGTATCAGCCGCTTGATAAAAACCTGCTGGCGCGCTACGACGAGCAATTGGCAGAGTATTATTTGACTCGCGGCAGCAATACACGACGCGATACCTGGAGCGATCATATTCGTCGTACGTTGATTAAAGAAAATCGCCCATTTATCCTCGAATATTTGCATAAACAGGGCTGGGCGACGCGCTAAAACCCGCGAGCCAGTGTATGATACGCGGGCTTGTCAGGGTTTTTCAGCGAGGTGCCGGGTGAAAATTGCCATATTGTCCAGGGATGGAGCGCTCTATTCTTGTAAACGCCTGCGCGAAGCGGCAATGCAACGCGGCCATCTGGTAGAAGTACTTGATCCGCTTTCCTGCTACATGAATATTAATCCGGCAGCCTCGTCAATCCATTACAAGGGACGTCGTCTCCCCCATTTTGACGCCGTTATTCCCCGTATTGGCTCCGCTATTACCTTTTATGGTACGGCTACGCTGCGTCAGTTTGAACTGCTGGGCAGCTACCCGCTGAATGAGTCCGTCGCCATTACCCGTGCGCGCGATAAGCTCCGCTCGCTCCAACTTCTGGCGCGCCAGGGGATCGATCTTCCCATTACTGGCATCGCCCATTCGCCGGACGATACCAGCGATCTTATTGATATGGTTGGCGGAGCGCCGCTGGTCGTAAAATTGGTCGAGGGCACACAAGGCATCGGCGTAGTATTGGCGGAGACGCGTCAGGCCGCTGAAAGCGTCATTGATGCGTTCCGGGGACTTAATGCCCATATTCTGGTACAGGAATACATTGCTGAAGCCAAAGGGCGGGATATTCGTTGTCTGGTCGTCGGCAATGAGGTTGTGGCAGCAATTGAACGGTGCGCGAAAGCAGGCGATTTTCGTTCAAATCTTCATCGCGGCGGCGTGGCCAGTATCGCGACGATCACGCCCCGTGAACGGGATATTGCCATTAAAGCCGCACAGACGCTCGGGCTGGACGTGGCGGGCGTTGATATTTTACGCGCAATGCGTGGGCCGTTGGTTATGGAAGTGAATGCCTCGCCGGGACTGGAGGGCATCGAAAAAACCACCGGTGTGGATATCGCGGGGCGGATGATCCAGTGGATCGAGCGCCATGCCACACCTGAATTTTGTCTTAAAACCGGCGGATAACCGCAAGCGTGGCTTCCGTCGTGGTACAAAGCAGGCTTTTTGCGTAAGCTGCGCCAGTAATTTTTTCATCGTCATCGTAAGAGGTAGCACATTATTATGATATCACTGGTCGTTCCCACTCTGGATACGTTGCGTCAATGGCTCGACGACCTGGGCATGAATTTCTTCGAATGTGATACCTGCCAGGCGCTGCATTTGCCGCATATGCAGAATTTTGACGGAGTCTACGATGCGAAAATCGATTTGGTGGACAATACCGTTCTTTTTTCCGCAATGGCGGAGGTCAGGCCTTCCGCATTGCTGCCATTAGCGGCCGATCTTTCCGCGATCAATGCCAGTTCGCTGACGGTAAAAGCCTTTCTCGATATGCAGGATGATAATCTGCCAAAGCTGGTGGTTTGCCAGTCTTTATCCGTTATGCAAGGCGTCACCTATGAACAATTCGAATGGTTTGTTCGCCAAAGCGAAGAGCAGATTTCCATGGTGATCCTTGAGGCCGGGGCGCATCAGCTTCTGTTCAGCGCGGAAGAAGACACGCAAAAAGCGAGTACGGCGCACCATTTTCTTCACTGATCCGTTTTGGTTATCAGGCAGTCGCTGCCAGAGCGGCTGCTATTTACAGTTTTTTATTCTTCAATTAACCTTTCTTTAAAGTATTATTCACCTCATTTCTGACCATTTCGCTTTATCACATAGACAAAATCTGCATAAAAAATTGATAAAAGGCGTTTTTTAATCTGGGCTATAGCCTCAAACCTTAGCTAAAGTTATTCTTGCGAAGCTTTTATAGCGAGCTTGATGGCAGGGAGGGCGACCTCTCTTCTTCACTTGTATCAAATGAAAAGGTATGCATGTTTCCGGCATGTTTTAAACCGCGTCTATTGGGTTCATTTGTTAACGGATTTCAGAAGGAAAGCGATGATGACCGCCTTAACTAAAAAATGGCTATCGGGTCTGGTTGCCGGCGCGCTGATGGCCGTCTCTACCGGTACACTCGCTGCAGAGCAAAAAACACTGCACATTTACAACTGGTCAGATTATATCGCGCCGGATACGGTGGCGAACTTTGAAAAAGAGACCGGGATTAAAGTCATCTATGATGTATTCGACTCTAACGAAGTGCTGGAAGGCAAATTAATGGCAGGAAGCACCGGTTTCGATCTGGTGGTGCCGTCAGCCAGTTTTCTTGAGCGTCAGCTTACGGCGGGCGTTTTTCAGCCACTGGATAAAAGCAAACTGCCCGCCTGGAAAAACCTCGATCCTGAATTGTTGAAACTGGTGGCGAAGCACGATCCTGACAATAAATACGCCATGCCCTATATGTGGGCCACAACAGGCATTGGCTATAACGTCGATAAAGTGAAAGCAGTACTGGGAGAGGATGCGCCAGTGAATAGCTGGGATCTGGTACTTAAACCGGAGAATCTGGCGAAGCTAAAAAGTTGCGGCGTTTCCTTCCTTGACGCGCCTGAAGAGATTTTTGCCACCGTGCTGAACTATCTGGGGAAAGATCCGAACAGCAGCAACGCGAATGACTACACCGGTCCGGCAACCGACCTGTTGCTGAAGTTACGGCCAAACATTCGCTATTTCCACTCCTCGCAATACATTAACGATCTGGCTAATGGCGATACCTGTGTGGCCATCGGCTGGGCAGGGGATGTCTGGCAGGCCGCTAACCGGGCGAAAGAGGCAAAAAATGGCGTCAATATCTCTTTCTCGATCCCTAAAGAGGGGGCGATGGCATTTTTTGATGTGTTCGCCATGCCGGCTGACGCTAAAAATAAAGACGAGGCCTACCAGTTCCTTAATTACCTGCTGCGCCCCGATGTGATTGCTCATATCTCCGATCACGTTTTCTACGCTAATGCGAATAAAGAGGCGACGGCGCTGGTAAGCCAGCAAGTGCGCGATAACCCGGGAATTTATCCGCCAGCGGATGTGCGGGCCAAACTATTTACCCTGAAAGTCCAGGAACCGAAGATTGATCGCGTCCGCACCCGTGCCTGGACGAAGGTGAAAAGCGGCAAGTAAGGCATATGGTATTGCCCGAAAAGCGTGTGCTATCGGGCTAACCACTGTTGGTATTGTGTGATTGTGTTATGCCGGAGAGCGCCCTGTGAATGATGTCCCCCACCGCCCGCAGGTGAAAACCCGTAAAGCGCTGACGCCGCTTCTGGAAATTCGTAATCTGACGAAGTCATTCGATGGGCAACACGCCGTTGATGATGTCAGCCTGACTATCTATAAAGGTGAGATTTTTGCCCTGCTGGGCGCGTCAGGTTGTGGAAAATCGACCTTGCTACGGATGCTGGCAGGTTTTGAGCTGCCGAGCAGCGGGCAGATTATCCTTGATGGTGTCGATTTGGCCCATGTCCCGCCATATCAGCGTCCAATTAATATGATGTTTCAGTCCTATGCGCTGTTTCCGCATATGACGGTCGAGCAGAACATCGCTTTTGGTCTGAAGCAGGACAAACTGCCGAAGGCGGAGATTGCCGGTCGCGTAAATGAGATGCTGGGTTTAGTGCACATGCAGGAATTCGCTAAACGTAAGCCGCATCAGCTTTCCGGCGGTCAGCGCCAGCGTGTGGCTCTGGCGCGCAGTCTGGCTAAACGTCCTAAGTTGCTTTTGCTGGATGAACCAATGGGCGCGCTGGACAAAAAATTACGCGACCGTATGCAGCTTGAAGTGACTGATATCCTGGAGCGCGTTGGCGTGACCTGCGTCATGGTGACGCATGATCAGGAGGAAGCGATGACGATGGCGGGGCGCATTGCCATCATGAACCGTGGCAAATTTGTGCAAATTGGCGAACCGGAAGAGATTTATGAGCATCCGACGACCCGCTATAGCGCAGAGTTTATCGGATCGGTAAATGTTTTTGAGGGCTTACTGAAAGCGCGTGAAGAGGATGGTCTGGTCCTTGACTCGCCCGGTCTGGTACATCCGTTAAAGGTCGATGCTGATGCCGCTGTCGTTGATAATGTGCCGGTATATGTGGCGCTGCGTCCGGAAAAAATTATGTTGTGCGAGGTGCCGCCTGCCGATGGTTATAACTTCGCCGTCGGCGACGTGGTGCATATTGCCTATCTCGGCGATCTGTCTGTGTATCATGTGCGACTGAAAAGCGGGCAAATGATTACCGCTCAACTGCAGAATGCGCACCGTTACCGGAAAGGGTTACCAACCTGGGGCGACGAAGTGCGTTTGTGCTGGGAAGCAGATAGCTGCGTGATCCTGACGGTATAAGGGGGAAACATGAGCACACTTGAACCTCCGGCGCGCGTCAACAAATCCAGCGGCGCGGCGCTGTGGCTGGCGCGGATGCAAATGAAACATGGCCGTAAGCTGATTATCGCTTTGCCCTATATCTGGCTCATTTTGCTGTTTTTACTACCGTTTCTGATCGTCTTTAAGATAAGCCTGGCGGAAATGGCAAGGGCGATCCCACCCTATACCGATTTGCTGGCATGGGCCGACGGGCAGTTGTCGATTACGCTCAATTTTGGCAATTTTTTACAGCTCACCGACGATCCGCTCTATTTTGAAGCCTATCTGCAATCTTTACAGATTGCCGGTATTTCCACGCTCTGCTGTTTACTGCTGGGTTACCCGCTGGCGTGGGCAGTGGCGCACAGTAAACCCTCGACGCGTAATATCCTGCTGTTGCTGGTGATCCTGCCTTCGTGGACCTCTTTTTTAATTCGCGTCTATGCCTGGATGGGTATTTTAAAAAATAACGGCGTGCTGAACAACGTTCTGCTGTGGCTTGGGATCATCGATCAGCCGTTAACGATCCTGCATACCAACCTGGCGGTCTATATCGGCATAGTCTATGCCTACCTGCCGTTTATGGTTCTGCCCATTTATACCGCGTTGACGCGCATTGATTATTCGCTGGTAGAAGCGTCGCTCGATTTAGGCGCCCGTCCGCTGAAAACGTTTTTTAGCATCATTGTTCCGCTGACCAAAGGCGGGATCATCGCAGGCTCAATGCTGGTTTTTATTCCGGCGGTGGGCGAGTTCGTGATCCCTGAGCTGCTCGGCGGGCCGGACAGTATCATGATTGGTCGCGTTTTGTGGCAGGAGTTTTTCAATAATCGCGACTGGCCAGTGGCTTCTGCGGTCGCCATTATTATGCTGTTGCTGCTCATTATCCCGATCATGTGGTTTCATAAACATCAGCAAAAAAGCGTAGGAGAACACGGATGACTAACTTACCGATCGTTCGTTCGCCCTGGCGCATTCTGATTCTGGTGCTGGGGTTTACTTTTCTCTATGCGCCTATGTTAATGCTGGTGATTTACTCGTTTAACAGCTCAAAACTGGTGACGGTGTGGGCGGGATGGTCGACGCGCTGGTACGGTGAGCTGTTTCGGGATACCGCCATGATGAGTGCGGTGGGATTAAGTCTGACGATTGCCGCCTGCGCGGCGACGATGGCGGTGATTCTCGGTACCATTGCCGCGGTAGTGATGGTGCGATTTGGGCGGTTTCGCGGCGCAAACGGCTTTGCTTTTATGATCACTGCGCCGCTGGTGATGCCGGATGTGATTACTGGACTGTCGTTGCTGCTGCTATTTGTCGCGCTTGGCCATGCTATTGGCTGGCCCGCCGATCGCGGTATGTTAACCATCTGGCTGGCGCATGTCACTTTCTGTACCGCCTATGTGACGGTGGTGATCGCTTCCCGGTTACGCGAACTGGATCGTTCTATTGAAGAGGCGGCGATGGATCTTGGCGCCGCGCCGTTGAAAGTCTTTTTTGTCATTACACTTCCAATGATCATGCCCGCGGTGATTTCGGGCTGGCTGCTGGCCTTTACGCTCTCTCTTGATGACTTAGTGATTGCCAGCTTCGTGTCCGGCCCCGGCGCCACCACGCTGCCGATGCTGGTTTTCTCCAGCGTGCGTATGGGCGTAAACCCGGAAATCAATGCGCTGGCGACGTTAATCCTCGGCGTGGTAGGAATTGTCGGATTTATTGCCTGGTACCTGATGGCACGGGCGGAAAAACAGCGGATTCGCGATATCCAGCGTGCAAGACGCGGCTGAAGCCACTAAAATCTCCCACCATGGCAATGCGTTGCCGCGCGGGGCGCGGCATCATTTCAGGGAAGACATTCATTGGGATTTTTAAAGCAATCAACGTCATCACATGCCCGCTTAAATGTGCCTACGCTGGTACAGGTTGCGGCTATGGCGATTATTTTGATTCGCGGCCTCGATGTGCTGATGATTATGAATACCCTCGGCGTTCGCGGGATGGGCGAGTTTATTCACCGCAGCGTGCAGACGTGGAGCTTAACGTTGGTTTTTCTGGCCAGTTTAGTTCTGGTCTTTATTGAAATTTATTGTGCGTTTTCGCTGGTTAAAGGACGTAGCTGGGCGCGTTGGGTCTATCTGGCGACGCAAATTATAGTCAGTGGATATCTGTGGGCGGCGTCACTGGGTTACGGATATCCCGAGTTGTTTAGCATCGCCGGGGAATCGAAACGTGACATCCTGCATTCACTGATTATGCAAAAACTCCCCGACCTTTTAATTCTGTTTTTGTTGTTTATTCCCGCTCCCAGCCGCCGGTTCTTCCGGCTGCAATAATGTGTATAATCGTCGACCCGGATAATATGAAGGTTTTTTGGTATGCAGTGCGCACTTTATGACGCGGGTCGCTGCCGCTCCTGTCAATGGATTACGCAGCCAGTTAACGAGCAACTTTCCGCGAAAACAACCGATCTACATCGCTTGCTGGACGGGCTGCCTGTTGAACAGTGGTGCGCGCCGGTTAGCGGGCCGGCACAGGGGTTTCGCAACAAAGCGAAAATGGTGGTGAGCGGCAGTGTCGAAAAACCCTTATTCGGGATGCTACATCGCGACGGCACGCCCGTCGATCTTTGCGGCTGCCCACTATATCCCGCGTCCTTTGCTCCCGTGTTCAGTATGCTGAAGCCCTTTATCGCCAAAGCTGGGCTCACGCCTTATAACGTGGCGCGTAAACGTGGCGAACTCAAATACCTGCTGCTTACGGAAAGCCAGTTTGATGGCGGCATGATGCTACGCTTTGTGCTGCGTTCGGAAACTAAGCTCACGCAACTGCGTGCGGCGTTGCCGTGGTTGCATGAGCAACTGCCGCAGCTCAGGGTGATCACTGCGAATATTCAGCCGGTACATATGGCGATTATGGAAGGAGAGCGAGAAATTTATCTGACGGAACAGCAGGCGCTGGCGGAACGTTTTAACCATGTGCCGCTGTGGATCCGTCCGCAAAGTTTCTTTCAGACCAACCCTGCGGTTGCCAGCCGATTATATGCGACGGCGCGTGACTGGGTAAGGCAACTGCCGGTACGACATATGTGGGATCTTTTTTGCGGGGTGGGGGGATTCGGCCTGCACTGCGCCACGCCACAGATGCAATTAACCGGGATTGAGATTGCGCCGGAGGCGATCGCTTGTGCGAAGCAATCCGCTGCCGATCTGGGACTAACCCGCCTTCATTTTCAGGCACTGGACTCCACCCGGTTCGCTGTTGAGCAAGGCGAAACGCCCGATCTGGTGTTGGTCAATCCTCCCCGCCGCGGCATTGGCAAGCCGTTGTGCGACTATCTTACGAAAATGGCGCCGCGTTTTATCATCTACTCCAGCTGCAACGCACAAACGATGGCGCAGGATGTGCGTCATCTGCCGAATTACCGCATTCAACGCGTTCAGCTTTTCGATATGTTCCCGCATACCGCACATTATGAAGTTTTGACGTTATTGTGCCGGTCCGAATAGTATATTCGTATCATCTATTTTTAATTCCATATCATCTATAAAAATAATAAATACAATCAATTAATTGTGAGATTAAATTGATTGTATTTATATATTGGTCTATTTTTGCAAATCAAATCACAAATAATCACTTTGAATCTTTTAATGACTACTTTTGATTATTACAGTGCGTGTAAGGCAAAATCAGACAAGGTGGTTTATCGGGTAAATTTCAATAGCATCAGCGAAGCAATACGTAACGTCAGTAAAGGGGTCAATTATGACAACGAATAGGCACGCTTATGGAGGGCGTTCAGACGATGTTTGCCAAATTTATAGATGTTATTCAAACGTTTTTAACTGAACCTGCAATATTAATTGGGATATTAGTAGGTATTGGCTATGCGCTGGATAAAAAAACGCCTATAAAAATTATCACCGGCATGGTTAGCGCAATGGTCGGTTTGATGATGGTATTATTTGGCGGTTTTCAATTTTCAGCAACCTTTAAACCTGTCGCAGAGGCGGTGAGCAAGGCTTATGGCGTACATGGATATTTAATGGATTCATACGCAATGAAAGCCGCGACGCAAATAGCGCTGGGTGATAATTTCGGTTATGTAGGATACGTTTTTGTTCTGGCGTTTTTTACTAACCTGATATTGGTTTTATTCGGCCGTTATACTGGCGCAAAAGGTATATTTCTTACCGGGAATACCGGGGTATCGCATTCGCAGGCGGTGCTGTGGTTAATCGTTTTCTGGCTGGGGTTCGGCTGGGTTCAGTCAATTGTGATTGCCGGAATATTGACCGGGGTCTTCTGGGCTTTTTCAACCACGCTCATTGTCAAACCTATTGCCAAAGTGACTAATAACGCGGGTTTTACCATTGCGCATAATCAGATGCTTGGGCTGTGGTTTTTCTCAAAATTCGCGCATAAATTCGGCGATCCGGAAAAACATGATGCTGAAAACCTGAAGCTTCCCGGCTGGTTAGCCATTTTTAACCACAATGTCACGGCCATCGCCATTGTGATGACGCTCTTCGTCGGCGGATTTCTTCTGGCGACAGGGATTGATAACGTACAGTTAATGGCAAAGGGCAAGCCCTGGTATATCTACATCATCAATCTGGGTCTGCAATTCTCTATGTATATGGTCATCCTGCTACAGGGCGTGCGGATGATGGTAGGTGAAATTAATGGTTCGTTTAAAGGATGGCAGGACCGCTTTATTCCTAACGCCATACCGGCTGTAGATGTTGCCGCCTTATTACCTTTTTCGCCAAATGCGGCAACTCTGGGATTCGTCTTTTGTACCTTTGGCACCATTTTTTCAATGGGTATTCTGCTACTTATCCATAGTCCTATTATGGTGTTGCCTGGTTTTGTTCCGCTCTTTTTTTCCGGTGGCCCCATCGGCGTATTAGCCAACCGAATGGGAGGATATCGCTCCGTCATTATTTGTACTTTCTTGTTAGGGATTATTCAGACTTTCGGTACGGTATGGGCCATTCCTTTAACCGGGCTGGCAAAAGAAGGTGTGGGTTGGACAGGAATATTTGACTGGGCGACCGTATGGCCTGCGATTTGTGAGTTACTGAAATTTATTGCTTCAACGTTCCATCTTGGTCCTTACTCCATTTAATTGATTCAGTTTATATACAAAGGATTCTATTATGAAAGATTCTGTAAATATTCTCTTCGTATGCGGTTATGGTGTTGGTAGCAGCGTAATGTTACAGACTGTCGTTAAAAAAGCGCTAGCAAAATATAACTTCTCTTTTGCTATGGAGCATACAGCGGCAGGGGAAGTTGGCGGGTTTACCGACTGGGCAGATATTTATGCCATTTCAAAAAAATTGCTGGATGTCGTCAGCCTCGATCCTAAGCACGGCCAGTATCTCATTCCCATCGAAAATATTATGGATGGTGAATCAATCGGCAAACAGATTTACGATGTGGTAGAGAAAAATTTCCCGCACCTGCTCAACAAATGAGGGTGAGTCATGAAAGCAATTATTCTGCTGTTTGACAGTCTGAATAAAAATTATTTACCGCCCTACGGTGATTTGGTAACGAAAGCGCCGAATTTCCAACGTTTGGCGGCACATGCCGCCACTTTTGATAAGAGCTATGTTGGCAGTATGCCCTGTATGCCAGCCCGTCGGGAGTTGCACACCGGGCGTTATAATTTTCTGCACCGCGAGTGGGGCCCGCTTGAACCTTTCGATGACTCGATGCCAGAGATACTGAAAAAAGCGGGGATCTACACCCATCTCATCAGTGATCATTTGCATTACTGGGAGGATGGCGGCGGTAACTACCATAACCGCTATAGCTCCTGGGAAGTGGTACGCGGTCAGGAGGGCGATCACTGGAAGGCGAGCGTTGGCGAGCCGCCTATTCCACCGGTGCTTCGTGTTCCGCAAAAACAGACCGGAGGTGGCGTTTCGGGGTTGTGGCGTCACGACTGGGCAAATCGTGAATACATTCAGCAGGAGGCCGATTTTCCCCAGACAAAAGTTTTTGACGCCGGATGCGATTTTATCCATAAAAACCATGCCGAAGACAACTGGTTATTGCAGGTTGAGACGTTCGATCCGCATGAACCGTTTTATACCACCGAGGAATATTTATCGCTGTATGACGATGACTGGCAAGGCCCGCATTATGACTGGCCGCGCGGCAAAGTCAGTGAAAGCGAAGAGGCAATTGCACATATTCGCTGTCGCTATCGGGCTCTGGTTTCCATGTGCGACCGCAATCTGGGGCGCATCCTTGATCTTATGGATGAACACGATCTCTGGCGCGATACGATGCTGATTGTTGGTACCGATCACGGTTTTCTGTTGGGGGAGCACGGCTGGTGGGCTAAAAATCAGATGCCCTATTATAACGAGGTGGCGAATAACCCGCTGTTTATCTGGGACCCGCGCAGTGCAGTATGCGGAGCGCGGCGGCAGTCTCTGGTACAGATGATTGACTGGGCGCCAACGTTACTGGATTATTTTCAGCAACCTATTCCCGCGGACGTTCAGGGGCAACCGTTGGCGAAAGTGATTTCTGGTGATGAACCCGTCAGGGAAGGTGCGCTGTTTGGCGTGTTTAGCGGGCATGTTAATGTTACCGATGGGCGTTACGTTTATATGCGCGCCGCGCAGCCGGGGTGTGAGCATGATATTGCGAACTACACGTTAATGCCGATCAAGATGAATGCGCGTTATGACGTGGATGAACTGGGAAAATTATCTCTGGCGCCCCCGTTTAACTTCACCAAAGGTCTACAGGTATTACGTATTCCGGCCAGGGAAAAATATAAAGGTGTGAATAGTTTTGGTCATCTCTTGTTTGATCTCAGAGACGATCCGCAACAGCAACATCCCATTCGCGATGAGGCCATCGAAGCAAGGATGATCAACTTACTTATCCGCTTGATGAAAGAAAATGATGCTCCGGCGGAGCAGTATCGCCGTCTGGGTCTGGACGTTGCCTAAGAACGTTACAACGTTGTAAGCCGGGTACGCGTCGGCGCCACCCGGCAGGTATCTGTGCGAATCGCCTGTTGATGCAGGCGATTTCTTAAATAAGGGAACGTAGTTCATTATAGCTAAAGATTCGACCACGATAGCCAAGACCGGTATCAATAGCAAAAATTGACACTCCACGGATATTGTCAGTATCGAAAACGAAAAAGGATTGTTCAGCGCCAAAATAAACGCAGTAATTCTCTCCCGTTTCGAAGACAGAAGAGGTAAGCTCGCTGCGTTGTCCAGGGAAGCTAAACTGATCTATTCGCTGAACCGTTTTTTCATTCAGATCAACGGCAAAAATGGTCGGAAGCGAGTCCAGTTCAGCTGCCGTATAGGCAGCCGGTTCGGATTCAATGAGACGGACCAGCTCATTACCATTTTCATCCGCACATGAATTATTATTGAACATAGAGATAACAAATTTATTTTCCCCCTGATAAGCGGTATATTTGTCATTGTTGGTGATAAATACTGCGTGTTCGCCATTAGGATATTTGAAATTATCAGGATTTTTTACGCTTAAATTGATGTCGGCATTTAATGTCGGAAATTCTGGATTGTCAATAATCCATTCTGGATCGCCAGTCTCAATATTTAAGCCGATAATGGTGCAGGTTGAACGTGAATTAACCATCAGTTGATTGGTTTGAGGGATGTACTCCAGACTATTAAAATGTACGTCATTGGTATCGGTATTATCAAGTACGGTAGCATGCATGAACTCGTTCGAGTAATCACGTTGCCAGAGCAGTTCTCCGCTTGTAATAGCGTATTTATAAATAATACACTCCAGTTTTTGAGTATCAGACCAGTTATCTAACATGGAACCGAGAACGTAAAGATTGCCATTATTGTCGGTAGTAATATCATGATGAAAGCCAAAGCCCTCTGGTGCTGTGAGCGTTTGGGCAACTTTACCCATGAGATTAACATTATAGAGGTGCGGCGCAAAGGCGTGTTTTTCAGGATCGTAGGTTTCACTGGCAAGCGCAGACCAAAGTGAGTGATTAATGACTTTTAGGTTACCGTACATCCACGGATATAGTCCAGTAATACGCAGATCGCCGTTAATATCATACCCGTTCCACTCACTTGTTACGAACCATCCTTGCCCTAACGTATTATCAGCCAGTGTTTGGTCAAGAATATTGACTGTTAGATTTAAAGGTGTATCGCCATAATCTTGCCCCAGGGTCGATATTTCTAACGTAAAATTATTAGTGTTACCGGAAAGCGAGCGCGTGGTAATATCAATGTGATTTAGATAATTTGCATAAAGCCCAACAACGCTTATTTCTGGACTCTCGGTATAATCTGAGGCTGACCAGTTAAAATCAGTAGTACTGGTTTTACCTCTGACAATATAGCTGACTTTTACAGGCTCGGTAGTTTGAAAGCTGATAAGTGCACATAATTGATTTTGATTATAGGGATTAATAATAACATTGATATCACTGTTCATAATAGTTCCTCTGGTGAGTAAGTGATGTCTTGCAGACGTATTATTGACCCAGAAGATAGTGTGGCGTAGTCATTTGAAATAAAAAAAGATAAAGCAGACGGTATAAAAATATAAAAAGTTAAATGCTGAAAACTAACAACCCACCAGGACGGTGGGTCATTAGAATAGAAGGCGTCTTACTGCGGGAACCACTGTTCGCTGATTTTCTGATAAGTACCGTCCGCTTTAATGGCCGTCAGCGCATTGTTCAGTTTTTCCAGCAAGGCCTTATTATCCGGACGCACCGCAATGCCGAGTCCAGTGCCAAAATATTGTGGATCGGTAACTTTTTCCGTTGCGGCGCCAAGCTGCGGGTTGGTTTTCAGCCACTCGTTCACTACTGCCGTATCGCCAAATACACCATCAATACGGCCATTTTTTAGATCGATAATTGCATTCTGGTAACTGTCGTAGGCCACCGTTTTGACTTCCGGATGTTTATCCTGGAGGTACTTCTGATGGGTGGTGCCATTTTCCATACCGATACGCTTACCTTTTAGATCGGCAAACGTTTTGTAGGTGTCTTTTTTGGCAATGACCAGCGCGGAGTTAGCGTAATAGGGGTTACTAAAGGCAACCTGCTTGCTACGCTCCGGAGTAATGTCCATCCCGGAAATGACGGCGTCATATTTTCTGAATTTCAGCGCAGGGATCAGACTATCGAAAGCATGATTGGTAAAAGTACATTCTGCCTGCATCTGTTTGCATAATGCGGTCGCCAGATCGATATCAAATCCTACAATCTTATTGCTCGCATCCAGTGATTCAAACGGTGGATAGGTGGCGGAGACGCCAAAACTGATTTTTTCAGCGGCGATGCTGCCTGTGGCGAAAGAGGCGAGTAATGCGGCCAGAACTAACTTTTTCATGATGTCACTCCCGTAATCTTATGATTATGCGCCGTGTTTACGGCATGGATTAACAATGCCATCATTTGAATTTATATGCAATATAAATGATTAAATATTTTATTGAGGATAAAAAAAGACGGGCAAGTTAACCACTTGTCCGTCTGATTCATTCATTATTATGCATTGCAGGCCTGATAAGCACAGCGCTGTCAGGCCATTGAAGGATGACAGCAAACGCCTTATCCGGCCCGGTTAGCTCCGCCGTTCAAACGCCAGGGCTTTACGCTCAATCATACGCATCATCAGCGTCAACAGGCCGTTGACGACCAGGTAAATTATCCCCGCTGCGCCAAATACCATGACGTCGTAGGTGCGGCCATAGAGCAGCTGACTGTAGCCCATGACTTCCATTAACGTGATGGTATAAGCCAGTGAGGTACTTTTGAAGACCAGTACCACCTCATTAGAGTAAGAGGAGAGGGCGCGTTTAAACGCATAGGGTAGCAAAATCGCCAGCGTATCTTTTTTACTCATCCCCAGTGCGCCGCAGGACTGCCACTGGCCTTCCGGAATAGCACGAATCGCGCCATAAAAGAGCTGTGTGGTGTAGGCAGCGCTGTTTAGCGACAGTGCGATCAACGCGCACAGCCACGGTTCGGACAGCAAATGCCAGAGTACCGGATAGTTTTGCAGCGTCGGGAATTGACCTGGCCCGTAATAGATCAGGAAAATTTGCACCAGCAGCGGCGTACCGGTAAAGAGCGTGATATAACCACGTACCAGCCACACCACGACTGGTGTTTTCAGCGTCAAAATGATGGTAAAAATCAGAGCCAGTACCAGCGCGACGGCAATAGAGGCGACCGTCAGCGTCAGGCTGGTGTGCAGCCCTTTCAGCAGTTCAGGTAAATACTCAAGCATCAGTCAGGCCTCCGCTCAAAACGCGTTGTACGCAGGTCTATGCGTTTGAGGATATACTGACTTATCAGCGTAATGACCAGATAAATCGCCGCCGCAATGATGTACCAGTTAAACGGCTCCTGAGTACGGGTAGCGATGCTTTTGGTCTGTAACATCAGATCGTTAACGCTGATAAGGCTGACCAGCGCCGTATCTTTTAGCAAGACCAGCCACTGATTGCCCAGCCCCGGCAGAGCGTGACGCCACATCTGTGGCATCACCAGACGGAAAAAAATTGCCGTCTTCGATAATCCCAATGCCTGGCCCGATTCCCACTGACCAGACGGCACGGCTTTCAATGCGCCACGCAGAGTCTGCGATGCATAAGCCGCATACAGCAGGGACAATGCCATCACGCCGCACAGGAAGGGGCTGACGTCAAAGTTTTCAATCTCCATTTGCACCGGGATCTGCGCAAAACCGAGATGAATGATAAACCCGTCAGACAACGTAAGCAGAAGCTGCGAGGCGCCGAAATAGATAAACAGCACCACCAGAATTTCCGGCAGACCGCGCAGAATAGTGACCAGCGCTGAACCCATCCAGGCAACCGGACGCCACTTTACGGACTCCCAGACGGCAAAAAACATGGCTAACGCGAGGCCAATAATCAGCGCGCAGATGGCAAGGCCGACGGTCATCCCGGCGGCGCTCGCTAAAGGAAAAAATTCGTTCATCAAAAATTACTTCTGGAACCATTTGTTATAGATGGTCTCGTAAGTCCCATCTTTCTTCACTTTTTCCAGCGCAGTATTGAATTTCTGCTGCAACTCCGTGTTGCCCTGGCGTACCGCAATACCCAGACCGGTGCCGAAATAATCTTTATCGGTGACTTTATCGCCGACCGGTGACAGCTTAGGATTCGCTTTCAGCCATTCGGTGACTACCGCTGTGTCACCGAAAACGGCATCGATGCGACCATTTTGCAGATCCAGCTTCGCGTTCTGGTAGCTGTCGTACGGTACGGTCGTGATTTCCGGATGTTTATCCATAATAAATTTCTGGTGCGTCGTTCCGTTCTGCACGCCAACTTTTTTGCCTTTCAACTGGTCCACACTGGAGAATTTGCCCTGCTGACCAACGAACAGTGCGGAGTTGTCATAATAAGGCGTAGTAAACAATACCTGTTTTTCACGTTCCGGGGTGATATCCATTCCCGCCATAACGGCGTCGAAGCGGCGGAATTTCAGGCTGGGAATAAGGCTGTCGAACGCCTGATTGGTAAAGGTGCAGGTGGCGTCAATCTCTTTACATAGCGCGTTGGCCAGGTCGACGTCAAAGCCGACAATTTTGTTATTAGCGTCCATTGATTCAAACGGAGGATAAGACGCTTCGGTCGCAAAACGAATGGTCTGGGCTGCTGTAGCGGAAAGGCTAACGCCTGCAATTAGCGCGGCAATCAGAACTTTTTTCATTGTCATTGTCCCGAATCTTAGTGAGAGAGATAGTTTTTGAACGCTTCGGTCTGTGGGTGGATAAAGCAACCCGCGTCACCGTGCTCGACGATGTGACCATTTTCCATATAAATCACACGACTGGCGGTCTTACGCGCCACTTCGACTTCATGCGTAACGATCACCTGAGTAATGTTGGTTTCCGCCAGCTCATGAATAATACTGACGATTTGGGCGGTAATTTCCGGGTCCAGTGCGGCGGTCGGTTCATCAAACAGCAACACTTGCGGTTCCATCATCAGCGCGCGGGCAATCGCGACGCGCTGCTGCTGACCGCCGGAAAGGTGCAACGGATAACGATCGCTGTATGGCTTCAGACGCAGACGCTCCAGCAGCTTTTCTGCGCGTGCCAGAGCCTGATCTTTTGTCAGACCCAGTACGCGGCAGGGAGCTTCAATGAGGTTCTGCACCACAGTGAGATGTGGCCAAAGATGATATTGCTGAAAGACCATGCCGACATTTTGACGCAGCTCACGAATCGCCTTATCAGACGGCGTTTTCGTAAAGTCAAAATCATTCCCGGCGATGGACAACGTGCCGGAGCGCGGCATCTCAAGCAAATTGAGTACACGCAGCAGCGAGCTTTTACCCGCCCCGCTTGGGCCAAGCAACACCAGCGTTTCGCCTTCAGGGCAATCCAGCGTGATATCGAACAGCGCCTGATGGGCGCCGTAAAAGCAATTAATGCCGTTTAATTGAATACTCATTGACACTCGTATACTGGCAGTCTGATAGCTATTGAAGCCGCAGATAGTACCTTTGACAGAATAGTTATGCAATAATTATGCGTTAAAAGTTAAATATATCCCACATTCTTCCCTAAACATAGCACAAAATAGCAGGCGGGATAGACGGTGAGAATAATTGTCGGCATTCCACGCAGAATGCCGGACAATTTACGGGGTTATAAGTGGAAGGGCGCGCCGTCTGTTAACGGTTTTCTATCGACTGGCGCAGCGTACCGGCAGGCGCATGGACATTCCCACCCAGATAACGAACGTCGTCAACCACCCAGCATGGGCCTTCATGAATCATAAGCACTTCATCTTGCCAGGTTTGATCACCCTGTTTTAACGCTACCCGCAGAGGAATGTTGCGTGCATCCCGGTTCGGAATGGTTGAGGCGCTGGCAACGTTAGCGCTATCCGGCAGTGTAGCGCGGCTTGAGAACGGATCGCCGCTCATCAACTGGCGGTGTTCCGAGTCGCGGCTGGCATCGGTCAATAATTGTGCCAGATTGTCACTCAAAAAGGGGCGAAGCGCGGCGATATCATTACTGCGATTCTGAATACGGTAGTCATAGAATTGTTGAGCCACGCTGTCCGGGCCGCCTTCCACGCACGCGCCGATACGCGGGCCATTATCTTTGTAGGCTGGAGTGACAGTTGTACAAGCGCTAAGCAGAAGCGCGCACGGGATGAGCAAAGAGAATTTAGAATAGCGCATGATGATTTCCTTATAGCCGATCGTATAAGATCCGATCTACGATAATCAGTTATATCCTTTCAATGATTGCATAACCAATTAGCGTGTTGTTTTACCTGAATAAAGCTTACGATGTTATCTTCCTGGGACGCTCTTGAGCAGTAGTAACGAGTTTAGTATATCTACCTGTGGCTGGTTATTATCAGCCATCCGTGCTCCCTATATTGTATAGACTATCTGGGCGCTTGAGCATCCTATTTATTCAAGAGTTGCGCCAGCGAAGATGCCCAGGTATGACGGGATTGATACGCTGTTCAGTAGCGTCGTCTGGTGCGCCATAGCCGATGCCAGCGACAACATCATCTTGCAGAGAGAAGAGCGGTTAGCGCGTAGCGTATCAACGAAGAGCCGGTATACAGAAGGTATGCCTGGCAGCGGGTCTTCATTTCAGAGTGGACGGCGACCACCTCAAAACATGGTGGGGCGGTCAGTATGAAAAACTGGGACAGCCCAAAATGGGGAAAGACAACGCGGGGAAGAAGGCAATACGGTTCGTCTGGTGGAAGGCGGTCGAAAAGAGATGTCGGTAAGGGAGAGTGTCTCCATTTGTCCTAAAATTAACCTTCCCGCGGGTGGATATTAATCGTTATTTTTTATATGTATCAGCCCGGACCAGATCTGATAGGAACTTATACCAATAATCGGTAACTGTTAGATCTGGTCGCGACTCATACACGAAATAATAAATGAACTTTCGTGCTCTCTGATCGAATGCGTTGATTTAATCTCTTTTAAGATTATTTTTTATCCTGTCGGAAGCATAATCAATTGCATATTTGTTACTTTTTACTGCCATTGCAAAAATAAAGTCATTGTCTTTTAACCTATCTGATGCGAATTTTAATGCACCGCCATTTTTTTGAATTGCTGCTAATACAATATCTATATCATCTCTTAACCTGTCTGATGCGTATTTTAATGCGAAACTATTATTGTTAACTGCTTTCAGTACAATATCTTTATTACTTTTAAAATCATCTGGCGCATATTTTAAAGCCAAGCCAGAATTCTGGATCGCTGTTAATAAAACGTTTCTGTCATTTTTTAATCTTTCCGAGGCAAAGGCTATCGCTATACCTGACTGTTGAACGGCTGTTAATACTAAATTCTTATCATCTTTAAATTTTTCATCAACATGTTTCAAAGCCAAGCCTGATTGTTTCACCGCTGTGAACACAATCTCTTTATTTTCTTTAAGATTATCAGAAGCATAAAAAAGGCTTCTGCCTTCCTGGCTGACAGCCGACAACGCTATCAAATAGTCATTTTTTACGTCATCAGAACCATTAGCGAATGCTTTATAGTGTTTATTAACTTTACCTAACATATAGTCTTTGTCATTTACCTTTTGGGGATCCAGAAATCCTCCGGTACCGTCAAAAAGAGAAGCGGTATATTCTTTGCTAAAAAAATATTTTGGCACTTTGATCTCTGGCCGGGCAATGCCGTTAATGACATGATTTAACTCATCCTCGCTTCTCATGGCAAGAATCTTTTGTCTGTCATTTTCCGGGATAGTCCTTAGCCTTTTTAGAATGTATAAACCTAACCCCGCTCTCATTTCTTTTCCAAAAAACGTAAAGCCATATTTGGACTGGTCTTTTTTTCTCAAAGTCTGAATGGCTTCATCACTAAGACCTTGAATATGTTTTCTAATATCAGGTGGGCGTGGTATAAGCATATCGTAAATACTGATACAGGCAACTTGCTCAAATACCGGTTGATTAATATCAACAGAGTAAATTTTTGAACCAAATCGACTTGCGGCTTTCTTATTTTCTTCGCCGGGTTCGACGGAAAAGAAAACAAAGTCGTCATTAGCAAGAGTATCAATCTCGTTGTCGGAATGGCATTTAGGGAATGAAATGTTTTTGTCAGTCAAAATTTTTCTGGAGTAAATGTTAAAGGTATCATTTTTATTTATCAGGGTAGCATCCGAAGCATGTGTAGCGCGAAGCTTAACTTGCAAAATGGCGTTCAGGAACTCTACTTCTTGTTTATCCAACGTTTTCAGCTCCTTTCGAAGATTGCTGATATTTTCCCTGGATAATTTTTGCATCAGTTTAATCCCTTTTTCTTCATGCTTGCCAGGCATATCGTTCCAATAGGTACCAAACTGGAACATATAATCATATGATTGATTTGCAATATGCTTACGCATGAATGCTGTAATAATTTTTGAGGCATTTTCTTCTGAGATATTTTTCTTAAATAGGCTATTTGCGTCTGTAATGTTTTTAACATTAACCAATGTTTTGTCTAATGTGTTTTTATCTTTCATATGAAAGAATTTTTTTATTTTGTGTGGTAATGCTATCTCAATTGGTGAGGATTTTTCGATTTTTAATTTTTGATTTAAAGATATATGCGTGTTTTTAACACAAATTATGTTTGAGGAAAACGCGTTTTTTGTACGTTCACGGATAGTGTCAATGAAGTTTTTAACCTTATCAGGCATAGTAGAAAAATTAATTTTACTGGATGGTATCTTCATTAAAGTCCCTTATTTTCATTTTTATGAAAAAAGATCATTGCTTTTAATGCCTTAAAGATTAGCTCTATGTATTGCGATGGTGATCACAATTCATCATGTTATCTGGCATGATTCTTTCAGGAAATGTCCATTTTGTAATAGTGTTTTGGAGGAACCACAATGTCTTAGGGGATTCTAAAGTTTCGCCGATGAGTACAAGCATAAAAGATCTGATCGGATACCGAAGCCCGTGAGCACGCAAAAGTGAAACCAGCCTCACGAGGCCCAACAGGCTTCAGCGGCAGGCCAATACGCAGGCGCCAGAGGCGGAGATAACCAACCTCAGGAGCTACGAAGGCAGGTTGTGTCTCATCGTGGTTGTTGCTCAAAGGTTTGTGGAGGAGTATGGCAGGCAAATTGGTGTTTTTAAGACAGATAACGGTGGATAAACATAAAACGCATAGAATACCTGAACGAAACATTTGTATATCGCTGAAAATAATATGCTTCAGGACGATCTTTAGTGATGTTGAAAAAAATACCACACCCACCTTTTAATAAAAGCGTATCAGCTTGATAATGCGTTTGAGAGCGTGTGCTTAGCTAACCCGGGAGATTCACTATGCAGTTTTCAACTACCCCAACGCTGGAAGGACAAAGCATCGTAGAGTACTGCGGTGTGGTGACGGGCGAAGCCATTTTAGGCGCCAATATCTTTCGCGATTTTTTCGCCGGTATTCGGGATATTGTCGGTGGACGTTCCGGCGCGTATGAGAAAGAGCTGCGTAAAGCGCGTGAAATCGCTTTTCAGGAACTTGGCGAGCAGGCTAAAGCGCTGGGCGCCGATGCGGTTGTGGGCATCGATATTGATTACGAAACCGTAGGTAAAGATGGCAGTATGCTGATGGTCAGCGTCAGCGGAACGGCGGTGAAAACGCGCCGATGAGAGCGCTACTGTGGCTGGTCAGCCTTGCATTGCTGTTAACGGGCTGCGCGAGCGAAAAAGGAATTATCGACAAAGAGGGATATCAGCTTGATACCCGTCATCGGGCGCAGGCGGCGTATCCGCGCATTAAAGTCCTGGTTATTCACTACACGGCGGAAAATTTTGGCGTTTCTTTGGCGACGTTAACAGGTCCTGACGTGAGTTCACATTACCTGATCCCCGCGACGCCGCCATTATATGGTGGCAAGCCACGCATCTGGCAACTGGTGCCGGAACAGGAGCAGGCCTGGCATGCGGGTGCCAGTTTCTGGCGCGGCGCTACGCGTCTCAATGATACGTCTATTGGTATTGAACTGGAAAATCGCGGCTGGAGAATGTCCGGCGGGGTGAAATCTTTCGCGCCGTTTGAATCTGCGCAAATTCAGGCATTGATTCCGTTAGCGAAGGAGATTATCGCGCGTTATGACATCAAGCCGCAGAATGTGGTAGCCCATGCGGATATTGCGCCGCAGCGTAAAGATGATCCCGGCCCTCGTTTCCCGTGGCACGAGCTGGCGGCGCAGGGTATTGGCGCCTGGCCTGACGCCCGGCGCGTAGCGTTTTATCTGGCCGGACGCGCGCCGTATACGCCAGTCGATACCGCCTCAGTCCTTGCGTTACTCTCGCGGTATGGCTATGAAGTCAAAACAGATATGACGGCGCGCGAGCAGCAGCGGGTGATAATGGCGTTTCAGATGCACTTCCGTCCGGCGCAATGGGACGGTATTGCAGATGCCGAAACGCAGGCGATTGTTGAAGCATTACTGGAGAAATACGGCCAGGATTAACGCGGTAATTTTCCGTGATCGCGTAGCCAGGTGGCGGTGCGCTCAATGCCTTCGTCCAGCGTGACGATGGGCCGGTACCCCAGTTCTTCCTGTGCGCGGGTGGTATCAAGCGTAAAGTCAAAATTCAGTTTTGACACGCCGTAATGCGTTAGCGGGGGCTCTTTGGCGGATTTCTTGCCGAAGCGTTCCATACTGCGGGCGATCATATCCAGCATCGGATAGGGAACGGAGCGAATGCGGCAGTCAATCGCCAGTTCATCAATCAATTTTTGCACGATGCTGCGTAAGGTACGGTTTTCGCCATTAGTGATGTTATAAACGCGCCCGGACGGCAGGTGATCGCAGGCAGGCTGGCTTGCCAGCCACATGGCGTGGATCGCATTTTCATAATAGGTCATATCGACCAGCGCGCTCCCCCCGTGTGGTAATAAGACGCTGCCGTAATGGTGCATCATATGCGCCAGGCGCGGGATAAACACTTTATCGTGTGGGCCAAACAGGCTTTGCGGACGCAGTACCGTAAAACGTGTTTGCGGATTGGCCTGTGTCAGCAGATTAATCACTTCTTCGCCTGCGGCTTTACTGCGGGCAAATTCATTAGCAAACCGATGCGGGCGAAAATCTTCTTTGATATCACGGTGGTGATGGTAATCAAAATAGAGCGAGGGGGAGGAGATATGAATAAAATTACGCACGCCCCAGGCGACCGCCCATTCACCCAGACGACGGGTGGCGCGAACATTTGCCAGGTCGAAAGCGTGTTGGGTTCCCCAGGGCGAGGTAAAGCTGGAGCAGTGCCACAGCGTGTCGATCCCGGCGAGCATAATTTTAGCCTGCGAGGAAACCAGTTCGGTTAAATCCGCATGGACGAATTCCGCGCCCATTTTTTCAAGCAGCTTGCCCATCGCTTCATTGCGACCCGTCGCTCTGACGCTAATGCCTTTATTGCGCAAAAATTCAACCGCGTTTCGACCTAAGCCGCTGGTGGCGCCGGTAACCAGTACCTTCATATCAATCCACTGTGTTTAATAAACCGTCGTGCGCATTCTTCCGTGAATTACGTCGGTATGCAATGGGAAACATGAAAGAATACAGCAGGTTTTTCTCATTTTTCTGTGATTTGTTCTGCAAGACGGGCGATGCGCTTTGCCATCCCACGGAAAATAAACACGTGCGCCGGGATCATCAGCAGCCAGTAAATCAGGCCCGGCATTCCGTGTGGATGCCACCAGGCGCGTACGTCAATTTCGCGATAGCGGCCTTTATCGTGTAGCGTAAAACTAAGCCGCCCCAGACCCGGCGCTTTCATGCCAAACAAGAGGGTGAGCTGTTTTTCTGGTTCGACAATAATTACTTTCCAGCTATCCACGCTATCGCCAGGCTTAAGAAATGCGTTGGACGGACGGCCTTTCGCCAGTTTATGCCCTACCAGACGGTCCATCGCGGCGCGCGTCTGCCACAAAATATTGCCGAAAAAATACCCCTCTTTCCCGCCCAGACGGTTTACCACCTGCCATAACGCCTGTAGGCTGGCCGGAGTCTGAGCGGTAAAACCGGCCTGCTTCGGGAAGTAGCCATATTCGGGCCGCCAGCGGGCGAAGGCCAGCGCATCGTAGCCCCAGTCGCTGGAGTTCACCAGTTTTTCTTCTTCTTTCAGTGTACGGCGAACGGCGTCGTCAAAGGTGATAAGCGTTTGCGGGATTAACTTTTTTAACGCGGCGTCATTGGCCAGTAAGTCATGCCTTAGCCCCTGGATTAATGCTTTTGCGGTGGTCGGCGGCACGGAGGTAATGACGTTTAAAAACCAGACTGAAATCCAGCGGGTCGGAAAAGGAATCGGAATAAGCGGACGCCGCTTACCGCTGACCGCCATAAATCGTTCAAACTGTTGCTGGTAGCTTAATACCTGCGGCCCGGCGGCCTCCAGAATACGGTGCTCGCGCGCAGGGTGGTCCAGTAATCCGACCAGGTAGAAGAGTAAATTTTCCAGAGCGATGGGTGTGGTGCGCGACCGCACCCAGCGCGGCGGCGTCAGTATCGGCAGATTGTAAACCATGTCGCGCATAACTTCGAAGGCGGCGGAGCCAGCGCCGACGATGATCCCCGCGCGTAATTCTGTAAGCGGTACGCCAGCATCGCGCAGTGTGTCAGCCGTAAGCTGACGGGCGCGCAGATGATCGGATTGCTCATGTTTCGGCGCCTGCAATGAGCTGAGGAAAATGAGTTGTTTAACCGGTGTCTGCCGCAGTGCATCGCGTACATTCAGCGCTGCCTGACGTTCATGGGCAATAAAATCGCCGCCTTCGCCCATACCGTGTACCAGATAATAAACGGTATCAATACCGTGAAGCAGAGCAGGCAAATTCTCCGGCCAGTGCAGATCGAGCTTATAGCAGCTGACATTGGCAATACACTGTTTTTCCAGACGTTCGATGCGCCGCGCCGCCGCTCGCACCTGATGCCCTTGCTGACTTAGCGCCAGGACCAGGTGCTGGCCAATATAGCCGCTGGCACCAAGAACCAGAATGCGTTGCGGCACAGTGCTCTCCTCAACGGGTTAAAAAGGCGCGCCACTGGGCGACGACATCGGTAAGTTGCTCGCGTGAGACGTCCAGGTGCGTCACCAGACGCACAATCGGCGCGGCGTTAATCAGGATATGCCGCGCACGCAGGTATTCGCCAAGCGCGGTGGCCTGGGTTTCACCAACGCGAACAAACAGCATATTTGTTTCGTGTCGCATTACCTCTGCGCCCGCCTCGCGAAGCTGCTGCGCTAACCAGGCTGCGTTATCATGATCCTCTTGCAGGCGCGCCACGTTATGTTTTAACGCATACAGCCCGGCCGCTGCCAGAATTCCTGCCTGCCGCATTCCGCCGCCGACCATTTTACGCCAGCGCGTTGCGCGTTTAATGTAGTCGTGGTTACCGACCAGCAGCGAACCCACCGGCGTTCCCAGTCCTTTGGACAGGCAGATGGTAAAGGTGTCGCAATACCGGGTAATTTCTTTTAGCTCACAGCCGTAGGCGATGACCGCGTTGAAAATTCGTGCGCCATCAACGTGTAGCGCCAGCCCGCGTTCGCGAGTAAAATCCCAGGCGTCTTTCAAATAGGCGCGCGGCAGCACTTTCCCGTTATGCGTGTTTTCCAGACTGAGCAGGCGTGTGCGTGCGAAGTGGATATCATCCGCTTTAATCTTTGCCGCTACGTTATCCAGTGGCAGAGTGCCGTCTGCGGCAGCATCAATGGGTTGCGGCTGAATACTGCCGAGTACCGCGGCGCCGCCCGCTTCATAGAGATAATTATGTGCGCCCTGACCGACAATATACTCTTCGCCGCGTTCGCAGTGGCTAAGCAGGGCGACCAGATTGGCCTGGGTGCCGGTAGGTAAAAAAAGCGCCGCTTCTTTGCCGGAAAGGTCGGCGGCATAGCGCTGGAGGGCGTTAACGGTAGGATCATCTCCGTATACGTCGTCCCCGACCGGGGCGGCCATCATCGCTTCAAGCATGGCGCGGCTCGGTCGGGTAACGGTATCACTACGTAAATCAATCATGGCACATCCCTGGATTTTAAAAGGTGATGTGCACTGTTTTACCTTAGCCAGTTTGTTTTCGCCAGCTCGATAACTTCATCGCCGCGACCGCTGATAATGGCGCGCAGCATATACAGGCTAAATCCTTTGGCTTGTTCGAGTTTGATCTGGGGCGGAATCGCCAGTTCTTCTTTGGCAACCACCACGTCCACCAGTACCGGTCCATCTATCGAAAAGGCACGCTGCAGCGCTTCGTCCACTTCGGACGCTTTTTCGACACGGATCCCCGGAATACCGCAGGCTTCAGCGATTTTCGCAAAGTTGGTATCATGCAACTCGGTGCCATCGGTAAGGTAGCCACCCGCCTTCATCTCCATTGCCACAAAGCCCAACACACTATTGTTAAATACCACGATTTTTACCGGGAGCTTCATCTGTACTACCGAGAGAAAATCACCCATTAACATGCTAAATCCGCCATCGCCGCACATCGCAATAACCTGACGTCCAGGCGCAGTAGCCTGCGCGCCGAGCGCCTGCGGCATGGCATTGGCCATCGAACCGTGGTTAAACGAGCCCAGTAACCGTCGCTTACCGTTCATTTTCAGATAACGGGCTGCCCAGACGGTCGGCGTACCGACATCGCAGGTAAAAATGGCGTCGTCATCGGCAAAATGACTAATTTGTTGCGCCAGATATTGCGGATGAATGGCTTTGTCGCTGAGTTTAGCCAAATCATCCAGCCCCTTGCGCGCATCGCGATAGTGCTCCAGCGCTTTGTCGAGAAAGCGCCGATCGGTTTTTTCTTCCACCAGCGGCAGCAGGGCGCGAAGCGTGGCTTTAATATCGCCCACCAGCGCCATGTCGACTTTACTGTGTGCGCCAATACTGCCCGGGTTGATATCAATCTGAATAATTTTGGCATCACTGGGGTAAAAGGCGCGATAGGGAAACTGGGTGCCGAGCAGGATAAGCGTATCGGCGTTCATCATGGTGTGGAAACCAGACGAGAAGCCAATCAGGCCGGTCATTCCTACATCATAAGGGTTATCGTACTCAACGTGCTCTTTGCCGCGCAGGGCATGAACGATTGGCGCTTTCAGTTTTGCCGCAAACTCGACCAACGCTTCATGCGCGCCGGCGCAGCCGCTGCCGCACATCAATGCGATATTGCTGGAGTAGCGCAACAGTTGTGCCAGTTTTTTCAGCTCGTCCTCTGTCGGCGTGATAACGGGTAGTGGGGCATGATACCAGTGGGTGACGGCATTATCAGGCGCAGGTTTCAGCGCCACATCGCCCGGGAGTACCACTACGGAGACACCGCGGTTTAGCACCGCTTTACGCATGGCGATCGCCAGAACCTGGGGAATTTGCTCAGGGCTGGAAACCAACTCGCAATAGTGGCTGCATTCACGGAACAACTCCTGCGGGTGGGTCTCCTGGAAATAACCGCTGCCGATTTCACTGGACGGAATATGGGCGGCGATCGCCAGAACAGGAACGTGGTTACGGTGGCAATCAAACAGGCCATTGATCAGGTGCAGGTTACCTGGTCCGCATGAACCGGCGCACACTGCCAGCTCGCCGGTAAGCTGCGCTTGTGCGCCGGCGGCAAAAGCGGCAACTTCTTCGTGGCGGGTCGGCATCCATTCAATAGTTCCCATACGATTAAGACTGTCACTCAGACCATTCAGGGAGTCGCCTGTGACGCCCCAGATCCGTTTAACGCCAGCCTGTTCCAGCGTTTTGGCAATATAAGCGGCAACGGTTTGTTTCATGGTTGTCCATCTCCTTAAATGTCATACCGGTTACAAGTTTAGTTGAAAATGGTGATGACGTTTTTCATGGAAAGGCGTGGGGGCATAAAAAGGAAAATGCCGGATGGCGGCGCTGCGCTTATCCGGCCTACATGACAACGGTAGGCAGAATAAGGCGTTTGCGCCGTCATCCGGCAAGTATTGCGAAGGTGTTATGCGAGCACAAGATCGCCCTGTGGATGGCAAGAACAGGCCAGCACGTAGCCGTCGGCAATTTCTGCGTCGGTCAGCGTCATGGTGCTATTTACCGTATAGTCTCCGGAAATGATTTTGGTTTTGCAGCAGCCGCAAACGCCCGCCCGGCAGGCGGCGACAACCGGTACTTTATTACTTTCCAGCGCCTCCAGCAGCGTTGTACCTACCGGTGCGTAGAACGCTTTTGCCGGCTGCAGCTTGGTGAATTTCAGCCCGCTGGTTGCCGCTTCCGCGACCGGCGTGAAGAATTTCTCATTAAAGAAGCGGGTGACGCCGAGCGCTTTCACCTCTTTTTCCACCTGCTCCATATACGGCGCCGGGCCACAGGTCATCACCGTGCGACTTGCCAGATCCGGCACGCTTTTCAGCAGTTCGGTGGTCAGTCGGCCCGCAACAAAACCGTGTGTGGCGTTGTTTTCTGCGACCAGTGTAACCGCGTACTGACGCCACTCATCGGCGAAAATGACGTCAGCGGGCGAACGCACGTTAAAAATAACCTGAACATCAGCCTGAGGACGATATTTTGCCAACCAGCGACGCATCGACATAATCGGCGTTACGCCGCAGCCAGCGGCCAGCATCAGGAACTTGTCATCCGTTTTATCTTCACAGGTGAACTCGCCCATCGCATCAGACAGCCAGAGATAATCGCCGCGTTTGACGTCGCGAGTCAGCCACTGCGACCCTTCACCGCTTTCAATACGACGAACGGTCAACGTAATGTACTCGCTAACGCCCGGCGTTGAAGAAATGGTATAGGCGCGCAACGTTTCAGCTGAATTGCGTACGCTGACCAGTGCATACTGCCCGGCGCGATACGGATAATAATCGTGGCACAGCAACGAAATTGTCCATACATCCGGCGTTTCCTGATGGATGTGGTGCACCTGCATCCGCCACGGGCACTGTGTGGTTGGCATCGTCATCTTATACTCCTTACGCGCTCAGCAGCTGTTTCATGTCTTCTTCAACGGTGGTTACGGAACGCAGACCAAATTTCTCGTTGAGGACCGCCAGCAGATCCGGGGTAAAGAAGCCCGGCGCGGTCGGGCCGGTCACGATGTTTTTCACACCCAGCGACAGCAGAGTCAGCAGAATCACGATCGCTTTCTGTTCGAACCAGGATAGCACCAGCGACAGCGGCAGATCGTTCACCCCACAGCCCAGTTTTTCAGCCAGAGTGACCGCAAGGATGATGGCTGAGTAAGCATCGTTACACTGACCAGCATCGACCAGACGCGGCAAACCTTCGATATCGCCGAACTCCAGTTTATTAAAGCGGTATTTACCGCACGCCAGGGTCAGGATCAGGCAGTCGTCCGGGACGCTGGTGGCGAAATCGGTAAAGTAGTTACGTTCACCGCGTGCGCCGTCACAGCCGCCGACCAGGAAGATGTGACGCAGTTTTTCACGGCTAACCAGATCGATCAGCGTATCGGCTGCGCCCAGCAGAGTCTGACGGCCGAAGCCAACGGTAATCAGATGTGGGATTTCGCTGTACGGGAAGCCTGCCATCTGTTGCGCCTGCGCGATAACCGGACCGAAATCATCGCCTTCCAGGTGACTTACGCCCGGCCAACCAACGATGCTACGGGTCCAGATGCGGTCATCGTACGCGCCTACGGTCGGGTCGATAATGCAGTTCGAGGTCATCACAATTGGGCCCGGGAAGCGAGCGAACTCAACCTGCTGGTTCTGCCAGCCACTACCGTAGTTACCGACCAGATGTTTAAATTTACGCAGTTCCGGATAGCCGTGGGCAGGCAGCATTTCACCGTGGGTATAGACGTTGACGCCGGTGCCTTCGGTCTGTTCCAGTAGGTTGTAGAGATCTTTCAGGTCGTGACCGGAGATCAGAATGCATTTGCCCTCGGTCGCTTTTACGTTGACCTGAGTCGGCGTTGGGTGGCCGTATTTGGTCGTTTCACCGGCGTCCAGAATGCTCATCACTTTGAAGTTCATCTGGCCGATTTCCATTGAACACTCCAGCAGAGCGTTCATATCGGCAGGCCAGGTACCCAGCCACGCCATGATTTTGTGGTACTGAGCATAAATGTCATTGTCATACTGACCCAGAACGTGCGCGTGTTCCATGTAGGCCGCTGCACCTTTCAGACCGTACAGGCAAAGCAGACGCAGGCCGAGAATATTTTCGCCAATTGCTGCTTTGTCTTTGTTCGGGGTAAATTCTGCAGCCTGGCGCTGCAGTTCACCGAGGTCGTCGCTGACCAGCTGCAGATCAGCCATTGGGTTGTCGCAATGTGCATTGGCATCCACGCTCAGGCACTGGGCTTTCAGCGTTTCGCGCATGGCGATCGCGTCACGCGCATAGCCAACAATACGCGGGGAGTCAAAGTTAACGTTAGTCAGGGTAGAGAAAAATGCGCGTGGCGCAAAGTTATCAACGTCGTGGTTGATGATGCCGTATTCACGCGCTTTTACTGCCCATGCAGAGAGCCCCTGTAAGGAGGCAATCAGCAGATCCTGGAGATCGGACGTTTCAGCGGTTTTCCCGCACATACCCTGCGCGTAAGAGCAGCCGTTTCCTGCCGGAGTACGGATGGTTTGTTCACATTGCACACAAAACATGGTCACACCTTTAAAGTTATATTTAATATACATGTTTAAGATTATGCTTGTGCTCAAAGGGATAAAAGGAATTTCTGCCATAATTTGCAGGGAGATTGATTTAGCGCAATTTTGGCGATAGGTGACTACCGCCAGAGAGGTATCAGGCTGAGAAAAACGCCATTAATAGCGGCACCAGCAGGCTCAGAATAAAACCGTGAACAATAGCCGCAGGAACAATCTCTACGCCACCGGAACGCTGCAAAACCGGCAGCGTAAAGTCCATCGACGTCGCCCCGCACAGACCTAACGCTGTTGAACGACTGCGGCGTACCAGGCCCGGAATAAGCATGATGGCTAATAACTCGCGGGCCAGATCGTTAAAGAATGCTGCACTGCCGATAACCGGCCCAAATGACTCTGTGAGCAAAATACCGGAAAGCGAGTACCAGCCGAAACCTGACGCCATCGCCAGAGCGGTTTTTAACGGTAAGTCCAGGATAAATGCATTAATCACACCCCCCAGCAATGAGCTTGCCACCACAACGACCGCGACAATCATTCCCCGGCGGTTAAGCACAATTTGTTTTAAGGTCATGCCGCTATTTCGTAACTGAATTCCCACCAGGAATAATAAAAAGATCAGTGTATATTCACTGGCTTCTGTCGCGTGCTGTAAAAAGGAAAGACCGCTCAGACCAATCACAAATCCCACGACGACTACGCCGCACAGTTGCAGTGACTCAAGCGCCATTGCGATACGCGAGGGCAGTTTTTCCTGCTGATGGTGGTGGCGCCACGGTAAGGTGCGCTCCAGCCAAAATAATGCAGCGACATTGCACAATAAAATGATCGTAATACTGACGGCGGAATAATGAAAAATCGCCACCAGATTACGGGTGAGATTATCCAGAAACGCCAGACTGATTCCCATAAAAAAGAGAATGAGATATACGATCCAGCTCAGTAGTCGATTAATGAGTTGTAATGCGGCTTTTTGTCGCAGCACGATGAGATAGCCCACAATCAGTGGAACCAGAATGATAAAAAGTCCTGAGAACATGAACAGCCGGGCCCTTTTTTATTGTTTGAATAACGTCCATGACACTACCGAATTACAGACTCTCAGTAAAGCGACACCGCTATCCGTACATTTATCAGGCTGTTGCTCCTGGCAAAGAGGGGAATATCACGCCAGGCGGAAGCATTTGCCGTTATACTGCGGTGAAGGTAATGGAGTGGTGACGCATTTCTGGAGGAAGCATGATTCTCGAACGCGTTGAAATCGTGGGATTTCGTGGTATCAACCGACTGTCGTTGATGCTGGAACAAAACAACGTGCTGATTGGGGAAAACGCCTGGGGCAAATCCAGCCTGCTGGATGCGCTGACTCTGTTACTGTCGCCAGAACTGGATCTCTATCACTTTGTACGTGAGGATTTCTGGTTTCCGCCAGGCGATGTAAAAGGACGCGAACATCACCTGCATATTATTCTTACCTTTCGCGAAACGCAGCCGGGGCGACACCGCGTACGTCGTTACCGGGCGCTGGAGGCGTGCTGGTCGCCTTGCCAGGATGAATTCCATCGTATTTTTTATCGGCTTGAGGGCGAATGCGGCGCCGATGGTAGCGTGATGACGCTACGCAGTTTTTTAAATAGTGATGGGCAGCCGCTGCCGATTGAAAATATTAATGAGCTGGTGCGGCATCTGGTTCGTCTGATGCCTGTGCTGCGTTTGCGCGATGCGCGTTTTATGCGCCGTATTCGCAACGGTACGGTGCCCAGTGTTCCGGATGTTGAAGTCACGGCCCGACAGTTGGATTTTCTGGCGCGCGAACTGGCGACCCGGCCACAAAATTTAACCGATGGGCAGATCCGTCAGGGCCTGTCTGCAATGGTGCAACTGCTTGAGCACTATTTTTCGGAGCAGGGCGCAGGAGAGGCACGTCATCGGCTTATGCGTCGTCGTTCGCAAAACGAACAGCGTAGCTGGCGCTATCTGGATATTATTAATCGGATGATCGACAAACCGGGCAGCCGGTCGCACCGGGTGATTCTGTTAGGGCTTTTTTCCACACTGTTACAGGCGAAAGGGACGCTGCGCCTGCATAAAGACGCGCGACCATTATTGCTGGTGGAAGATCCGGAAACCCGCTTACATCCTATTATGCTCTCGGTCGCCTGGCAATTGCTCAATCTTTTACCACTACAGCGGATAGCGACAACTAACTCAGGCGAACTGCTGTCGCTAACGCCAGTGGAGCATGTTGTACGTCTGGTGCGCGAGTCTTCCCGCGTTGCCGCCTGGCGCCTGGGACCGGGCGGATTAAGCGCAGAGGATGGAAGACGTATCGCGTTCCATATCCGCTTTAACCGCGCATCATCGTTGTTTGCGCGTTGTTGGCTACTGGTGGAAGGCGAGACGGAGACCTGGGTTATTAATGAGCTGGCGCGTCAGTGCGGACATCATTTTGATGCGGAGGGCATTAAAGTTATTGAGTTTGCTCAGTCCGGCCTGAAGCCGTTGGTAAAGTTTGCCCGCCGTATGGGAATCGAGTGGCATGTCCTGGTCGATGGTGACGAAGCCGGAAAAAAATATGCCGCAACGGTGCGTAGCCTGCTCAATAACGATCGGGAAGAAGAGCGCGAGCATCTTACCGCACTGCCTGCCCTGGATATGGAACACTTTATGTACCGTCAGGGTTTTGCCGATGTTTTTCATCGGGTTGCACAGCTTCCACCCAACGTGCCGATGAATACCCGAAAAATTATCACTAAAGCTATTCATCGCTCATCAAAGCCGGATCTGGCGATTGAGGTCGCGATGGAAGCCGGGCGGCGGGGGATTGACGCTGTGCCGCCGCTGTTCAGAAAAATGTTTTCGCGTGTAGTGTGGCTGGCGCGGGGCCGGGCAGATTAGCAACTAAATATGGCCGGAACCTGTTCAACAATATTATCGAGTAAAGCATAGCGACGGCGATACTCTGCCCGCTTTTTACTGGCGATCTCCGCTTCGCTTTTTCGTGCGATCGCCAGCGGTAGCGCGTAGTAATTCCTTTTGATTTTTTCACCGCCTAACGAATCCCAGAATGCGTCGTAGTCAGCATGCATTTGTGTCTTTTTATCCATGTATCGCCAACTACGGTATACGTGCGCATCGTTACTCACGGCAACAATCTGCTCTGCCTGCAAAACCTGGGCAAACTGACAGAGAGCCTCCATTACAATACGTTTTGGGAAAAGACCATAACAGGCTTTAGTAGCCTGTTGGATAACCTCATGAGGGACGTCGTTGGCCGCCCCCTGTAATCCACCAATAAATAGTGTGCGTTGTTGATTAAAGCGGCACAAGGTAAAGGTAATCTCTGCCAGAATACGTAACCGGGCGTCGCGTATAACCAGGGTGCTTTCGCCTTCTTTATCCAGCGAAACCAGACTAATTAAATCAAGTTGAAACAACTCACCGGTTTTAGTTTCAAATTTAGCAAGATTCAGGCCATACTGACTTAAATAGCTAACTTGTTGTTCTCGCGACAAAAGCTGGCGTAATGCTTGATAATGAAAACACAGAGCGTCTAAAGCGAAATCACGTTTAATATTCACTGCCATATAAGGACGATGTAGCCGAATAGGCAAACGCGGCTGACGAGCAAGTAAAGTATTTAACTCCGGCCATTGGGTCAGATTTGTCAATAATTGGCTGGTTGCACGCGGCATGATTAATGAACGGATTAGAAACTTGCGGCGAAAACTGGCCTTACGCCAGAATTTCCCTGGCTGTAATTGCCCGCGGGTCAGACGAATAAATAATTGTAAAGGAGAGAGGTGTTCTGAAGTATACCAGGTATTATCTGTAAGCTGTGTCATGATCGTAATCCGCGACATAAGATTGTCGTGATTGGACCACAGGAAACATTAACCAATCGTCAATACAGCCAGCGCTACCTTTATTGCGTCAGGTTTGTTTAGATAAGGTTTACTTTCTGGTTAAACTTTTGCCGTCAGGATTTCTATGCGTGCTAAGGGAAAGAAATTTAAAAAACGTTACCTTGTCATTATTTTAATTCTTTTAGTGGGGGGAATGGTGATCTGGCGGAAGCTAAATGCGCCGCTGCCACAGTATCAGACGTTAATCGTGAGGCCCGGCGATCTCGAACAAAGTGTACTGGCGACCGGGAAACTGGATGCGTTGCGCAAAGTGGATGTCGGTGCGCAGGTTAGCGGCCAGTTAAAAACGCTGCTGGTCTCGATTGGCGATAACGTCAAAAAAGATCAGTTGCTCGGCGTGATTGATCCTGAACAGGCGGAGAACCAGATAAAAGAGGTTGAAGCCACCCTGATGGAGTTAAACGCGGAACGCCAGCAAGCCGTCGCCGAGTTGAAGCTGGCACGGGTGACGCTGACGCGCCAGCAACAGTTGGCTAAGACGCAGGTGGTGTCGCAACAAGATCTGGATACTGCCGTGACGGAGATGGCGGTTAAACAGGCGCGTATTGGTGCCATTGATGCACAGATTAAACGTAATCAGGCTTCGTTGAATACCGCAAAAACCAATCTGGAATATACTCGCATCGTTGCGCCTATGGCGGGAGAAGTCACGCAAGTTACCACTCTGCAAGGGCAAACGGTGATTGCGGCTCAGCAGGCGCCCAATATTCTGACATTGGCAGATATGAGTACCATGCTGGTAAAAGCGCAGGTCTCGGAAGCCGATGTCATTCATCTTCGGCCAGGTCAGAAAGCCTGGTTCACTATTCCCGGCGATCCGCAGACGCGCTATGAAGGTGCCTTAAAAGATATTCTGCCGACGCCGGAAAAGGTCAATGATGCTATTTTTTATTACGCCCGGTTTGAAGTGCCTAATCCTAAAAGAATTTTACGTCTTGATATGACTGCGCAGGTCTATATCCAACTCATGGATGTAAAGAATGTGCTGATTATTCCCCTCGCCGCGCTCGGCGAACCCGTCGGCGACAACCGTTATAAAGTGGCGCTGTTGCGTAACGGCGAAAAACGTGAGCGCGAAGTGGTGATTGGCGAGCGTAACGATACCGACGTGGAAGTGGTTAAAGGTCTGGAAGCGGGCGATGAGGTGATCATCGGTGAGGGCAGGCCGGGAGCGACGCCATGACGGCCTTGCTTGAACTGTGCAACATTAGCCGTAGTTACCCGTCCGGAGAGGCGCAGGTGGAAGTGTTGAAAGACATCTCCCTGCAAATCCGCGCCGGAGAGATGGTGGCGATTGTTGGTGTTTCCGGTTCCGGAAAGTCAACGCTAATGAATATCCTCGGGTGTCTGGATAAACCGACCAGCGGCACGTATCGGGTGGCGGGACGGGACGTCTCGATGCTGGACCCGGACGCACTGGCGCAACTACGGCGCGAACATTTTGGCTTTATATTTCAGCGCTACCATCTGTTGTCGCATTTAACGGCGGAGCAAAACGTTGAGGTGCCTGCCGTTTATGCCGGTATTGATCGCAAAAAACGCCTGGCGCGCGCCAGGGAGTTGCTTCAGCGGCTGGGGCTAAGCGATCGCGTCGATTACTCGCCTTCGCAGCTTTCAGGCGGTCAACAGCAGCGCGTCAGTATTGCTCGCGCGCTGATGAATGGCGGACAGGTCATTCTGGCGGATGAGCCGACCGGTGCGCTGGATAGTCATTCCGGCGAAGAGGTCATGACGATTTTGCATCAGCTGCGCGATCGCGGCCATACGGTGATCATTGTTACGCACGATCCGCAGGTTGCCTCTCAGGCGGAGCGCGTCATTGAAATTCACGATGGCAAGATTGTCCGTAACCCGCCCGCGCAGGAAAAGGGCGGCGGGCAAAGCACTGCTGCTGCCGTTGTGAATGAGGCTTCTGGCTGGCGTCAGTTTGTCAGTAGCTTTCGCGAAGCGTTGGCGATGGCATGGTTAGCCATGGCCGCTAACAAAATGCGTACCTTGCTTACGATGCTGGGAATTATTATTGGTATAGCGTCGGTGGTGTCGATTGTGGTGGTCGGGGATGCTGCAAAGCATATGGTGTTGGCGGATATTCGCGCTATGGGCACTAACACGATTGATATCCACCCCGGTAAAGATTTTGGCGACGATAACCCGCAGTACCGGCAGGTACTGAAGTATGACGATTTGGCCGCTATTCAGAAACAACCATGGGTCAACTCTGCGACGCCCAGCGTTTCAAAGAGTTTACGTCTTCGCTATGGCAATATTGATATCGCGGTAAATGCTAATGGCGTTAGTGGCGACTATTTTAATGTTTACGGAATGTCTTTTAGCGAGGGGAATACCTTTAATGTGGTACAGCAACGGGATCGCGCCCAGGTTGTGGTGCTGGATGCCAACACGCGACGCCAGCTATTTCCAAATAAAGCGAATGTGGTAGGAGAAGTGGTACTGGTAGGGAATATGCCGGTCATCGTTATTGGCGTGGCGGAAGAGAAACCGTCCATGTATGGCAATAGCAATCTGTTGCAGATCTGGTTGCCTTACAGCACGATGTCTGATCGTATTATGGGGCAGTCATGGCTTAACTCGATCACCGTTCGTGTGAAAGATGGCGTTAACAGTGATCAAGCTGAACAGCAGCTTACCCGTTTGCTTACCTTACGGCATGGCAAAAAAGACTTCTTCACCTGGAATATGGACAGTGTCCTGAAAACCGCTGAAAAAACCACCTATACCCTTCAGCTATTTTTGACGCTGGTGGCCGTCATTTCGCTGCTTGTCGGCGGGATAGGCGTCATGAATATTATGCTGGTTTCCGTTACTGAGCGAACGCGTGAAATCGGCATCCGCATGGCAGTAGGCGCGCGCGCCAGCGATGTGCGACAGCAGTTTCTTATTGAAGCTGTGCTGGTCTGTCTGGTTGGCGGGGCGTTGGGGATTGGTCTGTCGATGCTAATCGCGTTTATGCTACAGCTTTTTCTACCCGGCTGGGAGATTGGCTTTTCACTGACTGCGCTCTTGAGTGCGTTTTTATGTTCGACCTTTACCGGCATTTTGTTTGGCTGGTTGCCGGCAAGAAACGCGGCGCGTCTGGATCCGGTGGACGCGCTGGCCAGGGAATAATTGTGCTGGCGCTTTATCCGGCACGATATGTTGGCCTGATAAAACGCAGCAGCATCGCTATCTGGCATTGGCGCTATTCGCCAGAAATAAAAATGCCAGCCGATCGGGCTGGCATTTTGCCTCCTGGATGTACACAATGAGACAGAGGAGTTATGCAACGGCCTCTGCTTCGATGGGCACGATGATACTGGCATGATTGCCTTTTGGCCCCTGGTGTACATCAAACCGGACAGACTGCCCGGCTTTAAGCGTTCTGTAACCATCCATCTGAATGGTGGAATAATGGGCGAAAATATCCTCGCCGCCGCCTTCAGGGCAGATGAAACCAAACCCTTTGGCATTGTTGAACCACTTTACAGTACCCGTTTCCATGCTTCGACATCCTTCGTAAAACTTATATAAGTAAGATGGAATGAACCGGTGACGGAGTGGGGGCTGTTCAAAACCTCACCAACTCTCGACAGTACAATTTAGAGAAATCAGGCGAGGCGTCAAGCATCAGTCAGGGGGGAGCGGGTAAAAATGAATCAAAAATTTGAAGCAGTTAACGCTATTGCCGGGAATGTGACAGATGTCGCGGATGGTACTAATAGATGATAGTTATCTATCAATTGAGGTAGATTGACTGTGTGCATAGTCTCTGGTCAGCGGCAGAGTTTCCTGCCGGCAACCGTAACCGATAATGACGACTGACGATGGGCAAGACGAACGATTGGCTGGATTTTGACCAGTTGGTGGAAGATAACGTGCGCGACGCGCTAAAACCACCATCTATGTATAAAGTGATATTAGTCAATGATGATTACACTCCAATGGAGTTTGTTATTGACGTGTTACAAAAATTCTTTTCTTATGATGTAGAACGTGCAACGCAATTGATGCTTGCGGTTCACTATCAAGGGAAAGCTATTTGCGGCGTATTTACTGCCGAAGTAGCGGAAACCAAAGTGGCGATGGTGAACAAGTATGCAAGGGAGAACGAGCATCCGTTGCTGTGTACGCTGGAAAAAGCCTGAATGCAGGTATAAAAATTGGGGGAGGTGCCTATGCTCAATCAAGAACTGGAACTCAGTTTAAACATGGCTTTCGCCAGAGCGCGCGAGCACCGTCATGAGTTTATGACCGTCGAGCATCTGTTGCTGGCGTTGCTCAGCAACCCATCGGCTCGCGAAGCGCTGGAAGCGTGCTCCGTGGATCTGGTGGCGCTCCGTCAGGAACTCGAAGCCTTCATTGAACAAACCACACCCGTACTGCCTGCCAGTGAAGAAGAACGCGATACGCAGCCGACGCTAAGTTTCCAGCGTGTACTGCAACGTGCAGTTTTCCATGTTCAGTCTTCCGGGCGCAGCGAAGTGACCGGTGCGAACGTGCTGGTGGCTATCTTTAGCGAACAAGAGTCACAGGCGGCTTACCTGCTGCGTAAGCATGAAGTTAGTCGTCTGGATGTCGTGAACTTTATTTCTCACGGGACGCGAAAGGACGAACCGAGTCAGTCTTCCGATCTCGGTAATCAGCCAAATAGCGACGAACAAGCTGGCGGGGAGGAACGTATGGAGAACTTCACGACGAATCTTAACCAGCTTGCTCGCGTAGGCGGCATTGATCCGCTCATCGGTCGTGAAAAAGAGCTGGAACGCGCGATCCAGGTGTTATGTCGCCGCCGTAAAAATAACCCGCTGCTGGTGGGCGAATCCGGTGTCGGGAAAACGGCGATTGCCGAGGGACTAGCCTGGCGTATCGTTCAGGGCGATGTCCCGGAAGTGATGGCCGATTGCACCATTTACTCGCTGGATATTGGTTCTCTGCTGGCAGGCACGAAATACCGCGGCGATTTCGAAAAACGCTTTAAAGCGCTGCTAAAACAGCTTGAGCAGGATACCAACAGCATCCTGTTTATCGATGAAATCCATACTATTATTGGCGCGGGAGCGGCGTCGGGCGGTCAGGTCGATGCGGCAAATCTGATTAAGCCATTGCTTTCCAGCGGCAAGATCCGGGTGATTGGCTCGACCACTTACCAGGAGTTCAGCAATATCTTTGAGAAAGACCGCGCGTTAGCGCGCCGTTTCCAGAAAATAGATATTACCGAACCGTCGGTAGAAGAGACGGTGCAAATTATCAACGGCCTGAAACCGAAGTACGAAGCGCATCATGACGTGCGTTATACCGCGAAAGCGGTACGTGCGGCGGTGGAGCTGGCGGTAAAATATATTAACGATCGTCATCTGCCGGACAAAGCGATTGACGTCATTGACGAAGCCGGAGCGCGTGCTCGCCTGATGCCGGTGAGCAAACGTAAGAAAACGGTTAACGTTGCGGATATTGAGTCTGTGGTAGCGCGCATTGCACGTATCCCTGAAAAGAGCGTCTCGCAGAGCGATCGTGATACGCTGAAAAACCTCGGCGATCGGCTGAAAATGCTGGTCTTCGGTCAGGATAACGCGATTGAGGCGCTGACCGAGGCGATTAAGATGAGCCGTGCGGGTCTGGGTCATGAGCATAAACCTGTCGGTTCGTTCCTGTTTGCCGGTCCAACCGGGGTTGGGAAAACCGAGGTAACGGTACAGCTTTCCAAAGCCCTGGGCATTGAATTGTTACGCTTTGATATGTCCGAGTATATGGAGCGTCATACGGTGAGCCGTCTGATCGGCGCGCCTCCGGGCTACGTTGGTTTTGATCAGGGCGGGCTGTTGACCGATGCGGTGATTAAACATCCTCATGCAGTGCTGTTGCTGGACGAGATCGAAAAAGCGCATCCGGATGTCTTTAACCTGCTGTTGCAGGTGATGGATAACGGTACGCTGACCGATAACAATGGCCGTAAGGCGGATTTCCGCAACGTGGTGCTGGTGATGACCACGAACGCTGGCGTGCGCGAAACCGAACGTAAATCCATTGGTCTTATTCATCAGGACAACAGCACCGATGCGATGGGCGAGATCAAGAAAGTATTTACGCCGGAGTTCCGTAACCGTCTCGACAACATTATCTGGTTCGATCATCTCTCTGGCGAGGTAATCCATCAGGTGGTTGATAAGTTTATCGTCGAGTTGCAGGCTCAACTGGATCAGAAAGGCGTCTCTCTGGAAGTGAGCCAGGAAGCGCGCGACTGGTTGGCGGAAAAAGGCTATGACCGGGCGATGGGCGCACGACCTATGGCGCGCGTGATTCAGGATAACCTGAAAAAACCGCTGGCTAATGAGCTGCTGTTTGGCTCGCTGGTTGATGGTGGGCAAGTGACCGTCGCGCTGGATAAAGAGAAAAATGCGTTGACCTATGGTTTCCAGAGCGCCCAGAAGCACAAGCCAGAAGCCGCGCATTAATCCTTCGTTTCACTGTCATACAAACCGGGCCTTAGCGCCCGGTTTTTTATACCCGTTGAAGCTATCACTGTCTGATAGCGCTGCGTTTATCCGTCCTGGTCACTCGCAGGCCGGTTCAGGCGCTTACGGCGGTCATCATGCAATGGACTGGTGGCTTTATGTAAAAAAGAGCCCGTACTTTCGTACGCGCTCTTTTTTGAAGATGGCAGTGAGGGGGGGATTGACTCGCTTTGCTCGCCCTGCGGGCAGCCCACTCACGGTGTTCGTGGTCTGTCCAACTGGCTGCGCCAGTTGTCGACCCCCGGTCGGGTGTTCTCATCCCCCCCTGCAGGGGGCTTTATGTAAAAAAGAGCCCGTACTTCCGTACGCGCTCTTTTTTGAAGATGGCGGTGAGGGGGGGATTCGAACCCCCGATACGTTGCCGTATACACACTTTCCAGGCGTGCTCCTTCAGCCACTCGGACACCTCACCATATTGTATTGCTGCCTGACCGCTTAGGGGGCAACGGGGCGCTACTATAGGGAGTTGCGCTAAAACGGTCAAGCAGAATTTACATATTCACTGTTGTTTGCTCATGCAATAAACATAATCCCCGCCCAAACTGGCGCGGGGACGCAAATTAACGCTGTGAATCCAACATCTCGTTGTTTTTCACCACATCCTGCGCTTTGCTGTAGCTTTCGATCAACAGCTGATATGCCGGGAATACCTGGGTATAAACTTCAGCCCACGCGGCGGCATCTTCACGGTTCCAGGTGCCTTGCAGCTCAGAGGCGACCGCGGCGGTATCCATCGGTACGACGCCAGCCTGCACGATACGCGCCAGAGTGATCTCTTGCGCCATTTTGCTGTAAGTGCCGGATGCGTCAATCACGGCAAATACTTTATAACCTTCCGCTACTGCACTAATGGCCGGGAATGCCATGCATACGCTGGTAATCGTTCCCGCAATGATCAGCGTCTTACGACCGGTCGCTTTTACTGCCTTGACGAAATCTTCGTTATCCCAGGCGTTAATTTCACCTTTACGCGCGATGTACTGCGCATGTGGGGCATTAGTATGGATTTCCGGGATCAGCGGGCCGTTCGGACCTTGCGGTACGGATGCCGTGGTAATAACCGGCATTTTCGCCAGCGTTGCCATTTTAGCTAACGCTGCGGCGCGAGCACGTAATTCCGGCATTGGCATATCGCCTACGGTCTGGAAAAGACCACTCTGATGGTCGATTAAAAGCATCACGGAATCGTTAACATCAATTACCGGGCGCAAGCCATTAAAGTTAGCAGGACTGGTCATTGTGTTCTCCTTCATGTTTTCAGATTTGGCCAAAATGGCCGGAGTTGAAATCGCGTACTGCTTCTGCGATTTCTTGTTTCGTATTCATGACAAACGGGCCGTAACCTACGATCGGTTCATTTAATGGCTCGCCTGATAACAGCAATACGCTGGCATCGCTGCTGGCCTCAAGATGCAGCGCTTTACCTTGCTGGCTCAATACCACCAGTTGCGCTTCGTTTACTGGCGTCGTGCCGTTTATCGTAATATTGCCTTTCAGTACTACCAGCGCGGTGCTCCATCCTTCTGGCTGCGTCAGTGTGAGTTGGCTATTGCGTTGCAGACGCATATCCCAGACATTGAGCGGCGAAAAAGTATGCGCCGGACCTTTTGTCTCTTCATAACGCCCTGCGATGATGCGGGCGGTTCCGGCGTTATCCGGCAGCGTAACGGTCGGAATAACATCGTGAGTAATGCTCTGATAACCCGGGGTCGTCATTTTGTCCTTCATGGGAAGGTTAACCCACAACTGCACCATTTCCAGTTCACCGCCCTGACGGGTAAAGGCGTCGGAGTGGAATTCTTCATGCAAAATGCCTGCGCCTGCGGTCATCCACTGAACGTCGCCCGGGCCGATAACCCCACCGCGACCGGTAGAGTCCCGGTGCTCGACTTCGCCGCTATACACAATCGTGACGGTTTCGAAACCGCGATGCGGATGTTCTCCAACGCCGCGTTTTTCATTACCCGGCGTAAAGGTGTGCGGACCGGCATAATCCAGCAGTAAGAACGGGCTCAACTGCTGCGCATGGGTTTGGTAAGAAAAAAGTGAACGAACCGGAAATCCATCGCCAACCCAGTGTGGGCGAGGT
This sequence comes from Salmonella bongori NCTC 12419, assembly GCF_000252995.1. Lineage (NCBI taxonomy): Bacteria > Pseudomonadati > Pseudomonadota > Gammaproteobacteria > Enterobacterales > Enterobacteriaceae > Salmonella > Salmonella bongori. Next base: position 906,625 of record NC_015761.1, read on the forward strand.
GCGGTATAGACGCCTGTAATCTGTTTCATTGTGTTCTCCTCGATGGCGTTGTCTTGATGTGAATAAGCTTATATTCATGACAAAAGGTTGAGTAGTGGCTAAAATGGCTCATACCGTTCCATTAATAGGACAATATAATGATAAAAACGGATCTCAATGATTTTGCGTGGTTTGTGCATGTGGTCGAAGAAGGCGGATTTGCAGCGGCGGGACGGGCGCTGGATGAACCAAAATCGAAACTAAGTCGACGTATTGCACAACTGGAGGAGCGGCTGGGTGTACGATTAATCCAGCGAACCACGCGGCAGTTTAACGTCACCGAAGTGGGGCAAACGTTCTATGAGCACTGTAAAGCAATGCTGGTAGAGGCGCAGGCAGCGCAGGATGCCATTGCCGCGTTACAGGTAGAACCTCGTGGTATCGTGAAGCTGACCTGCCCGGTAACGTTGTTGCATGTACATATCGGCCCGATGCTGGCGAAATTTATGGCGCGCTATCCTGATGTTTCGCTGCAACTTGAAGCGACCAATCGTCGGGTGGATGTCGTCGGGGAAGGGGTAGATGTGGCGATTCGCGTCCGGCCTCGCCCGTTTGAAGATAGCGATCTGGTGATGCGTGTTCTGGCCGACAGAGGGCATCGCCTGTTTGCCAGCCCGGATCTCATTGCGCGGATGGGGAGTCCTTCTGCACCTGCGGAATTGAGTGGCTGGCCAGGATTAAGTCTGGCATCGGGTAAGCATATCCATCGATGGGAACTTTACGGTCCGCAGGGCGCGCGTGCTGAAGTCCATTTCACCCCGCGTATGGTGACAACTGACATGCTGGCGCTACGTGAGGCGGCGGTGGCTGGCGTAGGCCTTGTTCAGTTACCCATTTTAATGGTGAAAGAACAACTGGCCGCGGGTGAACTGGTGGCGGTGCTGGAAGAATGGGAGCCCAGAAGGGAAGTGATTCATGCCGTGTTTCCCTCCCGGCGAGGATTATTGCCTTCCGTACGCACATTAGTTGATTTTTTGACGGAAGAGTATGCGCGTATGGTGGAAGATTAACCTGCTCGTCATTCATCGACTTAGTGCCTATCCCATTAGGGCTATTTTACTTGCCATTTTAGACCTGGGCAGTGCTCAAAATCCTCACGTACTACGTGTACGCTCCGGTTTTTGCGCGCTGTCCGTGTCCAAACTGGCTGCGCCAATAACGCCTACTGGGATAGGCTCTTAATGGACGCAAAAAAGGCCGGTTAAACCGACCTTTTATCCAGCCGCCCTTCAGGGCGTGAGGAGACAATTAGCGACTACGGAAGACAATGCGGCCTTTGCTCAGGTCGTACGGGGTCAGCTCAACGGTCACTTTGTCGCCCGTCAGGATGCGGATGTAGTTCTTGCGCATTTTACCGGAAATGTGTGCAGTAACCACGTGACCGTTTTCTAACTCTACGCGGAACATGGTGTTAGGTAACGTTTCGAGAACGGTACCTTGCATTTCAATATTGTCTTCTTTGGCCATCTAATCCTCTGGGGTATCACTACCATAATTTGAACCGGCAAGATAATGCCGAACTTCTTTTGATAAGTAAAGATTTGTGCGTTTAAAACGCAGCAAACCTGGTTTGGCGTATGATCCCGGTACACATCCGTCCTTTATGTTACCACCAGATAGATGCACATAAGCGCAACATCAAGAAGGGAACGATGAGATAAACGATGGGCGTTACCTGACTACGGCCTGCGGGATAATGAGCTAAACCAACTCTGCGGCCCCAATTATAACACCCCAGTAAAAAATGTGCCGAAAACATTTACTGCCGGGGCAAAAATAATGTACGCGGCACCCAAAAACGGGAGGCCAGGGACTGTTGGCGTAGGAGCGCGAGGTGTTCGAGATAGTCGCGACGTGGAATTTCAATCGCGCCAAGCGAGGCAGTGTGACTATTAAGCACCTGACAATCAATAAGTTTCCCACCGTGATGGGTAAATTCTGCGCAAAAAACCAGCAGTGCGGTTTTAGAGGCATTTTCCTGACGGCTAAACATTGATTCTCCGCAAAATAGCGCCCCCTGCGCGACGCCATACATTCCGCCAACTAACTCCTGTTCGCGCCACACTTCAATTGAGTGCGCATGCCCCAGTTCATGTAACCGACGATAGGCTTCCTCAATACCGCGCGTTATCCAGGTTCCTTCTTCACGGTGATGAGCGCATCCTTCAATTACCCGGTCGAAGGCGTAATTGAGTGTCACACGATAGGGCGATGAATGATGAAAGCGTTTCATGCTGCGACTGAGATGAAACGTTTCTGGCCAAAGCACAGCACGCGGATCGGGCGACCACCACAGAATCGGATCACCTGGCGAAAACCACGGAAAAATTCCGTGCTGATAGGCCATTAATAACCGGGCAGGGCTGAGATCGCCACCCAGCGCCAGTAAACCGTTAGGCTCGCGTAACGCGCCTTCCGGCGAAGGGAAGGCAATAGAATGTCGGGAAAGTTGAACCAGACGCATGACGGCGAAACTCCAGTACGCAAGTCGGATCGTTCAATAATAGCTTACAGGCGTTGTTTAAACTGATAATAGCGCCCTTGTCCGGCTAACAATTCTGCGTGTGTGCCTCGCTCAATGATACGTCCGTCGTCCATCACGATGATTTGATCGAAGCGGGCCAGGCCGCGTAAACGGTGAGTCACCATCAGGACCGTTTTCTCACGCATCACATCGGCAAGTAATTCAAGCATTTCACTCTCGGTTGTCGCATCCAGCCCTTCGGTAGGTTCATCCAGCAACATTAGCGGGGCATCGTGCAATAGCGCGCGGGCGATGGCCAGACGACGAAGTTCGCCGCCGGATAGCTGGCGGCCGCCTTCGCCGAGCCAGCTATTGAGTCCGCCATCTTCGAGCAGTTTTTCGAGGCCAACGCGACGCAGCATGTCGGAGAGGATATCGTCGCTGGCATTGGGCGACGCCAGTAATAAGTTGTCACGCAGCGTGGCGCTGAACAGATGGACACGCTGAGGCACCACGCTAATTGTACGGCGTAATGCGGGCTCGCTCAGCGAGGATAGCGGATGGTCATTAAGAAGAATTTCGCCCTGTTGCGGGTCCCAGGCGCGGGTAAGCAACTGTAACAATGTTGATTTCCCGCAGCCGGTACGCCCCAGAATAGCGATATGTTCGCCAGGAGTAGCCTGTAGTGAAAGCGCACTGAGCGCGTTAATCGGCTGGTCGGGATAACGAAACGAAACGTCTCGTAGTGTGAGCGTGACTTTCTCCGGCGCGGTAGACTCCGTTTGCGGAAAAGTGACTTCCGGCTTTTGCTCCGTTAATTCGGTAATACGAAGCGCAGAGGCGATAACCTGTCCCAGATGCTGGAACGCGCCGGTGACAGGCGCAAGCGCTTCGAAAGCCGCCAGCGCGCAGAAGACAAACAGCGCAATGAGTGCGCCGGGCTGCGTATTACCACCGACACCGCCGGAGGCCATCCACAGCATTAACATTACCGCCAGCGCGCCAATTAGCAGCATCAACGCTTGCGATAAGGCGGTAAGTTCCGACTGCCGACGTTGCGCTTCATGCCATTGTAATTCTGTGGCTTCCATTTGCGCCCGATAACGTTTGCTGGCGCCAAAAATAGTGAGTTCCGCCTGGCCCTGTAACCATGACGTGAGCTGCTGGCGATACTGACCACGTAGATGCGTTAGATTTTGCCCCGTATTTTTTCCGGCGCGATAAAACACCGGCGGCATAATAAACAGCGTCAACAGCATAATGCCGCCCAGTGTGATAGCCAGCGTAAAGTCGAGAGCGCTAAGCCCCAGGGTGACAATCATAATCACAACAAAGGCGCCGACCAGCGGAGAGATGACCCGCAAATAGAGATGATCCAGTGTGTCGACGTCGGCAACGATGCGGTTAAGTAATTCACCTTGCTGATAACGTGCCAGACCTGCAGGGGAGAGCGGTAACAGTTTGCTAAAGGTATAAATACGCAGGTGTTGCAGTACGCGGAACGTGGCGTCATGGCTTACCAGCCGTTCAAAATAGCGGCCAGCGGTACGGGTGATAGCCGCACCGCGAACGCCTGCAGCCGGAAGCATATAGTTAAAACTGTAAATTCCTGCAAAGCCTGCGATAGCGGACGCGGACAGGAACCAGCCGGACAGTGTCAGCAGGCCGATACTGGCAAGCAGGGTCAATATCGCCAGCGCGATTCCCAGCGTTAACATCCATTTGTGGCGTTTATAAAGCGTCAGATAAGGGAGTAGCGCGCGCATTTAAATATCCTCCTGACGGTGGGCCAGTAACGTCGCAAAGGCGCCATTGGCGGCGCTGAGTTCGGCATAGTTGCCCTGTTCGACAATCGCGCCATTCTCCATGACCCAAATGGCATCCCAGTCGGCGAGGTTTTCCAGTTGATGCGTCACCATTAATGTGGTCTGGCGTTTTGACGCTGCTTTTAATGCCTGCATAACGCGTTGTTCACTGTGAGCATCCAGACTTGCCGCGGGTTCATCCAGTAACAGGAGTTGACAGGGATTAAGCAGCGCGCGGGCGACCGCGACACGTTGCGCCTGGCCAACGGAGAGCCTACTGGCATGATTGCCGAGAGGGGTATCTATTCCCTGCGGCAATAGCGGTAAAAACTCGCTTACCCATGCGGCGTCAAGCGCGGCGTGAAGTTCTTGCTCGCTGGCGTCCGGGCGCGCCAGTAATACATTTTCGCGTAATGTCGCCGCAGGTAATTGCGGGTTCTGTCCAACCCATGAGAGATGTTGGCGCCAGGATTCCGGCGAAAGATCGCGAAGTTCGACCCCGTTGATACGCAAAGAGCCCTGATAGGAAAGAAAACCGGATAACACATTCAGCAGCGAGCTTTTTCCGGAACCACTACGTCCTACCAGGACGGCGCGCGCTCCTGCCGCTAATGAAAAATTCAGCGGCCCGGCAAGTGTTTTACCCTCTGGCGAGGTGATAATAAGATCGACCGCGTCAATCGTTACTGGTTCGTTCTCCGCTAACTCGACTTCGCCGCGCTCCGGGTGAGCGAGGGGCGTTTCCAGAAAGGTTTTCAGACTATCCGCCGCGCCAACCGCCTGCGCCTTAGCATGATAAAATGTGCCGAGATCGCGTAACGGCTGAAAAAACTCCGGCGCGAGGATCAACGCGAGGAAACCGGCGGCAAGCGTCACGCCAGTGCCGTAATGGCCAAAGTTCAGCTCGCCCAGGTAAGAGAAGCCGAAATAAACGGCGACCAGCGCAATAGACAGAGAGGTGAAAAACTCCAGTACGCCGGAAGATAAAAAGGCGAGGCGCAGCACTTCCATCGTGCGCTGACGAAAATCCTGTGATGCTGCGCGAATGCTTTCGATTTCTGCTTCGCCGCGACCGAAAATTCGCAGCGTTTCCATTCCGCGCAGACGGTCAAGAAAATGGCCGCTTAGCCGGGCAAGTGCAAGGAAATTACGGCGGTTGGCGTCAGCTGCGCCCATTCCCACCATCGCCATAAATAAGGGAATTAGCGGAGCGGTACCCAGCAGAATCAACGCCGCTGCCCAGTTTGATGGGAAAATCGCCGCCACGATTAAGAGCGGTACGCAAACGGCAAGCGCCATTTGCGGCAGATAACGCGCATAATAGTCATGCATATCGTCAATTTGTTCCAGCACCAGTGTTGCCCAGCTACCGGCAGGTTTACCCTGGATCCAGGCGGGGCCGGCTTGTTGCAGGCGGTCCAGTACCTGACGACGGATCTCAAAGCGAATATGCTGTCCGGCATGAAAACCGACACGCTCGCGCAGCCATACAACCCAGGCACGAAGGACAAAGACCAGTATCAGCAGGATAAAGGGGAGCAACAGCGCTTCCCGGGGGATATTCTCCATGATCATATGCTGCAGAATACGCGCCATGATCCAGGCCTGAGCGACAATTAATACGCCACTCATGAACCCCAACAGGCGGGAAATATTCAACCACCGTTGGGAGATTACGCTTTGCTGTTTTAACCAGCGGGTCAGCTCTTTTTGACGGGTTTTATTCATTGCACGCTTAGCAGGTGAGTTATTGGAATTTCAGGCAGGGGCAATGTTACAACGACGCAAAAATAAAGGCGACTTATAGTCGCCTTTTTTACTTTTGTTACTGATTTGTAAAAACTATTTGCTGGCGTCGGCCAGACCGTCAAGATAACGTTCGGCATCCAGCGCCGCCATACAGCCTGTCCCTGCTGAGGTAATGGCCTGACGGTAAATGTGATCCATCACGTCACCCGCCGCAAACACGCCAGGGATGCTAGTTTGCGTTGCATTGCCATGAGTGCCGGACTGAACTTTGATATAGCCGTTTTCCAGTTCAAGTTGGCCTTCAAAGATGGCGGTGTTTGGGCTATGGCCGATGGCAACAAAAAGCCCGGCGACGTCCAGCGTCTCTATATTATCGCGTTGTTGCGTGTCGCGAAGACGCAGACCGGTTACGCCCATCTGATCGCCAGTTACTTCTTCCAGAGTGCGATTAGTGTGCAGGACGATGTTGCCATTGTCGACTTTATCCATCAGGCGTTTAATCAGTATTTTTTCAGCGCGGAAACCGTCACGTCGATGAATAAGATGCACTTCCGAGGCAATATTCGACAGATAAAGTGCTTCTTCAACTGCGGTGTTGCCGCCGCCAATCACCGCTACTTTTTGGTTGCGGTAGAAGAAACCGTCGCAGGTTGCGCAGGCGGAAACGCCACGTCCTTTAAAAGCTTCTTCCGATGGTAAACCAAGGTAGCGCGCGGAAGCGCCCGTCGCGATAATTAACGCATCGCAGGTATACTCGCCGCTATCGCCCGTCAGACGGAAAGGGCGGTTTTGCAGATCCACGCTATTGATGTGATCGAAAATGATCTCCGTTTCAAATTTGGTCGCATGTTCATGCATGCGTTCCATCAGCAGGGGGCCAGTGAGATCATTGGGATCGCCAGGCCAGTTTTCCACGTCTGTCGTGGTGGTCAACTGACCGCCTTTTTCCATACCGGTAATGAGTACCGGCTGTAAATTTGCGCGCGCGGCATAAACCGCCGCGGTATATCCCGCCGGTCCTGAGCCCAGAATAAGCAGCTTACTGTGTTTGGTCGTGCCCATGAGATCCCCATAGTTGTTGGCAGACAATAGGCAGAATTGTAGGGAATTTACAGACGTAAAAAAAGAGTATAACGATTTTGTTAACAATATGTGTAATAGCAGAAACCAATGGGCACACCCTACAGCGGCGTGACTATCACGAATTTTACTTAAAGTGGGGAGCTTATAAGATGACAAAATGACAGTTTACCGCCTTCCCTAATGAATAACTGGCATGTTGTACTAAAAATCGATGTTTTGCTTTGACAATCACCTGCTGTTTTGCGAAAACAGTCGAGGAAGAAAAAACTGTGTTATGTATGTGCTGCATAATCATGCATGTAAATACCATGTTTACCGGGCTAGTGAAATCTACGCATGGCGTGGACAGACGCCATTCGTGATATCGATAGCTGCCGAGAGGCAACGGTCTTCTCACCATAGACCCAGGCATTGCGCGCCGTTAATCCCTCTGGGTTTCGGTCTATCGTGATGGGCAGCGACTCTGAACAGTGATGTGAGTAGAGTCAGGCAGGAGTAGGGAAGGAATACAGAGAGACAATAATAATGGTAGATAGCAAGAAGCGCCCTGGCAAAGATCTCGACCGTATCGATCGTAACATTCTTAATGAACTGCAAAAGGATGGGCGTATTTCCAACGTCGAGCTTTCTAAACGAGTAGGACTTTCGCCGACACCTTGCCTTGAGCGTGTACGTCGGCTGGAGCGACAGGGGTTTATTCAGGGCTATACGGCGCTGCTGAACCCGCATTATCTGGATGCGTCACTTCTGGTATTCGTTGAGATTACCTTAAATCGTGGCGCGCCGGATGTGTTTGAGCAGTTTAACGCCGCTGTGCAAAAGCTTGAAGAGATTCAGGAATGTCATTTGGTTTCCGGCGATTTCGACTATCTGTTGAAAACCCGTGTACCGGATATGTCAGCATATCGAAAACTGCTGGGAGAGACATTACTGCGTTTGCCAGGAGTGAACGACACCCGAACTTACGTAGTCATGGAAGAAGTAAAACAGAGTAATCGTCTGGTTATTAAGACGCGCTAACACGGAACAGGTGCAAAATCGCCGCAGTTTGATTACACTCCTGTTAATCCATACAGCAACAGTGCCGGGGGAACCCGGTGCTGTTGTCCGTTTTAGCATCGGGCAGGAAAAGCCTGGAACCTGGAGAGCCTTTTTTGAGCCAGGAATATACTGAAGACAAAGACGTCACATTGACGAAGTTAAGCAGCGGGCGCCGACTTCTGGAAGCGCTGCTGATACTTATTGCCCTTTTTGCTGTCTGGTTGATGGCGGCCTTGTTGAGTTTTAACCCTTCGGATCCCAGTTGGTCGCAAACCGCCTGGCATGAGCCCATCCATAATTTAGGCGGCACGCCGGGCGCGTGGCTTGCGGATACTCTTTTCTTTATTTTCGGCGTGATGGCCTACACTATCCCGGTTATTATTGTCGGGTGCTGTTGGTTTGCGTGGCGTCATCAGTCTACGGACGATTACATCGACTATTTCGCGGTATCGCTACGCCTTATCGGCGTACTGGCGCTGATTCTCACCTCTTGCGGTCTGGCTGCCATTAACGCCGATGATATCTGGTATTTTGCTTCTGGCGGCGTGATTGGCAGCTTGTTAAGTACCACGTTGCAACCGTTGCTGCATAGTAGCGGCGGGACGATAACGCTTCTCTGTATTTGGGCTGCCGGACTGACACTCTTTACCGGCTGGTCCTGGGTGAGCATTGCCGAAAAATTAGGCGGCTGGCTGCTTAATATACTGACTTTTGCCAGTAACCGTACCCGTCGGGATGATACGTGGATAGACGACGAAGAGTATGACGATGAATATGATGAAGAAGCCGACGGCGAACAGCGTGAATCCCGCCGGGCGCGTATTTTGCGCGGCGCGTTGGCGCGTCGTAAACGGTTAGCTGAAAAGTTCAGCAATCCGCGGGGGCGTCAGACCGATGCCGCGCTCTTTTCCGGCAAGCGGATGGATGATGACAATGGTATTCAGTATAGCGCGCGCGGCGTCGCTGCCGATCCCGACGATGTTCTGTTTTCGGGTAACCGGGCGACGCAGCCGGAATATGATGAATACGATCCCCTGCTAAACGGCCACTCTGTCGCTGAGCCTGTTGTCGCCGCTGCGGCCGCTACCGCAGCAGCCCAGACATGGGCCGCGTCCGCCGATCCCATACCGCAAGCGCCTTCTATGCCGGGCGTGGAGTCGGTTGTTGTCCAACCGACCGTGGAGTGGCAGCCCGTACCCGGGCCGCAAACCGGCGAACCGGTTATCGCGCCTGCGCCGGAAGGCTATCCGCCGCATGCTCAGCCCGGCCAACCGCAGTCGCAGTTTGAGCCGTGGCAGCAAGTTGCGCCCGTCGCCTCTGCGCCGCAATACGCCGCCGTACCGCCAGTGGCCGCACCAGCGTATACCTCTACTGCGCCGCAGGAAACGCAGCCGCAATGGCAGGCGCCAGTTGCCGAACAACCCTGGCAGCCAGAGCCGATTCACCAGCCGGAGCCTGTTTATCAGCCGGAGCCGGTAGCGGCTGCACCTTCTTACGTGCCGCCAGTCGCTGAACAACCTGTTATAACCGAACCTGAACCTGCTATAGAAGAGACCAAACCAGCCCGTCCTCCGCTTTACTATTTTGAAGAAGTGGAAGAAAAGCGTGCTCGTGAGCGTGAACAACTGGCGGCCTGGTATCAGCCGATTCCTGAGCCGGTTAAAGAGGCCGCACCGGTAAAAGCGGCTGCGTCGGTCAAACCTACGGTATCTGTCGCGCCATCCGTACCGCCAGTAGAAGCGGCTGCCGTTGCCGCGCCGCTTGCTGCAGGCATCAAGAGTGGCGTAGTGGCCGCAGGCACCGCCGCTACCCCTGCATTTGGCGTGGCTGCCGGCGGTGCGCCACGCCCGCAGGTGAAAGAGGGTATTGGTCCGCAACTGCCGCGTCCAAACCGCGTTCGCGTGCCAACTCGTCGGGAGCTGGCGTCGTATGGTATTAAACTGCCGTCGCAGCGAATGGCAGAAGAAAAAGCCCGCGAGGCGGAGCGCAATCAGTACGGGACTGGCGCGCAACTGACTGATGAAGAAATAGATGCTATGCATCAGGATGAGTTGGCACGTCAGTTTGCGCAGTCGCAGCAGCATCGTTATGGTGATACTTATCAGCACGATGTGCTGCAGGCAGAGGATGACGATGCTGCCGCGGAAGCTGAATTAGCCCGCCAGTTTGCCGCTTCGCAACAGCAGCGCTATTCCGGCGAGCAACCCGTTGGCGCGCAGCCGTTCTCACTGGATGATCTTGATTTCTCGCCTATGAAAGCACTGGTCGATGAAGGTCCGCACGAGCCGCTGTTTACGCCGAGCGTGATGCCGGAGTCAGCGTCTGTCCAGCAGCCACAGCCGCAATACCAGCAACCGCAGCAGCCAGTAGCGCCACAGCCGCAATATCAGCAACCGCAGCAGCCAGTAGCGCCACAGCCGCAATACCAGCAACAGCAACAACCGGTAGCGCCACAGCCGCAATACCAGCAACCGCAACAACCGGTAGCGCCGCAGCCGCAGTATCAGCAGCCGCACCAGCCGGTGCCGCAACCTGCGGCTCAGGATAGCCTGATCCATCCGTTGCTAATGCGTAATGGCGACAGTCGGCCATTGCAGCGTCCGACGACGCCGCTGCCCTCATTAGATCTCCTGACGCCGCCGCCGAGTGAAGTCGAACCGGTAGATACCTTTGCGCTGGAACAAATGGCGCGCCTGGTTGAAGCGCGTCTGGCAGACTTCCGTATCAAAGCCGATGTGGTGAATTATTCGCCAGGGCCGGTCATTACTCGCTTCGAGCTGAATCTGGCGCCGGGCGTTAAAGCCGCGCGTATTTCTAACCTTTCCCGCGATCTGGCACGTTCCCTGTCGACAGTGGCCGTACGTGTTGTGGAGGTTATTCCAGGTAAACCATACGTAGGACTGGAATTGCCGAACAAGAAACGGCAAACCGTTTATCTGCGCGAAGTACTGGATAACGCCAAATTCCGTGAGAATCCGTCACCGCTTACCGTCGTGCTGGGTAAGGATATTGCGGGCGATCCGGTGGTGGCGGATCTGGCGAAAATGCCCCATCTGCTGGTAGCCGGTACGACCGGTTCCGGTAAGTCGGTTGGGGTTAACGCCATGATCCTGAGTATGCTATATAAAGCGCAGCCGGAAGATGTTCGGTTTATCATGATCGACCCGAAAATGCTGGAACTCTCGGTCTATGAAGGCATTCCGCATCTATTGACCGAAGTCGTCACCGACATGAAAGATGCGGCTAACGCGCTGCGCTGGAGCGTTAATGAGATGGAGCGTCGCTATAAGTTGATGTCCGCGCTCGGCGTGCGTAATCTGGCAGGGTATAACGAGAAAATCGCCGAAGCGGCCCGAATGGGACGTCCGATTCCGGACCCCTACTGGAAGCCGGGCGACAGTATGGATGTTCAGCATCCGGTTCTGGAAAAACTGCCGTATATCGTGGTTCTGGTCGATGAATTTGCTGACCTGATGATGACCGTCGGTAAAAAAGTTGAAGAGCTGATCGCACGACTGGCGCAGAAAGCGCGTGCGGCAGGGATTCACCTGGTACTGGCGACGCAGCGTCCGTCGGTTGACGTTATTACGGGGCTGATTAAAGCCAATATTCCAACCCGTATTGCCTTTACCGTGTCCAGTAAGATCGATTCCCGCACGATTCTCGATCAGGGCGGCGCGGAGTCGCTATTAGGTATGGGGGATATGCTTTATTCCGGGCCAAACTCCACCATGCCGGTTCGTGTTCACGGGGCGTTTGTGCGTGACCAGGAAGTCCATGCGGTGGTACAGGACTGGAAAGCGCGCGGTCGTCCGCAATATGTCGATGGTATTACTTCCGATAGCGAAAGCGAAGGCGGCGGTGGTGGTTTTGACGGTGGCGAAGAACTCGATCCTTTATTCGATCAGGCCGTTAATTTTGTTACCCAAAAGCGTAAAGCGTCTATTTCCGGCGTTCAGCGTCAGTTCCGCATTGGCTATAACCGTGCGGCGCGAATTATTGAACAGATGGAAGCGCAGGGAATCGTCAGCGCCCAGGGGCATAACGGTAATCGTGAAGTGTTGGCTCCCCCGCCTTTTGAATAAGCCTGTCAGCCGGATGGCGCTGTTCAGGCTGCCATCCGGTATAAAAATTCAGTATTTTCTTCTTTCCTCATGCTGATTTTTGGCCTGGAATAGAAAGCAAAAGGATCTCCTGGTCGGGAGTGTCGAAATTTGAGGAATAATGATGAAAAAAATGGCAATTGCCTGCGCATTACTTTCAAGCGTCGTGGTCAACAGTGTATGGGCTGACGCCGCCAGTGATTTAAAAAGCCGTCTGGATAAAGTGAGCAGCTTTCATGCCAGCTTTACCCAGAAAGTAACCGATGGCAGTGGGGCTGCTGTGCAGGAAGGTCAGGGGGATTTATGGGTCAAGCGCCCCAATTTATTCAACTGGCATATGACACAGCCCGACGAGAGCATCCTGGTGTCTGACGGTAAAACATTATGGTTCTATAATCCATTTGTCGAGCAGGCTACCGCCACGTGGCTAAAAGATGCCACTGGCAACACGCCGTTTATGTTGATTGCCCGTAACCAGTCCAGCGACTGGCAGCAATATAATGTTAAGCAAAATGGCGATAATTTTGTGTTAACGCCGAAAGCCAGTAACGGCAATCTGAAACAGTTCACCATCAATGTAGGACGCGACGGGACTATCCATCAGTTCAGTGCTATCGAACAAGACGATCAGCGCAGCACCTATCAGCTGAAGTCCCAACAAAATGGTGCTGTCGATCCAGCGAAATTTACGTTTACTCCACCGCAAGGGGTAACGATAGACGATCAACGTAAGTAGAGGCGATGAGTGAGCAATCTGTCGCTCGATTTTTCTGATAATACATTTCAACCGCTGGCCGCGCGGATGCGGCCGGAAAATTTAGCACAGTATATAGGCCAGCAGCATCTGCTGGCTGCAGGTAAGCCATTGCCTCGCGCTATTGAGGCCGGGCACCTGCACTCCATGATTTTATGGGGACCGCCAGGTACCGGTAAAACTACGCTCGCGGAAGTTATAGCCCGCTACGCCAGCGCCGATGTTGAGCGTATTTCCGCCGTCACTTCCGGTGTAAAAGAGATCCGCGAAGCCATCGAGCGTGCTCGCCAGAATCGAAACGCCGGGCGTCGTACTATCCTGTTTGTCGATGAAGTCCATCGTTTTAACAAAAGCCAGCAGGACGCCTTTCTACCGCATATCGAAGATGGCACTATCACTTTCATCGGCGCGACGACGGAAAATCCCTCTTTTGAATTGAACCCGGCGTTATTATCACGCGCGCGGGTCTATCTGCTGAAGTCGTTGACCACCGACGATATTGAGCACGTTCTGGACCAGGCAATGCAGGACAAAACGCGTGGTTATGGTGCTCAGGATATCGTGTTGCCGGACGAAACGCGGAGAGCGATTGCGGAACTGGTCAATGGTGATGCGCGGCGCGCCTTAAATACACTGGAAATGATGGCTGATATGGCGGAGGTGGATGACAGTGGCAAACGTGTTTTATTGCCCGCGTTATTGACCGAGATCGCCGGCGAGCGCAGCGCGCGTTTTGATAACAAAGGCGATCGATTCTACGATCTTATTTCTGCCTTACACAAATCTGTGCGCGGTAGCGCGCCGGATGCCGCCCTCTATTGGTATGCCCGTATTATTACCGCAGGAGGCGATCCTCTGTATGTGGCGCGCCGTTGCCTGGCGATCGCCTCGGAAGATGTCGGTAATGCCGATCCACGTGCGATGCAGGTTGCCATTGCCGCCTGGGATTGTTTTACCCGGGTTGGTCCGGCGGAAGGCGAAAGAGCGATTGCGCAGGCTATTGTTTATCTCGCCTGCGCGCCGAAGAGCAACGCTGTCTATACCGCCTTTAAAGCCGCGCTTGCCGACGCGCGTGAACGTCCTGATTATGACGTTCCTGTCCATCTGCGTAATGCGCCGACTAAGCTCATGAAAGAGATGGGTTATGGTCAGGAGTACCGCTATGCCCATGATGAGCCTAATGCGTATGCGGCGGGCGAAGTGTACTTCCCGCCGGAAATCGCGCAAACGCGTTATTATCATCCGACTCATCGGGGTCTGGAGGGCAAGATTGGCGAAAAGCTCGCCTGGCTGGCTGAACAGGATCAAAATAGCCCCACAAAACGCTACCGCTAGTGTAAACGTTGCGGTAAGGTTATCTTAAACATGATGCCGTGGGTATCATGGTGTTGGTGGTCACTCTTGTGATGTCTGATGGCGTTTGGCTTACCAGGCCTGCCAGTGCGGCGCAATGGATGCGTTGCTGTTATGGTTGGCCCGATAAGGTGAAAATGTCGCCATTGGCAAATGAATTTCAGGCCCATCAACATGATCAGATGCGATCATCAATTGATCGCGTTTCCTTTTATTATTCGATAAGCACAGGATAAGCATGCTCGATCCCAATCTGCTGCGTAATGAGCCAGACGCAGTCGCTGAAAAACTGGCACGCCGGGGCTTTAAGCTGGATGTAGATAAGCTGCGCGCTCTTGAAGAGCGTCGTAAAGTTTTGCAGGTCAACACGGAAAACCTGCAGGCAGAGCGTAATTCACGATCGAAATCCATTGGCCAGGCGAAAGCGCGCGGGGAAGATATCGAGCCTTTACGCCAGGAAGTGAATAAACTGGGCGAAGCGCTGGATGCGGCGAAAGCCGAGCTAGATACCTTGCTGGCGGAGATCCGCGATATTGCGCTGACTATTCCAAACCTGCCGGCGGATGAAGTACCGGTGGGTAAAGATGAAAACGACAACGTTGAAGTCAGCCGTTGGGGTACCCCGCGTGAGTTTGATTTTGAAGTTCGCGATCATGTCACTTTAGGTGAAATGCATTCTGGCCTCGACTTTGCCGCTGCGGTTAAGCTGACCGGCTCCCGTTTTGTGGTCATGAAAGGACAGATTGCGCGTATGCATCGCGCATTATCGCAGTTCATGCTGGATCTGCATACGGAGCAGCATGGCTATAGCGAGAACTACGTGCCGTATCTGGTTAACCACGACACGCTGTATGGCACTGGTCAATTGCCGAAATTCGCAGGTGACCTGTTCCACACCCGTCCGCTGGAAGAAGAAGCCGACAGCAGCAACTATGCCTTGATTCCGACGGCAGAAGTCCCGCTGACCAACCTGGTGCGCGATGAAATCATCGACGAAGACCAGTTGCCGATTAAAATGACGGCGCATACGCCATGCTTCCGTTCTGAAGCAGGGTCTTATGGCCGTGATACCCGAGGTCTGATCCGTATGCACCAGTTCGACAAAGTTGAGATGGTGCAGATCGTTCGCCCGGAAGATTCCATGGCTGCGCTGGAGGAGATGACCGGCCATGCGGAAAAAGTGCTCCAGCTACTGGGACTGCCGTACCGTAAAATCATTCTGTGCACCGGCGATATGGGCTTCGGCGCCTGCAAAACTTATGATCTTGAAGTCTGGGTTCCGGCGCAGAATACCTACCGCGAGATCTCTTCCTGCTCTAACGTCTGGGATTTCCAGGCGCGCCGTATGCAGGCACGTTGCCGCAGCAAGTCCGACAAAAAGACTCGCCTGGTGCATACCCTGAACGGTTCCGGGCTGGCCGTAGGCCGTACCCTGGTGGCGGTAATGGAAAACTATCAGCAGGCTGATGGCCGTATTGAAGTGCCGGAAGTACTACGTCCGTACATGAACGGGCTGGAATTTATCGGCTAATCCTCGCTTCCTCCTCTTCTAAAAAGCGCCTTTGGGCGCTTTTTTTATACCAGTTTGATACCGGACAATAATTTCTACCCTATTAGGGGTAATACTGATTTCGAATGAAGGTCAGTTTTTAACACTCTTATTTTTACTTTTTCGATATATAAAAGAAGTTATAACGTCATTTCGCTATATAAATTTATATACATCTATTTATTATTTTTTATTGTGAGCAGCAGAGTGAGCCCTTATGAAAACTAAGATCCCTGATGCCGTGCTGGCAGCCGAGGTAAGCCGTCGTGGTTTAGTCAAAACCACCGCGATAGGCGGCCTGGCGATGGCCAGTAGCGCATTTACCCTGCCATTTACCCGCATCGTTAACGCTGCAGAGACGATAAGCCCGGCCAAAACGGGCGAGAAAGTTGTCTGGAGTGCCTGTACGGTAAACTGCGGCAGCCGTTGCCCGCTACGTATGCATGTCGTGGATGGCGAAATTAAATATGTCGAAACGGATAATACTGGAAACGATGATTACGATGGTCTGCACCAGGTTCGCGCCTGCCTGCGTGGCCGTTCCATGCGTCGTCGCGTCTATAACCCGGATCGGCTCAAGTATCCGATGAAGCGCGTTGGCGCACGTGGCGAAGGTAAATTTGAGCGTATTAGCTGGGACGAAGCCTACGATATCATCGCCAGCAATATGCAGCGTCTGATCAAAGAGTATGGCAACGAGTCCATTTATCTGAACTATGGCACGGGGACGCTGGGCGGCACTCTGACACGTTCATGGCCGCCAGGAAAAACGCTGGTTGCCCGCTTGATGAACTGCTGCGGCGGTTATCTCAACCATTACGGTGATTACTCATCCGCGCAAATCGCCGCAGGTCTGAACTACACCTATGGTGGCTGGGCGGATGGCAATAGTCCATCCGACATTGAAAACAGTAAGTTGGTGGTGTTGTTTGGTAATAACCCTGGCGAAACCCGCATGAGCGGGGGCGGTGTAACGTATTATCTTGAACAGGCGCGGCAGAAATCAAATGCGCGTATGATCATTATCGATCCCCGTTACACCGACACCGGTGCCGGCCGCGAAGATGAGTGGATTCCGATTCGCCCTGGTACCGATGCGGCGCTGGTTAATGGCCTGGCGTATGTCTTAATTACCGAGAATATGGTCGATCAGCCATTCCTGGACAAATATTGCGTCGGTTATGACGAAAAAACCTTACCTGCCAGCGCGCCGAAAAACGGTCACTACAAAGCCTATATTCTGGGCCAGGGCAAAGACGGTATTGCGAAGACGCCGGAGTGGGCGGCGCAGATTACCGGTATCCCGGCAGATCGCATTATTAAGCTGGCACGAGAAATTGGCAGCGCTAAACCCGCGTATATTTGCCAGGGGTGGGGACCACAGCGTCACGCCAACGGGGAAATTGCCACGCGCGCCATCTCGATGCTGGCGATCCTGACCGGTAATGTCGGCATTAACGGCGGCAACAGCGGCGCACGAGAAGGCTCTTATGACCTGCCATTTGAGCGTATGCCCACGCTGGAAAACCCGGTTGAAACCAGTATCTCCATGTTTATGTGGACCGATGCCATTGAACGCGGCCCGGAAATGACGGCGCTGCGTGATGGCGTGCGGGGCAAAGATAAACTGGATGTGCCGATCAAAATGATCTGGAACTATGCTGGCAATTGCCTGATTAACCAGCACTCTGAAATTAACCGCACCCATGAAATCCTGCGGGATGATAAAAAGTGCGAGATGATCGTTGTTATTGACTGTCATATGACTTCATCGGCGAAATATGCCGATATTCTGCTACCTGATTGCACCGCTTCTGAGCAGATGGATTTTGCGCTGGATGCCTCCTGTGGGAACATGTCTTACGTTATCTTCACCGATCAGGCGATTAAACCGCGTTTCGAGTGCAAGACAATTTATGAGATGACCAGCGAACTGGCGAAACGTCTTGGGGTAGAGCAGCAGTTTACCGAGGGGCGGACGCAGGAAGAGTGGATGCGTCATCTGTACGAGCAGTCGCGCAAAGCGATTCCGGAGCTGCCCACCTTTGAGGCGTTCCGTCAGCAAGGCATCTTCAAACAGCGTGACCCCGAAGGCCATCATGTTGCCTATAAAGCCTTCCGTGAGGATCCTCAGGCGAATCCACTCACAACACCGTCGGGCAAGATTGAAATCTATTCACAGGCGCTGGCGGATATCGCTGCGACCTGGGAATTGCCGGAAGGCGATGTGATCGATCCCTTACCGATCTATACGCCAGGCTTTGAAAACTATAACGATCCGCTAACGGAGAAATTCCCGCTGCAGTTGACGGGCTTCCACTATAAAGCACGCGTTCATTCCACTTATGGCAACGTGGATGTACTGAAAGCCGCCTGCCGCCAGGAAATGTGGATCAATCCAATGGATGCGCAGAAACGCGGTATCAGCAATGGCGATAAAGTTCGCATCTTCAACGACCGCGGCGAAGTGCATATTGAGGCTAAAGTGACGCCGCGCATGATGCCGGGCGTGGTCGCCTTAGGAGAAGGCGCATGGTACGACCCGGACGCAAAACGTGTGGATCAGGGCGGATGTATTAACGTACTGACGACCCAACGCCCCTCTCCGCTGGCGAAGGGGAACCCGTCACACACTAACCTCGTTCAGGTTGAAAAGGTATAAGGAGTAACCGATGACAACCCAGTATGGATTTTTTATTGATTCCAGCCGTTGCACCGGTTGCAAAACCTGCGAACTGGCCTGTAAAGACTACAAAGATTTAACCCCGGACGTCAGTTTCCGCCGCATTTATGAGTATGCCGGTGGCGACTGGCAGGAAGATAACGGCGTCTGGCACCAGAACGTTTTTGCCTATTATCTCTCGATTTCGTGTAACCACTGCGAAGACCCGGCCTGTACCAAAGTCTGCCCGAGTGGTGCAATGCACAAACGTGAAGACGGTTTTGTGGTGGTGGATGAAGACGTGTGTATCGGCTGTCGCTATTGCCACATGGCCTGCCCGTACGGCGCGCCGCAGTACAATGCCGCCAAAGGCCATATGACCAAGTGCGACGGTTGCCACGACCGGGTGGCAGACGGCAAAAAGCCGATTTGCGTGGAATCCTGCCCGCTGCGGGCGCTGGATTTCGGCCCGATAGACGAACTGCGTAAAAAGCACGGTGACCTGGCGGCGGTCGCGCCGTTGCCGCGCGCGCATTTCACAAAGCCGAATATTGTGATTAAGCCCAACGCCAACAGCCGGCCGACCGGGGATACCACCGGTTATCTGGCCAATCCGAAGGAGGTATAAGATGGGAAACGGATGGCATGAATGGCCGCTGATGATCTTCACGGTCTTTGGCCAGTGTGTGGCCGGTGGTTTCATTGTTCTGGCCCTGGCGCTAATGAAAGGCAATCTGCGAGTAGAAACGCAGCAGCGGGTGATTACCTGCATGTTTGGTCTGTGGGTGTTGATGGGCATCGGCTTTATCGCCTCAATGCTACATCTGGGCTCGCCAATGCGTGCATTTAATTCGCTTAACCGCGTGGGGGCTTCCGCGCTGAGTAATGAAATTGCCAGTGGTTCTGTGTTTTTTGCAATCGGCGGAATTGGCTGGCTACTTGCAGTACTGAAAAAGTTGTCGCCGGCGCTGCGCACTTTCTGGCTGGTTATCACGATGGTACTGGGTGTCGTTTTCGTCTGGATGATGGTGCGGGTGTATAACAGCATTGATACAGTACCGACCTGGTACAGCATCTGGACACCGCTGGGCTTCTTCCTGACGCTCTTTATAGGCGGCCCACTGCTCGGGTATCTGTTGCTGCGCATTGCGGGCGTAGATGGCTGGGCGATGCGTTTGTTGCCCGCGGTTTCAATGCTGGCGCTGGTGGTCAGCGCCATTATGGTGTCGATGCAGGGCGCAGAACTGGCGACGATTCATAGTTCCATTCAGCAGGCGTCTGCGCTGGTGCCGGATTATGGTTCGCTGATGGCCTGGCGTATGGTACTGCTGGCCGTGGCGCTGTGCTTCTGGATTGTGCCGCAGTTAAAAGGGCGCCTGCCTGCGGTGCCGCTGCTCTCCCTGGCCTTTATTCTGGTACTGGCGGGAGAACTGATTGGCCGCGGCGTATTCTATGGTCTGCATATGACCGTGGGCATGGCGGTAGCCAGCTAACGCGTTGACGCGTATTCGGCCTGCAGAACGTGCAGGTCGAATACGCCAGCAGTCGCCATCAATCTGAGGAATATAACCGGGGCGGAGAAGGCGCATATAAATCCATAGAGAGGAAAACGAAGCTAAAGGAACCATGAAATTTTTCGACTGAACGAAACGCCGTTTTTATAGAGGAGATCAATAAAAACAAAGGGATGAATTTTTAGCCTTCCAATATATTCACGCTCAGAATCAGTAAATCAAATCGATAGTCGTAAAAGTCGCGTAACGCCTGTATAGAGCCAATTGACAATGTTTTTGGCGGTGGCATGATGCGCATGAAATTTGAACTTCCTCACGGTTTTGACTCATGTCCACCTATACCCGTCCCGTCATGCTTTTGCTGTGCGGGCTACTTTTGTTGACCCTGGCGATTGCCGTATTGAATACGCTTGTCCCGCTGTGGCTTGCTCAGGCCGACCTTCCTACGTGGCAGGTTGGTATGGTCAGTTCGTCTTATTTTACCGGCAATCTGGTCGGGACATTATTTACCGGGTATTTAATTAAACGCATTGGGTTTAACCGTAGCTATTATCTCGCCTCGCTGATCTTCGCCGCAGGGTGTGTAGGTCTGGGGGTGATGGTAGGATTCTGGAGCTGGATGAGCTGGCGTTTTATTGCGGGTATCGGTTGTGCCATGATTTGGGTGGTCGTCGAAAGCGCACTGATGTGCAGCGGAACTTCACATAATCGCGGGCGCCTGCTCGCGGCGTATATGATGGTCTATTACGTGGGAACTTTTCTCGGACAATTGCTGGTTAGCAAAGTTTCCGGTGAATTAATGCATGTCCTGCCCTGGGTTACGGGAATGATTCTGGCGGGGATATTGCCGCTTCTCTTTACCCGGATTATAAATCAGCAAACGGAGGCGCGTTCTTCCACCTCTATTACCGCCATGCTGAAGCTACGTCAGGCGCGTCTTGGCGTGAATGGTTGTATTATTTCCGGCATCGTTCTCGGCTCGTTATACGGCCTGATGCCGTTATATTTGAAACACCAGGGGATGGGGAATGCCAGCATTGGCTTCTGGATGGCAGTTCTGGTCAGCGCCGGTATTTTGGGACAATGGCCAATAGGCCGTCTGGCGGATAAATGTGGTCGGTTGCTGGTATTACGTGTACAGGTATTTGTCGTGATAATTGGCAGTATTGCGATGTTGACTCAGGCGGCAATGGCGCCTGCGTTATTTATTCTTGGGGCGGCGGGTTTTACGCTTTATCCGGTCGCCATGGCCTGGGCCTGTGAAAAAGTCGAACATCACCAGCTTGTGGCAATGAACCAGGCGCTGCTGTTAAGTTATACGGTAGGGAGTCTGTTAGGTCCCTCCTTCACTGCCATGTTAATGCAGAATTATTCAGATAATCTGCTGTTTATTATGATAGCCAGCGTATCGTTTATTTATCTGCTGATGTTGTTGCGTAATGCCGGACAGACACCCAACCCCGTCGCGCACATGTGATGGCTCTCTGAATAGTATGCAGAATAACTGTTTTGCATACTATTTATCTATATTTTATGTGGAATAATAGATCTACATAATTTCCTTTCTTTGCTAAAAAATAAAATGTGCAGAAGGTTTTAATTTTACGTTCCGCCATTTTCTCTCCCCACTTTTAGCGTGCATAATTCCTCTCTTTATCTATAGCAATAACATTGTATTCACAAAGGATGGCGTTATGCCGAATGTACAGGAAAAACAGTTACGATGGTACAACATCGCCTTGATGTCGTTTATTACCGTTTGGGGATTTGGCAATGTTGTCAATAACTATGCTAACCAGGGGCTGGTGGTTGTTTTCTCCTGGGTGTTTATTTTTGCGCTCTATTTTATTCCCTATGCGTTGATCGTTGGCCAGTTGGGGTCAACCTTCAAAGAGGGAAAAGGGGGGGTCAGTACCTGGATTAAACATACGATGGGACCAGGGTTGGCTTACCTTGCGGCATGGACTTATTGGGTGGTGCATATTCCCTATCTGGCACAAAAACCGCAGTCGATACTTATTGCATTAGGATGGGCATTAAAAGGTGACGGCTCGTTGATCAAAGAGTATAGCGTCGTCGCGTTGCAGGGGCTGACGCTGGCATTGTTTGTTTTCTTTATGTGGGTCGCTTCCCGTGGGATGAAATCGCTAAAGGTTGTTGGGTCTGTGGCTGGTATTGCCATGTTTATAATGTCAATTTTGTATGTAGTGATGGCCGTAACCGCGCCAGCAATTACTCACGTTGAAATTGCGACCACTAACATTACCTGGCAGTCATTTATTCCCCATATCGATTTTACCTATATCACCACCATATCTATGTTGGTCTTTGCCGTTGGTGGGGCGGAAAAGATCTCGCCTTACGTCAATCAGACCCGGAATCCGGGGAAAGAGTTTCCGAAAGGAATGTTATTTCTGGCGGTGATGGTTGCTGTGTGTGCCATTCTCGGTTCGCTGGCGATGGGGATGATGTTTGACTCTCGCCATATCCCTGATGATTTAATGACCAACGGTCAATACTATGCGTTCCAGAAATTGGGTGAGTATTATCATTTAGGGAATACGTTAATGGTGATTTATGCCATTGCTAATACGTTAGGGCAAATCGCTGCGCTGGTATTTTCTATTGATGCCCCACTAAAAGTCTTGCTGGGTGACGCAGACAGTAAATACATTCCGCAGCGTTTATGTCGTACTAACGCATCTGGAACACCGGTTAATGGCTATTTGCTGACGTTAGCGCTGGTTGCCGTCTTGATTATGTTGCCGACGCTTGGTATCGGCGATATGAACAATCTGTACAAGTGGCTGCTTAATCTCAACTCTGTAGTAATGCCTTTACGTTATCTGTGGGTTTTTGTCGCTTTCATTGCAGTGATTCGGTTGGCGCAAAAATATAAGCCGGAATATGTCTTTATTCGTAATAAGCCGCTAGCGTTAACCGTGGGGATTTGGTGCTTTGCCTTCACCGCTTTTGCCTGCCTCACCGGAATTTTCCCCAAAATGGAAGCCTTCACGACGGAGTGGACATTCCAGCTCGCGCTGAACATAGTCACGCCTTTTGTGCTGGTGGGATTGGGTCTAATTTTTCCGTTGCTGGCACGTCGGAACGCATAACGGTGCTCTTTTTAACGGCGCTCTTTATTAGTGAGCGCCTTTTTAAATTAATAAAGATGCAAGCAAGCATATAAATCTGAAAATAAAGTAAAGTTGATTTTATATATGTTAATAACAAGGTAGCATAGCTATAAATGCTGGTTTTAGTGAGGTGCTATTATTAGTTGATTGAAAACTATATGTTTTTATTTATAGTGTGATATCGCTCCGCTTTTGGACAGACTTATTTACATTGCTACTTTTAAAGAGGCAGTGACAGTGAACGTTATTGTTGTCGATAATGCATAATCAGTGTAAGGGTTGAAGAAAATAAACTATCAGCAGTTTTTTTTATTATTCTGGTGCGATTGGTTTTATTGTAAGTTAGAAAATATATTATTCATAATCATTAACCGATATGGTTTAAGAAGCTGGTGGTGGGAGGTTTCTTTTGCTATTTACCACCCTAAGTTTGTTGTCCTGGTCTGGTTTTTAAAAGTTGTACTTATTTATCCTTTTTTGGACAGGTATCGGCGCTGTAAAATTTTCTTGTATGAGATATAATATTTAATGAATGAAATGGTAACTCTTTGATTTTTCTGATGTTAATAATATAAAGAAATAATATATATGGAGTGCGATTATACACTCCTGTTTGTGTTGCGCCCCGAAATTATTCTGAATTCCTGACTGTAATGGAAGGGTATTTCTTTAACTTCATCCACTATAAAGTAAGTTTATTATGAAAAAAAGAGACAGGCATAATCCTGGCAAGGGATTAATGAAAAGTATGGCAATGATACAGATACTACTTCAGGCAATGCTCCCTGTTGCTCTGAGTATATCTGCATCCGTCAGGGCGGCTGAATTATCACAAAGTGCCCGCTCTGTTGATAAAAATAATACCTCACCTTACTCCTCACAGATGACTCAGGCAGCAACCGCATTATCTTCCGGAAATGTGACAACTGCGGGGGCGAATATGGCCTCCGGTTACGCGGGTGATTCGGTTGAAAAATGGCTAAGTCAATTTGGCACCGCGCGCGTACAACTTAACGTTGACGATAAAGGCAACTGGGATGATAGCGCCATCGATTTCCTGGCGCCGCTTTACGACAGTAAAAAGGCAATGTTGTTTACCCAGCTTGGTCTGCGTGCGCCGGACGATCGTGTAACCGGTAACTTTGGTTTAGGCGTACGTACGTTTTATACCGAAAACTGGATGTTTGGCGCCAACGTCTTTTTTGACGATGATTTCACTGGTGATAACCGGCGGATTGGTTTGGGAGGTGAGGCATGGACCAATTACCTGAAACTCTCCGCAAATACCTATCTGGGGACAACGGACTGGCATTCGTCGAGAGATTTTGACGACTACTATGAAAAACCAGCCGACGGCTTCGACGTGCGGGCCGAAGGCTATCTGCCAGCGTATCCGCAACTGGGTGCGAAGGTAATGTACGAACAATATTACGGTGACAAAGTTGCCCTGTTCGATAAAGATGACCTGCAGAGTAATCCCTCGGCCGTTACGGTAGGCGTGAGCTATACTCCAGTCCCGTTGATTACCGCCGCTGTTGATTACCGTCACGGACAGGACTCAATGGACGAGACGCATTTCGGCGTAAACTTTCGTTATAACTTCGGGCAGACGCTCTCTCAGCAGCTTTCTTCCTCCGAAGTGCAGAACTTGCGTAGTCTGGCAGGCAGCCGCTACGATTTAGTCGAGCGTAATAATGAAATTGTGCTGCAGTATAAACAGAAGAAACAGGCCGACGCGGTGGCCAATATGCTGTTAACGACGGTAAAAGATAACAGCCCGGCGGA
This sequence comes from Salmonella bongori NCTC 12419, assembly GCF_000252995.1. Lineage (NCBI taxonomy): Bacteria > Pseudomonadati > Pseudomonadota > Gammaproteobacteria > Enterobacterales > Enterobacteriaceae > Salmonella > Salmonella bongori. The sequence goes on from NC_015761.1 coordinate 931,663, forward strand.
TGGTGTGACGGCGAATACAGTTACAGTCAGAGCCACAACGACTGATGGCGCACCAGTACGTAACGCGGTTATCGGCTGGAGTATTATTGGCGGCGCGCAGAAAACCACTGCTGGCAGCACGGCAAGCGATGCACAGCTTAGCGTGGAGAGCGGTGTCACCGATGCAAATGGCAACGCCAGTGTGAATGTCACCAGCAAGACGGCCGGGGCAGTGACGGTACAGGCGACGTCGGGCAATATTTCGCGCACGGCGACGACCACGTTTGTACAGTCGGTGGGGAGCCTGAATCTGGCGCTGACCCAAAACAATAGTCCTGCGGACGGCAGCAGCCAGAATGCGGGTGAAGTGACAGTCAAGGATATTAACGGCAATGTCATGTCGGGCGTGGCCATTAACTGGAGCGTGAATAACGATGCGAAGGTTGTCGCCAGCGATGTTCAGACCAATGCGCAGGGCAAAGCCACCGTGCATTACACCAATACGAAAGCTGGCGCCGTGACATTAACGGCATCAGCCGCAGGAAAAACGGCGTCAGTGAATTCCGCTTTCGTTTCACAGTCAGAGGTCAGTAATGTTACGGTGACCACGACAACCAATAATGCGCAGGCCAACAATAACGCGACCAACGCGGCGCAGGCGCTGGTGACCGATGGAAACGGCCTGCCGATGGCGAACGCCAGCGTAACATGGTCGATAAGCGGTAGTTCAACCGCCAGCCTGAGCAGCGCAGCGACAGTGACGACCAATGCGCAGGGGATTGCTACGGTTACCTTTAAAGATTCTGTTGCGGAAACGGTGACGATTGTCGCCAGCGCGGGGAGTAAGAGCGGTTCATCAGGCGCAGTATTTACGCAGACGGCTGCGACTAATATTCTGCTTACCGTACAGCAAAATAACGCGGCGGCAGACGGGACTTCAACCAATACCGTGCAGGCGAAAGTGACAGACAGTAGCGGTCAGCCGGTAGCAAATACGGCGGTCTCCTGGAGTGTGGGAGGAAGCGCAAAAGCGGTTTCAGCCGTCACCGTTAATACTAACGCTGATGGCGTAGCGACGCTGTCTCTGAGCGATAATGTCGCGGAAAGCGTGACGGTTAATGCTTCGGCGAATGGTGCGCAGGGACAGGCGACAGTCACGTTCGTTCCGACGATATCTTCCGTCTTTGTTGCGGTTACGGCAAACAATGCGCTGGCTGACGGCTCGTCGGTGAATACCTTCCGGGCGACGGTAACCAGTCCGAGCGGCCAGCCTGTGGCAAATACCAGCGTTACATGGAGCTTAAGCAGCACTACCGCCAGCGCCACAACATCGCTGAATGCCACGACGGACGCCTCTGGCGTGGCGACGCTGAGTATTACCGATACCGTCGCGGAATCAGTGACTGCAACTGCTAAAGCGGGTAATGTTCAGGGGCAGGCGGCAGCGACATTCAACCCGGCAGCCGTTGAGGTGAGTTCGGTGACGGTAACGGTTCCTACTAACAACCAGCCCGCGGACGGTAGCGCGACGAACCAGGCGCAGGCGCTGGTTACAGATGCGAATAATCAGCCGCTGGCGAATGTGCAGCTCGTCTGGGCGCTCACCGGCAGCGCCACGGTAAATGCCACTACGCCGCTTAGCGTGACCACCGACAATAACGGTATCGCCACATTAGGTTTTACCGATACGGTTGGGGAAAACGTGACCGTGACAGCGACGGCGGGAGGGAAACGAGGGCAGACGACGGCGACGTTTATCGACACATCCTTTGGTCCTATTACCGTACAATACGAAAACCTGAACATGAATGGGGTCATTAACCGAAATACCGTTACCGTTGCCGGGGGACTTAAGACACAGGTGCTTTCGTATCGCAATATTCAGGCAGGAGATACCCTTCATCTGCATTTTGAAATCACCGGCACGCTCAATACGCCGTTGGATCCTGACGCATCAATTACGACCCTTCCTTATACCTGGGATACGGATTATACCGTGACGGCAGATGATGTTTCGTCCGGAAAACCTATTGAGTTTATCAACCCGGATAACCTGGCATGGATTGACTCCCCCGATGGGGAACCCCCACTGGAGGCCAAAACCACCGTTATCGTTGTACGCCCGTCAACGCAGGAACAGGAAACCGGAACTGTCAGCGCATCTCTTGATACTCGCTGATAAACAGGCTGGTATAGTGGCTTAGTAACACAATAAGAAACCTGGGTTATCCAGGTTTCTTATTTACTGACGTAGCCATGGCTGAAAAGTCAGAACGCTGATCTCAACGTAAAAATAGGGGATGCGTCAGCACTCTAACGGCGACCTTTATGGGGGCCGTTCAAAAGCTAATAATAGTGCTGGCGTTTAATACATGACCTTATGACCATACTGCTCAAGGATGCCTTTGACGCGTTCCATGGTCTCTTTCTTCGGTGGTTTCACACCATCCAGTTTGTATTCTTCGCCCATTGCCACCCATTTATGTTTACCCAATTCATGATAGGGCAGTAATTCGATTTTTTCGACATTGCCCATATCGCGGGTAAACTCGCCCAGTCGATGCGCGGAATCATCATCATCAGACCAACCGGGTACGACAACATAGCGGATCCATACTTTCACATCTTTCTTCGATAAATACTGTGCAAATTCCAGTGTCCGATGGTTTGAGACGCCCACCAGGTTCTGATGGATCTCATCGTTCATCTGTTTGATATCAAGCATCACCAGATCGGTCACGTCCAGCAGTTCATCAATAACCGGATCGTAACGACGAACAAAGCCGTTGGTATCCAGGCAGGTATGGATACCTTCTTTTTTACAGGCGCGGAACCAGTCACGAACAAACTCCGCCTGCAAAATCGCCTCGCCGCCTGAGGCGGTCACACCACCACCAGACGCGTTCATAAAGTGACGATAGGTCACAACCTCTTTCATTAAATCTTCAACGGTCACTTCTTTACCGCCATGCGTATCCCATGTGTCGCGATTATGACAATACAGGCAGCGCATCAGGCAGCCCTGGAAAAAGGTAATAAAGCGGATACCCGGGCCATCAACGGTGCCACAGGATTCAAAGGAGTGAATGCGACCAATAACTGACATTGCGGTGTTTCTCCAGATGTGGCCCATCCGGGGCCGTGTTGGTGCACAGCTCGTCGGCTGTGTCGAGTCTGTTTTGGCAGCCACCCATTACGTTTAGATAGCTGACGAAAAAGACGTAGTTGTTAAAAAGGCCCCACTGACGTGGAGCCTTTATTGTACGCTTTTTTAATGACTATTTCAGTCAAAAACCATTACATGGTCTGCGTGAAGGTACGGGTAATAACGTCCTGCTGCTGTTCTTTCGTCAGGGAGTTAAAGCGTACCGCGTAGCCAGAAACACGGATGGTCAGCTGCGGATATTTTTCCGGATGCTCCATCGCATCCAGCAGCATTTCACGGTTCATGACGTTCACGTTCAGGTGCTGACCGCCTTCGATAGACGCTTCGTGATGGAAGTAACCATCCATCAGGCCTGCCAGGTTAGTTTTACGAACTTCGTCGTCTTTACCCAGTGCGTTCGGAACGATAGAGAAGGTGTAAGAGATACCATCTTTAGCGTAAGCAAACGGCAGTTTTGCAACGGAGGTCAGAGAGGCAACAGCACCTTTCTGGTCACGGCCGTGCATTGGGTTAGCACCTGGTCCGAACGGCGCGCCAGCACGACGACCGTCTGGGGTGTTACCGGTTTTCTTACCATACACAACGTTGGAGGTGATGGTCAGTACAGACTGCGTCGGGATAGCGCCACGGTAGGTGGTCAGTTTCTGAATTTTCTTCATGAAACGTTCTACCAGATCAACCGCCATGTCATCAACGCGAGCGTCGTTGTTACCAAACTGCGGGTATTCGCCTTCGATTTCGAAGTCGATAGCCAGACCATCTTCGTCACGAATCGGTTTAACTTTCGCATATTTGATGGCAGACAGGGAGTCAGCTGCAACGGACAGACCAGCGATACCACACGCCATGGTGCGGATAACGTCACGGTCGTGCAACGCCATCAGAGAGGCTTCGTAGCTGTACTTATCGTGCATATAGTGGATAACGTTCAGCGCAGTGACGTACTGTTTAGCCAGCCAGTCCATGAAGTGATCCATGCGTTCCATAACTTCGTCATAGTTCAGCACGTCACCTTTGATTGGCTCAGATTTCGGACCCACCTGCATTTTCAGTTTTTCATCAACGCCGCCGTTGATAGCGTACAGCATGGTTTTCGCCAGGTTTGCACGCGCACCGAAGAACTGCATTTGTTTACCAACGATCATCGGGCTTACGCAGCAAGCGATAGCGTAGTCATCGTTGTTGAAGTCCGGACGCATCAGGTCATCGTTCTCGTACTGCAGAGAAGAGGTGTCGATGGACACTTTAGCGGCGAATTTTTTGAAGTTCAGCGGCAGTTTTTCAGACCACAGAACGGTGATGTTCGGTTCCGGAGAAGGACCCATGGTGTACAGGGTGTTCAGGAAACGGAAGCTGTTTTTGGTGACCAGAGTACGGCCGTCAACGCCCATACCACCGATAGATTCAGTTGCCCAAATCGGGTCGCCGGAGAACAGTTCATCATACTCAGGGGTACGCAGGAAGCGAACCATACGCAGTTTCATGACCAGGTGGTCAATCATTTCCTGAGCGTCTTGCTCTGTGATTTTGCCTGCTTTCAGGTCACGTTCGATGTAGACATCCAGGAAGGTAGATACGCGACCAAAGGACATTGCTGCGCCGTTCTGAGATTTAACCGCAGCCAGATAGCCGAAGTAAGTCCACTGGATAGCTTCCTGGGCGTTCGTTGCCGGACCAGAGATATCACAGCCATATTTAGCTGCCATTTCTTTGATCTGACCCAGAGCGCGGTGCTGTTCAGCAATTTCTTCACGCAGACGGATAGTCGCTTCCAGGTTTACACCGTTTTCCAGATCGGATTGCAGGGAAGTAAACTGAGCGAATTTGTCTTTCATCAGGTAGTCGATACCGTACAGCGCGACGCGACGGTAGTCACCGATGATACGGCCACGGCCATACGCATCCGGCAGACCCGTCAGAACGCCGGATTTACGGCAACGCAGGATGTCCGGAGTATAAACATCGAATACGCCCTGGTTGTGAGTCTTACGGTATTCAGTGAAGATTTTTTTGATCATCGGGTCCAGCTCGCGATTGTACGCTTTGCAGGAACCTTCAACCATTTTGATACCGCCGAACGGGATAATCGCACGTTTCAGCGGAGCTTCAGTTTGCAGACCAACAATTTTTTCCAACGCTTTGTTGATGTAACCCGCGTCGTGAGAAGTGATGGTAGAAGCAACAGAGGTGTCAAAGTCAACAGGCGCGTGAGTGCGGTTTTCCTGTTTAACGCCTTCCATTACGCTGTCCCACAGCGTGGTGGTGGCTTCAGTAGCGCCAGCCAGGAAGGATTCGTCACCCTCATAGGGAGTGTAGTTTTTCTGGATGAAGTCACGGACGTTTACTTCATTCTGCCAGTCACCTTTGGTAAAACCTTCCCAGGCTGTGGCTAACTTTTCATTAAGCTCGGACATGTAACACCTACCTTCTTAAGTGGATTTTTTATTTACTGCGCAGGGCGAACATCAGATTAATGATGATCGTTGCCACGCAGGTAAATGACCCAGTATGTCAACCCAACCAGCAAACCGCCGCCGATAATGTTACCGATCGTGACCGGAATCAGGTTATCAGTGATGAAGCTCATCACGGTCAGGTGAGAAAAACTTTCCGGAGATGAACCAACTGCGGTCCAGAATTCCGGTGTGGCGAAATCGCGTATTACAATACCCATAGGAATCATAAACATGTTTGCGATACTGTGCTCAAAACCGCTGGCGACAAACATGGCGACGGGCAGTACCATGATGAACGCTTTGTCCATCAGGCTGCGACCTGAGTAGCTCATCCACACGGCCAGACAAACCATCAGGTTCGCCAGAATACCGAGGCAGACAGCTTCAATAAAAGTGTGGTGCATTTTGTGGTCGGCGGTTTGCAGGACGTTAAGACCCCATTGACCGTTCGCAGTCATGTACTCGCCGGAAAGCCACATCAGTAACACAAAAAGCAGAGCGCCAATCAGGTTACCAAAATAGACGTTTAACCAGTTTTTGGCCAGTTGCCCCCAGGTGATACGACCGCTGGCTTTGGCCACAACGATCAGAACGGTGGAGGTAAAAAGATCAGCGCCGCAAATAACACAGAGAATCAGCCCCAAAGAAAAACAGATACCCCCGATAAGTTTTGCCATACCATAAGGCATCGCGGCAGTACCGGTTGTTGCAGTAATATAAAAAACAAAGGCAATTGAAATGAATACACCGGCAGTAATCGCCAGATAGAAAGTCTTAAGCGGATGCTTCGTTGCTTTATAGACACCTGCTTCTTCAGCCACTTTGGCCATCGCTGCAGGGAGTAAAAGGTCAAAAGGGTTGTCAGCTTTCACACTAACTCTCTCTTTATTAAGTCGGCGACGAGATACTAACAAAGCATTATAGATGAGAATTTGATGTAGATCATATCTCGCCTGGCTTATAGGCCCGCAAGTCGCATGATTTTTATGCAACTACGGTGTAACTTTTTGATTATCCAAATAAAAATAAATTTTAAAATTTATAAAGTGAGTTGAATCTTTTCTTTACTCCTCCGGATATACGGTTAATTAAAATGGAGTAATCAACAAATAAATTAACATTGCTATGTTAATTTATGTAATGCGAACAACTAATATTTAACCTCGTTATTACATTTTTTGCGGTTTATCGAAAATAAATAAAAAGGGCCCCCAAAGGCGCCCCGTAATATAACTCAGACGATAGGGTAAACCTACCCTAAGGTGCTCATATGGCCTTATTTTAACCAGTATGCCGCTTTCGCGCGTTGCAATTTTTCCCAGGCTTTTAACAGAGATTGATGGGCCGGGAATACTTGTAGATCGCTATCTACAGCCGGTAGTCCGTAAAAAGCCGCTTCGCCGCTCAGGGCAGCGCTGGCGGCTTCTACTGCTTCTGCGCCATACATCTTTATAAATGCATTAAGATATTGCAGCGGCTGACGCGCTTCTTCCTGTGACAACAGTAGGAGTGTTTGCAGGCAACGATAATAGTTTGCGCGTGCCGGAGTAAAGACCGACGCATTGAACTCCATCGTCCATTCCGTCCAGATCAGCGCCTGTTCCAGATCGCCGCCCGCTAACGCCAGCATCGCCTTTAACTCTCCGATACGCAGTGTATACCAACCGTTGTCCGATCCGGTCGCCAGACCCAGCAGTTCACGCACGCGGGTGAAGTCGTCAAACCCTTCTTCATCTAATTGTTCGATTAGGTTGAGATAGTCCTCTTTATCCCAGGCGCTGTCTGGCAACGAAAGCAGAGTCTCACGAAGATGGCTACCCATATTGTTGTTGGCCAGCCATAGATCCTCGGCAGGATAAATATCTGACATCCCCGGCACGATAATACGGCAGGTGTACACACCGAGATGTTCGTAGTCTGCAATGTAGACTTCTTTATCTTCAGCATTGAAGATAGCCATCAGTGTGGCAAATTCCTCTTCAGTGGTACCAGAGAAACTCCAGTCTGCGAACGGGTAATCGGCGTCCTGTTTGAACAGATCCCAGGAGATCAGACCGCTGGAGTCAATAAAGTGGGTCTCCAGATTGGTGTGTTCTGCGACCTCTTCATCATCGAACGTTGGCGGAGTGAAGACGTCAAGATCCTTCAGCCCGCGTCCCTGAAGCAGCTCAGTCACCGTACGTTCCAGCGCAACGCCAAAGTCAGGATGCGCGCCAAAAGAGGCAAAACAGGTGCCGTTCGCCGGGTTGAACAGGACCACGCAAATTACCGGGTATTTGCCGCCCAGCGAGCCGTCATAAGCGAAGATCGGGAAACCTTCCGCTTCCAGAGTGGCGATAGACGCCATTACCGCCGGATAACGTGCCATCACCTCGGCGGGAATTTCCGGGAGACTGATGCTTTCCGCAATAATGCGATTTTTCACATAGCGCTCGAAAACTTCCGACAATCCCTGAACGCGGGCTTCATTACGCGTATTGCCAGCCGACATCCCGTTGGAGACGTACAGGTTGCCAATGATATTCATCGGAATATACACCGTCTGGCTATCGGACTGACGGGTAAATGGCAGGCCGCAGACGCCGCGCTCTTCGTTACCGGACTGCAGATCGATAAGCTGACTTCCGGTGAGTTCATTCTCCGGATCATAAAACGCACGCAGACGGGCATCGAGCAGACCTTCCGGCACCTCGTCATTTTCGTTCAGCGGGAACCACTTTTCGTTCGGGTAATGCACAAATGGCCCATTGGCGACTGTTTCGCCAAGCCAGAAATCAGCAAAAAAGTAGTTAGTTGACAGACGCTCGAAGTATTCGCCCAGCGCCGAGGCCAGCGCCGCTTTTTTTGTCGCGCCTTTACCATTGGTAAAACATAGCGCGCACTCTTTATCACGAATATGCACTGACCAGACGTTAGGGACCGGATTCAGCCAGGAGGCCTCTTCGATATGAAAACCGAGGTCGAGTAACTTTTGCTGGAAGCGGGCGATGGAGTCTTCCAGCGCGGCGTCTTTGCCGGGAATAAATGTTTGCGTCATGAAAATCACTTTTGTCGTACGGAAAGCGCGCAATGATACGGGTTTTATGTGACGGGCGCTATCTCGCCGGGATCCCTGCGGAAATAAAAGTATTGGCTATGCTTTTACTCAGGATTTCACAGGAAGAGCATAAAAATGAAGGCGTTTGATTTGCAACGAATGGCACTGGACAAGGTGCCGGTAGAGTTTTTGGGGGAAGTGGCGCTACGCAGCTTTTATACCTTCGTTCTGGTATTTCTTTTTTTAAAGGTCACCGGGCGGCGTGGCGTGCGGCAAATGTCGCTTTTCGAAGTGCTGATTATTTTGACATTGGGCTCTGCGGCTGGTGACGTCGCGTTTTATGATGACGTTCCGATGCTTCCCGTGCTGGTGGTGTTTATCACCCTGGCGATGCTCTATCGTCTGGTCATGTGGCTGATGGCGCACAGTGAAAAGTTAGAGGATCTGCTGGAAGGTAAGTCGGTGGTCGTTGTCGAAGATGGCGAACTGGCCTGGGAAAAACTGCAACGCTCGAACATGACGGAGTTTGAATTTTTTATGGAGCTGCGTTTGAATGGCGTTGAACAACTGGGCCAGGTCAGACTGGCTATTCTTGAGACGAACGGGCAAATCAGCGTTTATTTCTTTGAAGATAAAGATGTGAAGCCGGGATTAAGTATCCTCCCTGAATACTGTACGCCACGCTTTACGGTGATACCGGAGGTTGGCGATTATGCCTGTATACGTTGCAGCGAAGTGGTACGAATGACCGTCGGTGAAAAACAATTATGTCCGCGCTGCGCAAATCCAGAATGGACGAAGGCAAGCCAGGCTAAACGCGTGGTTTAATAGCCAAAGTATCGGTTTTATACGCTTAATCCGGAAGATTCTGTTGTGTGATGCACGCCGCATTTTTCCCTCGACTTGTTTTACCCATTGCGGCGCGTGTCACTGAATGATAAAACCGATATCCACATGAATAACATTTGCCTGAGAGTTGTCAGGCAGATAACAATGCAGCGTGGTGAGGGGAAATGGCCCAGGTCTTTAATTTTAGTTCAGGTCCGGCAATGCTTCCGGCGGAAGTTCTTAAAATCGCACAACAGGAGCTGCGCGACTGGCACGGTCTTGGTACGTCGGTAATGGAAATCAGCCATCGTGGCAAAGAATTTATCCAGGTGGCAGAAGAGGCGGAACAGGATTTGCGCGATCTCCTTAATATCCCCTCTAACTATAAGGTGCTATTTTGCCACGGCGGCGGCCGCGGGCAATTTGCTGGCGTACCGTTAAATCTGCTGGGTGATAAAACCACGGCGGATTATGTTGATGCGGGTTACTGGGCAGCAAGTGCTATCAAAGAAGCTAAAAAATACTGCACGCCTAACGTCATTGACGCCAAAATGACCATTGACGGTCTGCGTGGCGTGAAGCCTATGCGTGAATGGCAGCTTTCCGATAACGCTGCTTATTTACATTACTGCCCGAATGAAACGATTGACGGCATCGCCATTGATGAAACGCCGGATTTTGGTTCGGATGTCGTGGTCACCGCCGATTTTTCTTCCACCATCCTTTCCGCACCGCTTGACGTCAGCCGTTACGGCGTAATTTACGCCGGCGCGCAAAAAAATATCGGCCCGGCCGGCTTGACGATTGTTATTGTGCGTGAAGATTTGCTGGGCAAGGCACATGTTGCCTGCCCCTCTATCCTTGACTACACCATCCTCAATGATAACGACTCGATGTTTAACACCCCGCCGACCTTTGCCTGGTATCTCTCAGGCCTGGTGTTTAAATGGCTCAAAGAGCAGGGCGGCGTGAAAGCGATGGATAGACTCAATCAGCAAAAAGCAGAGCTTCTGTATGGCGTGATTGATAGTAGTGATTTCTACTGCAACGATGTGGCGAAAGCAAACCGCTCGCGGATGAACGTCCCGTTCCAGCTGGCCGACAGCGCGCTGGATAAACTGTTTCTTGAAGAGTCCTTCGCAGCGGGTTTACATGCGCTGAAAGGCCACCGGGTCGTCGGCGGGATGCGCGCCTCTATCTATAACGCTATGCCGATTGAAGGGGTGCAAGCGCTGACCGATTTCATGATCGATTTCGAGCGTCGCCACGGATAATTCGTTTCTTTTGCCATCCCCACAGCTAGCCTGTGGGGTTTTTATTTCTGTTTTTTGAGAGTTAAGTTTCATGGAATCCCTGACGTTACAACCCATCGCGCGGGTCGATGGCGCCATTAATTTACCTGGCTCCAAAAGTGTTTCAAACCGTGCTTTGCTCCTGGCGGCTTTAGCTTGCGGTAAAACCGTTCTGACGAATCTGCTGGATAGCGATGACGTTCGCCATATGCTCAATGCCCTGAGCGCGTTGGGGGTTGATTATACCCTTTCTGCCGATCGCACCCGCTGTGAGATCATCGGCAACGGGGGAGCACTGCGTGCAAAAGGCGCTCTGGAACTGTTTCTCGGTAACGCCGGAACCGCGATGCGTCCGTTAGCGGCAGCGCTATGTCTGGGGCAAAATGAGATCGTGTTAACCGGCGAACCGCGTATGAAAGAACGGCCGATAGGTCATCTGGTTGATGCGCTGCGTCAAGGCGGGGCGAATATTGATTATCTGGAACAGGAAAATTACCCACCCCTGCGTCTACGCGGCGGTTTTACCGGCGGCGACGTTGAGGTTGACGGCAGCGTTTCCAGCCAGTTTCTTACTGCATTGTTGATGACGGCGCCGCTGGCAGCAAAAAACACAGTGATTCGCATTAAAGGCGAACTGGTCTCAAAGCCTTATATCGATATCACGCTAAATTTAATGAAAACCTTTGGCATAGAGATAGAGAACCACCACTATCAACAATTTGCCGTGAAGGGCGGTCAACAGTATCAGTCGCCGGGGCGCTATATGGTCGAGGGCGATGCCTCATCAGCTTCCTATTTTCTCGCTGCAGGGGCGATAAAAGGCGGTACGGTAAAAGTGACCGGCATTGGCCGCAAGAGTATGCAGGGAGATATTCGTTTTGCCGACGTGCTGGAGAAAATGGGCGCGACCATTACCTGGGGGGATGATTTCATTGCCTGCACGCGCGGCAAGTTGCGTGCCATCGATATGGATATGAATCATATTCCGGATGCAGCGATGACCATTGCTACGACGGCGCTGTTTGCCGAAGGTACTACTACGTTGCGTAATATTTACAACTGGCGTGTAAAAGAAACCGATCGCCTGTTCGCGATGGCGACCGAACTGCGTAAAGTTGGCGCGGAAGTCGAAGAAGGACACGATTATATCCGTATCACGCCGCCAGAGACACTCCATCACGCGGATATCGGCACTTACAACGATCATCGTATGGCGATGTGCTTCTCACTGATTGCGCTATCCGATACGCCAGTCACTATCCTGGATCCTCAATGTACCGCAAAAACATTCCCTGATTATTTCGAACAGCTGGCACGTATCAGTACGCCTGCCTGATCCGTCTTTGGCGCCAGCCGGCAGGCTGGCGCACCGATGTCCGTATTCGCACTATTTTTACAATTACGACTAATGCTAATTTGTTGATAATGTAACACATTGATTTATGTGTTTTTTATAATGATTATCAACGGAAGATTAGTATGAAAAATAAATCATTGCTATTGGCAGTCGCGATTTCCGCTACGCTGCTGGTGGGATGTAAAAATGGCGTGGATGACAATTTAATTGCCAGTTCCGGCATGTCAGCCTACAAAGCCGCCACTCTGTCTGATGCGGATGTCAAAGCATTATCTCATAATGCCTGTAAACAAATGGACAGCGAGAACCAACTGGCGGGCACGAAAAGCAAATACACCAAACGGTTAAATAAAATTGCTAAAGCGTTAGGCAATAATATCGACGGTACGTCGGTCAACTATAAAGTCTATATGACCAGTGATATTAATGCCTGGGCGATGGCAAATGGCTGCGTTCGTGTTTATTCCGGCCTGATGGATCTAATGACTGATAATGAGATTGAAGGCGTACTGGGCCACGAACTGGGCCATGTTTCCTTAGGGCACTCCCGCAAAGCGATGCAAACCGCTTATGCCGCGCTGGCGGCCCGCGATGCGATTTCCGCTACCAGCGGCGTGGCAGCGCAACTTTCCCGGTCTCAACTGGGCGATCTGGCGGAAGGGGTCATCAATTCCGCTTTTTCTCGTAGCCAGGAATCAGAGGCGGATGATTTCTCCTATGATTTGCTGAAAAAACGCGGAATCAACACCCAGGGCTTAGTCACAGCATTCGATAAATTCGCCACGATGGATGCCAGTCATGCGAAATCATTAATGGATTCTCATCCGGCTTCTGCCGACCGTGCGCAGCATATGCGCGACAGAATTGCTGAAGATAAAAAGTAAATCATTGTCATCTTTCGGGCTGGTTCTTCGTCAGCCCGCTATAATTGCGCAATTATTCCGCATCTGATTACAGACAAAACTGGTTTTTGCACGCAACATTAACGGTCGCGGGCGTTGGCGCGTATAATGCGCGGCGTTTACGTTAACAGTACGCCTGTTTAAGGAGATAAAGATGACGGCAATCGCCCCGGTAATAACCATTGATGGCCCAAGCGGTGCAGGCAAGGGCACCTTGTGCAAAGCAATGGCGGAAGCATTGCAATGGCATCTGCTGGATTCCGGCGCGATTTACCGCGTACTGGCGCTGGCGGCATTGCATCACCATGTTGATGTCGCTTCTGAAGATGCGCTGGTACCGCTGGCGTCCCATCTGGACGTGCGTTTTGTCTCAACAGACGGCAATCTGGAAGTCATTCTCGAAGGCGAGGATGTTAGCGGCGAAATTCGTACGCAGGAAGTGGCGAATGCCGCATCTCAGGTAGCGGCTTTTCCACGCGTGCGTGAAGCGCTTTTACGTCGTCAACGCGCGTTTCGCGAAGCGCCCGGATTAATCGCCGATGGCCGTGATATGGGCACCGTCGTCTTTCCGGATGCGCCGGTAAAAATTTTCCTTGACGCTTCCTCGGAAGAGCGTGCGCATCGCCGTATGCTACAGTTGCAGGAGAAGGGCTTTAGTGTTAACTTTGAACGCCTTTTGGCCGAAATAAAGGAACGCGACGATCGCGATCGTAATCGCGCTGTAGCGCCGTTAGTTCCTGCTGCTGATGCCTTAGTGTTGGATTCTACCCGATTAAGCATTGAGCAAGTGATTGAAAAAGCGTTACAATACGCGCGCCAAAAATTGGCTCTCGCTTAAAGGCGACCGAATTTGCAGTACCCCCGCTGCAAGGGAATGACAGTGGGTATGTTAAACAACCCCATCCGGCACGGAGCCAGGTGGACGTTAAATATGAAACCTGAAGATTAAACATGACTGAATCTTTTGCTCAACTCTTTGAAGAATCCTTAAAAGAAATCGAAACCCGTCCGGGTTCCATCGTTCGTGGTGTTGTTGTTGCTATCGATAAAGATATCGTACTGGTTGACGCTGGTCTGAAATCTGAATCCGCCATTCCGGCTGAGCAGTTCAAAAACGCCCAGGGCGAACTGGAAATCCAGGTGGGCGACGAAGTTGACGTTGCTCTGGATGCAGTAGAAGACGGCTTCGGTGAAACTCTGCTCTCTCGTGAGAAAGCTAAACGTCACGAAGCATGGATCACGCTGGAAAAAGCTTACGAAGATGCTGAAACTGTTACCGGTGTTATCAACGGCAAAGTTAAGGGTGGCTTCACTGTTGAGCTGAACGGTATTCGCGCGTTCCTGCCGGGTTCTCTGGTAGACGTTCGTCCGGTGCGTGACACTCTGCACCTGGAAGGTAAAGAGCTTGAATTCAAAGTAATCAAGCTGGACCAGAAACGTAACAACGTTGTCGTTTCTCGTCGTGCCGTTATCGAATCCGAAAACAGCGCAGAACGCGATCAACTGCTGGAAAACCTGCAGGAAGGCATGGAAGTTAAAGGTATCGTTAAGAACCTCACTGACTACGGTGCATTCGTTGATCTGGGTGGCGTTGACGGCCTGCTGCACATCACTGACATGGCCTGGAAACGCGTTAAGCATCCGAGCGAAATCGTGAATGTTGGCGACGAAATCAACGTTAAAGTTCTGAAGTTCGACCGCGAACGTACCCGTGTCTCCCTGGGCCTGAAACAGCTGGGCGAAGATCCGTGGGTTGCTATCGCGAAACGTTATCCGGAAGGGACCAAACTGACCGGTCGCGTGACCAACCTGACCGACTACGGCTGCTTCGTTGAAATCGAAGAAGGCGTTGAAGGCCTGGTTCACGTTTCCGAAATGGACTGGACCAACAAAAACATCCACCCGTCCAAAGTGGTTAACGTTGGCGACGTAGTGGAAGTAATGGTTCTGGATATCGACGAAGAACGTCGTCGTATCTCCTTAGGGTTGAAGCAGTGCAAATCTAACCCGTGGCAGCAGTTCGCAGAAACCCACAACAAGGGCGACCGCGTTGAAGGTAAAATCAAGTCTATCACTGACTTCGGTATCTTCATCGGCCTGGACGGCGGTATCGACGGCCTGGTTCACCTGTCTGACATCTCCTGGAACGTTGCAGGCGAAGAAGCAGTTCGTGAATACAAAAAAGGCGACGAAATCGCTGCGGTTGTTCTGCAGGTTGACGCAGAGCGTGAACGTATCTCCCTGGGCGTTAAACAGCTCGCAGAAGATCCGTTCAACAACTGGGTTGCTCTGAACAAGAAAGGCGCTATCGTAACCGGTAAAGTGACTGCAGTTGACGCGAAAGGCGCAACCGTAGAACTGGCTGACGGCGTTGAAGGTTACCTGCGTGCTTCTGAAGCATCCCGTGACCGCGTTGAAGATGCAACTCTGGTTCTGAGCGTTGGCGACGACGTTGAAGCGAAATTCACCGGTGTTGATCGTAAAAACCGTGCTATCAGCCTGTCTGTTCGTGCGAAAGACGAAGCTGATGAGAAAGATGCCATCGCAACTGTTAACAAACAGGAAGATGCAAACTTCTCTAATAACGCAATGGCTGAAGCATTCAAAGCAGCTAAAGGCGAGTAATTCTCTGAAACTTCGGGCGTTTTAGCCCGAAGTCTGACGAGTTTACTTGACAGATTGCGGGATTCGTCCTGTAATCAAGCACTAAGGGCGGCTACGGCCGCCCTTAATCAATCTCACGGCTGCAGCCAATTTGCCTTTAAGGAACCGGAGGAATCATGACCAAGTCAGAATTGATAGAAAGACTTGCAACCCAGCAATCTCACATTCCCGCTAAGGCGGTTGAAGACGCAGTAAAAGAGATGCTGGAGCATATGGCCTCGACTCTTGCGCAGGGCGAGCGTATTGAAATCCGCGGTTTCGGCAGTTTTTCTTTGCACTACCGCGCACCTCGTACCGGACGTAACCCTAAGACTGGCGATAAAGTGGAACTGGAAGGAAAATATGTTCCTCACTTTAAACCGGGTAAAGAACTGCGCGATCGCGCCAATATTTACGGTTAAGTTTTAACGCAAAACTTAAACCCGAAAAAAGCACCCTGAGGGTGCTTTTTTCATTTATATATTACCAGGCGCAATTGTTATTCAGCAGAAAACTGGAAAACATCTCGCATTTTTTGCTGTACCTTTCATTGGTCGGGTAAAAACCCTGGAATTCGTGCCGCACGGTACAAAATCCCTACCAGACAAGGGCTTCCGCAGCCTGCACACTTTCCTTCACAGGGAGGTGTCTATGAAAATAACAACAGTCAGCGTATGCGTATTATGCGGCATACTTCCACTCACAATATTGCCGACCTTACCTGACATGCACGTTCTTACGGTGCTGTTTTGTCTGGCGTGTTTGCTTTGCCTCATACCTCATCATTATGCGCGCTATGCAGCGTTAACATTGCTCTTTTTTCTGTGGGGAATATTTGCCGCCAGGCAGGTCCTCTGGGCGGGTAACGTCCTGCCTGCTGCCACGCAGGAGGCGACCGTCGAAATTACTGCTACCGATCATATAACGACCCATTATGGGCGAATCACCCATTTGCACGGAAAGCGGCTCTTTCCTGCTGTAGGGATTGTTCTGTATGGGCAGTATTTACCCACAGAGGTGTGCGCCGGGCAACAGTGGGCCATGACGCTGAAGGTCAGAGCGGTACACGGACAGCTTAATGAAGGGAGTTTTGACAGCCAACGCTATGCGCTGGCGCAGCACCAACCGTTGACCGGGCGTTTCTTGCAGGCTAAGGCAATTAACCCAACGTGCAGCCTGCGTGCGCGCTACCTTGCTTCGCTTCGCACCACGCTAGCGCCTTATCCATGGCAGCAGGTTATTCTGGCGTTGGGGATGGGAGAGCGGGTGGCGGTATCACAGGAGGTCAAGACCATCATGCGCGATACGGGAACGGCCCATTTGATGGCGATTTCTGGCTTACATATCGCTTTTGCTGCGTTATTAGCCGCTGGGTTAATCCGCGGTGGGCAATTTTTTCTGCCAGTCAGGTGGATATGCTGGCAGATACCATTGCTTGGCGGCATTCTTTGCGCCGTATTTTATGCATGGTTGACCGGTTTACAACCCCCTGCGTTACGTACCGTAGCCGCATTGAGCGTGTGGGGAGCATTAAAACTAAGCGGACGTCAATGGAGCGGCTGGCAAGTCTGGTGTTGCTGTTTGGCTGCGATTATTTTCATCGATCCTGTGGCGGTTATATCACAAAGCCTTTGGCTGTCAGCGTTTGCGGCTGCTGGTCTGTTATTCTGGTATCAGTGGTTCCCCGCACCACGCGGAAATTTTCCACGGAACGTACGCTGGTTGCTTAACCTGCTTCACTTACAGGTGGGCATTACACTTCTGCTTTTGCCTCTACAGGTGGCGCTTTTTCATGGCATAAGCGCCACCTCTATGCTGGCGAATCTTTTTGCGGTTCCCTGGGTTACGTTTGTGACGGTTCCGCTTATTCTGGCGGGAATGATTCTGCATTTAACCGGGCCACTTTTTCTTGAAGAGTGGGTATGGTTCCTGGCCGATCGCGCGTTAGCCGCGCTCTTTTACCTGTTGAACGCCCTGCCGCAGGGCTGGTTGAATATTGATCAGCGTTGGCAGTGGTTGGCGCTATCGCCCTGGTTCACGCTTATCGTGTGGCGATTAAATGTCTGGCGTACGTATCCGGCGATCTGTTTATCCGGATTACTGCTGATGAGTTGGCCATTTTGGCGACCGATAAACGCCAGCGGGTGGCAGGTACATATGCTGGATGTCGGGCAGGGGCTGGCGATAGCGATTGTCAGGGGCAATAAAGCAATACTCTACGATACTGGAAGAGCATGGCCGGATGGCGACAGCGGGCAACAGGTTATTATTCCCTGGTTGCGTTGGCATAATCTGACGCCGGAGGGCGTTATTTTGAGCCATGAGCATCTGGATCATCGGGGCGGACTGCGCTCGCTACAGCGGGTCTGGCCGTCAATGTGGATTCGCAGTCCGTTAGGCTGGCAGGGACATTGGCCCTGTTTTCGCGGCGAGCAGTGGCAATGGCAGGGGCTAACGTTCCACGCGCACTGGCCGTTACGCGAAAGTGCCGATCGAGGAAATAACCGCTCCTGTGTGGTCAAGGTGGATGATGGCGTACATAGCATCCTGCTCACGGGCGATATCGAAGCGGGGGCTGAACAAAAAATGCTAAGTCGCTACTGGCGACATCTTGCAGCGACGTTTATCCAGGTACCGCATCATGGTAGTAATACATCATCGTCGCTGCCGCTCATCCAGCGGGTACATGGTGTAGCAGCGCTGGCGTCCGCATCGCGCTATAACGCATGGCGACTGCCGTCCCGCAAGGTAGAACAGCGCTATCGACAACAGGCGTATCAGTGGCTTGATACCCCCCATCAAGGGCAAATTTCGCTGGCGTTTTCCCCGCAGGGCTGGCGTATACAAGGCTTACGGGCGCAAATTTTACCCCGTTGGTATCATCAGTGGTTTGGCGTGTCCGAGGATAACGGGTAGAATATGCGGCTATTTCAACAAATGCTGGTTTTTTGAATGCATAACGATAAAGATCTCTCTACGTGGCAGACCTTCCGCCGACTGTGGCCAACCATAGCGCCTTTTAAAGCAGGTCTGATCGTGGCGGGCATAGCGTTAATTCTCAACGCAGCCAGCGATACCTTCATGTTATCGCTCCTCAAGCCATTACTGGATGATGGTTTCGGTAAAACGGATCGCTCAGTGTTGCTGTGGATGCCGCTGGTGGTTATTGGGCTGATGATATTACGAGGCATCACCAGCTATATCTCCAGCTACTGTATTTCCTGGGTGTCAGGCAAAGTGGTAATGACCATGCGTCGTCGCTTGTTTGGCCATATGATGGGAATGCCCGTCGCCTTCTTTGATAAACAATCTACCGGTACGCTGTTGTCGCGTATTACCTACGACTCGGAACAGGTTGCCTCCTCTTCATCAGGCGCACTGATTACCGTGGTGCGTGAAGGGGCGTCGATCATCGGATTGTTTATCATGATGTTCTATTACAGCTGGCAGTTGTCGATTATTTTGGTTGTTCTGGCGCCAATTGTGTCGATTGCGATTCGCGTTGTTTCGAAGCGGTTCCGCAGCATCAGTAAGAATATGCAGAATACGATGGGACAGGTAACTACCAGCGCCGAGCAGATGTTGAAAGGACACAAAGAGGTACTGATCTTCGGTGGCCAGGAAGTCGAAACTAAACGCTTTGATAAAGTCAGTAACAAGATGCGACTACAGGGCATGAAAATGGTTTCTGCTTCGTCGATTTCCGATCCTGTTATTCAGCTGATTGCCTCTCTGGCGCTGGCGTTTGTCCTGTATGCTGCAAGCTTCCCAAGTGTAATGGATAGCCTGACTGCCGGGACCATCACCGTCGTGTTCTCCTCCATGATAGCCCTGATGCGCCCGTTAAAATCACTGACGAACGTTAACGCGCAGTTTCAGCGCGGGATGGCGGCATGTCAGACACTGTTTGCGATTCTGGACAGCGAACAGGAGAAAGATGAAGGTAAACGCGTCATTGAGCGTGCAACAGGCGATCTGGAGTTCCGCAATGTGACTTTTACCTATCCGGGCCGTGAAGCGCCGGCATTGCGCAACATCAATTTGAAAATCCCTGCCGGGAAAACTGTGGCGCTGGTGGGGCGTTCTGGATCGGGTAAATCGACTATCGCCAGCCTGATCACGCGCTTCTACGATATTGATGAGGGGCACATCCTGATGGATGGCCACGATCTACGCGAATACACTTTGGCTTCCCTGCGTAATCAGGTTGCGCTGGTTTCGCAAAACGTGCATTTGTTTAACGATACTGTCGCCAATAACATTGCTTATGCCCGGACGGAAGAATACAGCCGCGAGCAGATAGAAGAAGCCGCCCGTATGGCCTACGCTATGGACTTCATCAATAAGATGGATAATGGCCTGGATACCATCATCGGCGAAAACGGCGTGCTGCTTTCTGGCGGTCAGCGTCAGCGTATCGCGATTGCTCGCGCCTTGCTGCGCGACAGCCCGATACTGATTCTCGATGAGGCCACATCCGCGCTGGATACAGAGTCTGAACGTGCGATTCAGGCAGCGCTGGATGAACTGCAGAAAAACCGTACCTCTCTGGTGATTGCGCACCGTCTTTCCACGATCGAACAGGCGGATGAGATTGTCGTGGTTGAGGACGGTATTATCGTTGAACGCGGTACGCATAGCGAGCTACTGGCGCAACACGGCGTTTACGCCCAACTGCATAAAATGCAATTTGGCCAATGATCGCGCGTATCTGGTCGGGAGAGTCCCCGCTGTGGCGGTTATTGCTACCGCTCTCATGGCTATATGGCCTGGTGAGCGGCGCAATTCGCTTGAGCTATAAGCTTGGCCTTAAGCGAGCCTGGCGAGCGCCAGTACCAGTGGTGGTGGTGGGGAATCTCACTGCGGGCGGCAACGGAAAAACACCGGTGGTAATCTGGCTGGTGGAACAGTTGCAACAACGTGGCGTGCGCGTTGGGGTGGTTTCCCGTGGCTATGGCGGGAAAGCGACCGCTTACCCGCTGCTTCTGGCGCCGGAGACCACAACGGCAGAAGCGGGGGATGAACCGGTATTGATTTATCAACGAACCGGCGCGCCTGTTGCAGTTGCGCCTGAACGCGCCGCTGCGGTGAAGGCGATTCTTGCGGCGCATGATGTTCAGGTCATTATCACTGACGATGGGTTACAGCATTACCGACTGGCGCGGGATATTGAAATTGTAGTGATTGATGGCGTGCGTCGATTTGGTAACGGCTGGTGGCTTCCTGCTGGTCCTATGCGTGAGCGCGCCGGTCGTCTGAAAACGGTGGATGCCACTATCGTAAATGGCGGTATTGCACGACCAGGCGAAATTCCCATGCAGCTTGTCCCTGGCCTGGCGGTGAATTTACGCACGGGAGCGCGCTGTGACGTCTCGCAACTGAACAATATTGTGGCGATGGCGGGCATCGGGCATCCGCCGCGCTTTTTCGCGACGCTGGCATCCTGCGGCGCGCATCCGCACAAGTGTGTGCCGCTGGCGGATCACCAGATGCTGACTCCCGACGATGTCCGGGCCCTGATCGGCGAAGGGCAGACCCTGGTGATGACGGAAAAAGATGCGGTGAAATGCCGTGCTTTTGCCGGGGATAACTGGTGGTTTTTACCGGTGGATGCGTGTTTGTCGGGCGAGAAGCCAGATAAGTTGCTTAAGCAGATTACCTCGCTGGTTCGCTAGCGCAATCCAGTGCAGCGGCAGTGATGGATTTATGGAGCGATAAATGTCATTGCCGTATCTCTCTCTTTCCTGTGCCCGTTGTCTCCACCTCGCTGCACAAGGGCTACTAAAAAAGCCGCGTCGTAACGCGGCGCCAGACGATGTGCTTGCCGCCATATCTCGCATGGCGTTACTGCAAATCGATACCATCAATGTTGTCGCGCGAAGCCCCTATCTGGTGCTTTTTAGCCGTCTTGGGGCCTATCCACAGACCTGGCTGGATGAGGCGCTGCGATGCGGTGAGTTGATGGAGTATTGGG
Source organism: Salmonella bongori NCTC 12419 (assembly GCF_000252995.1). Taxonomy (NCBI): domain Bacteria; kingdom Pseudomonadati; phylum Pseudomonadota; class Gammaproteobacteria; order Enterobacterales; family Enterobacteriaceae; genus Salmonella; species Salmonella bongori. Next base: position 953,297 of record NC_015761.1, read on the forward strand.
CGCATGAAGCCTGTTTCTTACCTCGCCGTGATTTTAAACTTATCCGTCACCGTATGCTCTCGCCGGAAAAAATGGGCTGGAAATACCGTGCGGCATGGATGCAAGACCACGCGGAAGAGATTGAACAGTTATTAAGGCATATTCAGGACCATGGCCCGGTGCGTTCTGCCGATTTTACGCATTCACCGAAGGGCATTAGCGGCTGGTGGGAATGGAAACCGCATAAACGCCACCTGGAGGGATTATTTACCGCCGGGAAAGTCATGGTTGTTGAGCGGCGTAATTTTCAACGCGTATATGATTTAACGCGCCGCGTGATGCCACACTGGGATGACGAACGCGATGGGCTTTTACAGCCGCAAGCGGAAAGCCTGATGCTGGATAAGAGTGCGCGCAGCCTGGGGATTTTCCGTGAACAGTGGCTGGCGGATTACTACCGTCTGAAACGCCCTGACCTGACGAGTTGGCGGGAAAGCCGGGTGGAACAGCAGCAGATTATCCCGGTTGAGGTAGAAACATTAGGAAAGTTGTGGCTACACGCCGATCTTTTCCCCCTGCTTGAACAGGCGCTGAATAAGACATTAAAGGCGACGCATAGCGCGGTACTATCACCTTTTGATCCTGTGGTATGGGATCGCAAGCGGGCAGCGCAGCTCTTCGCGTTCAACTATCGGCTGGAATGTTATACCCCTGCGCCGAAGCGTCAGTACGGTTATTTTGTACTGCCGCTGCTGCATCGTGGCCGCTTAGTCGGGCGCATGGACGCCAAAATGCATCGCAAGACGGGCGTGCTGGAGGTGATTTCGCTATATCTGGAAGACGATATTCGCCCCGACGCTAGCCTGCAAAAAGGGATTAGGCAGGCCATTAGCGAGTTTGCCGCCTGGCAACGGGCATCACGTGTCACGTTGGGACAATGTCCGGCAGGTCTGTTTAGCGCCATGCGCCGCGGCTGGGAAATAGACCCTGCAGCATAACTGATTATGATAATATTGAAGGATTCACAATCCGGTCCATCTGGAGGAACTATGGATCATCGTCTGCTTGAAATCATCGCCTGCCCGGTCTGTAACGGCAAACTCTGGTATAACCAGGAAAAGCAAGAATTGATTTGCAAACTGGATAATCTCGCTTTCCCGTTACGCGACGGCATTCCTGTATTGCTGGAAAATGAAGCTCGCTCCCTGACATCTGATGAGAGTAAATCATGAGTTTCGTCGTTATTATTCCGGCCCGTTTTGCCTCTACCCGTTTGCCAGGCAAACCGTTGTTGGATATCAATGGCAAGCCCATGATTGTTCATGTCCTGGAGCGGGCGCGTGAATCCGGTGCGGAACGCATTATTGTCGCGACCGATCATGAAGACGTGGCGCGTGCGGTAGAAGCCGCTGGCGGCGAAGTATGCATGACGCGCGCCGATCACCAGTCCGGCACCGAACGGTTGGCGGAAGTGGTAGAGACGTGCGGATTTAGCGACGATACCGTTATCGTAAACGTCCAGGGCGATGAGCCGATGATCCCGGCGGTTATTATACGTCAGGTCGCGGAAAATCTGGCGCAGCGCCAGGTCGGAATGGCGACGCTGGCGGCGCCGATTCATAGCGCTGAAGAGGCATTCAATCCTAATGCAGTAAAAGTTGTGCTGGATGCCGAAGGCTATGCGCTTTATTTCTCCCGGGCGACCATTCCGTGGGATCGCGACCGCTTTGCAAAAAGTCTGGAAACGGTAGGGGATACCTGCCTTCGTCATCTGGGAATTTACGGTTATCGTGCAGGATTTATCCGCCGTTATGTGAACTGGCAGCCCAGCCCGCTTGAACATATTGAAATGCTGGAACAGTTGCGCGTGCTGTGGTACGGCGAAAAAATTCATGTCGCCGTCGCCAAAACGGTGCCTGGCACTGGCGTAGACACCGCCGATGACCTCGAACGTGTTCGGGCCGAAATGCGCTAACGATGCCACTGTTCATGATCGTCGCAGACGATCATGAACAGAGTTGTTGAGTAGCGCGAAGAGGAATATTCACACCTATTCACCAGGCATAACGCTCTCGTATCGTTACGATTTTTCTCATTTATCTTTTCTTCCCTTGATCTCATACGGGTGACATCTTTCCATACGGCGCTCATTATTAAAGCAGTAGCACGAATGGGGGTAATCTGGAATGGAACAATTGCGGGCCGAACTCAGCCATTTACTGGGTGAAAAACTTAGCCGTATAGAGTGCGTGAATGAGAAAGCGGATTCCGCATTGTGGTCATTGTATGACAGCCAGGGTAATCCGATGCCGCTGATGGCGCGAAGCTTTACAACTCCCGGTGTGGCGCAGCAACTGGCATGGAAAACGTCAATGCTGGCGCGTAGCGGCACGGTAAGGATGCCGGTCATCTATGGCGTATTGACGCATGAAGAGCATCCCGGCCCGGATGTGTTGTTGCTGGAACGGCTGCGCGGCGTGTCGGTGGAGGCACCAGCACGCACACCGGAACGCTGGGAACAGCTAAAAGATCAGATTGTCGAAGGATTGCTGGCCTGGCATCGCCAGGATAGCCGCGGCTGCGTTGGTGCCGTAGACCATACTCAGGAAAATGTCTGGCCTTCCTGGTATCGTCAGCGGGTGGAAGTGCTGTGGATGACGCTAAATCAGTTCAGTAATACCGGCTTAACGATGCAGGATAGACGTATCCTGTTTCGCACCCGAGAGTGTCTCCCTTCATTATTTGAAGGCTTTAACGATAACTGCGTGTTGGTGCATGGTAACTTTTGTCTGCGCAGTATGCTTAAAGACGCCCGTAGCGATCAGCTTCTGGCAATGGTCGGCCCGGGGTTAATGCTGTGGGCGCCGAGAGAGTTCGAACTGTTTCGCCTGATGGACAATCCGTTGGCGGAGGGATTGCTTTGGCATTATCTGCAACGCGCGCCAGTGGCGGAGTCATTCATCTGGCGGCGTTGGCTTTATGTGCTGTGGGACGAGGTTGCGCAATTGGTGAATACCGGGCGTTTTAACCGTACCAATTTTGATCTGGCGGCGAGATCATTACTCCCCTGGCTTGCCTGATACGCCTTTCAGCCATTGCCAAAGTCGCCCTAATGTTTCATACCCAGCGCGATCGCTGTGCATCAGCCAGACCGGGGACGGAATTGCCCGCTCCCAGGGATTTAGCGGCGAATCGATCGCCAACTGATTAGCCGGCGCGGGAAGCGGATTCAGCCCGGCATGCTGAAAGAAAATCATCGCGCGCGGCAAATGCGAGGCGGATGTCACCAGTAAGAAAGGCGCGTCGCCGATGGCCTGCTTAACGGCGGCGGCTTCTTCTTCCGTATCTTTTGGCTTATCCAGCGTAATAATATCGCTACGCGGTACGCCCAGCGACTGCGCCACCCGCGCACCGACCTCCGCCGTGCTTACCGTATTGGTTTTGGCTACGCCGCCGGTAAAAATCAGTTTTGATCCCGGGTTTGCTCGCCATAGTCGAATGCCTTCCGCCAGCCGCGGTAAGCTGTTGTTAATTAAATTAGAGCTCGGTGCCCACTGTGAGTTCCAGGTATAACCGCCGCCGAGAACCACAATATATTCTACCTTTTGCGAACCCTGCCAGGTGGGGTAACTGTTTTCTATCGGGCGTAACAGATGGTCGGCGATGGGTTGCAGGCTTAATAGCAATAGCGCCAGCCAGCCCACGCTGATAAATACTTTACCGGTCTTCTGAAAACGGCTAAACCAGATTAGCGCCAGGCCGATGCCAATCACCAGTAGCATTAGCGGGAGCGGCAACAACATGCCACCAACCACTTTTTTTAGTGTAAAAAGCATCCTTTTTGGTTCCTTTTTTAACCATATAGCGGAGGATTAATAGTGATATTACACCAGACAGGTTCATTCTCGCCGCGGCTGTGACAAAATAGCGGTTTTATCAGATACCGTCTGAGCCAGCCTGTGGAGAGTCCGATGCAGGATCGCAATTTTGATGACATTGCTGAAAAGTTTTCCCGTAACATTTACGGCACGACCAAAGGGCAGCTACGGCAAGCCATTCTTTGGCAAGACCTGGATCGCGTGCTGGAGGGGGCCGGCGGGCGAAAACTGCAGGTGCTTGATGCTGGCGGCGGCGAAGGGCAAACGGCGATCAAAATGGCCGAGCGCGGCCATCAGGTGACGTTATGCGATCTGTCTGGCGAAATGATCGCCCGCGCGCAACAGGCAGCTGAGGCAAAAGGTGTGAGCAAAGACATGCATTTTATACAATGCCCGGCTCAGGATGTCGCTTCGCATTTGGAAAGCCCGGTTGATCTGATATTGTTTCATGCTGTGCTGGAGTGGGTGGCCGATCCTGTCGGTGTATTAGAAACGCTCTGGTCAGTATTGCGTCCTGGCGGTGTACTGTCGTTGATGTTTTATAACGCTAACGGTTTGCTGATGCACAATATGGTGGCGGGAAATTTTGACTACGTGCAGGCAGGAATGCCTAAACGCAAGAAGCGCACGTTGTCGCCTGACTATCCTCGCGATCCCGCGCAGGTGTACCAGTGGCTGGAAGCGATTGGCTGGCAGATTACCGGTAAAACCGGCGTGCGTGTATTTCATGATTATCTGCGTGAAAAGCACCAGCAGCGTGACTGTTATGAGACATTAGTCGAACTGGAAACGCGTTATTGCCGCCAGGAGCCGTATATTAGCCTTGGGCGTTATATTCATGTCACCGCGATTAAAAGCCCGGTTCTAGCCGCAGATGCAAGGATAACCTATGAGTGAATTTTCCCAGACAGTCCCCGAACTGGTTGCCTGGGCCAGAAAAAATGACTTTTCCATCTCGCTGCCGGTAGACAGACTTTCGTTTCTGCTGGCGGTCGCCACGTTGAACGGCGAGCGTCTGGACGGCGAGATGAGCGAAGGCGAGTTGGTGGATGCATTCCGCCATGTAAGTGATGCGTTTGAGCAAACCAGCGAAACCATCGGCGTGCGCGCTAATAACGCGATTAACGATATGGTGCGTCAACGTCTGCTGAACCGCTTTACCAGCGAGCAGGCCGAGGGCAATGCAATTTACCGATTGACGCCGCTGGGAATTGGCATCACCGATTATTATATCCGCCAGCGGGAGTTTTCTACGCTACGTCTTTCTATGCAGCTATCAATTGTGGCTGGCGAATTGAAACGTGCGGCGGACGCGGCACAAGAGGGCGGCGATGAGTTCCACTGGCACCGTAACGTCTATGCACCGCTGAAATATTCGGTGGCGGAAATTTTCGACAGTATCGATCTGACTCAGCGCATTATGGATGAGCAACAGCAGCAGGTAAAAGATGATATCGCACAACTGCTGAATAAAGACTGGCGCGCGGCGATTTCGAGCTGTGAACTGTTGCTTTCCGAAACCTCCGGCACGCTGCGCGAATTGCAGGATACGCTGGAAGCGGCAGGCGACAAGCTGCAGGCGAACCTGCTGCGCATCCAGGATGCGACGATGTCTCATGACGATCTGCATTTTGTCGACAGGCTGGTCTTTGACCTGCAAAGCAAACTTGACCGTATTATCAGTTGGGGACAACAGTCTATCGATTTATGGATCGGCTACGACCGGCACGTGCATAAATTTATCCGTACGGCGATCGATATGGATAAAAACCGCGTTTTTGCTCAGCGTTTGCGTCAGTCTGTACAAACATATTTCGACGACCCGTGGGCCTTAACTTACGCTAACGCCGATCGTTTGCTGGATATGCGCGACGAAGAGATGGCATTACGTGACGATGAAGTCACCGGGGAACTGCCGCCGGATCTGGAATATGAAGAGTTTAACGAGATCCGCGAGCAACTGGCGGCCATCATTGAAGAACAGTTGGCTATCTATAAAACCAGACAAACGCCACTGGATCTTGGGCTGGTGGTGCGCGAGTATCTGGCGCAATATCCGCGTGCGCGTCATTTCGACGTGGCGCGCATTGTTATCGATCAAGCGGTACGTCTTGGCGTAGCGCAAGCAGATTTCACCGGACTGCCAGCCAAATGGCAGCCGATTAATGATTACGGAGCCAAGGTACAGGCGCATGTCATTGACAAATATTGAACAAGTGATGCCGGTTAAGCTGGCGCAGGCGCTGGCGAATCCGTTATTTCCGGCGCTGGATAGCGCATTGCGTTCGGGCCGCCACATCGGGTTGGACGAACTGGATAATCATGCCTTTCTGATGGATTTTCAGGAATACCTGGAAGAGTTTTACGCGCGTTATAACGTGGAACTGATTCGCGCGCCGGAGGGGTTCTTCTACCTGCGTCCACGTTCTACCACGCTTATCCCGCGCTCGGTGTTATCCGAACTGGATATGATGGTCGGTAAAATTCTTTGTTATCTCTATCTTAGCCCGGAACGCCTGGCCAACGAAGGGATCTTTACCCAGCAGGAGCTATACGATGAACTGCTCACCTTGGCGGACGAAGCCAAACTGCTGAAGCTGGTAAATAACCGCTCGACAGGATCTGACGTTGATCGTCAGAAATTGCAGGAAAAGGTGCGTTCTTCTTTGAACCGCCTGCGTCGTTTGGGCATGGTGTGGTTTATGGGCCACGACAGCAGCAAATTCCGCATTACAGAATCGGTCTTTCGCTTTGGCGCAGATGTTCGTACCGGCGACGATCCACGCGAGGCGCAGCGTCGCCTCATCCGCGACGGGGAAGCGATGCCGATTGAAAACCATCTGCAACTCAATGATGAGACCGAAGAGAATCAGCCGGACAGTGGAGAGGAAGAATAATGATTGAACGCGGTAAATTTCGCTCGCTAACGCTGATTAACTGGAACGGTTTTTTTGCCCGCACCTTTGACCTTGATGAACTGGTCACGACGTTATCCGGGGGCAACGGCGCCGGAAAATCCACGACGATGGCGGCCTTCGTCACAGCGCTGATTCCGGATCTCACCTTACTACACTTTCGTAACACCACGGAAGCCGGCGCCACCAGTGGTTCGCGCGATAAAGGTCTGCACGGTAAGCTGAAGGCGGGCGTCTGTTACTCCATGCTCGACACCATTAATTCTCGCCATCAGCGGGTGGTGGTCGGCGTGCGTCTGCAGCAGGTTGCCGGGCGCGATCGCAAAGTGGACATTAAACCGTTCGCTATTCAGGGGCTGCCGATGTCGGTACAGCCGACACAACTGGTGACGGAGACATTAAACGAACGTCAGGCGCGCGTACTGTCGCTTGCTGAGCTGAAAGACAAGCTTGACGAGATGGAAGGCGTGCAGTTTAAGCAGTTCAACTCCATCACCGATTATCATTCGCTGATGTTCGACTTAGGGATTATCGCCCGTCGTCTGCGCTCGGCTTCCGATCGCAGTAAATTCTATCGTTTGATAGAAGCCTCGCTGTACGGCGGGATTTCCAGCGCCATTACTCGATCGCTACGCGACTATTTATTGCCGGAAAACAGCGGAGTGCGCAAGGCGTTCCAGGATATGGAAGCGGCGCTGCGCGAGAACCGGCTCACGCTGGAAGCGATTCGCGTGACCCAATCCGATCGCGATCTGTTTAAACATTTGATCAGCGAAGCCACCGATTATGTGGCGGCGGATTATATGCGCCATGCCAATGAGCGTCGGGTTCACCTTGATCAGGCGTTGGCGTTCCGTCGCGAATGGTATACCTCTCGCCAACAGCTGGCGGCTGAGCAGTACAAGCATGTCGATATGGCGCGCGAGCTGGCGGAGCATAACGGTGCGGAGGGTTCCCTTGAAGCTGATTATCAGGCGGCGAGCGACCATTTGAACCTGGTGCAAACCGCTCTGCGTCAGCAGGAAAAAATTGAGCGCTATGAGGCGGATCTTGAAGAATTGCAGATTCGGCTCGAAGAACAAAACGAAGTGGTGGCAGAAGCCGCCGAAATGCAGGAAGAAAATGAAGCGCGCGCTGAAGCCGCCGAACTGGAAGTCGATGAACTCAAAAGCCAGCTTGCGGATTACCAGCAGGCTCTGGATGTACAGCAGACACGCGCGATCCAGTATAACCAGGCGATATCGGCGCTCGCTCGCGCCAAAGAGCTTTGCCATCTGCCGGATCTCACCGCGGAAAGCGCCGCCGAATGGCTGGATACATTCCAGGCGAAAGAGCAGGAAGCCACAGAAAAATTGCTTTCGCTGGAACAAAAAATGAGCGTGGCGCAAACCGCGCATAGCCAGTTTGAGCAGGCTTACCAGTTGGTCGCGGCGATCAACGGCCCGCTGGCGCGTAGCGAGGCCTGGGATGTGGCGCGTGAGCTTCTGCGGGATGGCGTTAACCAGCGTCATCTGGCGGAACAGGTACAACCGCTGCGGATGCGTTTGAGCGAACTGGAACAGCGGTTGCGCGAGCAGCAAGAAGCTGAACGTCTGCTGGCGGAATTCTGTAAGCGCCAGGGCAAAAATTTTGATATTGACGAACTGGAAGCGCTACACCAGGAACTTGAAGCGCGTATAGCGGCGCTGTCAGACAGCGTGGCGAATGCCAGTGAACAACGACTGGCACTGCGTCAGGAGCAGGAACAGCTTCAGTCGCGCATTCAGCACCTTATGCAGCGGGCGCCCGTCTGGCTGGCAGCGCAAAACAGCCTTAACCAGCTTAGCGAACAGTGCGGCGAAGAGTTTACCTCCAGCCAGGAAGTGACCGAATACCTGCAACAATTGCTGGAGCGTGAGCGCGAAGCCATTGTTGAACGCGACGAAGTTGGCGCGCGTAAAAATGCGGTTGATGAAGAGATCGAACGTTTAAGCCAGCCGGGCGGCGCGGAAGATCAGCGTTTGAATGCGTTGGCGGAGCGTTTTGGCGGGGTTCTGCTGTCGGAAATCTACGATGATGTCAGCCTTGAAGATGCGCCGTACTTTTCCGCGCTGTATGGCCCGTCGCGCCATGCGATCGTCGTGCCGGATTTATCGCAAATTGCCGAACAGCTTGAAGGCCTGACCGATTGCCCGGAAGATCTGTACCTGATCGAAGGCGATCCGCAGTCTTTCGATGACAGCGTATTCAGCGTTGACGAGCTGGAAAAGGCAGTGGTAGTGAAAATTGCCGACCGCCAGTGGCGCTATTCGCGCTTCCCGTCACTGCCTATTTTTGGCCGTGCGGCGCGCGAGAACCGTATTGAAAGCCTCCATGCGGAGCGGGAAGTGCTTTCCGAACGCTTTGCGACGCTCTCGTTTGATGTTCAGAAAACCCAGCGTTTGCATCAGGCGTTCAGCCGTTTTATCGGTAGCCACCTTTCAGTCGCTTTTGAGGACGATCCGGAAGCGGAGATTCGCCGGCTGAACGGGCGTCGCGTCGAGCTGGAGCGTGCGCTGGCGACGCATGAAAATGACAACCAGCAGCAGCGCATCCAGTTTGAGCACGCAAAAGAGGGCGTTTCCGCGCTGAACCGTTTGCTACCGAGGCTGAATTTATTGGCCGATGAAACGCTGGCCGATCGGGTTGATGAAATTCAGGAGAGACTGGATGAAGCGCAGGAAGCGGCGCGGTTTGTGCAGCAGTTTGGCAACCAGTTAGCCAAACTGGAGCCAGTCGTTTCTGTTTTGCAAAGCGATCCGGAACAGTTCGAGCAGTTAAAAGAAGATTATGCGTGGTCCCAGCAAGTACAGCGCGACGCACGCCAGCAGGCTTTTGCGCTGGCTGAAGTCGTCGAGCGTCGGGCACATTTCAGTTATTCCGACTCGGCGGAAATGCTGAGCGGCAACAGCGATCTGAATGAAAAACTGCGTCAGCGGCTGGAGCAGGCGGAAGCCGAGCGCACCCGCGCCCGCGAAGCCCTGCGAAGCCACGCCGCGCAGCTGAGTCAGTACAACCAGGTGCTGGCCTCGCTAAAAAGCTCTTACGACACGAAGAAAGAGCTGCTTAATGATTTGCAACGCGAATTACAGGATATTGGCGTTCGCGCCGATAACGGGGCGGAAGAACGTGCCCGTCTGCGTCGTGACGAACTGCATACCCAGTTGAGTAATAACCGTTCGCGCCGTAATCAGCTTGAGAAGGCGCTTACCTTCTGCGAAGCGGAGATGGATAACCTGACCCGTAAGCTGCGTAAGCTGGAGCGTGATTATCACGAAATGCGCGAGCAGGTCGTGACCGCGAAAGCCGGTTGGTGCGCAGTGATGCGGATGGTGAAAGATAATGGCGTAGAACGTCGTTTGCATCGCCGTGAACTGGCCTATCTGTCGGCGGATGAGCTGCGTTCTATGTCGGATAAGGCGTTAGGCGCACTGCGTCTGGCGGTTGCGGATAACGAACATTTGCGCGATGTGTTGCGCTTGTCGGAAGATCCGAAACGTCCGGAACGTAAAATCCAGTTCTTTGTGGCCGTTTATCAGCATCTGCGCGAACGTATTCGTCAGGATATCATTCGTACCGACGATCCGGTTGAAGCCATTGAACAAATGGAGATTGAACTGAGCCGTCTGACGGAAGAACTGACGTCGCGTGAGCAAAAACTGGCGATCAGTTCCCGGAGTGTGGCGAATATTATTCGTAAGACTATCCAGCGTGAGCAGAACCGTATCCGGATGCTAAACCAGGGCTTGCAAAGCGTTTCGTTTGGTCAGGTTAATAGCGTACGGTTAAACGTCAACGTGCGTGAGACGCACGCCACCCTGTTGGACGTGCTTTCAGAACAGCAGGAACAGCATCAGGATCTGTTTAACAGTAATCGTCTGACTTTCTCCGAAGCGCTGGCGAAACTGTATCAGCGTTTGAATCCGCAGATCGATATGGGGCAACGCACGCCACAGACCATTGGCGAGGAGTTGCTGGATTACCGTAACTACCTGGAAATGGAAGTTGAAGTTAACCGTGGATCTGACGGCTGGCTACGGGCGGAATCCGGCGCGCTGTCGACCGGGGAAGCTATCGGGACCGGGATGTCGATTCTGGTGATGGTGGTGCAAAGCTGGGAAGACGAAGCGCGCAGGCTACGCGGGAAAGATATTTCGCCATGTCGCCTGCTGTTCCTCGATGAAGCGGCGCGTCTGGATGCGCGTTCTATCGCCACGCTGTTTGAATTGTGTGAACGTTTACAGATGCAGCTTATTATCGCGGCGCCGGAAAATATCAGTCCGGAAAAGGGCACGACATATAAACTGGTGCGTAAAGTATTTCAGAATACTGAGCACGTGCATGTCGTTGGGCTACGTGGTTTTGCGCCGCAGTTACCGGAGATGCTTCCTGGTACCCCGGCAGAAGATGTGCCTTCAGAGGCGAGTTAACTATGCCAGCATACAGGTAGCGACTTTCGCAGATAAGCGTGGCAGCATCAGGCATTACGTCTGGTATCAGTTTCAGGGCGGCGAAAGCCGCCTTTTTCTTTATCTGAAAATCCGCTCTGAGCCGTGCATTTTCTTTAAACTTCTTTACATTAGGTTAGGCAAAAACGTATTGAACTTTATATACTGGGATTAAGCCTGACGAGTGAGCAGGCGTACTCATCATACGAAACAGAAGCCTGGGGTGAGGTTGACCCGCGGCGCGGGCGACACGGTCATGCGGAGTATGATAACAAAAACAGGGGACAAGGGATGTTGCTTAACAAGATGTGTGGTCGTCTGACGGCAATCAGTTTATGCCTGGCCGTAACATTCGCTCCACTGTTTAATGCGCAGGCCGATGAGCCTGAAATGATACCTGGCGATGGTTCCGCTGTCGCTATTGGGCAGGCGGGCGCGTTATCGCAACCGCAGAAGCAGTCAGTCGCGACGGCGATCCTGACCGGGATTCAGCCGTTGCCGGAGGGGGTGGCAGCCGGGAAAGTCCGTGCTGATTTGCAAGCGCAGCTCCCTTCCGGTTATACGCCGGTCTATATGAGCCAACTGACATTACTTTATGCCGCGCGCGACATGAAGCCCATGTGGGAGAACCGCGATGCGGTAAAAGCTTTCCAGCAGCAGTTAGCGGAAGTAGCGATCGCTGGTTTCCAGCCGCAGTTTACCGCCTGGGTAGCGTTGCTGACCGATCCTGCCGTAAATGGTATGGCGCGCGATGTTGTGTTGTCAGATGCTATGATGGGCTATCTTCATTTCATTGCGAATATCCCTGTCAAAGGCAGCCGCTGGTTATATAGCAACAAACCCTACGCGCTGGCGACGCCGCCAGTCTCGGTGATTAACCAGTGGCAAATGGCGCTGGAAGAGGGGCAGTTGCCAGCCTTTGTCGCCAGCCTGGCGCCACAGCATCCGCAATATGCGCCCATGCATGACGCGTTGCTGAAGCTGGTGGCGGATTCTCGTCCATGGCCGCAGTTGAACAATACCGCGACGCTGCGTCCGGGGCAATGGAGTAACGATGTGCCCGCACTGCGTGAAATATTGCAGCGTACAGGGATGCTGGACGGTGGCCCGAAGATAGCCTTACCCGGCGATGAGGCTTCTGATAGCGTAGTCGTCAGCCCCTCCGCCGCAAATGTCGAAACATCGGTGGCACAGCCGGTCGGGCAACAAACGGCCCGCCGCAGCAAGGCGGCAGCGGTACGCGCCGCCTACGATCGTGAGCTGGTTGAGGCAGTCAAACGTTTCCAGACATGGCAAGGTCTGGGGGCAGATGGTGTTATCGGCCAGGCAACACGTAACTGGCTCAATATGACGCCTGCGCAACGTGCAGGCGTATTGGCGTTGAATATCCAACGCTTACGCCTGCTGCCGGCAGAATTATCCACGGGTATTATGGTGAACATTCCCGCTTATTCGCTGGTCTACTATCAGAATGGCAACCAGGTGCTGGCTTCGAGGGTGATCGTCGGGCGTCCCGATCGTAAAACGCCGATGATGAGCAGCGCGCTGAATAATGTGGTGGTGAACCCGCCGTGGAACGTTCCGCCCACGCTTGCGCGTAAAGATATTTTACCGAAGGTGTGGAATGACCCAGGCTATCTGGAGCGCCATGGCTACACCGTGATGCGCGGCTGGAACAGTAAAGAAGCGATCGATCCGTGGCAGGTTGACTGGGCCACTATTACGCCATCGAATCTTCCGTTCCGTTTCCAGCAGGCACCCGGGGCGCATAATTCACTGGGGCGTTATAAATTTAATATGCCGAGTTCAGACGCGATATATCTGCACGATACGCCCAACCATACTCTTTTTCAGCGTGATGCCAGGGCGTTAAGTTCCGGTTGCGTGCGGGTCAATAAGGCCTCTGAACTGGCGAATATGCTATTGCAGGATGCAGGCTGGAATGACGCGCGAATCTCCGGCGCTCTGAAGCAAGGCGACACACGGTATGTGAATATCCGGCAGAACATTCCGGTTAATCTTTACTATCTGACCGCGTTTGTCGGCGCAGACGGTCGGATGCAGTATCGTACAGATATTTACAATTACGATCTCACCGCGCGATCCAGCGCACAAATTGTGCCAAAGGTTGAACAATTAATCAGGTAAATGAAGACGTTCTGGTAAATATGTTGTCCTAATGTTTGGCTTCAACGGGGCGTTTCGCTGTAGACCCCCGTTGTTGCGGGGGGAGGGCCATCTTGACGCGGGCTTTATCGCCAGTTAAGGTGCCTTTCGTGCGCCAGAAGTGCATATACAACAACCTTTGAGTCGATGGCGTCGGCAGTCCTGGCCGCTCAGAAGCCTGTGCCCGCTGATATCTCACCTGCTTAAAGGTAGAAGTGTATTAACGATAACATTGACCTGTAGACCTGATTATCATGGACAAATTTGACGCTAATCGCCGCAAGCTGCTGGCGCTTGGTGGTGTCGCTCTCGGCGCCGCCATCCTGCCCGCGCCAGCGTTTGCCACACTCTCGACCCCACGCCCGCGTATTTTGACGTTAAACAATCTCCATACCGGAGAGTCAATCAAGGCGGAATTTTTCGATGGAAGAGCCTACATTCAGGATGAATTAGCAAAGTTAAACCATTTTTTCCGTGACTATCGTGCGAATAAAGTCCGTTCAATCGATCCCCGCCTGTTTGATCAACTCTACCGACTGCAGGGGCTGTTAGGGACGCGTAAACCTGTGCAACTCATCTCGGGCTACCGCTCTCTTGATACCAATAATGAATTACGCGCTCGTAGCAGTGGTGTAGCCAAAAAAAGCTACCATACGAAAGGACAGGCGATGGATTTTCATATTGAAGGCGTGGCGCTGAGCAATATTCGCAAAGCGGCGTTATCTATGGGCGCAGGTGGTGTAGGATATTACCCACGTAGTAACTTTGTGCATATTGATACCGGGCCGACGCGGCACTGGTAATCAGCGAGGCTTAATCAAAGGAGCTGTATGAACTATCGTATTATTCCGGTCACCGCATTCTCCCAGAACTGCTCATTGATCTGGTGCGAGCAAACCCGGCTGGCGGCGCTGGTCGATCCGGGCGGCGACGCTGAGAAAATTAAACAGGAAGTGGACGCCAGTGGCGTGACGTTGATGCAAATTTTACTCACGCATGGGCATCTCGATCATGTCGGCGCGGCGAGTGAACTGGCGCAGCATTACGGCGTTCCTGTTATCGGTCCGGAAAAAGAAGATGAGTTCTGGCTGCAAGGTCTGCCAGCACAAAGCCGTATGTTTGGTCTGGAGGAGTGCCAGCCATTAACGCCTGACCGTTGGCTGAATGGAGGCGATCGCGTCAGCGTAGGGAATGTGACGTTACAGGTGTTACATTGTCCAGGGCATACGCCAGGACACGTGGTTTTCTTTGATGAGCAGTCGCAACTGCTCATCTCTGGCGATGTGATTTTCAAAGGCGGCGTTGGGCGCAGCGATTTTCCTCGTGGCGATCATCATCAGCTCATTGACTCAATTAAGCGTAAACTGTTGCCGCTTGGCGATGAGGTGACCTTTATTCCAGGACACGGCCCCCTCTCTACGCTCGGTGACGAGCGTCTGCATAATCCCTTCCTGCAAGATGAGATGCCGGTCTGGTAAGCAGAAGAAAAAAGCCTGCAATGTGCAGGCTTTTTTGTCGGTTACGCCAGCCGACAGTTTTTTACAGTACCGCGACGATGGCTTCGCACAGCGGCGCCATATTATCCGGCGTCATGCCTGCCACGTTTA
This sequence comes from Salmonella bongori NCTC 12419, assembly GCF_000252995.1. NCBI lineage: Bacteria > Pseudomonadati > Pseudomonadota > Gammaproteobacteria > Enterobacterales > Enterobacteriaceae > Salmonella > Salmonella bongori. Next base: position 968,308 of record NC_015761.1, read on the forward strand.
CGCGACCAGAAGCCACGGCGTAAATGCCAAATTCTTCACGCAGGCGCAATACCTGCTCTTTGGTCAGACCGCTGAATGAGAACATCCCGTTTTGCTTGATAATAAAGCTGAAATCACGGTTTGCACCTTTCTCCTGCAGGGTATTCACGAACAGTTGACGCATACGCTGAATACGCTGGCGCATATCCGTCAGCTCCTGTTCCCAGATGGCGCGCAGGGCGTCATTACTCAGAATAGTTGCAACAATAGACGCGCCGTGAGCTGGCGGATTGGAGTAGTTGGCGCGAATGGCTGATTTCATCTGGCTGAAGGCACAATCTACGGTTTTCGCATCAGCGGCAACTAATGTGCAGGCACCGACGCGCTCATTATATAAGCCGAAGTTTTTTGAGTAAGAACTGGCGACAATCAGTTCTTTATGCAGTGCGGCAAAGGCGCGCAGACCTTCCGCATCCTCTTCCAGACCGCGGGCAAAACCCTGGTAAGCAAAATCAAATAACGGCAACCAGCCTTTTTCGACAGAAAGCTGGGCCAGCGTTTGCCACTGTTCCAGCGTAGGATCAATCCCGGTTGGGTTGTGGCAGCAGCCGTGGAACAGAACCACGTCGCCAGCCTGCGCTTCGTTCAGGCTTTCCAGCAATGCGTCAAAATTCAGCGTGTGATTTTCCGCATCATAGTAAGCGTACTCACGGACTTCCAGTCCAGCGGAGTTAAACACGCTTTTGTGGTTTGGCCAACTGGGATTACTCACCCATACCCGTTTTACCGGAGTATTTTTTGCCAGGAAGTCGGCGGCAACACGTAGCGCGCCAGTACCGCCAGGCGTTTGCGCCGTGCGCGCGCGTTTGTCGTTAATCAGTGCGCTACCTTTGCCAAACAGCAGTTCCTGGGTGCAGCGAGCAAACTCCGGAATACCGTCAATGCCGAGATAATTTTTTGTCGTTTCATTTTCCAGTAAATACTGCTCGGCTTTTTTAACGCTGGTGAGTACCGGTGTTTTGCCCGTTTCATCCTTATATACGCCAATGCCAAGGTTAATTTTCCCGGGACGGTCATCGGCGCGAAACAGATCGGCCAGGCCCAAAATCGGGTCGGCAGGAGCGGCGGTTATGTTCTCAAACATGACGAGGTTCCATTGTAGTTACAGAAGGGAAATCCGCTATCAGGTTAACGGCAGATTTACAAAATGCCAACCATTAGCGATAAAAAGCCCGCCTGTTTTTGAAAGACGCACATTTTCTCTAAGAGACATAAAAAAACAGGACCGAAGTCCTGTTTTTGGGGCATAAAACAAAGGGGTCTGCTGGTCAGAACTGGTAAGTAATACCCACAGCCGCCTGATCGTCGGTGCCAACGTAGCTGGAACTGTAGTCGTTTTCGTCCAGCAGGTTGAAACGGTAGTCAACCCATACGTTCATGTTTTTGTTAAAGTAGTAAGTCGCACCCGCCTGAATGTATTTCGCCAGATCGGCGGTACTGTCGGCACCGTTCAACTGCTTACCTTTACTTTGTACGTAAGAGATTGCCGGACGCAGGCCGAAGTCAAACTGGTATTGAGCGACCACTTCGAGGTTCTGTGTTTTGTTTGCCATCTCAACAGTATCGGTAACTGTATTTTCAACGATACTCATATTGCGGGTTTCAGCATATACGGCTGCCAGATAGACGTTGTTCGCATCATATTTCGCGCCAACAGCCCACGATTCGGCGCGATCGCCATTACCATCGCGATCCTGCTGATCGTTAGTACGCTTGCTGTTGCTGTAGGCTGCGGTGACGCCAAAACCGTCGAACTCATACGCCATGGTGTAACCTACGCCATCGCCGTTTTGAGAGTTGATGCTATGGTTGTCCTGATTTTTACCCTGGTACTGGATACCGAAAGAGAGACCGTCTACCAGGCCAAAGAAATCAGAGTTACGGTAGGTCAACAAACCGCCAGCACGGCTGGTCATGTAGTTATCAGTATAGGCACCGCCCCAGGTTTCGCCGGAGAAGTAGGGCGCCATATCGGTGTACGATTCAACATCGTAAACAATACCGTAGTTACGACCATAATCGATTGAACCCACTTCCGCGTATTTCAAACCCGCGAAGGCCAGACGGACCAGGTTCGAGTTCTGCTGTTCGCCTTCAGCACGGTCTGCTTTAGTACGATATTCCCACTGACCGAAACCGGTCAGATCGGTGTTAATCTGCGTTTCCCCTTTAAAACCAATCTGGGCATAAGTCTGGTCGGTATTTTTACTATCGCCGGTTGTTGTCCATACATGACGGCCCACGGCTTTACCGTACAAATCCAGTTTATTGCCATCTTTATTATAAATTTCTGCTGCGTTTGCGGTTCCGGCAGCCAGCAGGGCAGGGATCACCGCTGCCAGGATTTTGCGCTTCATCATTATTTATTACCCTCATTGGTTTTTTTATATGACACCTGCCACTGCCGCCAATAAATTCCGTCAATAAAACTTTACAGAAATATTGATGAGAGTTTGGTGTCTTTATGTGTCTGACAGGCATCTTTCCATTCAAGCTAACGTTTCGCTACCGTGAAAGTGCTACAAAGATAAAGATTTTGTTTCTAATAGAAATAATATGTAAATAAATATTATTTTAAAGGAACTTTGTGAACGACATCAAATTTCCCTTCTGTTCTGGTTCTTATTTATCGTTTCTCTTTTTATTTATATGATTTTATTATATTTATCTTACGTTGAAACCATTATGCTTAAAAAAGCAGCTGACAAAGCGGTTGATAATATTTTATGTCTGGACATCCGGATGCCTAAAATCACGGCGAAAAAATGTGCTATCAGAACAGAAAATTCTAATCCGCAATAAATTTAAGGTCTTATTTTTATAAGTAAATAATGACGTGAAATATTGAGTAACAAGATGTTTGAATTCAGAGGGTTGCAATTAAATTTATTTACTTATTGAAAATAAAACTGACATTCGGGCAGAGAAAAGGCCAGCTATGCTGGCCTTTGGTTTACAAAAGATTAGAAGCTGGCGTTGCGCGGGGTACGTGGGAACGGAATAACATCGCGGACGTTTTGCACGCCAGTGACGTAAGCGATAAGGCGTTCAAAGCCCAGGCCAAAGCCAGAGTGCGGTACGGTACCGTAGCGACGTAGGTCGCGATACCACCAGTAATCCTCTTTATTCAGCCCCATTTCGGCCATACGAGCATCCAGCACATCCAGGCGCTCTTCACGCTGGGAACCACCGATAATTTCGCCGATCCCCGGCGCAAGGACATCCATGGCCGCAACGGTTTTGCCGTCTTCGTTAAGACGCATGTAAAACGCTTTAATCTCTTTGGGATAATTTTTCACTACAACCGGCGCTTTGAAATGTTCTTCCGCCAGGTAGCGTTCGTGCTCGGAAGAAAGGTCTACTCCCCAGAATACAGAGTTTTCAAATTTCTTACCGCAGCTTTCCAGAATAGCGACAGCATCGGTGTAATCCACCTGGGCGAAGTCAGCGTCGATAAAGCGCTCCAGGCGGACAATGGCCTCTTTATCCACACGCTCGGCGAAAAATTTCATATCATCCGCACGCTCAGTGAGCACCGCTTTAAAGACATATTTCAGCATGGCTTCCGCCAGGCGCGCGTTGTCTTCCAGATCGGCGAAAGCCACTTCCGGCTCCAGCATCCAGAACTCCGCCAGGTGACGGCTGGTGTTGGAGTTTTCTGCGCGGAAGGTCGGCCCAAAGGTGTAGACTTTGGACAACGCGCAGGCATACGTTTCACCGTTTAACTGGCCGGAAACGGTCAGGAAGGACTCTTTGCCAAAAAAGTCTTTGTCAAAGTCTACCTTGCCCTGATCGTTACGCGGTAGGTTTTCCAGATCCAACGTGGAGACGCGGAACATTTCGCCAGCGCCTTCGGTATCGGACGCGGTAATCAGCGGAGTGGATACCCAGAAAAACCCCTGCTCATCAAAGAAGCGATGCAGCGCCTGGGCCAGCGTATGGCGTACACGGGCAACTGCACCAATCAGGTTAGTGCGCGGACGCAGGTGCGCGACTTCACGCAGGTATTCAATGCTATGGCGTTTTGCCGCCATCGGGTAGGTATCCGGATCTTCTACCCAGCCTGCGACCTCTACCTTTGTGGCCTGGATTTCGAAACTTTGCCCCTGCCCTGGCGACGCAACGACGTTACCCGTTACCACGACGGAGCAGCCTGTCGTCAGGTGTAATACTTCTTCATTATAATTGGGCAGAGAATTATTAATTACAGCCTGTACAGGATCAAAGCAGGAACCGTCATAAACGGCAAGGAAGGAGATGCCAGCTTTTGAATCTCGGCGGGTACGCACCCATCCGCGCACGGTGACTTCTTGGTCAACGGCTACACGGCCCTGGAGTACGTCGGCTACAGGCACAACGCTCATAATATTCTCTCTGTTAATAGTCGGAAATAATAAACACTTGTCCCCGAAATGGGGGAATTCCTATGTTACCTGGCATCTGCAATCAGACAAGCAGAAATCGCAGCTGGAGCGAAAGATTTCGGAAATAAACTTGAAAAAGGAGCCCTGTCAGGCTCCCCGGGAAGTATTAACTGGCTTTGCGGACCTGTGGCAGGTCAAAAGCTTTACGCAGCGCACGCACAAATGCTTTGTCGTGACAGATGGTTTTGCCGGGGCTATCGGAAAGTTTGGCAACCGGTTTTCCGTTGCATTCGACCAGCTTAATAACAATATTGAGCGGCTTCACCTGAGGAATATCGCAGGTCAGGCGGGTACCGATACCGAAGCTTAGCTGTACGCGAGACGCAAAATGACGATAGAGTTCGACCGCCTTTTGCAGATCAAGATTATCGGAAAAGACCAGTGTTTTTGTCATCGGGTCAATACCCAGCTTCTGATAATGGGCTATCGCCTTTTCGCCCCATTCTATAGGGTCTCCTGAATCATGGCGTAGTCCCTGGTAACGGCTGGCAAATTCGACGCCGAAATCGCGTAAAAACGCATCCATGGTAATGCAATCTGTCAGGGCGATACCGAGTTGATCCGGATATTCGTTGAGCCAGGCGGCTAATGCCGCACGCTGGCTGGTCGCCAGATCCGGACTGATTTGTTGATGTGCCTGAAACCATTCGTGCGCCTGAGTACCCATTGGCGTCAGAGACAGGCGGCGGGCAAGATCATAGTTGCTGGTGCCGACGAACCATGACTCCTGTTGGAGACGTTTAACAATCGCTTGTTGTACTTCCCGAGAGAAACGGCGACGGGTGCCAAAATCCATCAGATGGAAACGGGACATATCAAGATCGGCGGTTAACCCAGCAAAATTAACCAGCTTGCTTTCCAGCGTATCAAGCGCCTGAGCCACGCCAGCTTCAGGCGACCGGTAATGATGAACCAGTTCACTGATGACGGCCAGCAGCGGCACTTCCCACATGATGACTTCACGCCACGGACCGGTTAAGCGAATGTTCAGCTTGCCGCCATCGTTGGTGACACAGACCTGCGCCGGGTTATAGCGAAACTCGCGTAACCAGTGAAGATAATCCGTTTTAAAAAAGGGCAGGCCGGAGAGCCACTGGAACTCATCCTCCTGGAGGTGCAGGTGCTGCATCGCGTTAACCTGCTCGCGAATAGCATCGGCATAAATACCCAGCAGATCGTCGCCACGGCAACGAAACTCAGCCGCTACCTGCACATCATAGTAGTGGTGAAAAACGGCTTGCTGCATATGCAACTTATAAGCATCTGTATCCAGCAAAGAGTGCAGAACAGGAGAAGCGAATTGTGTCATAGGTGCGCTGTAGCGTCCTCTCACGGGAGCGTTTAGTACAATAAACAACTAAGAAAACCGCTGGAGTATACCTTGTTTAGCGATTTATTGAACCCCGATCACACCATAAGCTGTCTTTAGGGTCGAGCGCATTTCGTGCCCCATGTTATAAAAATGTAGCAGTATCGCCACTAACCATTTGAGTTTTAACGGTTCTACGGGGCTGTTACAAGTGAATGGGCACTGCCAGATAAAACGAGAACGCGTTCGCAAAAGTGATAGGGCGATCCTGAACCACGACAATCTAAACGTTTTGGCATTCCCTTTCAGGGCGCAATCAATGCCGCCTTCCAGCAAGGCGGATTTTTACTGTCTCCTGAAACTTTCTCGCCATCGTGAGATGTTAATCTGAACAGCCATCATAAGAATGGCCATGAAACACAGATAAGAAAGCCTGAAAGGTTTCGCTATCTTAATGATAAGATTCGTAATATCAAGAAACATCGATATTTAAATCTTACTCTTAAAAATAGCAGAAGCTTCGTCACTGAATAAAAAACTCTTCAGAAAACCAGTATGGCTTTTCAGAGTCATCTGGCCAAAATAATGCAGCCTGCCCGAAAATAGGCTTATTAGACTCACATGATTGCCAGACGATACCATCATATATGATAAACTGATTATTGTGTTTATCCACACGTGGTCCCGAATAATTAAATGCGATGCCTCTGTTTTTAACGGTCTGTAATAATGCTTGTCTTTCTGGTTGGTCGTTTTCCGATGCGCTCAGACGGGAAGGTAATCCCAGAAATTCCTGCAGTGGATATTTAAAACATTTTAGCGCCTGCATATTGGTATAGATAAATTTAGGATCTTTTTCTGAATTATGAGCAACTAAACTATAAGGTGCGTTATTATGCAGCCAGTCATAACGGTCAGATAACGAGGGAGGGCAGGGCAAATAAACGCCTGTATAGTGATAAAAGGAAGCATCAATAGCGCTAAGGAGTTGAAGTGCTTGTTCTGTCATAGGCTTTCTCCAGTCTTGAGTGAAAAACATCAATGATTATAGAGCGAGGATAATTCTTGTTATATGTAATCTGGTTTTGTTTAAAAAGAGTTTATTTTAACGTTATAACGGAGCCTTCTTTTTATATGACAGATAAAGGCGATCTCAAGCTCAGGTTGCCTCTCATTCCTGCTGATAAGTGGCACCACGCGTTTTTGCTGCTCGGGCAGTTGTCAGTCCGCACCGAATTTAGGATAAGGTAGATATCCACATCATCTTTAATGAATACCGGAGGATCGGCGTCCCAGACATACTGTCCGGAGCCCATGGTTGTGCTATCTGTCAGAGCATCTGCCATAAGCGGTTAAACTTTTGGAGAGTTCACAAAGGATGTGTATTGCAGATGTCCTCTACAAGACTAATGGGACCTGGTATTGGCTAACATTAATGATGGGTCATGGAGGGACAAAGCTGCATTGTGAAATTCTTACTGTTCGTTAACCCCGTCTTCTTGTGGTATCGCTCATTCCGTGTTTTAGGCGTCTCTGGACGGTTGTTATAGATTTTAAAAATTATGAGTTCATATTATAAAAATGTAGCAAAAAGGCCGTTTGTGCCTGAAAAGATGAACATTCTGCGTAGCGCGATTTGCGCAACAGGAATAGACTGGAGTCGACACTCTACAGTAGATGCGAAAGGTTTTTTATGACACAACAGCCACAAGCCAAATACCGCCACGACTATCGCGCGCCGGATTACCAGATTACTGATATTGACTTGACGTTTGACCTCAATGCCGAAAAAACCGTGGTCACCGCAATAAGCCAGGCTGTTCGTCATGGTGCGCCTGATGTGCCTCTTCGCCTTGACGGGGAAGATTTAACGCTGGTTTCCCTCCACGTTAACGATGCGCCGTGGGCAGCCTATAAAGAAGAAGAGGGCGCGCTTATTATCAGCGGTCTGCCAGAGCGTTTTACGCTGCGCATTGTCAATGAAATCAACCCAGCGGCGAATACGGCGCTGGAAGGATTGTACCAGTCCGGTGATGCGCTCTGCACCCAGTGTGAGGCTGAAGGTTTCCGCCATATTACCTGGTATCTTGATCGCCCGGATGTCCTGGCGCGATTTACCACTAAAATTATTGCCGATAAAATCAAATACCCGTTCCTGCTTTCTAACGGCAACCGCGTGGCTCAGGGCGAGCTGGAGAATGGACGTCACTGGGTACAGTGGCAAGATCCATTCCCGAAACCGTGCTACCTGTTCGCGCTGGTAGCGGGTGATTTTGACGTATTGCGCGATACTTTTACGACGCGTTCGGGACGGGAAGTTGCGCTGGAATTGTATGTTGACCGCGGCAATCTTGATCGTGCGCCATGGGCGATGACTTCGCTGAAAAACGCCATGAAATGGGATGAAGCCCGCTTTGGTCTCGAGTATGACCTCGACATCTATATGATTGTCGCGGTGGATTTCTTTAATATGGGCGCGATGGAGAATAAGGGTCTCAATATCTTTAACTCCAAATATGTGTTGGCGCGTACTGATACCGCGACGGATAAAGATTATCTTGATATTGAGCGCGTGATCGGCCATGAGTATTTCCACAACTGGACAGGTAACCGCGTCACCTGCCGCGACTGGTTCCAGCTCAGTCTGAAAGAGGGCTTAACGGTATTCCGCGATCAGGAGTTTAGCTCTGATTTGGGTTCGCGTGCGGTAAACCGTATCAGTAACGTGCGTACCATGCGCGGTTTGCAGTTTGCGGAAGATGCCAGCCCGATGGCGCATCCTATCCGCCCGGATAAAGTAATCGAAATGAATAACTTCTACACCCTCACCGTTTATGAAAAGGGTGCGGAAGTCATTCGCATGATCCACACGTTGCTGGGTGAGGACAATTTCCAGAAGGGGATGCAGCTTTATTTTGAGCGCCATGACGGCAGCGCGGCGACCTGCGATGATTTTGTGCAGGCGATGGAAGATGCTTCTAATGTCGATTTGTCCCATTTCCGCCGCTGGTACAGTCAGTCCGGCACGCCGATTGTAACGGTAAAAGATGATTATAATCCGGAAACCGAGCAGTATATGTTGACTATTAGTCAGCGTACGCCAGCGACGGCAGATCAGGCGGAAAAGCAACCGCTGCATATTCCGTTCGCCATTGAGTTGTATGATAACGAAGGCAACGTCATTCCGTTGCAAAAAGGTGGTCATCCGGTCAATGCCGTGCTGAACGTCACGCAGGCGGAGCAGACATTTACCTTCGATAATGTCTACTTCCAGCCTGTTCCGGCCTTGCTGTGCGAGTTTTCAGCGCCGGTGAAACTGGAATATAAATGGAGCGATCAGCAGTTGACGTTCCTGATGCGCCATGCGCGCAATGATTTCTCCCGTTGGGATGCGGCGCAAAGTCTGCTGGCCACATACATTAAACTGAATGTGGCGCGTCATCAGCAGGGGCAGCCGCTATCGCTTCCGGTGCATGTTGCTGACGCATTTCGCGCGGTGCTGTTAGATGAGAAGATCGATCCGGCGCTGGCCGCAGAAATTTTAACGTTGCCTTCGGCCAGTGAAATAGCAGAGTTGTTCGAGGTTATCGACCCGATCGCCATTATGCAAGTCCGTGAAGCGTTGACACGTACGCTGGCGACAGAACTGGCGGATGAGTTCCTTGCTATTTATAACGCCAACGCGTTGAATGCGTACCGTATTGATCATGGCGACATCGGCAAGCGCGCACTGCGTAACGCCTGCCTGCGCTTCCTGGCGTTCGGCGAGACGGAACTGGCTAATAGATTGGTCAGCAAACAGTATCGCGACGCCAATAACATGACCGATGCGCTGGCAGCGCTGTCTGCTGCGGTGGCGGCCCAGTTGCCGTGTCGCGATACATTGATGCAGGAATATGACGATAAGTGGCATCAGGATGGTCTGGTGATGGATAAATGGTTTATCCTGCAATCCACCAGCCCCGCGGAGAATGTCCTGGAAACGGTACGTGGCCTGCTCCGACACCGTTCTTTCAGTATGAGTAACCCAAACCGCATTCGTTCATTAATTGGTGCCTTTGCCGGCAGCAACCCGGCGGCGTTCCATGCGGAAGACGGCAGTGGATATCAGTTCCTGGTCGAGATGCTGACCGATCTGAATAGCCGCAACCCACAGGTAGCGTCACGCCTCATTGAACCGCTGATCCGCCTGAAGCGCTATGATGAGAAACGGCAGGAGAAAATGCGAGCGGCGCTGGAGCAGTTAAAAGGACTGGAGAATCTTTCCGGTGATTTGTATGAGAAGATCACGAAAGCGTTGGCCTGATAGCGCGCCGGAAGGAATTTATCCGGTATAAAAATGTGATGTAAGCCCGGTATGCGTTCGTGCAACCGGGCGTTTTTTTAGCCGGAGGAGGATTTGTTGCGCTTTATCCATCCAGTAAAGGAAGACGGTCATGTCGCACAGAACGGCATCTGGCGGAGCGTGTGGGAGAAGAGAGAGGGAAAACGATTGCTATTTATTGCGGCAGGTCAATTCCCTTTTTCAACGATATCGCCCATAATACGCCCCCGGTTTGCATACCGGGAATCCAGGAGAGTTCATGTACTATCCCTTCGTTCGTAAAGCCCTTTTCCAGCTCGATCCAGAGCGCGCTCATGAATTTACATTTCAACAATTACGCCGCATTACCGGTACGCCGCTGGAAGCGCTGGTGCGCCAGAAGGTGCCGACAAAACCGGTTACCTGCATGGGGCTTACTTTTAAAAACCCGCTGGGGCTGGCTGCAGGTCTGGATAAAGACGGGGAGTGCATTGATGCGTTAGGCGCGATGGGGTTTGGTTCCCTTGAAATCGGCACTGTGACGCCGCGTCCGCAGCCGGGTAACGATAAGCCGCGTCTTTTCCGTCTGGTGGAGGCTGAAGGCCTGATCAATCGGATGGGGTTTAATAATCTGGGCGTTGATAACCTGGTTGAGAATGTTAAAAAGGCCCATTTTGATGGTATTCTGGGCATCAATATTGGCAAAAATAAAGATACGCCAGTTGAAAATGGCAAAGATGACTACCTGATTTGTATGGAAAAAGTCTATGCGTATGCAGGTTATATCGCCATTAATATTTCTTCACCGAATACACCAGGGTTACGTTCACTCCAGTATGGCGATGCGCTGGATGATCTCTTAAGCGCTATTAAAAATAAGCAAAACGATCTTCAGGCGATCCACCATAAATATGTACCGGTGGCCGTAAAGATCGCGCCGGATCTTTGTGAAGAGGAATTGATCCAGGTTGCCGATAGCCTGCTTCGACACAATATTGATGGCGTAATTGCAACAAATACGACCCTTGATCGTTCGTTGGTACAGGGAATGAAAAATTACCAGCAAACGGGAGGATTAAGTGGTCGGCCATTGCAATTAAAAAGCACAGAAACTATTCGTCGTTTGTCCCAGGAGTTAAAAGGACAATTACCGATTATCGGCGTCGGCGGCATCGACTCAGTTATCGCCGCACGAGAAAAGATAGCCGCAGGCGCAACACTGGTACAAATTTATTCCGGCTTTATTTTTAAAGGTCCGCCATTGATTAAAGAGATCGTAACGCATATCTAAACTTTACCCTTTATCAGACAACCAGGGCTTTATTTCCGGCTCTGGTTGTTTTATATTTCTCCACTGTTGCTTATTTAGACATTTTAGGCTTTTATTATTGGGGTAATAAACGAAGCGGCAAAAGGACAATGCTGTTACGAGTTGCTTACAGGCGGGAGAGAGGCTAATGCGAATTAAACCTGACGATAACTGGCGCTGGTATTATGATGACGAGCACGATCGTATGATGCTCGATCTTGCCAATGGTATGCTTTTTCGTTCGCGTTTCCCTCGTAAGATGCTCACACCAGACGCCTTTTGCCCGACCGGTTTTTGCGTGGATGATGCCGCGCTCTATTTTTCCTTCGAAGAAAAGTGTCGGGACTTCGAATTAAGCAAAGAGCAACGGGCGGAGCTGGTGTTAAATGCGCTGGTGGCGATTCGTTACCTTAAACCGCAAATGCCAAAAAGTTGGCATTTTGTGGCCCATGGCGAAGCGTGGACGCCTGGAACAGGTGATGCCGCAAGCGTCTGGTTAAGCGATACGGCAGAACAGGTTAATTTACTGGTGGTCGAACCAGGAGAAAATGCCGCACTTTGCCTGCTGGCCCAGCCCGGCGTAGTAATCGCAGGCCGAACCATGCAGCTTGGCGATGCAATTAAAATTATGAACGACAGGCTGAAACCGCAGGTTCACTGTCACCGTTTCAGCCTTGAACAGGCGGTTTAATTTTCCAGTCGTAATGCGGACTTAGGCACGCAGCTACAACTCAGAATTGTACCATCTTCGCCCATGGCCGACGTTTTCAGCGGGCTAACTTCGCCTTCCAGCAAACGTATCCGGCAGCATCCACAGATACCCGCCCGGCAAGAATATGGAATACGGATCCCCTGATTTTCCAGCTGTTCCAGCAGTACCTGCTGATTATTCCCGAGAAAAATGTGCCCCTGCCAGTCGATGACCACGGTTGCGTCCGGCTGTTTATCTGGCGTAACGCAATCATCGGACGCGGCGGCGCCATAAATTTTTGCCGGAGCCGTCGCCAGGATCTCCACGTCATCACCGACGCGAATCACGCCGCTATTACGGGCAATCAGGTTCTGACCAAAATCCACATCGCCGTTGTCCTGAGCGGTACGGAAAGATTGCAGCGTCACCAGCGGTTCTCCGGAAGGATGTTTTTGCCCTTTTTCAGGGCTTACGGTCGTAAAAATGCAGCGGCTACAGGGCTTCACGACGTCAAAAATCACGTCGCCAATGCGAAGCACTTTCCAGCGATCCTCCTCCCAGGCCGCTACGCCGGAAACCACTAAGTTTGGGCGGAATTGCTCCATTGTCACGCCTGCCGGGCAACGCCGCTGAAGATCGCGCAGCGAGGCTTCGTTGGTCAGCAAGTATGGGTAGCCATCGGCGAATCCCAGCGGTACTGCGTTATGCCGTTTAACCCGACGCGTCAACTGCGGCCCGACCCAGCGTAGCTGGACATCGCGGGAAAAAAAGCCGCTCAGCCATTGGTTAATCGCCATTGGGGCGACACGAGCGGTAAAATGGTTTCCCCAGACCTCGGTCGGCACATCCTGCGGGGTGAAATCGGTAAAACGAACCAGCGCGCTGCTGCTGTCCGGTGCGGTCAGATGGAGCCCATCGTGAAAGGGAGAGGGCGTGAAACGTACCATTTGCGGAAACTGGCGGGCGGTAATAAAGGTACCGTCGGGCTCGGTAACCATGAAGATGCGATCAAAAGCCAGACCACTGACATCTGCCAGTGCATGAGTCAGACCAATGCCGCGCATGGATTTGACTGGATGAATAAAGAGCCGTGATAACGTCGCCACCGTACAGTCCCTCAAATGAAAATAAGCCTTCAACTTTATGACATGGGCGTGAGATTAGCTATAATGCGCAACAATTTTCTTAGCGTAAAAGTGATAATATGAATTCTCTGTTTGCCAGTACGGCCCGCGGGCTGGAAGAGCTGTTAAAAACTGAACTGGAAAAACTGGGCGCCGTAGGGTGTCAGGTTGTTCAGGGTGGGGTCCATTTTCAGGGCGACACGCGGCTTATTTACCAGAGTCTGATGTGGAGCCGTCTGGCCTCGCGTATTATCCTGCCGATGGGGGAGTGTAAAGTCTACAGCGATCTGGACCTTTACCTCGGCGTTCAGGCGATAAACTGGACAGAGATTTTTAATCCTGGCGCGACCTTTGCGGTGCATTTTAGCGGTCTGAACGACACCATCCGTAATAGCCAGTATGGCGCGATGAAAGTCAAAGACGCGATTGTCGATGCGTTTACGCGGAAAAATCTTCCGCGTCCAAATGTGGATCGCGAATCGCCGGATCTCCGTATTAATGTCTGGCTGAATAAAGAGACGGCCAGCATTGCGCTGGATCTCAGCGGTGATGGTCTGCACCTGCGTGGCTACCGCGATCGTGCTGGCCTTGCGCCAATTAAAGAAACGTTGGCGGCGGCGATTGTGATGCGTTCCGGCTGGCAGCCGGGCACGCCGTTGCTCGATCCGATGTGTGGGTCCGGGACGTTATTGATTGAAGCCGCGATGTGGGCGACCGATCGCGCGCCGGGCCTGCACCGTGGCCACTGGGGATTTAGCGGCTGGGCACAGCATGACGGGACTATCTGGCAGGAAGTGAAAGCCGAAGCACAGACCCGGGCGCGTAAGGGGCTGGCAGAATATTCGTCGCATTTCTATGGTTCTGACAGCGATGCGCGCGTCATTGAGCGGGCACGCAGCAACGCCCGTCGCGCCGGTATCAGCGAGCTAATCACCTTTGAAGTGAAAGATGTGGCGCAACTGAGTAATCCGTTGTCGAAAGGCCCGTATGGTACGGTTATCAGTAACCCGCCCTATGGCGAACGTCTGGACAGCGAACCGGCGCTGATTGCGCTGCATAGCCTGCTGGGTCGGACGATGAAAAACCAATTTGGCGGTTGGAATTTGTCGCTGTTCAGCGCCTCGCCTGATTTGCTGGGCAGTCTGCAACTTCGTGCCGACAAACAGTTTAAAGCCAAGAATGGTCCGCTGGACTGCGTGCAGAAAAACTATCATATTGCGGAAACCACTGCGGACAGTAAACCGGCAACGGTGGCGGAAGATTATGCTAATCGCCTGCGTAAGAATCTTAAAAAGCTGGAAAAATGGGCGCGTCAGGAAGGCATTGAGTGCTATCGCTTATATGATGCCGACCTGCCGGAATATAACGTGGCGGTAGACCGTTACGGCGACTGGGCGGTGATTCAGGAATATGCGCCGCCGAAAACGGTGGATGCGCAAAAAGCGCGGCAACGTCTGTTCGATATTATTGCGGCAACCTTGTCAGTGCTCGGTATTCCGCCGAATAAACTGGTATTAAAAACCCGGGAACGGCAAAAAGGAAAAAACCAGTATCAGAAAATGAGCGAGAAGGGCGAGTTCCTTGAGGTCAGCGAATATAATGCGCGCTTATGGGTAAATCTGACGGATTATCTCGACACCGGTCTGTTCCTCGATCACCGTATTGCTCGCAGAATGCTGGGAGAAATGAGCAAAGGCAAAGATTTCCTGAATCTCTTTTCTTATACCGGCAGCGCCAGCGTACATGCAGGGCTGGGCGGCGCACGCAGTACCACAACGGTGGATATGTCCCGTACCTATCTGGAATGGGCCGAACGTAATTTGCGCTTGAATGGACTGAGTGGCCGCGCGCATCGCCTGATTCAGGCCGACTGCCTGGGCTGGCTGCGCGAAGCAAACGAACAGTTCGATCTGATCTTTATCGATCCACCGACGTTTTCTAACTCAAAACGTATGGAAGAGTCGTTTGATGTCCAGCGCGATCATTTGGCATTAATGAAGGACTTAAAACGCCTGCTGCGTAAAGACGGCACCATTATGTTCTCTAATAATAAGCGCGGGTTCCGTATGGATCTGGAAGGGTTGGCTGAATTGGGGCTTACCGCACAAGAAATTACGCAAAAAACGCTCTCCCCGGATTTTGCCCGTAACCGTCAGATCCATAATTGTTGGCTCATCCGCGCCGCCTGAAAGGAAAAATAAATGTCATTAATCAGTATGCATGGCGCATGGCTGTCGTTCAGCGACGCGCCGCTTCTCGATAACGCAGAGCTACATATTGAAGATAACGAACGCGTCTGTCTGGTGGGGCGTAACGGTGCCGGGAAATCCACCCTGATGAAGATCCTCAACCGTGAACAGAGTCTGGATGATGGCCGTATTATCTATGAGCAGGATCTGATCGTCGCGCGTTTGCAACAGGATCCGCCGCGTAATATTGCGGGCAGCGTCTATGACTTTGTCGCTGAAGGTATTGAAGAACAAGCAGAATACCTTAAACGCTACCATGAGATTTCCCGTCAGGTGATGACCGATCCCAGCGAGAAAAACCTCAATGAAATGGCGCGTGTGCAGGAGCAACTTGACCACCATAATTTGTGGCAGTTAGAGAACCGTATTAATGAAGTGCTGGCGCAGCTTGGACTCGATCCTAACGCCGCGCTGTCGTCGCTCTCCGGCGGCTGGCTGCGTAAAGCCGCGTTGGGTCGGGCGCTGGTCAGTAATCCGCGCGTATTGTTACTGGACGAACCGACTAACCATCTGGATATCGAAACCATTGACTGGCTGGAAGGGTTTCTGAAAACCTTTAACGGAACGATTATTTTTATCTCTCACGATCGTTCGTTTATTCGCAATATGGCGACCCGCATTGTCGATCTCGATCGTGGCAAACTGGTTACTTATCCGGGAAATTACGATCAATACCTGCTGGAGAAAGAAGAAGCGCTGCGCGTAGAAGAGTTACAAAACGCGGAATTTGATCGCAAACTGGCGCAGGAAGAGGTCTGGATTCGTCAGGGCATCAAGGCGAGACGTACTCGCAACGAAGGACGTGTACGGGCGTTAAAAGCGATGCGTCGTGAACGCAGCGAGCGCCGTGAAGTGATGGGTACGGCGAAGATGCAGGTCGAAGAGGCGGCGCGTTCAGGGAAGATCGTCTTTGAGATGGAAAATGTTGATTACCAGGTGGAAGGAAAGCAACTGGTAAAAGATTTTTCCGCCCAGGTGCAGCGCGGTGACAAGATCGCCTTAATCGGGCCGAACGGCTGCGGTAAAACGACGCTATTAAAACTGATGCTGGGACAACTTCAGGCCGACAGTGGACGTATCCATGTGGGAACGAAGCTGGAAGTCGCCTATTTCGATCAGCATCGTGCCGAGCTGGACCCGGAAAAAACCGTGATGGATAACCTTGCGGAAGGCAAGCAAGAGGTCATGGTAAACGGCAAGCCGCGCCATGTACTGGGTTATTTGCAGGACTTTCTGTTTCATCCCAAACGGGCGATGACACCCGTTCGCGCGCTTTCCGGCGGCGAGCGTAACCGTCTGCTGTTGGCGCGCCTGTTTCTCAAGCCGAGCAACCTTTTAATTCTTGATGAACCA
The DNA here is from genome assembly GCF_000252995.1 of Salmonella bongori NCTC 12419. Taxonomy (NCBI): domain Bacteria; kingdom Pseudomonadati; phylum Pseudomonadota; class Gammaproteobacteria; order Enterobacterales; family Enterobacteriaceae; genus Salmonella; species Salmonella bongori. Next base: position 985,109 of record NC_015761.1, read on the forward strand.
ACGAACGATCTTGACGTCGAAACGCTGGAACTATTAGAAGAACTAATTGATGGCTATCAGGGGACGGTACTGCTGGTCAGCCATGATCGGCAATTTGTCGATAACACTGTGACGGAATGCTGGATCTTTGAAGGCGGCGGCAAAATCGGGCGTTATGTCGGCGGCTATCATGATGCGCGCACGCAGCAGGCGCAGCATCTGGCGACGAAACAGCCTGTGGTGAAAAAAAACGAGGAAGTTATTGCCCCTAAAGCAGAAATTGTAAAACGCGGCAGTAGCAAACTAAGCTATAAACTGCAGCGCGAGCTGGAGCAATTACCCGGCCAGCTTGAAGAACTGGAAGCGAAGCTGGAAGCGCTACAGGCGCAGGTTGCGGATGCGGCCTTTTTTAGCCAGCCCCATGAGCAAACGCAAAAAGTTCTGGCCGATTTGAGTCAGGCGGAGCAGGAACTTGAGCAAGCCTTCGAACGTTGGGAGTATCTTGAAGGCCTGAAGAACGGGGCATAATTAAAGGAGCGCCTATGTGTGAACATCACCATGCTGCGAAGCACATATTGTGCCCGCAATGTGACATGCTGGTGGCTTTACCTCGCCTCTCGCATGGACAAAAAGCGGCATGTCCACGGTGTGGCGCAACATTAACAACCGAGTGGGACGCCCCACGGCAGCGTCCTACTGCCTATGCGTTAGCAGCCTTATTTATGCTGCTGCTTTCTAACCTTTTTCCTTTCGTGAATATGAATGTCGCGGGCGTCACCAGCGAAGTGACGCTTCTGGAAATTCCTGGCGTTATGTTTTCTGAAGATTACGCCAGCCTCGGTACTTTCTTTTTATTATTTGTCCAACTGGTGCCGGCATTTTGTCTGGTGACCATTTTATTACTCGTCAACCGTGCTGACCTGCCGCTGCCGGTAAAAAAAATGCTGGCGCGGATCTTTTTCCTTTTAAAATCCTGGGGAATGGCGGAAATATTTCTTGCAGGCGTGCTGGTCAGCTTTGTTAAGTTAATGGCCTATGGCGACATTGGCATTGGCAGCAGTTTTATTCCCTGGTGCTTATTTTGTATCGTACAGCTACGGGCGTTTCAGTGTGTCGATCGCCGTTGGTTGTGGGATGATATCGCCCCGCAGCCTGCCCTGGCGCAACCACTCACGCCGGGGATAACCGGTATCCGGCAATCGTTGCGTTCCTGCGCCTGCTGTACGGCGATACTACCTGCCGATAGCCTCGTTTGTCCGCGCTGTCATACAAAAGGCTATGTCCGGCGTAAAAATAGTTTGCAGTGGACCCTGGCGTTATTATTTACCTCGATCATGCTTTATTTACCCGCCAATATTCTGCCGATCATGATCACCGATTTACTGGGCTCGAAAATGCCGTCGACTATTCTGGCTGGCGTTATTTTGCTGTGGAGCGAGGGCTCTTATCCGGTTGCGGCGGTCATCTTTCTCGCCAGCATTATGGTGCCGACGCTAAAAATGATCGCGATTGGCTGGCTTTGTTGGGATGCGAAAGGCCACGGTAAACGCGACAGTGAGCGGATGCATTTTATTTATGAAGTGGTGGAGTTTGTGGGGCGCTGGTCAATGATTGATGTCTTCGTCATTGCCGTACTCTCTGCGCTGGTGCGTATGGGAGGGTTAATGAATATTTATCCTGCAATGGGTGCGTTGATGTTTGCTTTAGTCGTCATAATGACAATGTTTTCTGCGATGACCTTTGATCCGCGTCTGTCGTGGGATCGTGAATACGAACCAGGCCATGAGGAGTCCTGATAACATGGAACCTAATAAAGGGGAAGCCAAAGTACAAAAGGTGAAAAATTGGTCACCTGTCTGGATATTCCCGATTGTGACTGCGCTTATTGGCGCCTGGATTCTGTTTTACCATTACAGCCACCAGGGGCCGGAAGTTACGTTAATTACCACAAATGCGGAAGGGATTGAAGGTGGAAAAACGACGATTAAAAGTCGCAGCGTGGATGTCGGCGTGGTTGAAAGCGCGACTCTGACTGACGATCTGACACATGTACAAATCAAAGCGCGGCTGCATTCTGGTATGGAAAAGCTGCTACATAAGGACTCGGTATTTTGGGTTGTAAAACCGCAGGTAGGGCGGGAAGGCATCAGCGGGCTTGGTACATTGCTGTCAGGCGCGTACATTGAACTACAGCCGGGAAGTAAAGGCAGCCAGCCGGAAAGCTACCAGCTTCTTGATTCGCCGCCGCTGGCCCCGCCAGATGCGAAAGGAATTCGCGTGATTCTGGACAGCAAAAAAGCGGGTCAGCTAAGTCCGGGCGATCCGGTACTGTTCCGTGGTTACCGCGTGGGGTCCGTTGAAACCAGCTCTTTCGATCCGCAAAAGCGCACAATGAGTTATCAGTTATTTATTAATGCGCCAAACGATCGGCTGGTTACCAGTAATGTACGATTCTGGAAAGATAGCGGTATAGCGGTGGATCTGACATCGGCGGGAATGCGCGTGGAAATGGGATCGCTGACGACGCTGTTTGGCGGTGGGGTAAGCTTTGATGTGCCGGAAGGGCTGGATCAGGGGCAGCCGGTTGCTGAAAAAACCGAGTTTAATCTCTACGACGATCAAAAAAGTATTCAGGATTCTCTGTACACCGATCATATCGACTATCTGATGTTCTTTAAGGATTCGGTTCGTGGATTGCAGCCTGGTGCGCCGCTGGAGTTCCGCGGTATCCGTCTGGGAACAGTAAGTAAAGTTCCTTTCTTTGCGTCTAAAATGCGCCAGGTATTTAACGATGATTATCGTATTCCTGTGTTGGTGCGCATCGAACCGGAGCGCCTGAAAGCGCAGCTGGGAGAGAATGCGGACGTTGCCGCGCATTTGGCGGAGCTGCTTAAGCGCGGTCTGCGTGCGTCGCTCAAAACCGGTAATCTGGTGACCGGAGCGCTGTATGTTGATCTTGATTTTTATCCTAAGGCACCGCCGATTACCGGTTTACGCCAGTTTGATGGGTATGAAATTATTCCGACTGTTAGTAGCGGTCTGGCGCAAATTCAACAGCGGTTGGTGGAAACGCTGGATAAGATCAACAGTCTGCCGCTGAATCCGATGATTGAACAGGCGACGAATACGCTGTCTGAAAGCCAGCGTACGATGCGTCGGCTGCAAACCACGCTGGATAATGTGAACAAGATCACCTCCAGTCAGTCGATGCAGCAGCTACCGGCGGATATGCAAACGACGTTACGCGAGCTGAATCGCAGTATGCAAGGCTTCCAGCCTGGATCGGCGGCGTATAACAAAATGGTGGCGGATATGCAGCGTCTCGATCAGGTGCTTCGCGAGTTGCAACCGGTGCTGAAGACGTTGAACGAGAAGAGCAACGCGCTGGTATTTGAAGCGAAGGATAAAAAAGATCCAGAGCCTAAGAGGGCAAGACAATGAAAAAATGGCTGATCGTGATAATGGCGTTCTGGCTGGCGTCATGTAGCTCTGGTGAAGAAAACAAACGCTACTATCAGCTACCGATAGCGCAAAACGGTGTGCAAAGCACCGCGAGCCAGGGCAACCGCCTCTTATGGGTAGAGCAGGTTTCCGTACCTGATTATCTGGCAGGTAACGGCGTGGTGTATCAAACCAGTGATGTCCAGTATGTGATTGCCAACAACAACCTTTGGGCCAGTCCACTGGATCAGCAGTTGCGTAACACGTTGGTGGCGAATCTTAGCGCCCGCCTTCCTGGCTGGGTCGTCGCGTCCCAGCCGTTGGGAGCGACGCAGGATACGCTAAATGTTACCGTAACCGGATTTCATGGACGTTACGATGGTAAGGTTATTGTCAGCGGCGAGTGGTTATTAAACCACGGTGGACATCTGATTAAGCGGCCTTTCTACATTGAAGCCAGCCAGCAGAAAGACGGTTACGATGAAATGGTAAAAGAGCTGGCAAATGCCTGGAGCCAGGAGGCGACCGCCATCGTTAATGAGATAAAACGGCTTCCCTGAGATAAAAGTAATGTAAATTTAACCGCTTCAGGTTATGCGCCTGAGGCGGTTTTTTTATTTTTTTAATATTCAAAAAGAATTGTTCTTGCGCACATTTTTTGTACAAATGTTTTACCGTATAGCTCACAAATATGACATTGGCGTGAATTTTGCGCATTGACGGACGATCTATTTAGAGGTATTCGTGTAGGGTGATTGCACATTTTGTAATCACTGTTTTCTTTTCCACCAGATACAAATATGAGGGAAACGAGGCATGAAGAGACAAAAACGAGATCGCCTGGAACGGGCACATCAGCGTGGATATCAGGCCGGTATTGCCGGACGATCAAAAGAAATGTGTCCCTATCAGACGCTGAATCAACGGTCATACTGGTTGGGAGGCTGGCGACAAGCCATGGAGGACAGGGCAGTAATGGCCTGATTCTGTCTCTTTAGAAAAAGAAACCTCCGCTGTGCGGAGGTTTCGCCGTTATCGACTTTGCAGCATGATACCTGATAACGAGGTATAACACTGAATGCCTTAAAACGCAGAAGTATCCTGGAACAAACCGACTTTTAGATCGTTTGCGGTATAGATCAGACGTCCATCTACCAGAACCTCGCCGTCTGCCAGGCCCATGATCAGGCGACGGTTTACAATGCGTTTGAAATGAATACGATAAGTGACTTTTTTTGCCGTCGGCAGAACCTGACCTGTAAATTTCACTTCGCCTACGCCCAGCGCGCGACCTTTACCTTCACCGCCCAGCCAACCCAGGTAGAATCCTACTAACTGCCACATGGCGTCCAGACCCAGACAACCCGGCATCACCGGATCGCCAATAAAATGGCACCCGAAGAACCACAGATCCGGATTGATATCCAGTTCCGCTTCGACATAGCCTTTGTCGAAATTGCCGCCCGTTTCGGTCATCTTAACGACGCGGTCCATCATTAGCATGTTTGGCGCAGGGAGTTGCGGCCCTTTAGCACCAAACAGTTCACCACGACCAGAGGCAAGAAGGTCTTCTTTTGTATAGGATTCGCGTTTATCTACCATGTCTAATATAAGCCTTATTTTATTGAAGCACGCAGGATAGCTAACACGTGTACGCTGAACAAGTCCGATCAGTTCGGTATAAAATAGTTCAGCCAACGTAGTGGCCACGGAAAACGATGCCGGCTTTCCTGCTGCGTCGCCTGTGCGATACGCTCCTGGATAGTCTGCATCAGCGTCGTTTGTCCTTCGCCATCCCACACCAGATTTAACAGTAGCGGTAAGGCGTCGGTCACGTCGTCTACCGCCCAGATAGTGAATTTTTCTTCTTTCACCGCCTGCAACAGTTCGGATTTAAGACTGAGGTGCCGGACATTGGCGGCAGGAATAATAACACCCTGTTTACCGTTTAATTCCCGCTGTTCGCAGATGGCAAAGAAACCTTCAATTTTTTCATTAAGCCCGCCAACCGGCTGCGCGCGGCCAAATTGATCGACTGAACCGGTAATTGCAATGTTTTGGTTTACGGGCACATTAGCCAATGCACTGATAAGCGCGCACAGCTCCGCCATTGAGGCGCTATCGCCATCAACTTCGCTGTAAGATTGCTCAAAGGTTAACGAGGCAGAGAAGGGGATCTGCTGCTCCAGCTGTAATTCTGACATCAGGAAGGCCTGCATAATCATCATTCCCTTGGCGTGAATGTTTCCGCCAAGTTCGGCCTTGCGTTCAATATCGTTAAACTCCCCATCGCCGATATGCACGACACAACTTATTCGCGACGGTTCACCAAAGGCGCGCGGATGCCCGGGAAATTCAATAACGGAAAGCGCATTAATTTGTCCGACACGTTCGCCTTCGGTTTCAATCAGAATCTGTTCTTGCAGAATTTCGTCCTGCATCCGCTCAGGTAGAAAGCCTTCCCGCCATTCGCGTCGGGCAAGCATCAGGCTGAGCACGTCGCCGCTGCATGTCTCACCTTCGCATAAGGGCGCCGCCTCCTTAAACTGGCGGGCTATCCACAGTGGGCAAAGAGGCAGCGTATCCTGTTCGCCGGTATAGCGCACAGCCTCGCGTATCAGGACGGGCCAGGCGTCCGGTGCCGGGGGCGGCAAATTATCGCGTAAAGCGATACGCGTCACCCATTGACACCACAGGGTCATAGCTTCTGCGTCCACTATCTGCAAATGGTCTTCAAATTCACTGTAGATAGCCTGTTCCGCGAGCTCCGGTTCCATCTCCTGAAAATCGGCCAGTGATTCACGTTCGCCAACCAGGATCACCTTCAGGTTGAGCGGCATTGATGGCACGGAGACCGGTAATGGACGCGACTCATCAAACGCCACCCAGTCAAAGCGTTCACGGCTAACGATGGCTTTCAGGCGCATCCACAGCAATGGCTGTGCCAGGAGGGTCCGTAAGGAGATAATAAGTATGCCACCGTTAGCCTGATGAACCAGACCCGGTTGCAGGGTAATGTCGCCGTTGTACTGGCGCAGGCAACCAAACAGTTGTTCGGCTTCTACCCAGTCCGCACTAACCACTTGTGTGATAGTGGCAAAGCTATCTTGCGCATTCTGCGCGGCGCGGTAATGAATGGTATTCCCGGAGACATCATAGTGCCCGCCAGTTAATTGCCCGGCATCGCTTTGCAGAGGGCGAACGGCATCTGCCAGTAACGTGAGATACGCTGGTTCTTCAGGCGCTTTGGCCAGCATAAATGAGGATGAGGCCCACGGTTGCATAAGTTGCTCAAGCGCAAACTGCAGTCGTGGCTGAGTATCACTGAGTAAGGTGTTGTTTTCGTCAGTCGCGTGTGGCTGTGCAAATATCTCCTGATAACTTTCGCTATCCGGAACCAGATCACGCCATGCTAGTTTCGTAATGGTCAAAGTTGAGGTTTTTTAGTCTGTTGTAAAAGGGGGGATTATAGCTTAACCCGCCACGCTGCACACGTGGAAAGCGAACGCAAAGTAATGTGAAGACGTGTAATCATTCACAGGTTCAAGATTCTTTTCTTCAGATGACTAAAAAACTGATATTCTGATAACAGTTACACGGTAACATTGGGATCGCAATGAAATATCAACAACTTGAAAATCTTGAAAGCGGTTGGAAATGGAAATATCTGGTGAAAAAGCACCGCGAAGGGGAGTTGATAACCCGTTACGTGGAAGCCAGCGCTGCCCAGGAAGCCGTCAATTTGTTGTTAGCCCTCGAAAATGAACCGGTGCGGGTAAATGTCTGGATAGACAGGCATATGAATCCTGCCTTGCTTAATCGGATGAAACAAACGATTCGGGCAAGACGCAAGCGACACTTTAATGCGGAACATCAGCATACACGTAAAAAATCTATCGATTTAGAGTTTATGGTGTGGCAGCGTTTGGCTGGTCTTGCACAACGGCGCGGTAAAACATTATCCGAAACGATTGTACAATTGATAGAAGATGCGGAACATAAAGAGAAATATGCCACGCAAATGTCCACGCTAAAGCAGGATCTACAGGCGTTATTAGGTAAAAAGTAACGCCGATGGGAACTGTTATACTGTCCAGAGTAAAAAACCCCGCTGCGCGGGGTTTTTATCAGACGGAAACTTAAGCCTGCGGCTGAGTTACTACGTCTTTGATGCCTTTAACTTCGATCTCTACGCGACGATCCGGTGCCAGGCAGTCGATCAGGGCAGCGCGAGCTTTCACGTTGTCACAGGTGTTGCCGGTAACCGGGTTAGATTCGCCCATGCCGCGTGCGGAGATTTTATTAGCCGGGATACCTTTGGAGATCAGGTAATCCACAACAGACTGAGCACGTTTTTCTGACAGGCCCTGGTTGTAAGCGTCAGAACCGATGCGGTCAGTGAAGCCCAGAACCACTACGGAACCGTCTTTCGGATCCAGGTTGCTCAGCTGGCTGTACAGCTGGTCCAGTGCCTGCTGACCTTCCGGTTTCAGGGTAGCTTTGTTGAAGTTAAACAGGACGTCAGACTTCAGAGTGAAGTGCTTGGTCTGTACTTCCGGCGCCGGCGCCGGGGCTGGAGCTACTACCGGAGCGGCTTCTTCCTGACCAAAACGGTAGGAAACACCTACGCTCAGCAAGCCGTTGTCCGGGCGAGTGCCGATGGTGTTAGCATCACCGATGTTGTTAGTCCACTGGTATTCCAGACGAGTTGCGATTTCAGGGGTGATAGCATACTCGATACCGCCCGCGAATACCGGGGAAACGCCAGTGTCGTGGTCTTTGGTAGAATAACCCGGTGCGTTAGACTTGGTATCTGCACGCCATACCATACCACCCAGACGAGTATAAACGTCCAGATCGTCAGTGATTGGATAACCCAGTTTAGCGGTCAGCTGAACACCCTGAGCTTTGTAAGCGCCATTGATGTTGTCGCCTTTGTACGGCATACGGCCTAACCAGTCGTAGCCCATTTCAAAGCCAACGTACGGGTTAACCTGATAACCACCAAAAGCGCCTGCGCCCAGTTGGTTTTCATGGGTTGGGCCATTGTTAGGAATGAAGCCAGTGTCATGGTACTGGGACCAGCCCAGCTTAGCACCAGCGTACCAGGTGTTATCTTTCGGAGCGGCCTGCGCTACGGTAGCGAAACCAGCCAGTGCCACTGCAATCGCGATAGCTGTCTTTTTCATTTTTTGCGCCTCGTTATCATCCAAAATACGCCATGAATATCTCCAACGAGATAACACGGTTAAATCCTTCACCGGGGGACCTGCTCAATAGTTACTCTACCGATATCTACGGCTTATGCCGAGCACCCCTGGCGATGTAAAGTCTACAACGTAGTTGGAAACTTACAAGTGTGAACTCCGTCAGACATGTGAAAAAAACATGCTGGACATACACATCATTTAACAGTTTCGGATGATAAATCAGACAGCAAAAATCGCGGAAACCGCTTCTGGCAAGCTTTCTCGCAAAAAAAACGTTAGTACTCAAAGGAGATGCGATCGCACAAAAAAAATTCCAGGATAAATCCTAATTTTACTTAATGATACAAATTAGAGTGAATTTTTAGCCCGGAATGCTGTCTCCTGGGTAACGAATGTGCGCTAACAGAGCGCATGATAAACCCTACCGCATTGCCTACATTCGCCGCCTCGACCAGGCTGGCATGTTCTTCTTCAGTAAGTTCTTCTGCCAGCCAGCCAATCACTACGCTGTAATTCCCTGTGCGCAGAGCGCGGATCATCGACGTCAGCGTATGTCGGGGCGCAAGCTGGCTAATTTGCATCACTTTCGTTAGTGGTAAACCTGCAGATTGCACCCATTCGCGGCTGAGTTTTTGCTGTGGTGTGAGCCATAGCTGCCAGCGTGATTGTTGGCCTAACTGCCGGAGCAGAGGCAAAAGCAGGAGTTGCGCCATCATGGGCTGGTCTTCCCGATAGACAACTTCACTAACAAGTCCGGCGGCGACATTTTCTGTGGTAGCGCGCGCGGCGTTGTGTGTGGTGGTAGGAAATGACGAAGAACGATTTGCATAACCTGAAGTGTACATAATCAATCCAGCCCTGTGGGTTACTGTATGTTTATACAGTACTCTTGTGACGATGAAAGATCAACTCTATTTTCGGAAAGTGTCTCGCAATTTTTATTCTTAGTCGCGTCAAAAATAAAATTCATCTTGCTCGTAAGACATAAGTTGCCTATTTTCGTCATTAGCGGATCCGTTACTGTAAATCATTCTTTTACCTTATGATTTAAAAGGAATTTTATGAGAGCACTCTCTTATGACAGGATCTATAAATCGCAAGAATATTTGGCATCTTTGGGGACGATTCAGTATCGATCTTTATTCGGCAGCTATAGCCTGACCGTGGAAGATACCGTTTTTGCGATGGTGGCGAATGGCGAGCTCTATCTCCGCGCCTGTGAACAAAGCGTATCCTATTGTGTGAAGCATCCCCCTGTCTGGCTCACGTTTATGAAATGTGGACGCCCCGTTATACTCAACTATTATCGGGTCGATGAAAGCCTCTGGCGCGATCAGCAGCAACTGGTACGTTTATCGAAGTTTTCTCTTGAAGCGGCAATGAAAGAAAAACATAGCCGTTTTTCACAGCACAGGCTCAAAGATCTTCCCAATATGACCTTCCATCTGGAAACATTGCTCAATGAGTCAGGGATAAAGGACGAGAGCATGTTACGCGTACTAGGCGCTAAAATATGCTGGCTGAGGCTGCGACAAAATAATCCGTTGCTAACGGTAAAGATCCTGTATGCGTTGGAAGGCGCCATTGTTGGCGTACATGAGGCGGCGCTCCCGACAAATCGTCGCCAGGAGCTTGCCGACTGGGTGCATTCGCTTACGGCTGCGCAAGCCCGGTAGAAGGCGGCGGTGAAATTTGCCGTTGCAGGCGCCCGATTTCGGGCAATAAAGCAATGAGCAACCCAATTTGTTGCACTACCAAAGGTTCTTTGCTGTCCGGACGTGTTTCCAGAGACTGGACTCGCTGCTTGAGACCCTCCAGCGCCTGGTGTACACGTTGTTCGTCTTCCGGTTGATGATGGAGCGCGTCATCAACATAGCAGACGGCGTCATCCAGAAGCCCTAACACGTCCGGATTACTGAGCTTTTCACGATGCGCGCCGAGGGCGGAAATATAGCTGGTAAAAGTATGGTTGAGGCAAAGGAGTCTGAATGCCGCTTCCCGCGTTTCGGCCGTAACATCGGGTTCGCTCGACATATTGGAGACAACAGATGCCAGTTCCGCATCGCGATTGTGCGCATCGCGTCTGGCAATACGGTAGGCCAGTCGGTTGTCCCGGCCCTGATGATATTGCTCAAGAATCGCATCAAGGTAGCGGCAATTCGCATCGGTGGCGCGCTGGAGTACTCTGGGAAGGTTGCGAAAACGCCAGTCCGGCCAAATAAAGCTGACTGCAGCCCAGGCGATAGCGCAGCCAAGCAGTGTGTCAATCACGCGCGGTAACGCCACCTCAAAGCCTTCGCCCAGGAGATTAAAGCAGAGCAATACTAACAGGGTAATAAACATGGTGGCATGAGCATACTGCACATTACGGAATGCAAAGAAAAGCACGCCGGTAATGACCAGCAGAACTAACTGTCCTTCGAGCGAAGGAACAAACCATAAAATCGGCAGGCCGATGGCAACACCTACCAGCGTACCGATGATTCTGAGCGCAAGGCGATGGCGGGTTGCATTATAGTTAGGCTGGCAAACGAACAGACTGGTAAGCAATATCCAGTATCCGTGACGCATTCCGGTAATCTGAATCAGAGCATAACCCACGCATAAGACCAGCGACATGCGTACCGCATGGCGGAAGAGAGCGGACTCCGGAGTAAAGTTACGGCTCAGACGTAGCCAGATGTCGCTAAACCCATGCAGGCTATCATCGGCCAACTGGTTTTCTGTTTCATTACGTGGCATCGCCTGCGCTTGTTCCGATTCAATGGTCGCCAGTTGTGCGTCGATGGCGCGCAGGTTGGTTAATAAGAATCCCAGCGTATTCAGTAATTCCGGAGACGCGCAGCTGGTGCGCATCCGGTCAAGCGCGGCGTCAATATGGGTAAAGGCGCGTTCAAACCGTGGATCATGTTGGTACGGTGTACGCAGTAAGATACAGCGTGCCAGCTGAGTACAGGCCTGTGCCTGCATCGACATCAGACGCTGAAAGCGAAACATGACGTCGCTGTGGCGAAAATGGTCGCGTAATGTCTGATATTGAATATGCGACGAGCTGGCGCGTTCATGAATATCCTGCGCGACAAAATAGTAGTGGAGAGTGCGGCGCGTACCGCGTTGACCGCGATCGCCGCGCAGGCGGGTTAATAACGATACTTTCGTTTGATTCAACGTCGCCATCAGTTGCCCGTTTGCTAACGCTAAGTCGTACAGCGGTGCCTGGCTTTCATCTTCGATATCCGGGTCAAACAGGCGGGATTTCAGATCCAGATAGTGCGCCAACTGTTCGTAACTGCGTGCCAGGTTATCCTGCAAAGGGCGGATCGGAAACAGCAGGTGTCCGGTGAGTGTCAGCAGGTTGTACCATACTGCGCCCGCCAGAAGGAGTAAGGGCTGCTGATACCAGTGTTCATATAAAGAAGTACCCAGCATCGTGTAGATGGCAATGAGTAAGGCCCCGAACGCGATGGTGGCATAACGTTGTCCTAATCCTCCCAACAGAATAAATCCGCTGGTGGATAAGGTTAAACCTAACGCAAATAGCCATGGCCAGGGAAAGAGTACTTCTACAGAAGCAGAAGCGATAAAAAAGCAGATTAAGGTAATAATTAAATTACGCAAGCGTCCGGTAAGACGGTCATCGAGATCGGTGAGTGCCGCGGCGACCATACCGAGCGTGAGCGGGATGGTGAGTTTGACCTCGCCCAGCCACCAGGGCAGGGCGGTAGTGCCGCACAGAGCGATAAAAATACGTATGTAATACAGCCAGGTACTGTTCCAGGTATAACGGCGAATCAGCGGACTTAACATAAAGGCTATTTGTCCCGGTCATTCAAAACGGCGGCGCGCGTTTGCTTCCCGTGCGGCGCGAGCGGTTTCTACAGAGACGACGCGGCGCCCGACGGGCCAAAGCGCGATCGCGGCAATTTTAAAGTTCGCAATACCGACAGGTATCCCGATGATGGTGATACACTGCGCGATACCGGAAGCGATGTGCATCAGGCATAGCCACCAGCCGAAACAAAGTAACCAGAAAATATTCAGCAGTGTACCGCCTGTATTCATGAATACGTTTTTTCCCGCCGGGTTGAGTTCGTCAACGTGAATAGCCTCATTGCCGTAAGGGAACAGGGAAAGTTTGGTAATCTCCCAGCATGAGCGGGTTAACGGCAGGGTAAAGATAAGCACAATACTGACAAGCGTGGCCAGCAGCCAGGCCAGCGTGGTGGCAAAGCCGCCCAGTACAAAGTTTAAAATATTCAAAACGGTACGCATAAACCCTCGGTTCATTCCGGTTTTCTATTCCTGTGGGCATTGTAACGTTTTTTTAGACTGGAGCACGTTTTCTCTGGCGGTTACACTGATAAGCACATCTTTACATCTGGATTCGCTGAGTCATGGAACTGAAAGCAACCACTCTTGGAAAACGCCTGGCGCAACACCCCTATGATCGCGCTGAGATACTGAACGCTGGGGTGAAAGTGTCCGGCGAACGACATGAATATCTTATTCCATTCAACCAGTTATTAGCGATTCACTGTAAACGTGGGCTGGTGTGGGGCGAGCTGGAGTTTGTCCTCCCGGAGGATAAAGTTGTACGTTTGCACGGCACTGAGTGGTCGGCAACCCAGCAATTTCACCGTCATCTGGATGCACACTGGCGTCGCTGGAGCCGGGAAATGAGTGATGTTGCCGCGCAGGCATTACAAGAACAATGGGCGCGGATTAGTGAACGAACGGGCGAAAACCAATGGCTTACCCGTGAGCGGGTTCGGGGACTGGAACACGAAATTCGTCAGATGTTCGCCGCCTTGCCGCTACCTGTCTCACGCCTTGAGGAGTTTGATAACTGCCGTGAAATGTGGCGTAACTGTCTGGCGTGGTTACAGGATAGCGAGCGAAGCCGGCAGCAACACAATCAGGCATATACCGATGCTATGCTGGAAACGCACACTGACTTTTTTACACAGATAGAGTCCTCTCCGCTTAATCCTTCCCAGGCCAGGGCGGTGGTCAATGGCGAATCATCGTTACTGGTGCTGGCAGGGGCGGGCAGCGGCAAGACGTCAGTGTTGGTGGCGCGGGCGGGCTGGCTGCTGGCGCGCGGGCAAGCCAGTGCCGGGCAGATTCTCCTGCTGGCATTTGGCCGCAAGGCGGCAGAGGAGATGGATGCGCGCCTTCGCGAACGCCTGCATACGCAAGAGATTACGGCCCGCACCTTCCATTCGCTGGCGCTGCACATTATTCAGCAAGGGAGTAAAAAAGCGCCAGTTGTCAGCAAGCTGGAAAGTGATGCCGGAGCCCGGCATCAGCTTTTTCTGCATACCTGGCGTCAGCAGTGTAGCGAGAAAAAAGCGCAGGCCAAAGGCTGGCGCCAGTGGCTGGAAGAAGAGATGCAGTGGACGGTGCCGGAAGGGAATTTCTGGGATGATGAGTCCTTGCAGCGGCGCCTGGCCCCTCGCCTGGATCGTTGGGTCAGTTTGATGCGTATGCACGGCGGCGCTCAGGCGGAAATGATCGCAGGCGCGCCGGAGGAGTGCCGTGAGCTATTCAGTAAACGTATTAAGCTGATGGCACCATTGCTGAAAGCCTGGAAAAGTGCGCTGAAAGCGGAAAATGCCGTTGATTTTTCCGGGCTTATCCATCAGGCAATGGTTATTCTCGAAAAAGGACGGTTTATCAGCCCGTGGAAACATATTCTTGTTGATGAATTTCAGGATATTTCTCCGCAGCGGGCGGCGCTATTAGAGGCGCTACGCAAACAGAATAGCCAGACTACGCTGTTTGCCGTTGGCGATGACTGGCAAGCGATTTACCGTTTTAGCGGGGCGCAGCTCTCCTTAACGACGGCGTTTCATCAGACGTTCGGCGAGGGCGAGCATTGCCACCTGGATACCACGTACCGTTTTAATAGCCGGATTGGTGATGTTGCCAACCGTTTTGTACAGCAGAATCCGCACCAGTTGAAAAAGCCATTAAATAGCCTGGCGGCAGGCGATAAAAAAGCGGTTACATTGTTGGATGAAAACCAACTGGATGCGTTACTGGATAAATTGTCCGGTTACGCGAAGGAGGATGAACGTATTCTGGTGCTGGCACGCTATCATCACCTGAAACCCGCCAGCCTGCAAAAAGCGGCTACCCGTTGGCCGAAGTTACAGATAGATTTTATGACTATCCACGCCAGCAAGGGCCAGCAGGCCGATTACGTTATTCTGGTTGGACTGCAGGAGGGCAACGACGGCTTCCCTGCACCGGCGCGAGAGTCCATTATAGAAGATGCGCTTCTTCCTCAGGTCGAAGATTTTCCGGACGCTGAAGAGCGACGTTTGTTATATGTGGCGCTGACACGTGCGCGTGCGCGGGTCTGGTTGCTTTTCAATAAAGAGAGTCCATCACGTTTTGTGGAGACGCTTAAACAATTGGATGTGCCGGTGGCAAGAAAACCCTAAAGCGCGGGCGGGGATGGTGCTCGCCCGCAAAGCGGTTACTTCAGGCGTTCGGCCAGATACCGCGTATAATCCGGAATAAGAATATCTACAGCATCATTAAAATGCGGGGACTGGATAATAAAGTCTGCCGTTGCGACGTTAGTGGCGACAGGGATATTCCACACGGTGGCCAGGCGCAATAGCGCTTTGACGTCCGGGTCGTGTGGTACCGCGTTCAGCGGGTCCCAGAAGAAGATCAATACGTCGATTTTCCCTTCTGAAATGAGCGCGCCAACCTGCTGGTCGCCACCCATCGGGCCGCTCAGCATCGCGTTAACGTCCATGCCGGTTGCGCGTTGGATTAGGTTCCCTGTCGTTCCGGTCGCATAAAGAGTATGTTTTTCCAGCAGTGGCTGATGGCGTTCCACCCAGTTCATTAACATCTGTTTGCAGTGATCATGGGCAACCAACGCGATATGTTTACGCGTTGGCAAAGTGCGAGTCGTCAGTTCCATAATTCGATTCCGTAGTTAACCTGTCTACAGATTACTGGAAGCGCTTGATGCTGCAAGAGAAAGACATAAAAATTGCGTGCTGGCACAACTCATATCAAGAAGGCGGCTGTTTTTCCGCCCACTGCAGGAAGTGGCTACGAGTCTGCGGGTCGGCCAGCCGGAACCAATATTTCAGCCGCTGTTCTGTCAGAGTTTGCGATTGAGGCGGCACAGTATCAAGCTCGGAGACGTCAGAAAGTAATGTACTGTCGTCCGCCATCATAGTGGCGAACTGCGGAAGTGAGGCGTGTTTCGCAGATTTATTATAACGCTCGGTCTCTATTTCATAATCGATCGCTTTAGCAGTGGACGTAATTGCCAGAATATCGAGTTTTACCGGAATGGGCATAGCGTCGCCGTCCAAAAGCGCCAGACGTGGTGCGGCATTAAAATGTAAGGCTTCGCGCTCATTTTCCAGCCGTGGGAGATGAAAATTGACCTGATTTATCCGTTGGGTATCGAAACTTATCACCAGCGGTGGAGAAATATAAAGCCGCTCTTCATGTCCGGACAAACGGATGGTTTTCTCCACCCGAAAGACAAGTTGGTGTGGCCCATTCTCCAGTTCGATGCTATCTGCGCCGCGTAATAACGAACTGGACACTTTTTTGCCGTCCAGCACCAGAAGATCGACTTCATTCGACAGGCGAAGCGTCGTGGCGAAAACAGTGACCGGCAAACAGAGAGCAAGAAAAGTAGTTAGCGCGCCGGTTTTCATAAGGTTCTCCTGTCCAAAGGCCGCCTGGCTAAGAATGTATCAAATTTTTTCTTCTATCACGTTTACTAACATATAGACATATTTTGGCGTTTTGCTCTCATACCCCGGTATGGGATGAATGGTTGCCATGTCAGGTTTGTCGTACACTTTGCAAAACAGCCAGGAGAAAGATGATGAAAGAGACCGATATTGCTGACGTTTTGACGTCCACTCGCACCATCGCGCTGGTCGGCGCGAGCGATAAACCCGACCGCCCAAGCTACCGGGTAATGAAATACTTACTTGACCAGGGCTACCATGTGATTCCGGTCGCGCCAAAAGTTGCCGGTAAAACCTTACTGGGACAACAAGGTTATGCCACGTTGGCTGACATTCCGGAAAAAGTAGATATGGTGGATGTTTTTCGCAACTCTGAAGCGGCGTGGGGCGTCGCGCAGGAGGCTATAGCCATCGGCGCAAAAACGTTGTGGTTGCAGCTTGGCGTGATTAATGAACAGGCGGCGGTCCTGGCGCGGGATGCAGGCATGACCGTAGTCATGGATCGCTGCCCGGCGATTGAGATCCCCCGTCTGGGACTGGCAAAATAAGAGACGAAATGGCCGGATAAGGCTGTATAGCCATCCGGCCTGTTCAGTCAGTTACGTAATCGCGGTGCCTGAAGCTGCTTGCGAATAGTACGCGCCAGTTCATCCATTGATGGCTGCTCTGGATGCTCGTCACGCATTTCGCTTCGCAACTGGGCCTCGGCCAGATAAGTATGTACTGGCTGACCATCATCATCTTCCATTACCACGTGGTACCACGGAGCGGCGCGAAGTTCGTCGTTAACCGCCAGTTCATCAGGCGACGGCTCATCAAGCGAATATTCCGGGTCGATATCGACGACCACTCCAAGGTAACCTAACAGGGAATGGCGGACCTGCTGGCCGATACCGAATTTGCTGGCTATCATAGTCACCTCCCGGGAAATAGATACCCTTTATATGAGGATTCTATTCCACTTTTCAAGTTACATGACGCGACAGGCAAACCCTTTCAGATACAGCCCTTCCGGGTAGGTGGCGATCACGGGGTGATCGGCGGCCTGACGGAACTGCTCTATAAATTGTACATCACGACCGGCATCTATTGCGGCATCGGCGATGATTTTCTGAAATAAATCGGTCGTCATCAGTCCGGAACAAGAGAACGTCAGCAGTATGCCCCCGGGATTGAGCAGTTGAATCGCCAGCATGTTAATGTCTTTATAGCCCCGGCAGGCACCCATCAACTGGCTTTTATTTTCGACAAATTTGGGCGGGTCCATGATGATGACGTCGAATTTTTCGCCGCGGTCGCGGTAGGTGCGCAGTAGCTTGAACACATCATCACGCACGAATTCCGCTTTGCTCAGATCCAGCTTATTCAGCGCGACGTTTTGTTTTGCAATATCGAGCGCTTCCTGGGAAGTATCGACGCTGACGACCTGGCTGCAGCCACCCATCAACGCCGATACGGCAAACCCACCGGTGTAGGAAAAGCAGTTCAGTACTCGCTGATTTTTCACGTAGCGGCGCGTCGCCAGACGACTGTCGCGCTGATCAAGATAATAACCGGTTTTGTGGCCGCCCTGGATATCGACCAGTAATTTCATACCGTGCTCTTCAATCGACAGAAGTGTAGGCGGTAGTTCGCCGGTTACCGGGCCTTGTGTTAGCGCCATACCCTCTTTTTTCCGCACCGCGACGTCGCTGCGATCGTAAATAGCGCAATCCGGATAGCATGTTTGCAGAGCGCTAATTAAGGCGGCGCGTTGATATTCGGCACCGGCGCTGAGCAGTTGCAATACCAGGAAGTTGTCAAAGCGGTCAATGGTGACACCCGGCAGACCATCGGATTCACCAGCAATCAGACGATAGCTATCCAGACCGTCTTTTTGCGCCAGCCAGTTGCGCCACTGCTGCGCCTGTTGCAGGCGGCGGATGAAAAACGCAACATCTATAGATTCTGCTTTATCAAATGTCCAGACGCGGGCGCGAATTTGTGACGCGGGGGAATACGCGCCACGTGCTAACCATTTACCCTGATGGTCAACGATGTCAATGGTTTCACCGAGACTGGCTTTGCCTTCCAGGCGGGAAACAGCGCCGGAAAAGACCCACGGGTGGCGACGGAGTAAAGACTTTTCGCGCCCTTTGCTGAGCACTAAACGGGGATACTGCGGAAATGTAGATTCAGTCATGCGGAGCAACCTCTCACAAACAGTGACGCGAGCCGGATGATAGTTCCAGCCAGGGACTGTGAAAACGAAATGGCGCGTAGGGTAGCACAGATGAGGGGGGCAATCATCAGTGTATGGGGTGAGCATTTCAGCACAAAACAGAATCGTAAAGGCACAGTTTCTTGAGCGGGCGCTTTTTATATTGCTATTTCTGTATATGAAGAAGGAAATACAATGAAAACAGTCTTCTCTTTAACCGCCGCCGCAATGATGGCATTGAGTGGTAGCGTATCTGCGGCTTCGGCGTTTAGCCTTAGTAGTGCGGATATCCCGGCGGATTTTCGTTTAACGCAACAACACGTCTTTAAAGGATTTGGTTGTGGCGGAGAAAATATTTCGCCGCAGCTGAGCTGGCGCAACCCGCCTGTCGGAACTAAAAGTTACGCTATTACTGTCTTCGACCCCGATGCGCCCACCGGAAGCGGCTGGTGGCACTGGACGATGGTAAATATTCCGGCTCAGGTTCATGACCTGCCGACGGGGGTTGATAAAAACACGCTGCCCGCTGGGGTGGTGCAGGGACGCAATGATTTCGGTTATGCTGGCTTTGGCGGCGCCTGTCCACCGCCGGGCGATAAACCTCATCGTTATCAGTTTACCGTGTGGGCGCTGAATACAAAGACACTGCCGCTCGACAGTGAGTCGAGTGGCGCGTTAGTGGGGTTTATGCTTAACACGCATGTGATTGCGAAAGCAAAATTCACGGCCACATACGGAAGATAAAACAGAGGGCGGCACGGTGCAGGAGATGCATGTTCGACATCAAGACCTTACGACGGCAGAGGTGCGATCCAGCCATCTGCACCGTTTGCATCGTGTGACGCTTTTTTCCGCCGCTATCTGCCACATTACGCAGGGCAGTAAAGTCATCATTCAGGACGATAATCGTCTTGTCGCCGGGCCTGGCGAGTTGATTATTATCCCGGCGAACACGCCGCTGGAGATTATCAATCAGCCAGCGCAGAGTGGTTTTCGCTCCGATCTGCTGTTGCTTTCACCGCAGATTATTGCGCGTTTTAAGTCAATGTATGTGCAGGATTATCCGCCGGCGAAACTGACATCGCTGTGTACGCCGATGAGCCATAGTCTGTCATTTATGTGGACGAACGTGTTGGATGCGGTGCGCCAGGCGTTACCCGCTGGGCTGCAAGAACATCAGGCGATGGGGTTACTGTTAGCGCTTTTGCATGATGGCGCGGCGGGACCGCTGCTTATTGAACGGCGTTATACTCTCACGGAGCAGGTGCGGCAACTGATTATGCTCTCGCCTGCTAAGCTATGGACAGCCCAGGAGATAGCTCGCCGTCTTGCTATGGGGACGTCAACGTTGCGTCGGCGTTTGCAGCGCGAATCGCAGAGTTATCGACAAATCATTGAAGAAGTGCGCATGTCCTGCGCGCTTTCTCAACTGCAATCGACGACGCTACCGATCAGCGAAATAGCGCTACGGTGCGGCTACCTGTCGGGGTCGCGATTTACGGCCAGATTCCGCCAACATTATGGGTGCCTGCCCAGCCAGGTACGTTAAGTCTGTTCTGTATGAGCGTCTGTCATTGATGATGAAAGGAGAACCGTTATGTCAAAAGCATGCATTATCGCCTGGGTTTATGGTCGGGTTCAGGGCGTCGGGTTTCGCTATACCACGCAGCATGAAGCGCAACGGCTGGGTTTAACTGGCTATGCGAAGAATATGGATGACGGAAGCGTAGAAGTGGTGGCCTGTGGCGAGGCGGCGCAGGTGGAAAAGCTCATCAGGTGGCTGAAAGAGGGCGGGCCGCGCTCTGCTCGTGTGGATAAAATCCTCACTGAACCGCACAGCCCTCGCGAGACGTTAACAGGCTTCAGTATTCGGTATTAAATACATTTTACTGGTTTGGGCAGGCCGGCGATTTTGGTCGCTTGCTTTGCCGGGCCTTTCGGAAACAGACGATACAGGTAGCGGCTGTTGCCTTTTTCTTCGCCGAACTTATTTGCCATCGCTTTTACCAGCATTCGGATGGCGGGAGAGGTATTAAACTCCAGGTAGAATTCGCGCACGAAGCGCACAACTTCCCAGTGTTCCGCAGAGAGTTCAATGCCTTCATTCGCGGCGATAGCGACGGCCAGCGGTTCACTCCACTGCGTCGTCTCTTTCAGATAGCCTTCGCTATCAGTACTGATTTCTTTATCTTCAAAGATCAACATAACGTTTCACTGCGTAATCAACACGAGCGGCAGTGTAGCAAAAAATAAAGCCCCGCATAAGCGGGGCTGGAAGAGGGGGGATTAATCGCGGCTGGCGAAACCCAGGATGCTGAGCAGGCTGACAAAGATGTTGTATAGCGAAACATACAGGCTTACGGTCGCGCGAATATAGTTGGTTTCACCGCCGCGAATAATATTACTGGTTTCAAACAGGATAGCGCCCGAGGAAATCAGGATAAATACCGCGCTAATCGCCAGGTGCAACGCGGGCAGTTGCAGGAAAATATTCGCCACCATACCAATCAGTACAACGACGAGCCCGGCCATCAGCATACCGCCCAGGAAAGACATATCTTTACGGGTGGTCAGGACGTAAGCGGAGCAGCAGAAAAATACTAACGCAGTACCGCCTAACGCCATGCCAATAACATCACCCATGCCCGCGGACAGATAGGCGTTAAGCATCGGTCCCAGGATGTACCCGAGGAAGCCGGTAAACGCAAAAGCAGACAGGATACCCGTCGGCTTATTCGCCGTTTTATAGGTCAGGAACATCAGCCCATACATACCGACCAGCGTCAGGATCAAGCCGGGAGAGGGCAGCATCAGTACGGTACTGGCAGTCGCGGTGATTGCAGAAAAAGCCAGCGTCAGACTCAGCAGAAAATAGGTGTTGCGCAGTACTTTGTGCGTACTCAGTAGCGAGCTACGATCACGCGATGATGTAATGATACGATCCATTAGTCACTCTCTTATGACAGATGTAATTAATTAAGGAGAATAATAAAATCGGTCATCATCACCCAGCGGTTTTACCCATCTTTACGCATTCGTTGACGTTTAGTTTCCTTAAAAGATTTCAGGCAATTACCGCCGTTGAGAGGGGGCTTTTACGTTAGCACTACGCCATAAAAAAAGCCGCTACGCTGACAGCGTCATCGGTCCCGGTAAAACAGAATACAAAAACGGCTAATCACAACGGAATGCATGATAGTGCTAAACCAACAGTAAGCCTGTTTTAGTGCTGAAGAAGTGATCAGTATGCTGCTATTTCAGGCAATTAACGGGATTTTGACTGTTTTTCACGCAAACAAACACATTCGGTCTTTACATGACGCATCGGGATGTTTATAGTGCGCCTCATTCCGGAAGTGTGGCCGAGCGGTTGAAGGCACCGGTCTTGAAAACCGGCGACCCGAAAGGGTTCCAGAGTTCGAATCTCTGCGCTTCCGCCAGATTAAACAAGGGGTTAGCAATAAGCTAGCCCCTTCGTTTTTGAGGCGAAGAATAAAAAAAGAATATTCTCAGAGAATATCGTATCTTTCCATTTGAATAAAAATTCACTTTTCCCCAATAACCGGACGATCCAGTGTCGGGCTGATTTGTACCTTCCTGTCGTAGATAAGCACCTGGCTTTCTGTTTTGTGGCCGCTGAAAATCTGCTTATCCCTGCTACTACCCTCAAAATCTGAAATAGCTTTTGCCTTGATATCATGGAATGTGTAATCCAGCTGTCGGCCCAGTTCACTTTGTGCGGCGCGTACAGCTTTTAACCAGCGATTATTGAACGTCTTGTGGATGAACTGACCACGATTGTTGTTGTAGAGAACCAGCGCGTCAGGTGACAGTTTTGGACATTCTGTCTGTGCTGTTTTCAGCGCTTGCTGAAGGCGAGGTGTCCAGACCTTAATCTGTTTTTTTCCGGTCTTTCCTTGCTGGATAAAAATACCCTTATCAGAAACTTGCATCCAGCGCAGAGCGAGTACGTCAGCTTGCCGGGCGGCGCACAGGTAAGAAATTTCCATTGCAGCCCTGACAACGTGATCAGCATGCTTATAAATAGCCAGGTAGTCTTCGTCAGTGATGTATTGCTCGCGAGCCTTGAGAGAGAATTTACTGACGCCAGCACACGGATTTCCCTTAACGTAACCGCGTTCATATCCCCAGCGGTAAACACGTGACATACTGCTCATCTCCTGGTTGGCCTGGTTTTTACTTTGCAGTCCACGACGATCCATAAACTGACGCACATCTTCTGGCTTTATTACATCAGCTTTAACTTTACCAAACACGGCAAGTAATTTTTTCTGATGTTGTAAATAATCCCGCTGGGTTCGTATTGCAAGCTCGGTGTAGTAGGCGCTTTTAAGAAACATTCCCCAGAGCTTTTCAAACGTCATTACATCTGAGTAATTGCGCCGTTCTTCCTCGTACCGTTTCCATAATGCCGACATAGTGAGTGTGATTGGCCCCAGTGTCACAGTTTCCCGCGACGTGGGTTTGTAGTAGTAACGCGTTTTTGTTTTGGATACGCGCGGCGGCAGTTTGTTATCTCCAGGATCCTTTCTTCTGCGCCCCATTTAAATAGCTCCGAAATCGGGTTTTTCTTCTGTTCTGGTCTGTACGGTGATCTGTCCGTTCAATACAGCGTTAATGTGCGTCCAGGTCACCATCGGGCGACCTTCCCGGTCGGGTATGTACGAGACGCCGCCGCGGTCAAGGATTTCCCTTTGTTTGGATGCCTTCTGATAACCGGTAAACTCAATCAGTTCTGCGTCTGTTAGCAGATCGTTTTCTCTGGTCATGTTGGTCTTTCCTCATCATCCGGTAACCGCATTGTTTAAGCATCCGGATCTCCTTTCTGCGCCAGCAGGTAGCAGAGGCGGCGGATTAAAACCTCAATCCGGTTGAGCGGGACGGCCTGCTGTCGAGCTGGTTTACGTGCGAAATCAATCATTCTCACCCTCGTTTGCCTTATCGCCGGCCAGCGGAACGTTTATCACCTTCTGCGCGTTAACTTTTCCACCTCATTCCGGTCTTCGTATGCCCCGGACGGCTACTTCGTGGGCGTCCTGCCTCGGTGGTTCGTTGTTGCTATGGAATAAGTAAAGCATCATTTTACTTCTTAGTCAACTTATACGGAATTAAAGCGTAAAGCAAAGCTGTACAACAAGCATGTTCATTTTTGGACTATGTTTAGCAGCTCAATATGTATATGATTAAAAAAACATCAGTAAGAGGTGGTTATGGAACGCGATGAGCTGGAAGAAGACCGTGCGACATTCATTGCGGGTGAGATTGGCGGCGCAGTGGTCGAATTGATAATCGACGGCGTAGTGATCAGCCGCGATGCAACAGTTAAACGTCTGAAGGAGAAGAGGAGGTGAGTCGGGAACGTTATTCACAAAGGTGTATTACGGGATGCAGCAGCTATGGTGAGGAAAGGGCAGTAAATACCCGGCGCGGTGGCCGGGTTGGATTCATAAACTAAATTACTGAAGCATTGACGCAGCGTTTAACATCTTCTCATAATAAAAATTCATATCTTCTTTACTGTACGCGTTTATAAGGTTATCTGCATGTTTTTCAAGAAGATTTATTTGCTGTTTTGCTGTTTTTTCTTGTGCTGTAGTTTCCGCTGCATAAATAACAAATGAGTCAATATTATATTTGTAAATTTCACATGCTTTTGAAATTGTTAAAGCACTCACAGCAGCCTCACCCATTTGTTTTTTAAAATTTTCTGAACGGAAATCTAAAGTTTCAGTCAGATGGTATTTGCCGTTCTTAAGCAAGAAATCTGCAACTAAACCTTCGTCATCGCTTATAGGATAGTTAGCAACAATCTTGTGCTGATAAAGGTCTTCAGAGTATTTGCTAAAGATTCCGTGCTGCATGAAGGTTGACTTTATTTCAAAGAAAACTTTTCTTTTCAGTTGCTTGTGAGATTGTTTCTGTGGATTTACTAACCTATTCATCAAATCAGTAATTTTTGTTTCGTAATTATCATTGCTTTGAATGGTAAACATACCAAAAGAAGATAGTGATAACGATCCCTTAAAAAGGCAGGGAAGAAGTTCAACGTCATTTATTTTGTGTGACAAATCAAAAAGTGAGTTTGAAAGATCTTCCAAGTAATTTTGTGAAAGACCTTTATCAATTGCTTTAAGCTTTGAAACTGAATTAAGCATGCGTACGTCTATGTCGGAGTCGTGGTAAACGATCAAGCCAACGTTAATCGTTTCACCTTTCTCAAGATTAGGCGTAACTCTGATTAAGCTGTATTTGAAGGTTTTCAAGAGGTTATCTCCAGTCTTATAGCGTTTATTCGCTCAATTCTTTCCTCACTATCCCACCACTTCAGAAAATATTCTTTATGCATTGGTGGCATCCATGCGACAGGCATGGACTCTAGTATATCAGAGATTGTAGCAACTCCAATTTTCTCAATCTTGTCAAGTATTGACAATGCGCACATTCTTAATTCTGGTGTATCGCCGACAAATTGCTTAGCTATAGACCAGTTTGTTGATGTGCTTGAGTCCGTAGGAAGTGTGTGCGGGGTGCTACGTGGCCAACCGATAACAAAAGAACTCAAGCTAAAATCGAACGTTTTTACTATGATATGACCGCGCGTATTCTCCATGTAAAGATAATTATTGAGATGGCGATCAATGTTGTACACGAATTGGTCAAATGCATAAATTGCCCATAGCTGTTTTTTCAATGACTCAGAGGCGTTTGCCAGCAAATTGATCCATTGCGGGCCGTTAAGTCCTGACTTCCATGCAGAAAACTCAATGCGAGAGCCAAATACATACTCGCCATCAGCAATACACTTAAGAACCTTACAAACAGGAGTTGCAATACCACACCTTTCAGCCAAATTTGTGCAAAACCACTCTGCAGCAGGTACTTGAGTTGGGTTTTGTACAGGAAAAGGAGGTGCAGTTTTCATACTTTTAACCGCATACTCCATCTCATCAGTGGCAATGGCAAAACCAGAAAGATGCACAGTACCCAAGTTCGATGGGGTATATTCATTGAACTCTAATTCAAATAAACTTCCTTGTTCCGGGTCCGGTTCGCTATTGTTTGGATCTTGTTCTTCTGTCATCTGCTTTTTACCCCACAAAGAAGACATGTAAACCTCATGAAATTAAATTATCTCTATAATATTCTTAGCTTTTTTCTATTCCGGTCTCTCATGGCGAGCATAGCCAAGTTTTCTCCCCATGCTTCATGTTCGTAAGCGGGGCAGTTCTAGTTTGTTAGGCTTCGAAATGTGTGGTTGAGCAGAGCCTAACTAGGGTAGTTACTCCACATCGCCCTTAATCCGCCGCCCCATATACTTGGCGTACAGTTCATCGAGCTCCTTCAGGCGCAGGGATACGATTCGCAACATGTTCTGTTGTTCTTCTTCCGGTAACTGGCGATAGAGCTCAAGCAGGCGCTGTTCGTCAGGTTTAAGTCCGTCTTTCTCTCCGACATCCTCACCAAGCAGCCACGGAACTGATACGCCAGCAGCATCAGCAATAGCTAATGCGGAGCTTTTGCTAATTCTTCCTGTTTTGAACCAACTGGAAACTGCTTGCTTGCTGACACCAGCTACCCTGGCCATCTCTGTTTTAGAGAAACCCTTCTTATTTAACTCTGCCAGCCTGGAGATCAGGCCATTCGTCAGTGTGTTATCGCTCATCGCCTCATTGTAAATGATTGCTTTACTTGTAGGTAGGCATGCTATGTTTGACTTGTTGGTAAAATGATGCTTTACTGTTGTCATCTAAGGAGGTCCTATGACTGGTATTGAAAAAGCAATTCAAAAATTTGGAACAGGGGCTGCTCTTGGAAGAGCGCTTGGATTTTCAAAAATGACAATTTCCAACTGGAAAAAGACCGGGATTCCACCCGATCACATTCGTTCAGTTTTCGAACTTACAGGTGTTACGCCACATGAGTTACGGCCTGACTTGTATCCAAATCCAACAGATGCATTACCAAGCCAAGAGGCATCAGCCAAATAACCATAGAGGATATTTACCCATGGAGAACGCAATTGCACGAAAGTTAGACCCACCAGAAATCAACCCGATTGAGATAGAGAGTGTCCTGCTCAACCGGCTTGCATCAGTAGGGCAGAAATCATACGCCGAGCATATGGGCATCAGCGAGTCGACAGTCAGCAGGCGTAAAGCTGAGGGATATTTCTGCAACATGGCGAAAGAGCTGGCTTTTCTTGGGATTCAGGCCGCGCCACCGGAAGCGGTACTGGTATCCAGAAACTATCTCACAGCAGTAGAGATTCTCGCTGATGCCGGGCTAAAGGCTGAACGAGCCAGGCCGGATGCGCTGGGGTGGGACTGAAAATGGCAGCAACCAAAAAGGCGAAAGCCGCGGTGAGGGGTCACCAACGGCTTTCAGGTGGAATTAACTGGATCAATTCACAGGAGTAATTATGGCAAACACTGCCGAAGTAATCAATTTTCCTGTGCCTGACGTGGCACCTAAGGAGCCGCGCGTGGCAGATCTCGATGATGGCTATACGCGCCTGGCAAATGAACTTCTGGATGCCGTGATGTGTTCTGGTTTGCCGGAGACTGAGCTGTGCATCCTGATGGCCGTATGGCGCAAAACGTATGGATACAACAAGAAAATGGACTGGATCAGCAACGAGCAGCTAGAGGAGATGATTCAGAAGCATCATACCCATTGCTCGACAGCAAAAAACAGTCTGATCAGGAAGAAGGTTCTGATTCAGGAAGGCCGCAGGGTTGGTATGAATATCCATATTTCCGAATGGCAAACTAAAAATAACGGATTCTGCAAAACATTAGCCAAACCTGCTAAGAAAACCTTAGCGGAAGTTGCTAACGCACCTAAGCAGAAGTTGCTAACCACAAAAGACAAACTAACAAAAGACAATATTAAAAGATCTACGTCCGAGAATTCTGACGAATCCTCTGACAATCCAGGAAAGAAACCTCATGTTCTAAAACCAGAAGCGGCGATTCAGAGAGGCAACAAGTGGGGAACTGCTGAAGACCTAACTGCTGCCGAGTGGATGTTTGACCTGATAAAAACCATTTCTCCATCAGCCAGAAAACCTAACCTGGCAGGATGGGCTAACGATATACGCCTGATGCGTGAATGTGACGGACGAACACATCGCGACATGTGCGTGCTGTTTCGCTGGGCGTGCCATGACAGCTTCTGGGCTGGCAATGTCATTAGTCCGGCAAAGCTCCGCGAAAAGTGGACTCAACTCGATATCAACCGCAACAAGCAACAGACTGGCACAACTGCCTCTAAGCCAAAACTTGACCTAAATAACACTGACTGGATTTACGGAGTGGAGCTATGAAAAACATTGCTGCGCAGATGGTTAATTTTGACCGTGAGCAGATGCGCCGTATTGCCAACAACATGCCGGAACAGCATGACGATAAGCTGCAAGTTGAGCAGGTTGCTAAGGTCATCAATAACGTGTTTAGTCATCTTATGGCCGCGTTCCCTGCTACCACGGCTAATCGCAGCCAGGCCGAGATGAACGAAATCCGGCGCCAGTGGGTTCTGGCTTTCCGTGAGAACGGCATCACCACCATGGAGCAAGTTGCGGCCGGAATGCGTGTCGCCCGCCGTCAGGAACGTCCGTTTCTGCCATCGCCGGGACAGTTTGTAGCGTGGTGCCGTGAGGGGAGTGGAGCACTCGGGGTCAGTGTTGACGACATCATGGGCGAATACTGGCGCTGGAGAAAGCTGGTTTTCCGTTATCCGACAGGTGAGCAGTTCCCATGGAGAGATAAAAATCCGCTGTATTACCACGTCTGCCTGGAGCTGCGCCGCCGTGGAACTGAGGGGCAATTAAGTGAAATGGAACTTATCCGGGCCGCTGGCGACATCCTGCATGACTGGGAAAAGCGAGCTCTTGCAGGTAAACCCATACCGCCTATTCGTCGCGCTTTAGCCGCGCCGTCGCGGGATCGCGGTCTAACGCCAGCCGAGATGCTAATGGCTAAATACAAACAACGCAAAGACGCCGGTCTGATTTAACAGGAGCAACCAATTGAGCATTCTCACCATTCTAGATGTCGGTCTTGCCTTAATGGGGTGGCTGTTCATCATGTTCAGAGCGGGTCAGTGGTTTATCTCCGTTGCGCTAAAGCAATGGGATAAGCGCAGAAAGCAATCTCGTCGGCAAAAAGCAGTAAACGAATTTTACGATGCGTTTGACCTGTCCAGTATCGAACCTGGTACAACGGTTCGCCTAACGACTAAAGGCGATCTGACAATCATGATGTTTCGCCGGGAGGCCGCCCAATGAGCAACATCGACAAACAGGCGCGGGAGCAACTGGAAGCCGCAGAACGCAGCATGGCAGAACAAAGCGCGATTGTAGCTGCTGCTGAAAAACTGGTCCGTTGCAAAGGTCGTTATCACAGCGAACTGAACTACCGGGCGCTTGCAAAACTGTTTGGTGTCATTACGCCGGATTTACCACCACTTGAGCATGAAAACGTTCAATGCGCAGACGCTGCTGAAGGGTTTCGTATCGCGCTGGCATCGTTGGAATCCATGACACCAGAAAAGCGGGCGAAACATGACGCCAGTATAGAAGCATTCAAAGAGATGTTGCCGCAACCAGCACCGGTAGACAAAGAATTTATCCCTAAAAACCTGGACAAGGCGTTGGGTGTTGTTGGTGTTGCGTTACCTGAATCAAAGGAAGAGTTTAATTTCCAGATAGAGCGCTGGATACAGCGTCTCATTGATCGGGTTATTCGTTATGCCGATGAATTCAAAGAGCAGCCAGCGCCGGTAGTGCCGGATGAGTGCCCGGCTGAGTTATTGGCGTTCTGTGAGCAGGTGATTGATAGCCGTATCACCGCAAACGCAAAAGCTGATGAGCTATGGAACGACTGCCGCGATGCCATGCTTAATGGCGATACTTTTCGGGGAAACTCAATTTCGTCAACCAATAATTTTCGGGGAATCGCGGAAACGTCAACCAACTCTCAGGTAATTCCGGATGGCTGGATAAGCTGTAGTGAGCGGATGCCTGAGCAAGGTGCTTACATTTCAGCGGTGTCAAGGCATGGTGAATACGTAGCCGGGCAAGTTATTGACGACTGGCTAGATCTGCATGATGGAACATCATTCGGACTTGATGAGGTGTATCTATGGATGATGTTGCCTCCACTGCCAGCAGCACCACAAAAGGAGGTTAAGTGATAGGCGTCAAGAGCAAGAGGGAGAGGTTAGCATAAACATTAATCAAGGCTCTTATGGGCTTTTTATTCTATTATAAACGGACTTTTTTTGAGGGTGATACCATGAAGCCGAAGAAGCTAAATGCTGAGCAGCAATATCAAACAGACCTTGAATTGGTCAAGAAGAAGCCCGCAAATCGTACCGAGGCAAAAGCTCATTTGGCAGCGCAGTTACGGATTAGCAAGTACAAGGCGCAGAACTCTTCCAAAATTCGCGTTGGCAGTTTCAGGGGAAGAAAGAAGGTGCATTTCAGTAAGGCCGAAGAAGATGCCAGGGCGGCACTAAATAAAGCAAATGCCATTAGATTTTCTGAAGGGGAGGTTGAATCCGTTGATACAGATCGAATCTCTGAGAGTAATAAACGCTGGCGTGGGAGAACTGCTGACTAATGTCTGACTGGAATATTGCAGCACAATCAAAAGACAAGCAGGACAACGAGGCGCTCAGTTTTACCTACGAATACGCGTTTGCCCCGGAAAACCGCTACAAATACTAACCCGTTGCGGCGGGTTGGCGGGAGGGTAGATTATAATTAAAGCCCACCCAGATGGGCTTTTTAGCAAGGTTTATCCGAGAGCGCCGTAAAACCCCGTTCTTTTAGGTCGGGGATATAAGGCGTGCGTGCCCTTGATCTTCTAACTAACCAAGAATTCCCTTCTTTTAGGGAGGGGAGTGTCAATCAGGAATGTGTATTATAAATCCACTTATGTCCCAGGTATCCATCGGGACGTGATACCCTAATTCTTTCAAGCGATTAAATGTTGGCTGGAAAACGGATAGATAATCATCTTCGTTTAGACCCTCAAGATCTAAATCGTCGAGCTCGACACTGAAACTAGAGTGTCCTAGCTTTATTTTTTTACTTATCTCGGCGAATGTTCTCTTAAAAATGATTCTGGAAACTTCTTCTTTTGCTTTTTGTATGATAGCGACGGCCTCTTTGGCTGAAATCTGTTTATCAGCAGGGATTTCTCCTACAAAACTACCTTCTAATCTTTGAACAATCTCTGCGTTCATTGATCGGCCATTTCCCTTAGCGGCAACTTCAATTTTCTCTTTTAATTCAATTGGAAGTCTAATACGCAACTGCGGATCTTCTCTGCTCATTTTTCACGAACACCTTAGAAAGTTCACAATATGTAAATTATGCCCCACCGTGGGGTTGACAGCAATGACGCACGGTGTGACAATCAAATTGCCCCACCGTGAGGCAATTTAAGGGGGTGGAGATGGAAAAAGCAAAAGACATGTATCAACGCAAGGTTCGTTTTCCAGAGGATGTAAGGAAGGCGATTGAAAGAAATGGGGAAGAAGAGTGTCGGCAGTTCAACACGGAACTTATTTATCAATTGAGGAAAGTGTACGGACTGGTTAGAGAGAAGAATGCTAGGACATAAAAATGGCGAAGCCCAGCAGTGCGCTAACACTAACCGGGCCTCTATCGAAGATAACCGCAAAGGAAATATCGACATGCCTAATTTAGCAATAAAACCTACTGAATGCACTATCAACGTCCCGTTTTACGGTTCTGAGCTTTATGTGGTTAACCATAACGACGAGCCGTACACCCCAATGAAACCGATCGTTGAGGGTATGGGCATGGATTGGAAAAGCCAATTCATCAAATTAAAACAGAGATTTAAAACCTGCGTGGTGGATATCACCATTCAGCTACCCGGGGATAACCAACGGCGTAGTGTTATCTGCCTCGCCTTGCGTAAGTTGTCCGCATGGCTAAACACAATCAGCCCAAACAAGGTTCGTCCAGAAATCTGCGAGCGCGTTATTCGTTATCAGGAAGAGTGTGACGATGTGCTCTATGAATACTGGACTAAGAGGCAGGTAATTAACCCGCGCAAATCGGAAACGAACGTTGACGATCGTACTCCATTGCGCGGCCTGGTAAACCGCATCATGGGTAAAACCGGTATTCACTATCAGACCCTTTACAAAATGATCCACCGAGAGTTTGGCGTGAATCATATTGATGAATTGACAGGGAAACTGATTGCTGAGGCGATGGAATACCTTGCGGGGAAAGTTCTGGAAGGTGAGTTATTACCAAAAGACCAAGGCAGATCCACGCTTTCATCCGCAATCCCCAAACATGGGCCTGGTAGGGTACTGCTTAACCTGAATGAAAACGGTCAGGTTAAGGACACTTATCCGTTAACTGAGGATCAGGTAGTCATGTCATTTGATGCATTTGTCAGCTATTTCAGGAAAAAGGGATGGGTAGTGGCCCCAAGGGATGAGGTAGCAAAAGGAATAATGGGGGCAATACAGGTTTTATCGTAGCAAAAAAGAAAAACCGCCAGTTGCTGCTGGCGGCCTATGTCACAAACCCTATCATCACATAAGGAATGTCGAATGACTTGTAAGAATGTAGCAAAGCTCGGATCTGTTGTCACGGATAAAACCATTGATAGCCAGTACCTGCTTGAGATGGTAAATCACGCTCGTAAACAGTGCGGTGAAAAAGAAGTCCGCAACAACGACTTTATTGGACGTATTAAGGATGAGCTTGAAGGTGAGCACTACGAAATTTTCGTAGTTCAAAAAGCAAACAAAACAACCTCTGAAAAAATTGTTATGTCAATTAAGCAAGCCCTTCGAGTGGCCGCTCGTGAATCAAAAGCGGTGCGTCGCTCCCTGGTCGATAAACTGGAAGACATGCAATCCATCCAGATTCCTGCGCAAAGTAATTCCGGTCTTTCTGAATACCGTCTTGCAAAGGCCGAACAGTTGAAAGCGCTGGCGCTGGAGAAAAATATCGTATCCGCTCGTAAGTTGATGGTGATGCTGCCCCGTCTTGACCCTATGTCCCACCAGACGCTGGCGGCTTCGCTGATTAATCCGATTATCGGTTATGACGCGATCCCCTTACCAGTGATTGAAGAGCATTACTACACCGCAGCGGAAGTGGGTGAGAAAATCGGTGTCAGCGCCAATAAAATCGGTCGCATCGCTAACGCAAACAACCTTAAAACTGAGCAGTACGGCAAGTTCTTCCTGGATAAATCCGCGTACTCCAGTAAGCAGGTCGAGGCGTTCCGCTACAACACAGAAGGGATCGAGGCGCTCCGCCATTTGATTCAAGGTGTTGATGTGGCATAAGAATCACAACTCAGAAAGTCTAACCCGCCCATTGCTGGGAATTCCTCGGCAATGGGCGGGTTTTCCGCTTAAAATCTGATATGAAACAACATGCTAGCTTTTGCAAAAAGTGCTATTCACCTCTTGAATATTCTTTCTAACATGTATACTGTGTTTATATACAGTAGTTAAATGTAGAGGGAATTATGAGAATTGAGCTTGTTATCAGCCGGACAAAACAGCTTCCGGAAGGTGCCGTTCCTGCACTTGAAAAAGAATTAATTACCCGTCTCCAGAATCAGTATGAAAACTGCAACTTAACCATCCGTCGAGGCAGTCAGGATGGTCTGAGTATCATCGGCGCCGCTGATGGCGATAAAAAACGTATACAGAGCATTCTGCAGGAAACGTGGGAAAGCGCTGACGACTGGTTTTATTAACATTGCGCTTAATGCTGGCGCGCATTTTTCAGAATACCGCAATTTGCGTATCCCTTTGATGCTGCTGCCGACAATTTTTAACCGCGTCTGTACATCGCCTGAAGGGAGAACAAAAATTGAGTAATTCAGCTTTGCAAAAGTCAGAAGATAGCTGGTATGACATTGTAAGAAGATCTGATGGCTGCGTGGTGTTTAGCTTTCCATCATCAGGCAGGCATCTTATCTATCGTGTAAATGGCATGGTATCTATGCGTCCTTTGCTGGATGATGAAGAAGTTTTTACTCCCAACGGTTTTGTGCATTTTATTCGCCGTCTCGGCTACCGGGTAACACCACCTTCTGATAATATGAAATCAACGGCCTGAACAACCGTTAACCTTCTGCGCCACGGAGAACACCATGGCGCACGAATTACAACTCATCAAGCAGTCATCTGGAATTCTGATCCCCGCAACGCCGGAGACCAGTGATATTCTGCAATCAAAAATCAAACTCGGCGCCGTGCTGGTGGCTGAGTTCCGTCAGGTGAGGAATCCTGCATTCCATCGCCGCTTTTTCGCGTTGCTTAATCTTGGGTTTGAATACTGGGAACCCACCGGCGGCGCCATTTCTGCCAATGAGCGCAAACTGGTAAACGGTTATGCAAAGTTTCTCGCTGCATATGGCGGGAATGAAAGCGCATTACTGGATGCGGCTGAACAGTATCTGGAACAGATTGCAAACCGCCGGGTAACAAACGGGATTAGCCTGTGTAAATCATTCGATGCCTACCGCGCATGGGTGACGGTTGAGGCTGGTCACTATGACGCCATCCAGTTACCGGACGGCACCCTTCGCAAACATCCCCGCAGCATCGCTTTTTCCAGTATGGATGAGGTCGAATTTCAGCAGGTGTATAAATCTGCGCTTGATGTTCTCTGGCGCTGGATTTTATCACGTACATTCCGTACTCAGCGCGAGGCCGAGAACGCTGCCGCCCAGCTCATGAGCTTTGCGGGGTGATGGCGATGAAATACTCCTGGTTCCATCATCACGACTGCACAACCGAGCAGGCCGACACGCTGATATCGGATTATCAGAAGCGGGGCGTAAGGACAGAAAAGAGCCTGAACCCTGACTTCATTACCTGGACTGTCAGCGCGAAATTACCTGAATATGCACACCGGGAGCGGACGCCAAAATCCTTACGCCAAAAGGTCTGGGGGTGAACATGGCTATTTATCGCAGTAAAAAGTGGCTTGCTGGTGGTGCCAGTTTGACTGCTCCCCGGCCTGAAGGCCGGGGTTTCCCGGAGGTATTCTGATGAAGCCTGAAGTTATTGAGTCCCTTCGGTGGCGTACCGAATCCTTCACAATTACATCCGTATTCAGCAAAATGTAGGGGAAAATAAGTGAAAAATTTATCCTGGATACGCCAGCAACTGATCACGGCGACGGCAGATCTAAGCGGTGCAACAAAAGGGCAGCTTATGGCCTGGCTGGAGAACGCACAATTTGACACGAAAACCTATCCCCGAAAAAAACAGCGCATCCGTGATGAAGTGACCGGGAAAATAATAACGCTGAATAACCCTCCGATTCCGGGTAAGCAATCACTGGCGAAAGGAAGCGCAATTCCGCTTGTGCAGCCGGTAGAATACGCCACTTCCTCATGGCGTCGGGCGCTTTTGTCACTTGATGAACACTACAAGGCCTGGCTGCTGTGGAACTACAGTGCAAACACTTGCTGGGAGCATCAGGTTGATATAACCCGCTGGGGCTGGAGTGCGTTTGCGGCGCAACTCGACGGAAAGAAGATGGCCGGTAAAACACAGGAACGACTCCGGGCGTTAATCTGGCTGGCGGCACAGGATGTCAAATCTGAATTAGCCGGGCGTGAGGTTTATCAATATAAAGAGTTAGCGGGACTGGTAGGCGTTAGCGAAAAGAACTGGTCAGAAACCTTCACCAGACACTGGCTGACCATGCGTGCGGTATTTCTGCGTCTTGATCAGGCGTCTCTTTTGAGTGTATCGAAGACGCGATCGGAGCAGGTCGCATTCAATCAATACGCACTTAATTGACACAAACAGGCATCCGGGGCTATATTCCCGGAACGCCAGCAAAATCTGGCGTCGGGATTGGCGTCCCGGATGTTAAGAGGCGACACCAGACGCGCCAGCGTCTTTTTTATTGTCGTTTGCACAGTCACATCTTCGCATTATGGTGGGCTGTGTGGGGGCGGAGAAATCCGCGCCGGTTCCTCTTACCCGGTTACGCCAACCCTGCACAGTTCACCACCCATCGATTGGCGTCGTTGGTGGTGATTATCTCAGTTAAGAGGGAATTACCATGACAACTCAAATTTCTGCCGAAACTCTTGCTCCGATTACCCATCACCAAATCCCCGTCATTACCACTGAGCTGTTGGCGCAACTTTATGGAACTGAAACAAACAATATCAAAGTAAATTTCAGTCGAAATTCAGATCGTTTTGTATGCGGGAAACATTACTTCAAGATTGAAGGAGATGAACTTCGCGCTATGAAGCACGAGGTTACTCAAAGTAACTCTGTGAAAATTGCCCGTAATGTTCGATCCCTCATTCTCTGGACAGAACGCGGCGCAGCCCGCCACGCGAAGATGCTCGAAACCGATCAGGCTTGGGAGGTATTCGAGAAACTGGAGGATTACTATTTCAGCCGGAAGCAACCTGTTCCAGCACGTCAGTCCCATCCCGCGATTCCATTTCCAAAAGAACGGCGTTTCATTGTAACAGTGTTCCCTGACGGAACTGCTGATACCCAACCTTTGCCTGACGACGTATTTGTCGGCAAAATATCGAGCATATTAAGTGATCTTCGCCAGATGGGGTGGATAGTGATTAAGCGTGACCGGCTGGTTGAAACGCTCGCGACATGGTGACTGCAAAACTGGATTAAAACGGCTATATTTCGTGTAAATCTGATATTGTTGTTATAGTTTCAATCGTCGACCAAACAAATTCAAGCCTCGCCAACGTGCGGGGCTTTTGCGTTTTAGGGGGCTCTCATTCGCGGGCCTTTTCTATTCAACAGGCTTTGAATTGTGGCTTCTTGTGCACGTCGCCACAAGAGCCTGAATCGTATTGCCGCCAGTTGCGCATAACGTTCTGGAATCATACTCACGTGACCAGTGGCATAACCAATTTTCCAGGTCATCCACTGAGTAATCTTTACGGGCCAAACCCTCTGCGATGGTTACGACCTCATCACTCGGTGCTGTAAGCTCATATCCGTTCAGCAACAGGAATACGTAACCTGCCATCATAGCGGTGCGTTTGTTTGCGTTTGCGAATGGATGATTCTGGATCAGGCTTTCAATTAGAACAGCAGACAGACGAAACATATCGTCTGTCTGCTCATAATATCGAATGGTACTTGGCCGGGACTGGGAAGAACTGAGGTTGTTCGGATTCAGTACGCCTATCGGTTCATTGGGCGTCTGAATCTCAATCAGAGACCTGTTGATGTAAACGATATCTTCAATGGAAAGATAATTGACTCCTTCAACATACTCTATCGTCATCCGTTTTTACTCAGACCTTTGAAAGTTCTTCCATCGCCTTCTCGTAACGAGCAAACCCAAACTCAAAGGCGTTTTTAACTTGAGCAGTATGTGAACATGCTTTGCTGATCGCTGCACGAGGTTTCGCCACCGTGGATTTGTCACGAGGCGGAATGTACAAGCGATCTGCCTTTTTTAATGCGTGACCCATGATTATCACCCTCATGCACGTTTGGCAGTGCTTTCTCAAATTGTAAATTTTAGGATGTAAACACATCCAAAGAATTTATGACTACTTTAAGTGGTTGAGGACAATTTAATACCATTCGTCATATTTGAGCAATGGGCCTATGTCTGAAGATAGAAGCAAGTTCGACGAAAATTGCATTGGACACTTTGCAAGTTAACGACATTTTCGCAGAACTACCCCTCATGTAATAGTAAACTATTGTCACGTTCTCAGGAGATAGTCTGAGCCTATGACTCGACTAGAGTGAACACAATGCCGATAAATAGCACTTTTTGCACAAAAATCATGTCCTGGTTGGAATGCACAACGCCCAACATTGCTGTGGTATTACGCCCCCAGTGACTGCTCCCCGCCCTTCAGGGCGGGGAGCAGTCACGGAACATTGTTACAACGAAACGCCGTTCTTTTGGAAATGGAATCGCGGGATGGGACTGACGTGCTGGAACAGGTTGTTTCTGGGTGAAATAGTAATCCTCCAGTTTCTCGAATACCTCCCATGCCTGACGACGTATTTGTCGGCAAAATATCGAGCATATTAAGTGATCTTCGCCAGATGGGGTGGATAGTGATTAAGCGTGACCGGCTGGTTGAAATGCTCGCGACATGGTGATTGCAAAACTGGATTAAAACGGCTATATTTCGAGTAAATCTGATATCGTCGCCATAGCTTCAATCGTCGACCAAACAAATTCAAGCCTCGCCATCGTGCGGGGCTTTTCTGTTTGTGCCGTCCGGAATAATCCCACTGAGTTTTGTCGTTAATCCACCGGGTGGCCTTCCTGCTTCACACTGAGCCATTCGAGCTATCGAAAGAGAGGTTTTGACTGCTCCACGACCTTCAGGGCGGGAAGCAGTCGATTCTTTTTCTTAATTTAAATGAGAGGTTGAATATCATGAAGAAGATTTTTTTTGCTTTTGCATTGGTAATGATGGCTGGTGCGAGTAATGTCTATGCAACGGTTAATAACTGGTATCTGAAAGACACTACGAAATATGAGAATGTTAAAATTACGAATGTTTTTTATGCTCCTTATTTACACTCGCCAAGGATTTGTGCATATTTCACTGCATCATCAGGTGGTTCAAATGTTACTGGGTGCGCGGTGGCTGATAATGGCTATTATCAGAAGAATGCAGGACAGACATCACCTTTCATGGAAATTTTTGATACTGTAAAATATTTTTATACAACAGGTGAGAAAATATCTGTTTATATAAGAATAAATGCATTTTCGCACTTTGATTCAAGCGTGTCACAAAATGAAATCGTGGCTATCGGGACCTGTAATCAGTGGTGTTTTGGAGAGATAATTAAATAATTTTTATAATATACCATAAGGAAATATGATGACAGGTTATTCTCGTTTCTTAAGGCTGGGGGTATACCTTATGTTTGCGTATAGCCCTTTTTCATCTGCTGTCGATTTTGTTTATCGTGTGGACTCGAGACCTCCGGATGTTATTTTTCGGGATGGCTTTAGTTCTCACGGTAATAACAGAAATCTTCAGCAACATATCAGAGGTGACTCCTGTGCCGCCGGTAGTCGGGACAGTAACTATATTGCGACCACCTCAGATATTAATGAGACTTATAATATAGCCCGAGTATATTATTCTAGGGCAACATTTAGTGGCAGATTGTACAGATACAGAATCCGTGCAGACAATAGTTTCTATAGCCTTCCGCCGTCTGTCGCTTATATTGAGTCACGTGGTGTCCAGTTTAATCATTTTGAGCGAGTGATGATGCGGTTGCAAAGTGAGTATGTAGCCGTAAATTCTATCCCAATTGAAAATATCCAGGAAGCAGTTGAGCTTGTTTACGACAGAAATACAAGCCAGGTAAGAGACGGGCCTGGAACATCAAATTCCCGTTATTTACGAGTGAGTACACAATCAAATCCAGGGGTAATACCCAACTTACCAGTACCACAGGTCAGTACCCGGGAAAGGATTAGTGCATTTGGTACTTTAATCAGTGCTTGTTTTTCAATGAGAGGAGTGCGCAGGGAT
This sequence comes from Salmonella bongori NCTC 12419, assembly GCF_000252995.1. Lineage (NCBI taxonomy): Bacteria > Pseudomonadati > Pseudomonadota > Gammaproteobacteria > Enterobacterales > Enterobacteriaceae > Salmonella > Salmonella bongori. The sequence continues at coordinate 1,024,254 of NC_015761.1, forward strand.
GATACACGTATTAATTCTAATTACTATGAAATGGAGTTTTACGACGCGCGGGGAGTTTTAACGGAATTATTGAAGTGACTGCTCCCCGCCCTGAAGGCCGAGGTTTCCCGGAGGCATTCTGATGAATAGAGAATTTGACAAGTGACTTTCAGGAAAATGTCTCGCACTAGCGGGGCATTTTTACCCGGCTTTTCGCGGAAAGCCCCTTCCTTTTAGGTAGGGGATATAAGGCGCTCTCGGATAAATCAGCCCGTGAAGCCTGATCCTATTTCCCCTCAATTCTGAGAGGACTCACAGCAATTAAGAGGGGGATGAATGTCCGAACCTGTATCCAGTGCGACAGTGTTGGCTGGTGGAGTAATGGGGGCCAGTGTATTCGGCCTGGCAACCGGAACCGATTATGGTGTGGTATTCGGCGCTTTTGCCGGCGCGGTATTTTATGTCGCCACGGCAACCAACATTGGACGCATCAGGCTGGTCGCTTATTTTATTACATCATTTATTGTGGGAGTGCTTGGCGCCGGGCTGATAGGTACTAAGCTTGCGGCAATAACGCATTATGAAAAACCACTGGATGCTCTTGGCGCAGTGATTATTTCTGCAATGTGTATAAAGTTTCTCACTTTTCTTAACAGTCAGGATCTGAACAGCCTGTTCAGTATTCTTTCTCGTATCAGGGGAGGGGGATCAAATGGTAGCAAATGACCCTTCTGCAGTTCTGAATGCCGTAATTTGTGGGGTAATAGTAATCGTTCTGATGTTTTACCGACGCGGTGATGCGGCACACCGCCCCCTGATTTCGTTACTGGCCTATGTCATGGTGCTGGTATATGCCAGCGTCCCTTTCCGGTTTGTTTTTGGTTTATATGAATCATCCCACTGGCTGGTGGTGATGGTGAATATCCTTATCTGCGCCGCTGTGCTGTGGGCTCGCGGTAATGTGGCGCGTCTGGTCGATGCACTGAGGCACTGATGGATCAACAACAATTTCAGCAGGCGGCTGGTATCAGCGCCGGGCTTTCTGCGCGCTGGTTTTCGCACATTGATGCGGCAATGAGCGAATTCGGTATTACTGCGCCACTGGATCAGGCCATGTTTATTGCACAAACAGGACATGAATCAGCAGGATTTACTGTTCTGAAGGAAAGCTTCAATTATTCGGTGGAGGCGCTGAAAAAGACGTTTGGTAAACGCCTTACGCCTTATCAGTGCGAAATGCTGGGGCGTATTGATGGTCGCCAGGTTGCCCACCAGCCACAAATAGCCAATCTGGTTTACGGTGGTCGCATGGGGAACAAAGACACCGGAGATGGCTGGAAGTATCGCGGGCGTGGGCTTATCCAGATTACCGGGCTGGAGAATTACACCAGATGTGGCGTTGCCCTGAAACTGGATCTGGTGGCGAATCCGGGACAGCTTGAGCTGGATCGTCATGCCGCCCGTTCCGCAGCGTGGTTTTTTGTGACTAGAGGGTGTCTGAAATACTCCGGCGACCTGGTACGCGTTACGCAGATCATTAACGGAGGGCAGAACGGCATCGGTGACAGGCGAGAGCGCTTTGAAAAAGCAAAATCGGTGCTGGTATGAATCTGTTACCTGTATTGCTTAAAAAATTCTGGAAGCCATTAGCAGAAATACTGCTGGTGGCTTTTTTGTTATGTGCTGGTGCGTACTGGTGTTATTCACGAGGTTATCAGAAGGCGGATACATCCTGGAAATACCAGTGGGCGCAACGAGACCTTACCGATGCGACCGCTGCATTGCAGCGTGAAGTAACCGAACGAGCGAAAGAACAGCGTCGCCAGCACGCCGCAGATGAAGAACGGAAAAGAGCCGATGAAGAACTGGCAAAAATACAGGCCAACGCTGATGCTGCTGAGCGTGCTCGCGGTGGGCTGCAACAGCAGCTCGCAGCAGTACAACGGCAACTTGCAGGAAGTGAAACCGGCAGGCTTTCCGCTCTTGCCGCAGCAAGCCAGGCAAAAGCCGAGACCGGAATACTGCTCGCCCAGTTGCTTGGCGAAGCTGACGATCTGGCGGGAAAGTTCGCAAAAGAGGCTGATGAGCGTTATGTCGCCGGAAGCACATGCGAACGTACCTGGGACAAAGTGACCGGGCAGAAGTGAAACCTGGTGACTGCTCCCCGGCTTGAAGGCCGAGGTTTCCCGGAGGCATTCTGATGAATAGAGATTTTGACAAGTGACTTTCAGGAAAATGCCTCGCACTAGCGGGGCATTTTTACGTCTGCAGTAAACGCGCTTCACACGCGCGACTTATGAACACAGAACCTTTCAGGATGACCCTTGAGGATGCCGGTTTGGTAATCGGTGCCTTTCTGTGGGCCGGAATCCTGTGTGACAAGGTTCATCACTAAAAGGTAATCACTGATGAATTATCAAACAGTTATTGTCAATGGTGTGTCCGTTCGTGTTGATGAGGGGGGACGCTACAACTTAAACGATCTCCATGCAGCAGCAGTTGCAAATGGCGAGGCAACTGAATCTCAACGTCCCAGTAATTTTCTGAGGAGTGCACAGATTAAACGGTTCATTTCAGCACTAAAAGCCAAAGCTCAAAAAAGAGCTTTGAAAGAGATTCAACCACTTAAAGTAATAAAGGGTGGGGTTGATTCTGGTGTGTGGGGTGTTGAACTACTGGCAATCAGATATGCAGCATGGATTAAGCCGGAATTTGAAATCGAAGTTTATGAAGTTTTCAAAACGGTTGTCCGTCTCGGCGTTGGTGCTATGTCTCGCCTGAACAAAATTGACCACATCATCAACACGGAAACCAAAGCGATAAGCCAGTGCGCAAGTCAAATGGCTAAGTGGGGCGTTGGTGGGCGGAAAAGATTGCTTCACGTTGCTCGTGAGCGAGTAGTGAATGAAGTGCAAATGTATTTACCCGGCATGGTGTGATTACAGCCGGTTAATCCAGTTTGTGCATTACGACAGTACTGCTGGCCTGTCTGTCACTGTTAGCCAGCTGCGTGCCGAAGCAGAAAAACTTGCCACCCGCCTGGACGCCGCAAAGCACACCGCAAATCTTGCCGCTGCCGTCAGAAGCAAAACAGCCGACGCCACCGCCGGAATGCTTGCCGACATGCTCGGAGATATTGCAGCAGAAGCTAAACGATATGCTGCAATCGCTGACGAACGTTACACCGCCAGGATAACGTGCGAATGGATACATGGCTCTTTAAGAGAAGAAAAAAATATGTTGAGTCGGGGAAAGTCATATTGATTTTTGTTAACATTACTATTTTGGTAGGGTGGTAATTGATATAATGAAGAATTCATTACTACGAGAATTTCATTATGAGAATAAATATTGATTACCTTAAGGGCCTAACTGGACTTTTTTTAGAATCCAATCAGCACTTTTTAACCATATCTGAATTAATTGAATCGGGTTATGACATTACTACCGGAGAGGGGGCATTTCATGCACTGCTGCTTGCAGAACAGGGCTATATAAGTAATTTGAAAAATGAAACTGGAACCCCTGAGTCCATCGGTTTGTTTGTCACCAGGAGTGGAGACTTTGATTATACAAATTCAAAGCTTAGATTAACGACTGATGGTATGGAATTTGCATTGTCTCTAGATAAGGACGATGTTTTTGAGCGCTTGAAGAATCTTAGTAATGAACCTATTTCAGTAATAAAAGATGTTGGTGTTGAATTATTGAAAGGATATGCAAAAAAGAAATTTGGTTTGAGTGTTTAAATTTAGTTAAATTCCATGGTGATATTTACATTAACTATCCGTCATAATTTAACACTTAATTTCTGAATTATGGCAACACGAGGTGTAAATGGCTGAATTAAATTATGAGGCAATTGGGCGTTGCAAAGTACTTGGCGAAAGTATCAGACGACTTGATATAGACCGCAACAAGTACATCCAAGAGTTACGCGCTGAAGTATCTAGATTAAGCAAAGGTAACTCGAATGCTACTCCACCAGTGATAGTTATCTTTGATATAAATCTGATTAATACATTATCGGAGAGAATTGCCATTGCTGATAGTGATCTTATGTCAGCTGTTACAGAGTTTAACAACTGGTGCCAGGATGCAGGAGAGAAACCTGTAGTTCTTAAAGAACCTTTCCGTACATAACTGCTAGATTATCACTACCACTTATTTACATAGCCTCGCATATGCGAGGCTTTTTTATGTGCAGAACACGAGCACCACCATGGATTTTTGTAAGGATGAACCATGCCAGCACTAATTCCTCGAGCCTGTCGTAAGCGCGGCTGTCACAGTACAACAACAGATCCATCCGGATATTGTGAAGGCCATAAAAGTGAAAGCTGGAAGCAATACAAGCCAGGCCAGTCCCGACATCAGCGCGGCTACGGTTCGAAGTGGGACATTATCCGTGCGCGTATCCTGAAGCGTGATCAATACCTGTGTCAGAACCATCGACGGCAGAAGATAGCTAAGAAAGCGACCAGCGTTGATCACATCATTCCAAAAGCTCATGGCGGCACTGATGATGATTCGAATCTGGAATCGTTATGCTGGGAATGCCATCGGGCCAAGACAGCCAGAGAGAGACTGAACTGATGGTGTATATCCACTGCACATATTGTGGTTCAAAACTGCATTCAGTCGCAGTCGCTAACTGCCCAAAAACATAAGGAGGTCAGTATGTTTATGTTACTGCTCAGCGGTAACCGATATACCCCTGATACCTTCATTTCCGTCAGGCAGGTGTATGGCTCGGTGATGCAGAACGCAGGATTATCAGTGGTGGTCAGGTCTCTGCGGGGAGAGGCCGTCAGCAGAGGGCTTATGCTTAACGTGCCCGTCAGGATTGTCGGTGGAGCGGTCCTGAGTGGTGGGGACACACTGGTTAAACCGGTGAAAAGTCTCCACGGTTTTCTTTTAGTGACAAAAGAGGTGTGAGTTGACGAATACAGTTAATCCCCTGACAGTACTGGACATCAGAACGCTGGTCGGATTTAAACAGATAACGCCTGGTGAGATTACCGGGGAGCCGGTGGAGGCCCTGAAACGGTGCGGCATTACTGCTTTCAGGGACATTGTGCCAGGAAAGTCGGTTATCCGGACAGGCAGTATGATGGTGCAGGGCAATACATTTTATGGCCTGCAGGCGCAGACAGAGAAAAACATGTCTGCAGCAACATTCACGCTGGAACTGCTCCCCCGAATGCTGGATCTGAAGGTGCAGGCCATACAGGTTGGTTTCCGCATGAGTCAGAAGCCGGTAGTACTCTCGCAGGTGAACACTACTATGTTATCGATACCAAGAAATGGGACTGCGCCCACAAGGGTGAATAGTGTCAGAACAGCAACGGAGGAAACCAGCGCGTACTATGAGCTGGTAATAAGCACGGACAGTCAGGGGGTAAATGCAACTGTACAGGTGTATGTCAGCCGCCAGCCTGTGGAAAACCTTACTTTGACAATGGCTGGCAGTCACGGTGAATACCCTCTTGCACTGACGGTCGGGTCAGTATTCAGCCCGGTGAAAGAGGATGGTTTCAGCTTTATGGTCGGAGATATTTATATTGCTCAACTGGATTATAACAGCGACCACACGGTAACGCCGCATCTGCTGGGTAATCTTACGCTGGAGCCATTTAAAGTAGCCTCTTACGAGGGGGACCGGCACAGCAACACTCACGGTGAGGATATTGTCACTGCACTGAACACGCTGGACCCGAATAATGATATGGGGGTGCTGGCGGTGAAGCCGGTGGCGCAACCGGCCAGCGTGACGTTTGAGCTGCCGGACAGTACAGGGAAGGCGATACTGGGCGTGGCGCTGAATGTAGTTTATCGGGACTCTATAGCGCCGGAAAACCGGCTGCGTTATCAGATAACCGAAGGCACAACACAGCTGCCGGTGGAGATTATCACCGAGCGAAGGGCGGATGTGACCGGGTTTACCACATTTAGTAAGTTCATGGCATCCCCTGTGGATGGTGGAGAATGGAATGCCGAAAATCTGGCGTTCAGTATGAACCTGTTAAACAATCCTGGCGAGGGGCGTTAAACAGAAAGTTTCCTGCAGGCATCACGAAGTGAAACCCGGCTCCGGCAATCATCAAAATGCCTCCGGGAATCCCCGTCCTTCAGGGCGGGGAGCAGTCAATGGGGAAATTACCGGGAAGTGAAATCTGCATGAAAATGGAATACCAGGAAGGAGGTGCTGAGTCCCGTCTGAAACTACGTGTGAATAATGAGCAGACTAAATGGAATGTGTCCTAAATATGATTGAAAGCGTTGCATTAAAGATATTAAAACCTTGAGGATATTTAAGTATCAGTACTGGATGGATGATAGTGAGATGATGTGAGGTATATTTTCAAAAGAAATTAATAGCTGCTGTATTTTTGATATTAATAATATAAAAGGAAATGAAATATGCCGTTAAGTTTTTCAAGTTTAAGTTTAAATACCTTTGATGGGAGCGGGAGCATAGATACATATACGTTGGATATGCTCGACAGTATACGTAATGAAGCCAGACCTGCTGATGGCGGGACTGGGTCGACTGAAATTCAGGTGCAACTATCTGATGTGCTATACCAGGTATGCCATCGGCCCGATAAAGGCTTATTTAACGTGGTTCCGTTGTGTGAGCCGGGGCTGGATCGTTTTTCTTGTCAGGTAAGGGAGGGCAATGCAAAAAAGCTGGCAAAAGAATTAAACATTTCATGGAAGATTGATTTATGTAATTTTCAGGTTGAATCAGGAAGTTTTGCATGTTCTGAAGAATATTTAACATGTCCGATAACGATGGCTATTCCAACAAACGGTATTTTTGTTAAAGCATCATCACGGTCAGATGTTTGTCACTTATTTGATAAAGAGGCATTCTTCAATGTACTGTCCCTGGAGTTAAGACACCCTTTGAGTCAGGAGCCTATCCGTAGTGATATGATAGTTAGAAAGAGCGAATGTTATTTTAATACCGAACGTGATTGTTTTACCTTAAGATAGAATCTGATTAAACATTATCAGATGAACATGAACTTTGTACGGACAGGCGGAGGCGGCTGTCTTCACAGCTTACGAGTCTGAGGAGTAAGAGACCCGGCAGCGAGAAATCCCCGCCACCTCTGATGTAACAGGTACTTCAATGCACCCGTACTTAACCCGCTGGGCGGGTTGGCGGGAGGGTAGATTATAATTAAAGCCCACTCAGATGGCTTTTTAGCAAGGCTTATCCGAGAGAGCCGTAAAACCCCGTCCTTTTGGGGCGGGGATATAAGGCGTGCCCTTGATCTTCTAACTAACCAAGAATCCCCTTCCTTTAGGGAGGGGAGTGTCAAATTACGCCCAGGCCAGTGGCAGGATGGATGACAGAACACCCGGGAAATGTTCTCTGGCATGACGTTGCATATCATACGCCACAATGCTGGTACAGGTAAAGGCATTATGGAGGCCGTGAAAACGGTTGGACCAGTCGGTAAGCTTGTCTACGGACGGGAATATTTCCGGAGACAGTTCATACGCTTTCTGCATCAGCGCCTCCGCATAGCCTCTCAGGATAGTCGGAGAATCGTGTTCAGTGCCGAAAATAGCGCTGGAGGAATAGCGTGCGAATGCGGTACTGAGACAGAACAGGGTTTCCGCCTGTTTCTGTGGGGTGGCATCAGTCAGGTGATAAGCATTGAGGATATGCTGGTAGTGTGGCGGGCTGAGTTTACCTTCAGGAAGCAGGGATTCAAAAACAGCGTTCAGACGTGACTGTGAAGGGGCATCAACAAACTTCACGTCGGAATATTTCTGTTTCGTGGCGGCAATAAACTGCTGGTTAAGCTCCCTGTGTTCTTCAGAGCTTAGGATGGTATCAATCAGTTGCCCAAAGCGTCGCTGTTGGGCCTGCTGATTAAATGCGGTGTGAAACACCGGAAAGTCATGACGGAATAATTCTTCCGGAGAGATTTGCGCGGTGGAGACGTTCTCTCCCCCTCTCAGCAGGTAAAAGCGGTCCCATGCAGTGTCAGGTTTGGGGTTTAACATCGTTGACAGTGTGTCAGCGGAGAGCATCATCGCCGTGTCAGAAGCTCGGGAGGAGAGCAGCAGGAAATTATCTGCAGCGCTGGTTGTCCAGTCCGGGCTGCCGTCATAATCGCCGAACAGCCCATTATTGATGTGTGGAGACACCAACGGGTGAGCAAGATACCGCTCATAAAGTGCCGCGGCTTTCTGGCGGATGTCATCAGTGCAGTCCACGCCTGTCATACAGTGTACAATCACCTGATTAAAGAATCCGCTGTGAGTGGTCATGGCGGCGCTGTTCCTGTCAAACGAATCCAGCAGCACAGGCAGTATGCGCTGCTGATGATATGTGTCAGGAGCTGGCAGGGGAACGTCATTATAGGTCTGGCACTGATGGGCAAAAAAACTTTCCTTAACAGGCCTGAGCCACTCGCTGATAAGTACACTTTGCGTATAGGGGGGGTGGGCCAGCACGCTTACCAGCGAACTTTCAACTGGCCGGATATGTGCCTCTGATAAGCAGCCACTCCGCAATGACTTAACCAGGTCTTCCATTGCCCGGACTTTTTCCTGACTGTATTTATCGGGCAGGCTGTCAATGGTCATCAGAATACTTTTACCATCATTGTGTTCATGATTTAAAAATCCATCCACAGCGTTCTCAGTCCAAAGGAGTGGCATTTGTATCCAGATATCACCTAAACGAATAAAATCTCCGCCCCCTGATTTTGACGGAGGTGATGAATTATCCGGTTCATTTAAAATAACGCCAGAGAGGTTTGCTTTGTGATGCATACACGTATTTTTTAATGTTGTATTAATAAAAGAGGGCTGTTGTTGTGTAAAAACTGAATACTGTAAAAACGCATTATTCATATCTGAATGACTAAATTTCGTATTGCTGCAGATTGCACCACGCAGTGTCGAATAAGTGAACCGGCATTCGTCAAAATGTAAATCAGATATATCAGAATGAGCGAAATTTGAATTTGAAAAGTTGAACCCCTTAAGGATATCGCCGTCTCGCTCCATGAAGCTGGAAGGCAATATTTCACTGAATAAAATGTAACGGAAATCTGCGCCTGAAAAATCAAGTTCTGTGGTCGAGAGAGTTTCTCCGGCTTTCTGTCGTAAAACTGCATCCGTGAGTTTCTTAGCCCATTCGGCAGGTGATGACGGGGAAGACGTAGCCTGAAGTGAGAGGGAGGGTGATACTGGTGGTGTTCTGGCTTCAGAAACCGTTGGCCTGTTATTGGCTGATACAGAGACTCCACCGGGGAGTGGGGCCGCACCTGTCACTCTGTAATTATAATCACGTGATTGATTTGCAATATTCTTATGCATGAATGCTGTAGTAATTTTTGAGACATCTTCCGCTGAAATATTTTTCTTACAGGTGTTATTTGTGTCAGTAATATTTTTAACAGTAATCAATGTTTTGTTTAAGGTGTTTTTATCTTTCGGATGAAAGAATTTTTTTATTTTTTGTGGTAACGCGAATTCAATCGGTGAGTCCTTTCCTATTTTAAATTTTTCATTTAAAGATATAGGTGTGTTTTTAACGCTGGTTATTTCTGAGGAGAACCGGTTTTTCGTACGCTCATGGATAGTTTTAACTAATTTTTTAACCTGGAAGGGAATGGTGGAAAAATTAATTCTGCTTGATGATATATTCATTAAAATCCTTTATCAACATCTGTTATGGAAAAACGCTCTGGCTTTTTAACGCCTTAAAAGTAAGTTCCATATGTTGCTATTGCAATAGCGATCACAATTCATCATATTATCTGGCATGTTTCTTTCAGAAAGTGTCCATTCTGTCATTATGTTTTGAAATAACCCACCGTGTGGTGGGGGCTGACGTATCTGCGGAAAAATACAGGTATAAGGGAGCGGGTCGGGTACCGAAGCCCATGGATGCGCAAAAGTGAACCCGCTTCGATGCCCAACCGTTGCCAGGCCAATCCGCTGGCGCCTGATTGACAGCTCCCCGCCCTGAAGGACGGGGATTCCCACTTCAACGAGCCGAACCTAAGCCGCTTTGAGCGATTCAGGATTTACAGGCTCTCCGTGGGCTAACACTGCCAGCCCGGCAGCTTTGATACTACGTGCCGCGTTAACGTCCCTGTCGTGGTCAGTTCCGCACTCAGGGCACTGCCATTTACGAACATCAAGAGGCATTTTTTTCATGGTGAAACCGCAACAGCTACAGCGTTTTGAGGACGGGAAAAACTGGTCAATGGCGACTACTGACCGCCCGGCCCATTCGCCTTTGTACTGGAGCTGGCGCACAAGTTCGCCCCAGCTCGCGTCTGCTATCGCTTTGGACAGCGACGGGTTGCGGAGCATGTTCTTCACTTTCAGGGATTCGACGCAAACAACTTGGTTATCGTTAATCAGTTTGCGGGATGCCTTGTGCAGGGCATCCAGTCGGCAATCAGCAATTTTCGCGTGGAGTCGGGCCACCTTTAAGCGGGCTTTGGCGCGGTTCTTTGAGCCTTTGGCCTTTTTGCTTAACCGGCGCTGGAGTAGTGCCAGGCGAGCCGCGTATTTAGCGGTATGGCGGGGATTGCCGGACCTGAATCCGGTATCGGTGACGAACAAATCTTTTAAACCAACATCAATGCCGACCATTGAAGAGGTGATCGGCAGTGATGCGGGTTCAAATTCGCAAAGGCACGAAACAAAGTACCGCCCTGCGGCATCTTTGGAAATGGTGACGGTAGACGGCACGGACGGCAGCGGACGACTCCAGCGCACGTCTAAGGGGATTTTGCTCTTTGCCATGTACAGCTTGCCGTCGCGGTATTTAAACGCGCTCGCAGTGAACTCAGCCGCCTGCCTGTGCCGTTTGCTTTTGAATGTCGGATATGCAGCCCGTCCGGCGAAGAAGTTAGCAAAGGCGGTTTGTTGGTGGCGCAAAGACTGCTGGAGGGGAACGCAGGAAACGTCGTTAAGCCAGGCAAATTCCGGCTCCTTTTTCAGCGCCGTAAGGCGAGCGTTGGCCTGTAGGTAACCGATCTTTTCCTTTCGCTCGTAGTACGCATCGGTACGCCAGCGGAGGATGGAGTTGTAGACGAAACGCACACAACCGAACGTCTGAGCTAAAAGCTCAGCCTGCTCAGTCGTGGGGTAAAACCGGTATTTATATGCGCGTTTCATAGCCTCACATATTAAAGAGGAAAATGTGATTATGCAAAAGACAGTTAGCCGGAAAACCGCCTCCTTTCCTCCCCGGCCTGAAGGCCGGGGTTTCCCGGAGGCATTCTGATGACTGAAAATACTCTGCTCCGGGACGAGCTTTCGTGATGTTGAAAAAATACCACTCCCTCCTTTCAAAAAGCGTATCAGCTTGATAATACGTTTGAGAGCGAGTGCTTAGCTAACCCGGAGATTCACTATGCAGTTTTCAACGACCCCAACGCTGGAAGGACAAAGCATCGTGGAGTACTGCGGTGTGGTGACGGGCGAAGCCATTTTAGGTGCCAATATTATTGGTGCCTGGTCTGACGCCCGGCGAGTGGCGCTTTATCCCTGCATCCATATAGTCGATTGCCTTTTGGAGTTCTTCAATCAAAGTAATGGCTTTCGTCCGTGAGATACACATAAACTGGTCAAGGAACTCTTGCAACGTCAGTAGCATTCCTGAACTGACAGATTTTGAAGTGAGCTATTCACTTCTCACGAACGAGGTCTATCTGTCCACCTCATTTACAGACAACATGGCCTGTATACCAAACTGGCCGTTGGAATCTGTACTGGTCATATGGTTATCTGATACTGTTTTTTTTGTACAGTTCATTATTCGGTGGTTGTGTAAGTGTAGTCAAGTGGATATGCCTGACTGGAAAGAATATTGTTTGTTTGATAGGAGCTAACTTTTTGTTTTTGCTGAATGTTTGAAATAAAGTAGTATTCTTTCTATTTATTATAACCACATGATAATAAATAAATTTTTTCCGGTCTTGAAAACCGGCGACCCGAAAGGGTTCCAGAGTTCGAATCTCTGCGCTTCCGCCAGATTAAACAAGGGGTTACCGAAAGGTAACCCCTTTGTTTTTGGGCTGTTAGAATACACTTAGAATATTCACTTAGAATATTTTCCCTTGTTCCTTTAACGGCAGACAAAAAAATCCCGCCGAAGCGGGAGAATTTCAGGCCTGGATGAGACGCTTAAACAGCAACTGTTTGATGTCCTGACGGTGCGACAAAATCGCATGTGCTGTTACTGTCGAGCCATCCACCGAATACAAAACACGATACCCGCCTGCGGTATTGCATTCCCGGTATTTTGCCACCCCGAGTTTCATCAGTTCCGGGCAAATCTGACAACCGAGCGGAAACTGGCCTACCTGTTTCTCAAATTGTTCGAGAATTTCTGAAACCACAGGTTTAGCTTCTACCTCATGCCGGTGGAGAAAACTTGCGATATCGTCGACGCAGGTTTTGACGGTGTGTGTGTATTCGATTTTGACTTTTTCCATTACTGGATCCTTATATCAATTTCTCTCATATAAGCCCGTCCAGTAACTGCTCCTTTGAATATACGTTGCCATTGGTTTTGTCCTGCTCTGACAGGGTAAGAAGTTTCAGAAGAGCAATGGCGTTTTCCCGCTCCTGTTGCTGAGCATATGACTCAATAACATACGCGGGTACACCATTTTGAGTTACCAGTATTGGCTCTGACAATTCGAGAGAAGCAGCATTCTTCTTGACGAAGCTGATCGTTTCTACTCGCATTAGGCGTAACCTCGCTTTAAATAAAATCCTCAGGATTGTTGATTCGGCCTAAATATAGACCATATTTAGGCCTTTGACAACTATGCGAACTGGCTGATAGCCGGGATATCAAGGGAAGGGGTTACTTTAACCTTACGATCGTAAACCAGTACCTGGCTCTCGGTTTTGTGGCCGGAGAATAGCTGCTTATCGCGACTCGATCCTTTATAGTCAGAAATCGCCTTTGCTTTGATGTCGTGGAATGTACATCCGAACGGTGTTCCGGCTTTTTGCTCTGCGGCTTTTTTTGCTTTGTCCCACCACTTATTAAGTGTCCTGCCCGTCACCTTTTCGCCGTTAGCGTTGGTGATAACATATTTTCCATTTTCGCCCATAGTATTTCTCGCGAGTTGAAATGCGGAACGAAGGCGAGGAGACTGCTCCTTAATTTGTTTCTTCCCGGTTTTTGTTCTGCTCAATAAACAAATCAGCATCCATCACATCACCCGAGACCTTCTCCAGAACGTCCCCTGGCGGGCGGCGCACAAATACGAAACTTCCATCGCAACGCGTAATGTAGGTGTGGTTTCTTCATAAATCGCCGCATAATGCTCATCACTGATGTAGACGGTACGTGGTTTCGAGATAAATTTACGTCCCCTTTTTCAGGGGTTCCCCTTCACATATCCACGTGCAAATCCCCATCCGTAAACACGGCTAAGGCTCGCGAGCTGTGTCTTACTTTTCAGCCTTCTCTTGCCCATAAAAATTCTGATGTGTTCTGTTTTTACCGTGTCTGCACGCATTTTCCCAAAAACAGCCAGCAGATTACGCTGGGGCTGGTGATACTCTTTTTGAATTCGTGGTGCTGGCTCGGTACTGGCATTTTATCGGGGATATTACCGGGGGGCGAAATCTGCATGAAAATGGAATACCAGGAAGGAGATCAGGAACTCCATCTGTGAACACGGCTCAATAATGAGCAGACTAAATGGAATATGTCCTAAATTTGATTGAAAGCGTTGCATTAAAGATATTAAAACCTTGAGGATATTTAAGGATCAGTACTGGATGGATGATAGTGAGATGATGTGAGGTATATTTTCAAAAGAAATTAATAGCTGCTGTATTTTTTATATTAATAATATAAAAGGAAATGAAATATGCCGTTAAGTTTTTCAAGTTTAAGTTTAAATACCTTTGATGGGAGCGGGAGCATAGATACATATACGTTGGATATGCTCGACAGTATACGTAATGAAGCCAGACCTGCTGATGGCGGGACTGGGTCGACTGAAATTCAGGTGCAACTATCTGATGTGCTATACCAGGTATGCCATCGGCCCGATAAAGGCTTATTTAACGTGGTTCCGTTGTGTGAGCCGGGGCTGGATCGTTTTTCTTGTCAGGTAAGGGAGGGCAATGCAAAAAAGCTGGCAAAAGAATTAAACATTTCATGGAAGATTGATTTATGTAATTTTCAGGTTGAATCAGGAAGTTTTGCATGTTCTGAAGAATATTTAACATGTCCGATAACGATGGCTATTCCAACAAACGGTATTTTTGTTAAAGCATCATCACGGTCAGATGTTTGTCACTTATTTGATAAAGAGGCATTCTTCAATGTACTGTCCCTGGAGTTAAGACACCCTTTGAGTCAGGAGCCTATCCGTAGTGATATGATAGTTAGAAAGAGCGAATGTTATTTTAATACCGAACGTGATTGTTTTACCTTAAGATAGAATCTGATTAAACATTATCAGATGAACATGAACTTTGTACGGACAGGCGGAGGCGGCTGTCTTCACGGCTTACGAGTCTGAGGAGTAAGAGGCCCGGCAGCCAGAAATCTCCGTCACCTTCGATATGTCAGGTATCCTCAACGCACCCACATTCAACCCGCTACGGCAGGTTTTTTAATGTTCGGGAAATACTGGCACGACAAGAGGCTGCGATGGAGGCCTGATAACGGACGAGGTTTACAACAATGGCTATTCTACGCAATACGAAAATATTTTGCGTCTGGCCGGAACTGGTGATGGGGAGATATTAATCGGATGGAGTGGGGTAACGGTGCGCCAGCTCCCGCCTATCTCTGTGGCCATCGTGATGCCGCTGACGCTGAGTGGTCCGAATGGGCAATGCTCTACACCTTACTAAATCCGCCACTGGTTCGTATCCAGTAGGGGAGGCGATTGTATGGCTGTCTGATGCCACTCCAGCAGGTTACGCCCTGATGTACGGGCAGTCCTTCGATAAATCTGTTTACCCGCCACTAGCGATAGCCTATCCAGCCGGCGTTATTCCGGGCATGTGCGGCTGGACAATCAAAGGTAAACCCGCAAGCAGCCGCGCAATGTTGTCACAGGAAATGAGCGGTAACGAATCGCACAGTCATAGCGCCAGGACGCAGGATACCATAGGGAGACTGGTAGACTGTGTTGATACCTCAAGCCCCACCAGGTCGGAAATACCAACATGATGCGTTTTGTACGGGCTGGATTTCCGGTACACTGTTGTACTCATATTCACACTTAAAATATTCTTATCATTCTTATAAACAATTTATATAAATTGTTTTGCATGTTAGCATTCCATATTGGTTTAAATTCACAGGATTTTTTAAGAGGTATGACCACTATAGCAATTGTTACTGCTTATTTTGATATAGGCAGAAGCCAATGGACATCTCAAAATGGATTTGCTCCATGCATTGAACGAGATACTGATGAATATATGGCCTGGTTTTCTAATCTTGCACAACTTGAAAATGATATGGTTATTTTTACCTCACCTGACCTCAAACCCAGGATTGAGGAAATCCGGAGAGGAAAACCAACAACGATTGTTACATTAGATTTCAATAAAGAATTTCATCATATCAGGAACCGGATTGCCTCTATACAGTCAGATGTAACGTTCAGGCTTAGAACACCTGTCGAGCAGCGCGGGAATCCAGAGTTCCTGTCGGCTGATTACGTTTTACTCTGCAATCTGAAAACATACTTTGTAAATAAAGCTATCAGGCAGGGGTTGATCAAAGACGACATGGTTGCCTGGATTGATTTTGGATATTGTAGAGATTCAGATACCACGAATGGAATAAAAACGTGGTCCTGGTCCTTCAATAAGGAAAAAATGCATTTTTTTACGATTAGAAGGGGTCTTAAACTTGAAACACTGGAATCAGTATACAACTGTATGTCAGGTAACCGTGTGTATATCATCGGTGGCGTTCTGGTCGGAGCGCTGGAAAAGTGGCAAGAATTTTACAGATTGGTGTGGCATTGCCAAAAAAAGGTGTTGAGAGAAAATATTGTGGATGATGATCAGGGGATATTTCTAATGTGTTATTATTATAGACCTGACATGATAAAGTTAAACTACCTGGGTAAAAACAAGTGGTTTGATTTATTCAGATGTAAGGGAAGGCGAACGATTCGTACTTTTTTTCGCAAGATGAGAATATTATGTCTATACAAATGAATGTGTTAATTTATAAAAAGCCAGGCATGTAGATTATGCCGGGCTTTTAAAAACTGAGAGATTTATTTTTTACCCTGTATCTCTAAATGAGACTGGTTTTCATTTGCCGATTTCACTCTGTCATTATTCATTTCACTATTAACAATCTTTTTATTAAGCATATAACCAATGAGACATGAAAGGATAGACTTAATCATTAGACCACTTAGCCATCTGTCCTTGCTTCTGAATTGTTCAGCGAATGAACAATCAAATTTGTCATTGGTAGATTTATATAGAAAGGTATGTACCATTGCTCCCTGCCTATCATAATCCCATGACCTTTATTGATCATTTGTTGATGACACCAGATGCCAGGTCGGAAATGGCGTAAACCCAGCATCGCAGGAACCCGGTAGCAGACTGTAAGGGCAGATAGCACTTCCGGGCATATATCTACTGAAAAATCAACATATATAGAATTGACTCCAGATCAGAATAATGTATTTCTATTCCTCCTCCGGTGAAAGTGGTTCCTCCTTAATCTGCACTAAGCGTAATGCCATGCCCGGTTCAAAATGCTGGTAATCCGCTCCGTAGTCAAACCACAGTTCTTCCCCGGCGGAGATGTCGCGTGTGGTGAGGTAAAAGGTAATATTCTTTCCGACAAGGACCGCGCTGACGTTCTGTCTTGCTTCTGCCTCCGCGGTCCGGCGGCCAAATACCGGGTTGTTAATCAGGCTGAGGAGATTTCCCTGCGGCCAGGCAGAAACGATTCGCTCCTGGCTTCGTGTGGCAAAGTAATAATTACTGGCTTCCCTGCCGTATTCTTTTTCATATTCATACCGTACCGTTTCGCTTTCCAGCAGGCGGCCGGAGTAGGGCCCCAGTACGGTGAAGGCGGGAAGGTCAGTACGCGCGTAAACGGTGCGCCCCCGGTAGCCGTCGCTGTCATCAAGAGGAATCGACACGGTCATCATGTCATTCATGCGCGCATCATGGTTACCTTCATTTTGCAGGAACCACTGGACATCCTGATTAATCCGGGCTTTTGTCTCCCGGGGGAGCCGGTTAAAAAGGCTCCCCCAGAGAGTGACCTGTAAGGTCTCCTTTCTGCCTTCTGCCTGTGCCAGAACCGATACCGTCGGGTCACGCCAGTGCTGCAGAATCGGCAGGTTATTGTTTATCTGATGCGTCCGCCAGGTCACGGCGTCTTCCTCTTTCTTAATCTGTTTTGTCGTTGGAACCGGAATATCTTCCCCTGCCACGGGGATGGCGCGCTTATCGCCGCTGCTTGCCAGAGATGTATCCGCCCTGACGGTGAGTGACCCCCTTCCACCCGTGGATGTTGAAGGCTGTGAACTGTCCTGCGTGACAGTGGTGGTGAATAACGTGCTGCCGTGGGGCATTTTGCTGTCTGCCGGTGCCAGAGATTGTCCGGTACGTTCGTTGGATATCCCCTGTGCCTGCGCCCATGTTCTCTGGCCGCCAGCCTCGCGTGTCGCCTCCGTCGACAGGTTCCGCCATGTCTGCATCGGGGAATCGGTAACAGGGGCATTCCTTTTCTTTGACTGCTGCAGCCGCACTACACCGCGGGGTGCCAGTCCGGTGTTTGTCAGAAAGGTTCTGGCACTTCCGACGGATATTCCCTGTGCCTGCGCCCATGCTACCCAGCCACCAGCCTCGCGTTTCGCCTCTGGTGTCATGTCCCGCCACGCTCGAATCTGTTTACTGGTAATAGAGGTTCCTTTTCCCTCTGGCGGCCGCAGGCGCGCCACGCCGCTGGAAGTCAATCCGGTGTTTGTCAGATAGTTCGCTGCACTTATGATATTTATTCCCAGTGCCTGCGCCCATGCTTTCCAGCCGCCAGACTCGCGTTTTGCCTCCGGTGTCAGGTCCCGCCACGTCTGAATCTGGGTTTTGGTAATAGGGACGTCCCTTTTCCCGGGCGGCTGCAGCCGCGCCACACCGCGGTATGTCAGTCCGGTGTTTGTCAGAAAGGTTCTGGCACTTCCGACGGATATTCCCTGTCCCTGCGCCCATGCTACCCAGCCACCAGCCTCGCGTTTCGCCTCCGGTGTCATGTCCCGCCATGCTCGAATCTGTTTACTGGTAATAGAGGTCCCTCTTACTTCTGGCGGTCGCAGGCGTGCCACGCCGCCGGGAGACAATCCAGTGTTTGTTAAAAAGTTCGCTGCACTTCCGACGGATATTCCCTGTGCCTGTGCCCATGCTCTCCAGCCACCCGCCTCGCGTTTCGCCTCCGGTGTCAGGTCCCGCCACGTCTGAATCTGGGCGTCGGTAATAGAGGCTCCTCTTCCTTCTGGCGGCTGCAGTCGCGCCACACCGCGGAGTGTCAGTCCGGTGTTTGTCAGAAAGCTTTTGGCACTTCCGACAGATATTCCCTGTGTGTGCGCCCATGCTCTCCAGCCGCCAGACTCGCGTTTCGCCTCCGGTGTCAGGTCACGCCACGCCCGAAGTTGTTTGTCCGTAATGGAGGGGCGCTTCGCCTCAGCCGGCAACAACCGCTCTATGCCGCGCGGAGTCAGTCCGCTGTTTGTCAGATAGTTCTCAGCATTCCTGATGGCTATTCCCTGTGCCCGCGCCCATACTTTCCAGCTACCAGCCTCACGTTTTGCCTCCGGCGTCAGGTCACGCCACGCCTGAAGTTGTCTGCTTGTAATGGAGGAAAACTTCTTCCCGACCGACAATAACCGCGCTACGCCGCGGGGAGTGAGTCCGCTGTTTGTCAGATAGTTCCTGCTACTCTCGATGCCTATTCCCTGCGCCCGCGCCCATACTTTCCAGCTACCAGCCTCACGTTTTGCCTCCGGCGTCAGGTCATTCCACGCCTGAATCTGCGCGTTGGTAATGGAAGGGAGCTTTGGGCGCGCTCCAGGCTCTGTTACGGTAGCGGTCCTGCTGTCAGAGCTTACTGACAACGGTAGTTCTTCCTGGGAATGTGCTGCATGCCATTCCGGGTCGCTCAGAAGGAGTGTGACAGTAGGAAAGTTGCTGCTTTTACCGGCGGCAATTGCGCATTGGGTTTCACCTGTGCCGACCATTCGCTCTGCCGTAAAATTTGCCTGCCGTCCCGGGGACGCCAGTGCTTTTAGCCTTAAAAAGCGCTTCAACCTGTCCGGTGCCGGTGTGCCTTCCTCCGGCTGATAAAAAACGCGAAAGCAGTGTGCAGCCTCATCCTGAGCGGTCAAGGGGAACCAGTCCCGGATATCGTTCCACGCCCGGCTTAAGTGGGTATCTGAGGTGCTGCTGGCTGCTGGTGCGTGAAAATGAATGACTGACCCGATACCCCGCATGGTGCCTCCTGCTGATACCCGTCTGGTTTAACGTAAACAGGAGAACGCTACCATCGCGCCTTATAATTTTCTTTTAAATAATGTCCATCTGCATGAACGTGCTCCGGTCCTGTCGATTTAAATCGGTCAATTCCGTGAGTGGCCGAGTACACAACAGGGGGCGAAAAACTGTGGCTATCTGACTGGGTAAGCCGAGGCAGAACGCTTTCATTGAGCGCTTTAACCGGATATACCGTACAGAAATACTTGCTTTTATCTGTTCAGAACACTGAATGAAGTGCGAGAAATTATAGATAATGGTTGTCAGAATATAACTGTTAACGCTTGTATGTATCACTGAACAATATGAAGCCGGAGGAATATCGACAACCCCCTTATTTGGCCGGGAACTAAAAAAATACATGGAACTAAAATGAGTCTATTTACAACTGTTTCATAAGGGTTCAAAATCAACCGTTGTGCCAGGAATCTTACCTGACAACCTGTATGCCACCCTCAAATTGTTGCGTTGAGCCTGCTCCACCAGTGAAATAATCGTGATGAAAAATAGTCCAGGTTGTCACAAAAAAACGGATATATAATAATTAGTCGGTTAAAATCGCAGCGGTCAGTTTAATTGGTGATTAATTAAATAAATATAGTTACCAGTCTTATATACACGTTAATTATTAAAACAATCACTCTACGGTAGAGTAATGGTTTAGATTTGTTGTGCTATGAATATCATTATGAAGCGGCATAATGCCTTATGAATAAATAGGCGAACAGTCATTTATCATTATGACGGTTAACTTTCAAGTAACGGGTGGAGCATTATGATTTGTTGTTATCAATCGGTGAGGCAGAAGGGGAGAAAAAGAGATGAAATACCAAAAGCGACTAGCGGGAATGATGGTTATTACCGTCATGATGATGACGGGATGTTCAACGTATAATCCCGTACAACTCCGTCAGCATCAATTAGAAAGAAACTATACTTATTATCTTCTTGATCCTCCGCTGTACGAAGGAGATGTAGTAGAATATAAATGTAAAGACGGAAGTCAGGATACAGTGACTATTCAGAAAGTAACGCCGCAGTCATTAATCACCAGTACTGGCCAGGTTATTCCACTATCTGATCTGACCTCACTTGAGAGAAAGGATATTTCCAAAGGGAAAACCGCTGCTGCTGTGGGGGCTGGCGTTGGCGTGACGGCGCTGGTTATTGCTGCGATTTTTGCTGCCACCCTGTCTGCCGGATTAGCTGCAATGATGGTCCATGGTTAATACGCAAGTATTATGAAAACAGGCCTGAAAATATTGGTGTACCCTAAAACGTCTTTTGGGGATAGAGCACAACGAGAAAAATGAGCATGTAACGCTTATGCTTCCGCTAAAAACTAGCCCCCCAGAGAATATCATTTCCTGGGGGGCTTTGGCGTGTATACAGATAAAAATTTAGTTTTCTCTCTTTAAGGAAAGGCCTGTCGTGCTGTCTCTCCATAAGGGAGTGGCATCCTGGCCTAAGTATAGTATTCTTTAAACTGTTTCACGTTTGAAATGAGTAACTCAAACCCGGTAAGCGCCTCTTCTTCGGTACTGGATTGTGGTAAGCGATACAGTGCCACTAAAACGGTATTGTCTGCATCAACGCCAATAGTCACAGGGCTGGAGTAATTCAGGCGTAAAAAATGCTGCAATGTGAGTATATCGTCGGGTAATGGCATAAAAGGGCAGCACATTTCCAGCAGCCCATCGGTTTCATTAAAATAAACCTGTATCTCATCATCAATGATGAGAAGTGGTTCCTCTTCGGGTACATCCAGACCTAACGCGTCATATAAACGATATAATAAATTTCCCATACATTACCCCAAGTCTCAGGAGGTGACTAATGAAGAAAGGCCCTTTACCAATTGCCATATATTGGCATCCCCAATGCGTCTTTGATAAGAAAGATTGAGCACTTCTGGCGGTAAGTTTTTCAAGACTTTGTTTCCCGCCCCGCCTGTATTTTGTTTTTGAATTTCCAGATTGCCGCTATTGAGTAATACTTTTTGAAAAATTTCCTGTCCATCACTATCCGGAAGGCTCGCAAGGGGAGTCAGCGTAGCCTTCTGATGGAGAGAGATAACCTCCCGCTTAATTTCAGCATCCTGCATACCCGTACGATCTTTACCGCTTTTGCAATTCCAGGCAGGAACCGCGCCGATTTCATGGGCTAGTATTGCAAGACGTTGCGCAAACTTATAGGGTTCGTTGCCGTCTGTATGATGAAGCTTGCTATTCCAGATATCCTTAATCTGCCGTACAAGAGTATTTACGACGGCGTGGTTATCCGGATGTTGCGCCAGCCATTCACCAACCCAACCGCCAGGGGGGGCTTCAGGACGTAAGTCATGGCCTAATAACTGATGTAATGCCCCGATATTATAGTTATCCGAGGCCTGATGTCCTAAGCCAAGTTTGAGCGTCAGCTCGTTGACACCCGTATTAAAAGCAGCGATCTCCGGCTTTATTTTTACCGTTCGCAGCTCACCCTCTTTATTGCGGATATTTAAATGAATCACATTTCCCGGCTGGGTCAACGATTGCCACGCGCGCATTTGATCCTGGACCATAGCGTCTTCATTACCAACAATAGTCGAGGTGGTAAGCAATCCGACAGATACCAGTCGCAGACTGACGACTTCGTCCTGTAAGGCTTTTGTAAGCAACGCGGGTTGACTAAAAAGCGCTGCAGTTAACACTTCTCTGGCTCTGTTTTCGGCGCCAACCTGACGCAGAATCGGGTCTTTTACGTGATAGGGAGAGAGGACACCATGACGTATCCCGCAAAAAAGCGTTTTATCTTTACCATTCTCATTAACGCTTAACGTGGACATCCATAGGTTAGTAGCATGCTGGGTATTCGTGGTATCACTACTGCATACGCCTTTTCCCTGATAGGCGTTGGGAAAAATATCCTGTGCGCCGATTTTCATGTCGGCGGCAGGGCACTGCGTATTGGTATAGCGATATCCGTTATGCGTGAGCGTATTTTTTATGGTCTGCCAGGGCTGATTATTAAGATACTGGACCTGAGCTTCCCTGAACGCGGCTACTGCAACCTGATGAGCCTCTTGTGCAGGCAGGCCATTTTGCTGATAGCGTGTGGCAATCAGAGCGATAAGATTTTTTTTCAATTCCTTCGCGGCGGTTTCTTCCTGTTTTGTAGCCGGTCGATCCGCTTTAACTTTCGCTAACACCATGTGGTTTGCCATTGACGTCAGCACCGGGTCCTGTTTACCCAAAACGGTGGCTGCAACAGTCAGAAGCACACGCTGAAAATCATAGAGGTTATGTAGCGACTGGCTGGACGCCTCCTGCCCCTGTAAATAATTTCCCCATGTCTCACCGGAGCTTCGCAGGACAAAGATTTCCAGGCGAGCACCGGGAGCTTTAGGCGGTGCGGTTCCCTGACCAGAGAGGATCTGCATCCCATTGTAGAAAATGGCTTGTAGGCTTTTAAATGCCTCCTGGGCTGTCAAAGAGACTGAATGACAGAAACTCTGTATTTGCATAGCGCTTTCGATACCTCTGAATGTGGTAGCGGGAACATTCGACAGATGTAATGCTCCTCTTAAGAGTGTGTTTTTTATCCATTGGAAACTTTTAAAAAACGACCTTTTTAACGGAGAAACGTTTCTGTTTGGCTGGAGGGGATAACTACAACGTGCGTACATCGCGGCACATCAGATGCTCACAACATCTACAAACTTCACAGTTTATGGCAGATCTTTGATTGGAAATCTATCTTATTGACTTAGATCAAATTCAACTGTTTTCTCCTGCGTAAAGTAATGGTGTTACATCAAAAGTTAGACAGGTGTGTGTATGCCAGCAAAGCCCCGGACGAGCAAGACTGTGACAAAAAATATTCGTTTTTCCTATTCCATGCTTGAACAAATAGAGTTCGCGTTGAAGTCTGAGAAAACGCGAAATTTTTCAGCATGGGTAAAAGAGGCCTGTCGGGAGAAGCTGGGTAATACAGGGCATAAGCTGTAATTGTTATCTTATGCGAGAGGGGGAGGCCATTTTGAAAAGAAGAACGTGCTTATATACCTCCTGGGTTTTTGCCGCTTTTGTCTCTTTGCTGATATTTGTCTGGAGCGTCATAAACTATCCTCTCTACGAGTCAATAATCATTATTGTTTTTTATATCTGGCTTATTTTGGTGCCGCTTTATCTTATTGTTTATGAGTGGCTAATAGATTATCGTTAGTTTCATGGCTGCGTACCTGAAAAATGATATTTCATATCTGTGTTGTACGTCATTGCTGTAATAATATTATTTGTCAGACGATGGGCGAGGGTTTGCGCATTTTGCATCGTTTTATCTTCAAAACGTTGCAGTAAGCGTTGCGCTTCTTTTGGGTGAGACGTATATAATCTCAAATATGCCTGTTCCATCGTATGCTGCTGTTTAGTCGTTTGCTGTTCAAAGGTTTTCCAGGCGCGTTGCACATCTGGCGCAAAAGCATTGTAGTCCTGCATAATCAGCGTTTGCAGCGTGCGGAATGTCCAGTAAGTAGAGTCACTGCTCGTCCGATCGGTTCCTTTGTCATATCCGGGCTGATAATGGCATGTCCCCTGATAATAAGGAAGATAGACGCTAAGGGATGGCATTCCATAGGCGACGTACTCTACTTCGCCAATGGCCTGCGGTAGTCCCGGTCTGACCTGTAAGATGTGCGATTCCTGGGTACGAAAAACGGAGATGGGGCGCCATGGTTCCTGTGGACGATCATGAGTATAAGGATCGTGCGGTGTTCCCTGGTAGTGATTACGTAACGCGTTTTGTACCGCCGCCACACTGATTTTCGCCATCGGCGTTAAAAAAACGGGAAATGTTTCCCCTTCGCTCACGGCAGTGTCCTGGTGTGGATTAAACTGGTGTTGTAGCGTCCAGACGCGTGGATAATTATAGGTGACATCGATTTTGCTATCCTGAGAATAGGCCTGGTGGAAGTCGAATTCCCCCTGAGCGGGATCATATAACCCCTGCTGCTCAGCAAAGCTTATTAATGACGGCGATGCCATATAATTTGCTTTATCATGTGGATCATAACGGTGTAAACGCCCCTGATTTGCGGAAACGAAATATTTATCTGCCGGAAGTCGTACCGCCAGCCACTGATGACCACTTCCCGTCTCCAGGTACCATATCTCTTTAGTATCGATAAAAGCAACGCCGAAACCTTCCCCCGCGCCTTTTTGTTCAATAATGTTGCCCAGTAATCTTGCGCCCTGACGCGCCGATTGCGCCACTGGCAGGATGACTGTCTGAATAGCGTCTTCAGTAATGCCCATTTTTGTCACATACGGATCGGCGGCCAGCGCCGTTCTGCCGTTATAAATAGTTTCCGTTGCGCTCATTCCGACGCCCGCTGAATTAAAACCCGCTTCTCCCATGGAATTATCATCAGTATCAAAGTCATGAATTGCTGTATAGCGCATCGCCATCTCTGGTAGCGGCCAGCTAAAGTCGTTTCGGTGGGCTTTAAATTCGCCTTGTTGATTAAATGAAACCGGATGAATAACCATATGCTTAGCGTTGTTCGCCGAGCCATCTTCGTTGCGCGCGATAATAAAGGAACCGTCAGCCGAGGCCTGATTACCTACCAGAAGGGTCGTACAGGCGATCACTTTACTCATATTCAGTAGCGTAATGGCAGATGCAAAGTACATTTTCATAAAGACTCCCATTGAATAACGCGTTATAGGATGAATTGACCCTGGTTTGAAAACAGAGAAAGTGATCGGTCCGGCAATATTCTTTGTTGTTATATCTTATTTTCGCTTTATTGAGGTTGTATTGATAACAACGGCCATGCCGCAGCAGGCCGTACTGACAACCGCTATGATTTGCTGGCAGGCAGATAAACCGAAAAGAGGTGATGTTCATCGGCATAGCGATAAGAGACTGAGCCGCCGTGTAACGTCGCAATGGCATTAACCAGCGATAATCCCAGACCAAAACCGGTGGTGTGGCGGGCATTATCTCCTCGCCAAAAACGCCTGAAGAGCTTGTCCGGATCGGCGGGATGACTTCCCGGATTAGCGGTCCTGATTTCGGTAATGGCATTCTCATAAGCGCTTTCAATACGTATTACGGCATTTTCTTCAGAATAGCGGATAGCATTCGTTAACAGATTAGAAAGCATTCTTTGTAATAACATTTTATCGGCCCATACTGTGCCCTGGCATTCGCTTATAACGCGGATGCGCTTCTCCTCGGCAAGCGGGCTAAGATAATCGAGCATATTTTCAATCAACTCATTGAGTGGAATGGGATGTTTTTCTACTACTATATTCTGGTGCTCCGCGCGCGCCAGAAAAAGGATATTTTCTGTCAGCCGCGACAGTTCCTCCAGCTCTTCAATATTATCAACAAGGGCTTGCTGATACTCTTCTGTGCTACGTTCCTGACTCAGTATTACCTGATTTTTCCCCAGCAGAATATTGACCGGCGTACGCAGTTCATGCGCCAGATCGTCGGCAAATTGATTCAGGCGTTCAAAATCGCCGGAAAGCTTCTGGCGCATGATATTGAGCGCCTTCCCAAGTGGTCTGAGCTCGGCGGGTAACGTCTGTTCCGCCAGCGGCTGGCGGAGTGTGCCGCTGTCTGTTGCCGCCGTGAGCCGGCTGAGTGACGTAATGGCCCGCAGCCCGTTTCTGATGACTAGCGGACTGAGTGCCGAAAAAACAAGGATTGCGACAAGGCTTATCAGTAAACTATTGTGACGATACTGCTCCAGCATTTGCCGTCTTTCCGTCGCCAGCCTGGCAAGAGTAAGAGTCAGTGGAATATCGCCGCTTCTGGCGTTTACCCGTACCGCAGTCAGCTCCGCTCCTTGAACTCGCTGGCGAAATAACGTGTCACGGGTTATTTTTTTAGTGACCGGAATTGCGTTAAAACGCTCGTCGGGGATACCACTATGGTTTATCGTCACACGGTGATCTGTGGGTGAATGTATTAACAATATATCCTGCTTCGTATCCACCATCCGGTTAAAATAAAGCGGTAGATTTTCCGGTCTGGCGCCATCCAGCAACAGTTGCTGCATTTGCGCCGCCCGGTTTATTAGCGTCAGATCGTCGCGCCATGTTAATTCTTTGCTTAACGCGTTATAAAGCGTCCAGCTGATGCTGGTACAGACGAGGATAAGTATGGCGATAAAGGAAATTGACAGGCGCAGCGTCATGGATAACTTAATCATTCTGCGAGGCTTCTGGTTGTAATCGATAGCCCATTCCCCGGACGGTCATAATGAGTTTCTCGTCAAACGGATCGTCTACTTTGGCGCGAAGCCTTCGAATGGCGACATCAACGGTGTTGGTTTCACTGTCAAAATTGATACCCCATACCTCGCTGGCGATCGCGGTTCGGGGCACAATTTCTCCTGCCCGGGACGCCAGAAGCCAGAGAAGTAGAAATTCCTTGCGGGTCAGGGAAATAGGCTTTCCATTTCGCGATACCGACTGCTTTGTAGCATCCATGTCCAGACCATCGATCGTCAGCCGGGTCGCAACAGGAACGTGTTGTCTGAGTTGAGCTCTCACTCTGGCCAGCAGTTCGGCGAAAGAAAAAGGCTTAACAAGGTAATCATTAGCGCCCGCTTCCAGACCTTTGACTCGGTCTTCAACCGAGTCCCGTGCCGTCAGGCAGATAACAGGCGGAGACTGTACTGTGCGTAATGCGCGTAACACTTGCCAGCCATCAAGTCCGGGCAGCATAATATCAAGAATAATCAATGAATAAGCCTCCCTGAGCGCCAAGTGTAGTCCATCTCGTCCATCACAGGCAGCATCCACCACATAGCCTGCTTCAGTGAGTCCCTGACGTACCCATTCCATAGTTTTTTGGTTATCTTCAATTAATAAAATCTTCATCAACGCAGTATGCCATAGGCTTTTTAGCGAGTCTGGACCCTCCCGTAAAAATGACACAATTGTAATGTCCGTGTAAGGTTAATCTTAGATGCGCCATATATATTTTTCTGCATTGATACCGTAAAGGAGTAAGGCATGAAACGATATATACTGGCTACCGTGATGGCAGCGATTGTGACAGTCCCGACAATAGCGCTGGCCACCGGAAAGAATATCCTCAGTGTACATATTCTTGATCAGCAAACCGGCAAACCAGCACCCGGTGTGGAAGTTATACTGGAACAGAAAAAAGATAACGGATGGGCGCAACTCAACGCCGGACGTACCGACCAGGATGGGCGAATTAAAGCGCTGTGGCCTGAACAGCCTGCCGTGCCGGGGGATTATCGTGTTATTTTTAAAACCGGACACTATTTTGAAAGTAAAAAGCTGGACACTTTTTTCCCGGAGATCCCCGTCGAGTTTCATATCAGCATTACAAACGAACACTATCATGTGCCGTTGCTATTAAGTCAGTATGGTTATTCAACCTATCGCGGCAGCTAATTCGCCGTGTCGTAAACGCCGCGATGGATGCAGGCATCAGGCCTCGCGGCGGGAATAAAAATTTCAGGGTATCGGACTGTCGTCCCACAAGCGGTAATTATTCCGTTTGTGGGCATGAAGGGTGATTAAATCGGCGTTTCCATCTCAAGCTTTACCGAATGAAAACGGCGTTTGAAATAAATCAGGCCATGTCCATCCTGGCTCAGAATAATATTTTTGATTGCTACCAGATACACCAGATGCGTGCCAATGGTCTGTACCTCACTGATTTCGCCTTCGAGACCCGCCAGAGCGCCATTAAGTACCGGCTGGCCCAACGGCCCGTTTTGCCAACACGGCTGGTGAAAACGCTCCTCCATCGCCATCCCCGTCATACCAGCAAAGTGGCGTGCCATAAGTTCCTGCTCATGGTTAAGCACATTAATGCACAACCTGCCGTTGCCCTGAAAAACGGGATTCATGGCGCTATTGGCATTAATACATACGATTACAGAGGGCGGCGTGTCGGTCACTGAGCATACTGCTGTTGCTGTGATACCGCAGCGTCCGGCGTGACCTGCTGTGGTGACAATATTGACTGCCGCCGCCAGACTTGCCATCGCATCGCGAAAACGCAGACGTTGTTCATCTCGTTGCATAAGAACCTCCTGCCGCGTTATTTCAGCAGCTTATCCAGTTGATTGATGTCGTCGTTATTATGCAAATGCGATACCGTCCAGCCATGTTGATCGTACTCAGAGAGACAGCGGTCAACCATCGCCATCATCTTATCCATATTGCCGGAGCTCTGGGCCTGACGCAGACACTGCAAGCGAATTTCATCCTGGCTGCCTGAGTAATTAATCTCGTAGAGCTCATGACGTCCGCCAAATTCACTGCCGATGGCATCCCACATCAATTTAAGGATTTTGATACGCTCGACATGATCCATTCCGTTAGAGCCGCGTACGTATTTTGCCAGGTACTGGTCGATGTGCGGATTATTCAGATCGCGGGCGCTGGAAGGCAGGTAAATGAGGCCGCTGGTGACATTACGTTCAATAATATTTTTAATTTTCGCGTAGGCCATCGGCGCCATTACACGATAGGTTTGCAGCGCGGCATGGTCCGGTAGCCAGGCGCCGTTCACCCATGGCGTCGCTTCAGAACACATAGAATCACTTAATGCCCAGAACATATTGCGCCAGGCCACCACTTCGCCGAGATCGGCCTGCACGCCCCGGAATTCCACGGTACCGGTACATTCGAGCGATTTTTTCAGCAGCGCGGTAATGAAATCAAGCTTAACCGCCAGACGAACACAGGCCTGCAGGGGATACATACGGGCAAATCCTCCCTCCATTGTCCAGCGGCGGCAACGATCAAAGTCGCGGTAAATTAACACGTTTTCCCACGGAATCAGCACATTATCCATGACCAGAATGGCGTCATTTTCATCAAAACGGCTGGAGAGCGGATAATCAAACGGCGAGCCCGTCGCGCCCGCGACCATTTCATAAGAGGCGCGCGAAATGAGTTTAACGCCTTCAGCATCCATTGGCGCGACAAACATCAGCGCAAAATCGGGATTTTCGCCCATCACCTGGGCTGAGCCGAAACCAATCATGTTGTAGTGAGTCAGTGCTGAGTTAGTGGCGACGACCTTCGCTCCGCTAACAATAATCCCGGCATCCGTTTCTTTTTCCAGCTTAATATAGACATCTTTGACTTCATCAGCGGGTTTATGCCTGTCAATAGGGGGGTTGACGATAGCATGGTTAAAGTACAGGCCGGTCTCCTGAATTCGGGTGTACCAGTGGCGAGCGTTCTGTTCGAACTGGCCGTAGAAGGCGGGATTCGCACCCAGCGCACAACCAAAGGCTGCCTTATAATCCGGTGTTCGCCCCATCCAGCCGTAGCTCAGGCGCGACCATTCTGCGATAGCATCACGCTGTTGACGCAGATCGTCTGCGCTTTTTGCCACGCGGAAAAATTTGTGCGTATAGCCGCCGCTGCCGGTATCGGTATTCCAGCACAGGGTATCCTGCATCGCGGGTTTGTGTAATGCGTCATACAGTTGTGCGACAGACGCTGCAGCATTACGGAATGCCGGGTGCGTCGTGACATCCTTAACGCGTTCGCCGTAAATATAGATTTCTCGCCCATCCTGCAGGCTTTTTAAATACTCTTCGCCAGTTAACGGACGCTTGCTATCAGTACGAAAATCTTCAGGTTTCATTGCGGCCTCTTCATGGTAAGCGGATTTATTTTGTTAATGATTTGTTTGTTCTTTGTTGTTTAATTGAATAGTCAGAAGAGCAAACTGTGAAGAGACTTTCAGGACAACGGCGGGTACTTTTCAGATGACCGCTGAAGAGGACGCGTAAAATGCGATCGGCGTCAACATGATTATCGGGAGGGGATTCCCACGTCGCCGGCGTGGGAGTGTAATAACACTATGCGTCGTCTTCGCCATCAGTGTGCTGGCCTCCAAGGGCAATAAGATCGTCCAACAGCAACATCAATTGCTGCATTTTCCCAGGTGTAAAGTCCGCCTCAATTTTTCGATAAGCCTCTTCTACCTGCGTCCGGGCGTGGGCATACAACGTTTGCCCCTGAGGTGTCAGCATGACATAAAGTTTGCGTTGATCGTTCACCGGTTTTAATCGCAACACCAACCCGTCTCGTTCCATACGCGTCAATATTCCCGTCAGACTTGGCCGCAGGATACAGCTCCGAAAGGCCAGATCGTGAAAATCTATGGATGGACTTTCAGCCAGTATCCGCACAATGCGCCATTGCTGCTCGGTCAGATTGTGGCTTTTAACGATGGGGCGGAAGTAGGTCATTGCCGCTTCGCGCGCCTGAAGCAGTGCGATGGTTAATGAATCATGCATAAAGGGGTCTCTTTTGCAGAATTATTAATACCTGAATGATCTTATCTGGTGGTGTTATGCATGTCACCAGTTTGACGAGGATAGTCTATCAGAAATAAGGGTCTTTTTTTAACTAGTTGATAATAAATAAACTTATTAATATTTTGTAAAAATATTGTTAATTAGATCACAAATAATTTACTTCAGTTTGCTAAATGTACAGCGAAAGCATAAATCTAATTATTAATATATTAATGAAATTACAGCCCGTTAAATCGGCCTGAGGAGTTTATGTATGAAGGGGACTGTTTTCGCTGTTGCGTTAAATCATCGCAGCCAACTGGATGCCTGGCGAGAGGCTTTCTCTCAGCCTCCCTATAATGCGCCACCTAAAACCGCCGTTTGGTTTATCAAGCCGCGTAACACGGTGATTCACCATGGCGAACCGATTCCTTACCCGCAGGGGGAAAAGGTATTGAGCGGCGCGACCGTGGCGCTCATCGTGGGCAAAACCGCCAGCCAGGTACGCCCTGAATCCGCGGCGGATTATATCGCCGGGTATGCGCTGGCTAATGAAGTCAGCCTGCCGGAAGAGAGCTTTTACCGCCCGGCAATTAAAGCGAAGTGTCGCGATGGCTTTTGCCCGCTGGGTGAAATGGCGTCCCTGGCTGACGTGGATAATCTCACCATTATCACTGAAATTAACGGACGAGAAGCCGACCACTGGAATACTGCCGATTTGCAGCGTAGCGCCGCACAACTGCTAAGTGCGTTAAGTGAGTTCGCTACGCTTAACCCTGGCGATGCGATTTTACTGGGGACGCCGCAGAATCGCGTTGCGCTGCGGCCCGGCGATCGGGTGCGTATTCTGGCGAAAGGTTTACCCGCTCTGGAAAACCCGATCGTCGCAGAAGATGAATTTGTCCGCCATCACACGTTTACCTGGCCGCTGTCTGCGACGGGAACCTTATTCGCACTGGGTCTGAACTATGCCGATCACGCCAGCGAACTGGCATTCACCCCGCCGAAAGAGCCGCTGGTCTTTATCAAAGCGCCCAACACCTTTAACGCGAATAACCAAACGTCGGTACGTCCGGACAACGTGGAATACATGCACTACGAAGCCGAGCTGGTGGTGGTGATCGGTAAAACGGCGCGTAAGGTGAGCGAGGCCGACGCGATGCAGTATGTGGCGGGTTATACCATCTGCAACGACTACGCGGTTCGTGACTATCTGGAAAACTACTACCGTCCGAACCTGCGGGTAAAAAGTCGCGACGGCCTGACGCCGATAGGCCCGTGGATTGTCGATAAAGAGGCGATTCCCGATCCACATAACTTAACCCTGCGTACCTGGGTTAACGGCGAGCTTCGCCAGGAAGGGACGACAGCCGATCTGATCTTCAACATCCCGTTTCTGATTGCGTATTTGAGCGATTTTATGACGTTGCAGCCGGGCGACATGATCGCTACCGGCACGCCAAAAGGTTTATCCGATGTGGTGCCTGGCGACGAAGTCATTGTTGAAGTAGAAGGCGTGGGGCGCCTGGTTAACCGAATCGTCAGTGAGGAGACGGCAAAATGAAAAAAATAAATCATTGGATTAACGGAAAAAACGTTGGCAGTAGCGACTATTTCCAGACGACCAACCCGGCGACCGGTGAAGTACTGGCGGACGTGGCCTCTGGCGGCGAAGCAGAAGTGAATCAGGCGGTGGCGGCGGCAAAAGCGGCGTTCCCGAAATGGGCCAATCTGCCGATGAAAGAGCGTGCCCGTCTGATGCGCCGCCTCGGCGAGTTGATTGACCAGAACGTGCCGGAAATCGCGGCGATGGAAACCGCCGACACCGGTCTGCCTGTTCATCAGACCAAAAACGTACTCATCCCACGCGCGTCGCACAATTTCGAGTTTTTTGCTGAAGTGTGCCAGCAGATGAATGGCAAGACTTATCCGGTTGACGACAAGATGCTCAACTACACGTTGGTGCAGCCGGTTGGCGTATGTGCGCTGATCTCGCCGTGGAACGTACCGTTTATGACGGCGACCTGGAAGGTTGCGCCATGTCTGGCGCTGGGCAATACCGCGGTGCTGAAGATGTCCGAGTTGTCGCCGCTTACCGCCGATCGTCTGGGCGAGCTGGCGCTGGAAGCAGGCATTCCGCCAGGGGTGCTTAACGTGGTGCAGGGCTACGGCGGGACGGCGGGAGACGCGCTGGTGCGCCATCACGATGTGCGTGCCATCTCTTTTACTGGCGGCACCGCTACCGGGCGTAACATTATGAAAAATGCGGGCCTGAAAAAGTACTCAATGGAGCTGGGCGGTAAATCCCCGGTGCTGATTTTTGACGACGCCGATATAGAACGGGCGCTGGACGCTGCGCTGTTTACCATTTTTTCGATCAACGGTGAACGCTGCACCGCCGGTTCGCGCATTTTCATTCAGCAGAGCATCTACCCTGAGTTTGTGAAACGCTTTGCCGAGCGTGCCAGTCGTCTGCGCGTGGGCGATCCGACTGATCCGAACACGCAAGTCGGCGCGCTAATTAGCAAGTCTCACTGGGAAAAAGTTTCTGGCTATATTCGCCTCGGTATTGAAGAAGGGGCAACTCTGCTGGCGGGCGGTGCGGAAAAACCCACCGACTTGCCTGCACATCTGCGCGGTGGCAATTTTCTGCGTCCGACGGTACTGGCGGACGTCGACAACCGGATGCGTGTGGCCCAGGAAGAGATTTTTGGCCCGGTGGCCTGCTTGCTGCCGTTTAAAGACGAAGCGGAAGGGCTGCGCCTGGCCAATGATGTTGAATACGGTCTCGCCTCTTATCTCTGGACGCAAGATGTCAGTAAAGTACTGCGCCTGGCACGCGGTATTGAAGCCGGGATGGTGTTCGTCAATACCCAGAATGTCCGCGACCTGCGCCAGCCGTTCGGCGGCGTGAAAGCCTCCGGCACGGGACGCGAAGGCGGCGAATATAGCTTTGAGGTGTTTGCGGAAATGAAAAATGTCTGCATCTCAATGGGCGACCATCCTATCCCAAAATGGGGAGTCTGATATGGGCAAGTTAGCGTTAGCAGCAAAAATTACCCACGTGCCATCGATGTATCTTTCTGAATTGCCAGGAAAAAACTTTGGTTGCCGTCAGGCAGCGATTGAGGGTCATATTGAGATTGGCAAACGTTGTCGCGACATGGGCGTCGACACCATTATTGTGTTTGACACCCACTGGTTGGTGAATAGCGCTTATCACATTAACTGCGCCGACCGTTTCCAGGGGGTCTATACCAGCAACGAATTGCCGCACTTTATTCGCGATATGACTTACGACTATGACGGCAACCCGGCGTTGGGCCATCTTATTGCCGATGAAGCCGTCAAGATGGGCGTGCGTGCCAAAGCGCACAATATTCCCAGTCTGAAGCTGGAGTACGGCACGCTGGTGCCGATGCGCTATATGAACGCGGATAAGCATTTCAGGGTGGTCTCCATTTCGGCCTTCTGTACCGTTCACGATTTTGCCGACAGCCGCAGGCTGGGCGAAGCGATCCTCAAGGCGATTAAAAAGTATGACGGTACCGTAGCGGTATTGGCCAGTGGTTCGCTATCGCACCGTTTTATTGACGACCAGCGGGCGGAAGAGGGGATGAATAGCTACACCCGCGAGTTTGACCGTCAGATGGACGAACGTGTGGTCAAGCTGTGGCGCGAAGGTGAATTCAAAGCGTTCTGCACCATGCTGCCGGAGTACGCCGACTACTGCTACGGCGAAGGCAACATGCACGATACTGTGATGCTGCTGGGGATGCTGGGCTGGGATAAATACGACGGCAAGGTGGAATTTATCACCAACCTGTTCGCCAGTTCCGGCACCGGCCAGGTCAACGCCGTTTTCCCACTGCCTGTGTAAGGAATCATCATGCCGCACTTTGTTGTTGAATGTACTGAAAATATTCGCGAGCAGGCTGATTTACCCGGCCTGTTCAGTAAGGTGAACGACGCGCTGGCCGCGAGCGGTATTTTCCCGATGGGCGGCATCCGTAGCCGCGCCCACTGGCTGGATACCTGGCAGATGGCCGACGGTAAGCATGATTATGCTTTCGTGCATATGACACTGAAAATCGGTGCCGGGCGCAGCCTGGAAAGTCGTCAGGAGGTAGGTGAAATCCTGTTTGGGCTGATTAAGGCCCATTTCGCTGCGCTGATGGCGCATCGCTACCTGGCATTGTCGTTTGAGATTGCTGAGTTACATCCGACGCTTAATTACAAACAGAACAACATACACGCGTTATTTAAATAGCGTGCAAATTGCCCGGCTGAAAACCGTAGGCCGG
Source organism: Salmonella bongori NCTC 12419 (assembly GCF_000252995.1). Taxonomy (NCBI): domain Bacteria; kingdom Pseudomonadati; phylum Pseudomonadota; class Gammaproteobacteria; order Enterobacterales; family Enterobacteriaceae; genus Salmonella; species Salmonella bongori. The sequence continues at coordinate 1,059,384 of NC_015761.1, forward strand.
ATAAGCGAAGCGCCATCCGGCAATGCAATGTCACAGGAAACACTATGCTCGATAAACAGACTCATATCCTGATAGCTCAGCGACTCAATCAGGCTGAAAAACAGCGCGAACAGATCCGTGCGGTATCGCTGGATTATCCGTCGATTACCATAGAAGACGCTTATGCCGTACAGCGTGAATGGGTCGGTATGAAAATTACCGAAGGACGTACGCTGAAAGGTCACAAAATTGGCCTGACCTCAAAAGCAATGCAGGCCAGTTCGCAAATCAGCGAGCCGGACTACGGCGCGCTGCTCGACGATATGTTCTTTCACGATGGCAGTGATATTCCGACTGATCGCTTCATCGTTCCTCGTATTGAGGTTGAGCTGGCGTTTGTGCTGGCGAAACCGCTGCGTGGTCCGAACTGCACACTGTTCGACGTTTATAACGCTACCGACTACGTTATTCCGGCACTGGAGCTTATCGACGCCCGCTGCCACAACATCGACCCGGAAACCCGGCGTCCGCGCAAAGTGTTCGACACTATTTCTGATAATGCCGCCAATGCCGGGGTGATCCTCGGCGGCCGTCCGATTAGGCCGGACGAGCTGGACCTGCGCTGGATTTCTGCGCTGCTGTATCGAAACGGCGTAATTGAAGAGACCGGCGTCGCCGCAGGTGTGCTTAATCACCCGGCCAATGGCGTGGTGTGGCTGGCTAACAAGCTGGCGCCGTACAACGTCCAACTGGAGGCAGGGCAGATTATTCTCGGCGGCTCGTTTACCCGCCCGGTGCCGGCGCGCAAGGGTGACACCTTTCATGTCGACTACGGCAACATGGGCGCGATCAGTTGCCGATTCGTATAAGGAAAAACAATGAAAAATGCTTTCAAAGACGCGTTAAAAGCGGGGCGTCCGCAAATTGGGTTATGGCTGGGACTGACCAGCAGTTACAGCGCCGAACTGTTAGCGGGTGCCGGATTCGACTGGCTACTGATCGACGGTGAACACGCGCCGAATCATGTGCAGACGGTGTTAACCCAGTTGCAGGCAATTGCGCCATACCCCAGCCAACCGGTGGTGCGCCCGTCATGGAGCGACGCGGTGCAGATTAAGCAATTACTGGATATCGGCGCGCAAACACTGCTGGTGCCGATGGTACAGAACGCCGATGAAGCGCGCGCCGCTGTAGCGGCCACGCGTTATCCCCCAGCCGGGATTCGAGGCGTCGGCAGCGCGTTGGCGCGGGCTTCTCGCTGGAATCGTATTCCGGACTATCTCCAGCAGGCCAACGAGGCGATGTGCGTACTGGCGCAGCTTGAAACCCGCGAAGCGATGAATAACCTGGCGTCGATCCTCGATGTTGACGGCGTCGATGGCGTGTTTATCGGCCCGGCGGATCTCAGCGCCGATATGGGCTTTGCCGGTAATCCTCAACACCCGGAAGTGCAGGCGGTGATAGAGACGGCCATCATGCAAATTCGCGCCGCAGGCAAAGCGCCGGGGATTTTGATGGCCAATGAACCGCTGGCGAAACGTTATCTGGAACTTGGCGCGCTGTTTGTAGCTGTCGGCGTCGATACCACTCTGCTGGCGCGCGGTGCAGAGACGTTGGCGTCGCGCTTTGGCGCGGCGAAACGCTCGCCCGGTTCGCCCGGCGTTTATTAAGCCAGGCAGGGTGGCGCCGCAGTGAACCGTAGGCCCCGGTAATCGCAGTGTACCGGGTAATCCGCTGTACCTTACAAAAATTCCCATCAGAGGAAAAAATGAGCGACACATCATCTGCACTTCCAAAAAGACACGAGTCTGCCCGTTCGCACAAGCAGCTTACCGCAGGCCAACAAACGGTCATTAATAAATTGTTCCGCCGACTGATCGTATTTTTATTTGTGTTGTTTATCTTCTCGTTTTTAGACCGTATCAATATCGGTTTTGCTGGCTTGACGATGGGGCAGGATCTGGGATTAAGCGCCACCATGTTTGGCCTTGCCACGACGCTGTTTTACGCCACCTATGTGATTTTCGGCATTCCCAGTAACATGATGTTGAGTATCGTCGGCGCACGCCGTTGGATTGCAACCATTATGGTGCTCTGGGGCATTGCCTCTACCGCCACGATGTTCGCGGTTGGGCCGAAAAGTCTCTATGTGTTGCGCATGTTGGTGGGCATTACCGAGGCGGGCTTTTTACCAGGGATATTGCTCTATTTAACGTACTGGTTTCCGGCGTTTTTCCGCGCCCGCGCCAATGCGCTATTTATGATTGCCATGCCGGTTACTACCGCGCTGGGATCAATGGTTTCCGGCTATATTTTATCGCTGGACGGTCTACTCAATCTGCATGGCTGGCAGTGGTTATTCCTGCTGGAAGGTTTTCCGTCAGTTTTGCTGGGCATTATGGTGTGGTTTTACCTGGATGATACCCCGGCAAAAGCCAACTGGCTGACGGCGGAGGATAAAAAATGCCTGCAGGAGATGATGGATAGTGACCGTCTGATTCTGGTGCAACCGGAAGGAACTATCAGCCATAACGCCATGCAACAGCGTAGCCTGTGGCGCGAAGTGTTCACGCCAATGGTGCTAATGTATACGCTGGCCTATTTTTGCCTCACCAATACGCTTAGTGCCATTAGTATCTGGACGCCGCAAATTCTGAAAAGTTTTAACGAGGGCAGCAGCAATATCACTATTGGTCTGCTGGCAGCCATCCCGCAAGTGTGTACCATTCTTGGCATGATTTACTGGAGCCGCCATTCGGACAAGCATCAGGAGCGTAAGCACCACACCGCGTTGCCGTTCCTGTTTGCCGCTGCAGGCTGGCTGCTGGCGTCGGCGACTGACCATACCCTGGTCCAGCTATTAGGGATCGTGATGGCTTCCACCGGTTCCTTTAGCGCGATGGCCATCTTCTGGACCACGCCGGATCAGTCGATCAGTCTGCGCGCCAGAGCGATCGGCATTGCGGTAATCAATGCCACCGGCAATATTGGCTCCGCGCTGAGCCCGTTTATGATCGGCTGGCTAAAAGATCTTACTGGTAGTTTCAATAGCGGGCTCTGGTTTGTCGCTGCGCTATTAGTTATAGGCGCCGCCATTATCTGGCTAATTCCCATGAATGCATCGCGTCCGCGCGCTACCCCTTGAGGAGAAACGATGTGCCAGCGTGCGATCGCCAATATTGATATCAGTAAAGAGTATGACGAAAGTATGGGCAGTAACGATGTGCATTATCAGTCGTTTGCTCGCATGGCGGACTTCTTTGGTCGTGATATGCAGGCGCATCGCCACGACCAGTTTTTTCAAATGCACTTTCTTGATACCGGGCAGATTGAGCTACAGCTCGACGATCACCGTTATTCAGTACAGGCACCGCTATTTGTGCTAACGCCGCCCTCGGTGCCACATGCTTTTATCACCGAATCGGATAGCGATGGTCACGTTCTGACCGTGCGTGAAGAGCTGGTTTGGCCGTTGTTGGAGGTGCTTTATCCTGGTACCAGAGAGGCCTTCGGCCTACCGGGAATTTGTCTGTCACTGGCGGATAAACCCAACGAGCTGGCGGCGCTCAAACATTACTGGCAGCTTATTGAGCGGGAATCCACGGAGCAACTGGCTGGCTGCGAGCATACTTTGGTGTTGCTGGCGCAGAGCGTATTTACCTTGCTATTGCGTAATGCGAAGCTTGATGATCACGCCGCAACCGGAATGCGCGGTGAATTGAAACTCTTTCAACGCTTTACTTTGTTGATTGATAACCACTTCCACCAGCACTGGACGGTGCCGGACTATGCCTGTGAGCTGCATATTACCGAATCGCGTCTGACCGATATCTGCCGCCGTTTTGCTAATCGTCCGCCTAAGCGCCTGATTTTTGACCGGCAATTACGTGAGGCGAAACGGCTGCTGCTTTTTTCCGACAATGCTGTCAATGAGATAGCCTGGCAATTAGGTTTTAAAGATCCGGCTTATTTCGCCCGTTTCTTTAATCGCCTTGCCGGCTGTTCTCCCTCGCAGTTTCGCCAACGTGAAGTTCCCTCTTTCCTCAACTAAGAAGAGTAAAAACATGATGAAAAACAGCGTCGCTATGCTGGCGGTTGGTATGTTGGCGCAAAGCCACCTTGCCAATGCTGCCGGGGCTCCTGCGCCTCAAGAGATAAAAATGGTTTTACTGGGCACCAAAGGCGGGCCTTCTTTGCTCAATACGGCCAGACTCCCGCAGGCCACGGCGCTCACTATCGGCGATAGAGTATGGCTGATAGATGCCGGCTATGGTGCAAGTCTGCAACTGGTGAAGAGTGGAATTCCACTGCGTAATATTAATACTATTTTGCTCACCCATCTGCACAGCGATCATATTCTGGATTACCCTTCCGTGCTGATGAACGCCTGGGCGAGCGGTCTGAAAGACCATACCATACAGGTTTATGGCCCGCCGGGGACACAGGCGATGACGAAGGCCATCTGGAACGTCTTTGACAGGGATATCACGCTGCGTATGGAAGAAGAAGGAAAACCCGATCCGCGCACACTGGTTAAGGCGACAGATATCGAACAAGGCGTCATCTATAAAGATGAACAGGTGACAATAAGCGCGCTAAAAGTGCCTCATTCGCCCTTCCCGGACGGGGAGGCGTTCGCTTACCGTTTTGATACCCAGGACAAACGAATTGTTTTCTCTGGCGACACGTCGTATTTTCCACCGCTTGCAACCTTTGCCCAAGGGGCGGATATCCTGGTCCATGAGGCGGTGCATGTTCCGTCGGTGGCAAAACTGGCTGACAGTATTGGCAACGGAAAAACGCTAGCCAAAGCAATTGCTTCACATCACACCACGGTTGAAGATGTGGGCAAGATAGCGCGCGAGGCACACGTGAAGACTCTGGTGCTAAGTCATCTGGTGCCTGCGACGGTGGCGGATGAGGTCTGGCAACAGGAAGCTATGAAAAATTACCCGGGCACTGTCATTGTTGGTCATGACAATATGACGCTAAGTGTACCGTGAATATCAGAAAAAAGGGGTAAACCAGCGGACTGACGTGTGTCGGTCCGTTGTGCTTTTAGTGGCCAGCGTGACGCATAAATTTTTTGTCTGAAACATTATTTTTTCTAAACACTCGTTACTGCCTTTTTCGGCGAATAAAAGTAAGGTAATTGCGCCCTTGAAATATTACTAAATAAGAATGTCACGGATAGAATTTATACCGGATTATAAGCAATGTGTTTCTTTGTCTGCCGGCCATTAGTGATATCCTATGTACCGGCTCGTCGTTGCCAAAGTGAAAGTCAGAATAAACGACTCAAAAAATATCCGAACTGTACAATTTTTATATCAAAAACATTTAACTGCAAAATACTGCAAACGTACGCAAATACACTTAAGCAGTAGCATCGCTTATGCATATTTTATTTCCTAAACTTTCTTATTATCTATTTGAATATTTCTGGTTAAACCAAATGGGCAAACGGATACCTGACACGCAAAAGGATAATTGCACGTTTCTGGTTTAGGATTGCAGTTACCGGGGCAGTGGCTATTTTCTTTAAGCGATTTCCATAACACAGGATTAAACCTGGTAACGTTGTAAACAGTAACGGGATAAAGTTTATCGTTTATTAAGACCCCCTTATTAAAGGGTATGATAACGCTACCCGGAGGCATGTAAACATCCGCCTGATACCATAAGGTTAATCTGAGATTTTTTAGGCTATGTATGCATGAGAACGACACTCCGGTAGTGGGGCTTATAACTGTATCAACGACCTTCCATTCCATTACAGAAACCTTTTAAGTGAAATAGTCAACGGTGTAAATTACATTTTTCGCAAGCCTATTCAGGATAGATGAAAATCAGACAAGTATAACTCGTTGAAAACGATCGTTTTTTATTGACCACTCTATTTATATTGATTTTTTAATAAGTTATTTATTTTATGCTCTCATTTTGTTTACATTCTATTACATTTTTGTGTTTCGGTGTTGATGCAAATATTGGGCAGTAATGGATGTTATAGCGCTCATTTATTAAACGGTAAGTGACTGTTGTATTTCTTATTTATAAATACCGATAGTCAGCAAACAACGCGGTACATTTTACCGGGTATTGGTATGGAAAAGGTATGTATCAACCTGCGAGTACAAAACAGGAAAGAATATATTCTTCAGCCAATAAATAGTCGTTGATTTGGAAAAATAATCGAAACACCTAAAAAGGTGGATCTGCGGTTGGTCTTTATTTAAACGATGGGGTGCTAAATTGTGCAATAATGCATAACACGGGCGGTTTGCTGAACAGATCGCACGCACTTTAGCAGATTATATTTCTGGCGTGAGGGGCTATGTCATGAGCGTTATGATATTTGTTGGGCGCGTACCAATCCGGGGCGGGCTGATAGCCCACCCTCAGTTTATTATCTTTCTTACTGATTAGGGGTGAGGGATAAAGCGTGAAAGGCGCCTCATCAGTAACCGGTTTTCCTCACGCAGCCGTGAATTCTCCTCCAGCAGTGTTAACGCAACTGCAATTCCCGGCCAGTCGAGCGCCAGCTCCTCTCGCAAGCGTAATGCGCGTTGTACGACGCTCACCGCACGATCGTCAAATTGCCAGTCGGCATTTTCACCGTCGTAAGGTTCAATCACGCCAAGCCCGACAATTTCGTTCAACTCCTCCTCAGTCACGCCGGTGTACAAACAAAATTCAGTGATGGTAAAGGTGACAGTGATGCTGGTCATTATGCTTTCCCCCATTGCTGGCGTGGATCAAAGGACGACTGTGCGTCCGCCAGTTGTCGCCACAGGGCGGCTGTCTTTTCATCGGGTTTCGGCGGCATGACGATTTTGATGACGGCATAAAGGTCGCCGGTATGTTTTTTACTGACTAATCCTTTGCCTTTGATACGCAGCCGCTGGCCTGCCTGGCTACCCGGGGGTATGGTCAGCAAAATGTGCTCTTTAAGCGTGGGGACAGCCACTTTTGCGCCGAGTGCCGCTTCCCATGGGGCAAGCGGCACGACGATTTCCAGATCATGATTGACGATATCAAAGAGCGGATGTGGAGCAATACGGATAACGAGCCACAAATCGCCATTCGGCGCGCCATTTTCTCCCGGTGTGCCCTGGCCTTTCAGCCTGATCCGTTGTCCGTTGCTGACGCCAGCCGGGATCTTCACATTCAACGTCCTGGGTATTTCCCGCTCCACCAGACCAAATGCGTTATAAACGGGGACGGAATAGCTAATCGTACGCGGGTGCTCAGTCAGCGTCTCTTCCAGGAAAACCGCTACTTCAATTTCGATATCATGACCGCGTGCGGCGTGGCGATGGCGCGAATGACTACCATGCTGACCAAAGATAGACGAGAAAATATCATCAAAGTCTTCGGCGTTATAAGGCTGGCCTTCGTGCTGCTGGAACGGGCGGTTAAACTGCGGGTCGTTACGGTGTTGCCATAACTGGTCATACTCGGCGCGCCGCTGTTCATCGCTCAGCACTTCCCATGCTTCAGCGACTTCTTTGAAACGGGCTTCGGCGTCGGGTTCTTTGCTGACATCAGGATGGTACTTGCGGGCCAGTCGGCGATAGGCGGTCTTGATAGTCTTGAGATCGTCCGTCGGTTTCACGCCCATAATGGCGTAATAATCCTTAAGTTCCATAGCATCATCTCGCTAAATCAATACATACAGAAGGGACCCCAAAAAGGTTTCTCCACTAAGTGTAGGGTAAACCTGAACAACGCGTATGAAAACACCAGTTATATCATTAGTAAGAATAAATTGTGGGAGAACTATTAGCAGGCTGGGTGGCGCGTCGACATAACTTTACAGGGGAAAGGTTGCCAAAACTGCGTCAGTGGATAAGATAACTCGCGTTAAACAGTGAGGGCGCAATGGCGAAACAACAACGGATGGGCTGGTGGTTTCTATGCCTTGCATGTGTCGTGGTAATGGTTTGTACCGCGCAGCGCATGGCGGGTTTGCACGCCTTGCAAATGCAAGCGACGGCCACGTCAGAGGTTGTCAGCGCCTATCCTTCAACGGATGACGCCTCGCCGGTTACACCCTGTGAATTAAGCGCCAAATCACTATTGGCGACCCCTCCGGTACTGTTTGAGGGCGCTATCCTTGCGCTTTGTCTGCTGCTTTCCTTACTGGCGCCCGTCCGGGTCATGCGCCTGCCATTTTCGCCTCCACGTGTTATTTCCCCGCCCACCTTGAGGGTACATCTTCGATTTTGTGTCTTCCGTGAATGACAGGCCGGTTATTACTACCGGTTAATGACTCATTCACGGAGAAAAAATATGATGATTTTGTTCAGGCGGATGCTGTTCTGCCTGTTATGGCTTTGGCTGCCCGTTTCCTGGGCGGCGGAAAGCGGCTGGCTGCGTTCGCCCGATAACGACCATGCCAGTATACGGCTACGTGCCGATACGTCCGCCGACGGCGAGACCCGGCTATTGCTGGATGTAAAACTGGAAAATGGCTGGAAAACCTACTGGCGTGCGCCGGGAGAAGGGGGCGTCGCGCCCTCTGTCGCCTGGAAAGGCGATATGCCGAAGGTAACCTGGTTCTGGCCAACCCCCTCGCGCTTTGATGTCGCGAATATCACCACCCAGGGATATCACAATGCGGTGACCTTTCCGATGATTGTGCGCGGCACGCCGCCCGCAACCCTGAGCGGCGTGTTGACGTTATCAACGTGTAGTAACGTGTGCCTGCTGACCGATTACCCTTTTTCGGTGATACCGACCACGCAGGATGCCGATTTTGCTCATGACTATGCACGTGCGATGGGCAACGTTCCGCTACTTAGCGGGCTTACCGACTCGCTCGAGGTGGGGTATCGGACGGGAGAACTGGTGGTTACGGCCACGCGAGCGGCGGGCTGGGCATCGCCAGAGCTCTTTATTGATACGATGGAGGACGTCGATTTTGGTAAACCTCGCCTGCACGTAGAAGGCGACCGCTTACAGGCGACGGTGCCGGTGTCAGACAGTTGGGGGGAAAAGGCGCCCGATTTGCATGACAAACTACTCACTATCGTGGTTGCCGATGGCGCTATCGCTCAGGAGAGCACACAAACCATCGGTGCTGCGCCTGCGCAAATGTTGGACAATGCGGCACTCCCTTTCTGGCAGATCGTATTGATAGCGCTGGTTGGCGGATTAATTCTTAATTTAATGCCCTGCGTGTTGCCGGTTCTGGGTATGAAGCTTGGCGCTATCTTATTAGTAGAGAAAAAAAGCCGCTCGCACATCAGGCGACAATTTTTGGCGTCGGTCGCCGGCATTATTGCGTCGTTTATGGCTCTGGCGGCGTTCATGACACTCCTTCGCCTGTCGAATCATGCGGTGGCCTGGGGGATCCAGTTCCAGAATGCGTGGTTTATTGGATTTATGACGTTGGTGATGTTGCTGTTTAGCGCCAGTCTGTTCGGGCTGTTTGAGTTCCGGCTTCCTTCATCCATGACCACGAAACTGGCGACTTACGGCGGCAACGGGATGGCAGGGCATTTTTGGCAGGGTGCGTTCGCGACTCTGCTGGCGACGCCTTGCAGCGCGCCGTTTCTGGGTACGGCAGTGGCCGTTGCGCTCACGGCGTCGCTGCCGACGCTCTGGGGGCTGTTTCTCGCGTTGGGGCTGGGAATGAGCGTGCCGTGGCTGCTGGTTGCGATACGGCCGGGACTGGCGCTGCGTTTACCGCGTCCCGGCCGATGGATGAATGTCCTGCGCAGAATTCTTGGTCTGATGATGCTGGGGTCAGCTATTTGGTTGGCGACACTCTTGCTGCCGCACGTAGGATTCACCGCGTCAAAGAGCGGTCAAGACCATATTCAGTGGCAACCGTTGAGCGAACAGGCAATCCAGACAGCGCTGGCGCAACATAAGCGGGTGTTTGTGGATGTGACCGCGGACTGGTGTATTACCTGCAAAGTGAATAAATACAATGTCCTGCAGAAAGAAGACGTGCAGGCCGCGTTGCAACAGCCGGACGTGGTGGCGTTGCGCGGAGACTGGACGCTGCCGTCCGATGACATTACTCAATTCCTGAAAATGCGCGGTCAGGTCGCCGTTCCCTTTAACCAGGTGTATGGCCCGGGTTTACCAGAAGGAGAGGCATTACCCACCTTGCTGTCCCGCGATACGGTATTACAAACATTAAAGAAAGCGAAAGGAATAACCCAATGAAATACATTATTATTTTACTCCTGGCTCTGTTACCGACGCTGAGCATCGCCCAGGAGACTGCGCCATTTACGCCCGATCAGCAAAAGCAGATGGAAAATCTGATCCATGCGGCATTATTTAACGATCCTGCCAGCCCGCGGATAGGTGCTAAACATCCTAAACTAACGCTGGTGAACTTTACGGATTACAACTGCCCGTACTGTAAGCAGCTCGACCCGATGCTTGAAAAGATCGTGCAAAAATATCCTGACGTCGCCGTCATTATTAAACCGTTGCCGTTTAAAGGAGAAAGTTCCGTACTGGCGGCGCGTATTGCGCTGACGACCTGGCGCGAACATCCGGAGCAGTTCCTTGCGCTTCATGAAAAACTCATGCAAAAGCGAGGCTACCATACTGACGGTAGTATCAAACAGGCGCAGGAAAAAGCAGGGAGCGCACCAGTGAATCTGGATGAAAAGAGTATGGAGACGATACGCACTAATTTGCAGCTAGCAAGGCTGGTTGGCGTGCAAGGAACGCCGGCAACGATCATAGGCGATGCGTTGGTTCCAGGGGCGGTGCCCTGGGAGACGCTGGAAAAGATAGTGAAAGAAAAACTGGCAACTGCCCATGGCGGGTAAACGGCGGCGCTGGTTGCGCGAAGCGGTGATTTTACTGGCGATCCTTGTTGTGGTGATGGCAAGCGTGGATGTCTGGCGTGCGCCGCAGGCCCCGCCAGCGTTCGCTACTATGCCGTTACGTACGCTGGCGGGGGAGCCGATTACGCTGGCAACGTTGAGCGAAGAACGCCCCGTACTGCTCTATTTTTGGGCAAGCTGGTGTGGCGTGTGCCGCTTTACCACGCCTGCGGTTAACCGTCTGGCGGCGGAAGGGGAAAACGTCATGACGATTGCGCTCCGCTCCGGCGACGACACTGAGATTGCCCGCTGGCTGGCGCGTAAAGGAATTTCCTTTCCGGTTGTCAATGATGCGAGCGGCGACATCTCTGCTCGTTGGGAAATCAGCGTGACGCCGACACTGGTCGTGGTTTCCCAAGGCCGGGTTGTATTTACTACCAGCGGCTGGACCAGTTATTGGGGCATGAAGCTTCGATTGTGGTGGGCGAAAACGTTCTGAACAGGCGCCGGGAGTTCCCGGCGCTAAAACAGGCAGCGCTTGCGGCGTAGCGGCAACATATGTTTTGTGAAAAAACACCCATTTTGCGAAATCGTTCCCGGAAAAATGATCTGTTTCTGTCACACTCAGAACGATTTGATAACAATAAAAGGGGATAGGGATGAAAAAAACGTTACTTGCTGTGGCTGGGGCTGTTTTGTTGTCATCCGCCGTTCAGGCGCAGACAACGCCGGAGGGCTATCAATTACAACAGGTGCTGGTGATGAGCCGCCACAACCTGCGGGCGCCACTGGCAAATAATGGCAGTATACTGGAGCAGTCGACGCCGAATGCCTGGCCGGAGTGGGACGTTCCCGGCGGGCAACTGACGACGAAAGGCGGCATACTGGAAGTCTATATGGGGCACTACACGCGTGAATGGCTGGTGGCGCAGGGGCTGATACCGTCGGGAGAATGTCCGGCGCCCGGTACCGTATATGCCTATGCGAATAGCTTGCAGCGCACTGTGGCTACCGCGCAATTTTTTATTACCGGCGCTTTTCCCGGCTGCGATATTCCTGTTCATCATCAGGAAAAAATGGGTACCATGGACCCTACCTTCAATCCGGTGATCACCGATGATTCCGCCACGTTCAGGCAACAGGCCGTACAGGCGATGGAAAAAGCACGTCGTCAGATGCACCTTGATGAGAGTTATAAACTGCTTGAGCAAATAACACGCTATCAGGATTCGCCATCCTGCAAAGAGAAGCATCAATGTTCGCTGATTGACGCGAAAGATACCTTCAGTGCGGACTATCAGAAGGAGCCTGGCGTGCAAGGGCCGCTAAAAGTGGGGAACTCGCTGGTGGATGCGTTTACCCTACAATATTACGAAGGATTTCCATTGGATCAGGTCGCCTGGGGCGAGATCAAGACCGATCGGCAGTGGAAAGTGCTGTCAAAACTGAAAAACGGCTACCAGGACAGTCTGTTTACTTCGCCAGCCGTGGCGCGCAACGTCGCGGCGCCGCTGGTAAGGTATATTGATAAGGCGTTAGTCGTTGATCGTGCCAGCGCGTCGAAGATGACTGTCCTGGTAGGCCATGATTCCAATATCGCTTCACTGTTGACGGCGCTGGATTTTAAACCCTATCAATTGCATGACCAGTATGAGAGAACGCCAATTGGTGGGCAGATAGTCTTTCAACGCTGGCATGACCGTAAGGCTAACCGCGAGTTGATGAAAATTGAGTATGTCTATCAGAGCGCCCGGCAGCTACGTAACGCGGAAGTGTTAACGCTCAGGTCGCCCGCGCAACGGGTAACGCTGGAGCTGAAAGGATGTCCGGTGGATGCGAACGGCTTCTGTCCGCTTGATAAATTCGATGCCGTCATGGAAGCGGCGGCAAAATAGTCACATGCCCCCGCATTGGCGGGGGCGTCTGGTTTATACGTTTTTACGTTCTATGGTCTGCTCGCCCCAGAAAAGGGAGTCTTTGTCCGTTTTCTCAAAGGCTTTGATCAGCACCTCATCGCTACCTTCTTCCCATATTTTTTCTGCCAGTTTCTCGTCATAGTTGGCGACTTCAAAAATGGCTTCGGCAATTTCCGGCGATGTATTGCGCAGGCTTGCCCATTCACCGACGCGATGCGCTTTTGCTTCTTGAGTTGGCATTCGAATCCTCCTGTTGAAGATTAGCCGTTGAGTTTGACAGCCAGACCGGCGACGTATTCCCCCTGATAGCGAGCAATAGAAAGTTCCTCCTGGCCTGGCTGACGTGACCCGTCGCCTCCGGCGATAGTCGTTGCGCCATAAGGTGTGCCGCCGCGTACCTGAGATACGTCAAACAGCTCCTGCGCGGCATAGCCGATAGGCACAATTACCATCCCATGATGGGCGAGTGTTGTCCAGGTCGAGGTGATGGTCTGCTCCTGACCGCCGCCCGTTCCCGTAGAACTAAACACGCTGCCGAGTTTGCCGTATAGCGCGCCGGATGCCCACAGTCCGCCGGTTTGATCAAGGAAGGTACGCATCTGGCCTGACATATTGCCAAACCGGGTTGGCGTACCAAAAATAATCGCATCGTAATCCGCCAGTTCCTGTGGGGTGGCAACGGGGGCGTTTTGCGTTTTACCGCCAGCTTTTGCGAAGATTTCAGGCGGCATCGTTTCTGGCACACGCTTAATAATGACCTCTGCGCCGTCGACTTTCTTTGCCCCTTCCGCCACAGCGTGTGCCATGGTTTCAATGTGTCCGTACATGGAATAATAGAGCACCAGAATCTTTGCCATTTGTACTACTCCTCAGATTAATCATGTAGGTAGCGATTCGCTACGTCTATTTAAAGATATGCCCTCCTGTGGAGAGTGCAAATTTCAGCGCCATTTATTTGATTTATAACAATAATTGATTTGACGACCTTTGTTGCAAAATGATACATTTTTAAGCACTTCGATTTTTTCAGCCATAAGAGTAACTTATTTATTTCTCATTGTTATTATTCTAAGTATTCGGCTTTTGATGTTGCAGAATATTTCCGATGGCGTCACAGGCTGACGATATCTGCCAGGCTTACATTGACGCGGCGATATTGATGGCATCGTTCATACGCTGCGCGAGGAGAGGCTCCTCACTACCTATGCAATATGATGTCTAATCTATGACGGAGGTCAGTAATGGCAAACCATCGTGGCGGTTCCGGTAATTTTGCGGAAGACCGCGAAAGAGCATCAGAAGCAGGTCGAAAAGGTGGTCAGCACAGCGGGGGCAATTTTAAGAATGACCCGCAGCGTGCGTCCGAAGCAGGTAAAAAAGGGGGCAAAAGTAGTAACCGTAATAGTTAGCCTGCGTAAAAACAGTAAGACGCTTAGCACTGCATTTTAAAGAGCGTCCTGTGCCACCGCCGCCGGATTTTCCGGCGGTTTTTTTGTTTGTAATCAGAATTTGATATGCTTGCGCCCTGACGAAGAGGAGAGGGCGCATGTCGCAACGCGCAGAAGAAAAAAAAGGTAAACGCTCGCAGGCCGTCAGTGCAAAACGGCAGGCTATTTTAACCGCCGCGCTCGCTGTTTTTTCCCAGTATGGTATTCATGGCGCGCGCCTTGAACAGGTCGCTGAACAGGCGGGCGTCTCCAAAACAAACCTGCTCTATTATTATCCCTCGAAAGAGACGCTGTATGTTGCAGTCATGCGCCAGATCCTTGATGTCTGGCTGGCGCCGCTCAGAGCGTTTCGCGCAGAATTTTCGCCTCTGGAGGCCATCAAAGAGTATATCCGTCTCAAGCTGGAGGTTTCGCGTGATTATCCGCAGGCGTCACGGCTATTCTGTATGGAGATGCTGGCGGGCGCGCCGCTATTAATGGGGGAACTGACTGGTGATCTGAAAGCGTTGATAGATGAAAAATCAGCGCTGATTGCCGGATGGGTGGATAGCGGGAAACTGGCTCCCATCTCTCCTCACCATTTGATTTTCATGATTTGGGCCGCCACGCAACATTACGCTGATTTTGCGCCTCAGGTCGAGGCGGTAACCGGCGTGACGCTTCACGATGACGTCTTTTTTAACCAAACGGTCGAAAGCGTTCAGCGCATTATTATTGAAGGGATTCGCGTACGCTAACCCGCTGGCGGCAGTGGACAGCTTAAATCACCCTCTTCACATTGTAGCAGCGAGGCTAAAAAGGCTTCGCGCTCGTTTGTTTTATCGGTCATGCACTGGCTGTCTATCATCGGTTGAACGCTGCCGCCTTCTGTACCCGAGCGAATAAGCGCGCAGTCGGCATCCCGTAAGGCAATCCATGCCACCTGCGCTTTTTTCAACAGCTCGCGCTGTGTCGGTTGCGCACGCTCAAGGGCGATCTGATAGGTTTCGTTTAGCTTTTTATCGGCCTCCTGGTATTGCCCGGCGGCGCAGCGATTCATTTCCAGCTGCGTACTGGCGTTCGTACACTCATCGGCTAACGTCTGGTTGCAGAATACCAGTGCAGCGCAGGTAAGGAAGATTCGTTTCATACAGTCCTCTGACGCGAGTGAAAAGGCTCCGTTTACGGAGCCTTAATTAAGCACAGTATCAGCCAATTGTCATCAGGCTGGCATTTCCGCCTGCGGCGGCAGTGTTTATACTCAGCGAACGCTCAATATAGAGCCGCTCCAGCAAGATATTGCTTTCGCCGCGGGCGAACCCCTGCACTGACACTATTGCGCCTTCGCGGGCGGCGACGGCTTCGCACACGGTTCGCAGCTTATCGGAGTCACCGTGGAAAATGACTGCGTCAAACGGTTTCGCCAGCAATGTTTCTGCTTTCGCAAACTGGATACGCGCCGTGACGGCTGCGGGCAGGCGTTTCGCCAGATCGCGATGGAAGGCGTCATCCGGCCATAGCGCCTGACTACCGACGGCGAGAACGGCGGCAAGCTGCGCCAGTGCATCCTGTTCGTCATCAGCCAGACATAATACCCGTTCACGCGGCAATAACGTCCAGGTATTACGCTCCCCGGTCGGCCCCGGTAGCAAACGCTGCGTACCTGCCTGCGCCAGATCGGCGAATTGTCTGCAGAGCGTCTGTAGCGCCGGGCGATCCGCCGCCCATTGCGTCAGGGCGGTCAACGGTGCGAGTAGCGTGGTTTTAAGCTGCGCATCTACCGGGTAACGTGCATCATGACGAGCAAGCGTCGTACTGAGCGCCTCTTGTGGACGATGTGCCAGCAGGCGGTAGAGATACAATGGCCCTCCCGCTTTTGGCCCGGTGCCGGATAATCCTTCGCCGCCAAAAGGCTGTACGCCGACTACCGCACCCACCATATTACGGTTAACGTACAAGTTGCCGACATGCGCCGAATCGGTGACCTGTGCAATGGTTTCATCAATACGGGTATGTACGCCCAGTGTCAGTCCGTAGCCGGAGGCGTTAATCTGATCGATAAGGTCCGCCAAATTGTTGCGGTTATAGCGTATGACGTGCAGCACTGGCCCGAAGACCTCTTTTTCCAGCTCTGCGAAGTTTTCCAGTTCAATAAGCGTTGGCATAACAAACGTACCGGTCTGCCATTCGTGCGCATCCTCGCTGTTTTCACGCGCGGCCTGGAAAACCGGGCGGCCTTTGGCGCGCATTGTCTGGATATGGCGCTCAATGTTGGCTTTAGCCTCGCTATCAATCACTGGCCCGATATCGGTCGTCAGGCGGCCCGGATTACCCATCCGGCACTCCGCCATCGCGCCGCGCAACATTTTTAGCGTATGTTCGGCGATATCCTCCTGCAAACACAGGACGCGGAGCGCGGAGCAGCGTTGTCCGGCGCTGTCGAAAGCGGAAGCCAGCACATCGACGACCACCTGTTCAGTGAGCGCGGAAGAGTCGACAATCATGGCGTTCATACCGCCGGTTTCTGCAATGAATGGAATGGGGCGGCCCTGGGCGTCAAGACGCGTAGCGATATTACGCTGCAACAGCGTCGCGACCTCTGTAGAACCGGTAAACATCACGCCGCGTACGCGCGCATCGGCGGTAAGCCGGGCGCCGACAGTTTCTCCCCGTCCCGGCAACAGTTGCACGACGCCCGGCGGTACACCCGCTTCCAGCAGAATGGCAATGCCCTGGGCGGCAATCAGCGAAGTTTGCTCTGCCGGTTTCGCCAGAACGCTGTTGCCTGCCGCCAGCGCAGCGGCGATTTGGCCGGTAAAAATCGCCAGCGGAAAGTTCCATGGACTAATACAGACGACTGGCCCTAACGGACGATGCGTTTCGTTATCGAAGTCGTCACGCACATGCCCGGCATAGTAATGGAGGAAGTCCACCGCTTCGCGTACTTCGGCAATGGCGTTGCTGAACGTTTTCCCCGCTTCGCGCACCAGCAGGCCAATCAGTTGCTGCATCTGATCTTCCATCAATACCGCCGCGCGTTGCAAAATGGCGGCGCGTGCTTGCGGCGGTGTTGCAAACCAGACAGGCGCCTGATTGACTGCGTTTTGCAACGCCTGGTCAACCTCGCTTTCTGTCGCTTCGCGACTCCAGCCGACAATGTCTTTTGGTTCCGCCGGGTTGATAACCGGCATCATCTCACCGTCGGGCACCGGTTGTTCCAGTATCGGTTTGGCCTGCCATTTCTGCATGGCGTTGCTTAACAGGGCCGAAGAGAGTGAGGCGAGGCGATGTTCATTCGCTAAATCAAGTCCGGCGGAGTTTATCCGACCTTCGCCGTACAGATCGCGCGGCAGCGGAATTTTCGGGTGTGGTATGCCAGCCTGACCTTCTTGCTGCGCCAGTTTTTCCACGGCCTCGACCGGATCCGCCACCAGTTCATCAAGCGGCAATGTGGCGTCGGCGATGCGGTTGACAAAAGAGGTGTTGGCGCCGTTTTCCAGCAGGCGTCGTACCAGATAGGCCAGCAGGGTTTCGTGTGTTCCCACCGGCGCGTAAATACGGCAGGGGCGGTTAAGTTTTCCGTCCGCCACTTTACCGGTGACCTGTTCATACAGCGGTTCTCCCATGCCGTGCAGGCACTGGAATTCGTACTGACCGGGATAGTAATTTTGCCCGGCAAGATGATAAATCGCCGCCAGTGTGTGGGCGTTATGGGTCGCGAACTGCGGGTAGATCAGATTAGGTACGGCGAGCAGTTTTTTCGCGCAGGCCAGATAAGAGACGTCGGTATACACTTTGCGTGTGTAAACCGGATAGCCTTCCAGCCCTTCCATTTGCGCGCGTTTAATTTCGCTATCCCAGTAGGCGCCTTTCACCAGACGAATCATCAGACGACGGCGGCTACGTGAGGCCAGCTCGATCAGATAATCAATCACCAGCGGGCAGCGTTTCTGGTAAGCCTGAATCACAAAGCCAATGCCATTCCATCCCGCCAGCTCGGGTTCGAAGCAGAGTTTTTCCAGTAGATCGAGCGAGATCTCCAGACGATCCGCCTCTTCGGCGTCGATATTGAGACCGATATCATACTGGCGCGCCAGCAGCGTCAGGGATTTCAGGCGCGGATAAAGCTCCTCCATTACCCGATCGTATTGCGCGCGACTATACCGTGGATGCAGGGCGGACAGTTTAATCGAGATGCCTGGCCCTTCGTAAATACCGCGACCGTTAGACGCTTTGCCGATGGCATGAATCGCCTGCTGGTAAGAGACCATATAGGCCTGCGCATCGGCGGCGGTCAACGCGGCTTCGCCCAGCATATCGTAAGAATAGCGGAACCCTTTTTCTTCCAGTTTGCGGGCATTCGCCAGCGCCTGCGCGATGGTTTCGCCAGTAACGAACTGCTCGCCCATTAAACGCATCGCCATGTCGACGCCTTTGCGGATTAACGGTTCGCCGCTCTTGCCGATAATGCGGTTCAGCGACCGCGAAAGGTTGGCTTCGTTATGGGTAGAAACCAGGCGGCCAGTAAAGAGCAGCCCCCAGGTCGCGGCGTTGACAAACAGCGATGGGCTACGGCCAATATGCGACTGCCAGTTGCCGTTGCTGATTTTGTCGCGAATCAACGCATCGCGCGTGGCTTTGTCAGGAATACGCAATAGAGCTTCTGCCAGACACATGAGCGCCACGCCTTCTTGCGAGGAGAGGGAAAACTCCTGCAGCAGGCCTTGCACCATACCCGCGCGACCGCTGGCGGATTTTTGATGGCGCAGTTTCTCCGCCAGTTGATACGCCAACTTGTGTGCCTGTTCAGCGACAGACGGTGGCAGGCGCGCCTGTTCCATTAGCATGGATACCGCGTCGGTTTCCGGGCGGCGCCAGGCGGCGGTGATGGCGGCGCGAGAGACGGATTGCGGGAGGATCTGTTCGGCAAACTCCAGGAAAGGCTGATATGGCTCATCCTGCGGTGCGACCGGCTCCTCGCTTTCATTCGCCGCGCCGGCAAACAGCGCAGGTAGTTCCGGCAAGGCATCACTATTTTCCAGCTTGTCCAGATAGCTAAAGATTGCCTGTTTTATTAACCAGTGCGGCGTGCGATCGATACGCGAGGCGGCCATTTTGATCCGTTCGCGCGTGGCGTCGTCCAGCTTAACCCCCATCGTGGTGGTTCCCATACCCTCTACTCCTGTTGTTCGCTCTATCTGCTAACCAATAGTTAGCGAGAAATATCTATCATGTTGCAACTTTGTGCAACCGCGTTAAATGTGACCTGCGTTGCAAGCTTAAAAATGAATAAATTGTTAAAAAAATAAGAAGGGAGTCTGACTGAAAAATAATCTGGGATTATTTTCTCTGCGGTAGTTAACACTTTTAAAAGGTGCAACCGCAAAAAATGTGAGAGAGTGCAACCTGGAGAAAAATAGTATCCCTCTGCAATCAAATTTGATGTAAATGGTGTGTTAAATCGATTGTGAATAACCACCGCTTCCGGCAGGATACGGTCGCCCTGGTAAACATAACACCCTTGCCACGTTCCGGCAGGGTACAAAACGGCACGCTACGGTAGTGCCAATAAATAAATCTGGAGAACCTTGATGGCTATTAGCACACCGATGTTGGTGACATTCTGTGTCTATATTTTTGGCATGATATTGATTGGGTTTATCGCCTGGCGCTCAACCAAAAACTTTGATGACTATATTCTTGGCGGCCGCAGTCTGGGGCCTTTTGTTACGGCATTATCTGCCGGCGCGTCGGATATGAGCGGCTGGCTGTTAATGGGGCTACCTGGCGCTATTTTTCTCTCGGGGATTTCAGAAAGTTGGATCGCCATTGGCCTGACGCTAGGCGCATGGATTAACTGGAAGCTGGTGGCCGGACGTTTGCGCGTGCATACCGAATTTAATAATAATGCGCTCACACTGCCGGACTATTTTACTGGCCGGTTTGAGGATAAGAGCCGGGTGCTGCGTATTATTTCCGCGCTGGTCATTCTGCTGTTTTTCACCATCTATTGCGCGTCAGGTATTGTCGCTGGAGCACGGCTGTTCGAAAGCACCTTCGGTATGAGCTATGAAACCGCACTGTGGGCGGGGGCCGCGGCAACCATTATCTATACGTTTATCGGCGGGTTCCTTGCCGTTAGCTGGACGGATACCGTTCAGGCCAGCCTGATGATTTTTGCGTTAATCCTGACGCCGGTGATGGTGATTGTCGGCGTAGGTGGTTTTAGCGAGTCGCTGGAGGTGATCAAGCAAAAGAGCATCGAAAATGTCGACATGCTCAAGGGGCTGAATTTTGTCGCCATTATTTCCCTGATGGGCTGGGGACTGGGTTACTTCGGTCAGCCGCATATCCTGGCGCGCTTTATGGCGGCGGATTCCCATCACAGTATTGTTCATGCGCGTCGTATCAGTATGACCTGGATGATTTTGTGTCTGGCGGGCGCGGTGGCGGTGGGCTTCTTTGGCATTGCGTACTTTAACAATAACCCCGCGTTGGCCGGGGCGGTGAACCAAAACTCAGAACGCGTATTTATTGAACTGGCGCAGATCCTGTTTAACCCGTGGATTGCCGGTGTTCTGCTGTCTGCTATCCTGGCGGCGGTGATGTCGACATTGAGCTGTCAGTTGCTGGTATGCTCCAGCGCGATTACGGAGGATTTATATAAGGCTTTTCTGCGTAAAAGTGCCAGCCAGCAAGAGCTGGTATGGGTAGGGCGAGTGATGGTGCTGGTGGTCGCGCTGATCGCCATTGCCCTGGCGGCGAATCCTGATAATCGCGTGCTGGGGCTGGTAAGCTACGCCTGGGCTGGATTTGGCGCGGCGTTTGGACCTGTTGTTCTGTTCTCTGTAATGTGGTCGCGTATGACGCGTAACGGCGCGTTGGCGGGAATGATCATCGGCGCGGTCACTGTTATTGTCTGGAAGCAGTATGGCTGGCTGGATCTGTATGAGATCATTCCTGGCTTTATTTTCGGCAGTATAGTGATCGTCCTCTTTAGCCTGCTGGGTAAAGCACCGTCCGCGGCGATGCAGGAGCGTTTTGCAAAAGCGGATGCGCATTATCATTCAGCGCCGCCGGCGAAGCTGCAGGCGGAATAACCGGGAGGCCCGATAGCGTTAACGTGTATCGGGCCTCTTTTACCAGGCGGTTACACTCCCGCCTGGTCTCCTGATAAGTTCCAGACGGGGTTCAGTAGCGGTAACTGCGCTTTGGCTTCCAGCGTACTGAGGGTACAGGGTATAAATAATTCCCGCATTTTCTCTTCCATCACCTCGACGCCAGCCTTCTGTATTGCCTCATCGGAAGCGGACTCCGGCGAGCCGCGCATTTGTAGCTTCGTCTTGATTCGGATCTGAAATTCATCGCTAACCGTGAAAGCGTTTTTTTCGCTTTCTGCAGCGTCCCAGGCAGCAGGATTGAGCCGTTTAAGCAGTAGCTGCCACGGTTCCCACAGACTAAGCCACTCCAGAAAATGGTGATTCTCTGCGGTCTGAACCTGAATTTTCGCCGCGTCTATATCTTCTGCTGTCAGATACGAACAGGAGAAGAAATACATATCTGGTACGACTTGCGTCAAATGAAGCGTATGTCGTAGAACGGTTTGGTAACCCAGCAGAACTTCTAAATCCTCACTGAAGTGTCCGTGCGTGCGTTGAATTTGAGCGATCTTCTGACTGGCGATCTCAGTAAGTCTTTCCATACGGAATACCTCGCGAGCGAGGTCGACCATTTTGCGGAGATTATGTTCAGCGCCGTGTTGTTCCACGGTGTAGGCCATTTCCGCAACGCGCATATTGTTCCAGCTAAGAGAGACACGGTCGTCACAGCGTGCCGTCGCTCCCAGAGCGCACATAAATAACCTTTCCCGTAACCCAGACGAAGCTGCTAAGCGGTTGAGACAACCCATAACCTGATACCGGAAGGTCTCATACTGCGGGCCGGAATAACGGTTGCGCAACCTGTCTAAAAATTCACTGAAAACGCCAGCGTTTGCTTCATGTGTGATCGTCCGAAAGCGCTCACGAATATCTCGTCGCTCGACGAGGGGAAACCAGTCGGCGGCGCTATCCGTCAATGGACGCGCTGTGTCAGTCGCGCCACCTTCATAGGGGCTATTATTAAGTGTACTAAGTGACGGCGGCAAAACAGGAAATTGCAGCAGGGGATTTTCCAGGTAGTTAAGTTCGTCGAGATCAACAGGTAATGGTGGGATTTCCCGGAGTTGATTTCGTTGACAAAGGAGAGAAGTTAACGACTCTGGTAAATCCGGCAGTGTTCCTAATTGGCATCCTGAACAAGTGAGTGAACACAGTGATCCCGGTAACCCGGGTAATGCTGAGAGTGGATTGTCTGAGCAAATCAATGTACGTAGTGATTCTGGTAGAGCAGGCAGTGCCTTAAGGTCATTGTTTGTGCAGGTAAGATACTTCATCGATACCGGGAGTCCGGGGAGTGCTTCCAGAGGATTCGATGAGCAACTGAGCTCCTCCAGTGCGTCTGGCAATGAAGGCAACTTTTTCAGATGGCAGGCTGAACAGGTAAGCGCTTTCAACGTGTGGGGCAACGGGGGCAGTTGCTCCAGTGGATTAAATGAACAGATGAGTATCTGTAACGACTCAGGCAGCTCCGGTAACGCCGAAAGATGATTATCATTCACACGCAGTGTCGTAATTAATGGTGGCAAGTCTGGCAGCGAAGTTAAATCGAGTTCACTGAGATCTAACATGCTCTCCTGTTTCTCCAGGCAAACCAGCAATCTTTTGAGCGCCATCTCCCGCAATTCATGGCTTCCTTCGGGGGCGGCTTTTACCCAGGCCTGCCAGATAGCAGGGTAGTCCTTGCCCATAGCCAACGAACTTTCTGAGGCGGCTGTCGGAAGGCGTGCGGAATTAGGGTTTATTGGCAGCATACTAACTCTCCTGCTAGTGGCATCAACATGGTTGAGATGCCGATGCCAGTAAAATCACATAGAGGCGGTATTAGCCGCTTGCGGCGTACGTTAACGCTGTAGCTAACGCTCTTTTTTATTCAGTCCATACGGGGTCCAATAATGATAAGCACCCCTTCGCGTCTAAAATCTTACGTGTTTGATTTTTAAAGATATCCTGTATCTTTTCAGTAATAACTATGTTGCCTAAAATACGTCTGGCATCGTCACGAGCATCAGGAGGTACCTGATGTATGCGTAGTTTTTCCTCCAGTTGCGATTCGAAATCAGGGCTATCCACAAAAGCGTATTTTTCATTTTCAGCAGCTTCATACCACTGGGGATCTATACGTTTGAGTAACATTTGCCATGGTTCCCAATTATTAAGCCATGATTCAAACTGTCTATTTTCCGTTGCCTGTACCTGGCGCTCTGCAGTATTTATATCTATCTCAGTCAGATGAGAAAAACGGAAGAAATACATATCGGGTGCGACTTGCGTTAAATGAAGAACGTCGCGCAATTGGGTTTGTAGGCCCAGTATCACTTCTAAGTCTTCATTAAAGGTATTATTCTCTCTGAGAAGCCGTTGGATTTTTTTATTGGCAATATCCGTTAGCAACTCCATGCGGAATACTTGTCGGGCAATATTGAGCATTTCTGGTATATTGTCTTCGTGCCCCTCTCGTTCTACCGTGAAAGTCATTTCAGCGATCCGCATCGTATTCCACGCCAGCGATACGCGATCGTCACAAGTTTGTGTCGATTCATAGGCGCACATAAACACTTTTTCTCTTAATTCAGCGTTATCAGCCAGCCGAATGAGAAACGCCCTAACTTGCGATCTGAAACCTTCATACTGTTGAGCTCGATAACGGTGTCTGAGTCTGTCAAGAAATGCACTAAATACCTCTGCATTCTCTTCGTTAGTAACAGTAGGAAAATGAGCAGGAATTTCATTGCGCTGAGCAAATGAGAACCAGTTTGCAATACTTTGCTGGAGCGGAGGGGGCGCAATAGCGCCTCCGGCACGCGGATTGTTATTCAACCTTATGAGGGACGCGGGAAGCTCGGGTAAGGTTGCCAGTGGGTTACCGCTGTAGCCAATTTCCTGGAGCGCGTCAGGCAACGCAGGGAGTGTTTCCAGCCTGTTGGCATGACAATAAAGTCCATCCAACGTGGCCGGCAAATCAGGGAGTACGGTAAGTGTATTATTTGAACAGTTAAGAAACCTTAACGATTCCGGTAAGGAAGGAAGTTGTGTGAGTGAATTATTAATAATAACAAGTAATTGTAGGTTGTCAGGTAAGGCGGTAAGTGTTATCAAACGATTGTTGGAGCACTCAAGCGATATCAGCGAATTGGGTAGCGCAGGCATTCTTACCAGACGATTATTTGAGCAATCGATACTGGTCAGCGAATCGGGTAATTCAGGAAGTAAAAGCAGTTGATTATTCTGGCAGTGAAGTTCTTGTAATGTCGGTGGTAGAGGAGGAAGCACCGCCAATGACGTGCTGGCGCACCCCAATATTTGTAATGAAGAAGGGAGCACAGGAAGTTCATGGAGTGGATTATGCAGACACAGGAACGTCGTCAGCGAATGAGGCAATGACGGAAGCGAATTGAATTCATTATAAGAGACATCGAGATATCTCAGTGAAGCAGGAAAAGGAGGAAGCCCGGTTAATTCATTATATGAGCAATTTAGTGTGTGCAGTGAAAAAGGCATAAATGGAAAACCTATTAACCCGTTTCCTGAACAATCAAGGTTTTTTAATGAAGGAGGAAGATCCGGCAGAACCTCAAGACGGTTTCCAGAACAATCCAGGATGTGTAAGCTATCAGGTAATTCTGAGATTAAGGCAATATTATTACCTGAACAATCTAATGATTGAAGCGTATCAGGTAAATCAGGAAGCCTTCTCATC
Source organism: Salmonella bongori NCTC 12419 (assembly GCF_000252995.1). NCBI lineage: Bacteria > Pseudomonadati > Pseudomonadota > Gammaproteobacteria > Enterobacterales > Enterobacteriaceae > Salmonella > Salmonella bongori. The sequence continues at coordinate 1,084,362 of NC_015761.1, forward strand.
GCGTTTTTTGAGCAATTAAGCGCCGTTAATGCGGACGGTAAATGTTGCAGTTCGGGTAATCTATTTTGTGAACAATCAAGTGTCATCAAAGTAGAGGGAAGCGAGGGAAGTGAAGTCAATGCATTGCCAGCGCAAGTCAGATGGCTTAATCCTGCGGGCAGCTCCGGAAGGGCAGATAGATTATTATTATTTACATTCAGTATTGAAACGCACGCTGGAAGTGTAGGTAAAGCACGCAGATTAAGGCCTTCTAAATCCAGTGTGTTTTCCTGATTGCCAAGACAAGCGCACAATCTTTCAACGGCAATCTCTCGTTGTTCTCCTGCGCCTGCAACTGCCTCACTGGCCCAGGTTTGCCATAAGGTATAGTAGCTAACGCCATCTACTGGTAATGATTCTGGTGCTGCGGGTTGAATCTGCCCTGGATTGTTACCGACTGGCCACATGTGAATTTTCCTTGTAATGGCATCATTATCCTTAGCGCTATACGGTGATGCCAGAAAATAACGAGTAAGCGCTATAAACACAAAAGTGCCATATGAATCACAGTAAATAATCACCGTTTTAGTGTCGATGTAGCCTGTAACGATGGCTATTCAGCCATTTGAACCTGATGCCAGCGGCCTGTTCAATATCCGGCTACTGTTTTCGGAATTAATACCCGGCAGGGCTGATTTTGATATTTTTTAATCACCCGACAGTGAAATAGTAGTGTAATCTTTTTGTAAGAGACTGACTGTAATGCAATGAAGTGAGGTTAAGATTTGGTGAATATATTGTTGCATTTTTGATGTTTTGTGTTGTACTTAAGTAACAGCGGTAGTTCCCCCGACGGTGACGGTCACTCACTATGGAGATCGCGAATGGTAATGTCCACAATTGGACACATTTTTTACAGTAGTTACAACACCCTGTACGGACGTTTTCTCTCCGGTGGTCGTCTTGTCACCTTAAAATATCTCATCTTTTCTATTATTCCCCGTATTCCTGACGTCATAGTTGGTGCGCGTAGCCATGTATGGCGTCGTTTCAAAAAGCAAGCTAAGGCTTACAAGGAAGCCAACCCTCAGATGTGTGTGCGCATAATCGCGTTCAACAAAACGCGGGTGATGTATACCTACAACTCAAGGTGCTATCCATGGGAAGACAAAAAGCAGTGATCAAAGCACGTCGTGAAGCGAAACGGGTGTTGAGACGAGATTCGCGTAGTCATAAACAACGTGAAGATGAATCAGTCACCACGTTGGTGCAGATGGGCGGAGTAGAAGCCATTGGCATGGCGCGCGATAGTCGTGATACCTCGCCAATTAAAGCGCGAAATGAAGCACAGGCGCATTATTTAAATGCAATCGACAATAAGCAGCTCATTTTTGCGACCGGTGAAGCCGGGTGTGGGAAAACGTGGATTAGTGCAGCAAAGGCGGCGGAAGCATTGATACATAAAGATGTTGACAGAATCATTGTGACCCGTCCTGTATTACAGGCTGATGAAGATTTGGGTTTCTTGCCCGGCGATATTGCTGAAAAGTTTGCCCCTTATTTTCGTCCTGTCTATGACGTACTGCTTAAACGGCTGGGCGCCTCCTTTATGCAATATTGTTTGCGTCCGGAAATTGGCAAGGTAGAAATTGCGCCGTTCGCCTATATGCGTGGGCGTACTTTTGAAAATGCTGTCGTGATCCTCGACGAGGCGCAAAATGTAACTGCGGCACAGATGAAAATGTTTTTGACGCGATTGGGAGAAAACGTGACGGTCATTGTCAATGGCGACATCACCCAGTGCGATTTGCCCGCACACGTACAGTCAGGTTTAAGCGATGCTTTAGCCCGTTTTAGCGAAGATGAGATGATAGGTATAGTGCGTTTTGATAAAGACGACTGCGTGCGCTCGGCGCTTTGTCAGCGAACGCTTTACGCCTACCGTTAACAGAGCATTGAATGGCAAAGCCCTGGGGATGGACTGCACCTTACTCAGTTGGGTGTCCAACTTTTGGGGTACAGTCCACTTTCGTACAGGCTCTTTTTTGAAGATGGCGGTGAGGGGGGATTGACTCGCTTTGCTCGCCCTGCGGGCAGCCCACTCACGGTGTTCGTGGTCTGTCCAACTGGCTGCGCCAGTTGTCGACCCCCGGTCGGGTGTTCTCATCCCCCCTGCAGGGGGGCTTTATGTAAAAAAGAGCCCGTACTTTCGTACGCGCTCTTTTTTGAAGATGGCGGTGAGGGGGGGATTGACTCGCTTTGCTCGCCCTGCGGGCAGCCCACTCACGGTGTTCGTGGTCTGTCCAACTGGCTGCGCCAGTTGTCGACCCCCGGTCGGGTGTTCTCATCCCCCCTGCAGGGTGGCTTTATGTAAAAAAGAGCCCGTACTTTCGTACGCGCTCTTTTTTGAAGATGGCGGTGAGGGGGGGATTCGAACCCCCGATACGTTGCCGTATACACACTTTCCAGGCGTGCTCCTTCAGCCACTCGGACACCTCACCATATTGTCGTACCAGCATTGCTGGAACGGGCGCTAATGTAGGGAAATATCCTTTCTACGTCAATCAACTTTTTTAAAAAAAAGTGCATTTATACAAACTTCCACCAATCTGCGGCTTTAATAAGCGAAAACGGCTTTTTTTGCCCGTGCCAGGAAATTTGCTATGCTGAACATCCCGTTGAAAACGCTGATAATAGACGCAACCACATTCCGCACAATATTGCTCAGGAGATAACATGGAGATAATTTTTTATCACCCGACATTTAACGCCGCCTGGTGGATAAATGCGCTGGAGAAGGCTCTACCCTATGCGCGCGTTCGTGAATGGAAAGTCGGTGATAACCATCCCGCAGACTATGCGCTTGTGTGGCAGCCTCCGGTTGAGATGCTGGCCGGAAGACGACTAAAAGCCGTATTTGCATTGGGCGCAGGAGTAGATTCAATTCTGAGTAAATTAAAAGCACATCCGGAAATGCTGGACATCACCATTCCTCTTTTTCGTCTGGAAGATACCGGTATGGGGCTGCAAATGCAGGAATATGCCGTGAGTCAGGTATTACACTGGTTCCGGCGTTTCGATGATTATCAGGCGCTGAAAAGTCAGGGAATATGGAAACCGTTGCCGGAATATACACGTGATGAATTTAGTGTCGGTATCATGGGAGCAGGGGTGTTGGGCTCAAAAGTAGCAGAAAGCCTACAGGCATGGGGATTCCCAATACGTTGTTGGAGTCGTAGCCGCAAATCCTGGCCCGGCGTAGAAAGTTTTGCGGGACGTGAAGAACTTGGCGCCTTTCTGAGCCAGACCCGCGTGCTAATTAATCTGCTGCCGAATACGGCGCAAACGGTGGGCATTATTAATAGTGAATTGTTGGATCAATTGCCGGATGGCGCTTACGTGTTGAATCTTGCACGCGGCGTTCATGTCCAGGAGAAGGATCTGCTGACTGCGCTTGATAGCGGCAAGCTAAAAGGTGCAATGTTAGATGTCTTTAGCCAGGAACCCTTGCCGCAGGAAAGTCCATTATGGCGTCACCCGCGAGTCGCCATAACGCCGCATATTGCGGCAGTCACCCGTCCGGCGGAAGCCATTGATTATATTTCCCGCACCATTCACCAGCTGGAAAACGGAGAGCCGGTGACGGGGCAAGTTGACCGGGTCAGAGGATATTAACAGCAACCCGGCGCGGACCGGGTTTCGCTAAAAAAGGCTGGCGATACCTGCTATCCTTGTCGGAAATGACTACAGGAGAGAGCAATGTATCCCGTTGACCTGCATATGCACACCGTCGCCAGCACTCATGCGTACAGTACGCTGAGCGATTATATCGCGGAAGCCAAACGCAAAGGCATTAAACTGTTTGCGATTACCGACCATGGACCGGATATGGATGATGCGCCGCACCACTGGCATTTTATTAACATGCGTATCTGGCCGCGTCTGGTTGACGGCGTAGGCATTCTGCGCGGCATTGAGGCGAATATCAAGAATATCGCCGGTGAAATTGATTGTTCCGGAAAGATGTTCGATTCGCTGGATCTGATTATTGCGGGTTTTCATGAGCCTGTTTTTGCGCCGCAAGATAAAGAAACCAACACTCAGGCGATGATCGCGACCATCGCCAGCGGTAAGGTACACGTTATCAGTCACCCTGGAAATCCAAAGTATCCTGTGGAGGTTACGGCCATCGCGCAGGCAGCGGCTAAACACCATGTCGCTCTGGAAATCAATAACTCTTCTTTTTTGCATTCGCGCAAAGGAAGCGAAGAGAATTGCCGCGCGGTCGCTGCTGCGGTACGCGATGCGGGGGGCTGGGTAGCGTTAGGTTCTGATTCCCATACGGCTTTTACGCTTGGTGATTTCACCGAGTGCCGGAAAATACTGGACGCGGTGAACTTCCCGGAAGATCGAATCCTGAACGTTTCACCGAAGCGTCTACTGGGCTTTCTCGAGTCGCGCGGTATGGAACCTGTACCGGAATTCGCCGATCTTTAATCGTTATTTATGAGAAGATATTAATGAATGAGTTTTCAATCTTGTGCCGTGTGCTGGGATCGTTGTATTACCGCCAACCGCAGGACCCGTTACTGGTTCCGCTGTTTACTTTAATCCGCGAAGGTAAACTGGCGGCAAACTGGCCGCTGGAACAGGACGATATGCTGGCGCGCTTACAGAAAAGCTGCGATATCACGCAGATTTCCACCGATTACAATGCGCTATTTGTAGGGGAAGAGTGCGCAGTGCCACCTTACCGTAGTGCGTGGGTGGACGGGGCGAATGAATCCGATGTTCGTGCCTTTTTGTCGTCCCGGGGGATGCCGTTGGCTGATACGCCTGCCGATCACATCGGCACTTTACTGCTCGCCGCCTCCTGGCTGGAAGACCAGTCTGCTGAAGATGAAAGTGAAGCGCTGGAAACCTTATTTGCCGATTATCTGCTTCCCTGGTGTAACACCTTCCTTGGGAAAGTCGAAGCTCATGCCGTAACACCATTCTGGCGTACCCTGGCACCCTTAACGCGTGATGCAATAGGGGCCATGTGGGATGAACTCCAGGAAGAAGAAGAGTAAAAGTGATCATGATCACCTTTAGCTGCAACTCGTTTTCATTTTTGCATAAAATGTGTGCGTGATCTCATTAATAGGCCACTTTTCTGCTATGATACGCGGCATGAACATACTTCTTGCTATTGCTATTACTACGGGCATCCTTTCCGGAATTTGGGGATGGGTGGCCGTCTCTCTGGGGTTGCTAAGCTGGGCTGGTTTTTTAGGTTGTACGGCCTACTTTGCCTGTCCGCAGGGCGGCCTGAAGGGACTGTTGATTTCAGCCTGTACGTTGTTAAGCGGCATGGTGTGGGCGTTGGTCATTATTCACGGCAGTGCCCTGGCACCGCATCTGGACATTGTCAGTTATGCATTGACAGGGATCGTGGCATTCCTGATGTGTATCCAGGCAAAGCAGTTATTGCTTTCTTTCGTACCAGGAACGTTTATCGGTGCCTGTGCAACATTTGCGGGGCAGGGCGACTGGCGACTGGTGTTACCGTCGTTGGCGCTGGGGCTACTCTTTGGCTACGCTATGAAAAATAGTGGGTTATGGCTGGCATCGCGCCGCGAGCAACGTTCAGCACACACCGCGGTTACCAAATAAAAAGCGTGGGCTCTTCCCCACGCTTTGTCACATTTATTATCAAGTATTATCAGGATTCTGGCGGTACTGACAGTTCACGGTATCTCACCAGGATGTCATTTTGCCTGTCCGCTTTATTTTGCAGATCCCACAGCCCGCGATCGATACCATCGTTAATAAGGAAGATAACACCGGTTTCAATGGCTGACATCAGGCACAGCATCACCGGTTCGTTCGAGGTGTAGCCAATTTCGCCTTCAAGCAGACGCTGGTAATCAATGAAACGGAACACGCCCGCCTGTACTTCATAGGAAAGAATTGTTTTACTGGTATTCACCGAAGAAAGAATTTCACCTGTGCTAACGTTAACCACGCGCAGGTTTACCGCAATCTGATCCAGCTGATACTGCGTGTCGGCGCCAATACCGAAATATCTGGCACCGACCCCGCCGGATTTCACATTGCTTTCATAACCAATAATGGATCCTTCCACCATGATATTTGCCGCCGTCAGCGACTGAAGCGGAATACGGTTATTCATTGCTACGGTGCCATTTTCCTGGGCTGCGCGAATAATTTTTCGTTCATTCAATAGATTTTGTAAGCCCTGCCGCTCCAGCGGGATAAACCAGCGTGAATCCTTCAGGGCAGTAACCAACATCGCTGTTGCGCTCTGTGGGACTGCTGTAGAAAAGTTACTTGCCGGGTAAGGTTTAAATTGGCCCGTTTCATCCTGAATATTATATACCGAAACAAAAATCTTACCGGATGGCACAGGTAAATGCGTTAAATCCTTATAACTTTGTGCTCTGGGCATTAATGTCGGTTTTGCAGCTTGTTTCGGCGGGGCCGTTAAGCATCCACTCAACAATAAAACGGCAACCAAAATAAGTAAGCGCGGCATGATTTATATCCTTTAGTGACTGTAGCTTAAAAATCGGTTGACTGAGTTTGTAAACCCGACACTTCGATAGTCGAGGTTCTTCCCGTTTTTCTGTCCGTGACGTTGAGTTGAAGCTGTCCGTCCCGGTTAGCGATATCAATAATAAAGTCGTTGGTTACCATACGGCCTGGTTTGCCAGTATTAATGTTGGTCAACAGGCCACCCAGAATTTGTGACTGGATAGCCTGAGTAAAGTTATCCAACGCTGTAGGGGTTTCGATACCAAAGTCGTCATCGTAATTGGGATCTTTATATGAATTTTGCGCCTGGGCGCTATTCAATAAAAAGGAACCGTTATTGGGATTGCCGCCGAAGTTGGGGTTACGGAACTGGAACGTCATGTTTCCGGCCCAGGTTAATGGCGAAAAAAGCATGAGCAAAACTACTGCATGTTTAACACGCATGTCAGCCTCCGGATAAAAATTATGTTTTAGAATTCATCACGCGCTAAATCGCTTGTGCTTAATAGCGTTTGATCTATTTGCCGGCGATTTAATGCTTCCTCTGTTTGCGCTAATGCGAAGACCACGGTTTTCTCGAAGTCTCTTTTCATTGGAAATAAAAATGTCTGGAAAATAACGTCCTGATTTACTGTTATGGTGATCCAGCTTCCCCAACGCGCACTGGGTCTTTCATTAATGGTCAGATTACCGGTGTACTCACTTTCCCATTTGTCGCTGAAAGCACGATAGAAATCATGTCCTATCGAAGAGACGGTGTGGTCGGTTAACAATCCGGGGACCTCAACTTCAACTTCATTGGCATAAAGATTGCCAGCAGCAAACAGGAACGCTGCTGCAACCATCCAGGGCTGATAGTGTTTCATGGCGTTAGCGCCTCAGATTATCATTTGCCCATGAGACTGCCTGAGTACGATTTTTAACAGCTATCTTTTTGAAAAGATTATAAAGATGTGTCTTAACCGTATTTTCGCTAATAAATAGCGACCTGGCGATTTCATTATTAGAGGCGCCTATACGCAACTTATTAAGGATCTCTTTTTCGCGATGGGTCAGTAACGCGGATTCAGTACTGTTATAGCGATAATTTCCCGAATGGGTAATCAGGTAACTGGCTAATTTTTGTGAAAAATAGCATTCACCACGCAGGATGCCCTGTAAGCCGGTGATGACGTGCTCCTGATCTTCATTAGCATAAAAAACACCGTTGATATAAGGCCAGTTTTCGATGTCACGGTAGGGATAATCGTCAGGCGTATTTAACAATAATGTTTTTATATTATTGTTTTTTCGGCTTAAATTATCCTGCCAATAATGGATAAGCTTTTTGTCCGCTTCCATCATATCCATTAAAACAATGCAGCCAGTGGAGATATCTTCCAGAGAACGTTGAATATTATGTAGTTTTCCGGTTAACGCCAGTGACTGTTTTAAATGCTGCAATAATGCCGTAGCTTGCAGAGAGGGTTTAGTGATCAACAATAATGTATGACCATGACTACTATGGACTTCATTAAACATGATGAAACTCCACTTTTTTAATCGCACATCTGACAGCTGCCTCCATAAAATAAAGGCACCAGAAGTACTGACAGATGTTGCACTGCTGTGGGTTGAAATAGCCCATTATCCAGAAAGAGAAAAATATTTGAGAAAATACTTTTAACTGTTTTCAATCTAGCCATTACAAATCTTAAAGCAAGTGTTAAACTTGTAACAAGATGTAAAAATATATATTGAAATGTTGTTTTGTGGTTTTTTTAAAGTTTAGATTTGATAGTAAAGTTGTACATTTTACTTTTATTGCATAGATTTAAAAAATCATACAAATTATATTAACATATTGATTTTTAGTTATTTTATTTGTGTTAAAAGTGACTGTTGTTTTATTTTTCCTTAAAAAGGCAGACGCAGCATTAACCTGGACAAGCCAAAGACAAAAAAAACGAAGTGTGTCACGTCTTGTACGTATTGCTTTCCCGGGAAGGGGCAAAGACATCTTTAGAGCGGCCTGACACATCACAATGCTTCATTTTTCTTTGGCTTGTCAGGCTATCTTCTTCGGTAGAAAACCATTTGCAACTAATCATATAATTATCGTGTTATTAGCACTTTGGTATGAGCTTAAATATAAAAATACCACTGGTGGGTGAGTTATAAAAAATATTTCCACAGACATACTCTTCATCGTAACGCCGCGTTAACAAAAACGTATGGCGTTAACAAATAGGTAAGTTGTAAGGTAAGAGATAATTTTTGCTATGTACGACCAGGTCCAGGGTGACAGCATGAAAAACAAACTGTTATTTATGATGTTGACAATACTGGGGGTGCCTGGGATTGCAACCGCGACAAATTATGATCTGGCTCGCTCAGAATATAATTTTGCGGTAAATGAATTAAGTAAATCTTCATTTAATCAGGCAGCCATTATTGGTCAAGTCGGCACGGATAATAGTGCCAGGGTACGCCAGGAGGGCTCAAAACTATTGTCCATTATCTCACAAGAAGGGGGAAATAATCGGGCGAGAGTTGACCAGGCAGGGAATTATAACTTTGCATATATTGAGCAGACGGGCAATGCCAATGATGCAAGTATATCGCAAAGTGCTTACGGTAATAGTGCGGCTATTATCCAGAAAGGTTCTGGGAATAAAGCCAATATTACCCAATATGGTACGCAAAAAACAGCAGTTGTAGTGCAGAAACAGTCGCATATGGCTATTCGCGTAACTCAACGCTAATACCGTTACGACTTTTAAATCAATCCGATGGGGGTTTTACCATGAAACTTTTAAAAGTGGCAGCATTCGCAGCAATCGTGGTTTCTGGCAGTGCTCTGGCAGGCGTAGTCCCACAATGGGGCGGCGGCGGTAATCATAACGGCGGCGGTAATAGTTCCGGCCCGGATTCAACATTGAGCATCTATCAGTATGGTTCTGCTAACGCTGCGCTTGCTCTGCAAAGTGATGCCCGTAAATCTGAAACGACCATTACCCAAAGCGGTTATGGTAACGGTGCCGATGTGGGCCAGGGTGCAGATAATAGCACTATCGAACTGACTCAGAATGGTTTCAGAAACAATGCCACCATCGATCAGTGGAACGCTAAAAACTCGGATATTACTGTAGGTCAATACGGCGGTAATAACGCCGCACTGGTCAATCAGACCGCATCTGATTCCAGCGTCATGGTTCGTCAGGTTGGTTTTGGCAACAACGCTACGGCTAACCAGTATTAATTTAGCGTCTGTGCTAATAAAAAAACAGGGCGTAAGCCCTGTTTTTTTTCGGGAGAAAATTATGCATACTTTATTGCTCCTTGCCGCACTCTCAAACCAGATTACTTTCGCCACTACTCAGCAAGGCGATATTTACACGGTCATTCCTCAGGTAACGTTAAGTGACCCCTGCGTCTGTCAGGTGCAAATTCTGTCTGTGCGCGATGGGGCCGGGGGGCAAAGTCATACACAGCAAAAGCAAACGCTATCTTTACCTGCTAATCAACCCATTGAGTTGTCCCGTCTTAGTATAAATGTATCGGCAGAGGACTCGGTTAAAATTATTGTTACTGTTTCGGACGGACAATCGCTACATTTATCACAACAATGGCCGCCTTCTGGACCTTAGCTTTTTGATGATGGTATAAATAGCGTGGTTAGCCTGTGTATGAAGAGGCGATAAAAAGTTTCATCGTCTCGGCATGTCGTTAAAGGGTAACGCCGAACCCTCGAGGATATTTCATCATTGGGGAGTTAACATGTCCGTCATAAAGAGAAATATTACAGGCATAAGCCTATGCATCTGCGTTTTTTTAATTAACCTGTAGGGGGATAACAAACGGTTCAGGGCGGTGTTATTCACTTTCGCGGTGCTATTGTTGCGTCAGTGTGTGATGTCCATACTCACGCCGGAAATATCGCGTTAACCTGTGTACGTGAAGGTAAAAAACACGCGAATAAGATAAACCTCCGGCAGGCAACTGTCTTATCGCAGGATATTCAATCCCTTGCGACGGTACGACTTCATTATCTGAATGAGCAAAAAAATTTGGCCGTCATGAATATAGAATATCGTTAGTAACGGTAACAGGAAGGTCTATCGATATTAAAAAGAGCGACTACGCTGAACACCCTGTTGTACACTTTGCTGATAACGTAAGACAAGGGGGAATGATGAAATCACGTCTTCAGGTTATACAAGGTGATATCACCCGGCTTGGCGTGGATGCGATTGTGAATGCCGCTAATGCGTCATTAATGGGAGGCGGCGGAGTAGACGGCGCTATTCATCGTGCGGCGGGGCCGTCATTATTGGATGCCTGTAAAAAAATCCGTCAGCAGCAGGGGGAATGTCCGACGGGACAGGCGGTTATCACGCCTGCCGGCAAGCTTTCTGCAAAGGCAGTTATTCATACGGTGGGCCCCGTCTGGCGAGGTGGTGAACATCAGGAAGCTGAGTTACTCGAAGAGGCGTACCGGAACTGCCTGCGGCTTGCCGAGGCGAATGGGTATCGTTCTGTCGCTTTTCCGGCAATCAGTACCGGCGTTTATGGTTACCCACGCGCCCAGGCCGCTGAAATCGCCGTCAGGACGGTTTCAGATTTTATTACCCGTTACGCTCTACCTGAACAGGTATACTTTGTCTGTTATGATGAAGAAAATGCCCGGCTTTACGCAAGATTACTTACCCAGCAAGGCGACGCCTCTGCCTGATAAGACGCGTCTGGAGCGTGCTGTTGAACCGTTATGCGCGCGCCATCCCGGACAATGCGGCATCCTGGCGCTGGATAACAGTCTGGATGCTTTTGCCGCCCGCTATCGCCTGACTGAAATGGCGGAGCGAACGCTGGATGTGCAGTACTATATTTGGGAAGACGATATGTCCGGACGTCTGCTCTTTTCGGTACTGTTGTCGGCGGCGAAACGTGGCGTTCATGTTCGTTTACTGCTGGATGATAATAACACGCCAGGCCTGGATGATACGCTGCGGCTGCTTGATAGCCACCCCAATATCGAAGTTCGTCTGTTTAACCCTTTTTCTTTTCGTACGTTACGCGCCCTGGGGTATTTGACCGATTTCGCCCGGCTTAATCGGCGAATGCACAATAAAAGCTATACCGCCGACGGCGTGGTGACGCTGGTCGGCGGGCGCAACATTGGTGACGCCTATTTTGGCGCTGGCGAGGAACCGCTGTTTTCCGATCTGGATGTAATGGCGATTGGCCCTGTAGTCAACGATGTTGCCAACGACTTTGAACGTTACTGGCGCTGTAGTTCAGTGTCGACCCTGCAGCAAGTGTTATCCCTTTCGGAGCAGGAACTAACGCAGCGTATCGAACTTCCCGAATCCTGGTATAACGATGAGATCACCCGTCGTTATCTGCATAAGCTGGAAACCAGTCAGTTTATGTCCCATCTGGATCGCGGTGCGTTGCCGTTGATTTGGGCAAAAACCAGGTTACTTAGCGATGATCCTTCCAAAGGCGAGGGAAAGGCGCAGCGCCATTCGCTACTTCCGCAGCGATTATTTGACGTGATGGGAGAGCCCACAGAGCGTATTGATATTATTTCTGCTTACTTCGTCCCTACACGCGCAGGTGTGGCGCAGCTGCTTAATCTGGTCAGAAAAGGGGTAAAGATCGCTATCTTAACTAACTCCCTCGCGGCAAACGATGTGGCGGTGGTTCATGCGGGGTACGCGCGGTGGCGAAAAAAATTACTGCGTTATGGCGTGGAGCTCTACGAACTGAAACCGACCCGTGAACATGAAACTGTCGTACATGATCGGGGACTCACCGGGAACTCAGGCTCCAGTTTACATGCCAAAACGTTCAGTATTGACGGTAGTAAAGTATTTATCGGGTCACTCAATTTTGATCCTCGTTCAACGCTTTTGAATACCGAAATGGGGTTTGTGATTGAAAGTGAAACGCTGGCAACGCTCATTCACAAGCGTTTTACGCAAAGCCAGCGCGATGCGGCCTGGCAACTCCGGCTGGATCGCTGGGGACGAATTAACTGGGTCGATCGACAGCAAGAAGAGGAAATAGTAGTAAAGAAAGAACCCGCAACGCGTTTCTGGCAGCGGGTTCTGGTACGGCTGGCGTCAATTTTACCTGTTGAATGGTTGCTTTAAGCCGGCGCGTAGGAGGCTAATCGCACGCGACGTGGGTTTTTCGTTTTACAAGTGGCTTACCTGAAAAGAGAAATTTTAGTAACGGTATACGTAAATGGATTTCATACAGAATTAACGCAATACCAATGACAAATATCAGCCCACATAAGAACCCGAGCAGGTTGGAGGTAATATGCGGTGTGATATAAGCGCCAAAGAAGAGGGTTAAGGGATGATGCACCAGATAAATAAACAGCGAAGCATTAACAAAATAGGTTACGCGTGCGGACTGGAAGTTTAACAGTCGGTACCCCAGCGAAAACACCACGTTTACCATCCATAGCCCCATCAGCATCGTAATGACGGATTCGGTTTCATACATCCAGCCGTCGCCGCTCCCATAACGCTGATTCAGCAAATAAGCGACAAAAGCAGCGGCGGCGGCTAAGGTACAACCGCGTGATGGCGTCGTAAAGCGTGCCTTAAGCCCGGGATGAATAAACGCCAGTGCGCCGAGGATAAAAAAAGGCACATAAAATAGCGTTTGCATTACGATAAAATTGAACATGCCATCGCTGAGAATCGCGGGATATAGACTAAAAATAGTGCGCCGGATGGCTGCGTAGCCTATACCCAGCAGGAGAAAAATAAACGAAAGTGTAACCAGTGATATGTCAGTAGAATGCTGTTGGCTTTTTTCTGCTCTATTTTGGAACCAGGTGAAAATCCCGATGCTGACAGTGGTTAATATCACCAGCACCAGTAAAAACCACAGATGCGAAATGAGCTCCCACACCAGGGTATTATATTTTTCATAGAAAGAAAGCGTATGCCAGTTCTCGGTTTTCCCCTTGACAAATTGCAACATAATAAATTGCGGCAAGGTAAGCAAAGGAATGGCGGTGAGCATAGGAATCCCCACACGTTCTACACGAACTTTCCACCAACGTTTTAACGGATAACGTAAAAACAACATGTATGAAAAATAACCGGAAATAACAAAAAACACCTGCATACGAAAAGCATGGATAAAATCGTTAAACAGGGTCAGCCACCACGATGGCGCGGTGCTATTGACATGCCAGCTGTGAGTGGAATAGATCAATGAGATATGAAAGGGAATCCCTAACAACATCAACCATGCGCGGATAGAGTCAAGAAAATATTCGCGCGGCGCAGATACAGAGCTCATATAAGGTCACATATTCTCAGATTTTTCGCCTTATCCATAAGGCGAATTAGGGTTACATTCGGTGGCAACCCTACACCAACTCCGACAACCTGTCTCCAGGATAAGCACGCAAAGTGAAAACAGGCCGGGAGGTGCTTAATCCATGAGCCAGCGCGCTGAACAAAGCCGGGATTCAGTTGTCGTAATGCCTGATTATCCATTAAAATAGATCGGATCGATATAAGCACACAAAGGGGGAAGTGCTTACTTATTATGAAACATAAACGACAAATGATGAAAATGCGTTGGTTGGGTGCAGCTGTTATGTTAACACTTTACGCATCATCGAGCTGGGCGTTCAGTATTGATGACGTGGCAAAACAAGCCCAATCTTTAGCCGGGAAAGGCTATGAAGCGCCTAAAAGCAACTTGCCCTCCGTTTTCCGCGACATGAAATATGCGGATTATCAGCAGATCCAGTTTAACAGCGACAAAGCATACTGGAACAACTTAAAGACTCCATTTAAGCTCGAATTTTACCATCAGGGGATGTACTTCGATACGCCGGTTAAGATCAACGAAGTGACGGCGACGACGGTCAAAAGAATCAAATACAGCCCGGATTACTTCAATTTTGGCAATGTTCAGCACGATAAAGACACGGTAAAAGATTTAGGCTTCGCCGGGTTCAAAGTCCTGTACCCCATCAACAGTAAAGATAAGAACGACGAAATCGTCAGTATGCTTGGCGCCAGCTATTTCCGCGTTATCGGCGCAGGCCAGGTGTATGGCTTATCTGCACGCGGCCTGGCGATTGATACCGCTTTGCCATCTGGTGAAGAGTTTCCCCGCTTTCGCGAGTTCTGGATTGAACGGCCAAAACCGACAGATAAACGTTTGACCGTCTATGCATTGCTGGATTCTCCGCGGGCGACCGGCGCATACCGTTTTGTCATCATCCCGGGCCGCGATACCGTGGTGGACGTACAGTCAAAAGTCTATCTGCGTGACAAAGTGGGCAAACTGGGCGTTGCGCCACTAACCAGTATGTTCCTGTTTGGGCCAAACCAGCCTTCGCCGACGACCAACTATCGCCCGGAGTTACATGACTCTAACGGGTTATCCATTCATGCGGGTAATGGCGAATGGATTTGGCGTCCGCTGAACAATCCGAAACATCTCGCCGTGAGTAGCTATGCAATGGAGAATCCGCAGGGATTTGGCCTGTTGCAGCGGGGTCGCGAGTTCTCGCGCTTTGAAGATTTAGACGATCGGTACGACTTGCGTCCAAGCGCCTGGATTACCCCGAAAGGCGACTGGGGGAAAGGTAAGGTTGAACTGGTTGAAATCCCGACTAATGATGAAACCAACGACAATATCGTCGCTTACTGGACGCCGGATCAGTTGCCGGAACCGGGTAAAGAGATGAATTTCAAATATACTCTGACCTTTAGCCGTGATGAAGATAAACTTCATGCTCCGGATAACGCCTGGGTGCTGCAGACACGCCGCTCAACGGGCGATGTTAAACAATCGAACCTGATTCGCCAGCCTGACGGTACTATTGCTTTCGTGGTGGATTTCGTCGGCGCTGACATGAAAAAACTGCCGCCGGATACGCCTGTCACTGCGCAAACCAGCATTGGCGATAACGGCGAAATCGTTGACAGTAATGTACGCTATAACCCGGTCACTAAAGGCTGGCGTTTAATGCTGCGTGTAAAAGTCAAAGATGCGAAGAAAACCACGGAAATGCGTGCCGCATTGGTAAATGCCGATCAGACGCTAAGTGAAACCTGGAGCTACCAGTTACCTGCCAATGAATAAAACAACTGAGTATATTGACGCACTGTTGCTTTCAGAACGTGAGAAAGCGGCATTGCCGAAAACTGACATCCGCGCCGTACATCAGGCGCTGGATGCCGAGCATCGGACTTACTCGCGAGAAGATGATTCACCGCAGGGTTCCGTAAAAGCCCGCCTTGAGCAAGCCTGGCCAGACTCATTGGCACAGGGGCAGTTAATTAAAGATGATGAGGGGCGTGACCAACTGCAGGCGATGCCGAAAGCGACGCGCTCTTCAATGTCTCCCGACCCCTGGCGAACCAACCCGGTTGGCCGTTTTTGGGATCGTCTGCGTGGGCGGGATGTCACGCCGCGCTATGTTTCCCGTCTGACCAAAGAAGAGCAGGCGAGCGAGCAAAAATGGCGCACCGTCGGCACTGTACGTCGCTACATACTGTTGATTCTGACTCTCGCGCAGACAGTCGTCGCCACCTGGTATATGAAGACGATTTTGCCTTATCAGGGATGGGCGCTGATCAACCCTATGGATATGGTAGGGCAGGATATTTGGGTCTCCTTTATGCAACTCCTGCCTTACGTGTTGCAAACCGGTATCCTTATTCTGTTTGCTGTGCTGTTCTGCTGGGTGTCAGCCGGGTTCTGGACGGCACTAATGGGATTCCTGCAACTGCTTATCGGGCGCGATAAGTACAGTATTTCCGCGTCTACGGTGGGTGATGAGCCGCTCAATCCGGAACACCGGACGGCGCTGATTATGCCTATCTGTAATGAAGATGTTAGCCGCGTTTTTGCTGGTCTGCGTGCCACCTGGGAGTCTGTAAAAGCGACAGGCAACGCCGCGCATTTCGATGTCTATATCCTTAGCGATAGCTACAATCCTGACATCTGCGTCGCGGAACAAAAAGCATGGATGGAGCTGATTGCGGAAGTGCAGGGCGAAGGGCAAATTTTTTACCGCCGCCGTCGCCGCCGCGTGAAACGCAAAAGCGGCAATATTGACGATTTTTGTCGCCGCTGGGGCAATCAGTACAGCTATATGGTGGTGCTGGATGCAGACTCCGTAATGAGTGGAGAGTGTCTGAGCGGCCTGGTGCGCCTGATGGAGGCAAATCCAAATGCCGGAATTATTCAGTCCTCGCCGAAAGCATCGGGGATGGATACTCTGTATGCGCGCTGCCAGCAGTTTGCAACCCGTGTCTATGGTCCGCTGTTTACCGCCGGGTTGCATTTCTGGCAACTGGGGGAGTCGCACTACTGGGGCCACAACGCTATCATCCGCGTGAAGCCGTTTATTGAGCATTGTGCTCTGGCGCCGCTGCCGGGAGAAGGATCGTTCGCCGGATCGATTCTTTCGCATGACTTTGTCGAAGCTGCGCTGATGCGTCGGGCAGGATGGGGCGTCTGGATCGCCTACGATCTGCCCGGTTCCTATGAAGAGCTGCCGCCAAACCTGCTTGATGAACTTAAACGCGATCGCCGATGGTGCCACGGCAACCTGATGAACTTCCGTCTGTTCCTGGTGAAAGGGATGCACCCGGTGCATCGCGCCGTATTCCTGACGGGGGTGATGTCTTATCTGTCGGCACCGTTGTGGTTTATGTTCCTCGCGCTTTCTACCGCTCTGCAGGTCGTTCATGCGTTAACGGAACCGCAATACTTTCTCCAGCCGCGTCAGCTTTTTCCGGTCTGGCCGCAGTGGCGTCCTGAACTGGCGATTGCGCTGTTTGCCTCAACCATGGTGCTGCTGTTCTTGCCCAAACTGCTCAGCATTATGTTGATCTGGTGCAAAGGCACTAAAGAGTATGGTGGCTTCTGGCGCGTTACGTTGTCGCTGTTGCTGGAGGTTCTGTTCTCTGTATTGCTGGCTCCGGTGCGTATGCTGTTTCATACCGTATTTGTGGTCAGCGCGTTTCTCGGCTGGGAGGTGGTCTGGAATTCGCCGCAGCGTGATGATGACTCTACGCCGTGGGGTGAGGCCTTTATGCGTCATGGCTCGCAGTTGCTGCTGGGGCTGGTCTGGGCGGTTGGTATGGCCTGGCTGGACTTACGTTTTCTGTTCTGGCTGGCGCCGATTGTCTTTTCACTGATTTTGTCGCCTTTTGTCTCCGTGTTCTCCAGCCGTTCAACGGTTGGATTACGCACCAAACGTTGGAAGCTGTTCCTGATCCCGGAAGAGTATTCACCGCCGCAAGTGCTGGTCGATACCGATAAATATCTGGAGATGAATCGTCGTCGTATTCTGGATGATGGCTTTATGCATGCGGTGTTTAACCCATCGCTTAATGCGCTGGCAACCGCCATGGCCACTGCGCGTCACCGCGCCAGTAAAGTTCTGGAAATTGCCCGCGATCGCCATGTGGAGCAGGCGCTGAACGAAACGCCGGAGAAACTGAACCGCGACCGTCGTCTGGTTTTGCTAAGCGATCCGGTGACAATGGCGCGTTTACACTATCGCGTCTGGAATGCGCCAGAGAGATACTCTTCCTGGGTGAACCATTATCAATCTCTTGTTCTGAATCCGCAGGCGTTGCAGGGCCGACTATCGTCTGTCGGATAGAGGAAGTCAGGTCTTGATGGCGATGCGCTTGCCAGGCCTATAATAAAGTGAAAAATACCGGCATAAAGCCGGTATTTTTATACTGAAAGTTTAATGAGGTGTTTGGTGCGTATCTTGGCGGTGAGTATCATGGTGGTGACTTTAAGCGGTTGCGGCAGCATCATTAGCAGAACGATCCCCGGACAGGGGCACGGCAACCAGTATTATCCTGGCGTGCAGTGGGATGTACGCGATTCCGCATGGCGCTATATCACTATCCTCGATCTGCCATTTTCACTGCTTTTTGATACGTTACTACTGCCGCTGGATATCCAGCATGGTCCTTATACGTAGTTAACGTTCATCCCATTCGTCAGCGGCGGTACGCCCCTCTTCAGTATCAAGCGGCGGCTCAAGCTGGAATTCCCCTTCATCCCATTCATGCAGGGTATTCTCTTCCTGCCATTCCTGGCGGATCTCTATCTCATCATAATCACCATCAAATACGCTTTGCGCGGCCTCACCACTCAGCATCGGCAGGCATTCACCTTCTTCACCTTCATCGGCGAAAAATTCGACCTGCCACATGATGTCCCCATCCTGTAGTACATATTTCTGAGCATTGAACTGCTGCACATTAGCTTCATCTTGTTCGAGGCCAGGATTTTCAGCCAGAAATTCTTCACGGGCTGCATCAATAGCTTCTTCCAGCGTGGCATACATGGTCATCAGTATCTCCCTTTGATTTGATGAGGTATTTAGGGAAAGAATAGCTGATTCTGTGATTTTGCAAGTATGAAAGCGAAAAAATCATTCCATTGCCAGCCTGCGTCGCCGTAAGCTGTACCATGAATAGATGGCATTGAACATTACGACGCCCGCCGTGACGCAGAACACCGCGCGGAAGCCATAATTTGCTGAAATTGCCGCGCCCATTAGCGGGCCGGTCACGTTGCCGATATCGCGGAAAGACTGGTTATAACTGAAGATCCGTCCGGCTATCTGATTGGTAGAATTGTAAACCAGCAAAGTTTGTACGGCTGGCAGTAGCGCGCCATCCGCCGCGCCAAGCAGGAAGCGCAATAACGCAAGCTGCCATGGCGTTTGCACAAAAGACATTGGTATCAACAGCAGTACGGAAATAATCAGCGCGACGATAAGGATCTTTTCCGGGCCTATTTTGTCGCCAAGCTTGCCGAGTCGAGGAGCGCTTAGCAGCGCTGCTACGCCAGGCACCGAGGCTATAACTCCGCTAATAAATGCAATGTTACTGACATTGCCGGCAAGTTCGCGAACATAGAGCGTCAGAATTGGTGCAATAGAACCCGTTGCCACCTGAATAATCAGCGTTGTAACAAACAAACTTAATACCAGGCGGGGATTTTTTAGCGAGGTGACAACTTCCCGGACATGAAGCATCTCTTTTTTGCTCACCGGCTGGAAATTCTCACGAATAAAAAACAAGGTGAGCAGAAAACAGATCAACAAGACGCTGGCGGTAATAAAAAAGACCGGACGCAGTCCGTAGTGGTCGGCGAGCAGACCACCTGCAAGCGGGCCAAGCAGCGCGCCGCTGACGCCGCCAGTGGAGAGCGTCCCTAACGCCCAGCCGCTTTTGTTGCGTGGCACCTGAGTGGCGATAAGGGCATTGGCATTGGGAATAAATCCGCCCAACAGCCCTAACAACGCACGGAGAATAAGAAATTGCCAGATATTTTGCGCCATACCCATTAGCAGCATGACAATGGCCATGCCGAGAGCGGAGCGCAACAGCATAATTTTACGTCCTTTGCGATCCGCCAGTCCGCCCCAAAAAGGGGATGCGATAGCTGAAAAGAGAAACGTAATGCTAAAGACCAGCCCGGACCACATATTCAGCGCACTATGGCCTGTCACGCCGAGTTGCTCCACGTAGAGCGGGAGAAAGGGCATGACCAGGCTGAAAGCCGCGCCGGTTAAAAAACAGCCCAACCAGGTAACGGTAAGATTACGTTTCCAGTTTATGGGGACATCAGAGGGTGACATAGTGTTCCACAGTATGATGCGCCATTTGCGCAATCATCAGTTTAATTATGAGCGCACTAATTATGCGCCGACCTTGTCAGCCTCGCAATGTGGGGAGCTTTTAAAGCTAAAAGAAGAGAGGTTGCAGCCTGACGGCTGCACTCCTGTTAATAACGCGATGGTACGCCTTCAGGCCGGGTTTTAAAGCGGCGATGCAGCCACATATATTGCTCTGGCGCCATCATAATGCACTTCTCAACAATCTTATTCATCCATGCGGCGGTCGCCTCTGCACTCTCCAGCGGAGGGGAGGGTTCCACAGGAAGAATGATCAGTTCGTAGCCTTTCCCGCCGGGTTTACGGCGCGGCACGAAGGGAACAATACAGGCTTTAGACATGCGTGCGAGCATCCAGGTGCCGGACGTCGTCGCGGCCTGGTCGACGGCGAATAACGGCACAAATACGCTGGCGCGCGGGCCATAATCGTGGTCCGGGGCGTACCAGATTAATTCACCGCTTTTCAATGCCTTAACCATACCTTTCAGATCTTTGCGATCCAGCATTGTTTTATTAGAACGTAAACGTCCCCAGGTCTGCAACCAGTCCAGCAAGGGATTGTCATTCGGGCGATAAACGCCAATACCGGGATTATGCATACCAAACATGCGTGCGCCAAGCTCAAGCGTAAGGAAATGGATCCCTACCAGTATAAAGCCGTGGCCCTGTGCTTTAATTGCACGGATATGTTCCAGACCGCTCGTCTCCGTCCAGCGGGCCACTCGACGATCGGGCCAGAACCAGGCCATGCCGGTTTCCATGACACCCATGCCGACGGATTCAAAATTTTTGACCACCATCCTGTGGCGTTCCTGTTCGCTCATTTCCGGAAAGCATAATTCAAGGTTGCGATAAGCAATTTGCGCGCGGCGTTTCATTACGCGCCGTGCCAGATGGCCTAATGCGCAGCCTAATTTATAGATAGCCGGGTAGGGGAGTTGTACGACCAACCAAAGCGTGCCTATACCTAACCAGGTTAACCAGTAACGCGGGTGCAGTAAGGCCACGGAGAACTTAGGCAAATTCGTCATTTCTATCCTGTTTGTTCACGAACAATTCTCGGTATTGTCGCATCTTTTTGCCTGGAGCAAAAATATGTTGCAGAGGAGTGGCGATTAAATCGGCAATTGTTGTTAATTGTTTAGTCTGAAGCGGGAAATGTAGCGCAAAATGTATGGATGTAAATTGGCGAGGCTTGCTTTATGATGCCTGCCCACTTTATTTTTGCCGATAGCAGGACACGTACACCATGCCAGTGTTACATAACCGCATTTCTAATGACGAACTGAAAGCCAAAATGCTGGCGGAAAGTGAGCCGCGGACGACAATTTCTTTTTATCGTTATTTCACCATTGCTTCGCCGCAGGAGACCCGGGACGCGTTGTACCGGTTGTTTACGGCGTTAGGGGTATTTGGTCGCGTTTATCTGGCGCATGAGGGGATCAACGCACAAATCAGCGTGCCGCAAAGTAAGGTAGAAATGTTTCGTCAACAGCTATATGCGTTTGATCCCGCATTAGACGGATTGCGCCTGAATATCGCTCTGGAGGATGACGGAAAATCATTTTGGGTGCTACGTATGAAAGTTCGCGACCGTATTGTAGCCGATGGCATTGACGATCCGCATTTTGATG
Organism: Salmonella bongori NCTC 12419; assembly: GCF_000252995.1. Classification (NCBI taxonomy): domain Bacteria; kingdom Pseudomonadati; phylum Pseudomonadota; class Gammaproteobacteria; order Enterobacterales; family Enterobacteriaceae; genus Salmonella; species Salmonella bongori. The sequence continues at coordinate 1,106,202 of NC_015761.1, forward strand.
CCAGTAATGTCGGTGATTATCTGAAGGCCGCGGAGGTTAACGCGATGCTGGACGATCCTGACGCGGTCTTTATTGATATGCGCAACCACTATGAATATGAAGTCGGCCATTTCGAAAATGCCCTGGAGATTCCTGCGGATACGTTTCGCGAACAGTTGCCAAAAGCAGTTGAAATGATGCAGGAACATGCAGATAAAAAGATCGTCATGTATTGCACCGGCGGCATTCGTTGTGAGAAAGCCAGCGCGTGGATGAAACACAACGGTTTTAATAACGTCTGGCATATTGAGGGCGGTATTATTGAGTACGCCCGTCGTGCGCGCGAGCAGGGGCTTCCCGTTCGCTTTATTGGCAAAAACTTTGTATTTGATGAGCGAATGGGCGAACGAATCTCGGATGATATTATCGCGCACTGTCATCAGTGCGGCGCGCCCTGCGATAGCCATACCAACTGCAAAAATGACGGTTGCCATCTGCTGTTTATCCAGTGTCCGCAGTGCGCCAGTAAATTTAACGGTTGCTGTAGTGAACAATGTTGTGAAGAGTTGGTCTTGCCGGAGGAGGAGCAGCGTCGGCGTCGCGCAGGCCGAGAGAACGGTAATAAAATTTTCAATAAATCACGTGGTCGGCTTAATACCACAGCAGACATCCCTGATCCGAAAGCGTAACCTTTTGCCGGATAGCGGTGTAAAGGCCGCTATCCGACATATTGTCAGGCGTTACTTCTGCTGAACGCCTTCTACCGAGATAATAAGCTCCACGTCTTGTGACATTGGGCCGAGATCGGTCGTAATATTAAAATCTTTCAGCTTAATTTTTCCTTCAGCCTCAAAGCCCGCACGTTTACCGCCCCACGGATCGTCTCCCTGGCCCATCAGTTTCGCTTCAAGCGTCACGGGTTTGGTCACGCCATTGAGCGTCAGATTACCGGTAATATCCAGTTCATCGCCCTCTTTTTTCACACTGGTGGAGGTGAAGGTGGCCTGAGGGAATTTCGTGACGTTAAGGAATTCCGCGCTGCGCAGATGCTTATCACGCTCGGCGTGATTAGTGTCGACGCTGTTGGTGTTAATGGTCACGTTTACTTTGTCTGCCTCCGGATTTTTTTCATCAAAAGTAAAACTGCCGTCGAAATCTTTAAAGGTGCCATATAGCCAACTATAGCCCAGGTGTTGGATACGGAAATTGATGAAAGCATGTTGGCCTTCTTTATCAATTTTATACTCCGCCGCCATGGCGGATCCGGTCGTGAACAACAGAGATGCGAGGGTAAGTCCTAGCAGGCTTTTTTTCATTTTTGAGCTCCATAGTCAGATGACGACCTTCCTGTCATACGTTTCAGAGTGTCGTCTTTATCGATGAAATGGTGTTTTAGCGCTATTACCCCATGCGAGAGTGAGATAATAACCAGCGACCAGGCAAACCACAGATGTAGCGTTCCGGCGACATCAGCTTGCGTGCCCGCATCAGCAAGCGTTGCGGGAACCTCAAACCAGCCAAAGACGCTAACCGGTTTCCCGTCGGCGGTGGAAATCAGGTAGCCGCTAATCACTATCGCAAACAGCAGAAGATACAGGATGATATGGCCAGCCGCTGCGCCGACGCGTGTTAAGCGGGAGTAGCTGGTTAACGCCCTGGGCGGGAGAGAATAAAATCGCCAGATAATACGTATGATCAGCGCCATCATCAGTAAAACGCCAATGCTTTTATGCCATTCCGGCGCCTGGTGATACCAGCTGTCGTAATAACTGAGTGTGACCATCCATAAACCCAACGCAAACATGCTATAGACCACTATTGCGGTCAGCCAGTGGAGCGCGGCGGAAACCACGCCATATCGTTGTGGAGTATTTTTAAATTGCATAAACACACCAATGAATATTTCACGAGAGAATGAAAATGGCGTGGAAAAGCGATGAATGCAACTAATAAATAACAATTTGAATGATATTTATTTTTATTTCAATAATTTTGATTTAGTTTGCGATTCAGCTTCAGAAGTTTCGAGATATTTCGCCCCGACAACTACGCTACGGGATGAATAGCAACATTGCTGGGCTTTAACCTCATGAAATAAAAAGCGATGAAGTTTCAGGAAACGTCAATTAACGTCAAAAAAAAGAAATCAAAAGAAAAAAAGATAAACGATATCCATAATCGCCCAAAGGGAGCAGAGAATAACGTAAAGCATAAAATGTTCGTGAAGGTTATTTACCAGGAAATGAAAGAGATGACGCATAGCTGACTTTAATGAACGGCCCCTTTACGGGGCCGGCAGATTATTGGGCAAAACGGGAAAGACGGAACGGCGCCAGATCAAAGGAGGGCGTTTTTCCCAGCGCAAAATCCGTGGCAATTTCTCCCAATACCGGGGCGAATTTAAAACCATGTCCGCTGAGTCCAGTAATGACGAGCGTATTATCATGGCCAGGCAGCGTATCAATAATAAAATCTTCATCTGGTGAATTATCATAGGTACACGCTGCGCCATGCAAACAGCCGCCGATGCCCGGCAGCACGTTGCGCAGGAAAGGAAATGCTTCGGAGCCATCGCTGGCAACGGCGGCAAAGGGCTTGCGTTCTTGCCGGGTCTGTATTGCTTGCCCACCATTATGTTTACCGATTTTTAACTCGTCATTTTCTGCCGGAAAACCGTAATACTGATCGCCGTTGGGCAGTTCGCCGGTAAAAGCCGGGAAACGATTTTTAGCGCTGTAACGCCCATCGGCCTGAAACCAGGCAAAGACTTTGCGGACGGGCTGGACGGGGAGCTCCGGAACGAGTGCTTTCACCCAGGTGCCTGCGCTAATCAGAGCTTTGCTGGCGTGATAGACGCCTTCACTGGTGTCTATCGTGACACCGTCGTCATCATGGTGAATACCGATTACCGGACAGTTGAACAACTGTGCGCAGCCTGCCTCTCTGGCCAGGCGAAGCCATGTGGTAATGGCTAATTCACTAAGCAGGAAGCCGGAGTCAGCTTCAAACAACCCGATATAGTGATCGGGGACGCGAATTTCTGGCCAACGTGTCATTATGGCAGCAGCGTCCAGGCGTTCGACATTCAACCGCCACTGTTGCGCGCTCCGCGCGACGTTAGCCAGGAAAGTGGAATCGGCTGGACCGAGGTTAACGACGCCGGAGCGGACGAAGACAGGCTCTTCATTAAGCGCGGAGAGCTCATCCCAAAGCGTCTGGGCGCGCAACACCAGCGGAACATATTTTTCGCCTTCACCATAGGCATGGCGGATAAGGCGGGTATCGCCGTGATGGCTGCCCTGTTGATGAGGCGGCATATGCGCATCAGTCATCAGAACCTTAAGCCCGGCACGGGTGGCATAATAACCAGCGGCGGCGCCAACCGAACCGCTACCGATAATAATAAGGTCGTATTTCATCAGCTTCTCTCTGCTATCGCGATGATTTCAGGGTAAATAACTGCGCTGAGATATACAAGCCAGAAATAAGTGAGGCACCTTACGGTGCCTGGGAGAGGGGGAGGGCGTCACGCTAATGGCGACGATACTCGTTTTCCTGGTAATCGCCTGATTCTATTTTGGCGATGCCGGCTTCTAATATTGAAATAAATTGCCTGGCCACATCAGTCGTTAACCAGAGCGTTTGACCAACTTCAGTCCCTTCCGGATTTGGGGTCTGGTAGTGTAAACGCAGCATCAGCGCATCATAGCTATCGACAGTGCTGATGTCCCATCCTACAAGCGGATGGGTCTGAATGACTTCATTATTTTTTTCCATCATGCCCCCCTGGTACGTGTTATAAGACAACGGTTCTCGAGGTTCAATGCGTCTTTTTCTGAAGCAACTTCAGTATACCAAGTAATAAGGCTATTCACTGCGTTTTTAAAGAGAGAGAAGGATAAATTTCTTTTTTTAAGAATTATATGAACAATAAAGCGGCAGTTCATTCATATTTTTTTAGGATGTTGTGCAATTATTTTGAGGTTCAGGTGAAATATTCATCAGTTGCGCAAATAAAAAAGCCGGGGCGACCCGGCAAAACTTACTTCACTGCATATCATTTTTTAGTCATTAATGAACCACTCATCAGCGCTTTCCCAGGTTTCCTGGAGGATCTCGCTAATGCGTGCTTTATCCTCTTTCGATGCGCCAATAACGGACAGGTTGTTGGCGGTTGCGTAACGCACGGTAACGTTACCCCTATTCTCAGGAAAATGATGGCTAATACGGCGAGAGAGTTCGCCCGCCAGCGCATCAATGGCACCAGCAGGCAGAGGTGATGTTTTGGCTATAGTGACTTCAATACGCATAATGCCTCCCTGTTGAATATACTGTATATATATACAGTTAGCTTCGCTATATAGCAACAGGTAAACGCATTTTTTATTTTTTTACTGACCAGCGTACTGTCTCACCGGCCAGAAAAGGCACCAGCGTATCATCTGCCAGTGTGATAGTTTCCGGGATCTGTTGTTCATCACGCACCAGTTCCACCCAGGACTCATTCACCGGCAGACCATAAAATCGTGGGCCGTTCAGGGAGCAGAATGCCTCAAAATGTGCCAAAGCGTTCATTTCTTCAAACACGGCGGCATAGCTCCCAAGTGCGGAAGGGGCGTTGAAGCAACCGGCGCATCCGCAACAGGTCTCTTTACGATGGCGCGCATGTGGCGCGGAATCCGTACCCAGAAAAGCGCGCGTAAAGCCGCTGGCGACCAGATCACGTAACGCCTGTTGGTGAATATTGCGTTTGAGAATTGGCAGGCAGTACAGGTGAGGGCGAATGCCGCCGACCAGCATATGGTTACGGTTAAACATTAAGTGCTGGGGCGTAATAGTGGCTGCCAGGCGTTCGTTGCCGTCACGTACATACTGTGCGGCATCTTTGGTAGTGATATGTTCAAAGACCACGTTAAGTGCGCTCAGACGCTGACGTAACGGTTCCATGACGGTGTCAATAAAACGTGCTTCGCGATCAAAGATATCAACATCGGCATGTGTCACCTCTCCGTGGACCAGCAACGGCATCCCGAGTTTTTCCATTCGCTCCAGCACTGGCATAATGGCATCGATTGACGTTACACCATGGCTGGAGTTGGTGGTGGCGTTGGCCGGATAAAGTTTAGCGGCCGTAAACACGCCTTCATGAAAACCGCGCTCAAGCTCATCGGCATCAAGCGAGTCCGTTAAATAACAAGTCATTAACGGCGTGAAATCATGTCCGGCGGGTACCGCGTCGAGAATACGCTGACGGTAGGCGATTGCCGCATCAACGGTGGTAATAGGGGACGCCAGATTAGGCATCACGATGGCGCGACCATAAATTTCGCTGGTATAAGGTACGACCGTTTTTAACATGTCGCCATCGCGAAGGTGAACGTGCCAGTCGTCCGGGCGGCGGATCTTTAAAACCTGGGATGGTGCAGTCATTAATATGCTCCGGCTGAGGGGTAGTCTTTTGCCGGAAACAAAGGATAAGCGGAAACGTTTTCGTTTGCACGTAAAAAAGGGCGCGATGGCGCCCTCAGCGATCAATTAGTGAAAGGAATGACGATTTCCCCTGGTTTAACTTCAATGCCTTTGGCGAATTTCTTCGCTAACGCTTCGCCTCTACTGCTATCTTCGCGCAACACATAAGCTGGCTGCTGGTTAAAGTAGTTACGTAAAGACTGATTTAAATAAGGTATGAGCGTCTGGAGTACCGATTGCATTTTTTCCGGCGTCACAGTGGCATCGACCACTTCCATCTCCTGCAGATAGATGGCGCCTTTTTCTTTATTAAAGACTGGCAGGGCTTTCAGCTTGAGCTTCATCGTCGCTTTTTGGCTACCGAAGAGTGAATTCATGTCCAGCCTGGCATCGCCAGTGAGGGTGACTTTATTGGGTTCTTCCCGGCCAATCTGGCTGGCGAGGTGAGTCAGTACGATATGCGCGTCGGCAATGCCGGGCAGACCAATATCTTTTGAGAAATTATTCCGTTTTTCAAGCGCTTGATTGATTTCTTGTTCGCTAATAGTGTATTGCGTAAGTTGATTACAACCCACTAACAGGCCGCTGACTATCAGCGCAGCGGCAAAAAAAAACTTTTTCATGGCGTTCCTCAACGTGTTGCCCATGCCCTAATCCTGACACAAAGCAGCATGTCGCGCCAGCGGACATGACGCCAGTAGAAAAAGCTGAAAATGGCGGCAAGGGCGGATTGCCGCCCGGCGGACGTTAGATTGCCATTGAGGAAAGTAAATTAATTTGCGTCTGCTTCGCCATATTATCGCGATAATCTGATACTTTCGTCGGCCAGCGGATACCAGCAACCAGCGTCAGATTACGTAGGAGCGGGAACAGATGAATATCATCTTCCGACAATTCGCCATTCACGGCATTCGGCTGCACAATAAGTTTATCCAGAGCGCGTAAATCATCGCTGATCTTTTTAATCAGTCCGGCAGAATGCGTGAGGTGGTCGGCAAAACTGCCGGAAGATGCTTCTTTTTTGCGGATAAAGTACTGGCGTGCCTCAGGCGTGGAAAATTCATCGAAAGCGGATTTTGCAAATCGCGGCAGCAGCAACTGATTAACGTAACCGTTAACTTTGCGTCGCCACTCTTCAAGGGCAGGATTGCATTTTCCGGTTAACAGCGGTTTGCCGTCGAGTGTATCGACATAATGCACAATATCCATACTTTCAGGCAGATAGCGGCTGTCCTCTTTTTGCAGGATAGGCACCATCTTTTTACCAATCATCCGGGTGGGCGTCGCCTCGTCGTCATTCTGTAACACGTTAAGTTCAACGGGGATATTCTTCAGGCCGAAAATCATGCGGGCTTTAACGCAGAAAGGGCAATGATCGTAAATATAGAGCTTCACGTTTCTCCTCCATTTGACTGTCGGTTCCTGACCAGTATGGAGGAGATAGCGGTAGGTATCAAATCAGGCGCCGGGTTCCAGCATATGGCGCGATGCGCGCTTGTGGCTAAATTGCCAGCTTAAAGCCAACAGGGTGATGAAGCCGATAATACCGAGCATCATCCATGGTAGTTCAGGCTGTGCAAACGCTTTACCCATGTCGAACAACCAGCCGCCGCCGATATAACCAATTGCGCCGCCAATGGCCAATCCCAGACGGCTAAAGCCCATATAACTTCCCCGCGCCCGTGCGTCCGCCAGCGATGCGCTAAGCGTTTCGCGTGCGGGTTCGGCGATAACCGAGCCAATGTAGAAGGCGCAAATAAGTGTAAAGAGTTGCTGTAAATTGCTCACCAGCCCGATGGGGACCATACTCAGCGACATGATGAGCAAACCGGCCATCAGCCGGTGCTCCAGACGAAAGCGTTTTTCGCTCCAGCGGGCAATCGGGTAAAGTAATGTCAGCGAAAGACACGCCTCGATAGCATACATCCACTTCACGGCGGCAGGCGAACCGGCGATGTCGTTTACCATAATTGGCAGCATTAACATGACCTGTACCGCCAGCATGTAGTAGCCCGCCAGCGTCAGCACGTAAGTCACAAATCGCTTATCGTTCATGACGCGACGCATTCCTTCACGCACTGGCGTTCTGACCGTTGACAGCTTCCAGGCCGGAAGCAGCCATGCGTTGAAAATGGCGCATAATATGAACAAAATAGCGCCCGTCGCGCAGACCAGACGGAAATCGTATTGTAGCAACCAACTGCCCAGTAGTGCGCCAATCACTGCGCCCGCACTGTCCTGCATCATCAGCAATGAGAAGAAACGGCCTCGTTGCGCCGGGCGGATTAATTTGACCACCAACGCTGAGCGCGGTGGGTCGAAAAGCGTACCGCCAAGACCGGAAAGGAAGCAAGAAAACCATAAAAGCCAGGGCTCATGCGCGATGCCCATTGTGGCAAAACCCGCGGCGCGCATCAGCATACCGGTGACGATCATCGGTTTCGCGCCAAAGCGATCGGCGATGGCACCGCCAAAAATGCCGAGGCCTTGCTGGATGAATTGGCGCAGGCCGAGCGCGATCCCTACCATCACGGCGGCCCAGCCCATTTGATCGACAAAGCGAATGGAGATGAGCGGGAAGACGACGAAAAAACCCAATACCACTAGCATGTTATCAATGAGAAGAAAATATTTACCCAGGTTTCTCGCCTGCGAGACGCGCGACATTTCCCCTCCCGGGAAATCAAAGATGAGCGTCTTCTATTCTGCGGCGGCGTTTCGTTTTTTCCTACCGTTAGCGGGACAATATTTTTTTATCAAAAGTTCTTTTTAATCGAGAGTTTTCATCAAAATGTGGCAGCAAATCAAAAAATGGCGATTTGCGCTTTTCACAGAGCCTGGTTGCGCAGGTATAGTAATGTGACTGGCGTGCTGAAGACGTTACAGGAAGGAGTAGGAATAGAATGTTTGGCTATCGCAGTAACGTGCCAAAAGTGCGCTTAACCACCGACCGTCTGGTGGTGCGTTTAGTGCATGAGCGTGATGCCTGGCGTCTGGCCGATTATTACGCGGAAAATCGTCATTTTTTAAAACCCTGGGAGCCGGTCCGTGATGAAAGCCATTGTTATCCTTCAGGGTGGCAGGCGCGCCTGGGAATGATCGGTGAATTTCACAAACAGGGCTCCGCCTTCTATTTCGCGCTGCTTGACCCGGAAGAAAAAGAAATTATCGGCGTGGCGAATTTCTCCAATGTGGTGCGCGGCTCATTTCATGCCTGCTATCTGGGGTATTCCATTGCACAGAAGTGGCAGGGGCAGGGGCTGATGTTTGAAGCCTTAACCGCTGCGATTCGCTATATGCAGCGTACTCAGCATATCCACCGTATCATGGCGAATTATATGCCGCACAACAAACGTAGCGGCGCACTATTGGCGCGGCTTGGTTTTGAGAAAGAAGGCTATGCGAAAGATTATCTGTTGATTGATGGACAATGGCGCGACCATGTCCTGACGGCATTAACGACGCCGGAATGGACGCCAGGACGTTGAGCGGCTTACCGGGCGAGCGAAAGGGAGAAAACGATGAAATATGAATTAACCGCCACTGAAGCGCGAGTGATTGGCTGCCTGCTGGAAAAGCAGGTGACAACGCCGGAACAGTATCCGCTTTCTGTCAACGGCGTGGTGACAGCCTGTAATCAGAAAACCAACCGTGAACCGGTGATGAACCTGACGGAACAAGAGGTGCAGGAGCAACTCGATAATCTGGTGAAACGCCACTTTTTGCGTACGGTCAGCGGGTTTGGCAACCGCGTCACCAAATATGAACAGCGTTTCTGTAATTCTGAGTTTGGCGATCTGAAACTGAGCGCGGCGGAAGTGGCGCTTGTCACCATCTTGCTGCTGCGCGGCGCGCAAACGCCAGGCGAGTTGCGTAGCCGGGCGTCGCGGATGTATGAATTCAGCGATATGGCGGAGGTTGAATCCACGCTGGAACGGCTTGCCAGTCGTGAAGACGGCCCTTATGTCGTTCGTCTGGCGCGTGAACCAGGCAAGCGTGAAAGTCGCTATATGCATCTTTTCTGCGGTGATGTCGATGAGGTCTCGCTTCGGACATCTGCGCCGGAAAGCACATCGGGCGATCTTCAGGCGCGCGTCGAGGCGCTGGAGAGTGAAGTGGCGGAATTAAAGCAACGGCTGGATTCTTTGTTAGCTCACCTGGGAGAGTAATGTGAGAACATTACGTATTGGTATTGTCGGGTTAGGCGGTATTGCGCAGAAGGCCTGGTTACCGGTATTGGCCAACACCGCCAGTTGGACGTTGCAGGGCGCCTGGTCTCCCTCGCGGGATAAAGCCTTACGTATCTGCGAAAGCTGGCGCATACCGTATATGGATTCGCTGGCAAATCTGGCGTCCGACTGTGATGCGGTCTTCGTTCACTCCAGTACTGCCAGCCACTATGCTGTGGTCAGCGAGCTTCTCAACGCTGGTGTACATGTCTGCGTGGATAAACCGTTGGCGGAAAATCTGCATGACGCCGAACGGCTGGTGGAACAGGCTGCGCGAAAAAAATTAACACTGATGGTGGGATTTAACCGCCGTTTTGCGCCGCTGTACCGCGAACTGAAAACGCGTCTCGACGCGGCGGCGTCACTGCGTATGGATAAACATCGTACTGATAGCATCGGGCCGCACGACTTACGTTTTACCTTGCTCGATGACTATCTGCACGTGGTGGATACCGCTCTGTGGCTGGCTGGTGGTCAGGCGAATCTTGTCAGCGGTACCTTGCTCACCGGCGAGTCCGGCGAAATGCGCTATGCGGAACATCATTTTTCCACCGACAGGCTACAAATTACTACCAGTATGCACCGGCGCGCCGGAAGCCAACGTGAATCAGTCCAGGCCGTTACCGATGGCGGGCTATATAACGTGACGGATATGCGTGAATGGCATGAGGAGCGCGGGCAGGGCGTACTCACCAGACCGGTGTCAGGTTGGCAAACGACACTTGAACAGCGTGGTTTTGCCGGATGCGCGCGGCATTTCATTGACTGCGTGAAAAATCAGACGGTTCCGGAAACGGCGGGGGAGCAGGCGATTTTGGCCCAGCGCGTCGTGGAGGCGCTATGGCGGGACGCCATCAGCGAATAATCCTCTGTAACATCTGGCGGTAGTAATTCATCGTAATCCAGGTACTATACCCTCAATAATTCGAGTTGCAGAAAAGCTAACGCACATGCAACTTGAAGTATGACGGGTATATATGCCAATTCTACATAACACCTCTTTTTCACAGTGAATCATGGCAAACCGTGAGGGAGTCTGCAGGCCTGATAAGGCATTTTAGTGTCGCCGCTGGACACGGCGATATCGCCGGGTGCGGCATAAATGAACTATCCGTTCTGTGGATCAGCCATGCAGGCGTTTTGCACCAGGGTCTGGAATACAACAGAAATGAATTTATTGAAATCGCTGGCTGCCGTCAGCTCGATGACTATGTTTTCACGCGTGCTGGGTTTTGCCCGTGATGCGATTGTCGCCAGAATTTTTGGCGCAGGAATGGCGACCGACGCCTTTTTTGTGGCGTTTAAACTCCCTAATCTGTTACGCCGAATCTTTGCCGAAGGCGCGTTTTCTCAGGCTTTTGTGCCAATCCTGGCGGAATATAAAAGCAAGCAGGGAGAAGAGGCGACGCGGATCTTCGTCGCTTACGTCTCCGGCCTGCTGACGCTGGCGTTAGCGGTAGTGACGGTAGCCGGTATGCTGGCCGCGCCCTGGGTAATTATGGTAACCGCGCCAGGTTTTGCGGATACGGCCGATAAATTCGCGCTGACGACGCAACTATTACGGATTACGTTTCCCTACATTCTACTGATTTCGCTGGCTTCACTGGTCGGCGCTATTCTCAATACCTGGAATCGTTTCTCTATTCCCGCTTTTGCACCGACATTTCTGAATATCAGCATGATCGGTTTTGCGTTATTTGCTGCGCCGTATTTTAATCCGCCAGTGCTGGCGCTGGCCTGGGCGGTCACCGTCGGCGGCGTGCTGCAACTGGTGTATCAACTTCCGCATTTGAAAAAGATCGGTATGCTGGTGCTGCCGCGCATTAACTTTCGCGATACCGGGGCAATGCGGGTAGTCAAACAGATGGGCCCGGCAATTTTGGGCGTCTCTGTCAGCCAGATCTCCCTTATCATCAATACCATTTTCGCCTCTTTTCTGGCGTCTGGTTCGGTCTCATGGATGTACTATGCCGACCGGTTGATGGAGTTCCCGTCCGGCGTGCTGGGCGTGGCGCTGGGAACCATCCTGCTGCCATCATTGTCGAAAAGTTTTGCCAGCGGCAATCATGACGAGTACTGCCGCCTGATGGACTGGGGGTTGCGTCTGTGCTTTTTACTGGCGCTGCCAAGCGCAGTAGCGTTGGGCATTCTGGCGAAACCGCTGACGGTCTCGCTGTTTCAGTACGGTAAATTCACTGCCTTTGACGCGGCGATGACGCAGCGGGCGTTAGTCGCCTATTCGGTGGGGTTAATAGGGTTAATCGTCGTAAAGGTACTGGCGCCGGGCTTCTATTCTCGCCAGGATATTAAAACGCCGGTTAAAATCGCCATTGTGACGTTAATTATGACCCAGTTAATGAACCTGGCCTTTATCGGACCGCTGAAACATGCCGGGTTGTCGCTCTCTATTGGTCTGGCGGCCTGTCTTAATGCGTCTCTCCTGTACTGGCAGTTACGCAAACAGAATATTTTTACGCCGCAACCGGGCTGGATGTGGTTTTTGATGCGGCTGATCATTTCCGTACTGGTCATGTCTGCTGTGCTGTTTGGTATGCTGCATATTATGCCGGAATGGTCGCAAGGGGCGATGTTATGGCGTTTACTGCGTCTGATGGCGGTAGTATTTGCGGGCATCGCAGCCTATTTTGCCGCGCTTGCCGTGCTGGGCTTTAAAGTGAAAGAGTTTGTCCGCCGGACAGCGTAAATTCAAAGCCTGATAATGTTGTGCTTATCGGGCCTGCTTCACAGGCCCGATAAGGCGGCAATCATCAGATGGAAATTTTTTTGCCGCCGCGGTGAGAAACAGAAGTCTGGCCGTTAGCCCCGTACAGCGTGGGTTCCTGGTGAGGTTTTAACACCTCCAGCGCCTGCTGGTTACGTTCAATCTGTCCCTCCAGCAGCCAACCGTTATGCTGGTTGAGGTCGCGCAGATGCTGCGTTTTTTCGGTAATCGTCTGCCAGCGCTCTGCAATGTCATCGTTTGCGCTACGTTGCGCGTTCTGCTCCAGACGGCGCTGTTGTTCCAGATAGTCCAGCGTCGCCAGCAATGAGCTTTTTTCTTCTGTAATACGCTGTAGCTGGCTGCCGTTTATCTGGCCTACGGAAAGTTGTTGTTGTTCAGCATCCATCACCGTCTTCAGGTCATTCAGAACGGTTGTCATCTGGTCAAGTATTTCTGACAAACGAGTCATACGCTTATTTACTCTGTAAGTAGCTCTGTGCCTCGCGGATTAGCGAGTCTGCTATTTTTCCGGTATCCATTTTTAGCTCGCCGTTACGGATAGCCGTTTTTAATGCTTCGACGCGTTCCATATTAATGTCGCTGGCGCCTGGCTGCATGAGCTTCGCCTGGGCGTCGCTTAAGGTTACGCTGGCGCTCGTCGCGGCAGACGACTTTTCCTGACGCGTTTTTTGTACCGGCGTGTCGCTGGTTTCGCGCGTCTGGACAGTGCTAACGGGTTTCAAAGGTGAGGTACGGTCAATGCTCATTTATTTATCCTCATCGAGGGTTACGTTGTAGCGGCCAGCTACCATCATGGTTGAATATCTCATCGGCAGCCGCGACAAAATCTTTACACAATTATAGGTTAATAAGAATATTCCCATCAGAATCGACGGTACCACTCACGATCTGACCCGATGTCATACGCACGCGCGCATTTTGCGCGACGGCAGCATTATTCATCGCCTGACCTTCCGCGTTAACGCTAAAACCTTCACCATTGGCGATAACCTGTACGCGTTGACCTGCCCTGACACGCCAGGCCTGGCGTATCATCGTAAGCTGTACCGGCTGCCCTGGGGCGAGATCGCGCAAGCTGACGGCGTCCTGGATCTGGCGGATATCCAGCACGGTTCGAGGCGGTAACTGATCCAGCCTGCCGCGTTTTAACGTAACGTTGGACTGGGTCAATTTTCCTCCGCGCGCGACAGGCGCGGCGGCGGCGACATAATTGCCGGTCGCCTGTACATTCACCTGTAAATAACGTTTTTCGTTGGCGCAGCGCGCCACCACGTTCACATTACCCCATAGCTTCGCGTTGCCCGTCATACTGAAGGCTGGCTGTTCGCAGCCTGGCAGCAGAGTGGACGGTGAACGGAGCGTCACAACGACCTCATCGCTGAATCCAGCCAGACGCTGGGAAAACCACGTCGTCAACTGGGCGTTGATATCCTGCGCCAGTGTCAGGGGGCTGAACAGCAAGGCCGCCACGGCAATTCCTCGTTTTAACGTTTGCATCGTTCTCCCCCTGTTTTACGCAATGTCAGGATTCTACCTGTGTGATGCAGGTATCAACGCAATAAATAGCGACGCATTTTGCGTTTATTCCGGCGATAACGCGCGCGTGAAGGGCTTTAAGCTGTCGGCTGAATTTTGCCATTTGCGGAGGAGATATGCTCGACAGGCTCGATGCCGCCTTACGATTTCAGCAAGAAGCGCTAAATCTGCGCGCGCAACGTCAGGAAATATTAGCGGCGAATATTGCCAACGCCGATACGCCGGGGTATCAGGCGCGCGATATTGATTTTGCCAGTGAGTTAAAAAAAGTGATGGTGCGTGGACGGGAAGAAACCGGCGGCGTCTCGTTGACGTTGACGTCCTCCCACCATATTCCCGCTCAGGCGGCCTCTTCTCCCGCAGTGGATCTGCTTTATCGCGTACCCGATCAACCTTCTCTGGATGGCAACACCGTGGATATGGACAGGGAACGTACGCAGTTTGCGGATAATAGTCTCAAATATCAGATGGGGCTTACCGTTTTGGGTAGCCAACTCAAAGGCATGATGAATGTGCTACAGGGAGGAAACTAATCCGTGGCGCTGTTAAACATTTTTGATATTGCCGGATCGGCACTTACCGCACAGTCCAAACGGTTGAATGTCGCGGCCAGCAACCTGGCCAATGCGGACAGCGTCACCGGGCCGGACGGACAGCCTTATCGCGCTAAACAGGTCGTTTTTCAGGTTGATGCCGCGCCGGGGCAGGCGACCGGCGGCGTAAAGGTGGCCAGCGTGATTGAAAGCCAGGCGCCGGAAAAGAGGGTTTATGAGCCTGGCAACCCGCTGGCGGACGCTAACGGCTACGTCAAAATGCCCAATGTGGATGTGGTCGGTGAAATGGTCAATACCATGTCGGCCTCGCGCAGCTATCAGGCAAACGTCGAAGTCCTGAATACCGTAAAAAGCATGATGCTTAAAACGCTGACATTAGGCCAGTAAAGGAGGCGCGTATGTCTATTGCCGTAACGATGAATGACCCGGCCAACACGGGCGTCAAAACCACGACGGGCAGCGGATCGATGACCGGGAGTAACGCGGCCGATCTGCAAAGTAGCTTCCTGACCTTGTTGGTCGCGCAATTGAAGAATCAGGACCCGACTAACCCTTTGCAGAATAATGAGCTTACCACGCAACTGGCGCAAATCAGTACCGTGAGCGGTATTGAAAAACTGAATACCACGTTGGGCGCTATTTCCGGGCAAATCGACAATAGTCAGTCGCTACAGGCAACCACGCTGATTGGACATGGCGTGATGGTGCCGGGCACCACGATCCTGGCGGGTAAAGGCGCGGATGAAGGTGCCGTTACGTCCACGACGCCGTTTGGTGTGGAACTGCAACAGCCTGCGGACAAAGTGACAGCAACCATTACTGATAAAGATGGCCGGGTCGTGCGTACGCTGGAAATTGGTGAGTTGAAAGCCGGGGTACACACCTTTACCTGGGATGGTAAGCAAACGGACGGCACCTCGGTACCTGATGGTTCTTACAACATTGCGATTGCCGCCAGCAATGGCGGAACGCAACTGGTGGCGCAGCCGCTGCAATTCGCTCTGGTGCAGGGCGTGACGAAGGGCAGCGACGGCAACCTGTTGGATCTCGGTACCTATGGCACCACTACCCTCGACGAAGTTCGGCAGATAATCTAAATCAGGAGTCAGTCATGTCTTTTTCTCAAGCGGTTAGCGGCCTGAACGCTGCGGCCACCAACCTTGATGTTATTGGTAATAACATCGCCAACTCCGCTACCTATGGTTTTAAATCCGGTACGGCATCGTTTGCTGATATGTTCGCCGGTTCAAAAGTGGGGCTGGGCGTAAAAGTGGCGGGGATTACCCAGGATTTTACCGACGGTACCACAACGAACACGGGGCGTGGACTGGACGTCGCGATTAGCCAGAACGGTTTTTTCCGCCTGGTAGACAGCAACGGTTCCGTGTTCTATAGCCGTAACGGCCAGTTCAAACTGGACGAGAACCGTAACCTGGTCAATATGCAGGGGATGCAACTGACCGGCTATCCGGCCACCGGTACGCCGCCGACCATTCAGCAGGGGGCGAATCCTGCGCCGATCACTATTCCGAACACGCTGATGGCGGCAAAATCGACCACCACCGCGTCAATGCAGGTGAATCTGAACTCGACAGATGCGAAACCGGCAAAAAATCCATTCGATCCTTCCGATGCTAATACTTACAACAAAAAAGGGAGTATCACCGTTTATGACAGTCAGGGTAATGCTCACGATATGAGCATTTATTACGTTAAAAATAACAGTAATAAATGGGATGTCTGGACGCTTGATAGCAGTGTTGCTGGTGCTACGGCTAATAAAGCGGCTCAGATGCACTTTACCGAGAATGGTACGCTGAATGAGATTTATAACTATAGGCTGACAAGTACACCACCCGCTTCACCGACTTGGGATTTAGCGACGACACCTAATCCAGAAAAGGAAATACAGATCATCACTGGTGAGATTAATGGCGCCACGCCTGCGGACTTCTCACTCAGCTTCCTTAACTCTATGCAGCAGAACACCGGGTCGAACAATATTGTCGCTACCAATCAGAACGGCTATAAGCCGGGCGATCTGGTGAGCTACCAGATTAACAACGACGGCACCGTGGTTGGCAACTACTCCAACGAGCAGGAGCAGGTGCTGGGGCAGATTGTGCTGGCTAACTTTGCCAACAACGAAGGTCTGGCGTCCCAGGGCGATAACGTCTGGGCGGCGACGCAGGCCTCCGGGGTAGCGCTGCTGGGAACCGCCGGTTCCGGTAACTTCGGTAAGCTGACGAACGGTGCGCTGGAAGCCTCTAACGTGGATTTGAGTAAAGAGCTGGTGAATATGATCGTTGCGCAGCGTAACTACCAGTCGAATGCGCAGACCATCAAAACCCAGGATCAGATCCTCAATACGCTGGTTAACCTGCGCTAAGCGCCTGACGGGATAGCTTAATGGATCACGCAATTTATACCGCCATGGGGGCGGCCAGCCAGACGCTTAACCAGCAGGCGGTAACGGCCAGCAACCTGGCTAACGCCTCAACGCCCGGCTTTCGCGCGCAGCTCAATGCGCTGCGCGCGGTGCCCGTTGATGGCCTCTCTTTAGCGACGCGCACGTTGGTTACGGCCTCGACGCCGGGGGCGGATATGACCCCAGGTCAACTGGACTACACCTCCCGCCCGCTGGATGTGGCGCTACAGCAGGACGGCTGGCTGGTGGTGCAGGCGGCGGATGGTGCCGAAGGATATACCCGTAACGGGAGTATCCAGGTGGGTCCAACCGGACAGTTAACCATTCAGGGACATCCGGTAATCGGCGAAGGCGGCCCGCTTACCGTCCCGGAAGGGTCGGAAATCACCATTGCGGCAGACGGCACGATCTCCTCGCTCAACCCGGGTGACCCGCCGAACACGGTGGCGCCCGTTGGACGACTGAAGCTGGTCAAAGCGGAGGGTAACGAAGTGCAGCGCGGCGATGACGGTTTATTCCGCCTCACCGCCGACGCGCAGGCCGAACGCGGCGCGGTGCTGGCTGCCGATCCGTCTATTCGCATTATGTCGGGCGTGCTGGAAGGCAGTAACGTTAAGCCGGTTGACGCCATGACCGACATGATCGCCAACGCGCGCCGTTTTGAAATGCAGATGAAGGTTATCACCAGCGTTGATGAAAACGAAGGGCGAGCTAACCAACTGCTGTCGATGAGTTAATACAGGACATTTTATGATCAGTTCATTATGGATCGCCAAAACCGGCCTGGACGCGCAGCAAACCAATATGGATGTTATTGCCAATAACCTGGCAAACGTCAGCACCAATGGTTTTAAGCGTCAGCGCGCGGTATTTGAAGATCTGTTATACCAGACCATTCGCCAGCCGGGCGCGCAGTCTTCCGAGCAGACGACGTTGCCCTCCGGGCTGCAAATCGGTACCGGCGTGCGTCCGGTCGCCACGGAGCGTCTGCACAGCCAAGGGAATCTGTCGCAGACCAACAACAGTAAAGATGTGGCAATCAAAGGCCAGGGTTTTTTCCAGGTTATGCTGCCAGACGGTACGTCAGCCTATACCCGCGACGGCTCTTTCCAGGTGGACCAGAACGGCCAACTGGTGACGGCAGGTGGTTTTCAGGTTCAGCCTGCGATCACCATTCCCGCCAACGCGTTAAGTATCACGATTGGCCGCGACGGCGTAGTGAGCGTGACCCAACAGGGGCAGGCCGCGCCGGTTCAGGTTGGGCAGATCAACTTAACCACCTTTATGAACGACACCGGGCTGGAAAGCATCGGTGAGAACCTCTACATCGAAACGCAATCGTCCGGCGCGCCGAACGAAAGCACGCCGGGACTCAACGGCGCGGGGCTGTTGTATCAGGGATATGTCGAAACGTCTAACGTTAACGTGGCGGAAGAACTGGTGAACATGATTCAGGTTCAACGCGCCTATGAAATTAACAGTAAAGCAGTATCGACGACCGATCAGATGCTGCAGAAACTGACGCAACTTTAAGGTGCCGCCGGTGGCGTGAAGACGCCGCCGGCGTCCTGATTTTGAAGATGAAGGTAATGCAAAAAAACGCGCTTCACGCTTACCCATTATTGGCCCTGCTGGCCGCGTCGCTGACAGGATGCGCCTGGATACCCGCTAAACCGCTCGTGCAGGGGGCAACCACGGCACAGCCGATTCCGGGGCCGGTGCCGGTGGCGAATGGATCCATTTTTCAGTCTGCGCAGCCGATTAATTATGGCTATCAGCCGCTTTTTGAAGATCGTCGACCGCGTAATATCGGCGATACGCTCACGATTGTGTTACAGGAAAACGTCAGCGCCAGTAAAAGCTCGTCCGCGAATGCCAGCCGCGACGGCAAAACCAGCTTTGGCTTTGATACGGTACCGCGTTATTTGCAGGGGTTATTCGGGAACTCCCGTGCGGATATGGAGGCCTCAGGCGGCAACACTTTTAACGGGAAAGGTGGTGCGAATGCCAGCAATACTTTTAGCGGCACGCTGACCGTGACCGTCGATCAGGTACTGGCGAATGGCAATTTACATGTCGTGGGTGAAAAACAGATCGCGATTAATCAGGGAACGGAGTTCATCCGCTTCTCCGGCGTGGTGAATCCACGCACCATCAGCGGCAGTAATTCCGTACCCTCGACACAGGTGGCGGATGCGCGAATTGAATATGTCGGCAACGGCTATATTAACGAAGCGCAAAATATGGGCTGGCTGCAACGTTTCTTCCTTAATTTGTCGCCGATGTAAGCGAGGTGTATGTGTTTAAAGCTCTTGCAGGAATCGTTCTGGCACTGGTTGCCACACTGGCGCACGCCGAACGCATTCGGGATCTGACCAGCGTCCAGGGCGTACGCGAAAACTCGCTGATCGGCTACGGGCTGGTGGTTGGGCTGGATGGTACCGGAGACCAGACGACCCAGACGCCGTTCACCACCCAGACGCTGAATAATATGCTGTCACAGCTGGGGATTACGGTCCCCACCGGCACCAATATGCAGTTGAAAAACGTGGCGGCGGTCATGGTGACGGCCTCGTATCCGCCTTTTGCGCGTCAGGGGCAAACGATTGATGTGGTGGTCTCCTCGATGGGGAATGCCAAAAGTCTGCGCGGCGGGACATTATTAATGACGCCATTAAAAGGGGTCGACAGCCAGGTGTATGCCCTGGCGCAGGGGAATATTCTGGTCGGCGGCGCGGGGGCTTCTGCTGGTGGCAGTAGCGTGCAGGTTAACCAGCTTAACGGCGGACGCATCACTAACGGGGCGATTATCGAACGTGAGTTACCAAGTCAGTTTGGCGCCGGAAACACCATTAATCTGCAATTGAACAACGAAGATTTTACGATGGCGCAGCAAATTACCGACGCCATCAACCGCGCCCGCGGATACGGCAGCGCCACTGCGCTTGATGCGCGAACGGTGCAGGTACGCGTGCCCAGCGGCAATAGTTCGCAGGTGCGTTTTCTGGCGGATATTCAAAATATGGAAGTGAGCGTGACGCCGCAGGATGCAAAAGTTGTGATCAATTCGCGTACGGGGTCGGTAGTCATGAATCGAGAAGTGACGTTGGATAGCTGCGCCGTGGCGCAGGGTAATTTGTCAGTGACGGTCAACCGCCAGCTCAACGTCAACCAGCCGAATACGCCATTTGGCGGCGGTCAGACCGTAGTGACGCCACAGACCCAGATAGATTTGCGCCAAAGCGGAGGGGCACTACAAAGCGTGCGTTCCAGCGCCAATCTGAACAGCGTAGTGCGCGCGCTGAATGCGCTTGGCGCGACACCGATGGATCTGATGTCGATTTTGCAGTCTATGCAAAGTGCGGGCTGCCTACGCGCTAAACTGGAAATTATCTGATGATCGGCGACGGAAAACTGCTGGCCAGCGCGGCCTGGGATGCGCAATCTCTGAACGAACTTAAAGCGAAAGCGGGACAGGACCCGGCGGCGAATATCCGTCCGGTGGCCCGCCAGGTGGAAGGCATGTTTGTTCAGATGATGCTGAAAAGTATGCGTGAGGCGTTACCTAAAGATGGCTTATTCAGCAGCGATCAGACGCGTTTGTATACCAGTATGTATGACCAGCAGATCGCCCAGCAGATGACTGCCGGAAAGGGGCTGGGTCTGGCGGATATGATGGTTAAACAGATGACCAGCGGGCAGACGATGCCAGCGGATGACGCGCCTCAGGTGCCGCTGAAATTTTCGCTGGAAACGGTGAACAGCTATCAAAATCAGGCGCTGACCCAACTGGTGCGTAAAGCAATGCCAAAAACGCCGGACAGCAGTGACGAACCGCTCTCCGGCGACAGTAAAGACTTTCTGGCCCGGCTTTCGCTGCCGGCGCGGCTGGCCAGCGAACAGAGCGGAGTACCGCATCATTTGATTCTGGCGCAGGCGGCGCTGGAGTCCGGATGGGGGCAGCGGCAAATCCTGCGCGAGAATGGCGAGCCCAGCTACAACGTGTTTGGTGTGAAAGCTACCGCCAGCTGGAAAGGGCCGGTGACGGAAATTACCACCACCGAATACGAAAACGGCGAAGCGAAGAAGGTAAAAGCGAAATTCCGCGTTTATAACTCCTATCTGGAGGCGTTATCGGATTATGTCGCGCTGTTAACGCGTAACCCACGTTACACTGCGGTGACCACCGCCGCCACGGCGGAGCAGGGCGCTGTCGCACTGCAAAACGCCGGATATGCGACAGACCCTCACTATGCGCGCAAATTAACCAGCATGATCCAACAGTTGAAAGCGATGAGTGAAAAGGTCAGCAAAACTTACAGCGCGAATCTCGATAATCTCTTTTAAATCGCTCAAGTCCGCGTAGACGCTGCCGATAACAACGAGTATTGAAGGATTAAAAGGAACCATCATGTCCAGCTTGATTAATCACGCCATGAGCGGACTTAACGCCGCGCAAACTGCGTTAAATACGGTCAGTAATAACATCAACAATTATAATGTGGCGGGTTATACCCGGCAGACCACGATTCTGGCGCAGGCAAACAGTACGTTAGGTGCCGGCGGCTGGATGGGTAATGGCGTCTATGTTTCAGGCGTACAGCGCGAATATGATGCGTTTATCACCAATCAGCTGCGCGGGGCGCAAAACCAGAGCAGCGGATTGACCACACGCTATGAGCAAATGTCAAAAATTGACAACCTGCTGGCGGATAAATCCAGTTCACTATCTGGTTCATTGCAGAGTTTTTTTACCAGTCTGCAAACGTTGGTCAGTAATGCAGAAGATCCCGCAGCGCGTCAGGCATTAATTGGTAAAGCGGAAGGGCTGGTAAACCAGTTCAAAACTACCGATCAGTATCTGCGCGATCAGGACAAACAGGTTAATATCGCGATTGGCTCCAGTGTGGCGCAAATCAACAATTACACTAAGCAGATAGCCAATCTGAACGATCAAATCTCGCGTTTGACGGGCGTAGGCGCGGGCGCGTCGCCGAACGATTTGCTCGATCAACGTGACCAGTTGGTCAGTGAGCTGAATAAGATCGTTGGCGTGGAGGTGAGCGTACAGGACGGCGGAACCTATAACCTGACGATGGCCAATGGTTATACATTGGTACAAGGTTCGACAGCCCGTCAACTGGCGGCGGTACCTTCCAGCGCTGATCCAACACGTACTACTGTTGCTTATGTCGATGAGGCTGCCGGTAACATCGAAATTCCGGAAAAACTGCTGAACACCGGTTCGCTCGGCGGGCTGCTGACATTCCGTTCACAGGACCTGGATCAGACTCGTAATACGCTGGGGCAACTGGCGCTGGCATTTGCCGATGCGTTTAACGCGCAACATACCAAAGGCTATGACGCCGATGGCAATAAAGGCAAGGACTTCTTTGGCATCGGCTCGCCGGTGATTTACAGCAACAGTAATAATGCGGATAAAACGGTATCGCTAACCGCAGAAGTGGACGACAGTACGAAGGTTCAGGCAACGGATTATCAGATTGTTTTTGACGGCAGTGACTGGCAGGTTACTCGCCTTGCGGATAACACCACTTTCACGGCGACAAAAGACGTTGACGGAAAACTGGAGATTGACGGTCTGAAAGTGACGGTGGGCACCGGGGTGCAGAAGAACGACAGTTTCCTGTTGAAGCCTGTCAGTGATGCTATCGTTGAGATGAAAGTGAAAGTGACAAATGAAGCCGGGATTGCGATGGCTTCCGAGTCAAAACTTGATCCGGATGTCGATACTGGCGACAGCGATAACCGCAACGGCCAGGCGTTGTTGAACTTACAAAACAGCGACGTGGTGGGCGGTAACAAAACCTTTAACGATGCCTACGCTACGCTGGTCAGCGATGTAGGTAACAAAACTTCGACGCTAAAAACCAGCAGCACTACGCAGGCGAATGTGGTTAACCAACTTTATAAGCAGCAGCAGTCAGTTTCCGGCGTTAACCTCGACGAAGAATACGGCAATTTGCAGCGTTACCAGCAATATTATCTGGCCAATGCGCAGGTATTGCAGACCGCCAATGCGCTGTTTGATGCGTTACTGAATATTCGTTAAGGGAGAAGGATAACATGCGTATCAGTACCCAGATGATGTATCAGCAAAATATGAGCGGCATCACTAACTCTCAGGCTGAATGGATGAAGTTTGGCGAACAGATGTCTACCGGTAAGCGCGTAACCAATCCCTCTGACGATCCGATCGCCGCGTCGCAGGCAGTGGTGCTTTCTCAGGCGCAGGCGCAAAATAGCCAGTATGCTCTGGCGCGTACATTTGCGACGCAAAAAGTCTCGCTGGAAGAAAGCGTACTCGGCCAGGTAACAACGGCGATTCAAACGGCGCAGGAAAAAATTGTCTATGCCGGAAACGGCGCGTTAAGCGACGATGACCGCGCTTCACTGGCGACAGATTTACAGGGTATCCGTGACCAGTTGATGAATCTGGCGAACAGCACAGACGGGAATGGTCGCTATATTTTTGCCGGGTATAAAACAGAGGCCGCGCCTTTCGACCAGGCCACGGGAGATTATCATGGCGGCGAAAAAAGCGTTACTCAGCAGGTAGATTCTGCGCGTACGATGGTGATTGGCCATACGGGAACGCAAATTTTTAATCACATCACCAGCAATGCGGTTCCGGAACCTGATGGTACGGCCTCCGAAACGAATTTGTTTGTTATGCTTGACACGGCAATTGCCGCGCTCAACACGCCGGTAGATGGCAATGACGTGGAAAAAGAAAAGGCTGCTGCTGCCATTGATAAAACGAATCGCGGTCTAAAAAACTCGCTTAACAACGTCCTGACCGTTCGTGCGGAGCTGGGTACGCAACTGAGTGAACTCAGTACCCTCGATTCACTGGGAAGTGATCGTGCGCTGGGTCAGAAACAACAGATGAGCGATCTGGTGGATGTTGACTGGAACTCGGTTATCTCTTCCTACGTGATGCAACAGGCGGCATTGCAGGCCTCCTACAAAGCGTTTACCGATATGCAGGGCATGTCGCTTTTCCAGTTAAACCGGTAACGCTTCTTTTTGAAACATATCACGAAACTGGATATGTTTTGTCTGCCCGCGCCATCCACCCCGGCGCGGGCATTTTTTTAGCCGTTATCGCTCCGCGTGTCGGGAATTTATTGACAGGTTTCCCATTACTCTGATGATGAGCGCAATAGCGCTGCTGATGACGGCTAGCATAACCACGCCGGACCAGTTTGCTAATGCGTAGACCTGGCTACCAAGCACGGAACCTAACGCCATACCGATAAATATCACCGTAAAGAGTAGCGCATTCAGACGGCCTCTGGCCTGCGGTTCCAGACCATATACCAGGTTCTGGTGCGCAACAAGACTGGACTGTAGCCCAAGATCAAACCCGATGGCGGAAAGGGCAATCAACGGCCATTGCCTTTGTACCGGTAACGCTGGAAGCAAAAACATCAGCGCGAATGACATTGTCACCAGTAGTGCGGCCAACTGTGTCACCTTTTCAGTGCCGACAGTGTCAGCCAGTCGTCCTGCGAGCGGCGAGGCGAGTGCGCCTGCTGCGCCAGCAAAGCCAAATGCGCCGGCGATGGCGCTTCCCATCTGGTAACGTTGCGCCAGCATAACCGCCAGCGTTGACCAGAAAGCGCTAAAGGCAATAGAAAGAAAACCCTGTGCCAGCGCCGCGCGTCGCAACGCAGGATAACGTTGCCATAGCTGCAACATAGAGCACATTAATGCGGGATAACTGAGCGTGGCACTTACGGCAAAACGAGGCAGCGCTTTCCACATAATGATGCCGATTATGGCAATGCTCAGGGCTGCCAGTTGGTACATTTCACGCCAGCCGAAGGCAGCGCCTATCAGTCCGCTAACGGTTCGGGACAGTAGAATACCCAACAGTAGTCCTGTCATTACGGTACCTACCATTTTCCCCTGCTGGCCTTGCGGCGCAAGGATTGCGGCGGCGGGAACAATATCCTGCGCCATGGTAGCGGCCATGCCCAGTAGCAGACTTATCAGCAAAAGTGAGTGAAGCTGAGCGGTAAAACTACA
Organism: Salmonella bongori NCTC 12419; assembly: GCF_000252995.1. Lineage (NCBI taxonomy): Bacteria > Pseudomonadati > Pseudomonadota > Gammaproteobacteria > Enterobacterales > Enterobacteriaceae > Salmonella > Salmonella bongori. The sequence continues at coordinate 1,131,195 of NC_015761.1, forward strand.
TGCCAGCAAGAGGACGGCAAGCGAGGCGCTTTTCAGTAAAATTAATGTTCGGCGGTCGTAACGGTCGCCTAATGGCAGTAAAAACAGAATGCCCAGTGCGTACCCTGCCTGGGTTAAGGTGGGCACGAGTCCCATGCTGGTAATACGTAACGCCAGATCTTTTTCCATTAGCGGCAGCAGCGGCTGTGCATAATAGATGGCGGCAACGCTGAATCCCGCCCCCAGAGCCAGAATAAAAATAACCCAGCGGGAGCGCCCGGTGCGCATAGTCATAACGGTTTCCTTAATGGTCGATGATGGCGCTATTGTTCACCGTAATGTGCTGGTCAGGTAGAGGGTAGAGTGGTAAAACAGTTATACGCTTAACGTATAACTGTGTCGTAATGAAAAAGAGAGAACGTATAGACAGGATCGAGTTAATGCGTACCTTCGTGCGTATCGTTGAGGCAGGTTCCCTCTCAGCCGCGGCAAGACAAATGCAAATGACGCAGGCAACGGTAAGCCGTCGTCTACAGACGCTTGAAGCGTTACTAAGCGCTAAATTGCTGCTACGTACGACACATGCCATGCGCCTGACCGATGATGGCGAACGATGCTATCAACATGCCCGGGAAGTGATTGATGCCTGGCTGGCGCTGGAGGACAGGCTGAATGTGGCGACAGATAAACCCGTTGGAATGTTACGAGTCCGCGCACCGCATGCGTTTGGTCAGCAGCAGCTTCTGACGCCGCTATTGACATTTCTTACCCGCTACCCTCAGCTTTCGGTAGAGTGGATGCTAAATGATAAAACGGTCGATTTTCTTAGCGATGATATTGACTGCGCCATTAGAGTTGGCGCAGATGTTGATCCGCAAACTGTCTCGGTGCTGTTAGCGGAAGTGCCGCGTCGCGTCGTGGTCTCGCCGCTTTTACTGGCGCAATATGGAGGCATTGATACGCCGCATCAGTTAACATCGCTGCCGTGGATATCTGTAAGTACGTTCTACCAGCATAATGTGTCGCTGGTCCATCAGCGCAGTCGCGAACCGGTGACGTTCTCCATTTCCCCCCGATTAAGTACCGATAGCATTTATGTCGCGCGGAACGCCGCGCTGGCCGGACTGGGTATCGCCATTGTCTCCGGCTGGATGGTAGAAGAAGATATCAGCGCGGGGCATTTAACCGAGTTGATGCCGGAATGGCAGGCGACGGCGTTATCGGTTCATCTGGTTTACCCATGGGCCCGCTATTATCCTACCCGGCTACGTAAGTTTCTTGATTTGATGAAAGAGGTGATGCCCGCACTGACGGGAATGCGTCACCCTACAGGGGGATAAAAAAAGCCGACCAGGCGGTCGGCTTTTTATCAGCGGTTATTTCATTCTACTGGCTGCGGACGTGTAGCCGGAGCGCTGGCGTGACGTGTGGCGCTGTGTCCGCCTGCCGCGCCTTTACCTTCAAAGTGGAAGGAAGGACGTTGCCAGTCGCTATGATGTGGCGCTTCTGGCACATATTCCGGCGCGGGCGCGCGCGTCATCGGGGCGCTGGCGTGGTTATGATCGGCAACGCAGATAACATTTTCCGTCTTTTCCACCGCCTGGGCCGGAACAATGGCGGTCTCTTCTGCCGTGTGTTCCACAACCGTCGCTTCCACCTTCATCTCATCTTCTGGCTCAACAACGACAACGTCAGCCGCGTTTTCATCAACAGCGATGGAGGTATCGGCGGTTTCTGCCACCGGAGTTGCCTCAGCAATAACGTCTTGCGCCACCGGCGTATCGCTTTCGGCAATCCATTGAGGCTGGTCATCAACCGGCGCGGCAATCACTTCCGGATGCGTTGTCTCGACTTCAACTGCTTCCGGTGCCGGGGGGGCGATGACGGTCTGAGGCTCAACGACAATACTTTCTGCTGCTTGTGCTGGTTCGACGGCCTGTACTGGCATTTCTGGTTCGAAAGCAACGGCTGCGGCGACAGTCTGCTGTTCATTGGCGATGGCAGTTTGAGGCAGAGCCAGTTCTGCGTCGCGTTGCTCTTCAACCTGTGTTTCCTGAGAACGAACAATCGGGTAACGGATCCAGACTTTACCCGACGCCATTTCCGGCGACGCGCAGGCAACGGCTAACGGCATCGGCGACTGCGTCGGATATCGTTCGTCACGATAGCGACGACGACGCTGGCCGCTTACGCGCAAGTGGCGTGGTGAACGGCGGGAGCGACGCGGCATTCCGGCGTTATCACGCGACTCGGCGGTATCGTCCTGCTCCTGTACAACATTGGCAACGACGGGTAAATCGACTTTCGCCAGGTCAGTACGCGGTGCTGGAACGGGTTGCTCAACGTTTTCAACCGGGCGCGGTTCGTCAACGACAACTGGTGTATCAACGGTCTCAACCGCTTCGCGGTTGGTGAATCGGACTTTCTGAGTAAGCTGACGCTGTTTGCGGCGAGGTTGAACCGGCTGCACACGCTCTTCCTGCTCGGTTTCCTGAACAGGTTGTTCTTCGCGGTTGAGCGCTTTCACTTCCTGTTGCGCCTGGCGCTTCTCATCATTGCGGCGACGGTTGCGTTCGCGGCGCGGCGTCTGTTGCTGCTCATCGCTGGCTTTCACTTTTTCCGCCGTTTCCTGCTGGCGGGTATCGCGTGCTTCAGCGTTTTGCTGCTGTGCCTGGCGGCGGTTACGGCGATTCTCGTCGCGGTTCTCGCTACCCTCCCGCTCGACTCGGTTATCACGGTTGTCGCGGTTGTCGCGGCGTTCATTGCGATCGCGGCGGTTATTCTGCCGTGTTTTGCGGCGTTCTTGCTGGCGTTCCGGTTTTTCTTGCGCTTTCGGTGCCGCTTTTTCGACGGTTTTCGTTTCTTCATCACCGCTGAATAGCTGTTTCAGCGCATTAAGGAAGCGGCTAAACAGTCCTGGCTGAGCAGGTTGCGCAGCAGCCACCTTGCTGTTTTTCGTCGTCGCGACACTGGCCGCCGGTTCAGCAGGCGTGGGGGCTGGAGGCACTTCTGGCATAGCAAACGTTGCCAGCGCAGGTTGTTCCGGGCGTTTACGCTCGGCGTACTCTTCTTCAGAAGGCAACGCCATCGCTTCTTCATGCAGTTTAGGCAGCATGTAGCTCAGGGTAGGGGTTTCTTCCCCTTTGCGTACGCGTAGCACGGAATAGTGCGGCGTTTCCATCTGATCGTTTGGAACGATCACACAACGTACGCCATCCTGACGCGTCTCAATCGCGTTAACTGCCGTACGTTTTTCGTTAAGCAGATAAGAGGCAATTGGCACCGGAACAATGGCATGAACTTCCTGGGTGTTCTCTTTCAGCGCTTCTTCTTCAATCAGACGCAAAATAGAAAGAGACAAGGACTCGTTATCGCGCACGGTACCGGTACCGGAACAGCGAGGACACACGTGATGGCTGGATTCACCCAGCGACGGGCTCAGACGCTGGCGGGACATCTCCAGCAGGCCGAAGCGGGAAATATGGCTGATCTGGATACGCGCTCTGTCCTGACGCACCGCTTCACGTAGACGATTTTCCACCGCACGCTGATGGCGCACCGGCGTCATATCAATAAAGTCGATAACGATCAGGCCGCCCAGGTCGCGCAGACGTAGCTGGCGGGCAATTTCGTCGGCTGCTTCGAGGTTAGTATTGAACGCGGTTTCTTCAATGTCGCCGCCGCGAGTCGCCCGGGCGGAGTTAATATCGATGGCGGTTAATGCCTCGGTGCTGTCAATAACAATAGAGCCGCCGGACGGCAGACGCACTTCTCGCTGAAACGCCGACTCAATCTGCGATTCGATCTGATAATGGCTGAACAGAGGAATTTCACCGGTGTACAGCTTAATTTTGCTGCTAAAGTCCGGACGGCCTAATGCAGCAATATGTTGACGCGCCAGTTCAAGCACTTTCGGGTTATCGATAAGAATTTCACCGATATCCTGACGCAGATAGTCGCGGAAGGCGCGCACGATGACGTTGCTTTCCTGATGGATCAGGAATGGCGCTGGGCGGCTTTCAGCGGCTTTTTGAATGGCTTCCCAGTGTTTCAGACGGAAGCTTAAATCCCACTGCAACGCTTCGGCGGATTTACCGACACCCGCGGTACGCACGATAAGCCCCATCCCTTCAGGGAGTTCCAGACTGGCCAGCGCCTCTTTTAACTCGGTACGATCGTCACCTTCAATGCGACGGGAAATACCGCCTGCACGCGGGTTATTCGGCATCAAAACCAGATAGCTGCCCGCCAGACTGATAAAGGTGGTTAACGCCGCGCCTTTGTTGCCGCGTTCTTCTTTATCAATTTGAACAATAACCTCCTGGCCTTCACGTAACACGTCTTTGATGTTCGGACGACCATGAGCGCTGTAGTTGGCGGGAAAATATTCGCGGGCAATTTCTTTTAACGGGAGGAAACCGTGACGTTCAGCGCCGTAATCCACAAAAGCCGCTTCCAGACTCGGTTCGATACGGGTAATTTTGCCTTTATAGATGTTCGCTTTTTTCTGCTCGTGTCCGGGGCTTTCTATATCCAGATCGTACAGACGCTGCCCATCTACAAGGGCGACGCGCAACTCTTCCTGCTGAGTCGCGTTGATTAACATTCTTTTCATCGTAACTTACTCATTATTCTTACGTTGACGACTAAGCTGCGGGCATGGTGACGCCTTACCGGGCATGAACCGATGGCCTCGTGACTATTTCGCGTCGCCAACCTCACGGTTATCGTCAGCTCAAAGAGGCGCAGAGTGTCGGTTGCCTGTGTTTCATACGGAAACACAGCGCAATTATCAGGGAAGCAGCCTGGGTATTACTCTCCAGAGAAGATCCTATCTACCGGTAAGGACTGCAACCCGCAGCCCGCTAACTGCCTGAAAGATCAATACGTCTTACGCCATTGCTGCGTGGATGATCGGTCAGGCAAAATGGGTCATTCCGCTAAACTTTTTGTTTTAACAAGTTTCGGTGCGGAAACCGCATCATTATTCCACTGCTAACCTCGTTATAGCAAGATGACTTTTACCATTTATCACCCGCTTACTCACAGTTTTTTCACCTGTACGCGCAGATCGCTTTAATAACCGCCAAAAGTGCGGTGGTAAACGTTCATCGTCTGGCACAGACCTCAATATAAGTAGAGAAAAATGTGTGGCGCGAATCCCACAGGCTATTTAGAATCGCCCCCATGAAAACAGAAACGCCATCCGTAAAAATTGTTGCTATTGCCGCTGACGATGCGGGGCAACGCATTGACAACTTTTTGCGCACCCAACTGAAAGGGGTGCCCAAAAGTATGATTTATCGCATCTTACGCAAAGGCGAGGTGCGGGTGAATAAAAAACGCATCAAACCGGAATACAAGCTGGAAGCGGGCGATGAAGTTCGTATTCCGCCGGTTCGGGTTGCTGAACGCGAAGAAGAGGCTGTGTCACCGCATTTGCAAAAAGTGGCGGCGTTAGCTGATGTCATTTTGTATGAAGACGACCATATTCTGGTGCTCAATAAGCCTTCCGGCACTGCCGTACACGGCGGCAGTGGGTTAAGTTTCGGTGTAATCGAAGGATTACGGGCATTACGTCCTCAAGCGCGCTTCCTGGAGCTGGTGCATCGCCTCGACCGCGATACCTCCGGCGTGCTGCTGGTGGCGAAAAAACGCTCCGCTCTGCGTTCGTTGCATGAGCAACTGCGTGAGAAGGGAATGCAAAAAGATTATCTGGCTCTGGTTCGCGGTCAGTGGCAATCACACGTCAAAACCGTGCAGGCGCCGCTATTAAAAAATATTCTGCAAAGCGGGGAACGCATCGTACGGGTAAGTCAGGAGGGCAAACCGTCGGAAACGCGTTTCAAAGTAGAAGAGCGTTATGCGTTTGCCACGCTGGTGCGCTGTAGTCCGGTGACGGGCCGTACGCATCAGATTCGCGTGCATACCCAATATGCCGGTCATCCTATCGCGTTCGATGATCGCTACGGCGACCGTGAATTTGATAAGCAACTGGCGGGGACAGGACTGTCACGTCTGTTTTTACATGCGGCAGCGCTGAAATTTACCCATCCGGGGACGGGCGAGGTATTACGTATCGAAGCGCCGATGGATGAGCAGCTTAAGCATTGCCTGCAGGTATTACGTAAGCCTGTCTGATGCGTTTGTAGGCCGGATAAGCTTTACAACGTTATCCGGCAAAAATGCCTGATGGCGGCGCTTGCGCGTCTCTATCAGGCCTAAGGCAGCTTATCCGACTATGCGTTAAGCGGGTTCATCTCTTCCCGTCTGAGCATCTGACACAGGGCAATAAGCGGTAAACCGATCAGCGTATTCGGATCCCGGCCCTCTAAACGTTCGAATAAGGCAATCCCCAGCCCTTCGCTTTTAAAGCTTCCCGCACAGTATAGGGGATGTTCTTTGCGGACATAGTCATCTATTTCCGTCTCGCGTAAATGGCGAAAATGCACGTCAAAAGGCTCCACTTCGGTTTGTAAATGTCCGGAGGCGGAATTGTACAGCGCCAGACCGGTATAAAACGTCACAATATTCCCGCTGGCTTTGGCTAATTGCTGACGCGCTTTTTCCTCCGTCAGCGGTTTGCCGGTGATTTCACCGTCCAGAACGCAAATTTGGTCTGAGCCAATAATCAAATGATCCGGGAAACGCGTGGCGAGCGATTGCGCTTTGGCTTGCGCCAAACGCAGTACCAACTGCCGCGGCGCTTCGCCCGGCAGTGGAGTTTCATCCACATCCGGCGCGGCGCATTCAAAAGGAATCGTCAGTTTTTCCAGTAGTGCGCGACGCCAGGGCGAGGTAGATGCAAGGATGAGACGGGGCATATTTTTTCCCTCAGATATAGCGTAATAATGAGAGCCATCTTAAACTATGCTCTTCGTCCTTCAAGCTTGTCACACGGACTCGTCTTGAGCGAAAATAAGTCTGTAACCCGCAATGTGTGCGAATTATTGGCAAAAGGCAACCGCAGGCTGCCTTTTTCTTTGACTATATGACGTTACGAAGTTAATATGCGCGCCCTATGCAAAAGGTAAAATTACCCCTGACTCTTGATCCGGTTCGTACCGCTCAAAAACGCCTTGATTACCAGGGTATCTATACTCCCGATCAGGTTGAGCGCGTCGCCGAATCCGTAGTCAGTGTGGACAGTGATGTGGAATGCTCCATGTCGTTCGCTATCGATAACCAGCGTCTCGCCGTTTTAACCGGCGATGCGGTAGTTATGGTGTCGCTCGAATGTCAGCGTTGCGGGAAACCGTTTACCCATCAGGTTCACACAACATATTGTTTTAGCCCTGTCCGTTCCGACGAGCAGGCTGAAGCACTGCCGGAAGCGTATGAGCCGATTGAGGTAAACGAATTCGGCGAAATCGATCTGCTTGCAATGGTTGAAGATGAAATCATCCTCGCCTTGCCGGTAGTTCCGGTGCATGATTCTGAACACTGTGAAGTGTCCGAGGCGGACATGGTCTTTGGCGAACTGCCTGATGAAGCGCAAAAGCCAAACCCATTTGCCGTATTAGCCAGCTTAAAGCGTAAGTAATAGGTCTTCCCCGCGGACGCAGGGATAAACCGTAATTGAGGAGTAAGGTCCATGGCCGTACAACAGAATAAACCAACCCGTTCCAAACGTGGCATGCGTCGTTCCCATGACGCTCTGACCGCAGTCACCAGCCTGTCTGTAGACAAAACTTCTGGTGAAAAACACCTGCGTCACCACATCACTGCCGACGGTTACTACCGTGGCCGTAAGGTAATCGCTAAGTAATCGCGCGATACTCGATGCCTTTTGCAATGCAGGTGCGCCTGCAGTGTGAAAGCCGAAGAGTATAAGCGTGATATAGCTTAGTGAGGATTTCTCCGCGTAAGCGGGGAAACACCGAACCAGGCAGCGACGATACCTTGACACGTCTAACCCTGGCGTTAGATGTCATGGGGGGCGATTTTGGCCCTTCCGTGACGGTGCCTGCAGCATTGCAGGCACTAAACGCTAATTCGCAGCTCACTCTTCTTTTAGTCGGGAATCCCGATATTATCACGCCATTGCTTGCCAAAGCTGACTTTGAACAACGTTCGCGTCTGCAGATTATCCCTGCGCAGTCAGTTATTGCCAGTGATGCCCGGCCTTCGCAGGCGATCCGCGCCAGTCGCGGGACATCGATGCGTCTGGCCCTGGAGCTTGTAAAAGAAGGCCGAGCCGAAGCCTGTGTTAGTGCCGGTAATACCGGAGCGCTGATGGGGCTGGCGAAATTATTGCTTAAACCTCTTGAGGGGATTGAGCGTCCCGCGTTGGTGACGGTATTGCCACATCAGCAGAAGGGCAAAACGGTAGTGCTTGATTTGGGCGCCAACGTTGATTGCGACAGTACTATGCTGGTGCAGTTTGCCGTGATGGGTGCCGTTCTGGCGGAAGAGGTTGTCGGCATCAGAAATCCCCGGGTGGCGTTGCTCAATATCGGGGAAGAAGAAACTAAAGGCCTCGACAGTATTCGTGAAGCCTCTTTAATGCTAAAAACAGTCCCATCCATCAATTACATCGGTTACCTTGAGGCGAATGAGTTACTGACGGGAAAAACCGATGTACTGGTATGTGACGGCTTTACGGGCAATGTCACACTTAAAACGATGGAAGGTGTTGTCAGGATGTTCCTTTCACTGCTGAAATCACAGGGTGAGGGGAAAAAACGGTCGTGGTGGCTGCTGTTACTAAAACGTTGGTTACAAAAAAGCCTGACGAGGCGATTCAGTCACCTCAACCCCGACCAGTATAATGGCGCCTGTCTGTTAGGATTGCGCGGCACGGTGATTAAAAGTCATGGTGCGGCCAATCAGCGAGCATTTGCCGTCGCGATTGAACAGGCAGTGCAGGCGGTGCAGCGACAAGTTCCTCAGCGAATTGCCGCTCGCCTGGAATCTGTATACCCAGCCGGATTTGAACCGCTGGACGAGGGCAAAAGCGTAAACCTGCGGGCGCACAGATAATTTTGCTGTGTACCGGGGCGCTGCCAGCGTGCCAGACGTTAACAGGTGGCGGTATATAACCGAAAAGTGACTGAGCGTACATGTATACGAAGATTATTGGTACTGGCAGCTATCTGCCTGAACAAGTGCGGACTAACGCCGATCTGGAAAAAATGGTTGAGACCTCTGACGAGTGGATTGTCACTCGCACAGGTATTCGTGAACGCCATATTGCCGCGCCAAACGAAACCGTCGCGACGATGGGCTTTACTGCTGCGAATCGCGCGCTTGAGATGGCAGGGATCGATAAAGACCACATTGGCTTGATTGTGGTGGCTACCACCTCAGCAACGCATGCATTTCCAAGCGCAGCATGTCAGATTCAAAGTATGCTCGGTATTAAAGGTTGCCCGGCTTTCGATGTCGCGGCAGCGTGCGCAGGTTTCACCTACGCGTTAAGTATTGCCGACCAGTATGTTAAGTCCGGCGCGGTTAAACACGCGTTGGTTGTCGGTTCCGATGTATTAGCTCGCACCTGCGATCCCAGCGATCGTGGTACGATCATTATTTTCGGCGATGGTGCAGGCGCAGTTGTGCTCAGCGCCTCTGAGGAACCGGGTATTATCTCTACCCATCTTCATGCCGATGGCCGTTACGGCGAATTACTGACGCTGCCGAATGCCGACCGCGTAAATCCGGATAACCCGATTTATCTGACAATGGCGGGCAACGAAGTCTTTAAAGTGGCGGTCACCGAACTGGCGCATATTGTCGATGAAACCCTGGCGGCCAATAACCTGGACCGCTCAGAACTCGACTGGCTGGTGCCGCATCAGGCTAACCTGCGAATTATTAGCGCGACAGCGAAAAAACTTGGTATGTCGATGGACAATGTGGTTGTCACGCTGGACAGACACGGCAACACTTCTGCGGCTTCTGTGCCGTGCGCACTGGATGAAGCCGTGCGCGACGGACGAATTAAAGCTGGTCAACTGGTGTTGCTGGAAGCCTTTGGGGGCGGTTTCACCTGGGGCTCCGCGCTGATTCGTTTCTAGTATAAGGATTTAAACATGACGCAATTTGCATTTGTGTTCCCCGGTCAGGGGTCCCAGAGCGTTGGGATGCTGGCTGAGATGGCAGCAAATTACCCTATCGTAGAAGAAACGTTTGCTGAAGCTTCTGCGGCACTGGGATATGATCTGTGGGCGCTCACCCAACAAGGCCCGGCGGAAGAACTGAATAAAACCTGGCAGACGCAGCCTGCGTTATTAACGGCTTCCGTTGCGCTTTGGCGCGTCTGGCAGCAGCAGGGCGGCAAAACGCCAGCGTTAATGGCGGGCCACAGTCTGGGCGAATATTCTGCGCTGGTCTGTGCTGGCGTCATCAACTTTGCTGATGCCGTTCGTCTGGTAGAGATGCGCGGCAAGTTCATGCAGGAAGCGGTACCGGAAGGCACTGGCGGTATGTCTGCGATCATCGGTCTGGACGATGCCGCCATTGCCAAAGCCTGTGAAGAATCTGCCGAAGGCCAGGTGGTTTCTCCGGTTAACTTCAACTCGCCGGGCCAGGTGGTTATCGCCGGGCATAAAGCGGCGGTAGAACGCGCAGGCGCAGCCTGTAAAGCCGCTGGCGCGAAGCGTGCGCTGCCGTTGCCGGTTAGCGTGCCGTCGCACTGCGCGCTGATGAAACCGGCGGCGGATAAGCTGGCGGTGGAATTAGCCAAAATTACTTTTAGTGCGCCAACGGTTCCGGTAGTGAACAACGTTGACGTGAAATGTGAAACCGATGCTGCCGCTATCCGCGATGCTCTGGTTCGTCAGTTGTACAATCCGGTACAGTGGACGAAGAGCGTAGAATTTATCGCGGCGCAGGGCGTTGAACATCTTTATGAAGTGGGTCCAGGTAAAGTCCTCACTGGTCTGACGAAACGTATTGTCGACACCCTGACCGCGTCGGCGCTGAACGAGCCGGCGGCGCTGTCTGCGGCACTTCCGCAATAAAAGAGGAAAACCATGAGCTTTGAAGGAAAAATTGCGCTGGTGACTGGCGCAAGCCGTGGCATAGGCCGTGCCATTGCCGAGACGCTTGTTGCCCGTGGCGCGAAAGTTATCGGGACTGCCACCAGTGAAAATGGCGCGAAGAATATTAGCGATTATTTAGGTGCTAATGGGAAAGGTCTGATGTTGAATGTGACCGATCCTGCATCTATTGAATCTGTTCTGGAAAATATTCGCGCAGAATTTGGTGAAGTGGATATCCTGGTTAATAATGCCGGTATCACTCGTGATAATCTGCTAATGCGAATGAAAGATGATGAGTGGAACGATATTATCGAAACCAATTTATCATCTGTTTTCCGCCTGTCAAAAGCGGTAATGCGCGCTATGATGAAAAAGCGTTGTGGTCGCATTATCACTATTGGTTCTGTGGTTGGTACCATGGGAAATGCAGGTCAGGCAAACTACGCTGCGGCGAAAGCGGGTCTGATCGGTTTCAGTAAATCACTGGCTCGTGAAGTTGCGTCCCGTGGTATTACTGTCAATGTTGTGGCTCCGGGTTTTATTGAAACGGACATGACGCGTGCGCTGTCTGACGATCAGCGTGCGGGTATCCTGGCGCAGGTTCCTGCGGGTCGCCTCGGCGGCGCTCAGGAAATCGCCAGTGCGGTTGCATTTTTAGCCTCTGACGAAGCGAGTTACATCACGGGTGAGACTCTGCACGTCAACGGCGGAATGTACATGGTTTAATCACGTTGAAAAATATTTGCGTTATTAGAGCAAATAGCCTCAAAATAACGTAAAATCGTGGTAAGACCTGCCGGGATTTAGTTGCAAATTTTTCAACATTTTATACACTACGAAAACCATCGCGAAAGCGAGTTTTGATAGGAAATTTAAGAGTATGAGCACTATCGAAGAACGCGTTAAGAAAATTATCGGCGAACAGCTGGGCGTTAAGCAGGAAGAAGTTACCAACAATGCTTCTTTCGTCGAAGACCTGGGCGCAGATTCTCTTGACACCGTTGAGCTGGTAATGGCTCTGGAAGAAGAGTTTGATACTGAGATTCCGGACGAAGAAGCTGAGAAAATCACCACCGTTCAGGCTGCCATTGATTACATCAACGGCCACCAGGCGTAAGTGAACATCTCCAGGCGGTCGTTCGACCGCCTGAGTTTTATCCTTTTGTCCCACTAGAATCATTTTCCCTCCCTGGAGGACAACCGTGTCTAAGCGTCGTGTAGTTGTGACCGGACTGGGCATGTTGTCTCCTGTCGGCAATACCGTAGAGTCTACCTGGAAAGCTCTCCTTGCCGGTCAGAGTGGCATCAGCCTGATCGACCATTTCGATACTAGCGCCTATGCAACGAAATTTGCTGGCTTAGTAAAGGATTTTAACTGTGATGACATTATCTCGCGTAAAGAACAGCGCAAGATGGATGCCTTCATTCAATATGGAATTGTCGCTGGCGTTCAGGCCATGCAGGATTCTGGCCTTGAAGTGACGGAAGAGAACGCAACCCGTATTGGTGCCGCTATTGGCTCCGGTATCGGTGGTCTCGGTCTGATCGAAGAAAACCACAGTTCGCTGGTAAAAGGCGGACCGCGTAAAATCAGCCCGTTCTTCGTCCCGTCGACGATTGTTAACATGGTGGCAGGTCATCTGACTATCATGTATGGCCTGCGTGGGCCAAGCATCTCTATTGCTACTGCCTGTACTTCGGGCGTGCATAACATCGGTCATGCCGCGCGTATTATTGCCTATGGCGATGCGGACGCGATGGTGGCGGGTGGCGCTGAAAAAGCCAGTACGCCGCTGGGCGTAGGCGGTTTTGGCGCAGCGCGCGCGCTGTCTACCCGCAACGATGACCCGCAGGCGGCCAGCCGTCCGTGGGATAAAGAGCGCGATGGTTTTGTGTTGGGCGACGGTGCAGGTATGCTGGTACTCGAAGAGTACGAACATGCAAAAGCGCGCGGCGCCAAAATTTACGCTGAAGTTGTCGGATTTGGGATGAGCAGCGATGCTTACCATATGACGTCACCGCCGGAAGATGGCGCAGGTGCGGCGCTGGCGATGGTTAACGCATTGCGTGATGCTGCTATCGAGCCGGGTCAGATTGGCTACGTCAATGCGCACGGCACGTCTACGCCTGCTGGCGACAAAGCTGAGGCACAGGCCGTTAAGTCTGTCTTTGGCGACGCTGCAAGCCGTGTGATGGTGAGTTCAACCAAGTCGATGACGGGTCATCTATTGGGTGCTGCAGGCGCAGTAGAGTCGATTTTCTCTATTCTGGCGCTGCGCGATCGTGCCATTCCGCCGACCATCAACCTGGATAACCCGGATGAAGGTTGTGATCTGGACTTTGTGCCGCACGAAGCGCGCCAGGTCAGCGATCTGGAGTATGCTCTGTGTAACTCCTTTGGCTTTGGCGGAACTAACGGTTCCTTGATCTTTAAAAAGATCTAAGTTAAGCCAGAGACAGACATTAATAAAAAGGTCCGCTTGTCGGGCCTTTTTTATTAGGCATATCACCTCTTGTTCTGCGTTATTCATCCTGCCACACTAGCAGGCGACGGATAAGGAGCCACTATGTTTTTAATTAATGGCCATGCGCAGGATCAACTTGCTGTAAGCGACCGGGCGACGCAGTTCGGCGATGGCAGTTTTACGACCGCACGTATTGTTGATGGCAACATTTGCCATCTGGAAGCGCATCTTCAGCGCTTGCAGATTGCCTGTGAAAAATTACGGATCGCTTTTAGCCATTGGGCGACCCTTCGGCAAGAGATGACTATGTTGGCCACAGGGCATGATTCAGGCGTGTTGAAAGTGATCATTAGCCGTGGCAGCGGCGGCCGGGGATACAGCGCCATGAATTGTCAGGCAGCTACCCGGATCCTCTCCGTTTCTGCTTATCCCGCTTATTATTCTCAGTGGCGTAAGCAAGGCATCACTCTTACGCTTAGCCCTATCCCTCTTGGGCGCAACCCTTATCTTGCCGGTTTAAAACACCTGAACCGCCTGGAGCAGGTATTGATTCGGTCTTGTCTTGAGCAGACGGACGCCGATGACGCTCTGGTTCTTGACAGCGAGGGATGGGTTACGGAATGCTGTGCGGCTAATTTGTTCTGGCGTACTGGCGACATCGTTTCTACGCCGCGCCTGGATCAGGCAGGAGTAAACGGGATTATGCGGCAATTTTGTTTGCGCAAACTGGCGCAATCTCCTTTCCAGGTCGTCGAGGTACGAGCAAGAGAGGAGGTGGTCAGGCAGGCTGATGAAGTCGTTATCTGCAATGCGCTAATGCCGGTTATCCCCGTACGCGCCTATGATGGCGCGATGTATTCTTCGCGAACACTGTTTCAATTTTTAGCCCCATTTTGCGAGTATCCGAATTAGTTATGAAAAAATTGTCAGTCGTTGTCCTTCTCCTGTTGGTTGGGCTGGGTGTTGCCGTAGGGGTGGGGATGTGGAAGGTTCGCCATCTGGCGGATAGCACGTTACTTATTAAAAACGAGACTATCTTTACGCTCAAGGCGGGAACGGGGCGGCTGGCGCTTGGCGACCAGCTTTATGCTGAAAAAATCATTAATCGCCCCCGGGTATTTCAGTGGCTGCTGCGCGTGGAGCCTGAATTATCGCACTTTAAAGCGGGCACCTACCGTTTTATGCCGGGTATGACCGTACGGGATATGCTTAAGCTGCTGGAGAGTGGAAAAGAGGCGCAATTTCCGCTGCGGTTTGTTGAAGGGATGCGTCTTAGCGACTACCTCAAACAGTTGCGAGAAGCGCCGTATATCCGCCATACATTACCAGATGATGACTATGCCACCGTCGCCCGGGCATTAAAGCTTGCACATCCGGAATGGGTGGAAGGATGGTTCTGGCCCGATACCTGGATGTATACCGCCAACACCAGCGATGTGGCTATTCTCAAACGGGCGCACCAGAAGATGGTGAAAACGGTTGCTCGGGTCTGGGAAGGACGGGCGGAAGGTTTACCGTATAACGATCAGAACCAACTGGTGACAATGGCCTCGATCATTGAAAAAGAGACGGCTGTGCCGGGCGAACGCGATCAGGTGGCGTCAGTGTTTATTAATCGTCTGAGAATTGGTATGCGCCTTCAGACCGATCCCACCGTGATTTACGGGATGGGGGCAAGTTATAATGGTAAATTATCGCGTGCGGATCTGGAAAAGCCAACGGCCTATAATACCTATACCATAACCGGATTACCTCCAGGACCAATTGCGTCTCCCAGTGAGGCTTCATTACAGGCCGCGGCACATCCGGCGAAAACGCCATATCTCTATTTTGTGGCCGATGGCAAAGGCGGCCATGTGTTTAATACCAATCTTGCCAGCCATAACCGATCAGTGCAGGAGTACCTGAAAGTGCTTAAGGAAAAAAATGGGCAGTAATTATATCGTCATCGAGGGCCTGGAAGGCGCCGGAAAAACCACTGCGCGCGATGTGGTGGTAGAAACCCTTGGGCAACTGGGTATTCGCGACATGATCTTCACTCGCGAGCCGGGGGGAACGCAGCTTGCCGAAAAGCTAAGAAGCCTGGTTCTGGATATCCGGTCGGTAGGCGATGAAGTCATTACTGATAAAGCGGAAGTGCTGATGTTTTATGCTGCGCGCGTACAGCTTGTTGAAACCGTCATTAAACCCGCACTGGCGCAAGGCGTATGGGTGATTGGCGATCGTCACGATCTCTCTACCCAGGCGTATCAGGGAGGAGGGCGCGGTATCGATCAAACCATGCTGGCGACACTACGCGATGCCGTGTTAGGTGATTTTCGACCTGACCTGACGCTATATCTGGATGTTACGCCTGAAGTCGGGCTAAAACGCGCCAGAGCGCGTGGCGATCTGGATCGTATTGAGCAGGAATCTTTTGATTTCTTTAACCGTACCCGCGCACGCTATCTGGAACTGGCATCGCAAGATCCGCGTATCCACACGATTGACGCGACCCAGCCGCTGGAGGTCGTTAGACGCGACATTCGCGCCACGGTGACCAGATGGGTGCAGGAGCAAGCGGCATGAAATGGTATCCGTGGCTACGACCTGCCTATGAAAAACTGGTAGAAAGCTACCAGGCAGGTCGCGGGCACCATGCGTTACTGATTCAGGCCTTACCGGGCATGGGAGCAGAGGCGTTGAGCTACGCGCTTAGCCGCTATCTCTTATGCCAGCAGCCAGACGGCCACAAAAGTTGTGGGCATTGTCGTGGGTGCCAGCTTATGCAGGCCGGCACACATCCGGACTATTACACGCTGACGCCAGATAAAGGAAAGAGCAGCCTTGGCGTAGATACGGTGCGCGAAGTCAGCGAGAAATTGTACGAACATTCCCGGCTGGGCGGCGCGAAAGTGGTGTGGATTGCCGATGCGGCGTTATTAACTGATGCCGCCGCCAACGCATTACTGAAAACGCTGGAAGAGCCGCCGGAACACACCTGGTTTTTCCTTGCCAGTCCAGAGCCTGCACGTCTGCTGGCGACTCTGCGCAGCCGCTGTCGGTTGCATCATCTGGCCCCGCCGCCAGAGCAGTATGCAATAACCTGGCTGTTGCGAGAGGTGACAGTGTCACAAGATATTTTGCTCACAGCGCTACGCCTGAGCGCAGGGTCGCCCGGTGCTGCTCTGGCGCTGTTGCAGTCTGAACGATGGGCGCAGCGCGAGGCACTGTGCCAGGCGTTAACAGACAGTGTGCAAACGGGCGACTGGTACGCGTTATTAACGGCGCTCAATCATGAGCAAGCCCCGGCGCGTCTGCATTGGTTGGCTACGCTATTGGTAGATGCGCTTAAACGCCAGCATGGTGCGACGTACTTAACTAACGTTGATGCGGAAGCGGTCATTGCCGCGCTGGCGGGGCCACTATCCCCGGCGCGTATTCAGGCGATTCTGAATGACATTTGCCATTGTCGGGAACAATTACTTCATGTGACCGGCCTAAACCGCGAACTGGTGTTAACCGATCTTATTCTCCGCATTGAGCATTACCTGCAACCAGGCATCCTGTTGCCTGTTCCTCATCTTTGAGAGAGACATTATGTTTTTAGTCGACTCACACTGCCATCTTGATGGCCTGGATTATCAATCTTTGCATAAGGACGTGGACGATGTGCTGGCGAAAGCCGCCGCGCGTGATGTGAAGTTCTGTTTAGCGGTCGCGACAACGCTGCCGGGATATCGCCATATGCGCGAACTGGTAGGCACGCGTGATAATGTCGTTTTTTCCTGCGGTGTACATCCGTTAAACCAGGATGAAGCCTATGATGTGAATGAGTTGCGTCTCCTTGCCGCGCAAGACGATGTGGTGGCGATGGGAGAGACCGGGCTTGATTACTTTTATACGCCGGAGACCAAAGTACGGCAGCAGGAGTCCTTTATTCACCATATCCAGATTGGCCGTGACCTGAAAAAACCGGTGATTGTACATACCCGTGACGCGCGTGCCGATACGCTGGCGATTCTGCGGGAAGAAAAGGTGACGGATTGCGGCGGCGTACTACACTGTTTTACAGAAGACAGAGAAACGGCCGGTAAATTACTGGATCTGGGATTTTATATCTCTTTTTCCGGCATCGTAACGTTCCGTAATGCCGGGCAATTGCGTGAGGCGGCGCGCTATGTGCCGCTGGATCGTTTATTGGTTGAGACTGATTCTCCTTATCTGGCGCCAGTGCCGCATCGTGGTAAAGAGAACCAGCCTGCAATGGTACGGGACGTTGCAGAATATATGGCGGTATTGAAAGGGGTTGCCGTTGAAGAACTGGCGCAGATAACGACCGATAATTTTGCTCGCCTGTTCCATATCGACGCGTCTCGTCTGTCATCCATCTGCTAAACGAGTTTTTTTAATGCTCGTAATTAATAAGCAAAACGCGTAAAGTTCACCGCCACAAAGTGGGCGGTGAATGCGTTTACAGAAACATTCAGAAACTCATTTTGTCATAAAGTGATACTTTTTAGGCTATCTGGCGCTGAAACGTGATAGCCGTCAAACAAAATCAGACTTATTTATTTTACTCTGTGTAATAAATAAAAGGGCACTTAGATGTCCTGTTCACGGCGGGGTCCTCCCCCCTCGCCAACGCGTGAGAAAGTAGATATACACACTATCTTCAGGTTGCATTAAGACGGCACGTGTGTGAATCATCGGACTTCTACTTCAGTAGGCGACCGTGGTGAACAGACGCAGCCAACCCTGAGGCAGTTTGAAGGATGGCGTGTATAAAAGCACAAATACTCAGGAGCACTCCTAATTATGTTTAAGAATGCATTTGCTAACCTGCAAAAGGTCGGTAAATCGCTGATGCTGCCGGTATCCGTACTCCCTATTGCAGGTATTCTGCTGGGTGTCGGTTCCGCTAACTTCAGCTGGCTGCCAGCCGTTGTATCGCATGTTATGGCGGAAGCGGGCGGATCTGTTTTTGCCAATATGCCGCTGATTTTCGCTATCGGCGTGGCGTTGGGGTTCACCAACAATGACGGCGTTTCGGCTCTGGCTGCGGTGGTGGCGTATGGCATCATGGTAAAAACCATGGCTGTGGTTGCGCCGCTGGTTCTGCATTTACCTGCTGAAGAGATTGCTGCAAAACACCTTGCTGATACGGGTGTGCTTGGCGGCATTATCTCTGGTGCCATCGCAGCGTATATGTTTAACCGCTTCTACCGAATCAAACTGCCTGAGTATCTGGGTTTCTTTGCAGGCAAACGCTTTGTGCCGATCATTTCTGGTCTGGCGGCTATTTTTACAGGCGTGGTGCTGTCTTTTGTATGGCCGCCAATTGGTACGGCTATCCAGGCGTTCTCACAGTGGGCGGCTTATCAGAACCCTGTCGTGGCGTTTGGCATTTATGGTTTCATCGAGCGCTGCCTGGTGCCGTTTGGTCTGCACCATATCTGGAACGTTCCTTTCCAGATGCAGATTGGCGAATATACCAACGCGGCGGGCCAGGTCTTCCACGGTGATATTCCGCGCTATATGGCAGGCGACCCGACGGCGGGTATGCTGTCCGGCGGCTTCCTGTTTAAAATGTACGGTCTGCCGGCTGCGGCCATTGCCATTTGGCACTCGGCTAAACCGGAAAACCGCGCAAAAGTGGGCGGTATCATGATTTCCGCCGCGCTGACCTCGTTCCTGACCGGTATTACCGAACCTATCGAGTTCTCGTTTATGTTCGTGGCGCCGATCCTGTACATTATCCACGCGATTCTGGCAGGTCTGGCGTTCCCGATCTGTATTTTGCTGGGGATGCGTGATGGTACGTCCTTCTCCCACGGTCTGATCGACTTTATCGTTCTGTCCGGCAACAGCAGCAAACTGTGGTTGTTCCCAATTGTCGGTGCTGGTTATGCGATTGTTTACTACACCGTATTCCGCGTACTGATTAAAGCTCTGGATCTGAAAACGCCGGGTCGTGAAGATACTACCGATGATGCTAAAGCAGGTGCAACCAGTGAAATGGCGCCAGCTTTGGTGGCAGCGTTTGGCGGTAAAGAGAACATCACCAACCTGGATGCCTGTATCACGCGTCTGCGCGTGAGCGTGGCCGACGTAGCGAAAGTGGATCAGGCTGGCCTGAAGAAACTGGGCGCAGCGGGCGTTGTAGTTGCAGGTTCCGGCGTTCAGGCTATTTTCGGTACGAAGTCCGATAACCTGAAAACGGAAATGGATGAATACATCCGTAACAGCTAAGCAGTATTGATGTTGGGGAGAACTAAGGCAGCCGCGTGGCTGCCTTTTTTAATGGTATCTTACACTGTCTGATGGCGCTGCGCTTATCCGCCCTACAGGAGGCAGGCCGGACAACGCTATCCGACAGTCTGTCAGAACTGGTAACTGGCAGTGAGGCTCACATTACGCGGCGCGCCGTAAACGACAGCGCCGTCAATATTGGTGTCGTAGGTTTTATCGAACACGTTGTTAATATTCCCCTGTATGGAGAAGTTCTTCGTCACCTGATAGCGCGTAAAGAGATCGACCAGCGCATAGCTGCCTTGTTCGGCGCGGAAAGTGCCGTACGGCGTGACGGTATCTTTGTAAACACGATTCTGCCAGTTCACGCCACCGCCGACGGTTAACTCTGGCATTATCGGCAGACGATAGCGGGTGAATAACTTCATGCTGGTGCGTGGCAGATTGGGATTCACAGCATTGCCTTCATTGTCTTCGGCAATATAACGGGTAGCTCCGAAGGTCATCTGCCAGTTATCGGTCAGCGCGCCGTTGATCTCAAACTCCACGCCTTTGCTGACGGTGCCGTCGGCGGCCATATAGGCGATTTCACCGTTGCTGCCAGCAATCGGCACGC
Organism: Salmonella bongori NCTC 12419; assembly: GCF_000252995.1. Classification (NCBI taxonomy): domain Bacteria; kingdom Pseudomonadati; phylum Pseudomonadota; class Gammaproteobacteria; order Enterobacterales; family Enterobacteriaceae; genus Salmonella; species Salmonella bongori. The sequence goes on from NC_015761.1 coordinate 1,151,468, forward strand.
CGGTAGACTGTGCCAGGTTATCCTGCTCAATACGGAACACAGCAAGCGTGGTGGTTAATCGGCTGTTCATCCAGTCGGATTTCAGACCCAGTTCGTAATTTTTCCCGGTAATTGGCTTCAGATAGGCGCCCGAGCTGTCTTTTTTATTTTGTGGCTGGAAGATTGAAGTATAGCTGGCATATGTTGACCAGTTCTCGTTGATGTCATAAACCAGCCCGGCATACGGCGTGGTGTGGTTTTGCACCATACTGTAAGACAGAGTATCAATGCTCCAGTTGGTATAGCGCGCGCCAACGATTAGGTGCAGCGGGTCCGCCAGCGTGATACGAGTGGCGGTGTACAGTGACTTCATCCGTGTGGTGTCGTCCTGCGCCAGGCTCTGTGGATCCCAGCGGGTTTCCGGGAAGTCAGCGCTGTTGAAGCGGTAGAAACTGCCAATCTGATTCGGGAAAACACTGTCCCACGCGCTAAAATAGCGGTTATTCTGCTTGCTGTAGCTGCCGCCGAGCATCAGGTTATGCTGACGGCCAAACAGTTCGTAAGCACCATCAGCAAAGAGATCTATCGCATCTACGTTGCGCTTACCGCTGTTCCAGCCGGTGCCGCCAACCACGGGATAGCTTGTGCCATAAGGACTCACCAACGCGCCTGTTTCTTTATCCACTAACGCGTCGATATACATCATTTTACTGTCGAACTTGACCTCGGTATGCGTCGCATTCAGGGTCGCTTGCCAGTTGTCGGCAAAACGCTGCCGGAGTGTGACGAAGATTTTATTTATCTCTTTGTCATTGTAAGCCCAGTCCGGCGCCGTGCTACGTGCGCGATCATAGCTATTTTTACTGCCATCGGTGTTCCAGCGTGGAAGGCCGCCCCAGGTTGGGCTATTCACATCAATTTTTTGATATTCATAGCCGGCTGAAAGGCCGGTGTTCTCTCCCAGCGAGGCATCAATAATCCCGGAAAAGAACGTTTTCTCGCTATTATAACGATCCAGCCAGGAATCGTTATTCTGATAACCCGCCACGATGCGTCCGCGTACATTGCCATCCAGGGTGAGCGGGCTTTGCAGATCCATAACGTAACGCTGCTTATTCCAGCTACCGTATTCCGTCGAGATATTCCCTTTGAACTCGCGGCTGGTGGCATGTTTACGGATCATATTAATTGAGGCGGATGGATTACCGGTTCCTGTCATCAGACCATTGGCTCCGCGAACCACCTCCACATGTTCATACAGTGCGGTGTCCGTCAGCGCGTCGCCCAGATTCCAGCGGGACTCAAAATACGTTGGAATGCCGTCCACCATATAGTTATCAATTTCGAAACCGCGTGAGTAATAACTGACGCGATCGGAATCGGCCTGGCTTCCGCTAATTCCCGTCGTATTGACCATCACATCGCCCAGCGTTTGCAATTGCTGGTCTGCTATGCGTTGCTGGCTGACAATACTGACAGACTGCGGAATATCGCGTTGGGTCATCGGCATTTTTGTGCCTGCCGTGGTCGTTTTCACGCTGTAATCCTGTTCTTCACGCTTGATGGTGTCGGCAGGCCCTGCGCCTTCGACGATAACGGTCTCTTCCGTTGCAAAGACGGCAGCAGGCGCAAACGCCATCGCAATGTACATGGACAGCAACGTCGGTGCGGCGGCAGGTTGAATGTATTTATCCCGGCGGTATTGAATGAAAGCCATCAGATAATCCTTGCTGGTTAGCGGGCAATGTGAAGAACGCACAATGTGGAATCTTACTTCCAGTAATAGCGGGTTAATGTGCATAAAAATGCAAATGAGAAATATACGCATTTGTATTTAATGTGTAAAACGATATAAATCGTGAAGCTGAAAATATTTTCTGAGCGAATTAAGATGTCGTGGAAAGGGAGATGACGGTAAGTACAGTAGTGTAGCGATTTTTCACTTAAAAAATCGTGGGTTAAAGTTGAAAGGGCGCCGGTAACTCGCTCATACTCTATACTCGCAATGGGGCCTGGCGTAGCATGTGCGTCACAGGGCTATTATGAAAAAGGAAAACGTCGTGGCAGAAGAAACTATATTCAGCAAAATTATTCGTCGTGAGATCCCGTCGGATATCGTTTATCAGGACGATCTGGTCACCGCCTTTCGCGATATTTCACCGCAGGCACCTACGCATATCCTGATTGTTCCCAATATCCTGATCCCGACCGTCAATGACACGACGGCGGAACATGAGCAGGCGCTTGGCCGGATGATCACCGTGGCGGCGAAAATCGCCGAACAAGAAGGAATAGCCGAAGAGGGGTATCGCTTAATCATGAATACCAATCGTCATGGAGGCCAGGAGGTCTATCATATTCATATGCACCTGCTGGGCGGTCGTCCGCTTGGCCCGATGCTTGCGCATAAATAAAGGTTTGTAAGAATGATCAGAGGATGCATCGCGATTTTTCTGGGCTTGCTGCTGCTTACCGGCTGCCGCTCACACCCTGAAATTCCGGTAAGCGATGAGCAGTCGCTGGTAATGGAGTCTACGGTTCTGGCGGCAGGCGTCACCGCAGAACAGCCACAACTGACGGCGTCTGATATCCAGCCATCAGCTTCTTCACGTGTCTATAACGAAAGGCAGGAACCCGTTACTATACATTATCGGTTCTACTGGTATGACGCCCGGGGACTGGAAATGCATCCTCTGGAAACACCGCGTCGTGTCACCATACCCGCGCATTCGTCGGTAACGTTATTTGGCAGCGCCAATTATCTGGGGGCGCATAAGGTCAGGCTTTATCTTTATTTGTAAGGAGTGAACTTTGATAACAAAAATGCATCGCTACGCTGCCGTAGCCGCGCTGGCGATATTTCTCTCCGGGTGTGTGGCGCAACGCGAGCCTGCGCCAGTTGAAGAGGTAAAACCCGCGCCAGAACAACCGACGCAACCGCCACAGCCTCCTGTTGTGCCGTCTGTACCAACGATTCCGCAGCAACCGGGGCCGATAGAACATGAAGATCAAACCGGTCAGCCAGCGCCAAAGGTGCGCCACTATGACTGGAACGGGGCTATGCAACCGATGGTCAGCAAAATGTTGCAGGCTGATGGCGTGACGGCCGGAAGCGTCTTGCTTGTCGATAGCGTAAATAACCGGACGAATGGGTCATTGAACGCGGGTGAAGCAACCGAAACATTGCGTAACGCCCTGGCTAATAATGGTAAATTTACCCTGGTCTCCGTACAGCAATTAGCGGTGGCAAAACAACAGTTAGGGTTGTCTCCGCAGGACAGCCTGGGGACGCGCAGTAAAGCGATAGGTATTGCCCGCAATGTTGGGGCGCAGTATGTGCTCTACTCCAGTGCCTCCGGTAATGTTAACGCGCCCACATTACAGATGCAGTTAATGTTGGTGCAAACGGGCGAGATAATCTGGTCAGGTAAAGGTGCGGTTCAGCAACAATAATTCTTTAACGCGCGACGAGATCCTGTCGCGCTATTTCCCGCAGTATCGTCCTGCCGCCGCCGCATCACAGGGGCTAAGCGGCGGGAGCTGTATTATTGAACATGGTTCCCATCGTATTGTGTTGCGTCGTCATCATGACCCTGATGCCCCGGAGTCCCATTTTCTACGTCATTATCACGCGTTATCCCGCTTACCCGCCAGCCTCACGCCCCGACCGATTTTTTATACCCCTGGGTGGATGGCGGTAGAATATTTGCACGGCGCGGTAAATTCCGTCTTACCGGATGCCGACGAACTGGCGGCCTTATTGTATCATCTGCATCAACAGCCGCGTTTTGGCTGGCGTATCGCACTGTCGCCATTGCTGGCACAGTACTGGGCGTGCTGCGATCCAGCGAGGCGTACGCCGTTCTGGTTGCGGCGGCTAAAATATCTGCAAAAAAAAGGGGAGCCCCGTCCGCTGCGGCTTGCGCCTTTACATATGGATGTCCATGGCGGCAATATGGTATTAACGTCCGCCGGGCTGAAGTTGATTGACTGGGAGTATGCCGGTGACGGCGATATTGCGCTGGAACTGGCGGCGGTATGGGTTGACGATGAATGGCAGCACCGACAACTAACAGATGCTTATGCCGCGCGCGCGCGCATTGATCCACGGCGGTTATGGCGACAGATACGATTATGGCAACCCTGGGTCAACCTGCTGAAGGCTGGGTGGTTCGAATACCGCTGGTGGCAAACCGGCGAACAACAATTTATCAGGCTGGCCGATGAAACCTGGCGTCAGCTACGTATGAAAGGATGAGGAGAGCAGTGTGGGTCCAGTAATGTTGAATGTCGAAGGATGTGAGCTGGATGCGGAAGAGCGGGAGATACTGGCGCATCCGCTGGTTGGCGGGCTCATTCTGTTCACGCGCAATTACCATGATCCGGAACAGCTACGTGAATTAGTTCGACAGATTCGGGCGGCGTCGCGTAACCATCTGGTGGTGGCAGTCGATCAGGAAGGCGGGCGTGTACAGCGTTTTCGCGAAGGATTTACCCGCCTGCCCGCGGCGCAATCTTTCTTTGCGTTACTCGGACAGGAAGAAGGAGGACGGCTGGCGCAGGAAGCAGGCTGGCTGATGGCCAGCGAAATGATTGCGATGGATATTGATATTAGTTTTGCGCCGGTACTGGATGTCGGCCATATCAGCGCGGCCATCGGCGAGCGTGCTTATCATGCCGATCCTACAAAAGTACTGGCAATGGCGACGCGCTTTATTGACGGTATGCATGACGCCGGAATGAAAACAACCGGTAAACATTTTCCCGGTCACGGCGCAGTCACGGCGGATTCCCACAAAGAGACGCCATGCGATCCGCGCCCTGAAGCTGTCATTCGTGACAAAGATATGTCGGTATTTCGCACGCTGATTAGCGAGAATAAGCTGGATGCGATTATGCCTGCGCACGTCATCTACAGCGCGGTTGATTCGCGTCCGGCAAGCGGGTCGCCACACTGGTTGAAAACCGTGCTACGTCAGGAACTGGGTTTTGATGGCGTGATTTTCTCTGATGATCTCTCGATGGAAGGGGCGGCGATTATGGGTAGCTATGCTGAACGCGCTCAGGCATCGCTGGACGCGGGTTGCGATATGATTCTGGTCTGTAATAATCGTAAAGGCGCAGTCAGCGTGTTGGATAATCTGTCGCCGATCAAAGCAGAGCGTGTTACACATTTGTATCATAAAGGTTCATTTTCGCGCCGGGAGCTCATGGACTCAGCACGCTGGAAAACCGCCAGTGCTCAGCTCAACCAGTTGCATGAACGCTGGCAGGAAGAAAAAGCAGGTCATTAACTCGAGTTTTCGTGAGGGTGCCAGATGATTATTTATTTACACGGTTTTGATTCAAATAGTCCGGGCAACCATGAGAAAGTGTTGCAATTACAGTTTATCGACCCGGATGTCAGGCTGGTAAGTTACAGTACGCGGCATCCTAAGCATGATATGCAGCATCTGCTGAAAGAAGTGGACAAAATGTTGCAACTTAATGTGGACGATCGGCCTTTAATCTGTGGGGTAGGGCTTGGTGGTTACTGGGCGGAGCGGATTGGTTTTCTGTGCGATATCCGTCAGGTCGTGTTTAACCCGAACCTGTTTCCCTATGAAAACATGGAAGGGAAAATTGATCGCCCGGAAGAATACGCTGACATCGCCACGAAGTGTGTGACTAACTTTCGCGAAAAAAACCGCGATCGTTGTCTGGTGATCCTTTCTCGTCATGACGAAGCGCTGGACAGCCAGCGTTCAGCAGAAGCGCTTCACCCGTATTATGAAATTGTGTGGGATGAGGAACAGACCCACAAGTTCAAAAACATTTCGCCGCACTTACAACGTATTAAAGCCTTTAAAACGCTGGGGTGACGCCTTGATGGCGCTGCGTTTATCGGGCTGACAGAGTCCGTGACCGTAAGCCGGATAAGGTGTTAGCGGCGCTATCTGGCCATACGGCATTGTCGATAACCGGGACCAGCCTGCGGGCTGGTTTTTTATGCTCAACTTCCGCTTGTTGTCTATCTTTTCAGCATCAAAACTTGATGCACATCAATTTTGGTATGACCAATGCACCGTTCATGCTATTCTCATATCAGAAGCTAATGTTCATTGACGTAACTTGTTGTTAATTAAAGGCTATGTAAATAACTTTTAATTAACAATTGGTTAATAAATTTAAGGGGGTCACGTTGACTACACCATTAAAAAAGATCGTGATTGTCGGCGGCGGCGCTGGCGGACTGGAAATGGCGACACAGTTAGGCCATAAACTGGGGCGCAAGAAAAAAGCGAAAATCACGCTGGTAGACAGAAACCATAGTCACCTGTGGAAACCGTTGCTGCACGAAGTAGCAACCGGTTCTCTGGATGAGGGCGTTGATGCGCTGAGCTATCTGGCTCATGCGCGTAATCACGGTTTTCAGTTTCAACTGGGGTCGGTAATGGATATCGACCGGGAAGCGAAAACTATCACTATTGCTGAATTGCGTGATGAAAAGGGTGAGCTTCTGGTTCCGGAGCGCAAAATCGCGTATGACACGCTGGTCATGGCGCTGGGCAGCACCTCTAATGATTTCAATACGCCGGGTGTAAAAGAGCATTGTATTTTCCTCGACAACCCGCATCAGGCACGCCGTTTCCACCAGGAGATGCTGAACCTGTTCCTCAAATATTCGGCTAACCTGGGGACTAACGGTAAGGTTAACATCGCTATCGTTGGCGGCGGCGCCACCGGGGTTGAGCTGTCGGCTGAATTGCACAATGCGGTAAAACAGCTGCATAGCTATGGTTATAAAGGGCTGACCAACGACGCGCTGAATGTGACTCTGGTTGAGGCTGGTGAGCGTATTTTGCCTGCGTTGCCGCCGCGTATCTCCAGCGCTGCGCATAATGAACTGACCAAACTGGGCGTTCGTGTTCTGACTCAAACCATGGTTACCAGTGCTGACGAGGGTGGTTTGCACACCAAAGAAGGGGAATATATCCAGGCTGACCTGATGGTATGGGCGGCTGGTATTAAAGCGCCAGATTTTATGAAAGATATTGGCGGTCTGGAAACTAACCGCATTAATCAGCTGGTGGTGGAGCCGACCCTACAAACGACGCGCGATCCTGATATTTACGCGATTGGTGACTGCGCCTCCTGCGCTCGCCCTGAAGGGGGCTTTGTACCGCCTCGTGCCCAGGCCGCGCATCAGATGGCCAGCTGCGCAATGAATAACATTCTGGCACAAATGAATGGCAAACCGCTGAAAGCCTATCAGTATAAAGATCATGGTTCGCTGGTGTCGCTGTCCAACTTCTCTACGGTAGGCAGCCTGATGGGGAACCTGACCCGCGGTTCCATGATGATTGAAGGGCGTATCGCCCGCTTCGTGTATATCTCGCTATACCGTATGCATCAGATAGCCTTGCATGGATACTTTAAAACCGGGTTGATGATGCTGGTGGGGAGTATTAACCGCGTCATTCGTCCGCGCCTGAAACTGCATTAATCTTTCTGCGGCTCACCGGCTGTTTTGTCGGTGAGCGCTGCTCAGTACTGACGCTATCTTTCTTCGGAGTTGTCCGAATCCTTCGGCTTTACCTGATAATCCTGCATTTTTCATCCTCATTCCGATTGGCTCTGTTCGCATACTGGTTGCAAAATTGTTACCAATAGCAACGAAGGAGGAACTCCCGTGAATAAATCAATGTTGGCGGGTATAGGGATTGGCGTAGCGGCTGCGCTGGGTGTGGCGGCGGTAGCCAGTCTCAATGTCTTTGATCGTGGTCCGCAATATGCGCAGGTCATATCGGCTAAACCCATTAAAGAGACGGTAAAAACGCCGCGTCAGGAGTGTCGTAATGTTACGGTCACGCATCGCAAGCCAGTGCAGGACGAAAACCGCATTGCCGGCTCGGTACTTGGCGCAGTAGCCGGGGGCGTGATTGGACACCAGTTTGGTGGCGGCCGCGGTAAAGATGTGGCGACAGTAGTCGGGGCGTTGGGCGGGGGATATGCAGGTAACCAGATTCAGGGGTCATTACAAGAAAGTGATACTTACACTACCACGCAACAGCGCTGTAAAACGGTGTATGACAAATCTGAAAAGATGCTTGGCTACGACGTGACGTACAAAATTGGCGATCAGCAGGGTAAAATCCGTATGGACAAAGACCCCGGAACGCAGATCCCTCTCGACAGTAATGGTCAATTAATTCTGAATAACAAAGCATAAAAAAGTTGTACTCTGCAAGTTAGCCCCTCATTCGCTCAGGCTGAGGGGCTTTTTTTTATCAGAAACTGCGTCGTTCAGGACTTGAGTAGTTCAGGCCAGATGCGCAACGTTGTCTGCGCAATTTGCATCAGTTGTTCGAAAGTGGCGCCTTCACGGGCGCTAATCGACATACCCTGTAAAATACAGTTTAAATATTCCGCGAGCGTCTGTGGGTTACAATGTGACGGAATTTCGCCGTGCTCCTGACGCTGGCGCAAAAACTGGACGAGCGTCTGTTCCTGCATAGCGTGGCGTGATTTTACTGTACGGGCGATTTCGCGCGAGGAGGCCGCCAGGGTGGCGGAGGTATTGATCATAAAGCAGCCTGCCGGCGTATCTGTACTGGTAAAGCAGGCGGCAATTTCTCTGAAATAATCTTCCAGCGCGGATTCAACGCTTTTCCCTTCGCAAAAGAGCTGGGCTTCATGCTTTGAGGCAAAGCGGGTGATGTAGCGATCCAGTACGGCGCGAAATAATCCTTCTTTGTTGGTGAACTCCGCATAGAGGGTAGGTGCTTTTGCCCCGGTAGCCTCTACGAGATCGGCAAGCGAGGTTGCTTCATAACCGTGCTGCCAGAAAAGTGCCATGGCCTTATCAAGCGCGGCTTCCCTGTCGAACACTTTCGGTCGGCCACGGCTTTTCTTCACGCAACGTGTGGTATCTGTTGTCATAATGCCGTTGTACCTGCTTAGGAGGGAATCTTTATTATAAAAACAAACGACGTCTGGCTCCAGAGTATTCATTAGAAAAATAAATCAATTCTATTCACATGAAAAATAACACCTTTATAAATTATATAACGATCATTATAAAAAGAGGTTGACGTGTGATATAGATCACATCTATGATTAATTTATCGATCGTTAAGTTAATGCTTACGATACCTGTTCATCTGCAAAAGGTCACCACTATGAAAAACGTAAAAACCCTCATCGCTGCCGCAGTTCTTGGTTCGCTCTCGTTCGCCAGTTTTGCTGCCGTTGAAGTGCAGGCAACGCCAGAAGGTCAACAGAAATTCGGTACGATTTCTGCGAATGGCGGAACTAATCTCGGATCGCTGGAAGATCAACTGGCACAGAAAGCGGAAGAAATGGGCGCGAAGTCTTTCCGTATTACCTCTGTTACGGGTCCAAACACACTTCACGGTACCGCGGTTATCTACAAGTAAGCCTTAACCCTCATTAATGCTACTGCGATTGCCAGCATAAAAAGAAAAAGCCACGCGATACATCGCGAGGCTTTTTTGTCGGTCAGATAAAGTACTGGTCGCTATCCGGCTACCTTATGAAGCCATAATACCGTAACGTTTACAGCGACTGCGGTTTTGTCTCCGGATGACGGGTCACGTCTACAGGCATTCCGGAACGTGCTTCCATAACATGATCCATGACTACAGCGTCGGTCTGCGGCGCGTCTTTAAACGTCTGCATGGGACCATTCAGGATAATCGGCAGTACCTGAGGATCGTCACCAATATTTTTAGACAGCGGCTGATGAACCTCTACCAGCCGTACGCCGCCAGGTTCTACCGAAGCTTTAATCGGCGTATTAATGATATTCACTTTGGTTCCCGGCGTAACCTGGCGGAACAAGGTCTCTATATCGCCATCGCGCAGGCGGATACAGCCGGAACTGACGCGCATACCAATGCCAAAATCGGCATTAGTGCCATGCAGCAGATAAACACCGCCGTAAGCCGCTAAACGAATTGCATGATGCCCCATCGGGTTATCGGGCCCGGCAGGCACGACAGCGGGAAGATCGATGCCTTGCGCTTTATAGCGTGCGCGAATATTCGCAGTAGGCGTCCATGTCGGGTTGGCGCGTTTATCTGATACGGTTGTTACCATCGTTGGCGTTAACGTATCGCCGCCCAGTTGACCAATTCCGATAGGGTAGACCGTAACGGTATTTTTCCCGGGTTGATAATAATAAAGGCGTAATTCCGCAAGATTAATGACAATGCCCTCGCGCGGCACATCCGGCAGCAGTGTTTGCAGCGGAATCGTCAGTACGCTGCCTGCACGTGGCACATATGGGTCAATGCCGGGGTTGGCCTGTAACAAAGCTAAAAAACCCACGTTATATTTTTTGGCGATAGCTTCCAGCGAACCGCCGTCGTCTTCAACGACATGAAATTTATTTTCCCCTACCAGTCGACTGCCGGGAGGTGGAAGAGGCCAGGTATTCGCCTGCGTGGGGAGGGCAAGCGTTATGGTCGCAGCAAGCGCGATAAACGCCAGCCAGCGAGAGAGTCGCGTATTTTTTAACATTACAATAAACCCATGATTATTATATGGTTATTTTTATAAAAGAAGAAATAAGAATTATGGCGGTTGGCTGTGTCTGGAATTGCAGGGAAGTGCAAAGAATTTGTAAAGATGAGGCCGGGTGAGAGGAAATGACACCCGGCCTGATGTTTATGTGATGGCGTTTTCTTCCAGTTGTTGCATAAACTGTCGTACCCAGTCTATGCGCGTTTTCCGTTCGCTTAAATCCTGAATAAACTTGAGGCGTGTCGGGCCATCCAGACGGAAATGCTGCGGTTGTTTTTGCAGTAACCCAATAAGCCAGGCGGGATCGACATGGTTTTTCTCTGCAAACTCAATTGTTCCGCCTTTCTCGTTACTTTCCAGTTTTCGGATACCGAGCTTTTGCGCCTGTTGGCGCAGGCGGGCGATATCCAGTAGATTACGTGCCGGATCGGGTAGCAAGCCGAAGCGATCGATCAATTCCACTTTGATTTCTTCCAGCTCGTTTTCGCTCTTCGCGCTGGCAATGCGTTTATAGAACGACAGTCGGGTATTAACATCCGGAATAAAATCATCCGGCAGTAACGAGGGCATTCGTAACTCGACTTCCGTTTGCTGACTGGTGAGATCTTCCAGCGATGGTTCGCGGCCTGCTTTCAACGCATCGACCGCATTTTCCAGCAGTTCCATATAAAGCGAGAAGCCAATGGTTTCCATTGAGCCACTTTGCTCTTCACCCAACAGTTCGCCCGCGCCGCGGATTTCCAGATCGTGGGTCGCCAGCGCAAACCCGGCGCCTAAATCCTCCAGCGACGCAATCGCTTCCAGCCGTTTTTGCGCATCGGTGGTCATCGCTTTAGGATGCGGCGTTAGCAGCCAGGCGTAGGCCTGATGGTGCGAACGTCCTACACGACCGCGTAACTGGTGTAACTGTGCGAGGCCAAAATGGTCCGCGCGTTCGATAATAATCGTGTTCGCGGTGGGGATATCAATCCCCGTTTCGATAATGGTGGTACACACCAGCACGTTAAAACGTTGATGATGGAAATCGTTCATCACCCGTTCCAGCTCCCGTTCACGCATCTGCCCATGACCAATGGCGATGCGTGCTTCTGGCACCAGTTCCGCCAGTTTTTCTGCCGCTTTTTGAATGTTTTCCACGTCGTTGTACAAATAGTAAACCTGACCGCCACGCAGAATTTCACGCAGAATGGCTTCCCGCACGACCAGACTATCGTACTCACGGACAAAGGTTTTTACCGCCAGACGGCGGGCAGGCGGCGTCGCGATAATGGAGAGATCGCGCATACCGCTCATCGCCATATTCAGTGTCCGCGGGATAGGCGTCGCCGTAAGCGTCAGAATATCCACGTCGGCGCGCATCGCTTTAATCCGTTCTTTGTGGCGCACGCCGAAACGGTGTTCTTCATCGACAATCAGTAAGCCAAGATCGCGCAGCTTGACATCGCTTTGCAGCAACTTGTGGGTGCCGATCAGAATGTCAATTTTACCCTCAGCGGCTTCCGCCAGGATTTGCGCCTGTTCTTTGGCGCTGCGAAAGCGAGAGAGCATCTCAATGCGTACCGGCCAGTTGGCGAAACGATCGCGGAAATTGTCATAGTGCTGTTGCGCCAGCAGGGTGGTCGGCACCAGCACGGCGACCTGTTTATGGTTCTCCACCGCCAGGAATGCGGCGCGCATCGCCACTTCGGTTTTACCGAAGCCTACGTCACCGCAGACCAGCCTGTCCATCGCCAGCGGTTGGCACATATCGCTCAATACGGCATTAATAGCCTGCGCCTGATCAGGGGTCGTTTCAAACGGGAAGCTGTCGCAGAACAATTGATACTGTTCACGATCGTGCTTAAAGGCAAACCCTTCTTTTGCCGCTCGTTGCGCATAAATATCCAGGAGTTCCGCCGCCACATCGCGCACTTTTTCTGCCGCTTTTTGCCGGGCGCGCGACCAGGCGTCGCCACCCAGTTTATGGAGCGGTGCATTCTCTTCCGCGCCGCCAGCATAGCGGCTAATCAGATGCAATGAGGAGACAGGGACATACAATCTGGCGTCATTGGCGTACGTGAGCATCAGATACTCGCCTTTAATGCCGCCAGCCTCAAGTGTGGTCATGCCGGCATAGCGCCCGACGCCGTGTTCAAGATGCACCACCGGTTGGCCGACGTGTAACTCCGCCAGGTTACGAATTAACGTATCCGGATTAATCGTGCGGCGGGAATCCTGGCGACGGCGCGCGACCCGTTCACCCAACAGATCGCTTTCACAAATCAGCGCCAGATGACGTTGGGCGTCGATAAAACCATGTTCCGCAGCGCCAATCATCAGATAGCGTCCCGCATCCTGCGCCTCGTTCAGACGCAAAATCCGTTTTGGCGCGATTTTTATGCGGGCAAGCAGTTCCCCCAGCGCTTCGCGACGCCCCTCGCTTTCCACGGAGAAAATCACCGGGCCGCTAAAAGATTCAAGGAATTTACGTAGCGCGTCCAGCGGCGCTTTTTGCTGCGCCTGGATAGCCAAATCTGGTAATTTCTGGAATCCGAGATTGGTATTAGCCGCTTTTTCCGGCAAATGTTCGGTTTTAAGCTGCAGGCGAGGCCAACGTTTAAGCTCGGAAAAAAGCTCCTCCACCTTCAGCCAGAGCGCTTTCGGCGGCAGAAGCGGGCGCATAGGATCGACGCCGCGGTTTTCAAAACGCGCCAGCGTATCGGCCTGAAAGCGTTCTGCGCTGGTTTCCAACGAGCCGGTATTCACCACCAGAGTATTGGCGGGAAAGTAGCTGAATAACGGTGGTAGTGGTTCGCTGAAAAAGAGCGGCTGCCAGTATTCGATCCCGGCGGGCAGGGTACCTTTGCTAACCTGTTGATAAATGTGTTCGGCGTCGCGTTTCACCTCAAAGGTATCACGCCATTGACTGCGGAAAAGCTCAATGGCGGCTTTGTCGGTAGGGAACTCGTGCGCAGGCAGTAAATTGATTGCCTCAACTTCTTCCAGCGTGCGCTGGGTATCTGCATCAAACAGACGCAGACTGTCGATTTCATCATCAAAAAAGTCGAGACGATAAGGCTGTTCGCTGCCCATCGGGAAAAGATCCAGCAGCGCACCGCGCGTCGCGTATTCACCATGCTCCATGACCTGATCGACGTGCCGATAACCGGCGCTGTCAAGTTGCACGCGCAGGGCGTCGCGGGACAGCCGCTGGCCTTTTTTCATCACCAGCGCATGGCCATGCAAGTAGCTATGCGGGCATACGCGTTGCATCAGAGTATTTACCGGCACAATCAAGACGCCGCGCTGCATTGATGGCAACTGGTAGAGCGTAGACAGACGCGAAGAGATAATCTCCTGATGGGGGGAGAAGCTGTCATACGGCAGTGTTTCCCAGTCGGCCAAATTCATGACCATTTGATCGGTAAACTGGCGGATTTCATCATGGAGTCGCAGAGCATTTTGCATGTCAGGTGCTAAAAGCACCACCGGGCCGGTATGTTGTTCGGCTATCTCCGCCACCAGCGTGGCGCAGGCGGCGCCGGTAAGCTCGCCCAGCTGGCGCTGATCGCCCGCTTTTGTTGGCAGCGTGTAACGTTGTTTTTCAGGCATAACGATTGTCTGTATCTCTTTTTGTTTTACGCCACACTTTACGCGTCATCCTTCAGGCTGCTTCATGATTGGCTGCACGCCGTGACAGCATGAAGGGCTCAGGTATTCAGGGGCATATCACTGATAAGCAATGTTCTTTATTATCCGCGATCGTTGTCTATTAGCAAATTGAATCCGCCGGATAACGCGCCGGACAGACGGGGAGGGACGCACAAGTGATTTGATTTACCGACATTTTTCAGAATAACACTGACGAACACTTACGGTTCAGTCATTTACGCATTCCGCTTTCGCTTATATACTCGAGACTTTGCTAACAGCAACCAGACGGATTACATGTATCAACCTGTCGCTCTATTCATCGGCCTGCGTTATATGCGTGGGCGTGCAGCAGATCGCTTCGGTCGCTTCGTTTCCTGGCTTTCCACTATCGGCATTACCCTGGGGGTGATGGCCCTGGTCACGGTATTGTCAGTGATGAACGGTTTTGAGCGAGAACTGCAAAATAACATTCTTGGTTTGATGCCGCAGGCTATTCTCTCCGCTGAACATGGCTCTCTTAACCCGAATCAGGTGCCTGAAAAAGCCGTGGTTCTGCAAGGTGTTAACCGTATTGCGCCGCTAACGACGGGGGATGTCGTGCTGCAAAGCGCCCGCAGTGTTGCGGTTGGCGTGATGTTGGGGATCGATCCGGCGCAAAAAGATCCATTAACGCCGTATCTGGTCAATGTGAAGCAAAGCGAATTACAACCGGGTAAGTATAATGTCATCCTCGGCGAGCAACTCGCCGGCCAGTTAGGGGTCAACCGTGGCGATCAAATTCGGGTAATGGTGCCGTCCGCCAGCCAGTTTACGCCAATGGGACGCCTGCCCAGCCAGCGTCTGTTTACGGTGATTGGTACGTTTGCCGCCAACAGCGAGGTCGATGGCTATGAAATGCTGGTCAATATTCAGGACGCGTCGCGTTTAATGCGCTATCCGGCAGGTCATATTACCGGCTGGCGCTTGTGGCTGGATGAACCGCTGAAAGTCGATACGCTTAGTCAGCAGACACTGCCAAATGGCACGAAATGGCAGGACTGGCGCGAACGTAAAGGGGAGCTGTTCCAGGCCGTCCGCATGGAAAAGAACATGATGGGGCTATTGTTAAGCCTGATCGTGGCCGTTGCGGCTTTTAATATTATTACCTCGTTGGGCCTGATGGTTATGGAGAAGCAGGGCGAAGTGGCGATTTTACAAACCCAGGGGCTGACGCCGCGACAAATTATGATGGTCTTTATGGTGCAGGGCGCCAGTGCCGGGATTATCGGCGCGCTGTTGGGCGCCGCGCTGGGCGCATTGCTTGCCAGCCAACTGAATAACCTGATGCCGATCATCGGCGCGTTTCTGGATGGCGCTGCGTTGCCCGTGGCGATAGAGCCGTTACAGGTGATCGTTATCGCGTTGGTGGCAATGGCCATCGCGCTGCTTTCTACGCTTTATCCTTCCTGGCGCGCTGCCGCCACTCAACCCGCTGAGGCTTTACGTTATGAATAAGATCCTGTTGCAATGCGACAACCTGTGCAAACGCTATCAGGAAGGCACTGTGCAAACCGACGTGCTGCACAATGTCAGCTTCAGTATCGGCGAAGGCGAAATGATGGCAATCGTCGGCAGCTCAGGTTCTGGTAAAAGTACGCTGCTGCATCTGTTAGGCGGTCTGGATACGCCAACGTCCGGCGATGTGATTTTTAGCGGGCAGCCGATGAGCAAACTCTCCTCCGCGGCAAAAGCGGAATTACGTAACCAGAAGTTGGGGTTTATTTATCAGTTTCACCATCTTTTGCCGGATTTTACCGCGCTGGAAAACGTGGCGATGCCATTGTTGATCGGCAAAAAAAAGCCGACGGAGATTGATGCGCGTGCGCGTGAGATGCTGCACGCTGTAGGGCTGGAGCATCGTGCTACCCATCGCCCTTCAGAGCTTTCCGGCGGTGAGCGCCAGCGTGTCGCGATTGCGCGTGCGTTGGTTAACAACCCCCGTTTGGTTCTGGCTGATGAACCGACTGGTAATCTGGACGCGCGTAACGCCGACAGTATTTTTGGACTTCTGGGCGAGTTAAATCGCCTGCAGGGAACCGCATTTTTAGTTGTGACTCATGATCTGCAACTGGCGAAACGAATGCGCCGCCAGCTTGAGATGCGTGATGGCCGCCTGACGGCGGAACTGAGCCTGATGGGGGCGGAGTAATGGCATCGCCTTTATCACTGTTAATTGGGTTGCGTTTCAGTCGCGGACGGCGGCGCGGCGGTATGGTTTCGCTCATTTCCGTGATTTCTACTATTGGTATTGCGCTTGGCGTGGCGGTATTAATCGTCGGTTTAAGCGCCATGAACGGTTTCGAACGCGAGCTGAATAATCGTATCCTGGCGGTGGTGCCGCACGGGGAAATTGAAGCCGTCAACCAGCCGTGGACCAACTGGCGTGAAGCGCTGGCAAAAGTGCAGAAAGTGCCGGGTATTGCCGCCGCCGCGCCGTATATCAACTTTACCGGCCTGGTAGAGAGCGGGGCGAACTTACGTGCGATTCAGGTTAAAGGCGTCGACCCTAAGCAAGAGCAGCAGTTGAGTGCGCTACCGTCATTTGTACAGAATCACGCCTGGGATCATTTCAAAGCGGGCGAGCAGCAGGTCATTATCGGTAAAGGCGTCGCCGATGCGCTGAAAGTGAAACAGGGCGACTGGGTGTCAATAATGATCCCCAATGCTAACGCCGATCATAAACTGCTCCAGCCAAAACGCGTACGTTTGCATGTCATCGGTATTTTGCAACTGAGCGGCCAGCTCGATCACAGTTTTGCCATGATCCCGCTTGCAGATGCGCAGCAGTATCTGGATATGGGGTCCAGTGTTTCCGGTATCGCACTGAAAGTCCATGACGTGTTTAACGCCAACAAGCTGGTACGGGACGCGGGCGAGGTGACTAATAGCTATGTTTATATTAAAAGCTGGATTGGCACCTACGGCTATATGTATCGCGATATTCAGATGATTCGCGCCATTATGTATCTGGCAATGATTCTGGTGATCGGCGTGGCCTGTTTTAATATCGTTTCCACCTTAGTGATGGCGGTAAAAGACAAAAGCGGCGACATTGCAGTGTTAAGAACACTGGGAGCAAAAGATGGTTTAATTCGCGCCATTTTTGTCTGGTATGGACTCCTGGCGGGGTTGGCAGGCAGCCTGATTGGCGTAGTGCTCGGCATTGTCGTTTCGCTTCAGCTTACCACTATTATTAATGGGATTGAAAAAGCGATCGGGCATCAGTTTTTGTCCGGCGATATCTATTTTATCGACTTCCTGCCATCCGAATTGCACTGGTTAGATGTTGTTTACGTACTGGTCACGGCGTTGTTATTAAGCTTACTGGCGAGTTGGTATCCGGCGCGGCGGGCGAGCAACATTGACCCAGCGCGAGTATTGAGCGGCCAGTAATCGCGGAAGAAAAAACAAGGAGTGGTGATGTATTACGGGTTTGATATTGGCGGGACAAAAATTGCGTTAGGCGTATTTGATTCGACACGGCGGTTGCAGTGGGAAAAACGTGTTCCCACGCCCCATACCAACTATAGCGCGTTTTTAGATGCCGTGTGCGAGCTGGTCATGGAAGCCGATCAGCGATTTGGCGTAAAAGGCTCGGTAGGGATGGGTATACCCGGTATGCCGGAAACCGAGGCGGGTACGCTGTACGCCGCGAATGTCCCGGCGGCCAGTGGCAAACCGTTGCGCGCCGATCTCAGCGCCCGTCTGGATCGCGATGTGCGTCTGGACAATGACGCTAACTGTTTTGCCTTATCTGAAGCCTGGGATGATGAATTCACGCAATATCCTTTGGTCATGGGACTTATTCTCGGAACCGGCGTCGGTGGGGGGCTGGTACTAAATGGGAAGCCGATTACCGGTCGGAGTTACATTACTGGCGAGTTTGGCCATATGCGTTTACCGGTTGACGCGCTGGCATTGATGGGGTTTGATTTTCCTTTGCGCCGTTGTGGATGCGGTCAAATAGGCTGTATTGAAAACTATCTGTCCGGACGTGGGTTTGCATGGTTGTACCAGCACTATTACCATCAACCGCTGCAGGCGCCGGAAATTATCGCGTTGTGGGAGCAAGGCGATGAGCAGGCGCGGGCGCACGTTGAGCGCTATCTGGATTTACTGGCGGTTTGTCTGGGGAATATTCTGACGATTGTTGATCCTGATCTGGTAGTGATCGGTGGCGGATTATCAAACTTTACGGCAATAACAACGCAACTGGCGGAAAGACTGCCGCGCCATCTTCTCCCTGTTGCCCGCGTGCCGCGTATTGAGAGAGCGCGGCATGGGGATGCTGGTGGGATGCGCGGCGCTGCTTTTTTACATCTTACCGACTAATCAAAAAAGAGGTTGTTATGCAATCGCGTCGGTTTCATCGATTAAGCCGCTTTCGTAAAAATAAACGCCTGTTGCGTGAACGTCTGCGTCAGCGGATCTTTTTCAGAGACAGAGTGGTGCCGGAAATGATGGAAAACCCAAGAGTATTAGTTCTTACAGGCGCAGGAATTTCTGCAGAATCTGGTATTCGTACGTTTCGTGCGGCGGATGGCCTTTGGGAAGAGCATCGGGTTGAAGATGTGGCGACGCCGGAAGGATTTGCCCGTAACCCGACGCTGGTACAGTCTTTTTATAATGCCCGCCGTCAGCAGCTTCAACAACCGGAAATTCAACCCAATGCGGCGCATCTGGCGTTAGCGAAGCTTGAAGCGACGCTTGGCGATCGCTTTTTGCTGGTGACGCAAAATATCGACAATTTGCATGAGCGCGCAGGTAACCACAACATCATTCATATGCATGGCGAACTGTTGAAAGTACGCTGTTCACAGAGTGGTCAGATTCTGCAATGGAACGGCGATGTGATGCCGGAAGATAAATGCCACTGCTGCCAGTTCCCGGCGCCGCTGCGCCCGCACGTGGTATGGTTTGGCGAGATGCCGCTTGGCATGGATGAAATTTATATGGCGTTATCGATGGCGGATATTTTTATCGCTATCGGTACATCCGGTCATGTCTATCCGGCTGCGGGGTTTGTGCATGAAGCAAAACTGCATGGCGCGCATACGGTGGAGTTGAATCTTGAGCCAAGCCAGGTCGGCAGCGAGTTTGCAGAGAAGCACTACGGTCCGGCAAGTCAGATTGTGCCTGAATTTGTTGACAGGCTACTGAAGGGGCTATAGTTCTGTCTGCCGGACGACGCTGTATCGGGCCTGAGTTTCACGTAACGTTCATCTGTAGGCCCGATAGGCACTGCTATCGGGCATTTACTATTAGCTGAATCAGCGTCCTGCTTTCAGTTTCTGGTAGTATTCTTCATAAATCGCGCTGGCATCGCCGACATCGTTTTGCCATTCGCCTTTACTGATGGTTTGCGCATCCGGATAGAGCGATTTATCATTCGCTACCTCCGGGCTTAACAGCTTGCGCGCCGCAAGGTTTGGCGTCGGATAGCCGATGGTTTCCGCCACCTCTTTCGCCACGTCTGGACGCAGCAGGAAGTTGATCAGCTTCAGCGCGCCTTCTTTATTTTTCGCGTTCGCTGGAATCGCCAGACTATCCATCCAGAAGATACCGCCTTCCTTCGGCCAGACGACCTCCAGCGGCGTGCCAGCCTGACGTGCCACAAACGCGGAGCCATTCCACACCATTCCCAGATTCACTTCCCCTTCCATATACGGGTTCGCCGGGTTATCAGAGTTAAAGGCTGCAACGTTTGGCATCAGTTTTTTCAACTCTTCATATGCCGCTTTGATCTCTTTCGGATCAGTTGTGTTACCGGAATAACCCAACTTACGCAGCGCCATCTGGAACACTTCTCTCGCGTCGTCGGTCAACAACAGGCTATTTTTATACTCCGGCTTCCACAGGTCAGCCCAACTGGTAATGGTTTTCGGATCGATAGCATCGCTGTTAACGCCAATCGCTGTTGCACCCCAGATATACGGAACAGAGTAATCGTTGTTGGGGTCAAACGGTTTGTTGAGCATTTCCGGATCGAGGTTATGGAAATTGGTTAATTTCGACTTATCGATCTTCTGGATCATGCCCTCTTTGCGCATTTTATCGACATAGTAGGTGGAGGGTACGACCAGATCGTAGGCTCCATCCTTATAGGTTTTGAGTTTGGCGTACATGGTTTCATTCGACTCGTAGGTCGAATAAATAACCTTAATACCCGTTTCCTTAGTGAACTGCTCCAGCAGTCCTGGCGGCACGTACTCGGTCCAGTTATAGAAATAGAGCGTGTCGTTGTCGGAGGCCATAGCGGCATTCATGCCCAGAGCAAGAGCACCCGCCGTGAGCAGGTGGCGTGACCATTTTTTCATTTAACGTCCCCTGAGTTACGGGCCTTACCGGCCCTTGGTTTTATCACGAGCAATCATCTGGCTGGCAATGACCATGACCAGCGACAGTACCAGTAGAATTGTCGCCAGCGCGTTTACTTCCGGTGAAACGCCGACTTTTACCATGGAATAAATCTTTAAGGGTAAAATTTCATAGCCCGGTCCGGTGACAAACGACGAAACGACGACATCATCCATCGACAGGGTAAAGCTCAACAACCAGCCGGCCGCTACCGCGGGCATTGCCAGCGGTAGAATGATTTTGCGTAGAATTGTTACCTCACTGGCCCCCAGGTCTTTTGCGGCTTCCAGCATTCTGACATCAAAGCCTTTCAGGCGCGAATACACCGTCACTACCACAAACGGCAGGCAGAAGGTGATATGCGAGAATAGCAATGACCAGAAACCCAGTTGAATACCGAGCAACATAAACAGTACCAGTAGAGAGATCGCCATTACGATATCCGGCGACATCATCACCACAAACAGCATTCCGCTAACAAATGGCTTGCCGCGAAAGCGGTAACGGTAAAGCGCGACCGCTGTTAGCGAACCGATTATCGTGGCGAAGGTTGCCGAGAAGATCGCCATCGTCAGCGAATGTTGAGCAGCCTGTAACAGACTGTCATTATTAACCAGCAGTTCATACCATTTAGTCGTAAAGCCCTGCCAGTTGATGCCGAATCGCGAGCTGTTAAAGGAGTTCACAATCAAAATGATGATTGGGATATACAGATACGCATAGATAGCGGTCATAAAACCGCCGCGAAGCAGTCGACCCATCATTCGAGTTCCACCTTCTTATTCAGCAAACGGGAGACGCGCCAATATATCAACAGCATCAGTCCCATTACGATGGTCAACGTAATACTAGTGGCGGCGCCAAACGGCCAGTCGCGGATATTCAGGAACTGCACTTTAATGACGTTACCAATCAGCAGGTTTTTCGCACCACCCATTAAATCGGAGACGTAAAATAGCCCCATTGCCGGGAGCATCACCAGCAGGCAACCCGCGACAATGCCTGGCATGGTCAGAGGAATAATGATGCGAATGAACGTTTGCAGCTTGCTGGCGCCGAGGTCGCGTGCGGCCTCCAGCAAAGGTTTATCCAGTTTTTCAATGCTGGAGTAGAGCGGCATGACCATAAACGGCAGCAAAATGTAGACCAGGCCGATAATGACCGCGCCTGGGGTGAACATGATGCGAATCGGGGTATCAATCACACCCAACCACAGCAGAAACTCATTGAGATAGCCCTTTGTGCTGAGAAAAATTTTCAGCCCGTAGATGCGGATCAGCGAATTGGTCCAGAAAGGCACAATCAGCAAAAACAGCAATAGCGGGCGTATTTTTTCCGGTAGCTTCGCCAGAAACCAGGCAAAAGGATAGCCAAGCACCAGGCAGGAGAGGGTGGCGATCAGCGCCATATTCACTGAGTGCAGGAGCACTTCAAGATAAAGCGGATCGAGCAGGCGCGTGTAGTTATCCAGCGTAAAAACCATTTTGACGAAGTTGGCGTCGTCACGGGTCAGAAAGCTGGTGCCAATGATCATCAGGTTGGGCAGAAAGACAAACAACACAAGCCAACCGACGATAGTGACAATCACTATATTCTGGAATTTACTTGTGTTCTTCATCAGCCAGTACGACCTCCCAGCTTTCCACCCAATTAATGGCCATTTTTTGGTCAAGCGAATGGTCGAAATCAGGATCGTCTTCGTTGAAGAATTCACTGACCATCACCATTTTGCCATTTTCCAGTTCGACGACCGACTCCAGCGTCATGCCTTTGTAATTGCGCTCGCGTACGTAGCCGATAAGTCCTTCAATGTGGTTATCATCGTTGATCTCATCGACGCGCAGGTCCTCCGGTCGCAACAGAACGTTCAGCTTCTGGCCGGGGGTGACAGCGAAATTGACGTAAATATTGCACTCCCGCCCTTCAACGTTAGCGCGCACGCGCTGTTCATCAAGCCGTTCAATCACGGTCGCATCAAAGCGGTTAATTTCACCGATAAAGCCGGCGACGAATAGATTTTTCGGCTCTTCGTAGATTTCACGCGGCGTGCCATCTTGCTCGATAACGCCATTACGCATCACCACGATACGATCGGACATGGTTAACGCTTCTTCCTGATCGTGAGTAACAAAAACAAATGTGATGCCGAGTTTACGCTGTAACGCTTTTAGCTCGTTCTGCATTTGTTTGCGTAATTTATAGTCCAGCGCGGAGAGCGATTCATCCAGTAATAGCAGACGGGGTTTATTCACGACTGCACGGGCGATAGCCACGCGCTGCTGTTGTCCGCCGGAAAGCTGGTGCGGCTTACGTTGTGCAAATTCTTCTAACTGTACCATACGCAGAGCATCGGTAACGCGGGGCGCTATCTCGGCAGTGGGTGTTTTCTGCATTCGTAAGCCAAACGCGACGTTTTCAAATACCGTCATATGCGGAAATAAGGCGTAGCTTTGAAATACGGTATTTACATAACGATTTTCGGCGGGAACGTGGGTAATATCCTGGTTATCCAGCATGATATGCCCGGTATCAACGGTTTCCAGGCCGGCTATCAGGCGAAGAACGGTTGTTTTACCGCAACCGGAAGGGCCAAGCAGCGTGAGGAATTCGCCATTGTTAATGGTCAGATCCAGTTGCGAAATGACCTCTTTGCCATCGAAACTTTTGCTAATTCCCGACAAAAGCACCAGCGGTGAAAGCGAACGCGGTTGTTTATTCAATTTCTTACTCTGTCCCATGTAGACGCAACGGATGGCTGACCGTTGCGGGGTTTGTGGTTAACCACCTTAATCACTCTTAATGAGGGCGGTCATTCTACGGCAAACCACGGTAATCGCCAATCCTTGTTGCGAATTACTGACTTAGCTTTATAGTCAGAAAGCGTGTCAAAGTGAAATATTCTTGTTTGCAGGGATAAAAGTGACCTGACGCAATATTTGTCTTTTCTTGCTTATGAATAATGTTGTCACGAAAAGTGAGGGTGACTGCATGGATAAACTACTTGAGCGTTTTTTACACTACGTATCGCTGGATACCCAGTCAAAATCGGGTGTCCGGCAGGTTCCCAGCACTGAGGGGCAGTGGAAGTTATTACGTTTGCTCAAACAGCAGCTTGAAGAGATGGGGCTGGTTAACATTACATTAAGCGAAAAAGGGACGTTGATGGCGACGCTCCCGGCCAATATCGAAGGGGACATTCCCGCCATTGGCTTTATTTCCCATGTGGATACCTCTCCAGATTTCAGCGGTAAAAACGTTAACCCGCAGATTGTCGAGAACTACCGTGGCGGCGATATCGCATTAGGCATTGGCGATGAGGTACTGTCGCCTGTCATGTTCCCGGTGTTGCATCAACTGCTGGGGCAGACGCTGATTACTACCGATGGTAAAACCCTGCTGGGCGCGGATGATAAAGCCGGTGTTGCGGAGATCATGACTGCGCTGGCAGTATTGAAAGGTAATAATATTCCCCATGGTGAGATTAAGGTAGCATTTACGCCTGACGAAGAGGTAGGGAAAGGGGCGAAGCACTTCGACGTTGAGTCCTTTGGCGCACAGTGGGCCTATACGGTTGACGGCGGCGGTGTGGGGGAGCTGGAGTTTGAAAACTTTAATGCTGCCTCGGTGAATATCAAAATCGTTGGCAATAACGTACATCCTGGTACGGCAAAAGGCGTAATGATGAATGCGCTGTCGCTGGCGGCGCGAATTCATGCAGAAGTGCCCGCAGATGAAGCACCTGAAACGACCGAAGGCTATGAAGGGTTTTATCATCTGGCCAGCATGAAAGGTACCGTTGACCGGGCCGATATGCACTATATCATTCGCGATTTCGATCGTAAGCAGTTTGAAGCGCGCAAGCGTAAGATGATGGAGATTGCCAAAAAAGTCGGTAAGGGATTGCATCCGGACTGCTATATTGAACTGGTGATTGAGGACAGTTATTACAATATGCGCGAAAAAGTGGTTGAGTATCCGCATATTCTTGATATTGCCCAGCAGGCCATGCGCGACTGTGATATTGAACCACAGATGAAGCCGATTCGCGGCGGTACTGACGGCGCGCAGCTTTCTTTTATGGGGCTACCTTGTCCTAATCTCTTTACCGGCGGGTATAACTATCATGGTAAACATGAGTTTGTCACGCTGGAAGGGATGGAAAAAGCGGTGCAGGTGATTGTGCGTATTGCGGAGTTGACCGCGAAGCAGCCGTAATTTTGCCGCCGGATGATTGAGTGCCGAATGACGCTTCGCTTATCAGGCCTGCAAGGTCAGCGATCCTGTAGGCCTGATAAGACGCGTCAGCGGCGCCATCAGGCTTTACGCCATCCGGCGCGCACGTAACCTTATCCCTCGAAGAACCAGTACCCGCTGTTTATCAGCGACGCCAGCATGGCGAGGAACGATGGATCTTCCAATGCATCGCCAATGTTTTCGGCGCTGAGTACAATATGATCGGCAAGGGCCGCCAGAGCGGGGCGATGCGGAGAGTCGACTCTCTCGCCATTCACATAGACTTCATCGCCGATACGTAGTACGCGAAGACCGCCGAGACGCACCAGCACGCCGCCATGCTTTAAGACATCATAAATCTCATCGGGTTGATACGGCGGCTCCGGCGGCGCAATATCCAGTTCGTGGCGTGACTGGGAGATAAACTCGCCCAACCACTGCTGGAAGTGTGCCGGTTGATTGATCAAATCGAGCATCATATTGCGTAGTTTATCCATTTCCTGCGGCAGGATATCGGCTGGATGCTCGCGTGAAGGCATATCCGGATCGCTGTAGTAAGTATTACCCAGTTCTCGTTGCAGCACATAATCGGCAAAACCGCTGATCAGCTCACGGGTATTGGGTGCGCGAAAACCAACGGAATAGTTCATGGCGTTTTCCAGCGCATAACCTTCATGCGGGAATCCAGGCGGAATATACAGAATGTCGCCCGGCTCCAGCTCTTCGTCGATAAAGGCCTCGAAAGGATCGACCTGCAACAGATCAGGGTGTGGGCAGTGCTGTCGCATTGGCAGCTTTTCTCCCACACGCCAGCGGCGGCGCCCGGTACCCTGGATAATAAATACATCATACTGATCCAGATGTGGGCCAACGCCGCCACCGGGAACTGAAAATGAGATCATCAGATCGTCGATACGCCAGTCCGGTAGCGCGCGGAACGGACGCATCAACGCGGCGGTCGGTTCATGCCAGTGGTTTACCGCCTGTACCAGCAGCGACCAGTTGTTCTCACCGAGATGATCGTAGCTTTCAAAGGGACCGTGGCTGACCTGCCATTTCCCCTCCTGGTGGCTGACGAGGCGACTGTCGATTTCGCTTTCCATCGCCAGCCCTGCCAGTTCATCCGGCGAGAGCGGATCGATAAAATGGGTAAACCCACGTTTTAAGACGACCGGGCGTTTTTGCCAGTGACGTTCAAGAAAGTCGGGCCAGTTAAGAGTTAATTGGTATTCCATGTTAAGTATCCGCAGGCTGGTATCTGACACCGATTATAACGGATGCTTAGCGAGATGCGCGGCAGAACGCACAGAAATGTTTACTCCTCTTTCTGGGTAGGATGTTGTCGGCCAAAAACGACTTCCATGCGGGCACCGCCAAGCAGGCTGTCGCTGGCGATAATATGTCCGGCGTATTGTTCCGTAATCTCGCGGGCGACAGCCAGTCCTACGCCTTGTCCCGGTCGTAGAGTATCGGCGCGCTGGCCGCGATCAAACACCAGGGAACGTTTACTGTGAGGGATGCCCGGCCCGTCATCTTCAACAAAAATATGCAAATTATCATCCGTCTGGCGAGCCGAAATTTCCACGAACTCCAGGCAATATTTGCAGGCGTTGTCCAGTACGTTGCCCATTACTTCGACAAAGTCATTTTGTTCGCCGACAAAACTGATCTCCGGTGAGATATCCATACTGATATTCACGCCTTTACGCTGGTAAACTTTATTAAGCGCAGAGATCAGGTTATCCAACTGCGGCGCGACAGGATGTAGTTCGCGGCTTAACAATACGCCGCTGCCACGCATACTGGCACGATGCAAATAATATCCGATTTGCTGGGAAATCCGGCTAATCTGCTCCAGCATCACCGGCTCGGCTTTACTGACGCTCATTTTTTCGTTGCGTAAAGAGCGTAGCGTACTCTGCAATACCGCGAGCGGCGTTTTTAAACTGTGCGTCAGGTCGGTCAGGGTCGTGCGGTATTTGTTGTAACGTTCACGTTCGCTTTTTAACAGCTGATTAAGGTTACGCACCAGGCTGGTGAGCTCACGTGTTGTTTCAGGATTGAGCATTTCACGGTGATGCTCTTCAAGCTCCCGGACTTCCCGCGCCAGCGCCTCGATAGGGCGTAAACTCCACCAGGCAGCGATCCACAACAAAGGAATGACTAACAGTAAATTGGCCGCCAGAACGTATACGAACCAGCTCCATACCATATATGAGCGTTTTAGCTCTATTGGAATAGTATCGACCACGACGATCGTTAACTGCGGCATTCGCGCCGTAGCAGGATAAATATTCACCGCTACCGAGTGGGTCATTTCCGCGTCATCGTCATCTTCACGGACTTCTTTAAGCTTCTCCTGTGCGGAGTGGTCTTCGCTTAATAGTGTGCTGGTAGCGTCTACGTTAGTTTCAATTTCATGAAAACCATTCGTTTTTAACCAGTCCGGTTGAATACTTTTTATCAGCCAGGGAATATTGCGCTGCGTCCATAATAATTTGCCCGTTTCATCGTAAATCAGCGTCATGGTTGGGCTTTGCATATCCAGATTTTCAGGTAACTCAACGCTGATTTTATTATCTTCCCATTTAGCGAGGGTATAAAACAGATTGCTTTCCCCGCGCAGCAGGCGAAATGTGGTTTTATCAAAACTCACGCTATAGCCGACCAGCGCGACCATGCCATAAGCCAGAGAAAGTACCAGTACGACGCCAGCTGTCGCCAGCAAAAAGCGAACCCGCAGCGACAGCGGCAAAAAATGGCGAGCAAATTTATTCATTAGCGCAATTCGAAAAGGTATCCTTGCCCGCGCACAGTGGTAATCACATCATGCGGATACTGGGCCTGTATTTTTTTTCGCAGGCGCCCCATGAGAACATCAATGGTATGGCTTTCCCGCAGTTCAGCATCCGGATATAGCTGAAGCATCAGCGAATCTTTGCTGACAACTTTACCATTATTACGGATAAGCGTTTCCATAATGGTGTATTCGAACGCCGTGAGTTTAATAACCTCTTCATTAACGGATAATTCCCGGCGAGAAAGATCTACCTGGAAAGGCGGGATATTGATCACCTGAGAGGCCAGGCCGCTATTACGGCGCATCAGCGCCTGCATACGCGCCATAACCTCCTCAATATGAAACGGCTTCGTCACGTAGTCATCGGCACCGGAGCTGAGGACTTCGACTTTATCCTGCCAGCCTTCGCGCGCGGTTAATACCAGAACCGGCAGTGAAACGTCACTGCTGCGCCAGCGGCGAATTAAGGAAAGGCCGTCTTCATCCGGCAGACCTAAATCGACAATCGCGATGTCCGGCAGATGCTCATTAAGGTAGTAATCGGCTTCCCTGGCATCTTCTGCGGCATCGACCTGGTGACCTGAATCCTGGAGTTGAACCTTCAGGTGGTGGCGTAATAATGCATTATCCTCTACAACCAGTACGCGCATCATCTCTTCTCCCTTGTGTTAACAATAAGAACAGTCTAGCGTTGATTATGGTGCTGTGGGGATAAACATTTAATAAACCAGACAAATAGTCACCCTCTTTCTGCAGGAAAGAGGGTGAGGTACACACTATTTAAGTTCGTCGACCAGAGTCATGGCGCGACCAATATAATTCGCCGGAGTCATGGCCTTAAGGCGCGTTTTTTCAGCTTCCGGTAAAGCCAGGCTATCGATAAACTGTTTCATTCCTTCGGCATCGACACGTTTGCCACGCGTCAACTCTTTCAGTTTTTCATAAGGTTTTTCAATACCGTATCGGCGCATCACGGTCTGAATAGGTTCAGCTAATACTTCCCAATTATGGTCCAGTTCATCCAGCAGGTGCTCGCGATTCACTTCCAGTTTACTGACGCCCTTGAGGGTGGACTGATAAGCGATCAGCGCATAGCCGATGCCGACGCCCAGATTACGCAGAACGGTGGAGTCGGTCAGATCGCGCTGCCAACGAGAGACCGGCAGTTTATTTGCCAGATGTTGCAATACCGCATTCGACAGGCCCAGATTACCTTCTGAGTTTTCAAAGTCGATTGGGTTAACCTTATGCGGCATAGTGGATGAACCAATTTCCCCGGCAATCGTTTTTTGTTTGAAATGATTTAAGGCTATATAGCCCCAGACATCGCGATCAAAATCGATCAGAATGGTATTAAAGCGCGCGATGCAGTCAAACAGCTCCGCAATATAATCATGAGGTTCAATCTGAGTGGTATAGGGGTTCCACTGGATGCCCAGCGAGGTGACGAACTCTTCGCTGAACTGATGCCAGTCAACGTCCGGATACGCGGCGATATGGGCATTATAGTTGCCAACGGCGCCGTTAATTTTACCGAGAATCTCCACCTGGTTTAGCTGGCGGAACTGACGCTCCATACGATACGCCACGTTCGCCATCTCTTTACCCAGAGTGGACGGTGTTGCCGGCTGGCCGTGGGTGCGGGAGAGCAGGGGGATATCGCGATACTGCGTGGCGAGATCTTTTACTGCGTCGATCATTTTGCGCCAGTACGGGAGAATAACCTCGTCGCGGGCGGTTTTTAGCATCAGTGCGTGAGACAGGTTATTAATATCTTCCGAGGTACAGGCAAAGTGGATGAATTCGGAGACCGCGTGCAGTTCCGGGATGTCCGCCACTTTTTCTTTCAGAAAATACTCAACCGCTTTAACGTCGTGATTGGTGGTACGCTCAATGGTTTTGATGCGTGCGGCATCTTCTTCATTAAAGTTGGCAATAAGAGTATCCAGGTAACCGTTTGCGTCGGCAGCAAAAGCAGGAACTTCCTTGATCGCTGCGTGCGCGGCTAATTTTTGCAGCCAACGTACTTCAACTTGTACACGGAATTTCAGCAAACCGTATTCACTGAAAATCCCGCGCAGCGCGCTGACTTTGTCGCCGTAGCGTCCATCGACAGGGGAAACGGCGGTCAGTGAGGATAATTCCATAGATCATAACTCCGGGGTTAAATGAGCAAGAATTTGTTTTGCCTGAGTCGTCAGGCGATGACGAGAAAACATAAGCTGCAGGCGGCCACCGCCTACCTGATGCCAGAGCACGGCTGCGCGGATACCAGCCAGAAGTGAAGCGCGAACTTTAGCCTGAACCTGCGGGCTTTGCAGGACAGCCGGGGAGCCCGTTACCTGAATGCGCGGGCCCAGCGGGCTGATAACATCGACATAAATACCCGCCATCGCGCTCATCAGGGTATCAGACTGTAAGTCGAAATGGTCAAGCTGGCGCTGTAATCCGTTAATACGATCGCCTAACGTATTCAGCGCCCCTTTAGCCGATGATAGCTTGCGCTCCAGTACCATCAGACTAAGTGTATAGCGCGTCAGTTCGGCGTTAAGTCCCTGCCGACTGCTGGCGTTAAGCACGCCGAGCAGCGTTTCCAGACCGAGACGCAGGTTAGCTTCGCTTCCGCCGAATACATCCAGCGTAGAACTGGGGTTCATATCAATGACACTGTTGAGTGAAACGTGTAGCGCGTCGGCATCACAGTGCCCCTGGTGCGCCAACTGCTGTACCAGGCGCGCCGACTGGCAAATGCCTGCCAGCGCCAGGGTGATGTCATAATAGTTCTTTGCCACGTTCACTGCTTCCTTGTATGAGTTTGAGTTAACTATTACGCCGGCAGGGGCAGGCGTTGCTCAATGATGCCGCCGCCCAGGCACACTTCGCCGCTATAGAAAACGGCGGACTGCCCGGGAGTGACCGCGGCAACGGGTTCGTCAAAAATCACTTCAATACGATCGTTATCCAGCGCTTTCACGGTGCAAGGGATATCCGTTTGACGATAGCGGGTTTTCACCGTGCAACGCAGGGTACCGATAAAGGGGGCCCGATCGACCCAGTGTAATTGTTGCGCAATCAGCCCGATGGACATCAGGCGCGGATGATCGTGCCCCTGGGCAACGATCAGAATATTGTTTTCAACATCTTTATCCACCACGTACCACGGATCTTCCGAACCGTCTTTGGTACCGCCGATGCCCAGCCCTTTACGCTGCCCAAGGGTGTGGTACATCAACCCTTGATGCTCGCCGATTTCCTCGCCGTCCACGGTAAGTATTTTGCCTGGCTGCGCCGGAAGATAACGGCCAAGAAATTCACGGAATTTGCGTTCGCCAATGAAGCAGATACCGGTAGAGTCTTTTTTCTTCGCTGTGACCAGACCAAGATCTTCAGCAATCTTACGTACCTGAGGTTTTTCCAGCTCGCCAACCGGAAACAGACTTTGCGCGATCTGTTCATGACCGAGGGTATACAGGAAGTAGCTCTGGTCTTTATTACCGTCGAGGCCACGCAACAGGCGGCTTTTACCGTTGACGTCCGCACGACGAACATAGTGACCGGTGGCGATATAGTCGGCACCTAAATCTTCAGCGGCGAATTCGAGGAAGGCTTTAAACTTAATTTCTTTATTGCACAGAATATCCGGGTTCGGCGTACGCCCGGCTTTGTATTCCTCAAGGAACAGCTCAAAGACGTTATCCCAGTATTCTGCGGCAAAGTTAACGGTATGCAGTTCAATGCCAAGCTTATCGCATACGGCCTGTGCGTCAGCCAGATCGGCTGCCGCTGTACAATATTCCTCACCGTCGTCCTCTTCCCAGTTCTTCATAAACAGGCCTTCTACCTGATAACCCTGCTGTTGCAATAGCCAGGCAGAAACGGAGGAATCGACACCGCCGGACATGCCGACGATCACTTTTTTTGGGCTTTCAGACATAGGAATACTCACGACATTGAACTTCAAGGCGGCGTATTCTACCACGCAGCCCCTTACTTGACACCCTCTGTAAACGGCCAGTTAAATTCGCTAATGAGGGATAAAGGGTAACGTTTCCCCGTTTGATAACTGCGAATACTTTCAGCCACCAGGGGAGAACGTAGATTGGGCGCGTTGAGAATGTCGTCGGCATTAACCCAATGACAACTGTCGATGTCGCTGTCATGCGGTTCGGTGGCGCAGATATGATCAAGCTCAATAGAAAATAAAAAGCGTAAGAAGGGGGTTTTATCCGGCGCAATCCACTGATGCATGCGGATAAAGTACTGTGGTTGTGCCGTGATGCCCGTCTCTTCCCACAGCTCGCGCGCGGCAGCCTGTGCCAGAGTTTCATCTGCTTCCAGATGCCCGGCAGGCTGATTCCATAATGCCTTGCCGTTAATGGTCTCTTCTACCACCAAAAATTTGTCCTCTGCATGTACAATGCAGGCGACGGTGACGTGCGGTTTGAACATATTTTTTCCTTATTCTGTCACATCCCGCCATGCACCGCTGGCAAGATTATCCAGCGTATAGTTTCCCATCGCATAACGTATTAGGCGCAAAGTTGGATGACCAACATGCGCTGTCATGCGCCTTAGCTGGCGGTTACGACCTTCATATAAAGTGACTTTTAACCAGGCTGTGGGAATATTTTTGCGTTCGCGAATCGGCGGGGTGCGCGGCCACAGCCAGTCCGGCTCCGCGACAATCTCAATACCGGCAGGTAGTGTAGGGCCATCGTTAAGCGTGACGCCAGTACGAAGCGCCTGCAGCGCGTCGTGATCCGGGATGCCTTCTACCTGAACATAGTAAATCTTGCCGGTACGTTTGCCTGGTTGTGTAAGGCGCGCCTGTAGCGCGCCGTCATTAGTCAGTACCAAAAGTCCTTCGCTGTCGCGGTCCAGGCGGCCTGCGGCATAAACACCCTGCACAGGAATAAAATCTTTTAACGTGCGGCGGCCTGCTTCATCCGTAAATTGCGGCAACACATCGTAAGGTTTATTGAACAACACCACGCGCTTTGGCTGATTTACTTTCCGTTGCTGAGACGCTTGTCGAGAGCTGAATCGCTTAACCTGGTGATTTCTAAAAGAAGTTTTTTGCATGGTATTTTCAGAGCTTATTAATTGCCGCATTATAGCGCAATAACGAGTGTCTTTCATGGCGGCAAACATTAGGGTACTATTGACATGCTCATTACAAAACATTAACAAAAAATTGCTCTAACGCAGTCGTGCAGCAGGACGCAAGTGCACATGCAGCGCGATGACAGACGAGCAAACCAGAAGCGCTCGAAGGAGAGGTGAATGGAAAGCAAAGTAGTTGTTCCGGCGGAAGGTAAAAAGATCACCCTGCAAAACGGCAAACTCAACGTTCCTGAGAATCCGATTATCCCGTTTATTGAAGGCGACGGTATCGGTGTTGATGTAACCCCTGCCATGCTCAAAGTGGTCGATGCCGCAGTCGAAAAAGCCTATAAAGGTGAGCGTAAAATTTCCTGGATGGAAATTTACACCGGTGAGAAATCCACCCAGGTTTACGGCCAGGACGTCTGGCTACCTGCTGAAACCCTTGATCTGATTCGTGAATACCGTGTGGCTATCAAAGGCCCGTTGACCACGCCGGTCGGTGGCGGTATTCGTTCTCTGAACGTGGCGCTGCGTCAGGAACTCGACCTGTACGTTTGTCTGCGCCCGGTCCGTTACTATCAGGGCACCCCGAGCCCGGTAAAGCATCCTGAACTGACCGATATGGTCATCTTCCGTGAAAACTCCGAAGATATCTACGCGGGTATTGAGTGGAAAGCCGATTCCGCCGACGCTGAGAAAGTGATCAAATTCCTGCGCGAAGAGATGGGCGTGAAGAAAATTCGCTTCCCTGAACATTGCGGTATTGGTATCAAACCGTGTTCTGAAGAAGGCACCAAACGTCTGGTCCGTGCGGCAATTGAGTACGCCATCACTAACGATCGTGACTCCGTGACACTGGTCCATAAAGGCAACATCATGAAGTTCACCGAAGGCGCGTTTAAAGACTGGGGTTACCAGTTGGCGCGTGACGAGTTCGGTGGCGAACTGATCGACGGCGGCCCGTGGATGAAAATCAAGAACCCGAACACCGGCAAAGAGATCGTGGTGAAAGACGTTATCGCCGATGCCTTCCTGCAGCAGATCCTGCTGCGTCCGGCGGAATATGACGTTATCGCCTGCATGAACCTGAACGGTGACTATATCTCCGATGCGCTGGCAGCGCAGGTTGGCGGTATTGGTATTGCGCCTGGGGCAAACATTGGTGATGAATGTGCGCTGTTCGAAGCAACCCACGGTACTGCGCCGAAATATGCAGGCCAGGACAAAGTAAACCCAGGCTCTATCATTCTGTCCGCTGAGATGATGCTGCGTCACATGCAGTGGTTCGAAGCGGCGGATCTGATTGTTAAAGGTATGGAAGGCGCGATTGCCGCGAAGACCGTGACCTATGACTTTGAACGCCTGATGGAAGGCGCTAAGCTGCTGAAATGTTCAGAGTTTGGCGACGCGATTATCGCGAATATGTAATACCGATAATTGCTAAAACATTAACGGGGGCTTAACGTCCCCGTTTTTATTATTAGCATTCGAGCGGTTATCAATACTCCTCAATTCAGACCGCAATAGTAATCCATCCTTTACCCCGATCGTCATGATAACGGGCTGTCTGATTTGGCGATTTATGTCCGAGCAGCTTTTGAGTCTTGATTCCCTGAGCCTCGTAAAGCCGCTCAGTAAGTGAGCGTTGCTCATGGAAGGTAGCTGGCGTGCCGGATCCCCAGTCAATATCTGCCTTATCCCGAGCTTTGCTGAAATTCATGGTAATGGTGCGGGACTAATGGCATTCAAGCGAAGTGAAAGTGGAATAGCTATTTTGCTTCCAGTTTTTTCCTGAACAATATGCAGTTGTAGCTTCTTCCTCATTTGTTCCGAGGCTATGAGATTTCCCAGTAACGAGGTGTTTGTATCGCCAGTAAATTTTATTCACTTTGCGACTGTAGAATGGGTATTTTGTATTGCTGGTTAGCTTTTGCCTGAAGCCCGGGTGTATACCTTAAATCCTGACTGGCCTGGTGTGCTTTTAACCGCTCTCCGCCTTAAACGGCGGGCTTGTCGCGTACCTCGTCAACAAATGTTTAGATAAAAAGTCAACGGCATGTCTCATCATTCCCGACCTAAAAGGACGGGGGATTACGGCACTTTCGGATAAAAAGAAAAAAAGGGGCCGCGATAAACTGCCCCTAATGAATGATACTCAACTTTTTTATCATTATTTAAGGAAATCACGGGTAATAATTTCCGCAAATAATAATAAAAAGAGGGCTGAGCCTCAGCCCTGAATACCAGCAATAAAAATTCACCATACATCAGGATTAATCCTGAAAAACACTTTATGCCACGACACCCTGTATCGGGTGTGCAGATATTTATTTCATTGGCAGGATATAATTGTCTGTGACTTTAGTCACGCTTTGAATATTTTAAAACCTTAAGAAAATATAACCTGGAAAATGGTATTGACTGCTCCTCGCCCTAAAAGGCGAGGATTCCCACCTCCTTTAAGGAGTGCTAAATACGTTGTTTGCGTTGCTGGTTAACTTTTGCATGAAGCTGGAAATTTTATTCAGTGTTTCTGTATCAGTTATTCCATAATCCTGAGACAATCGGTCCAGGTTTTCGTATCCAGTCCACACCCGGCCACGAGCATCCTGCCAGACGGAAATACGTAAAGGAAGTTCAAGTGCAACGCCCTGTTTATCAAGCATGAGTTTTGTACCAACCGCAGGATTACCAAACACCAGTACTTTTGTTGGCCTTAACTTCATCCCGGCGGACCTGGCGTTTTCATCGTGATCAAACTGGGCAAATATTGGGATTTTTTTAGCTGTAAGCTGTTCTTTAAGTCTGCTTACCGTTTCATCCACGTTAAATTTACTTTCTTGAGTGATGACTTTGTCTGGATCTAATCCTGAGCCAAGGCCGGTTTTGTATGCTTCAGCAATATCTCGAGCCAGAGTAGTGAGGTCAATATTTTCTTTATTTGTTATTAAAGTGACACAAACCAGCTCATCACTGGCTGTGAAACGGCTTAAATAAGCACTAAAACCTCCGTTGCTTCCTTTGATTTCCATAAAACCGGGATGATGAGTAAACTCCCATCCGGCCATTGCTGGAACGACAGTGCCATTTTTCAATTTAGCTGGTTTATAAATAATGTCACGATGAGCAGGATCTTTAACCAGGACACTACCAGCAAGGGCTATATCCCATCGACTAATATCTTCTGCTGATGACCAGAGTCCAGCATAAGCATACATATTTTGGGACTCATCCATTTTTACTGGAACCTGTTTCCCGTTCACTATTTTATACCCGGTAGCTGGCTCTGTCGGATCAATATAAACTGATTGTGATTTAAATATTGAATGCTGATTTTTTTCCTTAGTTGGTGCGGGGCGATCTAAGTGAACTTTTTTCTGCATATCATCAAAGAACATTGTACTTTTTAAGTTCAATGGTTCGATCTGATATTTTTTGATGAAGTCTTCATAGGACATTCCACTCGATCGTTCAATGACTTTACCCAGTATGATAAAATCTGTTGCACTATCCTTGACTGCAGTACCGGGCTTGAAGTTAACGGGGAGCGATTTAACCAGGTCAAGCAACATATCGGGAGAGTACTTTTGAGAAGCTTTAAATCCATGACTCCGGAAGTCTGGAATACCTGAAGAGTGCTGCAGTAACTGAAGGATTGTAATATCCTGCCAGCTTGAGGGAAGGTCTTTAATGTATTTTGAAACGGCGTCATTTACATCCAGTTTTCCCATCTCAACTAGCTGAAAAATAGCCACAGCCGTAAAGCCTTGTGTGATTGGACCGACGTTCCATATAGTTTTGATTGAAGCCAGTTCATCGTTGGTTAATGTTGCCAACCCGTATCCAGCCGCTCTGGGGATATATGGAGCTTGTACTATAGCCATTGAAAGCCCGGGAAGGTCATTTTTATTCATAAAGTCCGATATCATTTGATCAATATACTTACCATGGGATTTCAAACTTGGGTCCCCTCGTTGTAATAAATAGAGTGTTGTATGGTTATTATCGGAGGCATAGGTCGGTAATGTTAACATGCTGCTTGATGTCATAATGCAAGCTGAAATGAGGGTCATTTTTAATGAGAGAGTCATATATGGTTCCTTTATAAAAGATTGAGCGTTAAAGTTATATCTCTTCTGAATAATAGAGTATGTTCTATAGTCTCGTTCGAATGTCATTTAGTATATCGCTAGTAACATTTTTTGTGATTATGTAATGATATGTTTCTGTGTTGTCTGATTGTACTTTCCTTGCTGAGTAAATGTGTGACAAATTTGCGAGCATTAATTGAATGCAATTATAAAAAAATATTTTTCGATATTTATTGTTTTATCCCAGGAGTTGAATTTCTTTTTTCTACCGTCAGTTTTATATTTTCCATCCTGGCCTGTTGTCTGAAAACGTCACATCGGTTTCACCAGATGGTGAGACCAGAAAGGGGATGGTAAGACGTGGGGAAGAATGAAACTGCGGAAATAGCAGCCAGATTTCGTGAAGCTAAAGGGACCAAAAGCCGCCTTTTGCAAATAGCATCTGAAAAAACACGCCGTTACAGGATGCAGTTGATCATGAAATTGCAACAGATAATAAGAAAGCGCAGCTCAACGAATGGAAAAATACAGAGTGTGGATAAACAGGGTAGACAGTTAAAAACTTGATTGGCCAGATATACCGATTATAGGGCAGATGCAACACAGATAGTTATTATAATTTATGACATAACTGTATGTCATTGGTCTTTTATTGCTAGTTTTGGACGTAAAATGAAAGTTTAGTACGTGTGCTTGCGTTAATATATTCTTATTATGCTGTAAACCAGGAGGTAGAATATGTTTAATATCCGCACTACGCAACCTTCTGTAAGTATGCAGGCTATTACTGGTACAGTGGCACCAGAGGCATCTCCAGAAAAAATTGTATGGGAAAAAATTCAGTTTTTTTTCCCGCAGGAAAATTACGAAGAGGCGCAACAGTGTCTCGCTGAAATTTTCCATCCGACCCGGGGAACAGTGTTGGATCATATCAACTGCTGGTTTAACCATTTAAAAGCACTTACCTTCCCGGCGTGGGAGGACAATATTCAGTGTAACCGGGAGGATATACATCAATTTTGTATTGTGGGTGCCGATAGCAAGGAAGTTTTGGTGGTCGGCATTGATTCCCAACATTGTACACTTGAATGGGAAGGCGGTACGGTAACATGTAGCGTTGACACTCAGCAGGTTGGAGATGTTGGCGCTATGCCGTTAGAAAACAGGGAATATGAGGCTATGTGGACAGTCTGGCAGCATGATGTCCCCCCCGGAAACGAAGAAGATCGTGAAACAGCGTTACAACGGCTAAGCGCTTTCAAAGAGAGTGGTGAAAGTCGTCTGGATTTGCATGGCCTGGCTCTAACCTCATTACCACCTCTCCCTGACTGGATTACGGAATTGGATGTTGGAGGTAATTCTCTTTCGGCGCTGCCAGATAATCTGCCTGCTACCCTGAAAAATCTGACTGCAGGTCTTAATGAATTAACTTCACTCCCGGATAGGCTTCCTGTCGGACTGGAAACACTGGACGTATCTTACAATGAACTTACTATCATGCCGGAAAGATTGCCTGACAGCTTGCGTGAGCTCATTTTTCATAAGAACCAACTTACGGAGCTGCCTGAAGAGTTGCCGCAGGGACTTGAGATACTGGGTGTTAGCAAAAACAAACTAACCCGGCTACCGGAGACGCTGCCTGAAAAGCTGCGCAAACTGTATGTTGATGAAAACAGGATTACAGATTTGCCAGAGACTCTTCCTCCTGAACTTAAGGAGCTGGATGTTAGGCAAAACCGTTTAACAGCGTTGCCGGAAATTTTGCCTGATGGCCTGAAAAGACTTGATGTCGCATTTAACCGCTTGACGCACTTGCCAGAAAGATTACCGTCAGGACTGAAAAAACTTAATGTCAGCGGAAACCTGTTAACTACTTTACCGGAAACATTACCGTCAGGACTGAAAAAACTTAATGCCAGCGTTAACCAGTTAACTGCTTTAGCGGAAGCGCTGCCATCGGGACTGGAGGAACTTGATGCCAGCATTAACCAGTTAACTGTTTTACCGGAAACACTACCGTCGGGACTGAAAAAACTTGATGCCAGCGTTAACCAGTTAACTGCTTTACCGGAAACACTACCGTCGGGACTTGAAGTGCTGAACGTTGAATATAACCAGTTGACCACCTTTCCGGAATGTATAGTCAGTGAGTTGCATGCAACTATACGTGCTGACGGTAATCACCTGTCAGAACGAGCTATACAACGTCTGCAGGAGTTAATGTCTGCAGATGACTATGAAGGCTCCCGGGTAATGTTCTCGATGGGACGTCCTTCAACGACCCGAACAATTCAGCCGCTTCATCAGGCCGTCAGGAACTGGTTGCCCCTCCACGAGGCAGAGAAGTGGAGGGCATTTGAAACAAATACCAATGCAGAAGTATTCAGTGCATTTCTTGACTACCTGCTTAAAACACAGAATGCTAAAAATCCGGACTTTATGGCTGAGGTGTCTGCATTATTGATGAGGCTAGGGGATGATGATGCTTTGAGGGAAAAAGCCTTTGCTATAACCGTTGAAGCAACGGAAAGATGTGAAGATCGCGTTACTTATACTTACCACAATATTCAGTGTGCATTACAGGTATACGATATTGAAAAAGGGGATTTCGACAGCAGGTTGTCGGAGTTGATACCCCTTGGACGAGAGGTTTTTCGCCTGCAGCAAATAGAACAAATCGCGCAGGAAAAAGTAAAAAGAATGCATTTGGTTGACCCCATTGAGGTTTTTTTGGGATATCAGAACTACCTGCGTGATGTGTTTGAGCTCAAAACTGTGACCAAAGAGATGCGATTTTTTAGGGTTTCCGGTATTACCCGGGCTGACCTGCAACAAGCGGAAGAGCGCATAAAAAAAGCAGAGTCCGCCAGTTTCAGACAGTGGTTCGCACGATGGGACCCGTGGCATAAAGTACTGGAGCGGATCGTACCGGAAGTTTGGAACGATATTAAGGAGCGAAGAGCGGATATTTTGGAGTCTGATGAGTATAATCAACGGCTCCGTGAGGTAGTGAAGAGCTTAAAAGAGAGTGGTGTTCAGGACGTTGAGCTTTCGGCCCAAATGGGGGTGTTTGAAGAAATGGATAATAGATTGCTGAAAAGCGTAACGGAGAAGGTGCTGGCAGAAAAAGGTCTTGAGCAGCTTCTTAATGCGCCATGGAAAGGAAAACCTGAGCAGTAAAGATGTTCCTGCAGGCTAAGGGAGCCTCAGAAAATTATACCTAATAAGACCAGCACCCTATTTCGATAGGTGCTGGTCAGCTTTGTCAGCAATGAGCTTATTGGGGCTCATCCCGGCTCAACAAATTTTTCCAAAGCAACAGGTGATTCAGTGATTGAAACAGGAATGATAACGATTTATTAACTCCCCGTTGGCACTGCAATAGTGAGCCAATAGTTACTCCCAAATACCTTTACCGGTGAACTTGTTACAGTCTGTCTAATTTAGCAGTACGTGCTTCCACCTTTACTGGAACTTACGGTCAGCAGGCAGATGGCGGTGGTAAATCATCCCGGGAAATGACCGTTTTATTATCGGACTAAGTATTCTGCGGCAGATAAAAATAGGTATGACTTATTATCAGCAATGAAAGTTTTGCTTATGTATATTATTGCTATTCACAAGTGAGTTTTGCTATTTATCTTAGCTGATAACGTTTTGTTGAAGTAAGCCATGTTAGACTGAATTTTAATGTGGTGAAATATAATAAATTTGTATTTTATCAAATATTTCAAATGTACAGGAGAGGGGTAGCATATGAATAAGATTGTTCCTGTTTGTACATTATTAAGCCTCGCTTGTTCTTTCTATGCCAGCGCTGAGTGGACGGGGGATAGTTCAAACGCCTATTACTCAGATGAAATTATCAGTGAGTTTCATGTTGGCCAGATAGATACTAGTCCTTATTTTTGCATAAAAGCGGTTAAAGCTAATGGCAGTGGTACACCGGTTGTTGCATGTTCGGTAGCAAAGCAGAGCATATGGGCGCCTTCCTTTAAAGAACTTCTTGACCAGGCAAGATATTTTTACAGTACAGGGCAAGCCGTAAGGATTCATGTTCAGCAAAATATCTGGACCAATCAAGACTTTATAAATACTTTCTCAACAAATGCCCTTGTGGGGCTCTCATCGTGTAGTGCAACACAATGCTTTGGCCCCCAGTGAGAGGGGAAAATAAATAATGAAAAAGTTAATGTTATTAACCTTAATAATCGTTAGTTTTAATAGCTATGCGATTAGTTTTGTGTATCGTGTGGATTCAACTCCGCCAAGTGTGATTTTCCGTGATGGCTTTTCACTACTTGGATATAATCGTGATCTACAGCAATTTATCAGTGGAAGGTCATGTGGCGGTGGAAGTAGTGATAGTCGCTATATTGCCACCACCTCAAATGTTAATCAGACTTATGCTATAGCCAAAGCGTACTTCTCCCGTTCAACATTCAATGGTCATCTGTACCGATATCTAATTCGCGCAGACAATAATTTCTATAGTTTGTCTCCATCTGTCGATTACCTGGAATCGCAAGGTGGTCACTTTAATGCTTATGAAAAAACGATGATGCGATTACAACAAAATGAGTATGTTTCGACATTATCCGTTTTACCCGAAAATATTCAAAAGGCCGTAGAGCTTGTTTATGATAGTACATCAGGTCAGGTAAAAGAGGGGACAAGCACAATGAATACCAATTATTTAAGTATAAGCAGTGAGTCTAATCCAGGAGTGATACCTTTTCTTCCGGAGCCACATACTACTACTCAGCAACGGATTAATGCATTCGGCCCACTATTAAGTTCATGCTTTTCGATATGTAGCGTGTGTCAGTCACATAGAGGACAAAAAACTGACGTGTATAAAATGTCATTTTATGACGCAAGGCCAGTAATAGAGCTTCTGCTTTCTAAATGAATGAGGTTGGTCTGTGCGGTACATTAAATTAAACAGGCTACTGTTAAGTAGTCTGTTTAATGTCGTTTGTCAGGTTTTGTTTCTGCTTAAAGATAAGGGTTATATAATGATTATAAGTATTCTTGTCAGATTAAGCGCGTTATCAATCATGGTATGCGGGTACGTAGTTCATTCCTGTCAGAAGGGGCAATCATGACTAAAGATGAAATTTTTGCATCTATACTGAGTAGAGAAGGCGGTTACGTTAATCATCCTGACGACAGAGGGGGACCAACACATTGGGGAATCACTCTGACGATGGCCCGCGCGAATGGCTATATGGGCGATATGCGAAATCTTACTCGCAACCAGGCATTAAACATCCTTGAGGCAGATTATTGGTATGGTCCACGGTTTGATCAGGTTGCCATTATTTCTCACTCTGTTGCAGCTGAGCTTTGTGATACTGGTGTTAATATGGGGCCATCTACTCCGATTAAGTATTTTCAGCGTTGGCTGAACGTATTTAATGATCAACAACGATTTTATCCGGATTTGATAGCAGATGGTCAGATCGGGCCACGAACGCTTTCGGCGCTAACATTTTTCCTCTCTCACCGGAAAGATGAGGGTGAAAGGATTCTTATCCAGGCGTTGAATTGTAGTCAGGGGCAACGCTATCTCGAACTGGCTGAACAGCGGCAGGCAAATGAATCATTTGTTTACGGATGGATGAAAGAACGAGTAAGATTGTAATTTCATTACTCAGAATCCTTGATGGTAGCGTGCGAGAATCGTTCAGCCAGTAAAATAGCTAAAACCGTTAAGATCATTGGCACTATTTTAGGGTGTGGAATTTTTTATACTTAAATAATATATTTATTTTATTCGTTTTTGAAATGATTATGCGTAAATTAATTATGCTGTATGACATGAGAGTGATAGTATTTCCAGCCAAATATTCTTACCGCTAAATACATTAATATTCGTTTCCATTTGGTCACGCCGAGAACCTTCATGCCATCCAGGAATATGAGATCGGCCTCTTTTCTGTCACGTAACGGATAGTGGTACAGATAATCATGAATAATTGCCGCTTTGGCGTATTCGCCGTCTGGCGGTAATAGTGACCAGAAAATACGCGGAATAGTGGCAAGATCGGTAACAAACCCTACCGGGACTTCAATGACATCATTTTTGTCTTCACTGAGATAAAATCTGAATGGTTCATAAACACGCCATCTATAATGACCTAACATTTCCATTATGGCTGGACTAGTAAAACAACTCATAATATTACCTTTTATTAATTCTGTACACTGTACCCAACATCAGGACTCATACTGTGAAAATCTATAGCCGAAAGTGACTGCTCTGTTGTTTTCTTTTTCTGCTAACAGATTTATTATCTGAGGTGTGTTAAAAATAATATTTTTTACTGTGCTCTCATTAGCAACTTTGGGCAAGGAATGCTACGGGATAATGATCAGAAGCAAGTTGTGGTGTCGTATCATTACGTAACGCTTGAAGCCGTTGTGAATAAGGTGCTCTATCGACAATGACGCCATAATCTAAAACTCCACCGCCAACTTGCGTAGGTTCTTCAGGCGCGAGTACGGTGACTTCACGATTAAGCCTTTCGGTGATAAGATCATTTTCAAGTCTGCCAGGCGCACGGTTGAAATCTCCGGCCAGAAACCAGGAGAAATGCCGTGTTGAAAACTGATTGAAATAGTCATAGGTCGCTCGGACAATAGCCGCAGCATCCGGGCCTCCGCTGGCCAATGCGTGTGTCGTCAGAAAAACATCATTACCCAGTCCGATACCAATGATGGGGCGAGATGCAACGGTTACCGGGCGCAGGACATAAACATTATCTGCTCTTTGCCGGGAAACTATTGCCAGATTAACACGACGCGCTCCAACATCAATACGCGAGTAATAGATATAGCGTATATCCTCACGACGGGAGGTTCCAAGGTTCCAGGTATATTCTTCAATGGGGATACCTACGCCAAAAGGCTGAATATGCCGCCCGGTTGGAACCGCTGACAAGGGGATAACGCCAGCTTCCTGAACCATAAGAATATCTGCACCATCACTACCACTTACCAGCCGCCTGATATTGACGTTCCATTTACTTTCAGTGGCAGCTGATGCGCCCTGAAGGTTCCAGGTCATGACTTTGTAATCGCTGATATTAGCGCGGGCAAAAGAAATATAGCTGCAGATGATCATGATGAGAAAGGAAAAAACAGTTTTTTTCATGATATCCACTCTCCTGTTAAGTAGATGTTTAATTACTTATTTATCTGTCAGATGTATGTATTCATAGCCTATTGGTGCGTTATGCAGATGTTAATGCGGCAATGCCTGGCGTGTTTCTTGTACAGGTAATAAGATACATAGCCTAATGTCAATAGAACTAAAATAGATGTCTATTCAGGAGCGCAATGATGATTTATCTGATACAATTAATTGATTATTATTAGAAATAAGGTTGATATGTGTAAATGAATGGTATAATGAACTTTAACTCTCATTTGCTTAACTAATCATGACTGTACTTCTTTGATTTATATAAATAAAAAGAAGATCTATTCATTGAATGTACTATAAGTAAAAAATCAACTACCCATCAACAGAGTTATTATTATCCCTGTGAGGAGGGAATATTTGTCTATTCTTACTCTGGAGGTCTTGCATCAGGTAAAAAAACAAAAGTAGAGTATTGCGCGGAGGAACTATGAGTAGAATTAAGTCTATATGGCTGCTATTATTTTTGGCCTTCTTTACTTCTCTTTTTTCCCTGTCAGCGCTGGCGATGACATGCATGGATCAAGGGCACTCGGCAGATGATTGCGCTCAGATATGTAGTGGTCTTGATCCATTTGGATTTATATGGTGTTTGTGAATATTACATGAGATGTAAAACAAGCCTGGAGTGTCAGTCCACTCCAGGCCCGGGGAAGGGCAGATACTCTTTCGGATTTTAAAAGAATCGAGTAGTTTTATACAGCTTCGGCCTCCGGGGATGGTGGCTCTTCTTTAATCTGCCCTGACCGCAGCTCTTTACCTGCCTCAAAATGCTGGTAATCCGCTCCGTAATCAAACCACAGTTCTTCCCCGGCGCTGATGTTGCGTGTGGTGAGGTAAAAGGTAATGTTCTTTCCGACAAGGACCGCGCTGACGTTCTGTCTTGCTTCT
Source organism: Salmonella bongori NCTC 12419 (assembly GCF_000252995.1). Lineage (NCBI taxonomy): Bacteria > Pseudomonadati > Pseudomonadota > Gammaproteobacteria > Enterobacterales > Enterobacteriaceae > Salmonella > Salmonella bongori. The sequence continues at coordinate 1,196,331 of NC_015761.1, forward strand.
GCCTCCGCGGTCCGGCGGCCAAATACCGGGTTGTTAATCAGGCTGAGGAGATTTCCCTGCGGCCAGGCAGAAACGATTCGCTCCTGGCTTCGTGTGGCAAAGTAATAATTACTGGCTTCCCTGCCATATTCTTTTTCATATTCACACCGTACCGTTTCGCTTTCCAGCAGGCGGCCGGAGTAGGGCCCCAGTACGGTGAAGGCGGGAAGGTCAGTACGCGCGTAAACGGTGCGTCCCCGGTAGCCGTCGCTGTCATCAAGAGGAATCGACACGGTCATCATGTCATTCATGCGCGCATCATGGTTACCTTCATTTTGCAGGAACCACTGGATATCCTGATTAATCCTGACTTTTATTCGCCGGGGGAGTCGGTTAAAAAGGCTACCCCAGAGAGTGACCTGTAAGGCCTCCTTTCCGCCTTCTGCCTGCTCCATAACCGATACCGTCGGGTCACGCCAGTGCTGCAGAATCGGCAGGTTATTGTCTATCTGGTGCGTCCGCCAGGTCACGGCGTCTTCCTCTTTCTTGATTTGTTTTGCCTGCGGGGCAGAGATATCTTCTTCAGCCCAGGGAAGTGAGCGTTTATCTCCGATACTCTCCGAAGGCGTGCTCATTCTGACATCCTCTTTACCTGCGGCTGCCGATGCCTCTTGACTGGCACTCGTGACGGTTGCGGAGGGTGAGGGGCGAGTACGACCGGAAGGTATCTCGCTGTCTGTCAGCGTCAGATACTTTTTGGCGCTTCTGTAGGATATCCCCTGCGCTTGCGCCCATGTGGCCCACCCGCCTGACGTGCGGCGTTCCTCCGGTGACATGGAAAACCATGCCAGAAGTTGCGCCTCTGTGATGGGAGACCCTCTCTCTTTGAGAGGCTGCAGGCGTTCCATGCCAATGACAGTTAACCCTGTGTTTGTCAGATAGGTGGAGGCATTCAGGATAGATATTCCTTGTGCTTGCGCCCATGCTCTCCAGCCGCCAGCCTCACGCTTCGCCTCCTGCGACAGTTTTTGCCACGTCCGAATCTGCGTTTTGGTAATGGCGGAGCCCCTCTCTTCATGAGGCTGCAGTCGTTCCATGCCGAGGGGAGTTAGTCCGGCGTTCGTCAGATATTTTCTGGCACTGTTGATTGATATTCCCTGCGCTTGCGCCCATATCCTCCAGTCGCCGACCTCGCTGCGTGCTTCCGGTGACATGTTAAGCCATGCCTGGAGTTGTTCCTTCGTAATCCGGGAGATCCTCTTTTCAGGGGACTGTAGTCGTTCCATGCCGAAAGGAGTTAGTCCGGCGTTCGTCAGATATTTTCTGGCACTGCGGATTGATATTCCCTGCGTTTGCGCCCATGTCATCCAGTCGCCGACCTCACTGCGTGCTTCCGGTGACATGTTAAGCCATGCCTGGAGTTGTCCCTGCGTAATGTGAACGCCCCTCTCTTCAGTGGAGTGCAATCGTTCCATGCCACGTCGGGTCAGTCCGTTGTTTGTGAGATAAGAGTAGGCATTGCTGATGGATATCCCCTGCGACTTCGCCCACGGCATCCAGCCACCTGCCTCATGGCGTGCTGTCGGCGACATGTTAAACCATTCCAGAAGTTGCGTTTCTGTGATAAGGGTGCCTTTCTCTTCGGTTGACTGCAATCGTTCTGCGCCACGGGGCGTTAAGCCTGAATTTGTCAGATAGTTCTTAGCGCTCCAGAGAGAGATTCCTTGTGTCTGTGCCCACTTTGTCCAGCCGCCAGCCTCGCGTTTCATCTCCTGTGGCAGATCCCGCCACGCCTGAATCTGAGTATTGCTAATAGAGGCGTTTCTACCTTTTGCCGACTGCAGACGCGATATACCACGGGGAGTGAGCCCGCGGTGGGTCAGATAGACGCCTGCGCTAGTGAAGGATATCCCCTGCGCCTGTGCCCACGCTATCCAGCCGCCAGCCTCGCGTTTCTCCGCTGGCGACATATCCTGCCACGTCTGAATCTGCGTTTTGGTAATGACGGAGCCCCTCTCTTCGGGGGACTTCAAATGCGTCATGCCGCGGAAAGTTAACCCGCTATTTGTCAGATAGAGTCTGGCGTTGCTGATGGATATCCCCTGAGTCTGTGCCCATGCTATCCAGCCGCCCGCTTCGTTTTTCGCTTCTTGTGGCAGGTCCTGCCACGCCTGAATTTGTTTGTCCGTGATGGTGGAGCCTCGATCTTCGTCATGCCGCAATCGTTCTATACCGCGTGAGGTTAGTCCGCTGTCCGTCAGATATTTTCGGACGCTGCTGGCTGCTATCCCCTGTGTCCGCGCCCACGTTTTCGCGCCGCCTGTCTCGCGGCGAGCTTCCGGTGACATGTTAAACCACGCCAGAAGTTGCGTCACAGTAATGTAAGAACCCTTCTCTCCGGGGGATTGCAGTCGCTCCTTGCCGTAAGGGGTCAGTCCGGTATTGGTCAGATATTTTTTTGCACTACTGATTGCTATCCCCTGCGCTTGTGCCCATTTAACCCAGCCTCCAGTTTCGCGCTTCATCTCCTGCGGCAGATCCCGCCACGTCTGAATATGCGTACGGGTAATAGGGACTCCTTTTTCCTGCGGCGATTGCAGGCGCGTTATACCAAATGAGGTCAGTCCGCTATTCGTCAGATATTTTTGAGCACTTGTGATAGAGATCCCTTGCGCCTGTGTCCATTTAACCCAGCCGCCAACCTCGCGTTTCGCCTCCGGTGTCAGGTCATTCCATGCCTGAATCTGCTTGTTTGTGATGGGGAAACTTCTATTTTGGGGAAGATGCAGACGTTCTATGCCACGGAGAGTCAACCCTGCATTTGACAAATAGGCCCCGGCGCTACCCATGCTTATTCCCTGTGCCAGTACCCACGTTACCCAGCCGCCAGCCTCGCTGCGTTCTTCCGGCGACATGTTAAGCCACATCAGGAGTTGTGTCTCAGTGATGGGCGAGCCTTTGTTTTCAAGTGATTTTATCCGTGCTTCGCCGCGGACGGTAAGCCCGATGTTTGATAAAAGTGCTCCGGCGCTTCCGGTGGATATCCCTTGCGCCCGCGCCCATTTTTTCCAACCGCCCGCCTCACGTTTCGCCTCCTGCGGCAGGTCACGCCATGTCTGAAGCTGCTCATTGGTAATAGGGGTTCCTTTTGGACGTGTTCCTGTGCTCTCTGTTGCGGTTGTTTCCCGGCTGTCTTCACTGACTGAGGATAGCGAGCTGTCAGCCTTCTCTTCCTGAGGTTGTACCGACTGCCACTCTTGATCACTCAGAGATAGCGTGACAGACGGAAATACACTGCTGCTACCGGAGGCGATGGCGCAGATGGTTTCACCGGTACCGTGCATACGATCTGCTGTGAAGCTATCCTGTCGTCCCGGAAACGCTAACGTCTTTAGCCTTAAAAAGTGCTTCAGCCTGTCCAGCGCCGATACCCCTTCATCCGGCTGATAAAAAACGCGAAAGCACAACGCGACCTCATCCTGAACGTGAAGGGGAAAGTAATCCTTAATGCTGGACCACGCCCCGCTGAACTCTGGCATTTCAGGATCGCTGCCTGTGAGTGAGCGAAAAGGAATGATGGTTCCAATCCCTCGCATAGTGGCTCCTGCTGATGTTTAATGGGTTTAATGTAAACCGGAGGCTAACATCGCTGATTGCCGTTTTCTTTAATATTATGTCCATGGGAGATAGCCTGTCTTCGCCTGGATAGCATACCCACAACAGAACGTGTCGGGTTGTTATTGTCGTGACGTGTAATATATGCCCAGGCGCCAGAACACGCAGTTTGTATTATCTCCGGGGTGTGGTGGTTTTGGGTGAAATAGTATGATGATAATTTGCTTTTATTAGTTCTTTTTATCCAGAGTTCTGGGGTAGATTTGGTGGTTTATTGCAAATTCTATTTCGCTACCATTTTTGGTAGTGCCTGATATAGCTTCGAAAGTAAAAACTTACGAATGTAATAAAATATTTTTCATTCATAATATTTTATTGCCAACCCTTTTTATAGCTGGTACGTTTTTCAATGTCAGGACTGACATCCAACACGTATTTATATAATAAAATACACAGGGATTATCCATGAATAAAATATACGCTCTGAAGTATAGCGTCAGGCAAGGCGCGCTTGTGCCTGTTTCCGAACTGGCAACCCACGTAAAAAAATCATCTCGCACAGGTTTGATAAAAAAAATTATTCCGTCGCTGCTCATTAATACCATTCTGTTAGGGTATTCGGTCTCATCGTTGGCCTCAGTAGTCAGGTATGATCTCCCTTACCAGACGATAAGAGATTTTTCTGAGAATAAAGGGCAATTCACGCCGGGCAGTTTGAATATTCCCATTTACAACAAAACAGACGCGATTATTGGCTATTTGAATAAAGCGCCAATGCCTGATTTCAGCAGTGCCAATCATCAGTCCGCGGTTGCTACTCTTGTTTCACCACAGTATATCGTAAGCGTAAAACATAATGGCGGTTATCAAAGCGTCAGTTTTGGTGATGGCGAAAATAAATATCGTCTTGTTGACAGAAATAATCAGCCGGGACGAGATTTTCATGCCCCACGTTTAAATAAGTTAGTTACAGAAGTTGAACCTTCTTTGATGACGCAGTCAGGGATGGTGTCTGGCGCTTATAGTGATAAAAATCGCTATCCCACATTCTACCGGATAGGGTCCGGGACCCAGGAAATTAAACAGACAGACGGGCAAATCATCTCCCTTTCCGGCGCATACAATTACCTGACCGGAGGAACGGCGGGTTCACTGGGGTCCTATGCTCAGGGCCAGATGATCAGTGCCAATACCAATAAACAGTTGTATAACCTGGCGCAGGGTCCAATGGGAACCCATCCCCGCAGTGGTGATAGCGGTTCACCTTTATTTGCCTATGATTCTGTTTTACAACAGTGGGTCATTGTTGGCGTGGATAGCTCCGGCGGTGGCGGAGGAACTAACTGGACGGTGGTTGATGCGGATTTTGTAAACCAGTCCATTCAGGAAGATACCGATGCGCCAGTAACCTTTGTGGCCGGGCAGGGGGCCTTACGCTGGGCATTTGACTCGACAGACGGCACGGGGACTCTTACCCAGCAAGAAACTGTTTATCAGATGCATGGTCAGAAAGACGCAGACCTGAATGCGGGTAAGAATCTGGTATTTAATGGTGCTGATGGCCAGATTGTCCTGGAAGACTCGGTTAACCAGGGGGCGGGGGCGCTGACGTTTAACGGCAATTATACAGTATCCACTAATAACGGCTCTACCTGGCAGGGCGCAGGTCTGGATATTTCCCGGGATGCGGAGGTGATATGGCAGGTGAACGGGGTTCAGGGCGACAACCTGCATAAGATTGGCGAGGGAGTGCTGAAGGTCAATGGTACCGGTATTAACCCGGGCGGGCTGAAGGTCGGGGATGGGACGGTTATTCTGGCTCAGCGTCCGGATGAGGACGGCAAGGCACAGGCCTTCAGTTCGGTGAATATCGCCAGTGGCCGACCCACGGTGGTTCTTACCGACAGCCGGCAGGTTAATCCCGATAACATTAGCTGGGGGTTCAGGGGAGGCCGGCTTGATATAAACGGCAATGACGTCACTTTTCATAAACTTAACGCCGCGGATAATGGTGCGAATATCATTAATGCCAGCGATACCTTTGCCACCGTTTCAATTAAGCCCATCACGGACATGACGGTGACGATTAATGACTGGGATAAAAATAAAGCTTCCGGCGGTGCTGCCGGGTTATTGTATAAATATAATAATCCTTACGCCCATACAGTGGATTATTTTATCCAGAAGAGGAAAGGATATGGATTTTATCCTGTCAATCAGTCAGATAACGACAGTTGGGAGTATGTCGGGCACAATGAGACGCAGGCCATTGAACAGGTAAAATCGCGGCGGCCCGTCGATGATCGGATGTATCATGGTAATCTTGCTGGCAATATTGATCTTAATATTGATACCTCTCGCAGTAGCGGCGGCGTTATTTTTGATGGCAATATAGATACGCCTGAGGGCGGATTAATGCAGTCTGGGGGCCAACTGACGTTCCAGGGCCATCCGGTTATCCACGCCTATAATAATAAAGGAGTGGCAGATAAGCTTAAATCTCTTGGTGACGATTCGGTCAGGACTCAACCCACCTCTTTTGACCAGCCTGACTGGGAGGGCCGGACATTTCGTCTGAAAACGCTGTTGCTGAAAAATACCGATTTCGGCCTGGCCAGAAACGCGTCGCTGAACGGAGATATTGAGGCAGTGCATTCGTCCGTGACGCTGGGTACGCCGAATGTGTATATCGATCTGAATGACGGGAATGGCACAAAAGTAACGCCACAAAAGGGAACCTCAGTTGCCAGGCAAGACACGGACAGGAGCCGCTATGCCGGGAAAGTGACGCTTGGCGAACAATCAACTCTGGACGTACGTGAAATTTTCACCGGCAGTATCCAAAGTCAGGATAGCGCTGTCACGGTGTCCTCCCGCCATGCGACACTGGATGGTTACAGCCGGTTCGGCAACACGTCACTGGCTCTTCAGGAGGGAGCCCGATTGACCGCTACCGGTGGGTGGTGGAGTGATTCAGACGTCATTGTCGGACCAGCCGCTACGTTGAGTCTGGCCGGTACGTCCGTAACCGGCCAGCCGGGGCAGGTGAGTCCGGCGTTTTATTCCACCGATTATGGCGCAGGTTATCAACTGGATACCGGCAGCCAGTTACACTTCTCTCCCTACACTTTTGTCACGGGTGATATTCGGGCAAAGGGGGATACAGGGATCTCTATTGGTGGTGAGGACGGTGTTGCCCTGGCAGATAACCTGCCCCTGGGGGAACAGATGATGTACAGTCTGTTCAATGGCTTTCGAAACGTTTATTCGGGTAATGTCAGCGTCCCGCAAGGGCGAATGACAATGACGGATACGCAGTGGCAAATGCCCGGTGATTCTCATACCGGCGCACTGCGTATGATACGGTCGCTGGCCGGCTTTACCGGTCGCGGATTTAATTCCCTGACTACGAATACGTTACAGGCCAACCAGTCCGCTTTTGCGCTCAGAACGGACCTGAAGGACAGCGACAAAATTGTGGTGAACCAGAAAGCAGAGGGCCGGGATAACACCCTGTTTGTGAATTTCCTGAAAAAACCATCCGGGCAGGAGCCTCTGAATATTCCACTGGTCAGCGCCCCGGCGGGGACAAATCCGGCGATGTTTAAGGCCGCCGAGCGGGTGACCGGGTTTAGTCTGGTGACGCCGACTCTGCACACGACAGAACAGGATGGCAAAATACAGTGGGTACTGGATGGCTTTAAGTCCGCGCCGGACAAGGGGTCAGCCACCTCGGCCAACAGCTTTATGGGCATGGGATATAAAAACTTCATGACCGAAGTCAACAACCTGAACAAGCGTATGGGGGATCTGCGTGATACTCAGGGCGAGGACGGAATGTGGGTACGTATCATGAACGGCGCCGGAACCGGTGACGCCGGATATTCTGATCGTTACACCCATCTGCAAACGGGGTTTGATAAAAAACACCGGTTGTCAGGTGCTGACTTGTTCACTGGTGTGTTGATGAGTTATACCGACAGCAGCGCCAGTGGACGGGCCTACAGCGGCGACACGCATTCGCTCGGGGGTGGGATGTACGCATCCGTGATGTTTGATTCGGGGATATATATGGATGTTATCGGCAAGTATATTCATCATGATAATGACTATAACGCCGGTTTTGCTGGTCTGGGCAAACGGAATTACGGTACACACTCATGGTATGCTGGCCTGGAAGGCGGATACCGTTACCGTCTGACAGAAAGCCTGTATATTGAGCCGCAGGCGGAACTGGTATATGGAACCGTCTCCGGAACAACGCTGAAATGGAATGATAATGGTATGGATGTGTCGATGCGCAGCAAAACGTATAATCCGTTGATAGGGCGTACAGGCGTGGCATTGGGCAAAACGTTCAGTGGCAAGGACTGGAGCGTTACGGCCCGTACAGGTGTGGATTACCAGTTTGACCTGGTGGCCAATGGCGAGACGGCGCTACGCGATGCCTCCGGCGAGAAACGTTTCACTGGTGAAAAAGACAGCAGAATGCTGTACAACGTGGGGCTGAATGCGCAGGTGAAGGACAATGTGCGCTTTGGACTGGAGCTGGAGCAGTCGGCATTTGGCAAATATAATGTTGACCATGCCATAAACGCCAACTTCCGCTACATGTTCTGAGTGGTGGCGTTTGCATTATATCGTCACAGACAGCGCCTCAGGGCGCTGTTTTTTATCGGACATGTCGCTTCGCAGGAGGGGACGTTATTCGGCGACCAGCCACATATCAGCCTCGTCAAACATCTCTTCCAGCATACGGTGCAGCCGTTCTTTCTCGGTTTTTGTACAGTCACTGTTTAATGCGTTCGCCTGCATTGGCTTAACTTTCACTTGCGCATCGGGAAAAAGTTGGTGTACGCGTTTTGTGAGTTCATTGAGGATGATTTCGCGTGCGCCTGGCAGGCCTTCAACATTTCGCTTGTCATAAACGAGTTCAACGAACATCACACTTTCCTTTTTACTGGTTGAATAAACAGTATTTAAACTGTCTAAATAACCAGTGTCAAGAGTTAGTCGCCGTTTTGATCTCTTTTATCATGACGGCGGGGAATGTTAAAAGCATACAACATGAGCGGAAAAGCCGCTAAGCTGCTGCAGTGTCGTGTGTGTAGCGGCATGATCGCCTGCAGGCGCCCGGTCGCTGCCAACTACGGTAGGGTAAATTCCAGCGCGCGGCTGAAATCACAATCGGCTAACACCACAGGGTCGCCTTTTCTGACAATAATGCTCGTTGTGCCCAGGCATTTTCGGCTTTGCTTCCCTTTAATGTGGTTATCATCAGCAAGCCAGCTCTGATTATCATTACCGGTGCATGAATACAGAATGATCGGCGTGCCTTCTTTTGTACCCTGGCCGGCGGCATCCAGACATTTCTCACGGTGTGTTATCCTGTCCCGGTGAAATGAGAAAAGCTGAGAGGGCACAGATTTACACTCCTGAAGCGTCAAATGACTCTGTTGCCCTGAGCCAGCATCAAGACACAGGCCATCGGTAGTCCGAATCTGTTCAGCATTCTTAATATAATAACCACCGGAATTAATCTGGTTTTGCGTAATGACAGGGAACGATAAATTAATACTATAAGGCGCGGGTAAACCGTTAGTGGTACATCCACATAAAATAGAGGAGAGGCAAAGAACCAGCGCGGTTTTTCCTGGAAGTAAAGTCATTCAATTATTACCATAAAAATAAATAGCATTATAAGTTTATTGGGTAATCTATATCCGTCCGCTTTTGGGATGCGTCGGAGCTGTAATGAAGAAAATTCCGATAGTTTTACAGAAATAATACAGGCAAACGCATGCAGTCAATCCACAAACGACGCAAATTAATGATGAGTATATAACATCAGATACTTTTCAGTGTGGAATGCTATCACAGCGGAAAACGGTTGTACATTTCTCGGCGTTAAACAGAAAGATGGGATTTGATGCCCCTGACATTCGGTAAAAGAAAAATCAGCGAGTGACTGATAAAATATATTACCAGGTTAGAGGGCTAATGATATTTGTGAGCACTATCAGTAGTAATATTAATATGACAGTAAAAATAGCCAACGGCGACAAGCCGTGAAGAGGGCCAACGCTGAATCACGGGCCAGTATTCCCATAGCTGCGGTGATAATCGATGTTAAAACAGTGCTGACATGGCAAAGAATAGCGCTTGCTGTCCGGTATACCGTTGCGTTACATTTCTGTGTTGTTCCATTTCGCCTTCAACAGATGCTCCTGGCCTTTGTTAGCCAGCACATTATCCGTTGTGGTCGTAAACAACAGGTGATCAATGTCTTGCATAATTCTGCTGCCAGCTGCTGTTTCGGCTTCAATATCGTCGCTTATATTCAGAGATTTTAATTCGTCGCTGACACGTGTCGCGAACTCTCCTGTATCCATAATGCGACATTTTTCAACGATGGTTTCATTCCACGCTTCAGGAGCTATACGGGCCAGTACCTTATGCCATGGGTTCCACAGAGCAAACCATTCCCGGAACCGACTATTTTCAGCCGTTTTAACCCGTATTTCCGCTTCTTTAATATCTGATTCAGTGATGCCAGAGACGCCAAAAAAGCGCATTTTAGGTGTTGTTGTCTCTAATTGAAGCGTCTCTCTAAGACGGTTCTGAAAGCCCAGGTGGACTTCAATTTCATCAACAAGGGGAAGTTTTTTTACTTTGTCCTGCGCAATGAGCTCCAGTTGCTCAAGACGGAACATTTCCCGGCCTGTTCTCACCAGTTCTGCTAAAGAATTATCGAATGCGCCTTTTTCGGCATCATGCACCAGTACTACACTTTGCATCGTGTGATACGCAAGCGTTACCCGATCTTCACAACTTTCTGTCGCATCCATCGCAACGGTAAAAATTTTTTCCCGGAGTTCCTCATCTTGCGCCACGCGTTCCAGCAAGGTAGACACTTGCTTCTTAAACGGGGGATTATTTTTAGTATTCTCTGTACGGCCCAGTCGATCCAAAAAACCGCTAAAGGCCATTGCATTCACTTCTTCTGCAAACGTTGCCCATCGCTCAAGCTCACTCGGCTGGGTCAGTATTAACCAGTCTGCCACCGCCAGGGAAAGTGGCCTGGTTTCTCCGTGGGTAGAGAAGGCGGCCATTGAAAATTCTATCTGTGGGCCTTGATAACCATCAGCTGATGTTATTCGCTGTAAATATTGTATCACTCGTTCTGGCAGTGGGTTCCCTTGTACCTCTACTCTCAGTGTCCCAGGAAGACGAAGGAAAGAGGGGGGCAGATGGGTTAGCCGATTCTGTTTAATCTTTAGCAACAGCAGCCTGAGTGGGAGGTTTTCTGGTAGCCGGACCACGTGATTGTTAGAGGCATCCAGTATACGTAAACTCTCGGGCAACCTTTCTGGTAGCCGGGCCAGTTGATTATTAGAGGCATTCAGGACTCGTAGACTCTCGGGCAATCTTTCCGGCAGGGTCGTCAGCTGATTATAAGAAACATATAACTGTCGTAAATTTTTCGGTAGCGTTTCCGGCAACCTGCTTAATTGATTTCTACTGATTACCAGGAAGTCAACATTTTCAGGGAGATAGTCAGGTAAGGTGGTAAGGCCTAAGTGACTCAAATCAAGATTGAAGGCGCCATTTTCCAGGTACTGGCGCATCCTCTCTACTGCGATACGACGATTTCCACCCTCTTCAGGCGGAGCGCTGGTTATCCATTCAGACCAATCGGCTTCATATTCTTCTGCATGTTGTCGTGGTTCACATGTATGGGCCGCGCTATGGGATGCCGCAGGTTCACTCATTGAGAAATAGAGTTGAGGCCCACGGTAATCAGGCGTGGATGTCAGCCTCTGTAACTGTTGTATCGCCTGTTCGGTGAAGGGGTTGTTTTCTGCGACGACTGCGCCGAAATTCGCCAGCATCGCCTCTGGCAGGTAGGTTAGCTTGTTATTGCTAATATCCAGCCATTCCAGCGTCGGTGGGAGAGTATCCCATAGTAATGTCAGTTGATTCGTTGAGGCATCCAGTTGGCGTAGCCCTGGAGGAAGTGATGATGGTAGTTGAGACAGGTGATTATGGGAGACATTCAGATCATCTATACCCTCTGGTAGTGTAATGATGACAGTCAACCTATTATGGGAAACATCCAGCCGTTGTAACCTCGCAGGTAACGTTGTCGGGAGGGCTGTCAGGTGATTTTGGGAAGCGTTTAGTTGCTGTAATTCACCTGGCAAAGTTTCTGGCAATCGGGTCAGGCAGTTATTGATAACGGTCAGCACCGTAATATGTTCCGGAAGCAGTGCCGGTAAGGTGGTGAGTTGCAGACCACTCAAATCCAGTACGGCCTTTGATGTCGCCAGGCAATCTCGCATCCGTTCTACCGCTTGACTGCAGTTTCGCGCTTCTTCAGGGGGAGCGTTAGCCTGCCATTCAGACCAGATGGCGTCATACGCTTCTGGTTGCGCTAACGACGTTGCGCCGGACATAGCGTGGGCACCATACAGGCGCTCTTGAGCGTAGCCATACATTATCGTGACGCCTTCCCATTCAATAAGATAATGTTCAGGCTCAATCGTAACAACTAACGCTTCCTTACTGTCTGCATCCAGGATACAAAATTGATTTAAGCCCTCTCTATTGCGCTGGATATTTTCCATCTGTGCCGGAAAAGCCAGGCCTTTCAGATACTCAAATTTGCTGCCGACATGTTCTGGCGATATGTCTTCTGTTGGCTGACAAATTTCAGCGAGACAACGCTGCGCAGCACTCTGATTCTCAGTCGGGAAAAAAAGATGAATTTTTCCCCATACACTTTCTTCAGGAGAGCGCGTTGATGAGGGCTGGGGGGGGATATTTATGCTTCTGATTGAGACGTGTGCGCTATTTATATCGAACATGGTGTCGTCCATCAAATGACATGGAAAAGCATAAGATGCCTGATATTCTTTTTGTTTGTCTGTCAAAAAAAGACCATTTTTTTAGGCTAATAATCTGTACATGTGAGGTTTGTGGCTTACATCTATAATATCGATTTTAAGGGAAGCCAGGGGCACGCATCGTCAGTCTGGATACGATAAGTGCCTTTCTGTTATTAAAATTTACGAACAATCATACTGTTATAAATATTAGCCCGAATTATCTTTTTAAATAAATTCTTTAAAAATGAATGCGTATTAACGCTATATTTCTCAAGTGTTCGTACGCGCTACCGACGTCGGGTTGGGGGCAGCGCACAGGATGAACGTGGGGGGAGTCGAGAGAAAATGTGCTGAGTGACCAGACAGCTTATTCTGACGCTTCATTATTGTTGCAAAAGCAGAATAACGAATTATGAAAGATAAACGTTGGCTGCAGTGGGCCCACGCAGGCCATTGATACGGCAAAACTCAACGCGTATACCGGGTATAAGCGCTTTTGCTTCTTGCTGGCTACATGCTGAAATGTGGAGCTGGACATCTTTACGTCCATCGGAGGGAGTGATGAGACCTTTCCCGCTATTATAATCAAAAGTTTTGACAATTCCTGTCATTTTACGAGACAAACAAATTCCTTAAAGTGATAACGAGATGCACTATACACGCCAGGGAAAATAATACCACTGATATTTCATGGTAAGGTGAATTTTCACAGGGTCAGAATGTTCTACCAGGCTCCCTCTCATCAATAATGTAGCCACAACATAAGCGGCGCGTGAAGAAAATTTCTATCAAAAATGGGCAGATAAGAGCTATTTCCCTTTCCAGAGGAAAAGCATTACGTTCTGGAGAACGTAGTATTTTTTTTCGTCTCGTTTACTGGACATGTTGCCCTGGGCGGCATCGCAGAGCAGGGCGGCAAATTGATCTTCTTTGCGTGTTTTTTCCCGGAGGTTGCCGGTGGTGGCGGGGTTTTACTGCCAAAGTCGTAGATAAAAATCTCCCATGACGCCTGTTGTACACTACGAGCACAGTATGCGTTGGTCAGCGTGGGAAATGAAAAAATAATTAATGAGCAAAGCATAAAAACATGATGTTTCATAACACCTCCTGTCATATGCAATGATTTATATACTGTGGTGCCTGAATTATAGGTCATAATTTTCATTATTTATTAAACGACGAGTTAATCACTTGCATTATTAACGCTCTTTAAACGAAGTTGAGTGGAATGATTAGGGGTTTAATGTTTTTATATATCATTATTGTTTTGAAATATAAATATATCCTAAACGTAAAGGATATTTATGTAGGCTTTGTGACACTAATTCTATCCTTATATCAAGAAATGGTGTAATTAATAGGTATATTAAAATAATTAAACTGGAGAGGTAATTAATTGTATTGTGTTGTTTTTTTTGCCAATGATGATGTGGAGCATACTGAGTACGTTTGCAGCGCCAACGATGGCATATAACTGTACTACTACTGGTAAATCAAGCGAAGACTGTGCAGTGCGACATGTTCTGGTTATCTGGAGCATATGCTTGCTGGACATATTTTAGTCGACAGAAATTAGAGTTTAGGAATACGAGACAGGCAAGATACTTGTCTGTAAGCGTAAATAATAAAACATTTGTATCAAATTTTGAGTGTTTTTGAGAGTAAACGCATCGGGAGCGATAAAGGTGAATTTCCAGGTTTGTCGATTCGGCATAGTGGCGATAACTGAATGTCGGATCGGTACCGCAGGTGTTTAAACGCACCATAAATAAGAAGTAGTAGTAAGGAGCTGTTATGAAAAAATTTATTATATCCACTTTAGTTGTTTCTGCAGGCGTCTTGGCTGCGAATGTTGCACAAGCCGATACGAATTCGCTTTCCGTGGGGTATGCACAAAGTAAAGTTCAGGATTTTAAAAATATTCGTGGGGTCAATTTGAAATACCGTTATGAGACAGACTCCCCGGTAAGTTTCATCACCTCATTAAGCTATTTATCTGGAGATAGACAGAATTCGGATTCTGTTGAGCCTGAGGGTATTTATTACCATGATAAGTTTGACGTAAAGTATGGCTCTTTAATGGTCGGGCCAGCTTATCGCCTGTCTGACAATTTTTCATTATACGCACTGGCGGGTGTTGGTACAATGAAGGCTACATTTAAAGAACAATCCACTCAGGATGGTATGTCGGCTTCATATAAAATGTCTTCAAGGAAAACGGGTTTTGCATGGGGGGCGGGTATCCAGATGAATCCGCTGGAGAATATTGTTATCGATGTCGGGTATGAAGGAAGCACTATTTCTTCTACAAAAATAAACGGGTTCAACGTTGGGGTTGGGTACCGTTTCTAAGAAGTATAATGTATGCGGAAGGTTTACCTTCCGCATGCCTGCCTTTCAATAGGCTCATTACAGTAAATGAATGCCTTCCTGTTCGTTGTACCGCGCTTTGCACCCCATTCATCTGCATCAGAGTAGATAAGTGTTAGTTGTAAGAAACCAGGACAGTTCTACGAAGGGTTCGGGACAGTCAATAATGGCTGAGCCCAGAAAGTTAACCCTGCAAGAAATTTTTTGAATTAATCACAATGTCATCAAGATTTTGTGATCTCCTTCGCATATTGTACCTGCCGTTGAAAGACTTCTGAAAGTAGTAAGGTCTGTATCTTATCCAGTAGAGTACGACTTTGCTCCTGCCAGGAGTTCCCAGCCGCCACTAGCTCAGCTGGATAGAGCATCAACCTCCTAAGTTGATGGTGCGAGGTTCGAGACCTCGGTGGCGGTCCAATGTGGTTATCGTATAATGTTATTACCTCAGTTTCTGACTGATGATGTGGGTTCGATTCCCACTGACCACCTCAGTTTTGAATAAGTGTTATTTTTACAGACCCGTTACAGAATAATTTCATTTATTACGTGACAAGATAGTCATTTATAAAAAAAGCACAAAAATATTATTGTATTTTCTTCCCGGTGAGCTGTAAATTTTTCTTATGCGGTGAATCCCCCTTTGCGGTGGGGCGTCCAGTCGAAATACATAATGTTCCGCGCGGGCCATATTGACTGTGGTATGGTTCACCGGGAGGCACCCGGCACCGCTATTCTTTATGAAAGGCATTTATCCTCCAGCTCCAGTGCGGCAGGCTTTTTACATCAGATATATAAGAATAATATCAGCCAGCCTGAAAGGTGAGATCAATGGTATGGATAAATGTTTTTGATCGGGGTCTGAAGATTTAACCGCGCCAGAGCGTATGCAAGACCCTGGCGCGGCTGGCTGGTGATCGTTCGATAATGCAAATTGAATGGTTACCAGCCGCTGCGAATTCTACCGATGCCGTTTGATAAAGCAAAACATTTAGACGCTAAACCATGATAATTCAGACAGTTCGAACATTTCTTTAAAGATAGGCTCATTATGCTTAAAAGTGACTATTAATTGACCATTATAACGCTACGCTAACGTATATTCTTTAACGTTACGGTACAGAAAAGGTTAATGCAGCAATGCCTGATAACAAGCCTCAGGCATTGCTACAAATTAGTTAGCTAAGGAACAGTTGCTGAGGACGGGTTTATCATCGCCTTCTACCAGTTCCGCCGTTTTGCCTTTTGTATAGAGTTTATAAGTATAATTTTTGTCCATAGCCTCATAATTTGCTCCTGAGGCCATCTTCATTATCCGCATCGGGATCATTTCGTTTACCTGATTGATAATCGCATAGGCGTTACCTGCCTCGGTGTTGATATAAATCACCTCCATAACCTGATTATCATTGCAGGTGTAAATAGATTTCGAAATCTCTTGTGAAGCCGCTGTGGATGCAGTACTGAAGCCAAGGGCGGTAAGAAAGAGAGTGAACAGGATCAATTTGCGTTTCATCATCAGTGTCCTTTTTATTTGTTGTCGTCAATTTTCTGGGCAACGAGAGGTAAGGCTGCAATATTATCATTACTACTGTAGTATTCCCATTTACTGGTTACTGGCAAAAAGTAGCGCCAGAAAAGCGTGTTACAATTTATCCAATAAAGACACATGCGGTGAGTAGATAAATCTTAAAATAATACACTACAGGCTACCAATCCTGACGTCAGGATAGAAGACGATTGTCACTGCCGCTCAATCATAGGTCTCTGGAACTGGAAAAGCAGTACTGTTCGCTCTTTTTCTTCATACAGTAACGATCAGGGAAACTATTTCTATCAATGATGGTCTGTCTATTATCAGTAAGATAACGGAATCAATAGGGATTATTCAGGAGTATACGTGAAAAAGTGGCTTATAGGAGGGATTTTGATCGCAAGCTTTCTGACGGGATGTCTGATGTGGCACAATATTGACAAATGGTTTAACAAAGATATCGATGTTTTTTATGCCGGAGACGATAACTAAGCCGCTTGTCAGTTTTGCTGGCTGGCATCATATCGCCGGATGTTGCGCCCCAAAACTGCCGGGCGCAAATGATAGTCGTATTATTTAATAAAATTAAATGGCTAACAGGGACAGTTACGATAGCGTACTAACGATCTACTGAGGGAACGAGATGAATAAGCCAGGCTTTTGTTTCAGATGTGATTGAAACATATTTTGTTTCCCGTGGACTTATCGCGAGTTGCTGAAAAAAACACCGATTGTGTAACCGTTGTAGAGGTTGACTGATACGACGACCATGAATTTTATTTTTGGCGACCATGTTTCCTCCAAAAAGGCCGCCCGAAGGCGGCGGGGGGTGAGTAATGGAGAAGGGACGTTGGTCACTGCCATAACCAACCCGCTCACGCTAACACAAATGATAATCATTATCAACATAGGGGGGGGAAAAAGGGGGATGGCAGAAACGGCGGCGAGCAGGTAGGGCCGTTTTGTTAACGGCTTCAATGGGTGACTAGAAAATGCTTTTCCAGAGTTGAAAAATTGCTATCCATCCCTATTTAGTTACTGGACAAGCAATGCTTGCCTTGATCTTGAACTTTTGAATAGTGATTCAGGAGGTTTATGATGGCACTCAGAACCTTGTCAGCACTTCCCGTTTTTGCTGATTCTTTTTTCTCGGACCGTTTCAACCGCATTGACAGGCTTTTCAGCCAATTAACAGGCGATACGCCCGTCACTGCGACGCCGGCTTATGATCTGAAAAAACGCGATGCGAATAATTATCTGCTTAGTGTGAGCGTCCCTGGCTGGAAGGAAGAAGAACTGGAAATTGAAACGGTTGGTGGCAACTTGCATATTTCGGGTAAACATACCGAAGACACTACAGAGGAGCAGGCGCGCTGGATTTATCGTGGTATTCGTAAAGCTGATTTCCAGCTCAGCTTTTCTTTGCCTGAACATGCTAAGGTGAATAATGCGAAACTGGAACGGGGTCTCTTGCTGGTAGATATTTACCAGGAAATTCCTGAAAGCGAGAAACCGAAAAAAATTGCTATAGAAAGCAAGCCAAAGGCGCTTGAACACAAATCATAATCGCGTTACTGAAGGCCCGTTTAGACGGGCCTTCAGCATCTGTAGCGAAAAGAATTTTATCTTGCCTGTAAGCACAGATCGCTAAATATTATGACTCTGACCTCTATATTATTCCGGGCCACTGACCTCGTCGCCATCGGACGGCGGTAAGTTGGAATTATCCGCGAGGTCAGTCCAGTTCCTGCTCCGTTCTCTATATCGTGCCAGAGAGGGCCACGAAGTCTTTAAGTAAATTCGTATAACGACTCTGCTTCCCGTGATAATGGGAAATCATGGCTACCGTGACTGGATCTGGAAAGCGACAACGGTGAATATTCTTCTCCTGCTATTATTAGCGAAGGGTATACCGTACATATTACTTACACGGTGAACCGAAAAAATATCGTATATTATCGATTACAAACGGTTTAAGGCGCTATACACCAAAACAGATAGCGCCTGGCGAAATGAGAGCGAACAACGCTTGCCGGAGACAGAACGATGACGCGGATAGCGCGGCATAACTACGATTTACCGGGTAACATCCTTAAAAAAGTATCATCTTTTTGTATGTAATGATGAAACAACGCCGCAGCCGCATGCAAGGCAATCAAGCAATAGCCGATATTGGCCAGCACTTCATGAATATTTTTTATCTCCGATTTTAGCGTACTATCCGGCGTTAAAAACACCGGTACGGTCACGCCAAAAAAGCTCCAGTTTTTTCCGCCTAACGCCATCATCGTGACGCCCAGCAACGGTAAGGCAAGAAAGGTTAAATAAAGTGCGAGATGCATGGCTTTAGCAGCCCTATGTTGCCAGCGAGGAGGGGGCGGCGTAATGGCGGGGGATGGATAATGATGTTTCAGGTATAACCGGAAAAACATCAGTGCCCAGACCAGGACTCCTGAATCATAATGTATATCTTTCATAAGCAGGTAAACACTGGAACCTTTAGGCGCCCATCCTCTTAGCTCAATGGCGGCATAAGCGATACCTGTCAGGAACAGAGTTAACCAGTGAAGTCTTATTTGTAGTGTTGAGAAATGTGCCATTATTATTATCCTTTATTAACGACCGCTTATAGCGTATGCGTAAAACCTTAACAAAATCTTAAAGCGAGGCTCACGGCAATGAGATGGAAAATCAGCGGCGCCTTAAACGCTAAGAAAGCCGGCGGTCTCGCCGGCTTTGCGTTATTACTGTCCTCTTACGACAACACAGGTTTTACCATAAAACGGGTATGAGCCCGTCGTTTCATAATCAACGCTTGAAACTAAAGAAATATCTCCTGCTTTTTTTGCTGAATCAATAGAAGCGTCCCCGGTATTTACAATACCCAACACTGTCTGCGCACAGGCTTTACCGATTTTGGTTGCCGGGACACTGGTGGCTGTAATTGGCCCTTTAACATCTGTGTATAACCCAATTCCTGTCGGTGATGGCCCTGTAGCACAACCCGTTAAAAGGGAGCCGATAAAGATAATAGAAAAAATGTGTTTTTTATTTTTCATGGAAATAGTCCATTATAAATTAATAGGAAGCCTACCGTCCGAAAGTATCCGGACAGCTATTTAAATAGGTGTACACTAAATATGTGATATTACTCTTTACATCCTCCTGTTGACGTAGTGCCTGGTGAAGAAATAACCGTAGAAGTTGGGTATATTCCCTACTCTGAGTTTTTAAAACTTGCACATCCTGTTAGCCATGAGAACAGGGTGGTGAAAAAACACATGAGTCTTGTCGGGATTAACATTGTTCAGCGGAACTCCATTGCATGTCATTTTATTAGGCTGCTATATGACTGAGGTTTTGATGGTAAGTTTCGTTAACGTGTATTTCGTTTAATATTGATTGAGGTTTAAAGTACAGGGCCGTGGGATATTCTTTTCATAAACAACCGTCTGAATGGCGAAGGGATAACGTAGTTGACACAATGGCTCAATTGGTAGCTGAATCATTCCGATAGGCAGAAGGATAGGTAAAGTTGTCGGGATGGTCATGTAAAAGGAGCCGGCGCCGCACACATACTGCGTATGATGTTTTTAAGAGATCATCATACTTTCTGTTCTGCATCATTTTTTTCATCACAAATGCTCGCCATAATGCCGTCCTCAGGAGGCTTCCCGACGCTTATGTTTCGTCGGGAGGAACAAGAACAACGCATAATCCGGGATAAACTGATGATTAAAGGCAAACTAGTGCAGATGACATGTGCACTGACTCTGGTATTAACCTCACCGCTTTTCGCTGCGCCGGAGACGACAGATGGGCATACTTTGAAGCTGGCCATTGGCCCCGAGCCGACGGAAGGTTTTGATCCTATGTTGGGCTGGAGTCATGGCAGCTATTTGTTGCTTCATGCGCCGTTGCTAAAGCAAAATGCCGATATGAGTTGGGGAGATTTGCTAACGGAAAAAGTGGAAACCAGCTCCGATGGTAAGACCTGGACGCTGACCTTAAAACCCGATCTGAAATTCTCTGATGGTTCGTCATTGACCGCTGAAGATGTCGTATTTACGTACAACAAAGCAGTGAAGAGCGGCGGTAAAATTGATATGGGCAATTTCAGTCATGCGCGAGCGCTGAATGCGCGCCAAATTGAGATGACGCTGAGCCAACCGCAGAGTACCTTTGTGAATGTGTTAGGGTCGCTCGGGATTGTTCCGGCCAGTCGCTATGATGAAAAAACGTTCGCCCGCGAACCGATAGGCGCTGGCCCGTACCGTCTGGTCAGTTTTCAGCCAGGTCAGCAATTGATCGTTGAAGCCAATCCCTGGTATGCGGGTAAAAAGAATGATTTTAACCGACTGGTTTTTGTTTTCCTGGATGAAGATAACGCTTATGCCGCCGCGCGCAGCGGGCAGTTGGGACTGGTACGTATTGCCCCTTCTATGGCGGTGGCCCCGCAGCAGGATAATCTTAAACTCTGGGTACGCGATAGCGTTGAAAACCGAGGCATCGTATTCCCAATGGTGCCGGCCGGTAAAAAAGATGCTAATGGCTATCCTGTCGGCAATGACGTGACCGCTGATGTTGCTATCAGGCGCGCAATTAACTATGTCATTAATCGTAAGCAACTGGCTGAGCAGGTGATGGAAGGCCATGCTATACCCGCGTATAGCGCGGTGCAGGGATTGCCATGGCAAAACCCTTCCGTAGTATTCCGCGACGGCGATATTGCCAGCGCGCGCGCTATCCTGGACGAGGCGGGATGGAAGGTGAACCGTTCAGGCGTGCGGGAGAAAGCAGGTAAAGAAGCACGTCTGACCTTATGGTATGCCAGTGGCGACAGTACCCGGCGGGATCTGGCCGAGGCGGTACGCGCCATGTTGCAGCCTTTAGGTATTATCATCTCGCTGCAATCGGGAAGCTGGGAAACCGTAGAGCGCCATATGCATGCCAACCCTACATTGTTTGGTTGGGGAAGTCTGGACCCGATGGAACTTGTTCATCACTACAGCGGAAAAGCCGCTGGCGTGGAATATTATAATCCGGGTTATTACAGTAATCCTGTAGTAGAAGCGCACCTGAAACAGGCGATGGATGCGCCTGACTGGCAAAAGGCGATTCCTTTCTGGCAGCAGGTCGAGTGGGACGGAAAGCAGGGCGCGGGCGTCCAGGGGGATGCGGCGTGGGCCTGGCTGCTGAATATTCAGCATACCTATCTGGCAAACGCCTGTATTGACCTGGGGAAAGGTGCGCCAGAAATCCATGGCAGTTGGTCGGTGTTAAACAACCTTGATGACTGGACCTGGACCTGCCGGTAATGAAATTGTTCTTCAGTCATTTTTTGCGGCTGATTATCCTGTTGGTGCTGGTGGCTGCCGGCACCTTCATTCTGCTCAGCTTCTCACCGGTCGATCCTGTTCGCGCTTATATTGGCAACGATCTTCTTCATGTGCCGCCGGAGCAGTATGCGCGGATTGCCGCGCGCTGGGGGCTTGACCAGCCGCTGTGGCAGCGTTTCGGTCACTGGTTTTGGCGTTTGCTCCAGGGCGACATGGGGTATTCCATGCTGTTTAACGCGCCTGTCGCCAGCGTGATCCGGGAACGTTTTGCGACATCATTCGCGCTGCTGGCAGGTGCCTGGTTATTGTCTGGTGTTCTGGGCGTGGCGTTGGGTTTTCTGGCTGGGCGTTTTCTTAACCGCTGGCCGGACAGGGTGATTTGCCGTATCAGCTATTTATTGTCATCGTTGCCCACCTTCTGGATAGCAATGCTGTTACTGGCGCTCTTTGCTGTCCGATGGCCGGTATTGCCTGTATGTTGCGCCTGGGAACCCGGAAATAATGCAGGAACAGCTCTGTTATCGGAACGTTTACGTCATCTTGTGTTGCCGGTATGTGCGTTGAGTCTGTTGGGCATGGGGCAAATCGCGCTGCATACGCGGGAAAAAATAGCCAGTGTGATGAAGAGCGAATTTGTTCGTTTTGCGCGTGCTCAGGGGGATAAAGGATGGTCTCTGTTACGCCATCAGGTGTTACGTCATGCAATTACCCCAGCGCTCTGTCTACAGTTTGCTTCTCTGGGCGAGCTGCTGGGAGGGGCGTTACTGGCGGAAAAAGTCTTTGCATATCCGGGTCTGGGACAGGCGACAATCGATGCTGGCCTGCGCGGCGATGTTCCGCTCCTCATGGGGATTGTCTTATTCAGTACGTTATTGGTGTTTGTCGGTAATACAATTTCAGCGTGGCTGGTGGCGGTACTCAATCGATCGCTGGAGCGTCCCGATGCTCTATAATCCTGCGCCGACGTTGCTGCGTCTGAGCCTCTCCGTCGCCTGCCTGCTATTTATTGCCGGATACGGTTATGCCACGTTGAGCCAGCCGCCAGAGGTTAATCTGCTTGCCCGGCATTTGTCGCCTGATATTCAGCACTGGTTTGGCACCGATAATCTGGGGCGAGATGTATGGCTTCGTTGCTTTCAGGGCGCTTTCACCAGTTTACAAATTGGCATTGGCGCCGCGCTGTGCAGTGGCGTTATCGCGCTAGTGATGGCGGCAGCGGCGCGTATTCATCCCCGCCTGGATCTCCTGATGCGGCTGATAACGGATGCCATGCTTGCGATGCCGCATTTACTGTTGCTCATTCTGATTTGCTTTACGATGGGTGGGGGTAAAAGCGGTGTTATTGCCGCCGTGGCGCTAACGCACTGGCCCCGTCTGGCGCTGATTTTGCGCGCCGACGCGGAGCGGGTGGCGCAGAGCGACTACCTGATGCTGACGTATCGTCTGGGGCATGGCCACCTTTATTGCTGGCGATATCACTATCTTCCGGCGCTATTGCCGCAATGGTTGACAGGGACATTATTGATGTTTCCTCATGCGGTATTGCATAGCGCGGCGTTAAGTTTTCTGGGCTTTGGTCTGGCGCCGCATGAGCCTTCGCTTGGGCTGCTGTTGGCGGATGCGTTACGGTTTATCAGCCATGGCAACTGGTGGCTGGTGCTGTTTCCGGGGCTGATGTTATTTACACTGGTGATGCTCTTCGATCAGTTTGCGCGTGCCGTTCAGCGGCTGTGGTTAAGGAGTGACGTATGCTGAGTTTACGTCAGGTAACGCTGGAGAGTGCGCGTTATCGTTGGTATGGCGCAAGACGCTGGTCGCCGTTGCTGCAAAATGTCTCTTTTGATATCGCGCCAGGTGAGATGGTGGCGTTGGTTGGTGGTAGTGGAGAGGGAAAAAGCCTGCTGCTGCAATGCCTGCTCGATTTGCTGCCGGAGAACTTACGCTTTCGCGGAGAGATCACACTTGATGGCGACCGGCTGGACAGACATACCATCAGGCAGCTCCGAGGCAATACTTTTAGCTATGTGCCGCAAGGGGTACAGGCGCTTAACCCAATGCTGACTATCAAAAAGCATCTGAACAGAGCATGTCATCTGACCGGACACGCCTGGGATGAGGCGCAGATGGTACAGCTATTACAGCAAAGCGATCTTGAACCGACGGTCCTGGAGCGTTTTCCCCGCCAGCTCTCCGGCGGGATGGCTAAACGTATTCTGGCCTGCCATGCCTCGCTCAGCCAGGCGCGTTACATCCTTGCAGATGAAATCACCGCCTGGCTTGATACAGGCCTGGCGAACCAGCTGCTTATGCGCCTGCGGGGTCTCTGTGGACAGGGATGCGGCGTGCTGTGGGTGACTCATGACCTGCTGCTGGCCGCACAGTATGCCGATCGCATTGTGGCGTTGCATCAGGGGCGTGTCACGGACAATATCCGCCGTGAGCGGCTACAGCCGGATGAGATGAGCGAGCCGTTAAAACGGCAATGGCAAGCATTGCCTGAAATCAACTCGTTATTTATGCCGACCGGAGAGGGAATAGAATGCTGAGCTGCCACGACCTCGTTATTCGCCAGGGGGGGAAAGTCTTATGGCAGAATCTGACGTTTGCGATTTCTGCCGGTGAACGGGTAGGGATTCATGCACCTAGCGGAACGGGGAAAACGACGTTGGGGCGCGTCCTTGCCGGATGGCAAAAGCCGACGGCAGGCGATGTTTTTCTGGACGGCAGACCATTGCCTTTACATCACTATTGTCCGGTACAGCTCGTCCCGCAACACCCTGAACTGACGTTTAATCCCTGGCGAAGCGCCGGGGAAGCCGTACGTGATGCCTGGCGACCTGATCCAGAAACGCTGCGACGGCTGTATGTACAACCCGAGTGGTTGACGCGTCGGCCAACGCAACTGTCAGGCGGGGAGCTGGCGCGTATTGCGATATTGCGTGCGCTTGATCCGCGTACCCGCTTTCTGATTGCCGATGAAATGACGGCGCAGCTCGACCCCTCTATTCAGAAAGCAATATGGGAATATCTGCTTGAGGAATGCCGCAGCCGTTTATTAGGTATGTTGGTGATTAGCCATCAGCCTGCGCTACTGGATCAGATCTGTACCCGCTATCTACTGAGGAATAACAACCAGATGTAGAAAGCCATTTAGCTGTACAGTAACGTCATAGTTAACAAACCGGGAACCGAGGGCTCCCGGTATTGTTTGCATAATGTTACTGGATGACGCGTTTACCTGCGTCTTTTGCCTCCGCAGCGTTACTGTAGTCCGTTGTCTCTTCAACTTGTACGGGAGCTCTGACAACCAGGCTTGGTAGCGCCAGTTCGATATCATTCTCAATTAATTTTTCAATAATACGGATATTTATTTCTTGCTGAATATCCATGTATTTATTGTAATCTGCGGTATTGACGATATGCACCACCTCATAGGTCAGGCGGTCCTGGTCAAAGGCCAGAAAATGTGCGCGGTCGAATTGTGTTTCGCCAACATCGGTAATAATGTCTTTTACCATATCGCCGATGAGTCGTAACTTCTCAGGCGGCGTTGCGGTGGCGACGCCAAAAGTAAACACGATGCGACGCGTTTGCATACGCTTATAGTTATGTATGGTTTGTTGTAACAGTTGCGCATTCGCACAAACGATTTGTTCGCCGCTGAGGCTACGAATACGGGTGGTTTTCAGGCCAATATGTTCAATCGTTCCCGCTACATCATTAAAGACCACAAAATCGCCGATTTCGAAGGGTTTGTCGAAACCAATCGATAGCGACGCGAAGACGTCGCTAAGTACCGTTTGCACAGCCAGTGCAATGGCAATACCGCCAACGCCGAGGCTTGCCACCAGCGCAGTGATATCTACGCCGACGTTTGCCAGGATGGAGAGCAACATCATCGACCAGACCAGTACCCGCAAAATCATACCAAGAATGACCAGCGTCACCGGGTTTTTATTGGAGCCTGGGGCATACAGTAAATGACGCATCCATGACTGTACGCCCTGATCAAGCCAAATCGCCATTTGTATCGCAACCACTAAAAACCAGGCGTGGGACAGGGTAGAGAATAATCGGTCAGGTAGCGCGACAAAACGCAAGCTGAAAAGAAACGCGGCAAAAAAGATCAGCGTTTTGCTGGTTTTTTTTAGCATTTCAAAAATGATAGAGCGCAACCGTCCGTGCGCGTCATCCTTCTTATCAGAGCGTTGTAGTGTTTTATAAACTACACCAAGTAACCAGTTGATAAACCAGTAAGTGATGAGGGTGACGAAAAAAACGACCGCCAGATTGATCCAGAAAGCCGTAGACATCAACATCGTAACGATATTTAGTCGCGCCAGATACTCCATTTTACCTCCGAGGAAAAACACATGAACCATACAGTATAGACGTCACGTCCAGGGACCGATGACAGGCGTTAGGTTTATGGTTTTATTCTGCCGTTTGTTCAAAAAGTGTGAAAAAAAGGATAGCCGTTTGGCTATTCCGAGGTTTCTGTGCAGACTTATCTACTCCTCTTAGTAAAATAAGGAGTGATTTATGCAACAAGAACTTCGCGAGTGTATAGAACAGTGTTATGAATGCGCAGCGGCGTGCGATATCTGCGCCTCCTCTTGTCTGCGAGAAGACAATGTGGGGATGATGAAACATTGCATTCAGTTAGATATGCAATGTGCGGCCATTTGCCGCCTGGCGGCGCAATTTATGGCGTTGGATAGCGAGTATTCACAAAAATTATGCCGCCTTTGCGCTGATATCTGCAAAGCCTGTGCGGATGAGTGCGCAAGGCACGATCACGATCATTGTCAGAACTGCGCGCGGGCATGCAATCAATGCGCAGATACTTGCCTGAAAATGGTGGCTTGATTGATTTTCCGCCATTAGCTCAACCGGATAGAGCATAGAGCTTCTACCTCTAAGGTTCGGGGTTCAATTCCTCGATGGCGGACCAGTTCATGTTGAAAAGACCACGTATGTGGAGTGCCCTGAGTTCGGTATTGTCCCGGACTCAGGCCGTTTAGTTTTTATTGAAATAAATGTGATGTTATAATATAACAATCATCTTTCTAAGAAAGATGAGGGAAACATTTTGGTTATTCATTTAAAAAAATTGACAATGGTTCTGGGGATGTTGTTGGCAAATGGCCCTGTCTTTGCGCATAGCCACCATGCTCACGGCGCGCCAATGACCGAGGTTGAGCAAAAAGCGGCTCAGGGCGTGTTTGATGAGGCCAGTGTGCGCGATCGTGCGCTCACCGATTGGGATGGTATGTGGCAATCCGTTTATCCATATCTGGTTAGCGGCCAACTTGATCCCGTATTCAGACAAAAAGCACAGAAAGATAAAGGAAAAACCTTCGAGGATATTAAGACATATTATCGCAAAGGATATGCGACGCAAGTGGAGACCATTGGCATTGAAAATGGCGTTATAGAATTTCATCGTGATAATAGCGTCGCGTCCTGTAAATATGATTATGCAGGCTATAAAATCCTGACTTACTCATCGGGTAAAAAAGGTGTGCGCTACCTGTTCGAATGTAAAGATGCTGACAGTAAAGCACCAAAATATGTGCAGTTTAGCGATCATATCATTGCCCCGCGTAAATCGGGGCACTTCCATATTTTTACGGGAAATACCTCGCAGCAGGCACTGCTCCAGGAGATGGAAAACTGGCCTACTTATTATCCTTACCAGTTAAAGGCGAGTGAGGTCGTTGACGAAATGCTGCATCATTAAGTGTTGCAAGGGTTAAAAGCTCGCGTCAATAGCGGGCTTTTTCCTGAAGTCAGACAATATGTTTGGCACTATACGTAAAAAGTGACACACTAAAAAGATGCCTGAAATTCCGGAGCAACAATGTCACTCTCCGTACCTCCCTCTATTCAACGCCAAACGGATGCGGCATGTCGGCAGATTACCCATGTAACGGGTGATACGTTGCTTGCTATTCATTTATATGGTTCCGCTATCGCGGGTGGCTTAAAGCCAAACAGCGATATTGATCTTTTGGTGACCATTCGCCAGCCGCTGACGGATGCGCAACGCGCAATGCTGATGCAGGCGTTGCTGGCGCTTTCATCGCCTCCAGGACTGTCGTCAGACAAACGTGCTCTGGAAGCCACCTTTGTGGTCTATTCGCAGCTGGTTCCCTGGTCCTTTCCACCTTCACGGGAAATGCAGTTTGGCGAATGGCTACGAGAGGATATTGGCCGGGGTATTTATGAACCGGCGCAACAGGATTGGGATATTGTGCTGCTGATAACGCAGATGCTGGACGCCAGCATCCCTCTAAAAGGGGAGCACGCAGAAAAGCTGTTTATACCGGCTCCTGCGGAGCAGTTATTGAAGGCCCTGCGTTATCCTCTCAACTTTTGGCAATCCGCGGCAGACCTGGAGGGAGATGAGTATCATATTGTTTTAACCCTGGCGCGTATCTGGTACACACTCTCGACAGGAAGATTTGTTGCTAAGGATGTGGCGGCTGATTGGTTGTTACCGCAATTGCCAGCAGATTACGCCACTACATTGCGAGCAGCACAGCATGAATATTTAGGTCTGGAGAAAAAAAACTGGCATAGTTTGATGCCTGCGGTCATCCGATTTGTGGATTATGCGAAAGCAAGTATCCCTACACAGTTTCGATAGGCTGTCCCGGGGCGTCAGCCGGGTTGCGCAAACGGCGTTCCTCAACTACTACTTAATAGGTTATCATCGCGGCAAGCAGATGATCTTATGTGAGCCATAAAATGGAGATTCCCATATGGCTTTCGTTTTGTTGAGGTAGATATGACTGGCTCCGCATCATCTGTTTTAGTGACAGATACACGACTATTGAGCGAAAACCTGTTTCTTAATTATGGATTGGAATCCTTATTTAAGGATATAGCCATAGTCGCGGGTAACGTAAATTATATTATTTTTGATATTGACGATTACTATGCTATACAGCGAGATATTACCTCTGCATTTAAAACAGTACTCATTGGGATTGTTACCCATAATGAATATAAATTTATTGAGGAGCAACAGACAATTTATCGAATAAAGGCCGATGCTTCTATTGCCGAGTGGCGTGAGTTACTTGTTTTAGCAGGTTCGGGACACTTTTTCCCCAGACCGGAAAAAGTACGATTAACGGCAAATGAAAAAAATGTTCTGGCGATGCTTGTCAAAGGTTTGGATATTCGACAAATAAGCTATGAACTTAATGTACATTTAAAAACCATCTACTCAGTACGTTACCATGTTTTAGCGAAATTAGGTTGTAGAACGGTGCTGGACTATCAAATACTTTCAGTCTCTAAAGCGTTTACGCACTGGGCTACAATAAATAATGTTGGAAATGTAATTACGCCTGTAAATAGTAAGGCTATTGCTTAATAATGTTTGCTTCTGATGACGTTTAGGTTCACTATGCTTTCTTACATCATCATGAGGCCAGACAGACATGGCTACTTTTAGTATTATCGCAATGGCTGCACAGTGTGGCGTCACAACAGCAAATATCCGTGCCTGGGAACGTTATGGTCTGCTTGAACCCGTAAAGGATGAAGCTGGCAATCGTTTTTATTGCATGGAAGATGCTATCAAAATACAACATATTATCGACGCGTTAAGCAAAGGCTTCTCATTAAAAGAGATCAAGCCTGCGCTCTATGGCGAAGAGACATATTGTCGCTCCGGGTGGTTATTCTACCAGGAAGAGATTTTAGCGCAGTGTAGAAATTTTAATCCTGCTAAGTTGCGAAAATTACTCTGGCGTTATGGTCGGGAAATCCCGCCTGTTATCGTAATTGAGTCGATACTGCGCCCTTTAAGGTTGTGGCTGTCAGCAGGCAGTGATGATGCGCGCCGATTTGAAAAAGCCTTACTGGATACTGCGATTATTGAATACGCTACGTTCCAGCTAAGCAGCGTAAGGAAGGCGCCTGCGGGGACTATGCTTATTGCCGCCTTTTCGTTGAATGACCCTATTGAGTTATGGCTGGAGACGATTAAATATTGCAGTGAAGGTATGCGGGTTGAAGTTATCCCGTGGCAGACGCCGATGCCCGACCTTTTAGCCACCTCTTTCGAGCATATTGTTCTGTGGCATGACGAAACGTTAACACCTGCTCAGGAAAATCTTATTCAGGCTTTAAAAGAGTCAGGTAAATTTAGCCTTCAGGTAAAAAATGGCTCAGGACTCTTCTTATTGCCAGCAGTGCACCAGCAGCATGACACCTCAGCCGGTTTGCGGTATGTCGACCCGCAAATCTGTTCAGGCGGTTATGAAAAGTCAGGTGCGGCACGTTGATGTACCCGTGTCGTTAACGAACAAAGGAGGGTAAACCCTCCTTTATATATATTAGATGTCGTCAGGAGTCTGAAACAAAACGGCTTCTAATGCATTACGGTAAATATCAAGCTGAACTACGTCTTTTTCTGTTTCCAGTTTTTCGATAAGTTTTGCGATAATATCCTTATTTGAGACATGCTGCTGTGATTGCAATAGTTCGTAAGTAATTTCCTGAATAGCTCGTTGTTCACATAACATATGTGCAGAAAAAGGGTTGCCAGTACTATTTTGTTCATTGACTAGTGTAATGGTAGTCATATTTCACCATATTCGATGTAAATTGAAGCCGATCTCCCTGAGCGGGGGAGAGAAATTAGTGACTTATTAAAGTTAGACCTATATCATAAAATTGTAATAAAAAATCATGAAAACGTGATGTTCATCACATTTATGTAATTTGTTGTATATTTCATACACATTTAATGAAGGTAAAGAGGCAGCAGAATCAACAGAGGGGGCTTTTTTTAACCAAGTTTAAACAAAAAAGTATTAACACCGCTCTAAATAATTACTTAATGTTATATTAACAAAGGTAAAATATTGTCAGACCTCCGTAAAAGGAGATTGAATCATGATTCGCACGATCGCCATTTTCCTTTGTTCTTTATTGATGTGTAGCACCACCTTTGCTGATTCGGTTACCTCAGTATCACTCGGTGCCCTTTCTGATGCTCTCAATGAGCGCATGTTATTAATGAAAGAGGTGGCTGCTTATAAAATGAAATATCAGTTACCAGTGAATGATTTCGCTCGTGAGCAAAATGTCTTCGCCGAGGCTGAAGAAGAGGCTAAAAATAATGGCCTGGACCCGCGTTCGGTAAGACCTTTTATTCGCTCGCTAATGGATGCCGGTAAGGCGATACAGCAACGCTATTTAGCGCAATGGGGGGCCGGATTGTCTCCCCCTTTTCCCACACAAGCCTTGTCGGTGTCCCGGCAGCGTATTCGGCAAATCGATAATCAATTGTTGATCATTATTAGTCAGCGTCTGATGGTAGGGGCGTTTAGCCATGAAGATATGGCCTGGCTGAGAGCACAGCTTAGCGCCCCGAATCTGAGCGAGGCTGATATCAACGATGTGCTGGCCGCGTTGTCCCTGGTACAACGTACACATTAGCGCTAAAAAAGAGAAGAATATGTGATGTCCAGAAAAACGAGAATATTGGCACTCATAGGGTTATTGGTAGCCGCAACCGCGGTAAGAGCGGAAACGAAACTTCTGCGTGTCGGTGTAGATTTAGAAAATCCTCCGTTTCAGGCCAGAGACTCTCGCGGAAACCCGACGGGGTTTAATATTGATGTAACGAATGCGCTGTGTCAGGCAATAAATGTAAAATGTCAGTATATCGTGAACAGCTTTGATGCGCAGATCCCGGAATTGCTGGCACGAAAAGTCGATGTCATTATGCCGCTGGGCGTCACGCCAAAAAGAAGAGCGTCGATTGCCTTTACTCACTATGTATACCATGATCCCACGGTACTGGTTGCCAGGAAAACGGCGAATGTCCTGCCGCAGATAGCGCTCTTACAGGGTAAAAATATCGCGGTAGTGCAAGGAAGTATCCAGGAAACCTGGGCCAATACTTATTGGCAACCTGCGGGGGTGACGATAAAAAGCTATTCTGATATGAATTCAATTTATCAGGACTTAGTGGCCGGGCGGCTTGATGGCGCACTGTGTACAGCCATTGCGCTCAAATTTGGTTTTTTACACACCGTGGCAGGTAAGCCATTTGAAGTAAAGGGGGCTGCAGTAACGGATACGCGTTTATTTAGCATTGGTTCGGCTTATGGCATCCGTAAAGAGGATGGGACAACACAGCAATTACTCAATCAGGGACTGGAAAAAATTAAGCGTAACGGTAGCTGGCTGGCGATAAAAGAGCGTTATTTTGGCGATTTAGATATAGACGTGCCTGAATAGCAGTGTTGAGATGTGCTTTTGCTTCCCATCTTTCGGTGCATTCGTTAGCATATTGTTTCGCAGTTAAGCGTAAATCTTTTTCAGGAAGAGGTTAATGTGTTCGCGGAGTATGGAGTTCTGAATTATTGGACGTATCTGTTAGGGGCAATTTTTATCGTTCTGGTGCCGGGGCCGAATACACTTTTTGTGCTTAAAAATAGTGTAGGACGTGGGATTAAAGGAGGGTACCTTGCCGCAAGTGGTGTATTTATCGGCGATGCGATATTAATGTTTCTGGCATATGCAGGTGTGGCGACGTTGATCAAAACGACGCCAGTTCTGTTTAACATTGTTCGCTATCTCGGCGCATTTTATCTGCTTTACCTCGGCGCAAAAATTCTGTACGCGACTCTGACGTCGAAAGGCGGTGCGGCAGCGGAGACAGAGGTTCCTTTTGGCGCTATTTTTAAACGTGCGTTAATTCTGAGTCTGACCAATCCTAAAGCCATACTTTTTTATGTCTCCTTTTTTGTGCAGTTTATTGACGTCAATGCGTCGCATACTGGCGTATCATTTTTTATTTTGGCGATCACGTTGGAAATCGTCAGCTTCTGCTATCTGAGCTTTTTAATCCTTTCTGGCGCTTTCGTAACCCACTATATTCGTACCAAAAAGAAACTGGCTAAAGTGGGCAACTCGCTGATTGGCCTTCTTTTTGTTGGTTTTGCAGCCCGGCTGGCAACCCTTCAGTCTTGAGCTTGTTGACCCGCTAACAATGGCGGGTCATTGCTCTCATTTCCGTTTTAGCGCATGAAAGTAGCGACATAAAGTAACTAATAAATGGTATTTAAAATGCTGTTTATGGGGCGTAACCTTCTTACGACAGTGATGAAATAATCGCTGAGTTACCCGCGGGAAGAGGGAAGAAAATGCTTCAAATTCCACAAAATTACATCCACACCCGTTCCACGCCATTCTGGAACAAAGCGTCGGCACCTGCCGGAATTTTCGAACGCCATCTTGATAAGGGAACGCGTCCGGGTGTTTACCCCCGACTCTCGGTGATGCAGGGGGCGGTCAAATATCTCGGATATGCCGATGAACATAGCCCTGAGCCGGAAGAGGTCATGATTATCAACGCCGGAGAATTTGGCGTGTTTCTTCCGGAGAAGTGGCACAACATTGAAGTGATGACGGATGATACTTATTTTAACATTGACTTTTTTGTCGCTCCGGAAGTGTTGATGGAAGGAACGCGTTCACGAAAAGTCATTCATACCGGGAGGACATGATCATGGGGAAAGCCACCTATACTGTTACGGTAACGAATAATAGCAACGGTGTCTCTGTGGACTATGAAACGGAAACGCCGATGACGTTATTGGTGCCTGAAGTCGCGGCGGAAGTGGTTAAGGATCTGGTCAATACTGTCCGTTCCTACGATACCGAAAACGAACATGACGTTTGCGGTTGGTAAGGATAATTTAATATATTATTGATATATAAACATTTTTATATTAAAAGCCGTATTGCGTGTCGCCAGCGTGATGCGGCTTTTTCTTGTCTGAAAATACTGTTTATTGGCATCAGACACAGGTTGAAAAGAAACATTAAGAAAACATTAAGAATATCGCATTGTTTGCTAATGAGAGCGTATTCATAAAACTTATGATTGGGTATTGAAAACCAGAAGAGTCTTATGATCATGAAATTCGATACCCGATTAAATTCGTCAGCACTTCTTCTCGCACTTGCCGCTGTGGTCATCCCGTTTACGGCAGACTGGCAAGTGCCTTTGCTTAGTGGCGTGGTAGTCAGATGGATTGAAAATGGACAAGCGCTATGGTTGCTGTTTGGGGCACTATTTACTACGTGGTATATTCGGCCATTTTCCCGTCCCGAAGGGGCAAAGCAATTTTGGTTATGGGCGGTTATCTGGTGGGTTGTATTACTGGGCAGGAGCACCAGCTGGGGACGTGACTATTTCCCTGGCGAGCCGCACATACTGTTCAGAACGATCTCTGTTTTGTTAATTGCCGCACTGGTATTGCCGCTCCTGTTTTCTGCTGGCCTGCGTAAAGAGATTGTTCGTCGTCTGCGGGAAGCGCCTCTGCCATTATGGTTGTTTGCTGTGACAGCATGTTCATATCTGATTTCTGACACCGTTGAGCATCATCGGCTACTATCGCCGATATTCCTGCATAACGCGCATTATACGGATTTGATTGAAGAGCTGTACGAGGTGCCATTCATGATTGGTTTGTTTATGGTGACCCTTGGGTTTATGCGGCAGGACAAACAGCATGAGTATACAGCGCTTAAGATGACGCCTTATCACGCCAAATAGTGCGGTGAGTAAGGCGCCAGATTCGGCGTAAGCCACCTGCGGCCTGCTAAAAAAAGCCCGCACTCGACGAGGCGGGCAAACAATACGGGAAGCAATGTGAGCAATGTCGTACCGAAGCGTTGAGTGACAAACTCAACCACCTGGTATTGATAAAGATAATCGTTATCATTAATGCATGCAACCCTGATTTTTATGTGCCTTTATTCATGGTATTAAAGGTGATAAACATCACAAACTTCACTTTTCTGACGATGTGCTATTCTTTTTAACGGCATATAAACCGCTAACGTTAAGACATAAGTGAGGAAAAAATGGGTATTCTTTCATGGATTATTTTTGGGCTTATTGCGGGTATTTTGGCTAAGTGGATTATGCCAGGCAAAGATGGCGGCGGATTCTTTATGACGATCATTCTGGGGATCGTTGGTGCGGTCGTCGGCGGATGGATCAGCACGCTTTTTGGTTTCGGCAAAGTAGACGGCTTTAACTTTGGTAGCTTTGCGGTCGCCGTGATCGGCGCGATTGTCGTACTGTTAATCTACAGAAAAATCAAAAGCTAAACGTACAACCTCCAGAGATAATAAAGGCTACGACAGGTAGCCTTTATTATGTAAAACGTTTTTACCATCAGTCTTGTTCTGTACCCGACACCGCCATTAGCGCGATGCCCATCAATACCATCGTTGTTTTTCTCATCGTTATGCTCCCGGCGCGGCATAACCGCCAATAAAAAACCATGCCAGAAATAGTATTGCCGTAATGAAAATGACGACAGGGAAAAGGATGCCCACTCTCATACTGTTACCTTCACCGTTCAGGGGGCGTCAGCATAGCAGGCTTCCTGCAACGACAAAAGTTGGATTGCAGGAGACCAGATATTCACTTAGCCTGGAATGAATATCTGCTAATGCACTGACAGAAAGCATGGAAATAGCGTACGCGTCAGGTTATCCTGGGCAGAAAGAATTTTCACAGGAGCGGTTATGAAATTGACGTGGATTGCATTGCCAGGCGTATTGTTGCTTGGCGCGTGTTCGTCGTCGCAACACGACGTCCCGAAGCCGCCGCACATCGGTATGCCTAACCCTGCAGCCGTCTACTGCGAACAACAGGGGGGTACGCTGGTACCGGTGCAGACTCCACAAGGCGTGCGTTCTGATTGCAACTTGCCTAACGGCGAGATCGTGGATGAATGGACGTTATGGCGTCGCGATCATCCCAATACGAAAAAGTGACAAACAGCGGGCCGACGGGATATGATTAAGAATAATCTGGCAGCAGGTTTTACGTGGTACAAGAAATTATGTTTCAGTTAAAGCCGGGGGCGCTGGCAATAGTGATCGGCGCTAAGACGGTCGCCGGGCGGCGGAATTTGGGTAAGTCGGTTGAGTTATTTTGCCTGTGCCAGCCCGGGGCTAAATTCATTAATCCGGTAAATGGGCACGTTACCTTACTGCCGAAAGAGGCGCCCCGGGCGTTGTGGTTAGTCACGGGCGACGTGACCTCCGCTAATGGTCAGCACGGTTTTGCCTGGGTGCGCGCAGAACATCTGATGCCGCTTTCACCGGACAACCCGCCAGGCCAGGCAGCAACCCGCCAGTTACAATTCTCGTAACCACTCCGCCAGGACAAGAGCATGATTCTGGCAGGTATTTTTGGCGGCGTATAGCAACGTCAGTGGTTGTTGTCGGGCAATATCCGCCAGCCGTTTGCCTTCCTGCAAATGTTGCGCGAGTTCTGTACGGTATTGTTGCGTGAAATGGTCAAAATCAATCATTTCGCTATGAAAGGCGTTGCGTAATTCTGTGGAAGGCGTAATGATTTTATTCCATTCATCACATACCAGCGCCGCTTTCTTGATGCCACGTGGCCATAATCTGTCAACCAATACCCGATAGCCATCGTTTTTTTCTACCGGGGAATAGACGCGTTTACACTGAATTAACATTTTTTCTCCTGCGAAGGTACCGCGTGCGGAATTTCTGCTTGCAGTTAGCGGATAGTGGCGTAAATATGGTGTCCGCCATCAGGCACTCCAGAATTTGCCATCCGTCTCATTTATGACGATATCTCCCGATCGCGTCCTGCGTAAAGGCCGAAAATCGCCATAATGATAGCCAGAATTGCCACCCCCGATAGCGGAAGATACCAGCTCCCGCTGGCGTCATGAAGTTTTCCCATAATGGGTGGGCCACATGCCGCCAGTAAATATCCGACCGATTGCGCCATGCCGGAAAGCGCTGCCGCCTGATGTGCTGAACTGGCACGCAGACCGATAAACGTCAGGCCGAGGATCATTGTTGCACCCGAACCGAAGCCGAACAGCAGCGTCCAGATGACCGCCTGGGCCGGCGCAAACCAAAGTCCGGCCGCGCCGGCCGCGCACAGTAACGACACCAGTGCGGCAATCCGGCGTTGATCGTTAAAGCGATGCAAAATCAGCGGAATGACTAACCCCGGCGCAGCGGTGGCCAGTTGTAGCAGGCCATGTAGCGTTCCTGCCTGCGCCTCGCTGTATCCATGGCTGATAAGCATTGCCGGTAGCCAGCCGATAATGACGTAATAAATAAGCGAGTTTATGCCAAGAAACAGAGTGACCTGCCAGGCTAAAGGTGAGCGCCAGATACCGCGTTCATGGAATGTGCGGGAAGTGCTCAGGTTAGCCTGGCGGGTCCTGCGCCACTGCGGCAACCAGATGATAAATGCCAACAATGGAAACAGCATCAACATTAACAGAGCGCCGCGCCAGCCAAAACCGTGTAACGCCAGCGGCACCACCAGTGCGGACCCCAACGCGGCAGCAGCCCCCATCGTCAATGAGTACGCCCCTGTCAACCTGGCGACATGTTGTGAAAAATCACGCTTAATTAATCCTGGAAGCAACACATTACCCAGTGCGATTCCACAACCAATAATAGCGGTTCCGATAAACAACAGGACGGTGGAGGGGAGAGAGCGGAGGGCAATACCCGCACAAATTAACAGCATTGCGGCA
The DNA here is from genome assembly GCF_000252995.1 of Salmonella bongori NCTC 12419. Lineage (NCBI taxonomy): Bacteria > Pseudomonadati > Pseudomonadota > Gammaproteobacteria > Enterobacterales > Enterobacteriaceae > Salmonella > Salmonella bongori. The sequence goes on from NC_015761.1 coordinate 1,233,643, forward strand.
AACAAGCTGCGCTCCATCCCAAAACGACGGGCTATACTGGCGGCCAGGGGTGACACCAGGGCAAAAGCCAGCAGTGGTAAGGTCGTTAGTAGTCCTGTCTGGGCAGTGGAAAGACCATAATCCGCGCGGATCGTCTCCAGTAACGGCGCTGCACCGGTAAACGTTACGCGCAGCGTAGTGGCTATCATCAGAATACCAGCTATCAGGAGCGCACCCTGTTTACCGCGTGGTGTAAGGGGAGTTGACATGCTTTTCTCATTTCGTCAGGCGAGGCGATACCTTAACAGTTTTTACGGTTTGGATGAATCAAGCTAAAATGACAATTTATCGCTAAAATCGGACACAATAATGCGTGGCCTGAGACTGAACGGCTATGAACCTGATCTTCACCACGACGCGGCAGTGGCCTTTAGTATTCGCGCCAGAGACGACGAACTTTTTAGTCCTCTCCATCAGCATCGTAAGGGTCAGTTGATTCTTGCCCTGCATGGCGCGATTACCTGCGAGGTGGAAAATGCCATGTGGATGGTTCCTCCACAGTACGCAGTCTGGATCCCCGGTACGTTGCCTCACAGTAACCATGTAACGGCGGGGGCTAAGCTGTGCTTTTTGTTTATTGAACCCGACGCTGTCGTCATGCCGGAACGCTGCTGTACGCTAAAAATTTCACCGTTATGCCGGGAATTAATTTTGTCGCTGGCGCGCAGAACGGATGCCGGGAGAGCGACGCTGCCCACGCAGCGCCTTATTCAGGTGTTGTTTGATGAACTACCGCAGCAGCCACAGGAACAGCTACAATTACCCGTGTCAGCCCATCCGAAAATTCGCCAAATGGTGGATACGATGGCGCGGGAGCCAGCGCGATGGAATACGTTAGGGCAGTGGTCCCGCGTATTCGCTATGAGCGAGCGCAACCTTGCCCGTCTGGTAGTAAAAGAGACGGGGCTGAACTTTCGCCGTTGGCGCCATCAGCTACAGTTAATTCTGGCGCTGCAGGCGCTGGTCGCGGGGAATAGCGTACAGCAGACGGCGCAAATGCTGGGGTATGATTCCACCACGGCATTTATTAGCATGTTTAAGAAAGGTCTGGGGAAAACGCCAGGCCAGTACCTGGCGCGCTAGTTACTGCTTCCCGACAATTAAAGAGACCAGTCCTGCCGCAATAAGCGGGCCGACTGGCACGCCGCGAAACAACGCAACACCCAACACTGTACCGACCAGCAGCCCGGCGACAAGCTGCGGTTGACTTCCCATCAGCGTAACACCGCGACCGCCCAGCCAGGAGACGATGACGCCGACGGCAATCGCCACCAGCGACTTCCAGTTCACAAAAGAGTGAATTAATGTGGATGGCGGCAGGGTACCGCTGGCCACAGGGGCCATCACACTGATGGTCAGAATGATAATCCCTACGGTGAGCCCCTGCTTTTCAATCCAGGGGAAAAAGGTATTCAGCGGGGTTACGCGAACAATAATTAGCACCAGAACTGAGACGGCAACCGTGGTGTTGTGGCTAATAAATCCCAGGGCTGCCAGCCCGAGTAGGATCAGCAGAGTGACATCAAACATTATGGTTTCCTTGCCAAAAAGTAAGCCCGATTACTTTACGCCTGAATGGGAAAGCGCACAGGCTTTTTTAACGATTGATGCGGTTTTCCGGCAGATGCCTGAAAGGTCAAATTTCTGTGCAAAAAACGACGTCTTGTCATTAAATTGCCATTAGCGCAGAGTATTGATAACGGGTAAATCTTTATTGCTGTCTTCCAAAGGAGACAAGTATGTATGATCCGTTACTTCTTGAGGCGCTGACAATAGCGGCATCGTTTTTCGCCATTTTTATGATCATCGTTATATCTGTCTTGCTCTTCGAAAGAGTAAGTTAGCTCGTCTGTGAGGACTGCGAGCGGCGAAAGGTGATAAGCTCTGGCCGGGCGATGCGCAGATAGTCCTGTGTGTTCATAATGACAGATTTTTCCAGCAGACCGGCATTAAAGGCAATTTCATCGAAGCGCTCAAACAGGAGCGGATCGGCGACCAGTTTCAGGTTTGGGTGAAAACTGAAAGGCGGGATCGCGCCAAAAACGCAGCCGGTTAGCATATCGACTTCTGCCGGGCTGGCAAGAGATGCCCGCAAGCCGCCCAGATGCGACGCCAACTGAGAAAGATCGGCTTGCTGATCGGCCGCCAGAATAGCCAGAACATGCTGGTTGATGCCGTTGCCTTTGACTTTACAGACCAGCGCTTTTGCGCCCTGGCCCAGCGCGGTGCCACGAATTTCAGATACCGCTTCGCATTTTCCTACCGCTTCATGGCTCACAACACGAAAACGCGCGTTCTCCTGCGTTAATAATGTTACTAAACGCTGGTGCGTAGTGAGGTCTTTCGCGACGTCAGTCAATTCGGTCATTTCTCTCTCCTGGTGCAACATGAAAATTCACTGCGAAACACTATCATGAACGATGCTGTTTTTGTTGCTTGTTCAGGTAGAGCTGCGCATCGGAAGCCTGGTAGGCATCATTAATGGTGTCATTCGGTTGCATATTATAAATACCGGCAGAAAAATGGACTGTCTTGTCCGGCGCGATAATTTGCAGATTACGAATAATACGTTCCGGCAGATGCATAGCCAATTCTGCCGCGTAATCGACAAGGATAATACAGAACTCATCCCCGCCGAGGCGAATCGCATAATCGCTTTTACGAATTGATGTTTTAATCGCTTTCGCTAAAAGCGTAATGATTCGATCGCCTTCCTGATGCCCGTGAGTATCGTTAATCACTTTTAACTTATCACAATCAATAGCGACAAATGTCACCGGGGTACCGGCGTTTACCAGCCGTTGCAGTCGTTGCTCCAGTACCGGCGTCAATATTTTACGGTTATAGAGCCCGGTCATGGCATCGCTAATATTTTCGCGCGTAACGTTGCGGTAAAGCCGAAAGTGCATTCGTACCATATTGAGCAGAAGCGCCGTCGCCAGTAAGTAAAACGCCAGCGCTTTCCAGGATGAGACAAGGAAATAGGTTAAATCAAGAGATAAAGAAACGCGCAGCCCACCGGGGATATCGTGATTATAATTCACATATTGAAACAGATTATTTTTGCTCTGGTTAATAATGATTTCTTTACCAGAGTCCAGATCGGTTAGCGTGACATTCAGGTAGCGCCAGACCAGTGGACGGTCCTGGGTATAGAAAATATTTTTTAAATTATCCTGGTTAACGTCCACCAGTACAATGCCTTTTAACGTGCCAGCCAGATAGACTGGCGTTAAAAAGCTCATGACGTTTTCCTGGGTAATATCATCCATGTAGATGCTGGAAATAACCGTGCGGCCAGTGAAAAGCTTATCGATGTCTTTCCTGTTAATACCCATTGTGCCTTTTTGTAAAAAAGTCCAACGATGCATAGCGAAGCGCCGTGAGTTGATTAAATCATAGAAATAAACATAATGCTTAGTTAAATCAACGTAATAGCGGAACTTAAGCTCCAGTGTGCCCAGCCCGTGGCTGTGGTCGTCCTGCGCACGGTTGATGCTGACCGCCTGATCAAACGCAGGCAGTAAAAGGACGTCATCAAGATTATCGGTACACTGTGTAGCGGCGGTTTGTAAGGTGCCATGCAGCGCCGGATAATTATGGCGGGTCAGATTGACGCCATGCGTACCGTTAATCGTTTCAAAGGCAGCGCAGAACGCGCGGCGTTTTTCTGCCGTCACGGGGTCGCCCGGCGCTTCAAAGGTCCGCATCAAATGCGCGGCGATACTTTGATTCTGATACTTATCGTACAAAAACGATGAATCGGCTCTCTCCATGATATAACGCATATAGGCATTCATTGCCCGGTCGCTGGCGATAAGTTCGTAAATCAGGAAGGACGATGTCAAAACGATGACGCTTGCCGAGATAAAGTGCCTGAGCGCTTTATGATGCAAATTCATGATGAACTACAGCCCTGAAAGTCGGATACGGTAGTTTACCACAGGGATAAGAATTCCTCTAATACACTTATTAAAAATAAGTGCCTTTGATATTCATGAATAAAAATCATTCTCGCTTTAATAATGCAGGTAATACATTTTGTTTATATTTTCACTTGTGACTATTGTAATAAAAATTAAACTTTTAATTAACGGGATTGATTTATTTATGACAAAAATAAAATAGCCTTTATTATTATAGTGAAAGGAGTGCAGCGTGATAGGGATAAAAATAAACTTCCATCAGGAGGCTCTATGAAACGATTGAAAGAAATGGCTGTGATTTTATTTTTTGCATTACTGACAGCAGGCTTCACGTCGTCGGCGATGGCATCGTCTGGTAACGATGATCCGTGGGATTTTGATCTGGACTTGTCAGGTGGTCATTATTTTTGCAGAGTAACACCGGCTGGTACTCTGCAGTTACCTCCTCCCTTTGGTGAATATTGCTGGCATTAATAGTCGTATGATATTAAGTAAGACAAAGGTGAGCAAATCTGACGCTAAGTCATACTACCCGTGACTTATTTAAATAGTGTTCAGATATATCGCTTTTGTCGGTTCGCAAAGATCAACCCTAAATCCGCCCATTAATAATAACGGGCGGATTTATTTATACGCTTTGACTGGCGCTCTGTTTCTGAAACAGTTCCCGGAATACCGGGTAAATATCATCCTGATCGCGAATATGCTGCATGGCGAAGTTGTCAAATGTCGCCTGCAGATGTTCATACTCACGCCATAAGGTCTGGTGGGCGCGGCGGGTAATCTCGATATAGCTGTAATAGCGCACTACTGGCAGCAGTTTTTTCGCCAGAATCTCATGGCACAGCGGCGAGTCATCGGCCCAGTTATCGCCATCCGACGCCTGGGCGGCGTAGATGTTCCATTGTGCGGGATCGTAGCGCTCTTTAACGACCTCATCCATGAGCTTCAGCGCGCTGGAGACAATGGTTCCTCCGGTCTCTTGTGAGTAAAAGAACTCATGTTCGTCCACCTCCTTTGCCTGTGTATGATGACGGATATAGACCACTTCAACGTTTTTATAGGTTCGGCTCAAAAAGAGATAGAGCAGAATGTAGAAGCGTTTGGCCATATCTTTGGTGGCCTGATCCATCGATCCCGAGACGTCCATCAGACAGAACATCACCGCCTGGCTGGAGGGCTCAGGGCGTTTTTCATAATTTTTATAGCGTAAATCAAATGTATCGATAAAAGGTACCCGTTCGATTTTCGCCCGCAGTTCGGCAATTTCCCGGCGTAATCTTTCCTCTTCAAGTAACTGCGCGGGTTCTCTGTTGCTAATGGCCTCCAGTTCCGCTTCCAGCGTGTGCAATTCGCGACGTTTTCCGGCGGTCATCGCGGTGCGGCGCGCCAGCGAGTTTTGCAACGAACGTACTACGCTGATATTGGCCGGCACACCGTTAGAAGTGAAGCCGGCGCGGTGGGTTTTATACTCGTTAATCTGGCGATGCTGGTTTTTTTTCAGGTTAGGCAGAGCTAAGTCTTCAAAGAGCAGATCCAGATATTCATCTTTTGAAATCTGAAAAACAAACTCATCCTGGCCTTCGCCATCCTGGCTGGCTTGCCCCTGACCGCTACCGGAACCCCCGCCGCCGCCCTGAGGACGTTCAATGCGATCATTCTGGATAAAGTGATCATTACCCGGATGAACGCGGTGGCGCAGACCGCCGCGCCCCTGATGAAACATCGGTTCACTTATATCATCGGTTGGAATAGAGACGGATTCCCCGCTGTCGACATCGGTGACTGAGCGTTTGTTAATCGCCTCGGAAATCGACTGCTTAATTTGTGCTTTATAACGGCGTAAAAAGCGCTGGCGATTCACCGTGCTTTTATTTTTACCGTTAAGACGTCGGTCTATGAACCAGGTCATATGCCCCCCGTACTGCCCACTTAGCGCCTGTTTTGCCAGTACCGGATGATGCTAACGTTTGTCCGGCCGACAGAATCTTGCTTTCCGGGCCCGGTAAGCGCAAGCGCCACCGGGCATGACTATCAGGACGATTTACGTACGCGCAAGTACCATTCACACAGTAGACGAACCTGCTTGCGGGTATATCCTTTTTCCATCATCCGATCGACAAAATCGTCATGCTTTTTCTGCTCGTCAGTCGACGTTTTGGCGTTAAAGGAAATGACCGGCAGCAGTTCTTCGGTATTAGAGAACATTTTTTTCTCAATCACCGTGCGCAGTTTCTCGTAGCTGGTCCAGTTTGGATTACGGCCACTGTTATTGGCTCTGGCGCGCAGCACAAAGTTTACTATCTCATTACGGAAGTCTTTCGGGTTACTAATGCCCGCCGGTTTTTCAATTTTTTCCAGCTCAGCGTTCAGCGACTCGCGATCGAACAGTTGCCCGGTATCCGGATCGCGATACTCCTGATCCTGAATCCAGAAATCTGCATAGGTCACGTAGCGATCAAAAATATTCTGTCCGTACTCAGAATACGATTCAAGATAGGCCGTCTGGATCTCCTTGCCAATAAATTCAGCGTATTTGGGAATAAGGTAACCCTTGAGGAACTCAAGGTAGCGTTCAGCCTGCTCCTGTGGGAACTGTTCGCGCTCAATTTGTTGTTCCAGGACGTAGAACAGATGTACCGGGTTGGCCGCCACTTCCGCATGATCGAAGTTGAATACGCGGGAGAGGATCTTAAACGCGAATCGGGTCGAGAGACCGTTCATTCCCTCATCCACGCCTGCGTAGTCGCGGTATTCCTGGTACGACTTGGCTTTTGGATCGGTATCCTTCAGACTTTCCCCATCATAAACGCGCATTTTTGAGTAAATGCTGGAGTTTTCCGGCTCTTTCAGTCGGGAAAGAATTGAAAATCGGGACAGCGTTTCGAGGGTGCCCGGCGCGCAGGGCGCATGAGCCAGTTCGCTATGATTCAGTAACTTCTCGTAAATCTTGATTTCCTCAGAAATCCGCAGGCAATAAGGCACCTTCACGATATACACGCGGTCAAGGAAGGCTTCATTATTTTTATTGTTCCGGAACGTCACCCATTCAGATTCGTTTGAGTGGGCAAGAATGATGCCATTAAAGGGCAGCGCAGATATCCCCTCCGTGCCGTTGTAATTACCTTCCTGGGTGGCGGTGAGCAACGGATGCAGCACTTTAATAGGCGCTTTAAACATCTCGACGAATTCCATGATCCCCTGATTAGCGCGGCACAGCGCGCCGGAGTAGCCATATGCATCCGGATCGTTCTGGGCGTGATGTTCAAGTTTACGTATATCCACCTTGCCAACCAACGCCGAAATATCCTGGTTGTTTTCATCGCCGGGTTCGGTTTTTGCGATCGCAATCTGTTCCAGAATGGAGGGCCACACTTTCACCACGCGGAATTTAGTAATATCCCCGCCAAATTCATGCAGGCGTTTTGCCGCCCACGGGGACATAATCGTGCCGAGATAGCGGCGCGGAATGCCGTATTCTTTTTCCAGAATCTGCGCATCTTCCTGCGGATTAAACAGGCAGAGCGGGTGATCGTTTACCGGGCTGCGTTCGCCATTGGCGCTTAATACGTAAATAGGGACGCGCTGCATCAGCGATTTTAGCCGTTCAGCGAGCGATGATTTACCTCCTCCCACAGGCCCCAGCAAATAGAGAATTTGTTTCTTCTCTTCCAGGCCTTGCGCCGCATGTTTCAGGTAAGAGACTATCTGCTCAATCGCGTCTTCCATGCCGTAAAACTCTTCAAACGCAGGATAGCGAGCAATAACCCGGTTGGAGAAAAGCCGGGAAAGTCTGGGCTCCTGGGCAGTGTCGACCATATTGGGCTCACCGATAGCCATTAATAGTCGTTCTGCCGCGTTGGCATAAGCACTGCGATCTTGCCGGCAAATGGTAAGAAAATCCTGCAGTGTGAACTCTTCGTCCTTGGCAGCTTCGTAGCGCTGGCGATAGTGATCGAATATATTCATGATATGCCATCCTTTCGTTTTTTCGCACATGTTAAGAGCCGTTCATATGAATAGTAGAGGCTCCCGGAAGAGGTAGACTGAACGCCGTTTATGCTAAGGAAAAAAGCGACTCTCATGCCATTTTGTTGGTCAGGAGATCAACGTGCCCGGTGATACACCTTCTTAACATTAAGCGTAGATGGCATTTGCCAAACTTGCCTGCGCACGCCGCAGGATTTCGATGGCATATCAATAACTCATCGGGTGGAAATGCCGGGTGAATGTCAGAAAAAGTGCCCCCCGTCACATAACAATCATCTGCTGATCATCTGAAAATAATCTGTGGTGGTGATATTAAACGGTTACATTGTGTAAAATAGTTGGGCATATGCGTATTGGCAGTTACACTTTTGCCGCGAAACATTTGAATAAGGAATTATGGATTGTGACCAAACTTAAACTTCTGACTCTTGGCGTGCTTATTGCAACGTCCGCCAGCGTCGCGCACGCTGAAAGCAACCTGACGCTGGGTGCAGGCGTTGGTGTGGTTGAACACCCTTATAAAGATTACGATAGCGATGTTTATCCGATACCGGTCATCGCTTATGAAAGTGAAAACTTCTGGTTCCGGGGTCTGGGCGGCGGCTATTACTTGTGGAATGACAATACCGATAAATTGTCAATAATGGCGTACTGGTCCCCCATGTACTTCAAACCGGACGACAGCGACGACCATCAGTTGCGCCGGCTGGACAAGCGTAAGAGTACGGTGATGGCGGGTGTTTCTTATGCCCATCATACCCAATATGGTTTCCTGCGTACCTCTTTGGCAGGAGATACGCTGGATAACAGTAACGGTATCGTCTGGGATCTGGCCTGGTTGTACCGGTACACCAATGGTGGGCTGACCCTGACGCCAGGTATCGGGGTAGAATGGAATAGCGAGAACCAGAACGACTATTATTACGGCGTATCACGTAAAGAGTCTTCGCGTAGTGGCTTGCGCGGCTATAACCCGAATGACAGTTGGAACCCGTATCTTGAGCTTAGCGCTAACTATAATTTCTCAGGCAACTGGAGCGTATACGGTACTGCGCGTTACACCCGCCTGTCGGATGAAATTACCGATAGCCCGATGGTGGATAAATCGTGGACTGGTATCCTTTCTACTGGCGTGACGTATCGATTCTGAGTTCATGCCTGTGCCAGAAAATCCTTGCGAAGCCTGCTTTATGCAGGCTTCAGTATATTGACACCTGGATTCGTTTTATGGGATAGCGTCGTAGACGCCTTATTTTGTCTGTAATAAAGACGTTTCAGATAACGTAAAGTATGGCAAAGTTTTACGCGGCTTACGCTTTATAACATCCCTTTAAATAACTATGCGTTAATGTGTAAAAGCCTGGTTATTACAATCACACTAACAATTAGTGCATTAATTGTTGCAATGCCAGCTATTATCGACCTGTCACTCTCCGCTTATGCTATGCCCATTCTTCACCATGAGTAAGACGAATGAACATAGTATTCAATACCGTTGCCAAGCCCAGCGGCAGTTTGTGTAATTTATCCTGCAAATACTGTTTCTATCTTGATAAACCCCGGGCACAGCGTGTCATGTCTGATGATGTGCTGGAAACATATATCCGTCGGGTAATTGATGATACGCCCTCCTCAGACGTCTCGTTTTGCTGGCAGGGCGGTGAGCCGACACTGTGCGGCCTCTCTTTTTACCAAAAAGTAGTGTTATTACAGCAGCGCTATGCCAACGGCAAAACTATCCATAACAGTTTGCAAACGAATGGGGTATTAATCAACGAAGAGTGGGCCGCTTTCTTTGCGCAGCACCGTTTCCTGCTCGGTATATCGATTGATGGGCCGCAAGTTGTTCACGATCATTACCGGAAGACGGCGTCAGGACGGGCGTCTTTTTCCCGGGTCGTTAATGCTATCCGCCTCTTGCAGGCAAATGATGTCGAGTTCAATACGCTCACCGTTGTCAATGATGAGTCATGTCGTCATGGTAATGCGATTTACCGTTTTTTGACTCAGGAACTGGGCAGCAGACATCTGCAATTCATCCCTGTTGTTGAGCAATCTGTGCCGGAGGATGGTTGCGCTTCGGCGATGCCTGACGTCAATTTTTCACCTTCGCTGCTGCCTTTTTCCGTCACACCTGAAGGGTGGGGCGCATTTATGTGTGATGTCTTTGATAAATGGATACGACACGATGTCGGGCGCATATTTGTACAGCTTTTTGATAATTTACTGGGTGTCTGGATGGGGGAACCCGCTACGCTTTGCACTATGCAGCCGACCTGCGGACAAAGCCTGCTGGTGGAGCAGAATGGCGACGTTTTCAGCTGCGACCATTTTGTCTTTCCCTCTTATAAACTGGGCAACTTACGACAACAGCCTTTAAAAGAGATGGCGGCTTCTCCTTTTCAGCAGCAGTTTGGCGCGGCTAAAGCGAACCTGTCTTCACGTTGCCAGAACTGCACCTGGCGCTTTGCCTGTCACGGCGGCTGTCCGAAACACAGAATCTGCAGGGAAGACAGCGAACTGCAAAATTATCTCTGCAAAGGATACTTACAGTTCTTTCAGCATATAACACCCTATATGAATGTGATGCGTCAGTTATTACTGAATCATCAACCTGCTGCGCATATTACCCGCATCGTTGACTTGATTGCGAAGGACGCTCGGCAGTGACAAGACCATTAGCCTGAAGCATGTCGATAACCAACATGAAAAGCAGCGGATTTGATCAAAAATGGCGGGTGTTGTGCCTGACCCTCGCAACGCCGCAAGGGGGAAAACGTCAAAATCGATCGGAATAGTCATTTTCGCAGTACGATGTCGGACATCACCGTAGGGGATAAGTGTCCTGTATTATTTTACCGTTGGCGACACCGTAGAGGAGATGATGAAAGTGAAAAACGTAACGTTCAGCGGTCAGGCGGTACTGCCGGCCGTGGGGCAGGGAACATGGTATATGGGCGAGCGTGCGGATCATCGTCAGCGTGAAGTCTCGGCGCTACGTGCAGGCCTTGATCTGGGGTTACGCCTTATCGATACGGCGGAAATGTATGCCGATGGTGGTGCGGAAAAGGTGGTGGGCGAGGCGCTGGTAGGGCGACGCGATGAGGCCTTTCTGGTGTCAAAAGTGTATCCATGGAACGCGGGTGGTCAAAAGCTGGTCGCTGCTTGCGAGGGAAGCTTGCGTCGTCTCAAAACAGATTATCTCGATCTTTATTTGTTGCACTGGCCCGGAAGTGTTTCATTCGAAGAGACCGTTGAAGGTATGGAGCGGCTAATAGCGCAGGGGAAAATTCGTCGCTGGGGAGTATCTAACTTTGATTATGACGATATGCAGGCGCTGTGGCGTGTAGAAGGAGGGCAGCAATGCGCGACAAATCAGGTGCTCTATCATCTGGCGTCACGCGGTATTGAGTATGATTTATTGCCGTGGTGTCAACAACAGCGAATGCCAGTGATGGCCTATAGCCCGCTCGCACAGGCTGGACGGCTACGTAGCGGTTTACTGAATCATCCCGTGGTGAATGAGATTGCACAGACACACGACGTTACGGTCGCGCAAATTTTATTGGCGTGGGTGATTGCGCACCCGGGCGTCGTGGCGATCCCGAAAGCCGGAAGTGCAGAGCATGTGAAACAGAATGCGGCGGTGCTTGAGATTACCTTGTCAGCAAACGAACTTGCTTTACTGGACAACGCCTGGCCCGCGCCAAAAGGCAAAACCACGTTGGATATGGTGTGATGCCAAATAACGCTTTTTTTGCCGGATAAGATGCCTGAACATCGTTATCCGGCGAAAAAAGTCTGACAGCAACGGGGCCTGTCAGACCTGAGAAACCTCAACTTGCCTGCGGAAACGCCGGCCACCATTCTCCGTTAACGTTTTGCGACGCGGATAGTCTGTGCCAGACGGGAGGGCTTTTCTTCTGTGGCTTTTTGCGGCGCAGTGGCGTAAGCCGTTTCAACGCACACAAATGTTTTATAGCCGTCATCTGGCATGTCGCCCATGCTGACGGACAACGCCGGGCCAGGGTTCCAGCCTACAACGTTAAGATGATGGTGGTGAACAACCTCAATCGTACGGCTTAACGTCTTATCGTGGATCATGCTACATGCTTCAGGATTGAGATAAACGCGATCGGTACGGTCCGGGAAGGCCTGAACGCCGTCGGCCAGGATACCTTCTTTGGCATCGTTAACTTTATCAATAAACCGATCGCCGAGTCCGCTGACCTGAACGTTGGCGATATCGCCAACGTTAAAATAGCTGTGGAGAGCGGATGTGGTTGCAAACTCGCCATGTGCTTCCAGTTCAATTTCACAGGTTTTGCCTACTTTAAAACGTGCCAGCAGCGTGAAATCGTGCGGCCAGTATTTCCGGGTGGCCTCACTGCTTTGCAGCTCAAATGTCAGCATTACGCCATTATCATCTTCATTATGCGCTTTTAGCGCCCACGGTAGATTACGCGCAAAGCCGTGTGACGGCAGACCTTGTTGAGCCGCAGGTCCAAACCAGGGCCAGCAGATCGGTACGCCGCCACGTAGCGCCACGCCGGTTTTGAAAGGCGTATTATTACTGAGCCACAATACCTCTTCCTCGCCAACGGGTTTCCAGGAAAGAAGATGCGCACCCTGTAATGCAAAAGCGGCTTTAACCTGTGGATGGTCGATAACAACCAGCTCCAGATCGTCAAGCTGGCGGCGGGATAAGACAGGAGTAAACTGTTCGATAACCGGTAGGGCAAAAATTTTATTAATCATTACGCAATCCTTTTTACCTCAAATAATTCGAGTTGTAGGACAAGGCACAGGTGCCTTGAACAGCGCTTGCGCTGGCCCTATGGGGCGAGGTCGCAGGCCGGGTAAACGCGGCAAGTGAGTGACAAATTCGTCAGCAACAAATTTGAACAACCCGATTGCCTTCAGTCAGGGAGATGGATGTCCCTGGATTCATCCCGATAAGCTTGACTTCTGTCAGTGATTCGGGTGAGAGAGCGTAGTCAGCACCTCTGAAATTTGAGGTGTGACGGGGATATCTTTGGGCAAAAAAAAAGAGCGACCAGAGTCGCTCTTACCAATGACTGTTTCATCTCAACTTATTTGGAGATGTGGGCAATCAGGTCCAGAACTTTGTTAGAGTAGCCGGTTTCGTTATCGTACCAGGAGACCAGTTTCACGAAGTTGTCGTTCAGTGCGATACCTGCTTTAGCATCAAACACGGAAGTGCATACTTCGCCGTTGAAATCGGTAGAAACTACGTCATCTTCGGTGTAGCCCAGAACGCCTTTCATTGCGCCTTCGGAAGCAGCTTTCATTGCTTTCTTAATCTCTTCATAAGAAGCCGCTTTTTCCAGGCGAACAGTCAGGTCAACGACGGATACGTTCGGCGTCGGAACACGGAACGCCATACCAGTCAGTTTACCGTTCAGTTCCGGCAGTACTTTACCTACTGCTTTCGCTGCACCCGTAGAGGACGGGATGATGTTCTGAGCTGCGCCGCGGCCGCCGCGCCAGTCTTTGTGAGACGGACCATCAACGGTTTTCTGAGTAGCGGTGGTGGCGTGAACAGTGGTCATCAGGCCTTCAACGATACCGAAGTTGTCGTTGATCACTTTTGCCAGCGGTGCCAGGCAGTTAGTGGTGCAGGATGCGTTGGAAACGATGTCCTGGCCTGCGTAAGTGTCGAAGTTAGCGCCTTTAACGAACATCGGGGTGTTGTCTTTAGACGGACCGGTCATAACCACTTTTTTCGCGCCAGCGGTGATGTGCTTACGAGCAGTTTCGTCGGTCAGGAACAGGCCAGTCGCTTCAGCAACGACGTCAACACCAACTTCGTCCCATTTCAGGTTAGCCGGATCGCGCTCAGCGGTAACACGGATTTTCTTACCGTTAACGATCAGATGACCGTCTTTCACTTCAACAGTACCGTCGAAACGGCCGTGAGTGGAGTCATATTTCAGCATGTATGCCATGTACTCTGCGTCTAACAGGTCGTTGATTGCAACGATCTCGATGTCAGAACGTTTCTGAGCAGCACGGAAAACAATGCGACCGATACGGCCAAAACCGTTGATACCTACTTTGATAGTCATATATTCCACCAGCTATTTGTTAGTGAATAAAAGGTTGCCTGTAAAATTACAAAAACCTTACGCAGCGTCAAGCGGAATCGTGTCAATCATTGCGACAAATCAATCCTCTGCACAACCTTTGCGCGGCTGATTCGCCTCACTCTTCCTTTCGGCTTGAAACCACATGGGGCCACCGCCCCGAATTTTAAAGGGCGACCGAGATAATAATGTGATATCAGTCACGATTCGTGAGCCGCCATTTCGCAATGATCAAGTTTAGAACAAAAGTTGGTACTGAGGTGTTAATGTTTTGTTAGAATCGGTCAGGCAATGTGAGCATGTATAAAGTGAGATGTGAGCAAATGGCTAACCAACCTTCAGCAGAAGAACTCAAGAAAAAATTGTCCGAAATGCAATTCTATGTGACGCAAAATCGTGGCACAGAGCCGCCATTTACCGGGCGTTTACTCCATAATAAACGCGATGGGGTTTATCACTGTCTGGTCTGTGATGCGCCGCTTTTTTACTCTCACACTAAATATGACTCAGGCTGCGGCTGGCCAAGCTTTTACGAGCCTGTCAGCGAAGAGGCAATCCGTTATATAGACGATTTTACCCATGGAATGCAGCGTGTCGAAATCCGCTGCGGGCATTGCGATGCGCATCTTGGACACGTATTCCCGGATGGTCCACAGCCCACCGGTGAACGTTATTGCGTTAACTCGGCCTCGCTGGCCTTTTCTGACGAAAAAAACGGCGATCAAATAAAAGGTTGAAAAAACGATTCAGCAAATTATTCCACAGAAACGGACCCTATCATGAATCTTGATGAGATCATTAACAGCATGACGCCGGAAATATATCAACGTTTAGCTACTGCGGTGGAGGTGGGAAAATGGCCGGATGGTGTGCCGCTGACGCCGGAACAAAAAGAAAACTGTCTGCAACTGGTGATGTTGTGGCAGGCGCGGCACAATACGGAAGCGCAGCATATGACCATCGATACTCACGGTCAGATGGTGATGAAAAGCAAGCAGCAGCTCAAAGCGGATTTCGGCATTACTCCCCAGCCGATTGCGACATTAAAAATGCAGCAATAATTGGCAGGCCGGATAACCGGATAAGATGTAGCCATCATCCGGCACTTTTATCGCCGATGCGTTGTGCTTACCGGGCCTGCTCATTGCTGTCAGGTACAGGCCCGCCATATTTTTACCAATTAACGCTTAATGTCCAGCGGGTCCGCCAACTGTGTCGCTAACTGGTTATTGTCATCGGCGTCCTCTTCCCAGAACATTGCGCCGGCCAGCCCGCGCTTTTAATCTGGTCCGCTTTGATCGCCACCGAGCGCGGATTTTCATAAGAGAGGGCAACAGTGCCTTCCCCAGGCAAACTTCATTGACAGCGGCAGCAGCAGTAGGCCAGCGTTTGAGTCATACAGATTGGCGTTGAAATACTGCGTGCCATAAGCCATGTCGTAAGTTATCAGATTGATTAAGTCGAGCAACGGGGCTATAGCTTTCACGTCCAGCCAGCTTTTCGGACTTTCCGCATTCGCGCCGACGGCGATGGTGACCCTTTTTTAGGGCCCATTAGCTGACGAAGCGCTTTTAAATGCGACGTTAACCGAATATTCCCGGTCAAGATCGATCCCATCGAGGCCATATTTGTCGACAATCTCCTGCGCCAATTTAATAAACACCGCGCGAGCTTCTTTAACGATCCTCTTTGACATTTAAAACAGAAACATGCCACAGCATAGAGTGACGAAAAAATAACCGCAGAAGATTAGCATCTTCATCCATGGAAACCTGCGAAGGCGTTCACGCCGTCTTTCGCGATACGGCTTCCATCTTTTTGGTTTTATCGCCGTTTGTTTCGTTGAGTTTGTGATCTTGGTTGTGAAATGCAGATCATTATCTGTGTTTTAAAGATTTATCGTTGACCTTAAAGATTTTATGGTTAAGTATGATCAGCATTGATACACACCAAACACAAAGGAAGATGCAATGAAAGCACTGGCGAGATTTGGCAAGGCCTTTGGCGGCTACAAAATGATTGATGTCCCGGAGCCGGTATGTGGTCCGGAAGATGTGATTATCGAAATCAAAGCGGCGGCGATCTGCGGCGCGGATATGAAGCACTATAACGTTGACAGCGGGTCCGACGAATTTAACTCCGTTCGCGGTCATGAATTCGCCGGGCGTATCGTGCGGGTGGGCGAAAAAGTGAAAGACTGGAAAGTCGGCCAGCGCGTGGTTTCTGACAACAGCGGACACGTTTGCGGCGTTTGCCCAGCCTGTGAACAGGGTGATTTTCTGTGTTGTACAGAAAAAGTGAATCTGGGTCTGGATAACAACACCTGGGGCGGTGGATTTTCCAAATACTGCCTGGTTCCGGGAGAAATCCTGAAAATCCATCGCCATGCCCTGTGGGAGATCCCGGAAGGCGTGGATTACGAGGAAGCCGCAGTACTGGACCCTATCTGCAACGCCTATAAATCTATCGCCCAGCAATCCAAATTTTTACCCGGCCAGGACGTGGTAGTCATCGGCACCGGTCCGTTAGGTCTGTTTTCGGTCCAAATGGCCCGCATTATGGGGGCGGTAAATATCGTGGTGGTTGGCCTGGATGAGGATGTTCCTGTCCGTTTCCCTGTGGCCAAAGAACTCGGCGCGACGGCGTTTGTTAACGGCTCCACGGAAGATGTCGTCGTACGCTGCCGGGAGATTTGCGGCAAAGACAACCTCGGTCTGGTGATCGAATGCTCCGGTGCCAACATTGCGCTTAAACAGGCCATCGACATGCTGCGGCCAAATGGTGAAGTGGTTCGCGTCGGTATGGGATTTAAGCCGTTGGATTTCTCCATTAACGACATTACCGCGTGGAACAAAAGCATCATTGGGCATATGGCCTATGACTCCACATCCTGGCGCAATGCGATTCGCCTGCTTGCCAGCGGCGCTATCAAAGTAAAACCGATGATCACCCATCGTATCGGTCTTTCTCAGTGGCGCAAAGGCTTTGATGCGATGGTCGATAAGACAGCCATTAAAGTGATCATGACCTACGACTTTGATGAATAACCTTTCTGCTAAAGGATCGTTATCGCATGGAACAGATAACAAAACCGCACTGCGGCGCCCGGCTGGATCGCCTGCCGGATTGCCGCTGGCATTCATCAATGTTTGCCGTCGTCGCCTTTGGTCTGCTTGTTTGCTGGAGTAATGCCGTCGGCGGATTAATTCTTGCCCAGCTCAAGGCGTTAGGCTGGACCGATAATTCCACGACAGCCACCTTCTCCGCCATTACCACAGCGGGGATGTTTCTCGGCGCGCTGGTGGGCGGCATTATTGGCGATAAAACCGGGCGCAGGAATGCTTTTATCCTCTATGAGGCAATCCATATCGCCGCGATGGTGGTTGGCGCATTCTCACCGAATATGAGCTTTCTGATCGCCTGTCGTTTTGTGATGGGCGTGGGATTAGGGGCACTACTGGTCACGCTGTTCGCCGGATTTACCGAGTACATGCCCGGCAGAAATCGGGGAACCTGGTCGAGTCGTGTTTCGTTTATTGGCAACTGGTCATATCCATTGTGTTCCCTGATTGCAATGGGGCTGACGCCGCTAATTAGCGCGGAATGGAACTGGCGCGTGCAGTTACTGATCCCGGCTGTGCTGTCGCTGATTGCTACCGCGTTTGCCTGGCGATATTTCCCTGAATCTCCCCGCTGGCTGGAATCGCGCGGGCGTTATCAGGAAGCCGAAAAGGTCATGCAGGCCATTGAAGCAGGCGTCGAACGTCAGACAGGAAAACCGCTGCCGCCGGTTGTTATTGAAAGCAGCGGCAAGCCGCCGCGTTCCGTACCTTATTCCGCGTTGCTCACTGGCGTATTACTGAAACGCGTTATTTTGGGTTCCTGCGTATTGATTGCCATGAACGTTGTGCAATACACGTTAATTAACTGGCTGCCAACCATCTTTATGACACAGGGCATAAACCTCAAAGATTCGATTGTTTTAAATACCATGAGTATGTTCGGCGCACCGTTTGGCATATTTATCGCTATGCTGGTAATGGATAAAATTCCGCGCAAAACCATGGGTGTCGGTTTATTAATTCTGATTGCTGTGCTGGGATATATTTATTCGCTGCAAACCAGCATGTTGCTCATCACCTTAATTGGCTTTTTCCTGATTACCTTTGTCTATATGTATGTCTGTTATGCCTCGGCGGTCTATGTGCCGGAGATCTGGCCAACAGAAGCGAAACTTCGCGGTTCCGGCCTGGCGAACGCTGTCGGCAGAATCAGCGGTATCGCTGCCCCCTATGCGGTGGCGGTATTACTCAACGGTTATGGCGTGACGGGTGTTTTCGTCCTGCTGGGAGCTGTCTCGATTATCGTCGCCGTCGCAATAGCGACTATCGGAATCGAGACCAAGGGTGTTTCGGTCGAAAGTCTGGGCATTGATAAGGTCACGAGTAAATAAAGGAATAAAAATGAAAAATTCAAAAGCGATATTAAAAACACCGGGCACCATGACAATTATGGCGGCTGATATTCCAGTACCAAAAGAAAACGAAGTATTGATCAAAGTGGAATATGTCGGTATTTGCGGTTCAGATGTTCACGGTTTTGAATCCGGGCCATTCATTCCTCCGAAGGATCCAAATCAGGAGATTGGTCTCGGTCATGAGTGTGCCGGAACAGTCATTGCGGTCGGCAATCGGGTAAGCAAATTTAAGCCAGGCGATCGGGTTAATATCGAGCCGGGCGTGCCGTGCGGCCACTGCCGCTATTGTCTGGAAGGAAAATACAATATTTGTCCGGATGTTGATTTTATGGCGACGCAGCCGAATTATCGCGGGGCCTTAACTCACTATCTGTGCCATCCGGAAAGTTTTACGTACAAGCTTCCGGACAATATGGACACTATGGAAGGTGCACTGGTGGAACCCGCTGCTGTTGGAATGCACGCGGCAATGCTGGCGGATGTTAAACCGGGTAAGAAAATCGTCATTCTCGGCGCGGGCTGCATTGGTTTAATGACCCTGCAAGCGTGTAAGTGTCTGGGTGCGACCAATATCGCGGTAGTGGATGTGCTGGAAAAACGGCTGGCAATGGCTGAACGACTGGGAGCGACAACCGTTATCAATGGGGCGAAAGAAGATGCTGTCGCGCGCTGCCAGCAGTTCACCGATGATATGGGCGCCGATATAGTGTTTGAAACCGCCGGTTCCGCCGTCACAACTCAGCAAGCGCCGTATCTGGTCATGCGTGGCGGGAAGATCATGATTGTCGGCACTGTCGCAGGAGATTCAGCGATTAATTTCCTCAAAATTAACCGTGAAGTCTCCATCCAGACGGTATTCCGCTATGCCAACCGCTATCCGGTTACTATTGATGCCATCTCCTCCGGGCGTTTCGATGTGAAATCAATGGTGACGCATATTTACGATTACAAAGACGTACAACGTGCATTTGAAGAGTCGGTCAATAACAAACGCGACATTATTAAAGGCGTTATTAAAGTTTGCGATTAATGAAAAACGGGAGAAACAGCGATGTTGGCAGATATAAAATATTGGGAAAATGATGCACAAAATAAACATTACGCGATTGCGCACTTTAACGTGTGGAATGCGGAAATGTTGATGGGAGTGATTGATGCTGCGGAAGAGGCAAATTCGCCGGTTATTATCTCCTTTGGTACCGGATTTGTGGGCAATACTTCATTTGAAGACTTCTCTTATATGATGGTTTCCATGGCTAAAAAAGCCTCTGTGCCGGTAATTACCCACTGGGATCACGGACGTAGTATGGACATTATCCATAATGCCTGGACGCACGGCATGAACTCGCTGATGCGTGACGCTTCATCCTTTGACTTTGAAGAAAATATTCGCCTGACCAAAGAAGCTGTTGATTTCTTTCATCCGCTGGGTATTCCGGTAGAAGCGGAGTTAGGGCACGTAGGGAACGAAACGGTGTATGAAGAGGCGTTGGCGGGGTATCACTATACCGACCCGGATCAGGCGGCGGAATTTGTAGCGCGCACCGGTTGTGACTCGCTGGCGGTCGCTATCGGCAACCAGCATGGCGTGTACACCTCTGAACCAAAACTGAATTTTGAGGTCGTGGAGCGCGTTCGCCAGGCAGTTTCCGTACCGCTAGTGTTACACGGCGCTTCCGGCATTAGCGACGCGGATATCAAAAAAGCCATTTTGCTGGGCATTTCGAAAATCAATATCCACACCGAACTGTGTCAGGCCGCGATGGTAGCGGTAAAAGAGAATCAGGATCAGCCGTTCCTGCATCTGGAACGCGAAGTACGCAAAGCGGTAAAAGTCCGCGCGCTGGAAAAAATCAAACTGTTTGGTTCAGATGGTAAAGCGGAATGATGATATGGACGAAATCGAAGTTCTTTGCATAGGGGCGGCCATTGTCGACATTCCTTTGCAACCGGTTAGTAAAAATATCTTTGATGTCGATTCGTATCCATTAGAACGAATTACCATGACCACCGGGGGAGATGCGATTAATGAAGCCACGATTATTTCGCGTCTCGGGCATCGCACTGCGCTAATGAGTCGTGTTGGCGACGATGCAGCAGGATATTTTATTCTCGACCACTGTCGGAAGGAGAATATCGATATTCAGAGCCTGAAGCAGGATGCTGATATTGATACCTCAATTAATGTTGGGCTGGTGACTGATGATGGTGAGCGCACCTTTGTCACTAACCGTAACGGCAGCCTGTGGAAGCTAAATATTAACGATGTCGATTTTGACCGTTTTTCTCAGGTCAGGCTGTTATCACTGGCAAGTATCTTTAACAGCCCGCTGCTGGATGGCAAAGCATTAACGGCTATTTTTACGCAGGCGAAAGCGCATCAACTGGTTATCTGCGCTGACATGATCAAACCGCGGCTGAATGAAACTCTGGACGATATTCGCGAAGCGCTAAGTTTTGTCGATTATCTGTTTCCTAATATTGATGAAGCCAAAAAACTGACCGGGAAAGAAACGCTGGATGATATTGCCGATTGTTTTTTGCAATGTGGCGTAAAAACGGTGGTGATTAAAACTGGCAAGAAAGGCTGCTTTATCAAACGTGCCGATATAAAAATGGAGGTGCCTGCGGTGTCAGGCATTACCGCCATCGACACTATTGGCGCTGGCGATAATTTTGCATCGGGATTTATCGCCGCGCTGCTGGAGGGAAAAACGCTGCGCGAATGCGCACGGTTCGCCAATGCGACGGCCGCGATATCGGTACTCAGCGTGGGCGCCACAATGGGCGTGAAAAACAGAATGCTAGTGGAACAACTCCTGAATGAATACGAAGGGTAATAGCGGCAGATGAAAATGATACCTTTAGGTAATACAGATATAGCACTTTCCCGAATGGGACTCGGTACCTGGGCTATCGGCGGCGGTCCGGCATGGAATGGCAACCTCGATATGCAGGTCTGCATTGATACTATCGTTGAGGCGCACCGTTGCGGTATTAACCTGATTGATACGGCGCCGGGCTATAACTTTGGCAATAGCGAAGTGATTGTCGGCCAGGCCCTGAAAAAATTACCGCGTAACGAGATGGTGGTGGAAACCAAATGCGGGATCGTCTGGGAGCGGGAAGGGAGTTTGTTCAATAAAGTCGGCGATCGCCAGCTCTATAAAAATCTTTCTCCGGACTCTATTCGTAAAGAAGTCGATGCCAGTCTCCAGCGACTAGGGATTGATTATATCGATATCTATATGACCCACTGGCAGTCGGTACCGCCGTTTTTTACGCCGATTGCGGAAACCGTTGGCGTGCTCAATGAGCTGAAAGCAGAGGGGAAAATCCGTTCTATCGGGGCGGCGAATGTAGATGTCAGCCATATCCGCGAATACCTTAAACATGGCGAGCTGGACATCATACAGGCGAAATACAGCATTCTTGACCGGGCGCTGGAAACGGAACTGCTGCCGCTATGCCGCGAGCACGGCATCGTGGTACAGGTTTATTCGCCACTGGAGCAGGGATTGTTAACCGGCACCATTACCCGTGACTATGTTCCCGGCGGGGCGCGAGCGAATAAACTCTGGTTCCAGCGTGAGAATATGTTGCGGGTTATTGATATGCTGGAGCAGTGGCAGCCATTGTGCGACAAATATCATTGCGCCGTCCCGACGTTGGCTCTGGCGTGGATATTGCGACAAAGCGAACTGATTTCGATACTTAGCGGCGCCACGTCGCCGGAGCAGGTACGAGAGAATATCGCTGCGCTGTCCATCACCTTAACGGATGACGATGCGCTATTGATGAGACAAATGGCGGAAGCGCTGGACAACCCATAAGTAATACATTACACCTCTTTTTTGGCGAAATGCAGATAAAATCTGTTATTCAAACAGGTTATTTTGAAAATAAACATAGTCTGTGAGATACTCAATGTTTATCATGACGTCGAAAACAGAGGTGTAATCGTGGCGGCGAAAGACAGGATTCAGGCGATCAAACAAATGGTCGCTAATGATAAAAAAGTAACAGTCTCTAACTTGAGTTCAATTTTTCAGGTAACCGAAGAGACAATTCGACGCGATCTGGAAAAACTCGAAGATGAAGGCTTTTTGACTCGAACTTATGGCGGTGCGGTATTAAATTCGGCGGTGCTGGCTGACAATATCCATTTTTATAAGCGTGCAAAATCGTTCTATGAAGAGAAACAAATTATAGCCCGTAATACGCTTCCGTTTATTAAAAACAAAACAACGATGGCCGCCGACTCCAGCAGTACGGTAATGGAATTGCTAAAACTCCTGAAAGACCGAAATGATCTTACTTTGCTAACTAATTCAGCGGAAGCTTTCCATGAACTGGCGCAATCGGACATTAATCTTGTTTCTACGGGCGGTGAGTTAAATAAAAATACGCTATCACTGCAGGGGCGTATCACTAAAGAAATAATCAGCCGTTATCATGTTGATATTATGGTAATGAGTTGTAAAGGGCTGGATATGGCGAGCGGGGCGCTTGATTCTAACGAGGCGGAGGCTGAAATCAAAAAAACGATGATTCGCCAGGCCACAGAGGTGGCGTTATTGGTGGACCACTCAAAATTTGATCGTAAAGCGTTCGTGCGGTTGGTCGATTTTAGTCATATCCATTACCTGATAACGAATAAAACGCCAGGTGATGAATGGATCGCATTTTGCGATAAAAATAATATCCAGCTTGTCTATTGATCTATAGATTATCCTTGCCTGGATTGTTTTCGCCTGGACTATGCCAAAAAAAACGGCAGATGATAGCAAGTGCGGCAAATACCCCTTTGCCGCGAGACAATAATTTATTATTTTGCTGCGTTAGAGGCCATCCAGATGGAAGACAATGATCATATCGGTGCCAGACTAGACCGCTTACCTTTATCTCTGTTTCATTTTCGTATTTTTGGAATAATTAGTTTTGGCCTGCTATTAACGGGGTTTTTGAGTTACTCAGGAAATGTGGTTCTGGCCAAATTGATAAACAATGGCTGGTCGAATAATTATCTTAATGCCGCGTTCACATCGGCACTGATGCTTGGCTATTTTATTGGTTCGCTTACCGGCGGTTTTATTGGGGATTACCTGGGGCGTCGAAAAGCGTTTCGCATGAATTTGTTGCTTGTGGGCATCTCCGCAACGGCTGCCGCATTTGTTCCCAATATGTACTGGCTGATTTTCTTTCGTTGTCTGATGGGGACAGGCATGGGGGCATTGATTATGGTTGGATATGCTTCTTTTACCGAGTTTATCCCTCCCGTTGTACGAGGAAAATGGTCCGCGCGTCTCTCTTTTGTAGGGAACTGGTCACCGATGCTGTCTGCGGGGATTGGCGTAGTGGTCATTGCGTTTTTAAGCTGGCGGATGATGTTTCTCCTTGGCGGGATAGGGATGCTGCTGGCGTGGTCTCTTTCAGGAAAGTACTTTATAGAGTCGCCCAGGTGGTTAGCAGGTAAAGGGCGGCAACGCGAGGCTGAACAGCAGCTTCTCATGATTGAATCGCAAATAGAAAAAGAAAAAAGTATTATTTTGCCGCCGCATCAGGAAAGCAATAAATCCATGGAATCGCGCTTTGAAAACGGTACATTCTGGCTATTATTCAAAGGACAAATGCTGCGGCGCACGTTAGTGGCGATCACTGTATTGATTGCGATGAACATTTCGCTTTATACCATTACGGTATGGATTCCGACAATTTTTGTTAATTCAGGAATTGATGTTACAAAGTCCATTTTCATGACCGCCATCATTATGATTGGCGCGCCGGTGGGCATATTTATCGCCGCGCTCATTATTGATCATTTCCCCAGACGGTTATTTGGTTCGCTGTTGCTTATCGTTATTGCGGTAGTAGGATATTTTTACTCGATACAGACTGAGGAATGGGCCATTCTGGTTTATGGACTAGTAATGATTTCCTTTCTGTATATGTACGTCTGCTTTGCCTCGGCGGTTTACGTTCCCGAATTATGGCCTACGCACCTTAGACTACGTGGATCGGGTTTTGTGAATGCGGTGGGGCGGATCGTCGCTGTCTTTACCCCCTACGGCGTGGCGGTTTTACTGACCCGGTATGGATCTGTCACCGTTTTTGTTGTGCTGGGTATGCTGCTGGTGACGTGCGCGCTGATATTATTTTGTTTTGGCATTGAAACGAGAAGGGTTTCGTTAGAAGCGCTCTCCAGCCTGCGTTGAGCTTTGCCTGGTAGCGATGCTGGCGCGACGTATCCGGCCCCAAAGAACTATGCAATGGTCTCATCGTTGCGTGATGTATTGACCGGATACGACGCCTGGGCCGCTACCTGGCGACAGCCTGGCCCTGCGTCTCTTCCCAGTCTGCCAGCGTATACAGCGTCGCGCCTGCCGCCGCCATCTCCATAAACGCGTGTGCGCTATCCTGCGGGTGAATATTCACGCCACGGCAGCCATCGGTGATAACGTTAACGGCGTAGCCTGACTGTAATGCATCCAGCACCGTAAATTTTACGCAGTAATCGGTAGCCAGTCCCATCACAATCAGCTCCGTAACGCGATGCTCGCGAAGCCAGGTATCAAGGGTCGTTTTCTGCCGATGTTCGTTGTCAAAAAATGCACTGTAGCTGTCAATCAGCGGGTTTTCGCCTTTATAAATGGTAGCGTCGATCGCATGGTGATTAAGCAGAGGATGTAACGCTGCGCCTTCAGTGTGTTGAACACAGTGATCGGGCCAAAGTGTTTGCGGCAAACCATCCAGTTCTCCCTGGCTATAGGGCTCCGCCTGATGCTGGCTGGCGAAGCTGCCGTGTCTGGCTGGATGCCAGTCCTGGCTGGCGAGCACCGGAATCTGGCGGGACTGGCACCAGTCAATAAGATAGTTGGCGACATCAATAGTGCTATCGCCTTCCGGTACGGCCAGCGCGCCGCCAGCACAAAAATCATTCTGCAAATCGACCAGCAATAAAGCCCTGTTTGTCATTCTGTTCTCCTTGTCGCCGGACTTTTTAGTCTGCCAGCGTCAGTTCACCACGCAAGTTTTGCGCCATCGCGCTACGAATCGCCGGAGTATCCAGGTCCTGGCTTAACAAGTAATGTAGCTTGGTTAAGGTGGCTTCGACGGTCATGTCAGCGCCGCCAATTACGTCGGCATGCGCCAACGCATTACCGGTAGCGTACCCCTCCATATTGACCCGTCCTGACATGCATTGCGTCAGGTTAACTACCACGATACCACGCGAACTTGCTTCCTTCAGTTCTTGTAAAAAGGCTTTATCTTGTGGCGCGTTGCCCACGCCATAGGAGCGCAGGATCAACGCTTTTACCGGCTGGCGTAAAAAGTTACGTACTACCTCGGCGGAAATCCCCGGATAAATGGTTACTACCCCTATCGGCTGCGGCGTTATAGGGTGAACAATCAGTTCACCAGAACCGTGGGGCGCGGGTGGCGTATTTAAACGGCGAATGTGAATTCCCGCCTCCAGCAAGGGCGGCAGATTAGGGGAGGCAAAGGCGTCAAAACCGTCCGCGTGCGCTTTAGTGGTACGATTGCCGCGGAACAGGCGATTGTTAAAAAATAGCGTGACTTCGTTAATGGGATAGTTCGCGGCGACATAAAGCGCATTGAGCAAATTAATTTGGCCGTCGGAGCGTAGCTCAGCCAACGGAATTTGTGACCCTGTCACGATAACCGGTTTACCCAGATTTTCCAGCATGAAAGAGAGCGCCGATGCGGTATACGCCATCGTGTCGGTGCCGTGGAGGATAACAAAACCGTCATACTCCTCGTAGTGCGCTTTGATATCCTCAGCGATGTGCTGCCAGTCTTCCGGCGTCATATCCGATGAATCCATCAGCGGGGCATATTCATGGATGGTGAAATCCGGCATCTCCGGACGGTGGAATTCCGGCATCAGCGCCAGTTGGCGCTGAAGGTGGCCGGATACCG
Organism: Salmonella bongori NCTC 12419; assembly: GCF_000252995.1. Classification (NCBI taxonomy): domain Bacteria; kingdom Pseudomonadati; phylum Pseudomonadota; class Gammaproteobacteria; order Enterobacterales; family Enterobacteriaceae; genus Salmonella; species Salmonella bongori. The sequence goes on from NC_015761.1 coordinate 1,260,123, forward strand.
GGATATATCCCTGCTCTGAACGCTGCATACCGATAGTACCGCCGGTATAAGCAACGTAAATTGATTTTTTTTGCATGGTATGTTCAATCTTGTCGCGAAGGACGTAGTCATTAATAGCGGATAGCGACCCGATCTTATCCGGCCTGGCAGTTTTGCGCAGGCCGGACAGGACGCCTGTGCGTCGCCATCCGGCATGGTCATAAATAAAAAATTAGCGAACGTTCGCGCAAGTCAAACAGAACGCATAACGGTTTTGTGGATCGTTAAATGCTGCCAGTTTATCCCCCTCGGCCTTCACCGTGTTGGCGGCGGAAACGAGCGGCGCCGGGAGCATTGCCTGAATGGCCTCCGGCAGCATGACGCGTACAGATCCGGTCATACTGTCCATGACCATATCAAGGACTGTCGGTTCGTCCTGATAGTAATCAAGATGCCACTGTTTCAGTTTCGCGAGTTCAGCTGCTTTGGCGACGGCGTCGTCAAAGTCGCCGAGACCGTCCACCAGACCATTGGCTTTTGCGTCCTGACCGGTCCAGACATGGCCCTGAGCGATTTTATCAATCTGTTCCGGCGTACGCTTACGCGCCTCCGCCACCAGCGTGATAAAGCGTTTGTAACCATATTCGATACTGAGTTGCATCATCTGCTGCACTTCCGGCGACAGCGCTTTGGTCATAGAAAGATCCGCCAGCGGTGATGTGGATACGCCATCGCTATGTATACCAATCGAAGACAGGCTGTTTTCCACCGTATTGACGACCCCGAAGATACCAATTGAGCCTGTCAGCGTACTGGGGCTGGCCACAATATAGTTTGCTGGCGTAGAGATCCAGTAACCGCCGGAGGCTGCCATACCGCCCATAGAAACGACAATGGGTTTGCCCGCCGCTTTTGCCGCCGCCAGTTCGGCGCGGATAACTTCAGAGGCGCTAACGCTGCCGCCAGGGCTATTGACGCGTAGCACAATCGCCTTCACGTTAGGATCGAGGCGTGCATCGCGAATCTGCGATGCTGTTGTGTCGCCGCCGACATTTCCCGCGGTCTCTTCGCCATCCATAATCGCGCCGTTAGCGAAAATAACCGCAATCGTACCGCCGCTATTGGCGGGTGCTTTTAGCGAATAATCATAATAGCTGATTGCCCGATAGTTATTCCCGGCTTTGCTCCAGCCAAACTGCTTTGTCAACGCTTTTTCAACCTCAGCGCGGGAGGCGAGGGCATCCACCAGTTTATGGTCGAGCGCATAGGTGGCGGTATCGCCCCCCGCACGGGTTAGCCCGTCGAGAATGGCCTGCGCGCCCGGGAAGAGCTGCCGCGGTGAAATCTGGCGATTTGCAGAGACGGTATTCAGGTAATTCTGCCACAGCTCACCTATCCAGCGGCTATCGGCCTCGCGGGCGGCAGGCGACATATCATCGCGAATAAACGGCTCAACGGCAGATTTATAGGTGCCAACCCGGAAAACGTGGGTAGACACTTTAAGTTTATCCAGCAGCGTTTTGTAATACAGGCCATTGGTGGCGAAGCCGTGAAGATTGACCTGGCCCTGCGGGGAGAGCCAGATTTTATTGGCGAAACTGGCGAGGTAATACTGACCTTGAGTGTAATTGTCACCTACAGCAAAAACGGGTTTACCGCTGTCGCGAAATTCGCGCAACGCCTTGCCGATATAATGCATTGAGGGTTGGTCGGCGCCGGTGAAGTTTTTCAGGTCCAGAACGATGCCGGTGATATTACGGTCATTTTTTGCCTGACGAATAGCGCTGACGATGTCAAACAGAGAGTTTTCCTGCAGACGGTCGGAACTGGCGCCAAACAGTTGGCGACCCAGTGCGCCCAGACGGTGATTGGTAGACGGTTTATCCACAATGGTGCCGGAAATATCCAGCAGCAGCGCGCCGCGCGCCGTTTGTTCACTGTTGCTGCCACTACCGAGTTGCATCCAGATCCCGACACCCACCAGAACCAGAAAAATAAAGAACAGGTTGAGCACCATTTCACGGACGAAGTTTAACAGTCGCCACGTCCATTTAAAAAAGCCGGCAATAAATCGCCACAGGGTTCGCATGTATTCTTCCTATCTGATCTGAGTAACAACGCTTATGCCTCAATGAGGACAATGCATTAGGATGTGGCTATCGTAATGACCCATCAGGCAGTTGTCAGCAGGAATCACTGCCTGTGCTGTAACAAAATCTGCTCCTGTGTTAATTTTGTTAATAAATATCATTTGCGGAGTTAATCAAATGGATGCACTCGAACTGCTAGTCAATCGTCGTAGCGCTTCTCGTCTCGCGGAACCGGCGCCGACCGGAGAGCAATTGCAGAACATTTTGCGGGCGGGGATGCGTGTACCTGATCATAAATCTCTACAGCCGTGGCGCTTTTTTGTGATTGAAGGCGAAGGGCGCGAACGTTTTAGCGCCGTTCTTGAACAAGGTGCCGTTGCCGCCGGGGGAGATGAAAAAGCGATTGAAAAAGCGCGTACCGCGCCGTTTCGTGCACCACTAATCATTACCGTAGTCGCAAAATGTGAAGAAAATCACAAAGTACCCGTGTGGGAGCAGGAGATGTCCGCCGGATGTGCAGTGATGGCGATGCAAATGGCGGCGATAGCGCAAGGGTTTAATGGTATCTGGCGTAGCGGCGCGTTAACTGAGAGCCCCGTCGTACGGGCAGCTTTTGAATGCCGTCCCCAGGATAAAATTGTCGGTTTTCTCTATCTCGGCACGCCGCAGCTTAAAGCGTCAACGACGATTGGTATGCCCGATCCCACACCGTTTGTGCGTTACTTCTGACATTGAGGGCTAAAACTGTCTGGATTCTGAGCAAAGGCGCGGTAATTCAGACAGTGATACTTATCACATCAAGGAATGAGCGCTACCATAGCGCGATTGCAATGACAGGAGATGTCCATGAGCGAGCAAGCCATTCGTTTAACGCAATACAGCCACGGAGCCGGTTGTGGTTGTAAAATTTCCCCTAAAGTGCTGGAAACTATCCTGCATAGCGAGCAGGCGAAGTTCGTCGATCCGAATCTGCTGGTGGGGAATGAAACCCGTGATGACGCAGCGGTTTACGATTTAGGTAATGGCACCAGTATTATCAGCACTACCGACTTCTTTATGCCGATAGTCGATAATCCGTTTGATTTTGGCCGCATTGCAGCCACAAACGCCATCAGCGATATTTTTGCGATGGGCGGCAAGCCGATTATGGCCATCGCGATCCTCGGCTGGCCTGTCAACACCCTGTCGCCCGATATTGCGCGTGAAGTGACCGAGGGGGGACGTTTTGCCTGCCGTCAGGCTGGTATCGCCCTGGCAGGCGGACACTCTATTGATGCGCCTGAACCCATCTTTGGTCTCGCAGTCACCGGCGTGGTGCCGACCGAACGGGTGAAGAAAAACAGTACCGCGCAGGCCGGCTGCAAACTTTTCCTGACGAAACCGTTGGGGATTGGCGTATTGACTACCGCCGAGAAAAAATCGCTGCTCAAGCCTGAACATCAGGGACTGGCCACGGAAATCATGTGCCGGATGAATAGTGCCGGCACCGCATTTGCCAATATCGACGGTGTCAAAGCCATGACTGACGTCACCGGCTTTGGTCTGCTGGGGCATTTAAGCGAAATGTGCCAGGGCGCAGGCGTGCAGGCGCAGCTTAACTATCAGAACATCCCTAAACTGCCTGGCGTGGAAGAGTATATTGCTTTGGGCGCCGTACCAGGCGGCACAGAGCGTAACTTTGCCAGCTACGGTCATCTGATAGGCGATATGCCGCGTGAAGTTCGTAGCCTGCTGTGCGACCCGCAAACGTCTGGCGGCCTGCTGCTGGCGGTCACGCCAGACGCCGAAGACGAAGTAAAAGCCACCGCGGCGGAATTTGGTATCGATCTGACCGCGATTGGCGAACTGGTCGAAGCCCATAGTGGTCGCCCTATGGTTGAGATCCGTTAACTTGATGCGGTTGTTTATTGCCGAAAAACCGAGCCTGGGACGCGCTATTGCGGATGTGCTGCCAAAGCCGCACCGTAAGGGGGACGGTTTTATTGAATGCGGAAACGGGCAGGTGGTCACCTGGTGTATTGGTCATTTGCTGGAGCAGGCGCAGCCTGACGCGTATGACAGCCGCTATGCGCGCTGGAGCCTGGCCGATCTGCCTATCGTACCCGAGAAATGGCAGCTTCAGCCTCGTCCTTCCGTCACCAAACAGCTCAATGTGATTAAACGCTTTCTGCAAGACGCTGGTGAAATTGTTCATGCCGGCGACCCGGATCGTGAAGGGCAGCTTCTGGTCGATGAAGTGCTGGACTATCTTCAACTTCCGGCCGAAAAGCGTCAGCGGGTGCAACGTTGTTTAATAAACGATCTTAACCCGCAGGCGGTGGAGCGTGCTATCGACAGACTGCGTGCGAACAGCGACTTTGTGCCGCTGTGCGTTTCCGCGCTGGCGCGCGCGCGCGCGGACTGGCTGTATGGCATTAATATGACTCGCGCGTACACGATTCTGGGGCGTAATGCGGGCTATCAGGGCGTGTTATCTGTGGGGCGTGTACAGACGCCGGTACTTGGCCTGGTGGTGCGCCGGGATGAAGAGATTGAGAATTTCGTCGCCAAAGACTTCTTTGAAGTGAAGGCGCACATCGTTACGCCTGCCGACGAGCGTTTTACCGCTATCTGGCAGCCGAGCGAGGCGTGTGAACCTTATCAGGATGAAGAGGGACGGTTGCTTCATCGTCCGCTGGCGGAACATGTGGTGAACCGGATCAACGGTCAGCCTGCGCTGGTAACCAGTTATAATGATAAACGGGAATCAGAATCCGCACCGTTACCTTTTTCGCTCTCGACGTTACAGATTGAAGCGGCCAAACGCTTTGGTCTGAGCGCGCAAAATGTGCTTGATATTTGTCAGAAACTGTATGAAACCCACAAACTGATTACTTACCCACGTTCCGACTGCCGTTATCTGCCAGAGGAACATTTTGCCGGCCGCCACGCGGTGATGAAGGCGATTAGCGTCCACGCCCCGGATTTACTGCCGCAGCCTGTGGTTAATCCTGATACGCGCAATCGCTGCTGGGATGACAAAAAAGTGGATGCGCACCACGCAATTATCCCGACGGCGCGCAGTTCTTCTGTCCACCTGACGGAAAATGAGGCGAAGGTCTACGCCCTGATTGCGCGCCAGTATTTGATGCAGTTCTGCCCGGACGCGGTGTTTCGTAAATGTGTTATTGAACTGGACATTGCCAAAGGGAAATTTGTCGCCAAAGCGCGTTTTCTGGCGGAGGCCGGTTGGCGGACGTTACTGGGCAGTAAAGAGCGCGACGAGGAGAACGACGGTACGCCGCTGCCGATTGTCGCGAAAGGAGATGAGTTACTGTGTGAAAAGGGCGAAGTGGTTGAACGGCAAACTCAGCCGCCGCGCCATTTCACCGATGCGACATTACTGTCCGCGATGACCGGAATTGCCCGCTTTGTGCAGGATAAAGATCTGAAAAAGATTCTGCGTGCGACCGATGGGCTGGGAACAGAAGCGACCCGTGCCGGGATTATTGAACTGCTTTTCAAACGTAGCTTTCTGACGAAAAAAGGGCGCTACATTCATTCGACCGATGCTGGAAAAGCGCTGTTCCATTCGCTGCCAGAAATGGCGACTCGTCCGGATATGACGGCGCACTGGGAGTCTGTTCTGACGCAAATTAGCGAAAAACAGTGTCGCTATCAGGATTTTATGCAGCCGCTGGTAGGCACACTGTATCAGTTGATCGAGCAGGCGAAACGGACGCCGGTACGCCAGTTTCGCGGCATTATCGCCCCGGTGGGCGAAGGTAAGAAAAAAAGCGCGCCGCGTAAACGTCCGGCGAAAAAGAGCCCGCCCCAGGCCTGATAAGCGTAGCGCCATCAGGCATGCAATGCAGGATGGCGGCTAAACACGTTATTTGGCCTGTAAGGTGTGTTAAATCACGCCTTGCGCCAGCATCGCGTCGGCGACTTTCACAAAGCCGGCGATATTGGCGCCCTGAACGTAGTTGGTATGCTGGTTGTCGCCGCCATATTCTACGCAGGCGTGGTGGATATCCAGCATAATGTGATGCAGACGAGCGTCCACCTTTTCGGCTTTCCAGCTTAAGCGTGCGGCGTTCTGCGCCATTTCCAGCCCGGATGTCGCCACACCGCCCGCGTTGGCGGCTTTACCCGGCGCAAACAGTACGCCTGCCTCAAGGAACAGATCGGTTGCTTCAATTGTGGTCGGCATGTTTGCCCCTTCCGCCACCGCTTTTACACCATTCGCAATCAGTATGCGCGCAGCGTCAACGTCCAGTTCATTTTGCGTTGCGCATGGCAGGGCGATATCTACCGGCACGTTCCAGGGCTGCTGACCCTGCAGATAGGTTAAACCAAACTCACGGGCGTAGTCGGCGACACGACCGTCGCGACTGGCTTTAATTTCACACAGGCGCGCCAGCTTCTCTGGCGTGAAGCCGCTTTCGTCGACAACCGTACCGCTCGAATCCGATGCGGTAACCACGCGCGCGCCAAATGCCATCGCTTTCTCAATGGCGTATTGCGCTACGTTGCCAGAGCCGGAAACGGCGACGCGCATTCCTTCAAAACCGAGGCCATGCCGTTTAAGCATTGCTTCGGTGAAGTAGACCAGGCCATAGCCCGTTGCCTCCGGGCGGATCAGACTACCGCCGAAAGACAGTCCTTTGCCGGTGAAAACACAGGCGCTGTTATTGGAAAGTTTACGCATCATTCCCGCCATAAAGCCCACTTCGCGTCCGCCCACGCCAATATCGCCGGCAGGTACGTCGGTATCCGGCCCTAAATGACGATACAGTTCGGTCATCAACGCCTGGCAGAAACGCATCACTTCGCCTTCGCTTTTCCCTTTTGGATCGAAATCGCTACCGCCTTTACCGCCGCCCATCGGCAATGTGGTGAGGGCATTTTTAAAGGTTTGCTCGAAGCCGAGGAATTTAAGAATGGAAAGGTTTACCGACGGATGGAAGCGCATACCGCCCTTATAGGGACCAATCGCAGCATTAAATTGCACGCGCCAGGCGCGATTTACTTGTACCTGGTTTCTGTCGTCCAGCCATACCACGCGAAACTGGATCACGCGCTCTGGTTCAACCAAACGTTCCAGTAAAGACATCTGACGGTAACGAGGGTTCTGTTCAAGAAACGGCCACAGGGTGGTCATGACTTCACGGACGGCTTGCGCGAACTCGGTTTGATGCGGGTCGCGCTTTTGTACATGGTTGAGGAACGACTCCAGAGAACATGGCTGATCCATAGATATAAAAACCTCTTATAGATTAATGTGGTTGTATTTGTGTGTTATCAGAATAGGTGTTTGCAGTTTTTGACTATACCATCAGCGATGTGACGATAAGCAAGAAAAAAATGACGGCGCTAAGTAAATTCATAACGGGGCGAGGGTCATAACCAAAAGCGATGAAGAAAGAGGCGTAAAGTTTTTGCGGCGGCTTACCGTTATACTGAGAATATGCTCAGAAAAATAAGGAAATACTATGTTCCGATGCCTTGTGGCTACCGCGATAGCGGTCGTGTCAATCGTCGCGCTGGCAAACCAGACCGTTCGCCCCGATATAGAAGTGAACGTCCCGCCGGAGATTTTTAGTACGCGCGGTCAGGCGTCTCAGCCCTGCATTCAGTGTTGCGTTTATCAGGATCAGAATTACTCCGAGGGCGCGGTGATAAAAGTTGAAGGCGTATTGCTCCAGTGTCAGCGTGATGAGCAAACCATCAGCACAAATCCTCTGGTCTGGCGTCGCGTAAAGCCATAAACGCCAGCAATAGCGGAATATCCGCCGGGGCGAGAGAGTACTCCAGCGCTTCTTCTGGGGAACACCAGACTAATGCCTGATGTTCCAGCGCACATATCAGGCCGGTAAATGCAGGCACATGCCAGGCGTGTAAATGAATCCGTCGGCCAGAAACATCGCGTTGATGGCTGGCGATATACGCGCCGGGCGTTGCGTCGATGCCTAATTCTTCGCGCAGCTCGCGGACAAGCGCTTGTGGTTGGGTTTCTCCAGGCTCGACTTTACCGCCGGCAAACTCCCATAAACCGGCTTGATCCGCATGGTTTGGGCGCTGGGCCAGCAGTATTTTACCGTCACGTTCAATAATGGCGGCAACAACATCAATTTTTTTTATCATCTTCGGTAAGGTCGCTATTCCAGCCGGGAAGCGTCACGCTATCCCGGTCTTACGGTCAACCACGCGGCTGAATCAGACGCGAAACGTCGCCCATACCGGCGCGTGGTCGGAGGGCTTTTCCATGCTGCGAATATCATAGTCAATACCGGTTTCTGCGCAGCGCTCTGCCAGCGGCCGGCTTGCCAGCAAAAGATCTATCCGCAGCCCACGATTATCCACAAAACCTTTAGAGCGGTAATCAAACCATGAGAATTTATCCCCCGTTTCTGGATTTGCCTGACGGAAGGTGTCTACTAATCCCCACTTCAGCAACCGCGACATCCACTCACGCTCTTCCGGCAGGAAGGAGCATTTACCGGTACGCAACCAGCGTTTGCGGTTCTCTTCACCGATACCGATATCCAGATCGGTTGGGCTGATATTCATGTCGCCCATAATTAATACCGGATTATCGCATTTGAGTTCCGTTTCAAGATAATGTTGCAGGTTTTGGTAAAACTGCGCTTTTGCGGGAAACTTTAGTGGGTGATCCCGGCTTTCTCCCTGGGGGAAATAGCCGTTAATGACAGTGATATTCCCCAGCGGCGAGGGTATCTCCGCCATGATAATGCGGCGTTGCGCCTCTTCGCCATCATTCGGGAAACCGCGTCTGATGGAAATAGGTGTAGCTTTTGTCAGCAGCGCAACGCCGTAATGCCCTTTTTGACCGTGATAGAAAACGTTATAGCCCAGCTTCGCGACCTCTTCGAGCGGGAACATCTCGTCGTGGACTTTTGTCTCCTGTAAGCCGATGACCTCAGGTTGGTGTTTTTCGACAATCGCTTCAAGTTGATGAGGACGGGCGCGCAGTCCGTTGATATTAAAAGAGACAAATTTCATAGTCGCTGCCATTTTGCAAGGTGAATCGTGCTGGGATGGTAGCAGAAATTTTACCGGGTGACTGCTTCTCATCGTCAGAGTACACCTATTGAAGCGTTTGGGGGGGTGTGGGGGCAAAAACGGCTCTGTTTGAGCGCAGATGCACCAGAATGGGGCGGAAATTTCCAGTAAATTTCGTATAAGATCACAATTCCAGAATTATATTTGGCAACTGAATAATATTTCGCTTTTTCCTCTCTTAAGCCAACGATTATGCGGGAATATGCACTTTTTATGCGGTAAAGGTGAATATCGCTACGCTGTAACCTGTTGATTAATCGTTTATCACCTCCGTTTATGCAATTTTAATGCTGGCTGGCACGAACGCTGCAATCTACATTTACAGCGCAAACACCCATATTATTTAACATATAAATAACCTTATTTTTACTAAAAGGGGTCGCTATGTCTCTGTCAGTTACGCGTGAAAACTTTGATGAATGGATGGTGCCGGTTTATGTTCCCGCGCCTTTTATTCCCGTACGCGGAGAAGGCTCACGCTTGTGGGATCAGCAGGGAAAAGAGTACATTGATTTTGCTGGTGGGATAGCGGTCAATGCGTTGGGACATGCGCATCCTGTGCTGCGCGAGACGTTAAATGAACAGGCGAGCTGCTTCTGGCATACGGGGAATGGCTATACCAATGAACCGGCTCTGCGTCTGGCGAAAAAATTTATCGACGCTACCTTTGCCGAACGCGTTTTCTTTTGTAATTCAGGCGCTGAGGCGAACGAAGCGGCGTTGAAACTGGCGCGCAAATACGCCCACGATCGTTTCGGCAGCCATAAAAGCGGCATCGTGGCCTTTAAAAACGCATTCCACGGTCGCACGCTTTTTACCGTCAGCGCTGGTGGCCAACCGGCGTATTCACAGGATTTTGCGCCATTACCGCCTGATATCCGTCACGCGGCCTATAACGATCTGAATTCTGCCAGTGCGCTCATTGATGACAATACCTGTGCCGTAATTGTGGAACCTGTGCAGGGCGAGGGCGGTGTCATCCCTGCCACAAAAGCGTTTTTACAGGGGCTACGTGAATTGTGTGACAGGCATCATGCGGTGTTGATTTTTGATGAGGTGCAGACGGGCGTTGGGCGCACTGGCGAGCTGTATGCATATATGCATTATGGCGTTATACCCGATCTCCTGACGACGGCAAAAGCGTTGGGCGGTGGTTTTCCGATCGGCGCAATGCTGACCACACAGGACTATGCCAGCGTCATGACGCCAGGCACTCATGGTACCACCTACGGTGGTAATCCGCTGGCGACGGCAGTCGCCGGAAAAGTGCTGGATATCATCAATACGCCAGAGATGCTAAACGGCGTCAGGCAGCGCCACGATGCGTTTATTGAACGGTTAAATACGATAAATGAACGTTTTAGCATGTTCAGTGAGATTCGCGGGCTGGGGCTGCTGCTTGGCTGTGTGCTACAGGCGGAGTTTGCCGGGAAGGCCAAACTCATCGCTCAGGAGGCCGCAAAAGCAGGCGTCATGGTGCTTATCGCCGGCGGCGACGTGGTACGTTTTGCGCCGGCATTAAATGTGAGTGATGAGGAGATAGCCACAGGACTTGATCGTTTTGCCCTGGCATGCGAACGCCTTCAGACGGGAGGCGCATCATGCGGGTGATTCGTCCTGTCGAACATGCGGATATCGCCGCGCTGATGCAGCTTGCAGGCAAAACGGGCGGCGGCTTAACCTCGCTGCCGGCAAATGAAGCGACGCTGGCGGCCCGCATTGAACGTGCGCTAAAAACCTGGTCCGGCGAGTTGCCAAAAGGCGAACAAGGATATGTATTTGTTCTCGAAGACAGTGAAACGGGTGATGTCGGCGGGATCTGCGCCATTGAGGTCGCGGTCGGCCTTAATGATCCCTGGTATAACTATCGTGTCGGTACGCTGGTTCATGCCTCCAAAGAGCTGAATGTGTACAACGCGCTGCCAACGCTGTTCCTGAGTAATGATCACACCGGCAGCAGTGAGCTTTGCACGCTGTTTCTCGATCCTGAATGGCGTAAAGAGGGCAATGGCTATTTGCTGTCAAAATCGCGCTTTATGTTTATGGCCGCATTTCGCGAAAAATTCAATGAGAAAGTGGTGGCGGAAATGCGCGGCGTCATTGACGAGCACGGTTATTCTCCCTTCTGGCAAAGTCTCGGCAAACGCTTTTTTTCTATGGATTTCAGTCGCGCTGACTTTTTATGCGGCACCGGACAAAAAGCGTTTATCGCCGAACTGATGCCTAAACATCCTATTTATACCCATTTCTTATCGGAAGAGGCACAGGCCGTGATTGGCGAAGTCCATCCGCAAACGGCACCAGCCCGTGCGGTGCTGGAAAAAGAGGGATTTCGCTATCGCCATTATATCGATATCTTCGATGGCGGACCGACGCTGGAGTGTGATATTGACCGTGTGCGGGCTATTCGCAAAAGCCGACTGGTGGAGGTCGCTGAGGGACAACCTGCGCCTGGCGACTATCCGGCATGTCTGGTCGCTAACGAAAATTATCAGCATTTTCGGGCCGCGCTGGTGCGCGCCGATCCGCAGACTTCACGGCTCGTACTTACCGCAGCGCAATTAGATGGGCTGAAATGTCGCGCGGGCGACCACGTTCGACTGGTACGTCTTTGTGCAGAGGAGAAAACGGTATGACGTTATGGATAAATGGCAGCTGGGTCATCGGTCAGGGCGAGCGCCGCCGCAAAACGAATCCGGTGAGCGCAGAGCGCCTTTGGCAAGGTAATGACGCGGCGGCGGCGCAGGTCGCCGAGGCCTGTCAGGCAGCGCGCGCGGCGTTTCCCGCCTGGGCCAGACAACCTTTTGCGGCGCGGCAGACTATTGTAGAAAAGTTTGCCGCCCTGCTGGAGGAGCATAAGACCGAGCTCACGGCAGTTATCGCGCGTGAAACGGGTAAACCGCGCTGGGAAGCCGCGACGGAGGTAACGGCGATGATGAATAAGATCGCTATCTCTATTAAGGCTTACCATACCAGAACAGGTGAACAAAAAAGCGAACTTGCCGATGGCGCCGCGACGTTACGCCATCGTCCTCATGGCGTACTGGCGGTATTTGGTCCTTATAACTTTCCCGGCCATTTGCCGAATGGCCATATAGTCCCCGCGCTGCTGGCAGGCAATACGCTTATCTTCAAACCAAGCGAGTTAACGCCGTGGACCGGCGAGGTGGTGATCAAACTCTGGGAACGGGCGGGGCTACCGGCAGGTGTTCTTAATCTGGTACAGGGGGGGCGGGAGACCGGGCAAGCGCTAAGTCAGCTCGACGATCTCGACGGACTGCTGTTTACCGGCAGTGCCGGTACCGGCTATCAGCTTCACCGTCAGCTAGCCGGCCAGCCGGAAAAAATCCTGGCCCTTGAAATGGGGGGAAACAACCCGCTTATTATTGAGGACGCGGCAAATATTGATGCGGCGGTCCATTTGACGTTGCAATCGGCGTTTATTACTGCCGGACAGCGCTGTACTTGCGCACGACGGCTTCTGGTGAAACAGGGAGCGCAGGGCGATGCGTTTCTGGCGCGGCTGGTGGATGTCGCAGGGCGCTTGCAGCCAGGCCGGTGGGACGACGAACCGCAGCCGTTTATCGGCGGCCTGATTTCTGCACAGGCCGCGGGGCAGGTGATTGATGCCTGGCGTCAACGAGAGGCATTGGGCGGACGCACGCTACTGGCGCCGCGGAAGATTAAAGAGGAAACCTCCCTGCTTACGCCGGGCATCATTGAACTGACGGGCGTGGCAGATGTGCCGGATGAAGAGGTGTTTGGTCCGCTATTGAACGTCTGGCGTTATGATCATTTTGATGAGGCGATTCGCCTGGCGAATCATACCCGTTTTGGGCTGTCGTGCGGGCTGGTGTCTCCGGATCGCGCGCAGTTCGAGCAGCTTTTGCTGGAGGCGCGGGCAGGGATCGTTAACTGGAATAAGCCGCTCACCGGGGCGGCGAGCACTGCGCCGTTTGGCGGTATCGGCGCGTCCGGCAACCATCGGCCCAGCGCCTGGTATGCCGCCGATTATTGCGCCTGGCCGATGGCCAGTGTGGAAGCTCCCGAACTCACATTACCCGATACGCTCAGCCCCGGGCTCGATTTTTCTCACCGGGAGGTAGTATGACGGCGTATGAAGTCAATTTTGATGGACTGGTGGGGCTCACTCACCATTATGCCGGACTATCATTCGGCAATGAGGCGTCGACTCGCCACCGTTTTCAGGTATCAAATCCTCGCCTGGCGGTGAAGCAGGGATTGTTAAAGATGAAAGCGTTGGCGGATGCCGGATTCCCTCAGGCCGTAATCCCACCGCATGAGCGGCCTTTTATCCCTGCGTTGCGTCAACTCGGTTTCAGCGGTAGCGATGAGCAGATTCTGGACAAAGTTTCACGTCAGGCACCGCGCTGGCTTTCCAGCGTGAGCTCCGCTTCGCCAATGTGGGTAGCGAATGCGGCGACGGTGTGTCCGTCCGCAGACGCGCTGGATGGGAAAGTTCACCTGACGGTGGCGAATTTAAACAATAAATTCCATCGTTCCCTTGAGGCGCCGCTCACCGAAACACTTCTACGCGCTATATTTCGTGATGAAGAGCGATTTTCGCTGCACAGAGCCTTGCCGCAGGTGGCTTTATTGGGAGATGAAGGCGCGGCGAATCATAACCGTCTTGGCGGCGACTATGGTTCGGCAAGCGTGCAGCTTTTTGTTTATGGGCGTGAAGAGGAAAACGACACGCGGCCCACCCGTTACCCGGCACGCCAGACCCGTGAAGCCAGCGAGGCTGTGGCGCGCCTTAATCAGGTTAATCCGCAGCAGGTTATCTTCGTTCAGCAAAATCCGGAGGCTATCGATCGGGGTGTATTTCACAATGATGTCATCGCCGTATCGAATCGCCAGGTTCTGTTTTGTCACGAAGCAGCGTTTGCGAGACAGGAAATTTTAATAAATCAACTACGGACACGCGTTGACGGTTTTATGGCGATAGAGGTACCTGCCGACGAGGTTTCCATATCGGATGCCGTAGCGACTTACCTGTTTAATAGCCAGTTACTAAGCCGTGACGATGGGTCAATGCTGTTAGTGGTCCCCCAGGAGTGCCAGGAGCATACCGGCGTCTGGCGCTATCTGAACAGGATATTGGCGGAGGATAATCCGATCAGCGCAATGCAGGTGTTTGATTTACGCGAAAGTATGGCGAATGGTGGCGGTCCGGCCTGCCTGCGATTACGTGTCGTGTTAACAGAAGACGAACGGCAGGCGGTGAACCCGGCGGTAATGATGAATGACAGCCTGTTTGCCGCTCTCAACGCCTGGGCGGATCGTTATTATCGCGATCGGCTGACAGCCGCCGATCTTGCCGACCCGTTATTGCTGCGAGAAGGTCGTGAGGCTCTGGATACATTAACGCGACTGCTTGACCTGGGGTCGGTTTATCCTTTCCAGCAGACGGGGGCGGTAAATGGATAACTTTCTGGCGTTGACGCTAGCAGGAATGACGCCGCCGGAAACGCAGGGGAAGGCCGGCGATTTTCGCTGGCGCTGGTTAGGGCATGGCCTGCTCGAACTGACGCCGGATGTCCCGGTTGATCGGGCGTTGATTCTTTCTGCGGGCGTACACGGCAATGAAACCGCGCCGGTGGAAATACTGGACATGTTGTTATCGGCCTTGTATAGCGGCAGTATTTCCCTGACATGGCGGGTGCTGGTGGTGTTGGGGAATCCGCCCGCGCTGGCAGCGGGAAAGCGCTATTGCCACAGTGATATGAACCGTATGTTTGGTGGACAGTGGCAGTCCTTTGTCGAAAGCGGTGAAACGCGGCGGGCGCGTGAACTGGAGCTAAGTCTGGAGACATTCTTTTCACACGGACAAGAGCAGGTTCGCTGGCATCTGGATCTGCATACCGCTATTCGGGGTTCATATCATCTGCGCTTCGGCGTACTGCCGCAGCGCGACTCGCCGTGGGATGCGAATTTTCTGGCATGGCTGGGCGCGGCGGGGCTGGAAGCGCTGGTATTTCATCAGGCGCCTGGCGGTACATTTACGCACTTTAGCTCTGAACATTTCGGCGCGCTTTCCTGTACGCTGGAGTTAGGGAAGGCACTGCCGTTTGGGCAAAACGATCTGACGCAATTCACCGTTACCTCCCGGGCGTTGTCAGCACTGCTGGGTGGCCTCGTGACACCATTCTTGTCTTCGCCGCCGCAGCGGTATCGGGTGGTATCGCAAATCACGCGTCACAGCGATAATTTTGTGCTTTATATGGATGCGCAAACGCTGAATTTTACCGCCTTTGCAAAAGGCACGTTGCTGGCAGAAGAGGGAAATAAGCGCGTGACGGTAACGCACGACGTAGAATATGTGCTCTTCCCTAATCCCGCTGTTGCCTGCGGATTGCGCGCGGGATTAATGTTAGAAAAGCTTCCCTGATAATTTCCCTGCAGCCTGATATTCTGGCTGTGGGGATTATTTCAGACATGCTTTTCTATTGCAGATTATTCCTGGAGATTTGCTTTATTACTATGCGCTGATGCGTTATATTTCTTCATAATCTCTACTAAATCATATGGTTGTATATTTCTCTTTCAACTCTGCGCAATTTATTCTTTTTTTCTTCACAATTGGCGAAAAAGTGTTTTTTATACTTTCATTGTTTTACCGTTGTTATGACTAATTGACGCTAAGGCGGCTAAAGTTAATCACGACAACACGGCACTGTTATAAAAATGCCGTAAAAATAACTGAAAGGAAGGATTAAAATATGCGTAAACTGACTGCTCTGTTTGTTGCCTCTACCCTGGCGATGGGGGCTGCGAATCTGGCGCATGCGGCAGAGACCACGGCCACAGCGCCAGCGGATGCAAAGCCAATGATGCAACATAAAGGTAAGTTTGGCCCGCAACACGATATGATGTTCAAAAACCTGAACCTGACGGATGCGCAGAAGCAACAGATCCGCGACATCATGAAAGCGCAGCGCGAACAAATGAAACGTCCGCCGCTGGAAGAACGTCGCGCCATGCATGATATTATTGCCAGCGATACGTTCGATAAAGCTAAAGCAGAAGCGCAAATTACGAAAATGGAAGCGCAGCGTAAGGCCAATATGCTGGCGCATATGGAAACCCAGAATAAAATTTATAACGTTCTGACGCCGGAACAGAAAAAACAATATAACGCTAACTTTGAGAAGCGTCTGACAGAACGTTCGGCACCAGAAGGTAAAATGCCAGCTGCGGTGGAATAATTTCCCGCATTATTTAAGACCGTCGGTTTTGTCAACCATATCGTTGTTGAGGTGGACAGGATCGGCGGTTTTCTTTATGAGCGGCGACAATCAGTATCCAGTTCAATGATGTCATATTGACCTGACATTAACGGTTTACAGAGGATTTTATAGCCGTCCTGATCAAAACCGGCAGGCGTACGCACCAGCGTAGTGGCCTCTTCCAGAGAGGATACAGCCCCCAGCCATAACCAGTTGTTGATAATGTGAAACTGGGTCATTTGCGGGCGGCTCTCTTTTAGCGCGATGGCGCCTTTCCAGGGCCAGCAAACAACACGTAAACGCTCCAGCGATGCCTGCAGACGAAGAAAATGCGCCTGGGGGCTCTCTTGTCCGCAACAGGCGCCGGCACAACGCTTTAGGGCAAAACGAAAACAGGCGCGCCCACGACTTAACGGTTCAAGCCCCAGCAGGCCGTAACACAATTTTTGCTCATCGGCGAGGTTCTGTAAGCTTTGCAGCGCCGCCCGACGATTGGCGAAAAGTCCAAAAAGATTCGGCGCATGGGAAAAATCGACATTGCGAGCGGAGACCACCTCAATCTTATGTTCGTTTAGCTGTAAAGAACAAAGCTGGCGATTACGCCGTAACCGCTTATTAAACAGCGGCTGTTGCTCTTTGATTAGCCGCGCTTCGAGGAGCAGAGCGCCCATTTCACCGGCGGTACAAACCCAGCTTATCCGCCGCGACTGCCGCAGCATGGCGGCTTCGTCAGGCGTGCGCAAATGCGAAAGTATCCGGCTGCGAATATTCACGCTTTTACCGATATAAAGCGGCAGCGTATCACTTTCGCTGTGAAACACGTATACGCCCGGTAACGCGGGTAATTCGCTGAGAAAAGGACGTAAATGTTCTGGATATTCGTAAATAGCCGCCGCTTCGAACTCAAGACGGGGGGCAGACTGACGCCGTACCACAGTGCTCTCCATTAACTGGTTATTCATCCAGTATAACAGCGAATGCCTGATGAAAAAAGAGGCTGTCGTTAAGCGCGTGCCGGATAGACGAATGATATCCGGCACGGCAGAAGATGGACGCTTATTTTTTCCAGAAGGTATCGAATACCGTAATCGGTAGACGGCGCTTATGTTCAGTTTTTATATACCAGCTTTCAATAATTTTAGCGGTAGCGGGTTCCAGCGTTTTGCCTTCCAGATAATCATCAATATTGTCATAGGTGACGCCCAGCGCAGCTTCATCAGGCAATGACGGGCGGTCGTCTTCTAAATCGGCGGTGGGGATTTTTTTATACAGGTGCTCAGGACAGCCCAGCGTTGCAAGAAGCTGTTTGCCCTGGCGTTTGTTAAGGCGGTGAAGAGGATTAATATCGGTACCGCCATCGCCATATTTGGTGAAGAATCCCGTTATCGCTTCCGCCGCATGGTCAGTGCCGACTACCACGCCGTGAGTCATACCTGCGATACTGTATTGCGCTTTCATTCGTTCACGGGCTTTTTCATTGCCACGCACAAAATCGCTTAGCTCAATCCCCGCTTCGCGCAACGCCTGCTCACTGGCGAGGACGGCGCCTTTAATATTGACAGTCAGCACTCTGTCCGGCTGAATAAAAGCAATGGCATCCTGACAATCCTGTTCATCAGCCTGTACGCCGTAAGGCAGGCGAACGGCGATAAATTGCAGCGCGTTATCGCCTGTTTCTTCCCGCAGCTCGGAGATAGCCATCTGGCTTAGTTTCCCCGCCAGCGTTGAATCCTGTCCGCCGCTGATGCCTAAGACCAAAGATTTCAGGAAGGGATAAGTTTTCAGATACGTTTTAAGGAACTCCACGCTGCGGCGAATTTCCTCTTCAGGGTTTATATGCGGTTTTGCGCCAAGCGCCTGGATTATCTCTTGCTGCAATGTCATCTGGCCCCCTTCGACAGTAGAAAATGTATTTTTTACTCTGTTAAAGCTAACCCTTTGCTGCTGAAACGACAAGGTGTGCCGGGCTAAGCGGCGAGTAAAACAGCATATCTGGGGTTTATGGAATTTTCCTAAAGGCTTTTTGTGACAAGGCGCGGCTTGAAAAATGTTCTGATGTATTCCAGGCTTACATAACACGCTGATAAACAAGAGGACGGAAAATGAACAAGAACATAGCAGGAATTTTAAGCGCAGCGGCGGTAATGACTATGCTGGCAGGCTGTACGGCGTACGATCGTACAAAAGATCAATTTGTTGAGCCTGTCGTTAAAGATGTTAAAAAAGGAATGAGCAGGGCGCAGGTTGCGCAGATTGCGGGTAAACCTTCATCTGAAGTGAGCATGATTCATGCGCGCGGTACCTGTCAGACCTACATCCTGGGTCAACGTGATGGTAAAGCGGAAACCTATTTTGTCGCGCTGGATGATACTGGACACGTGATTAACTCCGGCTATCAGACCTGTGCCGAATACGATACTGACCCACAGGCACCGAAGCAGTAACAACTGTATTTTGCCTGTGCATTCAAGGAAACCGGCCGCCAGGCCGGTTTTTTTTTGTCCGCAATAACCTTATTTATTATCGCGAATTATTTACCTGAAATGTGAGGGGGGTCATAACGCCAGGTCAATGAGAGACAATTTAGTGGGTCAAGGAAATACCATCCGGCGGTCCGATCCCGTATACTCATTTCAGCCACCTAAAAAAGTAAATTCGGTTACGCAAGTCGCCCAGAGTATGGATGCAGGTTGAGGCTTGCGGAATATCTGGCTGACAGATAATCGCACATGAGGAAGGTTTTTATGGAAAAGAAACACATTTATCTGTTTTGTTCTGCGGGCATGTCAACGTCGTTACTCGTATCAAAAATGCGCGCGCAGGCTGAAAAATATGAAGTGCCGGTGATTATTGAAGCATTTCCTGAAACCCTGGCCGGTGAAAAAGGCCCGTCCGCGGACGTTGTGCTGTTAGGTCCACAGATTGCCTACATGTTACCCGAAATTCAGCGTTTATTACCCGGTAAACCGGTCGAAGTGATTGATTCAATGTTGTACGGCAAGGTAGATGGTTTAGGTGTGCTTAAAGCTGCGGTAGCGGCAATTAAAAAAGCCGCCGCTAATTAATTATTTTTAATTTTTCCCGTCAAAGAGTTATTTCATACACTAACCGCAATATTTTATTGCGGTATTTAAGGGTATTTTTCTATGAGTAACGTCATTGCTTCACTTGAAAAGGTACTCCTTCCTTTTGCTATAAGAATAGGAAAGCAGCCACACGTTAATGCAATCAAAAACGGCTTTATTCGCTTAATGCCATTAACCCTTGCGGGGGCAATGTTTGTATTAATTAACAATGTATTCCTGAGCTTTGGGGAGGGGTCATTTTTTTATTCTATGGGCATTCGGCTGGATGCTTCAACCATTGAAACACTTAATAGTTTGAAAGGCATCGGCGGGAACGTCTATAACGGCACACTGGGCATTATGTCGCTCATGGCGCCGTTTTTTATCGGCATGGCGCTGGCGGAGGAGCGTAAGGTTGACGCGCTGGCTGCCGGGCTACTCTCTGTAGCGGCGTTTATGACCGTAACGCCGTATAGCGTAGGTGAAGCTTACGCTGTAGGCGCTAACTGGTTGGGCGGCGCGAATATTATCTCCGGTATTATTATTGGTCTGGTCGTTGCGGAGATGTTCACATTTATCGTCCGGCGCAACTGGGTTATTAAACTACCGGATAGCGTACCGGCCTCGGTGTCCCGTTCATTCTCGGCGTTAATTCCTGGCTTTATTATTCTCTCCGTGATGGGGGTTATTTCCTGGGCTCTGTCTAATTACGGCTCGAACTTCCATCAGATTATTATGGATACGATCTCGACGCCGCTGGCATCGCTGGGTAGCGTAGTGGGGTGGGCATATGTCATTTTTGTACCGCTGCTGTGGTTCTTTGGTATTCATGGTTCGCTGGCGCTGACTGCGCTGGACAGCGGCATCATGACGCCTTGGGCCCTGGAAAACATCTCTATTTACCAGCAGTATGGCTCCGTCGATGCGGCACTGGAAGCCGGTAAAACGTTCCATATCTGGGCGAAACCGATGCTGGATTCTTATATCTTCCTCGGTGGTAGCGGCGCAACGCTGGGTCTGATCATCGCTATTTTCCTGGCATCCCGTCGCGCGGACTATCGGCAGGTAGCCAAACTGGCGCTGCCATCCGGTATCTTCCAGATTAACGAGCCTATCCTGTTTGGTTTGCCAATTATTATGAACCCGGTGATGTTCATCCCATTCATTCTGGTACAGCCTATTCTGGCGGCAATTACGCTGGTGGCTTATTATTTGGGTATTATCCCGCCGATTACCAATATTGCGCCGTGGACCATGCCAACCGGGTTGGGGGCGTTCTTTAACACCAATGGCAGTGTCGCCGCGTTACTGGTCGCCTTGTTTAACCTGGTTATTGCCACCCTTATTTATCTGCCCTTCGTGGTGGTTGCCAACAAAGCGCAGAACGCCATTGAGCAAGAAGAAAGCGAAGAAGATATCGCTAATGCACTGAAATTCTAAACGCCGCGTCGGCATGGGATGCCATGCCGGGCTGAATAAGAGGAAAGACTATGTTTGATCTTGAAAATGTTGTTGATAGCCAGACAGCGGCTGAAGAGCTTGAAGAAGTCGTCATGGGGCTCATCATCAATTCCGGTCAGGCGCGCAGCCTGGCGTACGGCGCACTCAGAAAAGCGAAAGAAGGTGATTTTGAAGGGGCGAAAACGATGATGGACCAGTCGCGTATCGCACTCAACGAAGCGCACCTCGTCCAGACAAAACTGATTGAAGGCGATCAGGGCGAAGGTAAAATGAAAGTCAGTCTGGTCCTGGTTCATGCTCAGGATCATTTGATGACGTCAATGCTGGCTCGCGAACTGATCGCCGAGTTGATTGAGCTCCATGAGAAGCTGAAATAACAGGGGGCGGATGATGCAGCTACAGGTTAACGCGACGGAAATCAAAACCGTTTATGAGCAGCAGCTCTTCAATGGCAAAAATTTTCATGTGTTTATCTATAACAAGACGGAAAGCGTCACCGGGCTGCATCAGCACGATTACTATGAGTTTACCCTGGTATTAACCGGACGTTATTACCAGGAGATCAACGGTAAGCGCGTGCTGCTGGAGCGTGGAGATTTTGTTTTTATCCCGGTAGGATCAAATCACCAAAGTTTCTATGAGTTCGGCGCAACGCGTATTCTGAATGTAGGAATCAGTAAACGTTTTTTTGAACAGCATTATCTTCCGTTATTACCGTTTTGTTTTGTGGCGTCGCAGGTGTATCGGGCGAACAGCACCTTCCTCACCTATATTGAAACCGTCATTGCTTCGCTGAATTTCCGTGGCAACGGACTCGACGAGTTTATAGAAGTAGTAACGTTTTACATTATTAACCGCTTGCGCCATTACCGTGAAGAGCAGGTATATGATGATATTCCACAATGGCTGAAAGCAACCGTCGAGATAATGCATGATAAAACGCAGTTTGGCGAAAATGCGCTGGAAAATATGGTGCGTCTGTCGGCAAAATCCCAGGAGTATCTGACCCGAGCCACCCGACGTTATTACAGTAAAACGCCGATGCAAATCATAAATGAGATTCGCATTAATTTTGCCAAAAAACAGTTGGAAATGACTAACTATTCGGTCACCGATATTGCTTATGAAGCCGGATATAGTAGTCCCAGCCTGTTTATTAAAACGTTTAAGAAAATGACCTCATTTACGCCCAATAGTTATCGTAAACGATTGACGGAAATTAATTAGTAACGGTTTGCCCGATTAACCATATTTCACGCTTGCCCAGTAGCGAGGGGAACGCCATGCTATTATCCTCGCCCGGGCGTAGCGTAGTACATATCAGTGTATTGCACTGAAGGGAGATATTATGAGCCAGAAATTAAAAGTCGTCACGATTGGTGGCGGGAGCAGCTACACCCCTGAATTACTTGAAGGCTTTATTAAACGCTATCATGAATTACCGGTTACCGAATTATGGTTGGTTGACGTTGAGGATGGAAAAGAGAAGCTGGACATCATCTTTGACCTCTGTCAGCGAATGATTGATAAAGCAGGGGTCCCACTCAAACTGTATAAGACGCTGGATCGCCGGGAAGCTCTGAAAGACGCCAATTTTGTCACGACGCAACTGCGTGTAGGTCAACTTAAAGCTCGCGAACTGGATGAACGTATCCCGCTTAGCCACGGCTACCTGGGGCAGGAAACCAATGGTGCAGGCGGTTTATTTAAAGGGCTGCGTACCATTCCGGTTATTTTTGGCATCATTAAAGATGTTGAAGAATTATGTCCGAATGCGTGGGTCATTAACTTTACTAACCCGGCGGGGATGGTAACAGAAGCGGTGTATCGCCATACCAACTTTAAAAAATTCATCGGCGTATGCAACATTCCTGTTGGCATGAAGATGTTTATTCATGACGTACTTGCGCTGAATGAGAACGACGATCTTTCTATTGATCTGTTTGGTCTAAACCATATGGTCTTTATTAAAGATGTGCTGGTGAACGGCACCTCACGGTTCGCAGAATTACTGGATGGCGTGGCGTCCGGTCAGTTGAAAGCGTCAAGCGTAAAAAACATCTTTGATCTGCCGTTTAGTGAAGGATTGATTCGTTCGCTAAACATGCTGCCGTGCTCTTATTTGCTGTATTACTTCAAACAAAAAGAGATGCTGGCTATTGAAATGGGCGAATATTATAAAGGCGGTGCGCGTGCGCAGGTTGTGCAAAAGGTGGAGAAACAACTCTTCGACCTGTACAAAAATCCTGAGCTGAACGTGAAACCGAAAGAGCTTGAGCAACGCGGCGGCGCTTATTATTCCGATGCAGCTTGTGAAGTCATTAACGCTATTTATAATGACAAACAGACTGAGCATTATGTGAATATTCCGCACCATGGTCATGTAGAGAATATCCCGGCGGACTGGGCAGTAGAAATGACCTGTATTCTGGGGCGTAATGGCGCGACGCCACACCCACGCATCACCCGTTTTGACGAGAAAGTGCTGGGTCTTATTCATACCATTAAAGGGTTTGAGATCGCGGCCAGCAATGCGGCGTTGAGCGGAAACTTTAATGATGTTCTGCTGGCGCTTAACCTGAGTCCGCTGGTCCATTCTGACCGTGATGCGGAAGTGCTGGCGCGCGAGTTAATCCTGGCGCATGAAAAATGGTTGCCTAATTTTACGGCTTGCATTGAAGCGTTGAAAGGTAAGCAACACTGACAGAGGTGGCTATGGAACGCGTGTTGATTGTGAATGCTGATGATTTTGGCCTGAGTAAAGGACAAAATTATGGCATTGTTGAAGCATATCGCAACGGCGTTGTGACCTCCACCACCGCGCTGGTCAATGGCGAGGCCATTGACCATGCGGCGCGACTTAGCCGCGAGCTGCCCGCGCTGGGGGTGGGAATGCATTTTGTTTTGACGTTAGGCAAGCCAATATCAGATATGCCGGGCCTGACGCGAGAGGGGCTGTTGGGAAAATGGATCTGGCAGATGGCGGAAGAGGATACGCTTCCGCTGGATGAAATCGCGCACGAACTGGCATGTCAATATCAGCGCTTCATCGCATTGTTTGGCCGGGAACCAACACATCTCGACAGTCATCATCATGTGCATATGTTCCCACAACTCTTTCCCATCGTCGCCCATTTTGCGAAGCAACGCGGGATTGCGCTGCGTATTGATCGCCAGGTGGCGATCAACGCAGGCGATTTGCCGTCAGGTTTGCGCACTACGCAGGGATTTAGTAGTGAGTTTTACGGCGAAGAGATTTCCGAAGCGCGTTTTTTACGCATTCTGGATACTTCGGCGAACCGGGGGGATGCTTCTCTGGAGGTAATGTGTCACCCGGCGTTTGTTGACAACATTATTCGCCAGAGTGCCTATTGTTACCCCCGCTTAACTGAACTGGATGTATTGACGTCCGCGTCACTCAAAGCGGCGATTGCGCAACGTGGATATCGTCCTGGCAGTTTTCTTGATATTTAGCTCCTGAGTTTGCGGCGCATATCTGCGCCGCATTTTTTGCCGCTTATGCAGGAATGGTGTTAATTTTCCCCGCGCGAGACCACACTCGGTGCGCCGTCATAAGCGTCAGTAGGGTGTCCATAAAGTGGTTATCAACGCTATCTGCCTCAACAAGACCTTCTTCCCCCTGGCTATCAATGTTTAAAAGCGTCTTAAACTGTCGGGCATCGCCTGTCAGTGCGATGGGCTTCAGATGCTTGTAGGCTTCCAGAAGGTAGTAACGGGCATCGCCGCAACTCTCGATATCGGCAATATTGCCGCACGGTACTATTACCGCATCGACCGTTAGCGACGGCGCGCCAGCAAAGGTTGCCGCAATAGTTAATGTTGAACCATCATCAGCTGTCACTTCACCCATCCGTGAATAGAGCAGTTTTGCGTGGACGCTTTTAGCTTTTAAAGCCTGCAAAATGGTAAGCAGATCGGCGGCGTTAACCTTGTCGTTCAGCAGAATAGCGACCACGCGGCCTTTAACATCACCGTCTGGCACCGCATACAGGCTGAGCGCCGGATCTTTTTTCAGACCGTTGACATCAGGAGGCGGGGCAATTTGTGTTTGCTCATGGGTGAGTTCAAAACCGAGATTATGCGCGACGCCCTGAGCCAGCGTGATATCAATATGCGCTAACTGATCGACCACCCGCTCCCGAATATACGCGCGGGCGACTTTACCCAGTTCAAAGCTGAACGCGTCAATAATATGCTGCTGCTCTATCGGGGTCTGACTTAGCCAGAACAGGCGAGGGTGCGCGTAATATTCACCGAAAGAGGGGCTGCGTTCGCGGATTTTATTGCCGTCCACACGTTCCTGGTATGACTCAAAACCACCGCGTTTTGGCGCCGGAGGTGTCTCTCGCGGCCAGTTATCATTAATAGAGTTCGGTTCATAGTTTGCCGGATTGGTGTCGATATCCATCCGGTGCATACCATCGCGCTGAAAGTTGTGATAGGGGCAGGTTGGGCGGTTAATCGGAATTTCGTGGAAGTTTGGTCCGCCCAGGCGACTAATTTGCGTGTCGGTATAAGAGAACAGGCGGCCCTGTAACAGCGGGTCGTTAGTAAAATCAATGCCGGGAACAATATGTCCCGGATGAAATGCAGCCTGTTCGTTTTCAGCAAAAAAGTTATCCGGGTTACGGTTTAAGACCATTTTGCCGACACGTTGTACCGGTACCAACTCTTCCGGGATGAGTTTAGTCGGATCGAGCAGATCAAAGTCGAACTTAAATTCATCCTCTTCTGCAATGAGCTGTAGACCCAGCTCATATTCCGGAAAGTCGCCTGCCTCAATGGCTTCCCACAGATCCCGGCGGTGGAAGTCCGGATCACGGCCCGTCAGTTTTTGCGACTCATCCCACACCAGAGAGGCTTTACCTGCCAGCGGCTTCCAGTGGAAACGGACAAAGGTCGCTTTCCCTTGCGCATTGATCAGACGGAAGGTGTGAATGCCGAACCCTTCCATGGTCCGATAACTGCGCGGAATGCCGCGATCCGACATTGCCCATATCACGTTGTGCAGCGTTTCAGGCTGTAAGGAAACATAGTCCCAGAAAGTGTCATGCGCGCTTTGCCCCTGCGGGATAGCCCAATGCGGTTCGGGTTTAACGGCGTGTACAAAATCCGGGAATTTATGCGCGTCCTGGATAAAAAAGATCGGCGTGTTATTACCGACGAGATCGAAAATACCCTCTTCGGTATAAAATTTGGTTGCAAACCCGCGGATATCACGCACAGTATCGGCGGACCCGGCCCCGCCCTGAACCGTCGAAAAACGAACAAAAACCGGGGTGCTTTTCCCCGGATCGCACAGAAACGCGGCTTTAGTAATATCGCTCAGGTCTTTGTACGGTTGAAAATAACCGTGTGCCGCAGATCCGCGGGCATGAACGATCCGCTCCGGGATGCGCTCATGGTCAAAATGGGTAATTTTCTCGCGCAGGATAAAATCTTCCAGCAGCGTAGGGCCGCGGCTTCCGGCGCGAAGAGAATTTTGATCGTCTGCAATACGCACACCCTGATTGGTGGTCAGTGCATAATTTTCGCTGCCTTTACGAAAGGCGTCGAGGGCGGTGAGCTTGTCATTCACGGTCCCGGGGGCTTTTAAACTCCCGGGAGCCGTAGGTTGAGCGCCCGGTGGCGTTGGTTCCGACGCGGGCCGATGTGAACCGTCTGACGGCGCCAGGGCATCCAGTCCAGGCTGAGATTCACGGGAATCATGTACCGGTGACTGATGGGGGGCTTTCTCATTCTGCGACATTGAACTCGTCTCCTGCTTTCATCACTGAAATGGGCGTGGTAGGGGGCAAATCACTCTAACTATAGAACATTTCGGCCATTATGCCGGGGGAAGCGGGGCGGCAGAAAAGGCACGACAGGGAAATGGCAGGACGCCGGCGGTGAAAATCGGCTAAAATAGTGCTTTTCTGATTTTTAGCCTTGGCCTTTTAGTGAAGCATTAATGATGAAACCTCTTCGCCAGCAAAATCGCCGGATTATTAGCTATATTCCGCGTGTTGAACCCGCACCGCCGGAACATGCGATAAAAATGGATGCGTTTCGCGATGTCTGGATACTGCGCGGTAAGTATGTTGCCTTTGTTCTGTTAGGGGAATCATTTCAACGGTCGCCTGCTTTTAGCGTGCCGGAATCCGCACAGCGATGGGCGAATCAGGTCCGCCAGGAAAACGAAATCGCTGACTAAGTAAAAACAAAAGCGCCGGTACTTCAGACCGGCGCTTTTAGCTGCGAAAACTGAGAAGCGTGTGCCGGATGGTTTTATCCGGCACACGAACTGTCGATAACGTATTAGCGGTGCGCCAGTTCAGCGTCCTCTTCGCTATCAAGAAGCGTTTTATCGGTTTGCTTCAGCCACTGACTGGTCAGCGTACCGGCGGTCATTGAGCCGCTCACATTCAGTGCAGTGCGGCCCATATCAATTAACGGTTCAACCGAGATTAACAGTGCCACCAGCGTGACCGGTAAACCCATCGCAGGTAGCACAATTAGCGCGGCGAACGTCGCGCCGCCACCGACGCCGGCCACACCTGCCGAACTCACGGTAACGATACCCACCAACGTGGCTATCCATACGGGATCTAAAGGGTTAATACCGACTGTCGGCGCGACCATCACCGCCAGCATTGCGGGATAGAGACCAGCACAACCGTTTTGGCCGATGGTCGCGCCAAAAGAAGCGGCGAAGCTGGCGATCGATTCCGGCACACCCAGACGGCGGGTTTGCGCTTCGACATTTAATGGAATGGAGGCGGCGCTGGAACGGCTGGTAAAGGCAAATGTCAGTACCGGCCATACCTTGCGAAAATATTTTAGCGGGCTGATGCCATTCACACCCAGTAAAATGCCGTGAACGACAAACATCAACGCCAGGCCAAGATAAGAGGCCACCACAAAGCTACCCAACTTAATGATGTCCTGCAGATTAGAGCCAGCAACCACTTTAGTCATCAGCGCCAGTACGCCGTAAGGCGTAAGTTGCATCACCAGACGCACCAGCTTCATCACCCAGCTTTGCAGGGTATCGATAGCGATAAGGACGCGTTCGCCTTTTGGTGCATCATCTTTCAGCAGTTTGAGCGCGGCCACGCCCAAAAATGCGGCGAAAATCACTACGCTGATAATAGACGTGGGGTTTGCGCCAGTCAGATCTGCAAACGGATTTTTCGGCACAAAAGAGAGCACCAGCTGCGGTACGCTGAGATCGGCTACTTTTCCAACATAACTTGTCTCAATCGCATTCAGACGGGCAGTTTCTGCGCCACCCTGTACCAGACCTTCCGCCGTCAGCCCGAACAGATTAGTGACCAGAACCCCCACCAGCGCCGCGATAAGGGTAGTAAATAGCAGCGTGCCGATAGTCAGAAAACTAATTTTCCCCAACTGGGAGGCGTTGTGCAGGCGCGCGACGGCGCTTAAAATCGAGGCGAATACCAGCGGCATGACAATCATTTGCAGCAATTGCACATAACCGTTGCCGACTATATTGAACCATTGAATTGAGTCTTTTAATACTGGACTGTCGGCACCGTAAATAGTGTGCAGCACCAGGCCAAAGATCACGCCCATTACAAGGCCGACAAGCACTTTTTTAGCCAGACTCCACTGTTTATGGCGGGCCTGCGCCAGTACAAACAGCAGAATGACGAACACCGCAATGTTCGCGATTAATGGAAAGTTCATCCCCGTTCTCCTGATTTTTTTATTATGAAGCGCTCTGTTTTAGCGATTCTGTTGGCGCAAGATTAGCAGAACTGTGACCGGGCTCTTATATTCAAATGGAATGGTTTATGCCAAAAATGACTTTGGCGCTGGTTTACTAATCAATCTGGTGAGTTATAAAACGGTTGAACTGCATTTGCAGGATATTAATGATGTGCGAAGACCAGCGTATCGCACTATTTTCCGGAATGGATTGCGGCATCCATACCGCCCAGGCGAACAGAGCCATACATAAAAACCGCTCCAGTTGATTGCCCTTTCGCGGCGCCAGAATCGGCAGGCGGAAACGCCAGCGGCAAGGCCAGAGCAGGGGAACGCCGGCGGGCGTGAGCATATCCGCAACAATATGGCTTAAATAGCCGAGTACCATTCCCTGCAACGCATCTGCCGGGATAATCCACGTATCCGGGACCTTAAGGTAAAATGTCGCCAGTAGGGCAAAGACTGCCAGCAGGCTATGGGTAAAACCCCGATGACCGAACGCCCTGGCGATCGGTTTCGATACCCATTTCAGGCGCTGGCCCAGAAAAGATTTGGGGTGGTCAATATCCGGCAACAGGCAGGTCAAAATAGCCGAAGGAATAATATGCCACCAGTCTCCCTGAGCGAGGACGG
Organism: Salmonella bongori NCTC 12419; assembly: GCF_000252995.1. Lineage (NCBI taxonomy): Bacteria > Pseudomonadati > Pseudomonadota > Gammaproteobacteria > Enterobacterales > Enterobacteriaceae > Salmonella > Salmonella bongori. The sequence goes on from NC_015761.1 coordinate 1,289,397, forward strand.
GCGTTAACTCGGCATTCTTGGCGAAAACCGCGCTGGCTATAGAAAAAAGAAGATGTCCTTCCGCCGTCATGATAAAACCCATCAAACTGTCAATTCATACAGTATAGGGTTTTTATACAGTAGGTGGAAGTGGTGACGTTGTAACTCTTTGTCTCTGCCAAAGCCGCAGAGCGACTGGCTTAGCGGCTAATCGCCCGTTTATCGCGTTTCGGAAACATCTTAACCGTGCAGATGCGCCATTGTCAGCTCTGTCAGCGAATGGAGTTGAACATTTGCCAGCGCAAAACGCGGATCCTGCTGATTCTCTTCTGCTGGCACCACAATGGCGTGCATCCGCGCTGCCTTTGCCGCGATTAATCCATTAACCGAATCCTCCAGCGCAACGCAGGTTAATGGATCAACGCCCAGTTTAGCGGCGCAGTCCAGATAGACTTGTGGGTGTGGTTTGCTGTAGGGCAATTTTTCCGCGGAGGCCAGTGCGTCAAAACTGTCGCGAAGTTCGAACATAGTGAGCACTTTTTCCAACATATGCAGCGGTGATGCCGAGGCAAGTCCCACTAAGAGTCCCTGAGCCTTACACAGCGCCACGGCCTCACGCACGCCAGGAAGAAGGGGGCGCGTCTCTTCAATAAGCGTAATGGCACGGGCAATGACACGATTGGTCACCTCCTGGCGATCGGGGCCGCTCCATGGTTGCTGCGCAAACCAGAGATCGACGACCATATCAATGCGTAGCCCAAGCGTGTCGGGGAGTTCGTGGCGTCGGGAGATATCTACGCCTAAACTTGCCATCACGTCCAGTTCAGCGCGGTCCCAGAGTGGCTCGGAATCGATCAGTAAGCCATCCATATCAAAAATTGCAGCAAGAATTTGACGCGGGGTTGACATCACAACCTCTCCTGTTGAGATTAAACAATATCGGATTAAGCGTTCATTATGACCCTATTCTTAGTATATCGCCTTTAAAGATCAGGCGAAAACAGTAATCAACAGGTAGACTTAGGCCAAAACGACGCGTCTTAATCAAGGGGAACTCATGACGTATCAACAAGCCGGACGCATTGCAATCCTAAAAAGAGTGATAGGGTGGGTGATTTTTATTCCAGCGCTGCTTTCCACGCTTATTTCAGTCCTTAAATTTATGTATGCGCACAGCGAAAAGCAGGAGGGGATAAATGCGGTAATGCTGGATTTTACCCATGTCATGATAGACATGATGCGCGTGAATACGCCGTTCCTGAACGTTTTTTGGTACAACTCGCCGACGCCGGACTTTCAGGGAGGGCTGAATATCGGCTTCTGGTTGATTTTTATTCTGATTTTCGTCGGACTGGCGATGCAGGATTCAGGCGCCAGAATGCGCCGCCAGTCGCGTTTTTTACGCGAAGGCGTGGAAGATCAGTTGATCCTGGAAAAAGCAAAAGGCGCGGAAGGGCTAACACGTGAGCAGATCGAGTCGCGTATTGTGGTGCCGCACCATACCATCTTTTTACAGTTTTTCCCGCTCTATATTTTACCCGTTATTATTATCGTGCTCGGCTACTTTTTCTTTTCTTTGCTAGGCTTCATGTAAGCTGCAAATGCCGGAGAGTCTGGTGGATGCAGCGTCTCCGGCATGGGCACTGGTTATACGGCAAGCAGCCTGTCCATCGCTTTTTGTGCAATCACCAGATGCTGGCCGCCAAACAGCCTTGCCCGGTTAAGAAGCGTATAGAGTTGGTAGATCGGTTGCCTGTCGAGGAAATCCACCGGCAACGGTGAGACGGACTGGTAACCATCATAAATTTGCGGTGGTTGATCGGTATGCAGTGGCAACATCGCCAAATCGCACTCTCTGTCGCCCCAATAGCAGGCTGGATCGAAGATATAAGGACCGTCAGGACCGAGCGCGCAGTTCGCCGACCACAGATCGCCATGCAGAAGAGAAGGCTGCGGTTGATGAGACGCAAGACGTAGCTGAACATGCTCAACAATGGCGTCAATATTGCCAAAGGTGATACCTTTCTCCGCGGCTAATTCAAGCTGCCAGCCAATACGCTGTTCGGCGAAAAAGGTCGACCAACGGCGCTGCCAGGTGTTCGGCTGCGGCGTGGTAGAGAGCGCGTTGTCGAAATCAAGACCAAACTGCGGTTGATCGCTCCATTCGTGCAGGTGCGCTAACTGTTGACCGAGAATAAACGCATTATGGGCGTCCAGCGGACGGGGAGCAAGGTAGTCCATGACGAGAAAACTGTAATCCCGATCCGAACCTACCGCCCATACTTTAGGCACAGCAACGGTTTTACTGCGGGAGAGCAGTTCCAGCTGATCGGCTTCAGCGGTAAACCCGCGCAGCATTTCTCTTTCATCGCATTTCACGAAAAAATCACGGCCCGCATAACGTAAATGCCATGCGGCATGAACTTCTCCGCCTGGCAGTTCATGACGCAGTTCGATTTCACCTTCACCGACTTGCTCGCTTAAAAGACGACTGATAGCTTGCCACATAATGTCTCTCCCCACGTTGTCTGCCATATCATAAGGTTAGCGCAAAAATGCGGTTAAAAAATACGAGCTAACGCACATCGCGGACGCACCGCGGCGGGAATGTCATTTATTGTGCGCTTTTAGTCCACTCTTCCCAGGTCGTTACGATAACGTCAACGTCCTTATCTAACGCGCTTTTGGCAAGTCCTGTGACAAGCGCGTGGATTTCGTCCCGGCTTTGGGCGCTAATAAAACCGAACGTATTTGTGCCGAGCTCATGCACATTTCCTTCATCGTCCGTTAATGTAAGCAAAAAACCGCTACGGCTCAGATGATTATTGAGCTCGTTAATCTCGGTCAGGGAATCTTCATGGAATGTTACCGTAATGACATAACGGGTAATATCGTCGCTGGCCATCGTTTACCTCGCTGGAAAGCACTATCTGTTTAACAGAGGCGGATGCACCGCCAGTCAACCCATTTTCCGCGCTCCCCCTCGGCGAGGGGGGAGGCACTTATTATGCGGAAAGATAAGCGTATATTTTTTGGGTATCATCGTGAGAGCACAGACGCGTACCCTGATTGAGCGTGGCGGCGCTACCCGCTGCTACGCCAAAGCGCACCATCTCCTCCAGCGACGCGTCTTCCGCCAATTTTAATGTCATGGCGCCTACCATACTGTCGCCAGCGCCGACGGTGCTTTGGCTTTTCACCGGGGGAGGAACGACCTGGATGCAGTTTTCGCCATCTACGCCCAGCGCCCCCTGAGGCCCCAAAGAGACGACCACCCGGCGCGCTTTGCCGCTTTGTACTAATTCCTGAGCTGCTTTACGCACATCATCAGGTTGTGTCAGATCGCGGTTGACTAACGCACTCAATTCTTTCAGGTTAGGTTTCACCAGTTCGATGCCGCCAAGCGCCAGGGCTGCGGTGAGTGCTTCGCCGGAGCTGTCAATAATGCAGCGAATGCCTTGTCTCTGCGCAGCGGAAATTAATTGTGTGAGCTTGTCGACCTTAACCCCAGGCGGAAGGCTACCGCTGATAACCAGGATTGCCCCTGATTCAATTTCCAGCACGTGTTCTTCAAGTTGGCGAAATTCATCATCGTCAAGCGTGGCGCCAGGCATGACAAAACGATACTGCTCGCCGCTGGACTCAACATGGACGTGCAGGTTCTGGCGGGTCCAGTCTTTTGCATTAACGGTAGAAACCGGGACATGTTCGTCGGCCAGTAAGGCAACCAGATGCTCACCGGTTGCGCCGCCCGCTGGAAAAATTGCGGTTGCGGCGCCGCCAAGATGCGCAATGGCGCGAGCGACATTAATACCGCCGCCGCCGGGTTCGAATACCGGCGCGGAACACCGCAGTTTACCTTCGGGATAAATTTGCGGTGTGATTGTTGCGCTATCGAGTGAGGGCGCAAGCGTTAACGTATAGATACGTACCATCGTTACCTCCTGTTAGGCTGATTTCAGTCTGGCACTTAATTTGTGGAAAGTGAAGGAATTAACAATATGATTTCCCGCCTCTTTATTTAAAAATCGCGCTGTAAAGATATATAAATAAATGAATGCTTTGGGAGGGTTCTTATTCAAAAAATGAAATAGTAATTCATTGCTATGTTATTCGGGGCTTCTTATAATTCGCTACCTTTCCAGGGGCGTTTGTCATTGATCCCTATGAAAGTTTCCGGGACCACCATGGTCTCTTTTTTAGTTGTACGGACTCTTTATAAATGAAGCTTTTGAAGACAGTACCCGCTGCAGTTATGCTGGCGGGTGGCGTGTTTGCGTCTATGTATGCTGCCGCCGATGATTCCGTTTTTACTGTCATGGATGATCCCTCCACAGCGAAGAAACCTTTTGAAGGTAATCTGAATGCGGGCTATCTCGCGCAGTCAGGCAATACCAAAAGTTCTTCCTTAACGGCTGACACATCAATGACCTGGTACGGACAACGTACTGCGTGGTCATTGTGGGGCAATGCCAGTAATACCTCTTCTAATGATGAACGTTCTTCAGAAAAATATGCGGTAGGCGCGCGTAACCGCTTTAATATGACGGATTATGATTATGCATTTGGTCAGGCAAGTTGGCTGACAGACCGTTTTAACGGTTATCGCCAACGTGACGTATTGACCGCCGGTTACGGACGGCAGTTCCTTAATGGGCCAGTGCACAGCTTCCGCTTTGAATTCGGTCCGGGGGTTCGCTATGACGAACATACTGATGATACCACTGAAACGCAGCCACTGGGCTATGCTTCTGGCAGCTATGCCTGGCAATTGACCGACAATGCGAAATTTACACAAGGGGTGTCGGTATTTGGCGCGGAAGACACCACACTGAACTCAGAAACAGCCCTTAATGTCGCCATTAACGAACATTTTGGTTTAAAGGTGGGCTATAACCTGACATGGAACTCGCAGCCGCCAGAATCGGCGCCGGAACATACCGATCGCCGTACCACGGTAACGCTGGGTTATAAGATGTAATGTTCACCGGGTTACACAATGTAACCCGGTGATTCCATCACGGTGCCAGAATGGGCGCCTCAGAAAAAGAACGTTATATCTCCGTTGATGTAAGAATAATCACCCCCGGTGCGGAATTCTGACGTGACTTTGTTTAAAGAAAGAGAAAATGCGACGGGAGAGTAGCCGATCGTTGCGCCGACGCGATATTCATCCACGGTTTTATTAATGTCCACCGTTTCCATTTTTGTTTGCAGCGTTTTCCCCTGTAACGTGTAATTTTTGCCAATGTCCCGCCGTTCGACGCCAGCAAATATTTTATATATCAAACCCTCTTTTTGAGTGTGCATTAAGCCGCGGCGAGACAGCAATCCAAACCCATTATCAGAGTTGAATGTCTTGTCATTTCCCAGTGCCACGGTTGCACCGTATCCCAGATACTGGAAGAGATTACCGCCGACCGCAGAGACTTCCGGATAGAACCCCACATTGACGCCAAAAATATCTATGCTTGGTGTAAGAGACACCATGCCTTTTGCCGTATAGCCATAACGATTTTCAATCTGATCCTGCCAGGCCGGATATTTTTCCGCGCCTATTATTCGATGCGCCCGGTTCTGAACCTCCTGACCACCTGCGTCAGGGCCAATAACACCGATATCCGTGCCCAGACGATAGCGTAGCCATTCCGTGGCTAATGAGTTCCATTCCAGTCCGGTATGAAGAAATGCGCTGAACGCGCGGTCGCCTTTGACCGCCTCTGGCTTTCTCTTGTTAACGCCTGATGGAGAATAAATATCCTGCGCAATATGAAATGAGAGCTGGCTGGCGTCAGTGAGGTCGTGGCTATAGCCCAAAAAGAGTCCTGCGGTATAATCATCGCGGTCTGCAGCCTGATGCCCATAAAGGGTATTTAATGATGGTTGAAATATGCCGGCATCATCATTCGCCACTGAAAGAGCCAGGCTGCTGGCATTGGCTATCGTCGTTGTACTAAGAATAGCGGCCAGCGTCGCTGCGCAATAGCTGTATTTGTTCACTTTTTACCTCTGAATATGAAAGTGAATAATCTTATTTTTCCATAAATAATAAGCACAACGGTCGAACACTCAGTACTTATTAATCCGTTAATATACCCAGGTGCCTGTTAACAGCGAGTTGTTGCGAGGATAGGTTGTCTTGATGTTGAAAGGTGTTTCTTAAAAGTTTATCTCAGTTGCAAGTGAATACCTATTTCTTACTCTACGGTCTGAGTGTTGATAATGGTTATCTACTCAATTATGCGTATAAATAGCTGGGTGTTGATATCAATATGCATATCATATTGTGTTTCTTTTGGCTCATTTTTCTGGGTGATATGTATGTTTATCCCTTATTAACCTTTGCTGTGGTAGTGTGGTTCTTAGTGGTGAAATAAATTAACGTCCGGTAGGTTATTATAAGTAAATCCCTATCCGTTGTATTGTTAGGAGGGATATAATTAAGGAAGCTTGTGTGTATAAAACCATTAATTTGTTAAAATTACTGCCAGTAATCTTATTAAGCGCATGTTCGACATCGCAGCATCTTCAGAATACCAAACCCGCGTCCGAATTACCTCAGCGCGTAATAACAGTTCAGCAACCTGATAACTGTAGCGTTGGCTGCCCGGCAGGAGGAAGTCAGCAAACGATCTACCGCTATGCCTATACGCTGAATAATAATAGCGCCACAAAATTTGCAAATTGGGTTGCCTATCGCGTGACAAAAACCAGCCAGGCAAGTGGTCGACCGCGAAACTGGGCGCAGGACCCAGATTTACCGCCTTCTGATACCCTGACGCCTTCCGCCTATAAAAATGCACATTTGCTGTTAAAAGTCGACAGGGGACATCAGGCGCCGTTGGCCGGACTGGGCGGCGTATCCGACTGGCCGTCATTAAATTATTTATCGAATATTACACCGCAGAAATCCGCGCTGAATCAGGGCGCATGGGCGGTCCTCGAAAACCGGGTGCGCGACCTTGCCAGACAGGCGGATGTTTCCGTAGTGCATGTGGTGACCGGTCCCCTTTTTGAGCGGCATATTGCTACATTGCCAGAAGACGCTACGGTAGAGATCCCTAGTGGGTACTGGAAGGTATTATTCACCGGTACAGCGCCGTCAAAAATTGAAGGAAATTATGCGGCGTTTATCATGGATCAGAATACGCCCCGGTCAGCGAATTTTTGCGACTATCAGGTTACTGTGGAAGCCATCGAGCATAAAACGACGCCGGGGCTGACGCTGTGGTCCTCCTTGCCGGAAGCGGTAGCCAGCGTAGTGAAAACAACCCGGGGGAACCTGGCGCAGAAGTTAGGCTGTCAATGAAATAGGCTGTGTAGGGCGTAGAGGGAGCCTGTCAACATCCTCAATTTGCTACAGAGTGATGCAATCTCCCTTTTTTTAATGTTACCATCGTCATGCCGGGCAAAAAATATCAATTTCTGTCTGTGCCGAAGGTTGTGCGCCAATTTAGCAATTGTTGGTTAGATGGATACACAACTTACTGTAAATAAATTAATTTTCTCTTTGTATGTGATCTTGCGTATGGGTCACCACTGCAAATAAGGATATCACATGCCTGTTATTACTCTTCCTGATGGCAGCCAACGCCATTATGACCGCCCTGTAAGCCCGATGGATGTTGCGCTGGACATTGGTCCAGGCCTGGCGAAAGCCACCATTGCGGGCCGTGTGAACGGCGAGCTGGTTGATGCTTCCGATCTGATTGAAAATGATGCGACGCTTTCCATTATTACCGCAAAAGATGAAGAAGGTCTGGAGATCATTCGTCACTCTTGCGCGCATCTGTTAGGCCATGCCATCAAGCAACTCTGGCCACACACGAAAATGGCGATCGGACCGGTTATCGACAACGGTTTTTACTATGACGTTGATCTTGACCGCACGCTAACCCAGGAAGATGTCGACGCGCTCGAAAAGCGAATGCATGAGCTCGCCGAGAAAAATTACGACGTTATCAAGAAGAAAGTAAGCTGGCACGACGCTCGTGAAACTTTCGTGAAGCGCGGCGAGACTTACAAAGTCGCTATTCTTGATGAAAATATTACCCATGATGACAAGCCTGGCTTGTATCATCATGAAGAATATGTCGACATGTGTCGTGGCCCTCATGTGCCTAACATGCGTTTCTGTCATCACTTCAAACTGATGAAAACCGCAGGCGCGTACTGGCGTGGTGACAGTAATAATAAGATGCTGCAGCGTATCTACGGCACCGCGTGGGCGGATAAAAAATCCCTGGGCGCCTACCTGCAACGTCTGGAAGAGGCGGCAAAACGCGACCACCGTAAAATCGGCAAGCAGCTCGACCTGTATCATATGCAGGAAGAAGCGCCGGGTATGGTATTCTGGCATAACGACGGCTGGACTATTTTCCGCGAGCTGGAGGTCTTTGTTCGTTCTAAACTCAAAGAGTACCAATATCAGGAAGTTAAAGGCCCGTTTATGATGGACCGTGTGCTGTGGGAAAAAACCGGCCACTGGGACAACTATAAAGATGCGATGTTCACCACCTCTTCAGAGAACCGTGAATACTGCATCAAGCCGATGAACTGCCCAGGCCACGTGCAGATCTTTAACCAGGGTCTGAAATCATACCGCGATTTGCCGCTGCGTATGGCGGAGTTTGGTAGCTGTCACCGTAACGAGCCGTCAGGCGCGCTACACGGTCTGATGCGCGTTCGCGGTTTTACGCAGGATGATGCGCATATCTTCTGTACTGAAGAGCAGATCCGCGATGAAGTTAACGCCTGTATTCGTATGGTCTACGATATGTACAGCACCTTTGGCTTCGAAAAAATCGTCGTCAAGCTTTCCACTCGTCCTGAAAAACGTATCGGTAGTGACGAAATGTGGGATCGTGCTGAGGCGGATTTGGCAGTTGCGCTGGAAGAAAATAATATCCCGTTTGAGTATCAACTGGGTGAAGGCGCCTTCTACGGTCCGAAAATTGAATTTACCCTATATGACTGTCTCGATCGCGCATGGCAGTGCGGTACAGTACAGCTGGACTTCTCCTTGCCGTCTCGTTTGAGCGCTTCCTATGTAGGCGAAGACAACGAGCGTAAGGTGCCGGTAATGATTCACCGCGCGATTCTTGGGTCGATGGAACGCTTTATTGGTATCCTGACCGAAGAGTTCGCTGGTTTCTTCCCGACCTGGCTTGCGCCAGTTCAGGTAGTGGTAATGAATATTACCGATTCGCAGTCTGTATACGTTAACGAATTGACGCAGAAACTACAAAATGCGGGCATTCGTGTAAAAGCAGACTTGAGAAATGAGAAGATTGGCTTTAAAATCCGCGAGCACACTTTACGTCGTGTCCCTTATATGTTGGTCTGTGGTGATAAAGAGGTGGAAGCAGGCAAAGTTGCCGTTCGCACCCGCCGTGGTAAAGACTTGGGCAGCCTGGACGTAAATGACGTGATTGAGAAGCTGCAACAAGAGATTCGCAGCCGCAGTCTTCAACAACTGGAGGAATAAAGTATTAAAGGCGGAAAACGAGTTCAAACGGCGCGTCCGAATCGTATTAATAGCGAAATTCGCGCGCAAGAAGTTCGCTTAACAGGTCTGGAAGGCGAGCAGCTTGGTATTGTGAGTCTGAGAGAAGCTCTGGAAAAAGCTGAAGAAGCCGGAGTAGACTTAGTCGAAATCAGCCCTAACGCCGAGCCGCCGGTTTGTCGTATAATGGATTACGGCAAATTCCTCTATGAAAAGAGTAAGTCTTCTAAGGAACAGAAGAAAAAGCAAAAAGTTATCCAGGTTAAGGAAATTAAATTCCGTCCTGGGACAGATGAAGGCGACTATCAGGTAAAACTCCGCAGCCTGATTCGCTTTCTTGAAGAGGGCGATAAGGCCAAAATCACGCTGCGTTTCCGCGGTCGTGAAATGGCCCACCAGCAGATCGGTATGGAAGTGCTTAATCGCGTGAAAGACGATTTGCAAGAACTGGCAGTGGTCGAATCCTTCCCAACGAAGATCGAAGGCCGCCAGATGATTATGGTGCTTGCTCCTAAGAAGAAACAGTAAGGCCTTCAAGTAACATTCCTGTGAAGCCTTCGGGCTTCACAGGCTTTGTTCGCCTGGGTTTCGTTTATTAACAATGCGAAGTGGAAGTTATTAAAATGCCAAAAATTAAGACCGTACGCGGTGCTGCTAAGCGCTTCAAAAAAACCGGTAAAGGTGGTTTTAAGCACAAGCACGCTAACCTGCGTCACATTCTGACCAAAAAAGCGACCAAACGTAAACGTCACCTGCGTCCGAAAGCCATGGTTTCTAAAGGCGATCTGGGCCTGGTTATCGCGTGCCTGCCGTACGCATAAGCCGTAAACGTTTTTAACTTTTTAATTAGAATAGATACAGGAGAGCACTATGGCTCGCGTAAAACGTGGTGTAATTGCACGCGCACGTCACAAGAAAATTTTGAAACAAGCCAAAGGCTACTACGGTGCGCGTTCTCGCGTATACCGCGTTGCTTTCCAGGCCGTTATCAAAGCTGGTCAGTATGCTTACCGTGACCGTCGTCAACGTAAGCGTCAGTTCCGTCAACTGTGGATTGCGCGTATCAACGCAGCAGCACGTCAGAACGGTATTTCTTACAGCAAATTCATCAACGGCCTGAAAAAAGCCTCTGTTGAAATCGACCGTAAGATCCTGGCTGATATCGCTGTATTCGACAAAGTCGCGTTCACCGCGCTGGTTGAAAAAGCGAAAGCAGCTCTGGCATAAGCCAGTGAAAAGAGGGAGCCTGGCTCCCTCTCTTTTATTTACTGTTCAGTGAGTTGACAATTTATCCGTAACCCTTTTCAATAAAGGATGTCTGATTTTAGCCTGTAAGGTAATGCAAGCATGAACGCTGCTATTTTCCGTTTCTTTTTTTACTTTAGCACCTGATCTCAGGGGGCTGGCGCGTGAAAAACGAAACGAAAAACAGCGCAAAAAAGCCTCCTGATGGAGGCTTTTTTTGTGCCTGAAATCGAGAGATTACATCCAATAAACCGGTGTCTTCACCGACACAATGAGGAAAACCATGTCACATCTCGCAGAGCTGGTTGCCAATGCAGCGGCCGCCATTAACCAGGCGTCAGATGTTGCCGCGTTAGACAATGTACGCGTCGAATATTTGGGCAAGAAAGGGCACTTAACCCTTCAAATGACAACCCTTCGTGACCTGCCACCCGAAGAACGTCCGGCTGCAGGGGCTGTCATTAACGAAGCGAAAGAGCAGGTACAACAGGCGCTTAACGCACGTAAAGCAGAGCTGGAGCGCGCAGCGCTGAATGCCCGTTTGGCCGCTGAAACCATTGATATCTCCCTGCCGGGGCGTCGTATTGAGAACGGCGGTCTGCATCCGGTCACCCGCACCATTGACCGTATTGAAAGTTTTTTTGGTGAACTTGGCTTTACCGTAGCAACAGGGCCAGAAATTGAAGATGACTACCATAACTTTGATGCGTTAAACATTCCAGGCCACCACCCGGCGCGCGCTGACCACGATACCTTCTGGTTTGACGCGACCCGTTTGCTGCGCACGCAAACTTCCGGCGTCCAGATCCGGACAATGAAAGCGCAGCAGCCGCCGATCCGCATTATTGCTCCGGGCCGCGTATATCGTAATGACTACGACCAGACGCATACGCCGATGTTCCATCAGATGGAAGGTCTGATTGTTGATACCAACATCAGCTTCACCAACCTTAAAGGTACGCTGCACGACTTTCTGCGTAATTTCTTTGAAGAGGATCTACAGATTCGTTTCCGTCCTTCTTATTTCCCGTTTACCGAACCTTCTGCCGAAGTGGATGTGATGGGCAAAAATGGCAAATGGCTGGAAGTGCTGGGCTGTGGGATGGTGCATCCGAATGTGCTGCGTAATGTCGGTATCGATCCGGAAATCTATTCCGGCTTCGCCTTTGGTATGGGAATGGAGCGTCTGACGATGTTGCGTTACGGCGTTACTGACCTGCGTGCATTCTTCGAAAACGATTTGCGTTTCCTTAAACAGTTTAAATAAGGGCAGGATAAGACAATGAAATTTAGTGAACTGTGGTTACGCGAGTGGGTTAACCCGGCAATCGATAGCGACGCTTTGGCCAATCAGATTACGATGGCGGGCCTGGAAGTCGACGGCGTTGAGCCGGTTGCGGGAGATTTTAATGGTGTTGTCGTTGGGGAAGTGGTTGAGTGCGCCCAGCACCCGAACGCCGATAAATTGCGCGTAACGAAAGTCAACGTCGGTGGTGAACGTCTGTTGGATATCGTCTGCGGCGCGCCAAACTGTCGCCAGGGGCTGAAGGTGGCGGTCGCCACCATCGGCGCGGTACTGCCGGGCGATTTCAAAATCAAAGCGGCCAAACTGCGCGGTGAACCGTCGGAAGGGATGCTGTGCTCTTTCTCGGAGCTGGGGATTTCCGATGACCATAGCGGCATTATCGAACTGCCGGCGGATGCGCCAATCGGTACCAATATTCGCGAGTATCTGAAGCTTAACGATAATACCATCGAAATTAGCGTCACACCGAACCGCGCCGATTGCTTAGGCATTATTGGCGTAGCGCGCGATGTAGCAGTTCTGAACAAATCGCCGCTCCTTGAGCCGAAAATGGCGTCAGTGGCCGCCACGATAGAGGACGTATTGCCTATCGCCGTTGAAGCGCCAGATGCTTGCCCGCGTTATCTGGGCCGGGTGGTGAAAGGTATCAATGTTAACGCGCCGACGCCGCTGTGGATGAAAGAGAAACTACGTCGCTGTGGTATTCGCTCCATTGATGCGGTGGTTGACGTGACTAACTACGTGCTACTCGAACTGGGTCAACCGATGCATGCCTTTGATAAAGATCGCATTGAAGGCGGTATCAAAGTGCGGATGGCGAAAGAGGGCGAAACACTGGTGCTGCTGGACGGTAATGAAGCGAAGCTGACTGCCGATACGCTGGTTATCGCTGATCATAACAAAGCCCTGGCGATGGCCGGTATCTTTGGCGGCGAGCACTCCGGCGTAAACAGCGAAACGCAAAATGTATTGCTGGAGTCTGCCTTCTTCAGCCCGCTGTCTATCACTGGTCGCGCGCGTCGTTACGGTCTGCATACCGATGCGTCTCATCGCTACGAACGTGGTGTTGATCCGGCGTTACAGTATAAAGCGATGGAGCGTGCCACGCGTCTGCTCCTTGATATCTGCGGCGGTGAAGCCGGTCCGGTCATTGATGTGACTCACGACGCCGCGCTGCCGAAGCGTGCCACAATCCTGCTTCGCCGCAACAAGCTTGATCGTCTGATCGGGCATCACATTGCGGATGAGCAGGTCAGCGATATTCTGCGCCGTCTGGGCTGTGAGGTGATTGAAGGCCAGGACGAATGGGAAGCTGTCGCGCCGAGCTGGCGCTTCGATATGGAGATCGAAGAAGATCTGGTAGAAGAGATTGCTCGCGTCTATGGCTACAACAATATTCCGGATGAGCCAATCCAGGCGGGCTTAATCATGGGGACGCATCGTGAAGCCGATTTGTCATTGAAGCGGGTTAAAACCATGCTGAATGACAAAGGCTATCAGGAAGTGATTACCTATAGCTTTGTTGATCCTAAAGTACAACAACTGATTCACCCTGGCGTAGAAGCCCTGCTATTGCCAAATCCTATTTCCGTTGAGATGTCGGCGATGCGTCTGTCCCTGTGGAGCGGCTTGCTGACGACGGTAGTGTATAACCAGAATCGCCAGCAAAATCGCGTGCGTATTTTCGAAACCGGTTTACGTTTCGTTCCGGATACACAAGCCAATCTGGGAATTCGACAGGATCTGATGCTGGCTGGTGTGATTTGCGGCAACCGCTATGATGAGCACTGGAACCTGGCAAAAGAGACCGTTGATTTCTATGATTTGAAAGGCGATCTGGAAGCCGTGTTGGATCTAACGGGTAAACTGGGCGATATCCAGTTCAGGACGGAGTTGAATCCAGCTCTGCATCCGGGACAGTCCGCAGCGATTTATCTGAAAGATGAACGCATTGGTTTTATTGGGGTTGTTCACCCTGAACTGGAACGTAAACTGGATCTGAATGGTCGTACGCTGGTGTTTGAACTGGAGTGGAATAAGCTGGCAGACCGTATCGTGCCTCAGGCGCGGGAGATTTCACGCTTCCCGGCCAACCGTCGCGACATTGCGGTCGTGGTTGCAGAAAACGTTCCCGCAGCGGATATTTTATCCGAATGTAAGAAAGTTGGCGTAAATCAGGTAGTTGGCGTAAACTTATTTGACGTGTACCGCGGTAAGGGTGTTGCGGAGGGCTATAAGAGCCTCGCTATCAGCCTGATCCTTCAGGATACCAACCGTACACTCGAAGAAGAGGAGATTGCCGCTACCGTCGCCAAATGTGTAGAGGCATTAAAAGAGCGATTCCAGGCATCATTGAGGGATTGAACCTATGGCGCTTACAAAAGCTGAAATGTCAGAATATCTGTTTGATAAGCTTGGGCTTAGCAAGCGGGATGCCAAAGAACTGGTTGAACTGTTTTTCGAAGAGATCCGTCGTGCTCTGGAAAACGGTGAGCAGGTGAAACTCTCTGGTTTTGGTAACTTCGATCTGCGTGATAAAAATCAACGTCCGGGACGTAACCCGAAAACGGGTGAAGATATTCCTATTACAGCACGGCGCGTGGTGACCTTCAGACCCGGGCAGAAGTTAAAGAGCCGGGTCGAAAACGCTTCGCCGAAAGAAGAGTAATCAGTTCCAGACATAACATCTGGCAGGGTGTATTACGGCAGATACGCTGCCATCCCGACAGTCTATCGGCGGGATGACAGCGTGTCTGTTAGCCTGAAAGATGACGCGTATAACTAAAAAGGCCGCATAGCGGCCTTTTTTCTTTTAAGTATGGGATAGCCACCGTAAAATCACGCTACCTCTTTTCAGCTGAATGGATAACATGCTGACTTTTGCCCGCCAACAACAGCGACGAAACGTACGCTGGCTTCTGAGCCTGTCATTGCTGGTGCTACTGGCTACATTTCTGAGCTTATGCGCAGGTGAACAGTGGATTGCTCCCGGTGACTGGCTCAGTGCCCGGGGAGAGCTGTTTGTCTGGCAAATTCGCCTTCCCCGAACACTGGCCGTACTGCTGGTTGGCGCTGCACTGGCCTTATCTGGCGCCGTGATGCAGGCCCTGTTTGAAAATCCCCTTGCTGAACCAGGCTTGCTTGGCGTCTCGAATGGGGCTGGCGTTGGGCTTATTGCCGCCGTTTTGTTGGGACAGGGACAACTGCCAGGATGGGCGCTGGGTCTGTGCGCTATTGCCGGAGCACTTACTATTACATTGATTTTGCTGCGTTTTGCGCGACGGCATCTCTCTACCAGCCGTTTACTGTTGGCGGGCGTCGCGCTGGGGATTATCTGTAGCGCGCTGATGACGTGGGCCATCTATTTTTCCACCTCTTTCGACCTAAGGCAGTTAATGTACTGGATGATGGGCGGTTTCGGCGGTGTTGACTGGCAACAGAGCTGGTTAATGATCGCGCTCATTCCGGTGTTAATCTGGATATGTTGTCAGTCGCAGCCGATGAATATGCTGGCGTTGGGGGAGACCTCGGCACGGCAGCTTGGGCTGCCGCTGTGGTTCTGGCGCAATCTGTTGGTCGTTGCTACTGGCTGGATGGTCGGTGTGAGTGTGGCACTGGCGGGTGCTATTGGTTTTATCGGCCTGGTTATTCCGCATATTTTGCGTCTCTGCGGCTTAACCGATCACCGGGTATTACTTCCCGCTTGTGCGCTGACGGGGGCGATTGCACTACTACTGGCGGATGTGGTCGCCCGACTGGCACTGGCGTCGGCGGAATTGCCTATCGGCGTGGTCACTGCCACGCTGGGCGCGCCGGTATTTATCTGGTTGTTGCTCAAATCTGCGCGTTAGCGCATCGGTAACCCACTGTTTTCATCATTCGCAGTCTATGATTAAAGGCTAACGATGAAACTCATTATTCTACCGATATCAGGGAGACGCCATGCAAAACTCGCTTCTTAATACGCAAGTTACGACGATTGATGGAGAGGTTACGACGCTTGAAAAATATGCCGGGAAGGTGTTACTCATTGTGAACGTCGCCTCCAGATGTGGCCTGACGCCGCAATATGAGCAGTTGGAAAATATCCAGAAGGCGTGGGCAGACAGGGGGTTTGTCGTGTTGGGTTTTCCCTGCAATCAGTTTATGGGGCAGGAACCTGGTAGTGAAGAAGAGATTAAAACCTACTGCACCAGTACCTGGGGTGTAACGTTCCCGATGTTCAGTAAAATCGACGTTAACGGCGAAGCGCGCCATCCGCTGTATCAAAAACTGGTAGCTGCAGCGCCCACGGCTGTCGCGCCGGAAAAAAGTGGCTTTTACGAGCGGATGGTCAGTAAAGGCCGTACGCCACTCTATCCGGACGATATCTTATGGAATTTTGAAAAATTTTTAGTCGGCCGGGATGGTCAGGTGATACAGCGTTTTTCACCGGATATGACGCCTGAAGATCCGATTGTGATGGAAAGCATAAAAATCGCGTTGGCAAAATAATGTCTCAGTTGATGCAATTAACCGATGTTGCTGAAAACACCCGCCTGGGACCGCTTTCCGGCGAGGTAAGCGCAGGAGAGATCCTTCATCTTGTCGGGCCGAACGGCGCCGGAAAAAGTACGCTTCTGGCGCGTATGGCGGGGTTAACTTCCGGTGATGGGCGCATTATGTTTGCTGGAGCGCCGCTGGACGCGTGGTCGGCGGCAATGCTCGCCCAACATCGTGCTTATCTTGCGCAACAGCAAAACCCGCCGTTCGCCATGCCGGTCTGGCATTACCTGACATTACATCAACCTGACAAAACGCGCACTGGTCAACTTAACGAGGTGGCCGATATGCTTGGCCTGGGGGATAAATTAGGGCGAAGCGTCAACCAGCTTTCCGGCGGTGAGTGGCAGCGGGTTCGCCTTGCCGCCGTCGTGCTACAAATTCATCCTGACGCCAATCCGGTTGGCCAATTATTGCTGCTTGATGAGCCGATGAATAGCCTTGATGTTGCGCAACAAAATGCCCTTGATAGCGTATTACATCAATTGTGCCAGGCTGGAATCGCGATTGTGATGAGCAGCCACGATCTGAACCATACCCTGCGGCATGCGCATAAAGCCTGGTTGCTAAAGCGCGGTAAGCTCCTTGCCAGCGGTACCAGGGAGGCGGTGTTGACGCCCGCTAATCTGGCGCAAGCTTACGGACTGCGTTTCCGACGGCTTGATGTCGAGGGCCATCAAATGCTCATATCGGCCACTTAAGTGAAATCGTTTCTTGAAAAGCAGGTAATTTCGACGCTAAATTAATACCAAAATAAAAACAGAGGATTGTTGCGGCATGCGTTTTGGGCTTCTTGTTATCACAGCATTGTTCCTGGCAGGATGCAGCACTCACCGGGCACCGGCGCCGAACGCCAGGCTATCAGACTCGATTACCGTGATCGCGGGTCTTAACGATCAGTTACAGTCCTGGCGCGGTACGCCATATCGCTATGGCGGCATGAGCCGCAGAGGTGTGGACTGCTCCGGTTTTGTGGTCGTCACAATGCGTGACAAATTTGATTTACAGTTGCCGCGTGATACGCGTGAGCAATCAAAAGTGGGCACCAGAATCGACAAAGATGAGTTACTTCCGGGAGATTTGGTTTTCTTTAAAACGGGTTCGGGCGAAAGCGGCTTACATGTCGGTATTTACGATACAAATAATGAGTTTATTCATGCCTCTACCAGTCGTGGCGTGATGCGCTCGTCGCTGGATAATGTGTACTGGCGGAAAAATTTCTGGCAGGCAAGGCGAATTTAATTGTGCAGATGTTATTAATTTTTGGTCTGTTTTTAACATGTTGCCGATGGAACTTACGACGTTTGTTGCCGTCCTATATAAAGATATATCTGTAGCTTTTACCAACTCCTATTAAAAGTGGGCATGTTCATGCCCTGTTAAAAGTACAACGTTGGATATTGGTTTATAATCAGGGTAAGTTAAAAAAAGGAACCGGCTTGCCGGTAAAAAAGAAAAATGATAACGCTTCAATTAGTATCTGAAGTTACGTCTGTTTCCGTCCATAGTGACTGGATAGCGAATAACACCCTCACTATGAGGTTGGCGTAATGATTATTTCACTTGATGAACTTTACCATTCCGAACTTTTTTTCCTTCCTGTAATGGATAAAAATGCCCGGCTTGTTGGCCTGGAAATTATCGCGACGTTTGCCACTGAAGACGGTGCTGCACGGATGCCGACTGAGCTGTTAGCGCCACGCCTTTCAGCGGAAGAACAATGCAGTCTTTTTGTTGAAAAACTTGCCTTGTTAGAAACGTGTCAGCACTTTTTTATTCAGCATAAACTTATTGCATGGATTAATTTAACCCCCGCAATTAGTGAATCATTATTATTAGATAGCGAACTTTTTTCCCGAACCGCGCGTTTTCCGTTTCTTGAATTGGCCATCAGTGAGAATTATCCAGGATTAAACCTGGGTAAAGAGAACCAAACGTTAGCGAATCTGGCAATGCATTTTCCATTAATGTTAGCAAATTTTGGGACAGGTGAGGCGTCGACCAGAG
Source organism: Salmonella bongori NCTC 12419 (assembly GCF_000252995.1). NCBI lineage: Bacteria > Pseudomonadati > Pseudomonadota > Gammaproteobacteria > Enterobacterales > Enterobacteriaceae > Salmonella > Salmonella bongori. The sequence goes on from NC_015761.1 coordinate 1,307,981, forward strand.
CTATTTTTGATGCGCTTTTCAGACGCGTTATGCTCGATAAAAACTTTATTCAGCAGCGAGCCGAAATGATCTCATTTGAGCCATTTATGCGTGCCATTGTTTCACAGCTCTCCTCCAGCTGTGAGTCGCTGATGATTACTGGCATTGATAGCGAGGCAATGTTTACGCGCACTGCGCCATTGGGATTTAGCGCATTTCAGGGCGGGTTATGGCCGCCAGTGCCGGTAAATCAGCTCATTAAACTGGTTCAGCGATAACCTTTCTGTCTGTCGGTGTTTAACCCCTGATTAACCGTCTACACTGGAGACAGGAGGCCCTATGACCCTGTCTTTTACAGCTCGCTGGCGCGATGAACTGCCAGCAACATATACCGCGCTTTTACCCACACCGTTAAAAAATGCGCGTCTGATCTGGTTTAACGACGCGCTGGCGCAGCAGTTGGCCATCCCCGTTTCGTTATTTGACACGACAAACGGCGCTGGCGTCTGGGGCGGCGAAACCTTGTTGCCCGGCATGTCGCCTTTAGCGCAGGTGTATAGCGGACACCAGTTCGGTGTCTGGGCAGGGCAACTCGGCGACGGGCGAGGGATTTTGTTAGGAGAACAAATCCTGGCGGATGGCTCAACCCTTGACTGGCATCTGAAAGGTGCCGGATTAACGCCTTATTCCCGAATGGGGGATGGGCGCGCCGTCCTGCGTTCAACTATACGTGAAAGCCTTGCCAGCGAAGCCATGCACTATCTGGGCATTCCCACTACGCGCGCGTTATCTATCGTGACCAGCGATACAGCGGTTCAGCGAGAGACACAGGAGGCCGGCGCGATGTTGATGCGACTGGCGCAAAGCCATATGCGCTTTGGCCATTTTGAGCATTTCTACTACCGCCGCGAGCCGGAAAAAGTTAAGCAACTGGCCGATTTCGCTATTCGCCATTACTGGCCGCAATGGCAGGATGCGCCGGAGCGGTATGTATTATGGTTTGAAGAGGTCGTGATACGTACAGGCACGCTTATCGCCGAGTGGCAGGCAGCTGGTTTTGCGCATGGCGTTATGAATACGGATAATATGTCAATTCTTGGGTTAACTATCGACTATGGCCCATTTGGTTTTCTTGACGATTACGATCCTGGCTTCATTGGTAACCATTCCGATCATCAGGGACGTTATCGTTTCGACAACCAACCTGCGGTTGCGCTGTGGAATTTACAACGACTGGCACAGACGTTAACGCCTTTTATCGCAGCCGATGTTTTAAACAATGCGCTGGAACGTTACCAGGAAGCGCTTTTAACGCGCTATGGGCAACGTATGCGTCAGAAGCTGGGTTTCTTTACAAGGCAAAAAGACGATAACGCTTTACTTAATGAATTGTTCAGTCTGATGGCGCGTGAAGGGAGTGATTATACCCTTACGTTTCGGATGTTAAGCCACACCGAGCAACAGAGCGCTTCCTCCCCGCTGCGTGATATGTTTATCGATCGTGCAGGGTTTGATGCCTGGTTCGACCGCTACCGGGCGCGATTACGAACAGAGGCGGTGGATGATATGCAGCGTCAACAGCAGATGCAGAGTGTGAACCCTGCAGTTGTATTGCGCAACTGGCTGGCGCAGCGGGCGATAGAGGCGGCTGAACAGGATGATATGTCCGAATTGCATCGATTACATGAAATACTACGCCAGCCTTTTGCCGACAGGGATGATGACTATGCCAGCCGACCTCCAGAGTGGGGAAAGCGGCTGGAAGTGAGTTGCTCAAGTTAACCTGACGCCAGTAGCAAGGTCTACTGGCGGGAGCGCTATTTGGTTAACAGGAGTTTTCCTGCCTGGGTCTTGCGCAACAGATATTCCTGACCGTTGTGATCAATAATGACTTTGCCGTCCGGACCTAATAGCGCCTGACTGCTGACGCGCCGTTCAGCGGCAGGGAGAAGCATTTCATTGTCTGTTTCCTGAGGGTGGGGCAATTCGGTGTTATCCATACGCGACATGATGCTTATTAATAATAAAACTAACAATGATTATTATTATCAATAATTAATGCGGTAACAGCAAGTGCTAATTCTCCGGCGAGTATGTAAAAAGGTGTGGGGAAATGAGGAAAAAATGCCCATCCGCGGCGAGATGGGCAGAACATTAAAAGCGGCTATCTACCGCCGCGGCAAGTTTTTCCAACAGAATTTCTGTATCTTCCCAGTTCAGGCAGGGATCGGTAATAGACTGGCCATATACTAATGGTTGCCCGCTGATAATTTTTTGCGTACCTTCACGCAGAAAACTCTCTGCCATAACCCCGGCAATTGCCGTGGAGCCATGACGAATTTGCTGGCAAATATCATCACAGACTTCCAACTGGCGGCGATGCTGTTTTTGACAGTTACCGTGGCTGAAGTCAACGACCAGATGTTCCGGCAGATCAAATTCGTGCAGCGTGTCGCAGGCGGCGGCAATATCTTCGGCATGGTAGTTCGGTTTTTTACCGCCGCGCATGATGATATGTCCGTAGGGGTTTCCACTGGTCTGGTAGATGGTCATCTGCCCATTTTTATCTGGCGAGAGGAACATATGGCTGGCGCGGGAGGCCCGGATGGCGTCAACGGCAATGCGAGTGTTGCCATCCGTCCCGTTTTTAAACCCGACCGGACAAGAGAGCGCAGAGGCCATTTCCCGATGAATCTGGCTTTCGGTAGTGCGTGCGCCAATTGCTCCCCAACTGATCAGGTCAGCAATAAACTGGCCAGTGACCATATCAAGAAATTCCGTAGCGGTCGGCACCCCCAGTTCGTTCACCTGCAATAGCAAGCGCCGCGCCAGCTCCAGTCCATGATTGACACGGTAACTTCCATTCAGATCGGGATCGGAAATCAGGCCTTTCCAGCCCACTACGGTACGCGGCTTTTCAAAATAGGTGCGCATGACGATCTCCAGGCGCGTCTGATGCTTCTGGCGTTGCGTCTGGAGCTGCGTTGCGTATTCCATGGCGGCATTCAGATCGTGAATCGAACAGGGGCCAATGACGACCAGTAGCCGTGGATCTTCACCGTTTAATATTTTTTCTATCCGGCGTCGGGAGTCGGTAACATGACTGGCGACGGAGGACGACACAGGATACCGCTGCGCAAGTTCGGTCGGTGTCACCAGGCTGTCGATACGCGCAGTACGGAGTTCGTCGGTTCTGTTCATTACTATTCTCAGAAATTTGTTGCTTCAACGGCAGGACTACCGGGAAGTGATGGGGCATCACGATAAACCAATCCCTGCTGATTTCAAGTGCGAGGCGTTTCACTCCTCGCAGACAGAACAATATGATAACAAAAATCAAACCCGCGAACTAGTTTGTTAGTACATTCTGCGGTTAAGTCCCATAATATCGAGAATTTTGGTGGCTATCTCTTCAACGGAATAATTGGTGCTGTTCAGGCAGGGAATTTGATTCTTACGATACAAAGCCTCGACTTCCGCCACTTCCATTCGGCACTGGCGCAACGAGGCGTACCGACTATTTTCGCGGCGCTCTTCGCGAATAGCCGCCAGACGTTCCGGGTCAATCGTCAGGCCGAACAGTTTATGCTGCAACGGTTTTAATGATACCGGCAAGGTCAGATTGTCCATATCATCGGCGATGAACGGATAATTAGCTGCACGGATGCCAAATTGCATCGCCAGATAAAGGCTGGTGGGCGTTTTTCCACAACGCGACACGCCAAGTAAAATGACCTGAGCCTGATCGAGGTTGCGCAACGAAATGCCATCGTCATGCGCCAGGGTGTAATCGATAGCGGCAATACGGGCATCATACTTGTTCAGATTACCCGGATTAAGGCCATGAGTGCGGTGAGCGATTGGGGTGGGGTCCAGTTTCATCTCTTGCTGAAGCGGCGCTACCAGCGCCTGGACGATATCCTGGCAGAAACCTTCGCTCTGTAAGATGATGGCGCGAATTTCAGGTAAAACAATAGAGTAGAACACCAGTGGACGTACACCGGTCTGATGATAAATGGCGTCAATTTGGTCTTTGACAGCGCGGGCGCGGCTCTCGTTTTCTACGAATGGCAGCGTAATGCTGCTGATCGTCACAGGAAACTGCGACATAACCGCATGGCCCAGCACTTCAGCGGTGATGGCGGTGCCATCAGAAATATAGAAAACATGGCGATCAACAACATTATCCATTCTGTTCATCCTGAAGAGTAAACATAATTCTCTGAAAGCATAAATTAAAAGTAATGGGAAGCGTATAACTTGTCGCGTATTTTATAAAATGACATGCATTTTTTATATTTAATGAAAACACTGTTTCATTTATTGAAAACACAGTTTATAGCGAAGATTATTTGAGGAAGACCGCGTCATGCGTGGGTTTGCGCAACTACGTAAACAATCTGAAAAAATGAAAAAATAAATTTGCTTGAACGATTCACCGTTTTTTTCACGCGTTTAAATATGCCAGGATAAATACGCAACTATGTGTTTCTTAAACTCGTTCATTTATCACAAAAGGATTGTTCGATGTCCAACAATGGCTCGTCACCGCTGGTGCTTTGGTATAACCAACTCGGCATGAATGATGTAGACAGAGTTGGGGGCAAAAATGCCTCCCTGGGTGAAATGATTACTAACCTTTCCGGTATGGGCGTATCTGTACCGAATGGTTTTGCCACGACTGCCGATGCGTTTAACCAGTTTTTGGATCAAAGCGGCGTAAATCAGCGTATTTACGAACTGCTGGATCAGACGGATATAGATGATGTCTCCCAGCTTGCGAAAGCGGGCGCGCAGATCCGCCAGTGGATTATCGACACTCCTTTCCAGCCGGCGCTGGAAAATGCCATTCGCGATGCCTACGCGCAGCTTTCTGCGGATGATGACAATGCCTCTTTTGCCGTCCGTTCTTCCGCTACGGCGGAGGATATGCCAGATGCCTCATTTGCCGGTCAGCAGGAAACGTTTCTTAACGTTCAGGGTTTTGATGCGGTACTGGTGGCTGTGAAACACGTATTTGCTTCTTTGTTTAACGATCGCGCGATCTCCTATCGCGTTCATCAGGGATATGACCATCGCGGCGTGGCGCTTTCAGCGGGCGTACAGCGGATGGTGCGCTCCGATCTCGCGTCGTCAGGGGTAATGTTCTCTATCGATACCGAGTCCGGTTTTGACCAGGTGGTGTTTATCACTTCAGCGTGGGGACTGGGAGAGATGGTGGTGCAGGGCGCGGTTAACCCGGATGAATTTTACGTGCATAAGCCGACTCTGGCAGCAGGTCGCCCGGCGATTGTGCGGCGCACCATGGGGTCGAAAAAAATCCGCATGGTTTATGCCGCCACTCAGGAACACGGTAAGCAGGTGAAAATTGAAGATGTGCCGCAGGAACAGCGCGACATTTTCTCGCTCACCCATGAAGAGGTACAGGAACTGGCGAAACAGGCGGTGCAGATTGAGCAGCATTATGGTCGCCCGATGGATATCGAATGGGCGAAAGACGGCCATACCGGTAAGCTCTTTATTGTACAGGCTCGCCCGGAAACCGTGCGCTCACGTGGCCAGGTGATGGAGCGTTATACGCTACATGCACAGGGCAAAATCATTGCTGAAGGTCGCGCTATCGGTCACCGTATCGGTGCGGGTCCGGTGAAAGTGATTCATGATATTAGCGAAATGAACCGCATTGAGCCTGGTGATGTGCTGGTAACCGACATGACCGATCCGGACTGGGAACCGATCATGAAAAAAGCGGCGGCGATTGTCACTAACCGCGGCGGGCGAACCTGCCACGCCGCGATTATTGCCCGTGAATTGGGCATTCCGGCAGTCGTCGGTTGCGGTGATGCCACTGAACGTATGAAGGATGACGAAAAAGTCACCGTCTCTTGTGCGGAAGGCGACACGGGTTACGTCTATGCCGACATGCTCGATTTCAGTGTAAAAAGTTCCAGCGTAGATACCATGCCGGATTTGCCGCTAAAGGTGATGATGAACGTGGGGAATCCGGACAGGGCGTTTGACTTCGCCTGTCTGCCGAATGAAGGTGTAGGGCTGGCGCGACTGGAATTTATCATTAACCGCATGATTGGCGTCCACCCGCGCGCGCTGCTCGAGTTTGACGAGCAGGATGCTGCGTTGCAAAACGACATCCGCGAGATGATGAAAGGTTTTGATTCCCCGCGTGAATTCTACGTAGGCCGCCTGACCGAGGGTATCGCCACGCTGGGCGCAGCCTTCTTCCCGAAGCGTGTCATTGTTCGCCTCTCAGACTTTAAGTCCAACGAATACGCTAATCTGGTCGGCGGGGAACGCTATGAGCCGCATGAGGAGAACCCGATGCTGGGCTTCCGCGGCGCAGGCCGCTACGTTTCTGAAAGTTTCCGCGATTGTTTTGCGCTGGAATGCGAAGCGGTGAAACGCGTGCGTAATGATATGGGACTCACCAACGTCGAAATCATGATTCCATTTGTGCGCACGGTCGAACAGGCGAAAGCGGTTGTTGATGAGCTGGCGCGCCAGGGGCTTAAGCGTGGTGAAAACGGTCTGAAGATCATTATGATGTGCGAAATTCCGTCCAACGCGTTACTGGCTGAGCAGTTCCTGGAACATTTCGACGGCTTCTCAATCGGTTCAAATGACATGACACAGCTGGCGTTGGGGCTGGATCGCGATTCCGGCGTAGTGTCTGAACTGTTTGACGAGCGTAACGACGCGGTGAAAGCGCTGTTGTCGATGGCGATCCGCGCGGCGAAAAAACAAGGTAAATATGTTGGTATTTGCGGTCAGGGACCATCCGACCATGAAGATTTTGCCGCCTGGCTGATGGAAGAGGGGATCGACAGCCTGTCGCTGAACCCGGACACCGTGGTTCAGACCTGGCTGAGTCTGGCGGAACTGAAGAAATAAGCCACGACCAGATAGCGCTATGCTTATCCGGCCTATAAAAGGACGGTTTTGTGTAGGCCGGATAGCGCGGTATGCCGCTATCCGGCGCTTGCATCATGCCGGGTCAGGCGTTATGCAGAATCATTAATACGCGGCGTAGATCATTAACGGCGATTTGCCCCGGCGCTGAAGCCTGCTTCACGGCGCCAAACGTGGCGGCAGATCCAAACACTTCCCCTGCCAAACGAGAAATGATGCCCTCTTTCGCCATCGACATAGTAATCACTGGACGATCAGCATAGCGTTGTTGCATCTCCAGCGTGGCAGTGAGTAACGCTAATACATCATGCTTGCTTTGCGGCATAACAGCAATCTTGGGAATATCTGCGCCGAGTGCTTGCATTTTCCGTAGCCGCAGAACAATTTCCTCTGCAGGTGGCGTCTGGTGAAAATCGTGGTTAGACATTAAGACATAAACACTATGTGCATGGGCATAATCGACGGTAGCTTTAACATCAGCATCGCCGGTAAATAGCTCAAGATCGATCATATCGATCAGGCCGCTGTCGACTGCGGCACGATTAAGCGCGAGATAATGTTGAGTGGTTATCGACTGCTCGCCGCCTTCTTTGGCGCTACGGAAAGTAAACAGTAATGGAATATCAGGCATTACATCGCGGATAGCACGCGCTGCTGTAAGAACGGATGGTATAGAGGCGATATCCGCAAAGTGATCCACGCGCCATTCCAGAATATCGAATGTTGCTTCGCGGTAGGCCAGCGCTTCCGCTTTCACGGTGTTGATATCTCTTCCCATCAACGACACGATAATTTTGGGCATCCCTTCGCCAAGGGTAATATTTTTTACGGTGACGGTTTTCATGCGTGTCCTGTCAGTTTTTCTCTTCTCGCCATTATGAACTGTGAGGCGGGCCGCTTGAAGCAAAAAAAAAGCCCATCGTGGGAGACGGGCAAAGACTACACACAGCAATTCGTTGTTTCACTCAGGGGATTTCCATGCTTATAAATCAATGTGTTGATTTATAACCGTGTGCTAATAGTAAGCATGAGCACTTTTTGCGTCGATCAGATTCGTCTCAATAGTTTAAAAATTGTAAAGAATTTGCGACAAAAAAGGGTTACCTACGAGAGCAGATATGCGGTTCAACAGGAGCGGGATGCTGGATTGATAAAATTATCTAAAGCATCGGGCGGCATCGCCGCCCGGGATGGTTATGAATACTTATTGGCCTCCTCAATTTCGTCCAGTTCTTCAAGGATCTCTTCTGGTTCATTCGTTGGCGCCGGAACTTCATGTACCCATGCGGAAAACAAACGCCAGGTGACGGCCAGAAGCACCGGTCCAATAAACAGACCAATCATACCGAATGCAATCAGGCCGCCGATCACCCCGGAAAGGATTAGAATCAACGGAAGATCGGCGCCCATGCGGATGAGTACCGGGCGAATCACATTGTCCAAGGTACCGACGACGGCGCTCCACACCAGCAGCACAGTGCCCCAGGTAGTGTCGCCAGTCCAGTAAAGCCAGATAATTGCCGGAATCAATACCGGCAGCGGCCCCAACTGAACCAGGCAAGAAAGGATCATCACTACCGTCAACAGGGTGGCATAGGGCACGCCGGAAATCGCCAGCCCAATACCACCGAGCACCGCCTGAACCAGAGCGGTAACCACTACGCCAAGCGCTACGGCCCGAATCGCCTGGGCTGCCAGCAGAACTGCCGCGTCGCCGCGTTTTGCTGCGAGACGGCAGGCGAAATGGCGTATCCCCATCGCCACCTGTTCGCCGCGCCAGTATAGGAGGGCGCTAAACAACAGCATCAGGGCGCAGTGCATCATAAAGCGTCCTATATGCGCCGCCTGACCAACAAACCAGGTAGTGGTAGCGCCAATATAGGGGCGAACTTTCGCCATAATGGCGCTGCCGCCCATATCCAGCAAGTTGTGCCAACCAGCATACAGTTTAGCGCCAACCAGAGGAATACTGTTTAGCCACGCAAGATCGGGCAGTGTCATGTCGCCACCAGTCACCGCATGGATGAGCGGGCCGCTACCGTCAACAATGCTATTGACCAGCAAGGCGACGGGGATAACGAACAACAATACTAATAGCAGGGTCATGATCAGTACGGCAAGCGAACGGCGACCCCACAGTATTTTTTGTAATTTCAGCAAAACGGGCCAGGTCGCGATGACAATCGTACCTGCCCATGCAAACCCCAAAATAAAAGGCTGTACTATCCACAAACAGGCCACAATCATGATGGCTAAAAACAGCACCGATAGCAGCACCTGCGCAATATCCCTGGGCTGACGAACATTTACCATAAATACTTTTCACCTTTGTCTTTGCGCCAGAACGTTGGCGCGACGTGAATATGCAAATCACACCCTATAATGATGAGCAATTTCAGCCGTTTTTAACAGGCCGATTCTGCATGTAATTCTGTTGGGCGCACAGGAAAAAAATGTGATACAACAAATAACGCAACACGCAAACGATTAAGCATCCCTTCCAGTGCGTAGACCGCTCGCGCTCGCCGGGTCGGGTGCCACCGTTCACAACACAGACCGCAGGAAAGGGTCAATATAATGATTCCACAAATTTCTCAGGCACCCGGCATAGTTCAGCTGGTGCTCAATTTTTTGCAGACGCTGGAGCAGCAAGGGTTTACGGGCGATACGGCAACCAGCTATGCCGACCGTCTGACAATGTCGACCGATAACAGCATCTATCAGCTTCTTCCCGATGCCGTCGTTTTTCCCCGTTCTACGGCGGACGTCGCGCTTCTTGCCCGTCTGGCGGCAGAACCTCGCTTTACCTCACTGGTATTTACGCCGAGAGGTGGCGGTACAGGCACCAATGGACAGGCGCTAAATCAGGGCATTATTGTTGATATGTCCCGCTACATGAACCGTATTATTGAAATCAATCCTGAAGAGGGATGGGTACGGGTGGAGGCGGGCGTGATAAAAGATCAGCTTAACCAGGCGCTGAAACCGTATGGCTATTTTTTTGCGCCGGAGCTTTCCACCAGTAACCGCGCCACGCTTGGCGGTATGATTAATACCGATGCTTCCGGTCAAGGCTCGTTGGTCTATGGCAAAACATCGGATCATGTCTTAGGCGTTCGGGCCGTATTGCTGGGAGGGGATATCCTTGACACGCAATCGATGCCTGTGGAGCTTGCCCGCATGCTCGGTGAAAATAATACGACGCCAGGCCGCATCTATCAGACCGTCTATCAGTCCTGCCAGGAAAACCGTCAACGTATCCTCGATAGCTTTCCAAAGCTCAATCGCTTTCTGACAGGCTACGATTTACGCCACGTCTTTAACGATGACATGACCCGCTTCGATCTCACCCGTATCCTGACGGGCTCGGAAGGGACGCTGGCGTTTATTACTGAAGCCCGGCTGGATATTACGCCGATACCCAAAGTTCGCCGGCTGGTGAATGTAAAATACGACTCCTTTGATTCCGCGCTGCGTAACGCGCCTTTTATGGTGGCGGCGCGCGCCTTATCCGTCGAGACAGTCGATTCCAGAGTTCTTAACCTCGCGCGGGAAGACATTGTCTGGCATTCGGTGAGCGAACTGATTACTGATGTGCCGGACAAAGAGATGCTTGGCCTGAATATTGTGGAGTTCGCGGGTGATGATGAAGCGATTATCGACGAACACGTCGCGGCGTTGTGCCAACGGCTGGATGAGCTGATGGCCCTCGCGCAAGCGGGGGTGATTGGCTGGCAACTGTGCACCGATCTTTCGGGTATCGAACGCATTTACGCGATGCGTAAAAAAGCGGTAGGGCTGCTGGGTAATGTGAAGGGTGCAGCCAAACCGATTCCTTTTGCGGAAGATACCTGCGTACCGCCTGAGCATCTGGCCGATTATATTGCGGAATTTCGTGCTCTGCTGGATGGCCATGGATTAAGTTACGGCATGTTTGGTCATGTGGATGCCGGTGTGCTGCATGTGCGTCCGGCGCTGGATATGTGCGATCCACAACAGGAGCTGTTGATGAAACAGATCTCTGATGAGGTCGTCGCTCTGACTGCCAGATACGGTGGGCTGTTGTGGGGCGAACATGGAAAAGGCTTCCGTGCGGAATATAGCCCGGCCTTTTTCGGTGAAATTCTGTATGGCGAACTGCGCAAAATAAAAGCGGCTTTTGATCCGCATAATCGACTAAACCCAGGAAAAATTTGTCCCCCGCAAGGGATTGACGCGCCGATGATGAAGGTGGATGCGGTGAAACGCGGTACCTGGGATCGTCAGATCCCGCTGGCGGTGCGGCAAACCTGGCGTGGCGCCATGGCATGTAACGGGAACGGTCTGTGCTTTAATTTCGACGCGAGAAGCCCTATGTGCCCGTCAATGAAAATTAGCCTTAACCGGATCCACTCGCCGAAAGGCCGGGCGACTCTGGTGCGGGAATGGCTTCGTCTGTTGGCCGACCGCGGTGTCGATCCATTGAAGCTGGAAAAGGAACTACCGGAAAAGCGTGCCAGCCTTCGTACGCTGATTGCCCGTACCCGCAATAGCTGGCACAGTCGTAAAGGCGAGTATGACTTTTCCCATGAAGTTAAAGAGGCCATGTCTGGCTGTCTGGCGTGTAAAGCCTGTTCGACCCAGTGCCCGATTAAAATTGATGTTCCGGAGTTTCGTTCACGCTTTCTTCAGCTTTATCATACGCGTTATCTGCGTCCGGTACGCGATCATCTGGTGGCGACGGTCGAGACCTATGCTCCGCTAATGGCGCGTGCGCCAAAGACCTTTAACTTTTTTATTAACCAACCGGTGGTGCGTAATCTGGCGAAAAAACATATCGGTATGGTGGATTTACCTCTGCTCTCTGCCCCTTCGTTGCAACAGCAACTGGTGGGCCATCCGTCCGCCAATATGACGCTTGAGCAGCTGGAACGCATGAGCGCCGAGCAAAAAGCGAAAACGGTACTGGTGGTTCAGGACCCGTTTACCAGCTACTACGACGCTCGGGTCGTGGCGGACTTTATCCGCCTGGCGGAAAAACTGGGCAGGAGGCCGGTATTGTTACCGTTCTCGCCGAATGGTAAGGCGCAGCATATTAAAGGTTTCCTTAACCGCTTCGCGAAGACGGCGAAAAAAACATCAGAATTTCTGAACCGGATCGCCGCGTTGGGGATGCCGATGGTTGGCGTCGATCCGGCGCTGGTATTGTGTTATCGCGACGAATACAAGCTGGCGCTCGGTGAGCAGCGCGGCGATTTTCATGTGTTACTGGTCAATGAATGGCTATCGCAGGAAATAAATGCAAGACAGCCTGTCGAGATAAGCGGTGAACCGTGGTACTTTTTTGGTCACTGTACGGAGGTGACGGCTTTACCCGGCGCGCCTGCGCAGTGGGCCGCCATCTTTGCCCATTTTGGCGCGAAGCTGGAAAATGTCAGCGTAGGCTGCTGCGGTATGGCGGGCACTTATGGACATGAACTAACCAATCATAAAAATTCGCTGGGAATTTATGAGCTATCCTGGCATCAGGCGATGCAACGTCTACCGCGAAACCGCTGCCTGGCAACCGGCTATTCCTGCCGAAGCCAGGTTAAACGCATTGAAGGTACGGGCGTGCGTCACCCGTTGCAGGCATTATTGGAGATTATGGGATGATCTGGAAACGCGAAGTGACCCTGGATGCGCTGAACGCGATGGGGACAGGGAACATGGTGGGGTTGCTCGATATCCGTTTTGAGCATATTGGTGATGATACACTGGAAGCGTCGATGCCCGTCGATCACCGTACCAGGCAGCCTTTCGGCTTGCTGCATGGCGGCGCTTCTGTTGTGCTGGCGGAGAGTATCGGATCGGTCGCAGGCTATCTGTGTACGCAGGGAGAGCAAAAGGTGGTAGGGCTGGAGGTGAATGCCAACCATGTGCGCTCGGCACGCCAGGGCCGCGTTCGGGGTGTCTGTAAAGCGCTGCATACCGGGGCTCGCCATCAGGTCTGGCAGATAGATATCTTTGATGAACAGGGACGGCTATGTTGCACTTCGCGTCTTACTACTGCTGTGGTGTGACGTTGTCACACTTAAAAGTGTGACCCATATTGCTTTTGGTCAAAATGTGCGCAGAAAAAGGTGATATACTGTGCACGTTTACACATAAGCGAGGATGATATGTCTACTGATTTGGACCCAACCCAACTGGCGATTGAATTTTTACGCCGTGATAAAACCGAACTTTCTCCCGCCCAGTATCTGAAGCGTTTAAAACAACTGGAACTGGAGTTTGCCGATCTTCTCACGCTCTCTTCAACCGAGTTGAAAGAAGAGATCTATTTCGCCTGGCGCTTGGGCGTGCATTAATAACCTCTGTGTAGGCCGGATAAGGCATTAGCCGCCATCCGGCTATGTCACCAGTCAGTCTCACCAGGTGAAATATAATCTTACTGATTTTGTTCAAAAAAAACACAGATCGCCATTTGTGCTAAAAAGGCCTGCACTTTTTATGAGAATATTCTTATGCCCCTTCAAGAGCTAAGCCATCAAGAGTGCCGGAGATAAGCGCCGGGTGGGGCCGGAACCCTTAAGCCTGTAGTTAACAGACTTAAGGGTTTTTCTTATTCCGGACGGCAAAAAATCAGGATCTGTCAGTAACAGGCGATACGCAGTTAGTGGTTGTATTATTTAATATGCGGTTAGCCAATACGCCTGACATCATCGAACCGTTAACGTTCAGGGCGGTCCTGGCCATATCGACGATGGGCTCAATGGCAATAAAAATACCGACCAGCGCAACGGGAAAGTTTAATGTTGACAGGACAATCAGCGCGGCGAATGTTCCCCCACCGCCGACACCGGCCACGCCAATAGATCCCAGAGCAATAGCAGGCAACATTGCGGCCAGAAAATGCAGCGAGAGTGGATCAATGCCGATGGTGGGCGCAATCATCGCCACCATAATAGCCGGATAGATCCCGGCACAGCCATTTTGTCCCATGCTGGAACCAAACGAAGCGGAAATATTGGCAATGGTACTCTGTACACCACATTTTTCCTGCGCGGAAATGGCCAATGGAATAGATGCGGCACTGCTACGGGAAACAAATGCAAAGGTTAAGACTGGCCAGACCATTCTGAAGTAACGCGCCGGATTATTACCGCTGAGCAACAATAAAATGGCGTGTACGATAAACATCATTAAAATTGCGATATAACAGGCGCCGATAAAACCAAGCAGGCTGGCGAACTGTTCAAGGCGGTATGATGAAAATACCGAAGCCATTAATGCCATTACTCCATAGGGCGTTAATGCAATAACGATACGTACCATCTTCATTACCCAGATCTGAATAGCGTTAATGCCTGTACTTAATTTTTGGCCTTCTTCCGGCGTGTCTTTTTTGACTTTTAACAGAGCAATACCCGCTATTAACGTAAAGATGACAATTCCAATAACGGAAACGTTTCTGGCGCCAGTAAGATCAAGGAAAATATTGGTTGGTATCAGCGATGTCACCAATTGTGGGATCGACACCGCGGCTGTTTTGTTGACCTCTTCCGTGGTCAATGTGGACGGCATGTGTGCAAAAGCACTGGCGTCAAGTCCAAGGATATGGGCTGTCAGTAAGCCGATAAAACCAGCAATCATCACCAGACATAACATGCATCCGACGATCGTCAGCGACATTTTTCCGATACCGGCGCTATTTTCCAGTTTATTGATGGCGGAAAGAACGGAAATAAAGATTAGCGGTATGGCAACCAGTTTTAACAAGTTGACGTAACCATTGCCGATGATGCCGTACCATTCGATTATGGTTTTAGTGTGAGTTGCAGAAATAAAATGCAAGGACAAACCAATAACAGCCCCTAAAAAGATAGCGATAAAAACGCTTTTCGACAGAGAATCGCTTTTTTGATTAATTCTGAATATTGCCCATGCGAAAACCAAAAAAAGTGCGATATACGCGAGCGTAATAACCATTTTAAGCCTCTTGCCTCATTCAGCACCTGAAATGCCGGAAAGAGTTAATGTAAACCTATAGCTCAGGCTGAGTTATAGAACCGCAGCGGATTATAAAGAGCGAAACAGCAGGTATCCATACAAAAAATGTGGTTCTTGCATCACTGACGGGCAGCTACAAGTGCCTATTAATTAAATAGCCATTTTCTATACATCTTTTCGCTTTTGACCTGTCAGAACGGTTAACCTTATAAAAAGCATTCAATATCAAAAGGTTAACCCAATTTATCTCTGCCCGGTAAGCTGACGCGCAGGGTCTATGCTTAATAAAAGGTATCCAGTATGGCCCTTTACGTGAAAGCCCCTGCTGTTAAGGGGTTGAAGTGATAATCATTATCACTAACATGCTGTTATATCCTGCTGATTAAAAACGTGAGGTAACCCTATGGAATTGCATTCAGGAACGTTTAATCCGGAAGATTTCGCCTGGCGAGGGCTAACGTTAACACCTGCGGCGGCAGCGCACATTCGTGAACTGGTGGCAAAGCAGCCTGGTATGTTGGGCGTGCGATTAAGCGTCAAACAGACGGGATGCGCCGGGTTTGGCTATGTTCTGGATGCCGTCAGTGAGCCGGATAAAGACGATCTGGTCTTTGAAGCTGAAGGCGCCAGGCTCTTTGCGCCGTTACAGGCGATGCCTTTTATTGACGGAACAGAAGTGGATTATGTGCAGGAAGGGCTGAACCAGTTATTTAAATTTCATAACCCCAGGGCCCAGAACGAATGCGGCTGCGGCGAAAGTTTTGGGGTATAGGCGGAACTATGTCTCGTAATACTGAAGCAACGGAAGAGGTCGGCATCTGGACGGGCGGGCGTCTTAATTATAAAGAGGGATTTTTCACGCAATTACCTACTGATGAACTGGAAAAAGGCATCAGCGAAGAGGTAGTGCGGGCGATTTCCGCAAAACGCAACGAACCTGAGTGGATGCTGGAATTTCGTCTCAACGCTTATAACGCCTGGCTGGAAATGGATGAGCCACACTGGTTGAAGGCGCACTACGATAAGTTGAACTATCAGGACTACAGTTATTACTCTGCGCCGTCATGCGGGAGCTGCGATGATAGCTGCGTTGCGCAACCGGGCGCCGTACAGCAAACGGGCGCAAACGCCTTTTTGAGCAAAGAGGTTGAAGAGGCTTTCGAGCAGCTTGGCGTTCCGGTTCGCGAAGGGAAAGAAGTGGCTGTAGATGCGATTTTCGACTCCGTATCTGTGGCGACCACATATCGTGAAAAACTGGCGGAACAGGGCATTATTTTCTGCTCTTTCGGTGAGGCGATACAAGACCACCCTGATCTGGTCAGGAAGTACCTTGGTACAGTCGTCCCGGCGAACGATAACTTTTTTGCCGCGCTGAATGCGGCGGTTGCCTCTGACGGGACGTTTATTTATGTCCCCAAAGGTGTGCGTTGCCCAATGGAGTTATCCACCTATTTTCGTATTAACGCCGAAAAAACCGGTCAGTTTGAGCGCACTATTCTGGTGGCGGATGAAGGCAGCTACGTGAGCTATATCGAAGGATGTTCTGCGCCCGTACGCGACAGTTACCAACTTCATGCCGCGGTCGTGGAAGTTATTATTCATAAAGACGCTGAAGTGAAATATTCCACCGTACAAAACTGGTTTCCTGGCGACAACAATACAGGCGGTATTCTGAATTTTGTGACTAAGCGTGCGCTGTGCGAAGGGGAAAACAGCAAAATGTCATGGACTCAGTCGGAAACCGGTTCAGCGATCACCTGGAAATACCCGAGCTGTATTCTTCGTGGTGATAATTCTATTGGCGAGTTTTATTCTGTCGCACTGACCAGTGGACATCAGCAGGCCGATACCGGCACGAAAATGATCCATATCGGTAAAAATACACGCTCAACGATCATCTCAAAAGGTATCTCCGCCGGGTATAGCCAGAATAGCTACCGTGGGCTGGTAAAAATTATGCCGACGGCCACCAACGCCCGGAATTTCACACAGTGCGACTCCATGTTGATTGGCGCGGACTGCGGCGCGCATACGTTCCCGTACGTTGAATGCCGTAATAACAGCGCGCAACTGGAGCATGAGGCGACCACATCACGCATCGGCGAAGATCAGCTTTTCTATTGCCTGCAACGCGGCATCAGCGAAGAAGACGCTATTTCGATGATCGTCAACGGTTTCTGTAAAGATGTTTTCTCGGAACTGCCGCTGGAGTTCGCCGTTGAAGCGCAAAAACTGCTGGCGATTAGCCTTGAGCACAGCGTCGGTTAATGATGAAGGAAAACCTATGTTAAGCATCAAAGATTTACAGGTCAGTGTGGAAGAAAAAGCGATTTTGCGTGGCCTGAATCTGGAGATTCGCCCCGGCGAAGTTCACGCCATTATGGGGCCGAACGGTTCCGGAAAAAGCACGCTCTCCGCCACGCTGGCGGGACGTGAAGATTATGAGGTCACCGGCGGCTCGGTTACGTTCAAAGGTAAAGATCTGCTTGAACTGTCGCCGGAGGAACGGGCGGGCGAAGGGATTTTTATGGCCTTCCAGTACCCGGTAGAAATCCCCGGCGTCAGTAACCAGTTTTTCCTGCAAACTGCGCTGAATGCCGTGCGCGCCTGGCGTGGGCAGGCGTCGCTGGACCGTTTTGATTTTCAGGACTTGATGGAAGAAAAGATCGCCTTGCTGAACATGCCGGAAGATTTGCTGACCCGTTCAGTGAACGTTGGTTTTTCCGGCGGGGAGAAAAAGCGCAATGACATTTTGCAAATGGCGGTGCTGGAGCCGGAATTGTGCATTCTTGATGAGTCTGACTCCGGGCTGGATATCGATGCGCTGAAAATTGTCGCGGAGGGTGTCAACGCGCTGCGTGACGATAAACGCGCTTTTATTATCGTGACCCACTATCAGCGCATACTGGACTACATCAAACCTGATTACGTCCATGTCCTCTATCAGGGGCGAATTGTCCGATCCGGCGATTTTACTCTGGTCAAACAACTGGAGGAGCAGGGTTATGGCTGGCTTACCGAACAGCAATAAGGCGTTGCAACAATGGCAGCAGCTTTTTGAAGAACAAGGTGAAAGCCGTACGGAGCAGGCAAGACAACATTTACAACAGATGCTGCGCCTGGGATTACCAACGCGCAAGCACGAAGACTGGAAATACACACCGCTTGACGGCTTAATCCAGAATCAGTTTATCCGTCAGTTTACGGCCATTAGCAGCGCACAGCGTGATGCGCTGGCGCTACAAATCGATGCCGTACGGCTGGTGTTTGTCGACGGACAGTTTATGCCTGAACTCAGCGACAATACGCAAAGTAGCGGATTTAAGGTTAGCGTCAAAGATGAGCGTCAGATGCTTGCCGAGCCGGTGCAGCCGGAGGTTTTTCTGCATCTCACAGAAAGCCTGGCACAACGTGTAACGTACATTCAGGTAGCGCGAAATCAGCGTCCGGCTAAGCCCCTCCTGTTAATGCACATCACCCAGGGCGTGGATGGAGACGAACTGAACACCGCACACTATCGTCATCATCTGGAACTGGCAGAAGGCGCGGAGGCGACGGTAATTGAGCATTATGTCAGCTTTGATGAAGCAAACCATTTCACTGGCGCGCGGATGACGATGCAGGTCGCAGCAAATGCGCAACTGCGCCATATCAAACTGGTGTTTGAAAATGCGTCCAGCTACCATTTTGCGCATAATGATCTTTTGTTGGCGGCAGACGCTCAGGCATTTAGCCACAGTTTTCTGTTGGGCGCCACGGTGCTACGCCACCATACCAGCAGCCGGCTAAATGGCGAAAATGCGACGCTTCGCCTTAATAGTCTGGCGATGCCGATAAAAAACGAAGTGTGCGATACGCGGACCTGGCTGGAGCATAACAAAGGCTATTGTAACAGCCGCCAGTTACATAAAACCATTGTCAGCGATAAAGGGCGAGCGGTTTTTAACGGTCTCATTAACGTGGCGCAACACGCCATCAAAACTGACGGCCAGATGACCAATAATAATCTCTTGCTAGGAAAACTGGCTGAAGTCGATACCAAACCGCAATTAGAGATCTATGCGGATGACGTGAAGTGCAGCCATGGCGCAACGGTTGGCCGTATTGACGATGAGCAGATGTTTTATCTGCAATCGCGCGGTATCAGGCAGCAAGAGGCGCGTCACATGATCCTTTACGCATTTGCCGCTGAGTTAACGGAAGCCATTCATGATGCCGCGCTTAAACAACAGGTGCTGGCGAGAATCGGCCTGCGTCTTCCCGGAGGTTTAGCATGACATTTCCTGTTGAAAAGGTACGGGCCGATTTTCCCGTATTGCAGCGTGAAATTAACGGCCTGCCGCTGGCTTATCTGGACAGTGCGGCCAGCGCCCAGAAGCCCAATCAGGTGATTGACGCTGAATCTGCCTTCTATCGCCATGGCTATGCAGCGGTACACCGTGGTATCCATACATTAAGCGCGCAGGCGACCGAGCGCATGGAAAATGTGCGTAAGCAGGCGTCGCAGTTTATTAACGCCCGCTCCGCAGAAGAACTGGTTTTTGTACGCGGCACTACGGAGGGCATTAACCTTGTCGCCAACAGTTGGGGAACGGATAACGTACGGGCCGGGGATAACATTATTATCAGTGAGATGGAGCATCACGCCAATATCGTCCCGTGGCAGATGTTGTGTGAGCGTAAAGGCGCTGAACTGCGCGTGATCCCGCTGAACCCTGACGGTACGCTGCGCCTGGAGGTTCTGGCGACTCTGTTTGATGACCGAACGCGACTGCTGGCCATTACTCATGTTTCCAACGTGCTGGGGACGGAAAACCCGTTGACGGAGATAATAGCGCTGGCGCGCCAGCAGGGAGCGAAAGTGTTGGTGGATGGTGCCCAGGCCGTGATGCACCATGCCGTTGACGTCCAGGCGCTGGACTGCGATTTTTACGTTTTTTCCGGCCATAAACTCTATGGGCCGACCGGCATCGGCATTCTTTATGTGAAAGAGGCGTTGCTGCAAGAAATGCCGCCATGGGAAGGCGGCGGGTCTATGATAGCGACCGTCAGCCTGACGCAGGGAACCACATGGGCGAAAGCGCCCTGGCGCTTTGAAGCGGGAACGCCGAATACCGGCGGCATCATCGGTCTTGGCGCGGCAATTGACTATGTGATGTCGTTGGGGCTGGATAAAATTGGTGAGTATGAGCAAATGCTGATGCATTATGCGCTGGAGCAACTGGCGAGGGTGCCTGATCTCACACTCTACGGCCCGGCGCAGCGGCTGGGCGTCATCGCCTTTAATCTGGGTAAACACCATGCCTACGATGTCGGCAGTTTCCTCGATAATTACGGTATTGCGGTACGGACCGGCCATCACTGCGCGATGCCGCTGATGGCCTGGTATGGCGTGCCGGCAATGTGCCGGGCTTCGCTGGCGATGTATAACACCCATGAAGACGTGGATCGGCTGGTGGCGGGGCTAATGCGTATCCACCGTTTATTGGGATAACAGTGAGGTTTTATGGCTGTACTACCAGATAGAGAAAAACTGTTGCGTAACTTTACGCGTTGCGCTAACTGGGAAGAAAAATATTTATACATTATTGAGTTAGGGCAGCGTCTGGTAGAGCTACATCCGCAGGATCGTAATTCGCAGACGACGATCCAGGGCTGCCAGAGCCAGGTATGGATCGTGATGCGGCGAAATGCCGACGGTATTATCGAATTACAGGGCGACAGCGATGCGGCCATCGTCAAAGGTCTTATGGCGGTGGTATTTATTTTGTATCACCAAATGACGGCGCAAGATATTGTGAATTTCGATGTACGGCCATGGTTTGAAAAAATGGCGCTTGCGCAGCATCTCACGCCTTCGCGATCGCAGGGACTGGAGGCAATGATTCGCGCGATTCGCGCTAAGGCTGCAACTCTTAGCTAAACTATACAGACAGCGTTCTACCTGATGTCAAATCCTTTGCCGGACGGCGACTTCACTTTATCCAGAATGGATAAAGCGTGTATGTTGTTGTTCTGATAAGCGAAACGCTATCAGGCGTCGCAGGGGGCATCACCAGCAATACAGGAGGTTTGGTATGAAACGTGCGTCTTTCATTACTGTTACACTTATTGGCGCGTATAGCGCATTACAGGCAGCCTGGGCAGTAGATTATCCATTACCGCCCGTAGGTAGCCGTCTTATTGGTCAGAATCAAACCTATACCGTACAGGAAAGTGATAAAAACCTGCAGGCTATTGCCCGGCGTTTTGATACGGCGGCGATGCTCATTCTGGAAGCGAACAATACGATTGCGCCGGTGCCCAGGCCCGGTACGCTGATTACCATTCCTTCGCAGATGCTATTGCCGGATGCGCCAAGGGAGGGGGTTATCGTCAACCTCGCAGAATTACGGTTATACTACTATCCGCCCGGCGAAAATCGCGTCCAGGTATATCCCATTGGTATTGGTTTACAGGGGCTGGAAACGCCCGTTATGGATACCCGGATAGGGCAAAAGATCCCTAATCCGACATGGACGCCGACGGCGGGTATCCGCCAGCGTTCGCTTGAGCGGGGCATTACATTGCCGCCGGTGGTGCCTGCCGGACCAAATAACCCGCTGGGCCGCTATGCGTTGCGTCTGGCGCACGGTAACGGCGAGTATCTCATTCATGGCACCAGCGCCCCGGATAGCGTTGGCCTGCGCGTAAGCTCCGGCTGCATTCGTATGAACGCGCCAGATATCAAAGCGTTATTTGAGCAAGTCAAAACGGGGACGCCGGTCAAAGTGATTAACCAGCCGGTGAAATTCTCAGTCGAACCGAATGGTATCCGCTATGTTGAGGTGCACCGGCCATTATCGCCTGAGGAAGAGCAAAACGTACAGACGATGCCATACGTGCTGCCAGCGGAGTTTACGTCGTTCAGAAACGCGAAAGAGGTGGATAGCCGTCTGATCGATAAGGCGCTATACCGCCGGGCCGGATATCCCGTTAGCGTGAGCGCCGGGCAGACGCCAGTGGCTACTACGACGGCGGTTGAATCTGCACAGAACGGTTTTGTGGGGGAAGAGGGAGCCACGCGTGCGACGCAGTAGATTTCGCGACAAACGATGGAAAAAAATGGCGCACAATGTGCGCCATTTTTATTACGCAGGTACTATTACTTACGGTATTTAGTAGCCTGGTTGTCCAGACGCTGGTTAGCGCGAGCTGCGTCGTCTTTAGCAGCCTGAACGTCGGAACGCATTGCGTTCACGTCGTTGCTCAGCTGGTCAACTTTAGCGTTCAGAGTCTGAACGTCAGAAGACAGCTGATCGATTTTAGCGTTGCTGGAGCAACCAGCCAGCAGAGTAGAACCCAGGATTACCGCGCCCAGTACCAGTTTAGTACGATTCATTATTAATACCCTCTAGATTGAGTTAATCTCCATGTAGCGTTACAAGTATTACACAAACTTTTTTAGGTTGAGAATATTTTTTTGATGGGAATGCACTTATTTTTGATCGTTCGCTCAAAGAAGCATCGAAAAGCATAAAAGTCCCTAAAAAACCGAAAGAAAACAGGGGGCTTCCATCGGATTCTTCTTAGATAATCCGTGATTGGATAGTAAAATCCGATTTGATTTTTTATTAATAGCGGCTATCGATAAAATAAAAAAAGCGCCGTGAGGGCGCTTTTTTAAACAAATTAATTCACACAAGAATTATTACAGTACGTGAACAGAGGCGGTGTTAGTTGTGCCGCTTGGAACCAGCGCGCCGGAGACCATCACCACAACGTCGCCTTTCTGGGCAAGACCGCTTTGCAGGGCGACTTCTTTGCCCAGACGGTAGAAATCATCAGTAGAATTGATTTCTTTCACCAGCTGCGATACCACACCTTTGCTCAGCACTAACTGACGCGCAGTGACTTCATTGGTGGTTAACGCCAGAATGGTGGCGTCCGGGAAGTATTTACGCACGGCGCGAGCGGATTTGCCCCCCTGGGTGGCGACCACAATCAGCGGCGCTTCCAGTTTTTCGGCGGTTTCTACTGCGCCGCGGCATACCGCTTCCGTGATGCGCAGTTTACGGCTGTCGTTGTTGTAGTCCAGGCGGCTGTTCATGACGCGGTCGGTGCGTTCACAAATGGTCGCCATGATAGACACGGCTTCCAGGGGATATTTCCCTTTCGCAGATTCGCCAGACAGCATAACAGCATCCGTACCGTCGAGGATGGCGTTTGCAACGTCACCCGCTTCCGCACGGGTCGGACGTGGGTTTTTGATCATGGAATCCAGCATCTGGGTAGCGGTAATGACGACTTTACGGGCGCGGATACATTTTTCGATCATCATCTTCTGCGCGAAGATGACTTCTTCGACCGGGATTTCTACGCCCAAATCGCCACGTGCGACCATGATGCCATCGGACGCTTCGAGAATTTCATCGAAGTTGTTCAGGCCTTCCTGGTTTTCAATCTTGGAGATAATCTGAATGTTTTCGCCGCCGTGAGCTTTCAGATGCTCACGAATTTCGACAACGTCAGAACGCTTACGGATAAAAGACGCTGCAACAAAGTCAACGCCCTGCTCACAACCGAAAATCAGGTCCTGTTTGTCTTTTTCCGCCAGTGCTGGCAGTGCAATAGAAACGCCCGGCAGGTTAACGCCTTTGTTTTCACCCAGATCGCCGTTGTTCAGCACCTTACAAATCACTTTGTTGCCTTCGATAGCGGTGACTTCCATACCGATCAGACCATCGTCAACCAGCACCGTGTTGCCAACGGAGAGATCGGAGGTAAGGCCTTCATAGGTGACGGCGACAATTTCATTATTACCGACCACAGATTTGTCGGTGGTAAAAGTAAAGGTCTGGCCCGCTTTCAAAGAAACGTCGTTGCCGCCTTCCAGTTTAATGGTGCGGATTTCTGGGCCCTTGGTATCAAGTAGAATAGCGGCTTTTTTACCGGACTTGCTCATTACGTTGCGCAAATTCTGGATACGCTGACCGTGTTCTGCATAATCGCCATGAGAGAAGTTCAGACGCATCACGTTCATGCCTGCGTCCAGCATTTTGGTTAACATCTCTTCGGATTCGGTTTTCGGACCGATAGTGCAAACAATTTTCGTCTTTTTCATGACAGTCTAGTCTTTAAGTTGAGAAGGATATGGAAATCTGGCTTCAGGCGCGCACGGCCCGGAAGCTAAGCCTGTGTTGCTAAAGTGATGATGCCTCGCTCTAAGGATAGGTGACATCGAAAAAGCGTGCAGAGGAATGTGTGCTCGTGTTTCAGCCCAACGGAAGGGGGATAATGTGAGTCGTTGAGTTTTACAGTCCAATGCGCTGAAACCATTCAAGAGACAATTGGCGCGCATTATACGCTGAAATTTACATAAAAGGAAAATGAAAACGCTGTTTCAAAAAACATCTGTGCAGATCCACAACAATTTGTTATCACTATGTTTATGATTAGACTGGCGAGGACGCCGACCGACCATCGGGCGGCGTTGCGCAACGAAGAGGGGTGTTGCGTATGTTGTCAGTCGAGTAGCTTTTTCCCTTCCAGGTCGATGGCGATGTTTTGGTTGTGTGCTTTTCGATAGCAAAGAATCGCTATTCCGATTGCCGACCAACTAATCCCGAGAATCAGCGCATGAATATTCATGTTTAAACAGACGTAGCCTATCACTATCATACCCATGACTGGCGATATGATATGGGCAAAAATACGTCGCTGGGCTTTCAGCCGAAAATTAAACAGGATAAACACACACAGGTTCACCACAAAAAAAGCGAAGAGCGCGCCAAAGTTCACAAGGGTAGAAATGGATTCGATCTTGCCGGAAAAAAGGTAGCTGAGCAGCAGGGTGACGCCGCCGGTGAACAAAATGGCGTAATCCGGCGTTTTACGCGTGGTATGGACGTGCGCGAGGAAGGCGGGCAACATGCGGTCGCGTCCCATGGAAAATAGCACTCTGGATACCGCCGTTTGCGCAGTAATTATGTTGCCGACGGCGCAGACAAACGCCACAATGATAGAGAATGCGACTTTGAGCCACATGCCGCCAATGTTACCGGCTATAGTGAAAAAGGCTTCATTCGTTGCATTACCTTCCGCGAAGCGCTCGACGTTGCCGGTGGCGAATGCCGCAAACGCCACAACGATAATAAACAGCACCGTCGCCAGGATTAATGCCAGAAGCGTCGCTTTACTGACAGCGTGGCCGCCGCCTTCGCTTTCTTCACTTAATGTACTGATAGCGTCAAAGCCGAGAAAATTCAGCGCAGCCACAGAAATCGCCGTCGCGATGAGCCCTGGCGTGAACCATTGTGAATCGAAGAAAGGTCGGAAGGAAAGGGTTATCTGACTACTGTCCGTCATTATCAGGCGTACAATAAGCAGAACAAAGATTGCCAGGACACCGAGTTGAATAAAAACCAGCAACTTATCAAATTTCGCCGTTTGCTGTATTCCGAGATAGTTTATTCCGGTGCCGATAGCTACGTAAATCAGCGGCCAGACCCAGACCGGGATCTGCGGTAAAATAGCGTGGACCGCAACACCGCCCAGCACTGCAACCAGCGTAGGAAATAAAAGATAATCCAGCAACAATATCCATCCGGTAAGAAAACCTATGGCAGGATTAATGCATACCCCGGCATATGCATAAGCCGAGCCCGACGATGAAATATGCTGCGATAATGTCGAGTAGCTGTATGCAGTAAAAAACATCGCGATAGCGCCAATAATATAAACCAGCGCAACCATACCGTGTGAAAGATTATAAACGACGCCATAGAGAGAAACAGGCGCGATAGGCACCATAAACACCAGGCCATAAAGCACTAAATCGGTGAGGGACAGTTTTTTGACTTTTTTCATGATAAATACCTTAATGGCAATTTATGCCAGGTCGCGTAAAAACTCACTTACCGCTGCGAGGCAGGGCGCGATATTTTCTTCATGCGGGTTATGGCTGCTGTCGGGAATAGTGACCGAGCGGCAGTCTGGAATATGTAAGGTAAAAGGAGAGACGACATGCTCGGTTGCCTGATCGTTTTCTCCACGTAGTACCAGCACAGGACAACGTATCTGGTGTAAATGGGACGTTATATCCCAGTTGGCGAGTTTTCCATTCGCCGCCAGTTCATTGGTTCCCCATAACAGGTGGTAACCCGTAGGGTCAGCGGCGAACTGCGCATTAGATCGTTGAACATGTACGGCTTCTTGCGTCAGGCTATAAACATGTCTGGCATAGTAAGCGACAAGCTGTTCCGGTGGATTTTGATAAATGACGGCGGGCATAATACGCTCTTGTATATCGTCATCGGACATCGGCGAGAGCGTCTTAAAAAGCCGTAAGGCTTCCTGCTGCCATAGGGAAATACTGGCTGGTGAACTGGCTAATATCGTGCCGCGAAGCCCGGCAGGCTGCAAGCAGGCGTGCTCTGCGGCAAGCATCCCGCCCCACGAATGTCCCAGTATCGAATAATCGTGCCCAATGCTCAGATGGTCAATTAACAGGGTTAATTGACGGAGGTAACGCTCAATCGTCCAGAAAGAGGCGTCGGCATGTGGGAAGTGCGTTGAACGCCCACAACCATATTGATCGTAAAATACGACCATGCGCCCGTCATCAGCCAGATGACGATAATTTAATAAATAATCAAAGCCGCCAGAAGGGCCGCCATGGAGAATAATTAGCGGTGTCAGTAATGAATTTCTGTCACCATAAATCCGATAACTCGTCAGTATGCTTTCAGAAAATATTTCGCCATAGAGATAGGTATCATTCATATTCTTTATTACTCAATGTGTCACCGGGCAGGGCAAAACGTATGTTCGCCTGAATGAGTTATTTTTTTATAGAATGCAGTACATTACACCAGAATGTGGCGTAATGTTCCCATTGCAAAAACTGTGGACTTCCCCAATGTGGCGAACAATCACTGGCAAAGCAGCATACTTTTCCTTGCTTATAGTGGCCCATAACCAACAGTGGATCGCCATTGATTTCAGCAAGAGTATGACTATGTTCTTTGGCGATAAACTTGTTATAGCCCAATAGCGGTGGCCATTCACTAAATGGTTGGGTAATAAAATGATCTACTGTTGTATTTACCGCCTGACATCCCTGCGGTAATTCTACGCGGTCATCTACGTCCAGCATGTCGACCGGTAATACCTCCGCCAGAATAGTATTTTTGTAATTGGCTTTCGCCTCTATTCCTGTAAAAGATAAATATCCGCCGATCATCAACAGACCACCGCCATTGGCGACATAATCCGTGATCAGACTTAATGCGTCAGGAATAATATCTCTATTATAAAACGTCCTGTTCTGTAACAGAAAGGTATTGCTTCCAATATCACTAATAACAATCGCGTCATAGCAGGCTAACGCCTCGACAGTTTGTGGAAATTGGGTCTGAACAATATGCGCTGGCATATAGTCTACATCTATATTGGCATGACGTAAGCAGGACAGTAAATAATCAGCACCTTCTTCATATTTGCTCGATGTAAAACTATCAAAACCTTTGGAATGAATCATATGAATGTGCCATGACTCACCAATAAATAAAGTTCTCATTAGGTCACCTGTTAATTAATGTTAATAACTTTGTTAGATTGAGTACGCATACGATGTAAAACCTGTAAATGCTGAGGCATACTCGACGCGCCTACATGTTCCACCGCCAGAGAAGCGAAAGCGGAGGCATATTGAATGGCGGCTATCAGGTCTGCTTGCCGTGCCAGCGCGGCGGCTAATGCGCCGTTAAAGGCATCGCCAGCGCCAGCGGCATCTTTAACCACGGCGCTCCATGCAGGAATATATAACGTTCTGGCATGGTCACAGAACAGTGAACCGCGAGCGCCAAGGGTAATAATGACTTTTTTCACGCCGGATTGTAGAATAATATTTCCGGCTTTTTTGGCATCATTAATATCGGTAATAGTCACGCCTGATAAAAAAGAGGCTTCAGTTTCATTTGGCGTGATGATGTCAATATCGGATAATAAGTGTGTCACCTGTTTTGTATAAGGGGCAGGATTCAGAATGATTGTTTTATTTTTTTCTTTACCTAGTCGAATGAATTCAATAAGAGCCTCAATGTTGGTTTCAAGTTGCATTAGCATTACATCGCATTCTGTAATATAGCGGTGCTGTTCGTTAATTTCTTGAGGGGTCAGCATCATATTGGCACCGGGATATATGGCGATAATATTATCGCCATCAGCGGAGGAAACATAAATTAATGCGCTGCCAGTTGGCGCTTTATCCGTTTGATAAGCGCTATAGGATGTAATGCCGGATTGAATAATATGATTTATGGCAAATGCGCTGAATTGATCTGTACCGACTTTAAATATAAAATGTACCGCCGCGCCGGCGTTATTGGCGGCTAAAGCCTGGTTGGCCCCTTTACCGCCAGGATAGAATCCAAACTGACTGGCAAGGATTGATTCTCCACTTTGCGGGAACCACGGCACGGTTGCTGAAACATCAATATTAAACGACCCCAGGACACATACCTTGCCTGCTTTTTTTGAGCTTTCCCGGCGTAATTTGGCATCCTGGTGGGTTGGTGTGGCGATAGTGCTGGAAATATCGATCTTATTTTCCGTGATAAGCTTACTAAGCGCATCTCGGTTTAAAATTCCTCCACCATAACACCGCTGAAGCATACCGGATTTCTGAAAATAGCGCAGATCGGAACGAATAGTCTCCTGGCTCACCTTATAAAGGTCTGAAAGTTTACTGACACTAACACTATTATTCTTTATCAGTAAATTAATGATGGCATGACGTCTTTCTTCTTTAAACATATCGCCTCCGGGTAATGCGTTGAATTGTATTTATGGCGATGTTGTCATGCGGTGAATTCAATCACAGATTATGCGGTGAACCGGAAGTAATCCCAAAAAAATGTAATTAAATAGAAACGCAGCCAATACGTTAAATATTAAGTGCTTGCAAAGAGGTTAAATAATTTTGTGAGACCGGTCATAGATCTTCGCTGTAATATAGCGGCGTAAACTTAAATTAGTTGGGCTTACACGATTCAGTGACTATCCAATATGGATATATATTATGACTACTATTGTTGAGGGTATTAACACCATAATCTGCGCGTGTCGCATAAAAGCCGTGAAAAGCAGGTGGAAGAGGGGAAGAGACATAGCGTCACAAAAGGAGAAGCCGGACAGCGCTCGCTTATCTGTCGCTATCATCGACGAAATAAGAGAAAGTCGTTCTCCGGCTCAGGACATTATATACGCTCGATCTTTGCCGGGAGTCCCTGGCGTACTGCCGCGCCAGAAACCCAGTCGAGCCAGGTATTGGTAACGGTTCTCGTTGGATCGGCAAAACCCAAATCGTTAAGGTTTATGCCTGAGCTGATTTGCGGATCATATGGCATAGGCACGCCGTCCAGAAAGTGCTGCGTTGCGCCCATCTCACGATGCCCGTACCCGTGTTCGATGGCAATAACGCCGGGCATTACACCCTTTAATAAACTGATTTGCGCTACGACCTGCCCGCCTGGCGTAGTAATCCGTACCCGATCGCCATGTTGCAGTCCGTAGCGCTTGCCATCTTGCGGATTCAGCGCCACCAGATTCGCGGGTTTCACATGATGCAAGCGCGGGATCACCGCCGTTGCGCTGGACATAGTATTCGATTTAAATGAAATCAGTTTCAGCGGCCACTGCCCAACGGGAAACAGGTCGTCAATGGATCGGCCATCTGATAAACGCGCCGGATACCAGATCGGGCAGCCGCTAAAACGCTCTCCGGTAATCGCATGGCGGTGAGCGGCGACATCCGCATTCCAGACCTGTAAGGGTTTTTCCCAGGCGTTACCCAAACGTTGCGCCATATAGCCGCTGTCCTCTGGCGCAAACCGACCGCCGCGAGAGTAAATAAACGCCACGCGACTGACCTCATCAGGTTTAAGCGTTTGCTGAATTGCCGGCAGAATATGGGTTACGCCACTCAGGGTGATATCTTCCCGATTTGCCTGAGCGACCGGGGACTTACCCATAAAGGCGATATTAGCGGCTACACGCAGATAGAAATCTTCTGCCCGGTTTAGCGGGAAGGTATTACCCTGCGGATCGGTTATCGCCCGGTCGCCAAACCCGGGCAAGTGGAGACGCTTCGCTACGGCAATACAAAATGCTTCCATCGAGACAGGCTGCCCGTCCGCGGTTCGGCTGGTCGCGGGGGCGACAACCGGCCAGCGGGCGGTTGTGACTTTACTGGCTACGCCGCCCCAGGGGGCCGTGAAGCCCCAACTCTCAAAGTTATGCGTATCCGGGACAATGTAGTCAGCCAGCGCCGTCGTTTCATTCATAAAGGCGTCTATCGCGATAAAGAGCGGCAAACGGCGTGGGTCTTTTAGTTTTTCCTCCGCGACGGCGCGTAGGCCTGGAACGCCATAAAACGGATTGCTCATATTGGAAATCCAGGCTTTAAGCGGGTAAGGATAGCCTTCGAGCGCGGAGGTCAGTAGTTCGGTAAGCTGGCCGGCCACAAAGGGGTACCACGGTGCTTTGGCTGGATAAGGGGATTGTCCGGCGGCAATCTTATCGCGATACTCTTTCGATGCCTCGTAAGGGGTTTTGCTACGGGCAATGCTTAACCCGGATGGTTTTACTTTCCCGGCAAAACTGCTCATGTTGTAACGAGGGCCATCGCTGACGCCGTTGAATTTGCCGCCGCCGACAAAGACGCCCCCCGACAGGCTGAGATTACCGATGAGCGCGTTAAGCATCATGACCGACCAGGCGTTATAAAACCCGTTCCCGGCCATCATGCCGCCATGGCTGATGACTGCCGCTTTACGTCCGTGACCGGTAAAGGTTTCCGCCAGCGCGATAATTTGCGCTTCCGGCACGCCGCACTGTTCGCTGTATTGCGCCAATGAGAGCTTTTCTGCCGCCTCTTTCAGCCGTTGTAAACCGCTCTTCACCGTGACCCGTTGGCCGTCGGCGAGCGTAACGTACTGCGTCACGAAAAGCTGTGCCTGTCGGCAAGTGGACGCGGCGACCAACTCGCCGTCGGTATTAAGCACGACGGGGGTCTCTTCGCCATCGGGCGTGAGATGCCGCAGCGTCAGGTGTTGTCCGGCCAGCGTCGGCAGCTCATCGGTAATCACCAGATGCGTGGCGTTGGTCCAACTGTGTTCTCCGGCCTGCTGCATCGCGTGTATGCCGGGAATCGCCAGATAATCAGCAT
Organism: Salmonella bongori NCTC 12419; assembly: GCF_000252995.1. Taxonomy (NCBI): domain Bacteria; kingdom Pseudomonadati; phylum Pseudomonadota; class Gammaproteobacteria; order Enterobacterales; family Enterobacteriaceae; genus Salmonella; species Salmonella bongori. The sequence continues at coordinate 1,339,065 of NC_015761.1, forward strand.
GATAACGGTGATTATCTATGATCCAGCGGATCATCCCCATCGCCAGCGCCGAATCGCTGCCCGGCAGGACAGGCTGCCAGCGACCGTGAGAATCGGCCAGCACCGTTGATAGCGGCAGCGCGGGAGCTACTACGACATAGTGAAAGTTCTCACGCAGCCGCGCGCTCGCTAACTGGCGTGCCTGACGTTTAAACGGATTGCCGGACTGGGCCGGGGAGGTGCCCATAAAGAGCGCAAATTCCACATTTTCCCAGTCGGGTTTAACATGCGGGTTCTTATCCAGATCGCCCATTAGCGCCCCGGAGCCTGCCCGATAAGCCAGTCCACAGTAGGCGCCGTGTGCACCGAAATTTTTGCTGCCAAAGCTGGTTAACGCAAAACGGCGCAGGAAAGCATCGCGGCCTTCATCGCTGGTATTTGTAACCAGTAGCTGATTGGTTTTCGGCCCGAAGTCTGGGCACGTTGCGTCGATTGGCGTATCCGGCGCATAAATAGCGCGCAGCCCGTCCACGTGGCCTTCACCAAACAGGTCACCGCCTTCCACAATTTCGTCAATCAACTGCTCAAAGCTGATACGCTGCCATTTTCCTTCTCCGCGTTTCCCTGCGCGTTTCATTGGTTCAAGTAGCCGGAGCGGGCTGTACAAACTTTCCAGTAGCGTGGCGCCGCGCGCGCAGGCGGTCGAACGGGCGTCAAGACCATTTTCTCCCGCCAGTTGTTCCATCGCTTTGCTAAAAGGGACGGAGGGAGCGATCGGGTGTTCCTGTGACAAGGGATGATACGGATTGCCGGCAATACGTATCACTTTGCCGTCTGCATTAACCCTGGCGCGGATACCGCACTGTGTCCAACATCCGAAGCATTGCGTCATGGCGATGGTTTGTTGTGGGTTTTGCTGCCAGTGCGTTTGTGCCTGTGCCTCCGGAATTAATGCATTGCCAAAGATGCGGTCGCGCGTTATCTTGCCGGACGTCCCGTTTAACAGGCCATCAATGGCGCGTTTCGCCACATCACGGTAGCTCAGACTAGAAGTGACCATCCCACCGACGGCGAGACCGACTTTTAGCCACTGACGACGGGTTAAATTAGCCATGTTGTAATCTCCTGGTGAGCCCATTCAGCGTTTCACGAATAATAATCAGCAGCGCTACCCACAGGCCGAAGGTGCCGATAATCGCAAGCCAGCCATCCGTTCCGCCTGGCAATGAGTATGGGTTAAATTGCGCATTGAATTTCGGTACGGTTTGTACCTGGATCAGTAAGGTCCAGCGCATCAGCCAGCATAGCGCCAGCGCGCTCAGAACCAGCAGGATGCGGCTTGGTTGTGATAAGGGATGGTGTAGCGTCAGGCTACAGAACATCAGTGTTAATACCCACAGTACCAGCCAGCCGACCGCGTAATATTTGGCTGACAGGGCGACAGTCATCCACTGACGGATTGCCGTACCGGAAAGGGTGTCACCGCTGACCCACATGGCAACGACCAGACCCAGCGCCGCCAGCGCCCATATTTGTCCCCACAGTATTTTTGGCAGCCTTACAGAGTCGCGTCGGGCGGCGGCAATCATCAGTGCGAAGAAGGCCTGTAAAGCGCTAAGAAACATCACCACAGGAAAGGCGTAGCTAAACCAGATTGGGCGCGCCATTACAACAGAGACTTCTCGACCGGTATAAATCAGCAAACCCACCGCGCAAAACGCGCTGGCTAAAGCTAACCACTTAGTGACGTTGTAACTTTTGTGCAGTAACCGTTTCATGTGCTGCGCAAGGAACCACAGGGCGAGAAACCCGGTAAACAGCGGCAGGAATAAGGCTCCCCAGGGCATCCACGACCAGGGGGTTGGCCAGGCATAGAAATGCCAGACGCGCGCGGTCTGGTGGAGATCCGCTGTCAGCGCCAGCGGGGCGGTAATCGCACAGGTAATGGCAATCAGTAAGGCCCGATTTTCTTCTGGCGCGGCGTCTTTTTTCCGCCAGTGAAGAGAGCAGGCGAATAGTGCGGCGCAGGCGGCGATGCCAATGAAAAAGAAATATTGTACCGCCCACGGTAGCCAGCTTATTTCCTGCGGGTGAGTCAGCACTTCTTCAATAATGAGTAAACGCGTCATTCAGACCTCCTGCCAAAGCGCGGGCTGCGCGCGGCCCAGTAATGGGGTAACAAAGGCGTCATCCAGCCCCAGGTAGAAAACATGGGGCGACGTGCCGTTTTCCGGCTTTAATACTTTGATAGCGTCCCGGTGTTGATGAAGCATTTTGGTGATGCGGCTATGGGGATCTTTAAGATCGCCAATAATGCGTGCGCCGCCGACACACGACTCCACGCACGCAGGTAACAACCCGGCCTTCAGACGATGGACGCAAAACGTACATTTATCGGCGGTTTGTGTTTCATGATTGATAAACCGTGCGTCGTAAGGACATGCCTGTACACAGTAGGCACAGCCGACGCAGCGTTTGTTGTCTACCACCACAATGCCGTCTTCACGCTGAAAGGTGGCCTGCACCGGGCAGACCGGCACGCAGGGAGGGTTATCGCAATGGTTGCACAGGCGCGGCAGCAGCACGTTTGTCACATCCGGGCTTCCCTCCAGCTGGACCTGGTACTGATTCACCGTAGTGCGAAACGCACCCTGCGGCGTTTGGTTTTCAATCGCACAGCTTACGGTACAGGACTGACAACCGATACAACGTCGCAGGTCGATAAGCATGGCGTAGCGGTGGTGCGAAGAGCCTTCATGCCGCTCAGGCGAAAAAGGGAATTTCGCTTCCGCCAGCGGAACCAACGAGGCGCCAGCGGTCAGGACGCCCAGTTGCTGGAGGAATTGCCGTTTACTGTTATCCATAGTGATTCCCGTCCACATTGCCAACAGTGACACATTTGTCACGATGTTGGTCCATATGTAATGAATAAAAAATGTCGATGATTTACAGTGTAAAAATCGAGACGGGGAGAGCTCTATTGTGGTTAACCACATACCCGGCTTGTTGTTGATCTAAAACAACATAATTGGCAGGGATATTGGGGTGAGAGGTAAAACCGTAAGGTGCCTGGCGGTGTTAGCGGCAGTAGGGCTACTTTGTCATGACGCGTGGGCAGGGACGTGGAATATTGGTATTTTGGCGATGCGCGGCGAGGCCTCTACGCGAAGCCACTGGCAGCCTCTGGAAAAGACGTTAAATCAACAACTTTCCGGAGAAACCTTTCACATCCAGCCGCTGGATTTGCATCAAATGCAGGATGCCGTCAACCGGGGAACCGTGCAGTTTGTGATAACCAACCCGGCGCAGTTCGTCCAACTGAATAGCCATGCGCCACTCCGCTGGCTGGCCTCTTTGCGCTCAACGCGTGGTGGGAAAGCAGCTGGCAACGTCATCGGCAGCGTGATCCTTACCCGACGCGATAGCGGAATTACCACGGTGCACGATCTGATCGGTAAAACGGTCGGCGCGATTGATGCGCAGGCATTTGGCGGCTATTTATTAGGCTATAAAGCGCTCAGCGACGCGGGTTTACGTCCGGAACGTGATTTCCATCTGCGTTTTACCGGATTTCCTGGCGATGCGTTGGTCTATTTGCTGCGTGAAAAAGCCGTACAGGCGGCAATTGTACCGGTATGCTTATTAGAAAATATGGACCAGGAAGGGGTCATTGATAAAAAGGATTTTGTCGCGCTGCTTTCACGTCCCACGTCTCTTCCATGTTTAACCAGTACGCCGCTATACCCTGACTGGTCGTTCGCGGCGTTGCCCACCGTCAGCGATACGTTGGCGGATCGCGTAACGCGGGCGCTATTCAGTGCGCCTGCCGTCGCGCCATTTCACTGGGGGGCGCCCGCCTCGACCAGCCAGGTTGAAGCGCTGTTGCATGAGGTTCATCAGCATCCGCAGCAGCGTCGGTTGTGGCTGGACGTCAAAAGTTGGTTGATTCAACATCAGCTTATGGTCGGCGGCGTGGCGCTGACGTTTTTGCTGCTCACGCTCAATTACATTTGGGTCATGCTGCTGGTGCGCCGGCGTGGAAAACAACTTGAACGTCATAGCGTGATGCTCCATCAGCAGGAGCGTGCGCTGGAAACTGCCCGGCAAATGAGCGTATTGGGTGAAATGACCTCCGGGTTTGCCCATGAACTGAATCAGCCACTCTCCGCAATTCGACATTATGCCCAGGGGTGCCTGATTCGGCTGCGCGTTGAAGATGAACGACATCCTTTGCTACCGGCTCTGGAGCACATCGATCAGCAGGCGCAACGCGGCGCAGACACGGTGCGTAATCTGCGTCACTGGGTCAGCCAGGCGCAGGGCAACCCGGTGCTGACGGAAGAGTGGGGGGCGATAGCCATTCGTGAAGCGATTGATCACGTCTGGAAATTGTTGCGTATGTCGCAACAATTTCCGTTCGTGACTCTGCATACCACAGTTAGCGACGTTTTGCGTGTTACGCTGCCGCCTATGCTGTTGGAACAAGTGCTGGCAAATATCATTCTTAATGCGGCTCAGGCTGGCGCCACTCATTTATGGATGGTTGCCGGGCGGACTAAAAACGGCGTCAGAATTATTTTGCAGGATAACGCCGGGGGAATTGATGAGGAACTATTACGCCATGCTTTCCAGCCGTTTATGACAACCCGTAAAGAGGGAATGGGCCTGGGGCTGGCGATTTGCCAGCGGCTGGTACGGTATGGGCGGGGCGATATCAATATGATAAATCAGACCGCGCCGGATGGGCGGGCGGGCACAGTAGTTACGTTACATTTCTTACATGAAGACGGGGGCAAGGATGGCGATAATTCATCTGCTGGATGATGATACGGCAGTCACTCACGCGTGCGCGTTTTTGCTGGAAAGCCTGGGATATAACGTAACCTGCTGGACGCAGGGAGCAGATTTTTTGGCGCAGGCCAGCCTGTATCAGGCCGGGGTGGTATTGCTGGATATGCGAATGCCGGGGTTGGATGGACAGGGGGTTCATGACGCCTTGCGCCAGTGCGGCAGCACTCTGGCGGTGGTTTTTCTTACCGGACATGGCGATGTGCCGATGGCGGTGGAGCAGATGAAACGCGGCGCCGTTGATTTTCTGCAAAAACCAGTCTCGGTAAAACCGCTACAGGCGGCGCTGGAACGTGCGCTGGCGGTTTCATCAGCGGAGGTGGCGCGCCGTGACATTATGCTTTGCTATCAACAATTAACACCGAAAGAGCGCGAGTTGGCCAGTCTGGTAGCAAAAGGGCTTATGAACCGTGAAATTGCACAGGCAATGAATATTGCGGTTCGTACCGTCGAAGTTCATCGTGCCAGAGTGATGGAAAAAATGCAGGCCAGTAGCCTGGCGGAACTGATCAGACGCTTTGAAAAACTGGCTGCGCCAGAGGATCGGATGGAAAAACGCATAACTCATGAATAATAAATGGCGTTATTTCTTTGATTTTTGTCAAATTTTGTTTAATTAACGAGAGTGTTATATTCTGTTGGTTTGAGCTGGCGACGAGTAAACCGTATGGGAAAACCAACAAAAGAGGATGAACTGTACCGCGAGATGTGCAGAGTGGTGGGTAAAGTTGTGCTGGAAATGCGCGATCTGGGACAGGAGCCGAAGCATATTGTCATTGCCGGGGTGTTAAGAACCGCGTTGGCGAATCAACGTATCCAACGTAGCGCGTTAGAAAAACAGGCAATGGAGACGGTGATCAAGGCGCTGGCCGGGTAAAATCTGCCGTCGGAGGGATAAAAACGACAGTCCCTGACGATAAAGCGTGTTGAAATGCGCGCGTAATCTGTACCATGCGCTATGGCGGTTGGTCTGGAGAAATATATGCTGCGCGATAATTTTAACGACCTTTGGTATCTCATTGTCGTTGCGCGGGAGCGAAGTTTTACGCGGGCGGCGGCGAAGCTGGGCGTATCGCAATCTGCCCTTAGCCATGCGATTCGTGGGCTGGAAGAGCGGCTTGGCATTCGGCTGCTGACCCGCACCACGCGCAGTGTTGCGCCAACCGAGGCGGGAGAACGGTTAATTCATGGCGTGGGCCCGCGATTTGATGAGATAGAGACGGAACTACTGGCGGTAACAGAGATGCGCCAGCGTGTGACGGGAAATATTCGCCTGACCCTTAGCGAACATGCGTTACATTCTACCGTCTGGCCAGCGCTGCAGCCTTTTTTGCAGTCCTGGCCGGATGTTAATGTCGAAATGTCTATTGATAATCGTCTGATGGACATTGTCGAAGGACGCTATGACGCCGGGGTAAGGCTGGGAGAACAGATAGCAAAAGATATGGTGGCGGTCAGGATCGGCCCTGACTGGCGAATGGTGGTAGTGGGCGCGCCTGACTATTTTGCCCGGCATGGCGTACCGGCAACGCCGCACGATTTGCAACATCATGACTGTATTAACATGCGAATGCCGACCTTAGGGGGGCTATATGCCTGGGAGTTCAGCCGAAATGGCCAGGAACTACGGGTTCGTGTCGAAGGGCGGCTTATTTTTAATAACCTTGGCTCTCGTATTTCGGCAGCTGGCGCAGGCATGGGGCTGGCTTTTGTGCCAGAAGATACCGTCGGGCAGGCGGTCGCTGAGGGTAAGCTGGTCAAAGTGCTTGAAGCGTGGTGCGAACCGTTTCCCGGCTATTATCTCTATTACCCAAGCCGTAAACAACATACGGCAGCGTTTGCGCTACTTATTGATGCGCTTCGCTATCAAGGGTGATTCATACCGCCACCGATAACAAGCGTAAAGCCGTACTTCATGGTACGGCTTGCAGATGGCGATCAGGCGGTTAGCGTGGCGGTATCAATAACAAAGCGATAATGGACATCGCCTTTTAGCATTCGTGTATAGGCGTCGTTAATTTGATCGGCACGGATAAGTTCAATGTCAGCGACAATACCGTGTTTGGCGCAGAAATCAAGCATCTCCTGGGTTTCCGGGATACCGCCAATCATTGAGCCGGCGATTGAGCGGCGCTTCATGATCAAATTAAAAACTTCGGGAGACGCGTGCGGCGTGGCTGGCGCGCCGACCAGCGTCATGGTGCCATCGCGTTTCAGCAGAGAGGTATAAGCATCCAGATTATGCGGCGCCGCGACAGTATTAAGAATAAAGTCAAAACTTTTACTATGCGCTGCCATTTCGTTTTCGCTGCGGGACACCACTACCTCATCCGCGCCCAGCGTTTTCGCCGCCTCGCGCTTTGATTCCGAAGTGGTGAAAGCGACAACATGCGCGCCCAGCGCGTGCGCCAGTTTGATTCCCATATGGCCTAATCCGCCAATACCTACAATGCCGACCTTCTTTCCCGGGCCGACTTGCCAGTGGCGTAGCGGCGACCAGGTGGTGATCCCCGCGCACAATAGCGGCGCGACGGCGGCAAGCTGCTCTTGCGGGTGGCGGATACGTAAAACGTAACGTTCGTGTACCACAATTTGTTGAGAATAACCGCCCAGCGTATGACCCGGTGCATCCGGGGTTGGGAAATTGTAGGTGCCGATCATCTGGTCGCAATAATTTTCCAGCCCGTCCTGACATTCTTCGCATTGCTTGCAACTGTCCACTATACAACCTACACCCACCAGATCGCCCACCTGATAAGCGTTGACGTGAGTGCCGGTGGCAGTGACGCGGCCTACGATCTCATGACCCGGTACACATGGGTAGAGCGTACCGGCCCACTCTGCGCGAACCTGGTGAATGTCGGAATGACAAACGCCGCAATAAGCAATGTCAATTTGCACATCATGCGGTCCAGGCTCACGGCGGTTGATGTCCATCGCTTCCAGCGGCTGTGTCGCGGAGTACGCGCCAATTGCTTTTATTTTCATTGTATTAAGTCCTGTTTGAGTGGTGCACGGTAAAAACGTGAGTTGTGCCGCCATAGCGGGCAGGGGGAGTAAAAGAAGCATCAATAAGGTGATGAAAATTTTACACGTTGAGCGTAGGGTTACTAGCTAATGAAAGCTTAATATGCTTATAAGTATTACTTATTAATATCGGAAGCGCCATGAAGCGTAATCTCAACGATCTTTTCTCTTTTATCACCGTCGCCCGGGAGGGCAGCTTTACCCGGGCTGCCGCCCGTTTAGGCGTCACGCAGCCAGCGTTAAGTCAGGCGATTTCTGCGCTGGAAGAACGCATGAAGATTCGGTTATTAACGCGCACTACGCGTAGCGTATCCCCGACCGCCGCCGGTGAGCGATTGCTCAATGCTATCGGCGATCGCTTTGATGAGATAGAGGCTGAACTGGATATGCTGACGGCATTACGTGATAAGCCCGCCGGAACGGTTCGTATCACCTGTGGGCCTGACGTATTACGTACCACTCTATTGCCAAAGTTGACGCCGCTTTTGCGCGAGTATCCGGATATTCATATTGAATTTGATGCCAACCACGGCTTTCGCGATATCGTGGCAGATCGCTTTGATGCTGGCGTACGGTTAGGCGATACCATTGACAAAGATATGATCGCAGTCCCTGTCGGACCCAAAATACGCATGGCTGCGGTAGCTTCGCCGGATTATTTCTCCCGTTTTCCGGTACCCCGGACGCCGCATGAACTGACGCAGCATCAGTGTATTAATCAGCGGATGGTACGCTCTGGCGCGCTCTATGTCTGGGATTTCGATGAGGATGGCGGCGACCTGAACGTTCGGGTTAGCGGACAGCTGATATTTAATACTTCTGAACATATTGTAGATGCGGCGCTGGCCGGCCTGGGGATCGCGTTTTTACCGGAAGAGGAATTCGGCAACCACATTCAGGAAGGGCGATTGATACGGATACTCGAGCCCTGGTGCCGGCCTTTTGCAGGCTATCATCTTTATTACCCCAGCCGTAAACAGCCATCGCCGGCGTTTTCATTAGTGGTCGAGGCGTTGAGGTTACCCGTAACCAGTGATAGGCAGAGGCATCAGGCAATGGCTATCCGCAGCCCTAACGTATCGGGGTACGGCTCAAAATAATTCTGTGTACGCAGATAGGCATCCGGATGCTCCGCCAGGTAGTGTTTTAGTAGCGTTAACGGTGCCAGGATCGGCAATTGGCCGGCCCGGTAGCGGAGAATGACCTCGCGTAATTCCGCGCGCTGCCTGCTATTCAGGGTGCGGTGAAAATAACCCTGAATATGCATCAGCACATTGGTGTGATTTTTACGGGAAGCGGGGTGGCTCAGGATCGTCATCAGTTTCTCCCGGTAGCGGATAAAGAAGGCCTCCAAATCGTCCCACTCGTGCAAACGCGCGACGAAAGGGCCAATCTCTCGGTAACCGCCCTGGTGGTGGGCGAGAAGCTGAAGTTTGTATCGGCTATGAAACGCGAGCAAACTGTGACGACTCAATCCCTGCGCACGTAGCGCATTTAATTCATTTAGCGCGAAGACGCGTTCGACAAAATTCTCGCGCAGTACCGGATCGTGCAGGCGGCCATCTTCCTCCACCGGTAGCCAGGGATATTTATTCATCATCGCGGCGGTAAATAGCCCGGTGCCGGCTTTATGGCCGCGATTACCCTTTTCATCATACAGTCGAACACGCTCCATTCCGCAACTGGGGGATTTTGCGCATACGATAAACCCTGCCAGTTCACCTGCCGTAGGTAGAAACCGATCGGCAAAGGCGTTCATCTGTTCAGTAACATCATCGTGCGGGGCATGACTATAGCGCATCCGGATGTCGCCGCGGGTGGTCTGGATAAGACGCAGCGCAGGGCGAGGAACAGGCAGGCCGATGGCGACCTCCGGACAGATCGGTTTGTAGGTCACCCACGGCGCCAGAGAATTCATGACGAAATCCATACGTTTGTGTCCGCCATCAAAGCGTACTGCGGCACCTGTCAGACATGCGCTAATGCCGACCACCGGTTTATTTTTCATGATCTTCCCCCTATTGAAAGCACGAAGACTGCCGCTGTAATAGCGCAAAATGATCTCCTGCACTCATTTAAAACTTACACAACTTTGTTTTTTTGTCTAAGTTTTCGTGTGAATTTTTTTGACGTATCGACATATCACTCAGACAGAAACGAGGGGCCAGGGGGCGTGGCGCTTATAACGTGATAACCTCAAGCGCTGCGATAACGTTGTGCCACCGGGCGAGCTGCTTTTTCTGTCCGGCGGTGAGCTTGCCTGTCGTGACCAGAAACCATTTTTGCCGGGCGAACAGTTCGGGCGCCAGTACGGCTGGCGGTGTGGGAAGAACATCGATGCGTAATCCCTGTCCGGTACGGGTTAGCGCTTCCAGCCAGATTTCGCAGTGATCCGAGAGATGCCAGCCGCTCATAAAGGCATTGTCGCCGGGGGCTTTTCTGTCGCCTTCCAGGCAAAAAGCGGTGTAAGAAATAATGATGCCATCCAGCACTTCGCGCAGCGTCATCATGGCGGGGAGATGCGCTGACACCTTGCTGCGTAATGGCCGCAGCACATGGGTAACCAGCTCCGCCCGGGGATATTCGCGCCCGCAGTCGTAAATTAACTGGCGTAATGCCGCGATTCGCCCTTCATGAAGGTGTTGAAGCATCGTTTCCTGGAGCGTTATCCAGTTATCGCTCTGGTGACTGGCCGGACGCGACAACAGCGGTTTAACCTGGCTTATGGGCACGCCTTTTCTCATCCAGTCCAGGATGCTCAGCGCTTGTTGGACATCGTCATCACTGTACAGGCGATGCCCGCCGTCAGTTCGCTGCGGTTTCAGCAAACCATAACGCCGTTGCCACGCTCTTAGCGTGGTGGCATTGATACCGCATAGCCGGGCAAACTCGCCGATAGAGTACGACATGGTGAAATCCGTTAAAAAAGCGTTTTACCCGCCAGTATAAAGCAGGCGGTAAAACGGCTACACCATTGTTTGCATCTGGCCCGGTTGGACAATCTGGATTATGCCAGCCCACATGCACATTAATTGTGATTGCATATTGAGGGCGGGCATATTGCCAACCAGTGCTGTGGGCGAGCCGGGCATCCAGGGGGCGACAGTTGCGGGAATGCAGGGCATGGGAGTCAGTACGCCGAGCGCCGCCGCGGTGGCCGCGACAACGCTGGGGTTGGCCATACTACTGCACATACCAAACGGCAAAATATTGACCATCGGTTTATTATCCATAATCGTGGCCATCGGCAGGCCGCTAACCAGTGTGCGGTTAGCAGGTAATACATTGAGTACGGAAGGTGCGAGGCCAAAGGAGCAACATATTGTTGCGCCTGTACACACAGCAGGACAACTCATGGTAACACCCCCAGTTGCCGCCAGAGCTGGCGGGCGGCTTCATCGCTGACGAGCAATTCGTTAAGTAACTCTGGTAACGGCGTATGTCCCCATATACAGGCGCGATGTAGCAGATAAGGCACCGGACTATGGGGTTCCGTACGCTGCAGGTAGTCCGCAATCTGTTTAAGCATCTGGTAGGCCTCTTCACGGCTGGCGAATGCCGGCGAGTTCGTCGCCGCAGATATTTGCGTTTCTCCGGCTTCCGACTGTGGACGTTCAGTGACGCTATGTCCCAGCGCCTGTTGACAGGTTTTAATTTTCTGCTCCAGCACATTGAAAGAGGGGGCAGTTGCGTCAGGCCAGTTCTGGCAAAGATCGGTAAGGCGCTGCAGCCACTTCAGGCTCGCCGTTAGGGCCAGACCAATATTGGCCTGCATTTCAGGGGGAGGGAGATCGTGGCGTTTTCCCTGTTGCCATTGCGCCAGCGAGATGGTTTCCTCCTCGCAGGTAAACAGCGGCGCGTTAGCAACCATCGCGGCATAATGCTGCGCTACCCAGCAGAGTGGGGCAGCGCGATAATCGTAATCGTCATCCTTAATTTGTGGATGTAGCTCGTTCGGGTAGCGCTCCAGCGCCAGCGCCAGCAGGGACAGCGCGTCGGGCAGCGCCACCAGACCGCGCAGGTGTAACCAGGCTTCCCCCAGCCAGCTCATAATCACCAGATCTTTACTGCGCGATAGCGTTAACTCGCAGGCCAGCCGGGCGACCTCTTCCCAATCGGCGCGTCGCGGCGTGCTTTGCCAGACGCCGGTCGGCAGAGTTTCATCATCCTGTTGCCGCGCCGCCGCCAGCCGGTCGAATTCCGGCGAGTAGCGTACCGATTCTCCACAAGGATGCTCCGGGCTGACAGGCGTCAGTAGCGTCTCTATAGCTTCCATCATCTTCTCCTGATTATTCTTTTGCGCTAAGCGGTACCCACGCCAGCGGCGCTTTCCCTTCCGCGTCCAGTAACGCGACGTTGAAATAAACGGTGGCCTGGGCCCGCTGCTGGCCGTTACCGGTAGGCAGGCTGAAGCGCAGAGATAATGGCAATGCTAACTCGCCACCAGGACGCTGTTGGCTTATCATTCGCAACAGCGACCACGCGCCCTGCCAGCGCCAGCGTCCGGTATCATCCACCACCGTCACGCTTTGCGGCGAACCTGGTAAAGGCCGCCAGGCGGAATTAGTTGCCCAGCGCAGGCTGAAGCTCAGATTATCGCCGCTTCGCCAGTGCAGATCTTCCCTCGTGCCGCCAGGGTAGCTTATCGACTGCTGATTGCCGCTAAGACGCCAGTCGACTATCTGATCCGCTCCTGCTTCTTTATCACGTTGGGTGCGCCAGTGGACGCGCACGACTACGCCGTCGGGGGAGAGCAGCGCGGCGAGCAGCGGCTGTGCAGCCGCCAACTGCTGGATCAGTGGCGGCTGAATGGCGAGGGAGTCCGCGGGCAGCGTGGCGAGAAGTTGCGTGAGTTCGCGCACTCGATCAACATCGGCGTCTGGCGCGTGAGGTAAGGTGGTAAACGGAAAATGGCCTGCCAGCCAGACGTTATAGAGGTTACTAATGGCTTGTACCGTACCGGCGCTCTCGTGCTGGCGTAACTGCTGGCATTTTTGCTGTGAGGCGTTGATTAGCGAATTCAGCGACTGGCTGTAAAAATCGTTGCTGCCGGAGGCGGTAAACGGCGTCAGTTCGCTCTGACAATTCTGCGCATTCAGCGTCGGTATCATGGCGGCAAGCGCCGTCATTCGCGCGGGCGGACTGGTCGGGTCTTGTTGTTGCAGACGTTGCATCGCGCCAAGCGAGTTTGTCCAGCGCATAATAAGCTGGTTGTCTTCGCTGTTAAGCCATGGCCGCTGCCGGTCAAGCCACGCGATATCCTGCTGGTAACGGGCAAGCGTGGCGGAAATTTGCTCCGTCTGCGCATTCGCCCAACTTGTCATCCTTTGACTGCTATCCTGTGCCTGTTCCGGGGTCATATAATTTACGGCTGGTGGCGCGTTGGCTGGCAATAGGGCGCTGCCCTCGCGGCGGATACGGGCGATAATCTGTACCGCAATTTGCTGGCGAAGCGCCACTGCGCGCTGCGGGCGATTAAGTTGAACTAAGGCGTCGATTGCCTGACCCGCGCTTAACGTGTCGATGTTGTTCTCCTGCACGGCTTCCGGCGCATCGGCATAGAGCGCCTGTAACATTGCATTTTCGACCGCATTCTGCGCCAGCGACAGTAATTTGGGCCGCCACAGGCTGTCCGGCAGTTGCTGGATGAAACGCTGGTAGCCGTTATACAGCATTAATGCTTGCTGCAACTGTAATTCTCCCGGATAGCCGGATTTATTGGGTTGCGTCTGGTTTGTGCCACGCTGCCAGAAGGGCTGGTTAAGCAGGCCGCGTAAACTTTTTTGCAGCGCAAGAATATCTGGAGATACGCTGAATTCGCCTTCCGGCGACTGTTCGGTCAGCGAAGAAAAATGCAGTCGCGAGCCGTCAACCTGCGCCAGAAAACGCTGTCGCAGTAACGCCTCATGGCGTAGCAACGCCTGGCCGACCTTATTATCAATAAGCCTCAGGGAGTGAGCCTGCGCCAGCAGATCGTCCAGCGGTAGGCGGATAGGGGAATGCGCCGCATCGCGGCTGAGATTATTAATTGTTGCCAGCGCACTTTGTAAACGGCTGATCTGGCGCACCAGCGAGCGGACAAAAAACGGCGTTACCGCCGTACCGTTACTGAACAACGTCAGTATCTGCTCCAGTTGCTCCTCATTGTTGTCAAGGCTGGTGTTGCCATAGTGCTGTTCCAGCCAGCGCATCGTCTCCCGGGAAAAGAGCTCGCTATTGCGCTGCGTCAGATCGCTGATTTCCGGCAGGCGCAGACGGTTGATATTGAGAGTGGCAAACAGTTCATTTAGCGCGGTCCGTGAGGGTAACGAGTCGGTATCGACATTAACCCCCCAGACGCTGGCGGAGATGGCCGCTAAAGTCTGGACAGTGGGTTGTTTTACCTGCATAAGCTGGAGCAAGGGCAGGTAATGGGCCTCCATCTGTTTGGTCTGGGCGAGAAGCTGGGTGATGTTCCGGTAACGTTCATCAGGCAGTAGATCGTCATGCTCGCCCGAAAGTTCGCCGGCGCGGGGAGTTTGATCCTGCAGACAGACGCTATTGGCGGCAGGGGCCAACAGGCTTGCCAGCGTTGCATTCTGGAATGTTTCACGCAGTTTATTATCGGTACGGCTGAACAGCGAACCGGGCCAGACGATGGAGCGGAACTGCCACTGTGGCACCGCGTTCAGAATACGCCAGTAGAGCGTAGCGGTACGTTCGCCAGAGTTGCTGTCGCGAGCGGTTTGAGTGGCGAGTAATTGCAGGCGATCGTGTAGCACCAGGGCATTGGTATGCTGGTAATGCCAGCTCCAGATCATCGCCACCAGCCAGAGAATACCCGCGCAACTATAGCAGGCAAGCGTAATAAAATGGCGCCGCAGATTAAGTCGCAGCAGACGGCGAACCGGGAGCGCCAGCCCGCTTTCGGCAATGATTTTTCCCTCCAGTAAATTCTGGCAAAACTGCATGTGTGGTTTATCGGCGATAGCGCTGCGGGCGACAAACCAGATGCCGCGTAGCAACGGCGGTTCGTCCCTGGCGCTGCTATTGAGCAAGGTATCAAAATAATCATGCAGGGGGGTGGCGATAGTGGGGAAAAACTCCGGCAGTCTGAAAAGCGTGCCTGACGTGTGTCCATGCAATGTGCCCAGCGCTGTAATAACATCGCGCAGGGTATGGCGCGTGTTGGCCAGCGCGTCGTCAATCCATACTGACTTCCAGATAGCCTCCCGGGCGACCGGAATTGCGCTGCCTATCGGGCTACGTTTGGCCTCATCAGACAAAAGCGTCAGTAAATCCTGAGTGCCTTCGATCTCTTCCAGACCGCTTACTATCAGATAGACTGGCAGGCTCAAGCCACATGCCTGCTGGATTTGATGGCAGTTATTCAGCAGTTGCGCCTGCTTATTGTCATCACCGCGCAACGCGTCAAGCGGTAGAGTGATAATCATCGCATCCAGAGGACGCTGGGGGCGGCTTTTTACCAGCGCCGCCAGCAGTTTTTGCCAGTCGCTTTGTCTGATGAGCCGCTTTTTGCCCGGCATTTGCAGAGTTTGCGGCACACAAAGCAGTGAACACTGCTGGTTATACCACCACTGCCCGAACCAGTATTCTGCGCCATCGGCGAGCGACCAGCTGCGGCACAGCAGGCGGTTATCCGCCTCGTCGCCCAGCATCAGGATTCGGTTACTATCGTAGGGATCCTGGCCGCCGCAGGCGTGCTGGATCTCTTTTTGTGCGCGGATAAACGTGTTATTGCGGTATTCCCATTGCCACCAGAGGCACCAGAGGGTCACCACCAACAGCACCAACACAATAATAAGAAGCGTAAGCCAGGGTTGCGTCACGATCTATCTCCCTCGCAATACTGCGTCACTGGAAAGTTGGGCAGAGTGCTGACGCCAATGGCATCTTCAATACTCAGCCACAGCCGTTGGCTTAGTAACAACAGCGTCAGTAGCACAATGAAGGCGATCAGATGCAGACGGGAATTGTCCGGAAGGCGGCGGCGGGGAGGAAGCTGCAAAGGCGACGCCAGCGAGTCGGCATTGAGCTTTTGCGCGATGCCCGACATTTGCGCCTCTTCCTGAAAAGCAAAATGCCATAGCAAACGGCAGGTCTCCTGATGGGCTTGTTCGTCGAAGTTGTCACGTTTGACACCAAAGCCCAGCGTCAGGCAGCGCAGATAAAGGGCCGCCAGATCGCGTTGCGCAGGGTTGCGTTCATTCAGCAGTGCCTGAATATGAGCGGGAAACTGGTCGCCAGCGCTGTGAGTTTGCCAGAGATGGTATTCCAGCGGGCAGTCCTGCCACCAGCTAAGTGCAGGCCAGTCGCTATAAAGAACGGTTTCATCGAGCAGCGCTACCAGCGCATAAATCGCGGCATCAATATGCTGCTTAAAGGGCGTGCCCAGTTCACGGGTCAGGCGTCGGCTATAATCGGCGACAGTCTGATTACTGTAGTCGAAAGCTAACTGGTGCAGCGCTTCAGGAGGCAGGGTGATGCGCTTCCATTGCTCAAATTGGGTCAGCCAGCGGGAAAAAATGTCGTCAAATAACCGGCAGGCGGGCATATCTGGATTAACAGGCATCGTAATGGTCCTCCTGGCGGTAAAGCATGATCCGCTCCGGTATACTGTCGGTCTCATGCAGCGGCGAAATAATCAGCGGTGTTTCCTTTTCAAACCAGTTAGTGACCAGGGTAAGGGTAAACAGCGTGATGCTATTATCAATTTCCCAGTCGCTACGCCGCTCTGCCGGTAGTGGCGAAATGGTCATGCCATGCATCCGCTGGCGGCGTAAAACCGCTAAAAACGGCTGGCTGGCGATAATGCTTTGCTGAAGCCAGCTCTGCGCCGGCATCGTACAGCCGTTCGGCATTAATACGCCGATAATGATCTGATCGCCCGCACGGATGCCGGCAGGTAGCGTCAGGGTAAAGCTATTTTCCTGTCGGTTGAAATTAAGGCGTTGCCAGCGGCGATGAATATGTGCCAGTTGATTGCGCAGCAGAGCAAAAAGCGAGGTAAACGCCGCGTACATATCCAGGTAATCAAACTCAGGCAGCAACGGCAGAGTTTTCTCCTGGGTTAAGATGGCCGTTTGCCCGGCGAACAAACAGAGCGCGCGGTAAAGATCGACAGGGTGTACGTGCCCGCTGTTAAGCAACGATTCAAGAAACACAAGACCGCCCTGAAGACTTTGCAGCGATAGGGTTAACCACAGCCCGTCTGTCGTTCTTTGATTCTGCCGGGCCAACTGGATTTCGCGGTTGAGAAAAAGGATTTTCTCCCGGGCCTGAAGGCATATCTGTCGGGCGTGGCGCCAGGGGTAGCTCTCGTGCTCCAGCGCAGGCATCGGTGCGAACCACTCATTGCGGCGAAATCCTCCTTCGCTATAGACCACCTGAATCAGCGGCAAACAGATGAAATCGGCGCGCTCATGCTGGCTCACCAGGTGTGGCATCGGTTGCCAGAGTGGAACACTTTGCGGAAATTCGCCGCTGGTTAAGTCGGGTAATGGTGCGCTATTTACCGAGCGATATCGGGTATTCATTAGCTGCCACTGTCCGGCGCGGCTGGCGGGCGACAGCGCCAGCCATAACGTATGTTCGCTATCCGGGGAGGCGGGCAACAGCCTGGCGCAGTCGAATTCCAGCGGCGGATCGCGGCTTATATCGTAATTGATGGGCACTCCGTCCGGCATTATCGCCTGCAGTTGCATAACGCGTAAGGTTCCCGCGCATAATGCCGCCTCGTCGATTTCCAGCCGCATCACGCCCCAGAACCAGGGATTGGCGCAGCGCGCCAGGGTTGCTGTAAGCATTTCATGGCGTAGCGCTTGTAGTTGAAAGTGCTGCGGCAGCATTGCCATTCCTTCGTACCAGCAGACCATAGCAGGAATTGTATTCATCTTACTTTCCTTGTTCGGGCGCCAGAACAGCGTCATCCATCATTAATCGCAGATGCAGCGAATCCATATTATCCAGCCGCAACCGATGTTCCCCTTCACTGCGGTAACGGGCGAAAAGTAATAATGCCTGGGCTTGCGCGCCTTTTAACGGATTCTCATCAGCGACAAAGTGAGAGTCGGGTACCAGTTCTAAAGACCAGATATGCAACCCGTTCGGGTAATCATGCAGATATTGGGATTTCGCATTAAACCATTGCGAGGCGGACAGTGTCTGGATAACAGGCACAAGTGAGGCGTCCGCGATAGCAACAATATCTACCGCAATAGGGGCGTTATCATTAGCGTGTGGTGCGGTATCGATGACGACCGAATCCAGTCCAACCCGGTTTTGCCATAATGAGCAGCCACTGTTCAGGATACAGATTAAACTTAAAAAAATAACCCTCAGAAAATGATATATTCCGTTCATCATATAAAATCCTTTTATATTGTTGATATGAAGTTAATTAAACGCGAGGAAGTGTTTTTTGATTTATATCATTCATTATGATGGATAACGGAATAAAAATGTTAAACAGATCACATTCACATTGTGAATATAAACGCATGAATAATTTACCTTGATATTGCTTTGCATTAACTTTTTGATATTTAATTAAATTTTAATTTGCTTGATGTAAATCAATTCGCTGTTTTCTTTGCTGGATAGTAAAAGTTAAGTTGAAATTTATTTGGTGATGTGTTTTTTATATTTCCTGTAGTGAATCAAAAGAGATGTTCTTAAATAGAGGTGCAGTAATTTATGCACCAGGAATACTATTGCGATAAAAAAGGATTGAATATGGCAGAGAGCATTCAGCATAAACTTAATCGTATTAGGCCGCCGCGAGTACAAATCACCTATGATGTGGAAACCGGCGGGGCGATTGAGAAAAAAGAACTTCCGTTAGTGGTGGGTATACTGGCGGATTTATCCGGGCAGCCTGCGACCCCGCCAGAAAAATTACGAGAGCGCCGTTTTGTCGAAATCGATCGGGATAACTTTGATGATGTGCTTGCTTCAATAGCGCCCCGTCTGGCGCTGCAGGTTGAAAACCGGCTGGCGAACGATGGCAGTAAATTTAATATTGAGCTCAACTTCAAAACCTTTGAAGACTTTTCTCCCCGCAACATTATCGATCAGGTTAAGCCCCTCCAGCGCTTATTTCTGGCGCGGCAGCGCCTGCGCGATCTGCTCACTAAACTGGATGGTAATGATGATTTGGACGCGTTGTTGCAACAGGTCATCAACGACAATGCCGAACTTCAGGCACTGCGCCCGGCCGCAGCAGAACGTCCGGCCGAAAACGCGTAACCGCATACAGGAGAAGAACAATGGATAATGTTCAGGAACACGCTGATACTGGCGGGAAAACGGTTACGCTGAGCGTACTGGATCGCATCATTCAGGAAGGCCGCATGGCGCGCGACGAGCTACAGCAGACCTACGCACGCGATATGCTCGAAGAGTTGGCGACACAGATCCTGGATGAAGGGATGTCGGTGGACAGCGACACCGTGGCGATGATCAATCATCGTATCGCGCAAATTGATGAGCTGATCAGCGCCCAGCTCAACGACGTGCTGCATCACCCTGATATGCAGAAACTGGAAGCCTCATGGCGCGGGCTGCACCAGTTTGTGATGAATACGGAGACCAGCACCCGCCTGAAACTGCGTCTGCTGAACGTTTCGCGCAACGAACTACAGACCGATCTTGAGAAAGCCGTCGAATTTGATCAGAGCACGCTGTTTAAGAAGCTGTATGAGGATGAATACGGCACCTTCGGCGGCAACCCGTATAGCGTGCTGGTCGGCGATTTTGAGTTTGGTCGTCATCCGCAGGATGTGGCGTTGCTGGAGAAAATTTCTCAGGTCGCAGCGGCGGCCCATGCGCCTTTTATCGCCGCCGCCAGCCCACGGTTATTTGATATGGGATCGTTTGCCGATTTGAGCGTACCGCGCGATTTGGCGAAAATTTTTGAGAGTGCTGAATTGATGAAGTGGCGAGCGTTCCGGGAAAGCGAAGACTCCCGCTACGTATCGCTGGTGCTGCCGCATGTGTTGCAGCGTTTGCCTTATGGCCCGGATACGGTACCGGTTGAAGGCGTCAACTTTGTCGAAGATGTTGACGGGATGGATGCGAGTAAATATCTGTGGGGCAACGCCGCGTGGGCGCTGGCGGGGCGGATAACGGAAGCTTTTGCTCTGTATGGCTGGTGCGCGGCGATTCGCGGCGTGGAAGGGGGCGGTCTGGTGGAAAATCTGCCAGCGCATACGTTCTCCACCCCTTCCGGTGACATCAGCCTGCGCTGCCCGACGGAAGTGGCGATTACCGACCGGCGTGAGAAAGAACTTAACGATCTCGGCTTTATCGCCCTGTGCCACAAGAAAAACAGCAATACCGCCGCCTTCTTTGGCGGACAGACCACCAATCAGGCGAAAATCTACAATACCCCGGAAGCCAACGCTAACGCGCGTATTTCCGCCATGTTGCCTTATATTCTTGCCGCCTCTCGCTTTGCGCACTATCTGAAGGTGATCATGCGTGACAAAGTCGGCAGTTTTATGAGCCGTGATGAGGTCGAAAGCTATCTGAATAACTGGATTGCCGATTATGTGTTGCTGACCGACAGCGCGCCGCAGGAGATCAAAGCGCGTTATCCGCTGCGCGAGGCTCGCGTTGATGTCAGCGAAGTGCCGGGCAAACCGGGCGTTTATCGTGCCGTCGTTTTTCTGCGCCCGCACTTCCAGCTAGAAGAGTTGACCACCTCGATTCGTCTGGTCGCTGAACTGCCGCCGCCGGCCGCCGCCTGATCAATAAGGAGATAAACCATGGATGCGATTTTTTTAAAGCTCGACGATATCAAAGGTGAATGTCAGGTCGATGGGTTTAAAGATCAGATAGAAATTATGTCCTACAGCCATAACGTGGCGATGCAGGTCACCAACGACGTCAGTAATACCGAGCGCACTTCCGGACGGGCGCATGTGGGGGAAATGTCGCTGACCAAATTTGTCGATCTTTCCACGCCGAAGCTTAATGAGTACTGCTGTGGCGGCAAAATGATCAAAGAAGGGACTCTGACGCTATGCCGTAATGACGATGGCAAAATGCTGCCGTTTATCGTTTATACCCTGACCAACGTATTGATCTCGCATCTGAGCGTCAGCGGCGGCTCCGGCGGTAAGCCAGTCGAAACGATGTCGCTCAATTTCACCAAAATTAAATGGGAAATCACCGCGCAGAAGGAGGGGGGGCAGAAAGAGGGCAACGTCTCATCCCTCTGGGATATGGCGATGAATAAATAAAGGTAGCTAACGATGCAAGCCTCCATTCCGGTCGCGCTGTTTGACCGACTGCTGGATGAGGAGATAAGCCCCGGAGAGTCGGTGCGCCGGGAGTTGGTTCGTCTTTTCAACTCCCGCGCGCCCGCAGATGCTGACGAATTACCACCGCTGCTCGCCTGGGGCGTGCCGGAGTGGCACGGTCTCAATGTGGGCGATGAGCGGGTGCTCGACGGGTACTGCCGTCAGCTACGCGCGGCGATTCTGCGTTGTGAACCGAGAATTAAGACGCTGAGTATCAGCGTGAAAGATGCGTATCAGCAGACGCTGATGCTGCATCTGGACGCTGAACTACGCGACGAGACTGAACCGCTGAGCCTGCTACTGGTCTGGCAAGACGGTCGATGGCAATAACCCTTCCGGGGAGGATCAATGGACGATCGATTACTGGATGACTATCTGCAAGAGCTCAGGTGGCTGCGTACGGTAAGCGGCGAGTTTGCCCGCCAGCACCCGGACGTCGCTGCCCGGCTTCGCCTGAGCGAGTTCGACTGTCCCGATCCGCATGTGGAACGGCTGCTGGAAGGATTCGCCCTGCAAAGCGCCCGCCTGCAACGCCGGCTGGACGACGGTTTCAGCGAACTCAGCGCTTCGCTGCTGGAGCTGCTTTCTCCGCATCTGATGCGGCCTTTTCCCGCCAGCGCCACCGCCTGCTTTACCCCCGACCCGCTGGCGGGCGATCTGACCCACGGTTATACCCTGCCTGCCGGCACGCCGCTGTACGCGCTGACGAAGAGCGGCGAAACGGTCTGGTGGCGCACCACCCTTGCGCAAACGCTATGGCCTGTCGTTATCGAGACGCTGGAGTGGTGCGACGCCTCAGTTGCGCAACACTACAGTGGCCTGCAACAGGCACGCAGCGCACTACGCATCCAACTACGCTGTTTGCCGCCATACCGTTTTTCGACGCTGGCGATGAAATCGTTGCGCATCTGTCTTAACGGGTCGCCGCAGATTAACGCCACGCTGTTTGATTTGCTTTACGCACACACCATTGGCCCGCTGCGCCCACAGCCCGCAGGCCTGCGCCATGCGGAGCAGATATTGCCCTGCGAATCCGCTGTGGAGTCGGGGGGCCTGGCCTTAAGCGCCTGGATCCACGCGCCACAGGCATTAATGTATTTTGATTTGCCGATAACGCCGGGCGGCGAGGAGGAGATCCTGACGCTCTGCATTCCGTTTAATCAGGCACCTGATTCGCCGCTGCCTCTTCAACCGCACGATATTCGCCTTGGCTGCACGCCGGTGGTGAATCTCTTTCCCCGTACCGCAGAGCCGCTGATGGTGGATCACCGGCGTAGCGAATACCGGCTGGTGGCCGATCATCATGATAAAAATATCCAGATCTATCGCGTGCAAGCGCTATGGCTGAGTCATCAGCAAAAGGCCTGCAACGTACCGCCGTACTACTCAGCGCAGGGGCACAGCGACGCCCGCTGGTTCTGGTACGCGCGGCGCAACGACAAAGAGGATAACGCGCTGTGGCTGACGCTGGTGGATAGCCGGTTCGACCCGAGGGAAAGCGCTGAAGAAGCCAGCATAACGGCAAAATTGTGGTGCAGCAATGGCGAAACGGCTGTGCAACTTCCTGCCGACAGTCCGCTGATTTTCGACTTTCCCGGCCCGATAGCCCGGGTACAGTTGTCAGGAACGCCCACACCGCCATCATCGCCAGCGCGTCAGCATGACGCCCGCTGGAAGCTGGTCTCTTCGTTGGCGCTGAATCACCTGTCGCTGCTGGAGGGCGAAATGGCGCTGGCGTCGCTTAAAGAGATGCTGGCCCTGTATGCCTCATCCGGCGCATCGGCAGCCGTCTGGCAACAAATCAATGGTATCAGCGATATGCGCTGCGAGCGGGTGAGTGAGCATTACGGGCAGGACGCCTGGCGCGGATGGCGCAACGGTATCCGGGTCACGCTGACGCTGGATCCCGCCGCGTTTACCGCCAGTAGCCGGCTGCTGTTTGCCGCCATTGTCGCCCGTTTTCTGGCGCGTAACGCCACGGCGAACTGTTTTGTGCATACCGTATTACAGGATGAAGAGGAGGCGCTGCCGTTATGGAGCGAGACCGGGCAGAGCGCATTGATAGCGTAATCGCGCAACTGCGCCGCGAACCGTGGCGCTTTTCGCTGGAGCAGTGCGTCAGGTTGCTGCAACTGTGCGGCGACTCGCCGCAGTTGTGTGGTGAGCTGGGGCTGGCGTTTACGCCTTCGGAAACCGGCGTGCTGCGCGACGGCAGGTTACAGGTTCGCAGTCTCGGCCCTGGCGGCGCAGACGGCGTTTTGCCTTACGCCTGGCTGGAAGTGTTGCAACAGGCCGCGCAGGATAAGGTACGGGCGCCGCAGAATTTTTTAAATCTGTTTCAGCGCCGTTTATTTGCCCATCACTATCGCAGTCTGAGCCTGTACCGGCTGGCGACGCCCTACGCCCGTCGTGAAGACGCGCCGGGGTTTGCCATTATGCGCGCGTTGTGTGGTTTTGATAGTAAGGCGCAACAGGGCGCTGCGACGCCTAACATTCTGGCGTACAGCGGACTACTGGCCAATCGCAGACGGTCAACGGCTGGTTTTGTGACGCTGGTTGCCGCGGTACTTAATATTACGGTGCATACCGAAGAGTTTATCGGCCGCTGGCAGGCACTGCCGCCTGCCGCCATCAGCCGCACCGGTTGTCGTCTGGGGCGCAACAGCGTGGCAGGAAGGCACGCCTGGAATCAGCATGCGGCGCTGCGCCTGCATTTGCAGGCCCGCGACGCGGCGCAGTGGCGGGATTTTCTCCCCGGCGGCAGGGGATTTATCCAGCTTGGCTGGCTCGGCAGACTCTGGTTTGGCGCAGGGGTGGAACTGCTGCTAATGATGAGAGGAACGCTGCGTCTGGATAATCATCTGGATCGCGCCAGGCCGCCGTGTCTGGGTTACAGCGCACAACTGACCGGACGCCGACTCACGTCGTTTTGTTGCCAACAATCTCTTAAGGAGAGCGTTAAATGGATTTAAAAATACTGGTACAAAAACTTAATCCGGTTTGTTTACGCGCCCTGGAGCAGGCAGCAGAACGCAGCCGGGCGCAGGGCCACTGGTTCGTGGAGCCGGAACATTTGTTACTGGCGCTACTGGATGATGAGCATTGTGATTTCGTTTGCTGTCTTAACGGCGCAGCGATCCCGGTTGACGCTCTGCGCGATGAGATCCTGCGCGCGCAGGGACAGTTCAAAACAGGCTGTACGCGGATGCCGGTATTTTCTTTGCAACTGGTTGAGTTGCTGGAGGGTGCCATTTTACAGGCGACCTTTCAGAATCATACCGAGGTACGTTCCGCGCTGGTATTGTTGGCATTACTGACTCGTGACCGCCTGCGCGTCCAGCTGGCGCAGGGAATGCCGCTGCTGTTGAAAATTCCCACTGAGATGCTGGAGAACCAATGGCGAGAGTGGTGCCGGGGAGCGGCGGAAGATGCGGCAAAACCGGTAAAAGGCGAAACCCCACGGCATAGTGGCGGCGTGCTTGAACAATACACCCACGATCTGACTCATGATGCGCGGGAAGGGCGGATCGACCCGATCATCGGGCGCGATGCGGAGATCCGCCAGTGTATCGACATCCTGCTGCGTCGCAGGCAGAACAACCCGATTCTGGTCGGTGCGCCAGGCGTGGGGAAAACCGCCGTCGCTGAAGGGCTGGCGCTGCGCATCGCCGAAGGCAAGGTACCGCCTCCCCTGCGCGAGGTGGTGTTACTTTCGCTCGATCTTGGCCTATTGCAGGCAGGCGCTGGTGTGAAAGGCGAGTTTGAACAGCGTTTGCGCGGCGTGATCGAGGCGGTAAAAACATCCCCGCAGCCGATTATTCTGTTTATCGACGAGGCCCATACGCTGATTGGCGCGGGCGGCGCCGAAGGCGGCAGCGACGCCGCCAACCTGCTGAAACCGGCGCTGGCGCGCGGCGAACTGCGTACCATCGCCGCCACTACCTGGCAGGAGTATAAAAAGTATTTCGAGAAGGATCCGGCGCTGGACCGCCGTTTTCAGCGTATCCAGATTGAAGAGCCGGACGAGAACGGTGCGGTGGTGATGCTGCGGGCGGTGGCCGATAAACTGGAGGCGCATCACGGCGTGCAAATTCTGGATACCGCCATCCGCGAGGCGGTGCGCCTCTCGCAGCGCTATATCTCTGGTCGCCAGTTGCCGGACAAAGCAATCAGCGTGCTCGATACCGCCTGCGCGCGGGTGGCGCTGGCGCAGCATGACGTGCCGCCCCAGCTGGAGGAGATCCGCCAGCATCTGGCGGCCATCGAGGAAGAGAGCGCGCGCCTGAACCGCGAACTGCTGGTGGGCGTCGATCATCACGACCGGCTGTGCGACCTGGCGGCGCAGGCGGAAAAACTCCACCAGCAGGCGCGGGAGGTGGAGGAGCGCTGGCAGGATGAGCGCCAGCGGGTCGGCGAGCTGCAGGCCGCCCGTCAGCGGATGCTGGATCTCAGCGTGCGGCTGGAAGAAGACGATGAACTGGAAGAGGAGCTGGTGGAGTGCGCGGCGCTGATTGGCAAACTGGAAACCGCCGCCGCCCAGCTACGTGAAGAAGTGCCGCTGGTGCCGGACTGCGTCGATCCCGCCACCGTGGCTTCGGTGATCAGCGGCTGGACCGGGATCCCGATAGGCCAGATGCAGACCGATGAAGCCCACGCTCTGCGCACCCTGGTAGACCGGATGAGCGAGCGTGTGATGGGGCAGCAGATGGCGCTGGAGACTATCGCCCAGCGCCTGCGCGCCTACCGCAGCGGCCTGACCGATCCGCAAAAGCCGGTCGGCGTGTTCCTGCTGGTGGGGCCAACCGGTGTGGGCAAAACCGAAACTGCCTATGCGCTGGCCGACGCCCTCTACGGCGGCGAACGCAATCTGATCACCATCAACCTGTCTGAATATCAGGAGGCGCACACCGTCAGCCAGCTTAAAGGCGCGCCGCCGGGCTACGTTGGCTATGGTAGCGGCGGGGCGTTAACCGAAGCGGTGCGCCGTCGGCCTTATTCGGTGGTGCTGCTCGACGAAATCGAAAAGGCACACCCGGACGTACTGGAGGCGTTTTATAACGTTTTCGACAAAGGGGTAATGGAAGACGGCACCGGGCTGATTGTCGATTTCAAAAATACGGTGATGCTGGCGACCAGCAACGTCGGCGCGGAATTAATTCTGGAAACGCCGGCGGCTGAATTAAATAGCGAGCAGTTTAACGAGGCGCTGCGTGAGGAACTGCTGCGTCATTTCCGCCCGGCGTTTTTAGCGCGGATGACCACGGTGGCCTATCGCGCACTGGATGAGGAGATATTAAAAGGAATTGTGCTGGCGAAACTGGAGAAATTAGCACAGCGGTATTTTGTGGCGACGGGGGAGAAGTTGAATATTATAAATAATATAGCTTTAGATTTATCATTTTTTTCCAGGGCAGGGGATGTGAGAAATATAGAAAATACGCTTATAAATAAAATCCTTGAAAAAAATAGAATTTAACTTGTTCTCGATATGGAGGGGGTATGGCGATTGTTTTATCTTATAATGATTCCATTTGTGATTGGGTTTATACTGCGATTTCAAAAGTAAAGGACATAATTAGCAAGCAAAGAACAATTGTTCAGAACTTAGATGTTATAAGATCTATTTTTACAGTTTGTGCATCTTCTGAAGGGCTTCGTTGCGAAATAGAAGTGATAAAGGATGATGATAGTAAGCATACGAATAAATGGAGTATTTTTTTTACTAATAGTGCTGGGTTAACTTGTTTGGTTGCTACTGCTTTAGAAAGTGGAACTAGTAAAAGAGATATTCCATTATTATGTCCAATTTGTGGTAATCCTAATATCGAAAATGTTCCCGGAACAAATGCTCATAATGTTGTATCTGCTTCTATATGGCGTGCTGTTTTTGATGAAATTTCATCATATTTCCCTAGTGAATATAAAGCAAATAAAAAATTTATTGAATTTTTAAATTCACTAAAAAAAATAGGAGAATCTACTAGTAGAGAAACTTATTGTGGTGCAGCAACACAAGGAGACAGAAGAACATGTAAATCCTGTGAGCAACTTCATGGTGGGTTATCTCTTTTACAAAGAGAAAAAATAATGAGAGAGGTGAGCTTATTGCCATTAGAACCTTATTGCGAACCAGATGGTAAAGGGAAAAGACATGTTGTCGGTTATTTACATTATTTTTGTTCGGAATCAGCTATTGGTGCTGAGTTTAATGTTGAAAGTTCTATTCAACATGAGATATTAGTAGAAATAACGAAACAAAGGATTGAAGATGTTGTTCGAGGCGTTGCACTTGAAATTCGTAATGAAAAATATAAAGAATATGATTCCGGGAAGGCTAAAATAAAAGAAGAATATTCATTTATGAAATTATTCAATGAGAGCGGATTTTATTATGGTTTTTTGCAATTAATTAGGGATAAGGCTTTTTCAAAAGCATCAGGGAAATCTACAGACGGGCATGCTTCTTATTTTATGGAAAGAGTGAAAAGAGTTGATTTTATTTCTAAGAAATCTTAAATAGTAAGGAGCGGATAAAAGTATTGTTAAATAATCTGTAATCACTTTATTCGGGATACAGAACTGCCGGATAGCAGCCTCGCCTTATCCGGCGGGTCTATATAAGTCTGGTAAGCGTAGCTCCACCGAGTAATAAGCATATAGCAACAAAGTATAAAAGGAATTTCTTATGCCCGACACCACCATCATCAAACTTACCGCCCCGAATCTAACCGGCCTTACCGTTGCGACCGCTTACACCGATTCCCAACTTAACACCCTGACCACCGCCACCATTGCCGCAACCACCTCCGCGCCATTAACCTTAGACAGCGCGCTGGCGACCCATCTGACCGTTACCATCAATGACGCCAACTACGACGCCCTGATTGCCGAAGCCCACCAGCTTCCGGCGACCGGCAACGCCGATCGCTATCAGTTTGTTCTGCGACCCTGGCTGTGGTGGCTGACGCTCTCCAGCAACAACCGTGTGTTTCAGAACCTCAGCGCGCAGGAAATCGTCGAGAAAGTATTTAAAGACGGCGGATTTAGCGACTACAAATTCCAGCTGAAAAGCAAACCGGCGAAGCGTGAATACTGCCTGCAATATAACGAAAGCGACTTCAACTTTATTTCGCGGCTACTGGAGCAGGAGGGGATTTGCTGGTTCTTCACCCATGCAGAAGGCAAGCACACCCTGGTGCTGGCGGATGATAATAGCGCTTTCCCGCCCATTCCCGGCGAGAAAAAGGTGAAATATCAGGCGGCGCAGAGCGGCGCGCGGGAAACCGGCATGATTCGTTCGGCACAGCTGCATCTGCAGGCGACCGCCCAGGGCTTTCAGGGCAGCGACTATAACTACGAGCAGCCAAAAGCCGCGCTGTTTTCGCAGGCAGGTGAGAAGAAAGGGGGCATGCAGTATCAGCATCCGGGCCGCTTTAGCGTCAAAGCCGAAGGCGACGCGCTGGCGGCGTGGAAGGTTAACGCCCTGAAGGCGCAGGCGAAACAATTGGTGGGTGAAAGCGACTGCGCGGCGCTAATGGCTGGACACTGGTTTACCCTCACCGATCATGATGACAAATCCCTCAACATCGACTGGCTGGTCACCGCCGTTAGCCATGAATACGACGGCGAACACTACCGCAACCGCTTTACCGCCATCCCGAAGGCCACACCGTATCGCCCGCTCGCCGTGACGCCACAGCCCTTTATGCATACGCAAACGGCGACGGTGGTGGGTAAAAGCGGAGAGGAGATCTGGACGGATAAACTCGGGCGGGTGAAGGTGCAGTTCCCGTGGGACAGAGAGGGCAAAAGCGACGAAACCAGCTCCTGCTGGCTGCGGGTGGCCACCGCCTGGAGCGGCAACGGCTTCGGCGCGCAGTTTATCCCGCGCATTGGTCAGGAAGTGGTGGTGAGCTTTATCGACGGCAGCCCGGATAAACCGCTGATTACCGGCTGCGTCTACAACGGTGCGAATGCGCTGCCCTATGCACTTCCGGCGAACCAGACCCAGTCAGGCATTAAAACCAAAAGTGAAAAAGGCTTCAACGAACTACGCTTCGACGATAAAAAAGATGCCGAGCTGCTGGCGATGCAGGCACAAAAAGATTTTCAGCTCACCGTGCTGAACGACAGTAAAACCACGGTCAGCCATGACGAGATCCAGAGCGTCAAAAACGACCGCACCCGCATCGTTGAAGAGGGCAATGAAACCGTCACCCTGAAAAAGGGCAACCGGACGGTGAAAATCGAAAAAGGTAGCGACACGCTGGAGGTGAAAGACAAGCGTAGCGTAACGGTGAAAGGCGATCAGGAACACGCGGTGGACGGCAACGAGACGCACAAGGTGAAGGGCAACTATACCCTCAACGTTGACGGCAACCTGACGATCAAGGTCAGCGGCACGTTGACGCTGGAAAGCAGTAAAACTCTGAACCTGAAAAGCGGGGCTGATCTTAGCGCCAGCGCGACGTCAGGTCTGAAGCTGGACGCCACCAATATCGCCAGCGAAGCGAAAGCGTCGCTCACCCAGAAAGCGGCCACCATCAGTCATGAAGCGAAGGCCACGCTCACCAGCAAGGCCAGCGCCACCCAGACGGTGGACGGCGGCGGGATGCTGATTATCAAAGGCGGACTGGTGAGGATTAACTGATGAGTGAAAATCTTGATATGCAGCAGGATGGTACCTGCATCCAGTGCGGACTTAGCGAAAACCAGCTTGAAGGCGAGATGCGGATTGAAGAACACGGGGGCTTACAGGCGGTTCTGCGTTATCAGCAGGGGGTATTGCATGGCGATATGGAGCAGTGGCATCCCAACGGGGAGCTGGCTATGCGGCGGACTTATCGGGCGGGTCGGCCTGACGGCATCGCCCGCTATTTTGCGGAAGACGGGACGCTGATACGTGAAGAAAACTGGCTCGACGGGCAACTGCACGGCGAGTGCCGCAGTTTTTACCCCACCGGGCAACTGCAACTGTGCGAACAGTGGCAGCATGGCCTGCGTCATCAGCTTAGCGAACAGTTCTACCCGGATGGCGCGCTTGTCGTACGCCAGCATTACGATCATGGCAAACTCACCAGGGGAAGCGAACGCTGGCTGCCGGATGGGCGGGCTATTGACGCCAGCGGCAAACCGCAATCCCGGCTCAGTAAATGGACGGAAAAGCTATAATGCTTCTGTCTGAGCAGACGGTGGCTGTGTGAAACGGAGCATATATAATGGAAAATGCAGATATTGCAGAGCGATCACTGATTGGTGCGTCTGAATGGACTCGAACCATCGACCCCCACCATGTCAAGGTGGTGCTCTAACCAACTGAGCTACAGACGCATAAAATGTAAGATGGTGCGTTCAATTGGACTCGAACCAACGACCCCCACCATGTCAAGGTGGTGCTCTAACCAACTGAGCTATGAACGCAACGTTGTAGGTGACAACGGGGACGAATATTAGCGGCACAGTCGGAATGAGGCAAGAGGGAAATGACAATTTTCTTTCTGAAATCACCTGATTGCGGCGGAAATGCGCAACGTGTCGATAAAATAGCCGCCGTGAGGCGGCTGTTGTCGTATTAACGCGCAGCGCGCTGCAGAATAACAGAGGACGGTTGCCGTTGTAGATAACGCATTCGTAGCATCATTAACACCGCCGCAGAAGTCAGGCCGATAATAAAACCCATCCAGAACCCTGCCGGCCCCATACGATCGACCACCAGATCCGTTAACGCAAGAATATACCCGCTGGGTAGACCTAACACCCAATATGCAGTAAAAGTGATAAAAAAGATGGAACGCGTATCTTTATAACCGCGCAGAATACCGCTGCCAATAACCTGAATGGAGTCGGAAATCTGGTAAACCGCCGCGAGCAGCATTAATTGCGCGGCAAGCGCCACAACTTCGGGGTTGTCATTGTAAAGTAAAGCAATGTGCTTACGCAGCGTAACGGTAAAAATAGCGGTGATCACCGCCATACACACGCCAACGCCTAAACCGGTTCGCGCTGCGGTTTGCGCATCCAGTGTAGAGCCCTGGCCCAGGCGATAACCCACACGAATCGTCACCGCCGCGGCCAGCGACATCGGTAGCACGAACATCAGCGAGCTAAAGTTAAGCGCAATCTGGTGGCCGGCGACATCCACAATGCCTAAAGGCGAAACCAGCAGTGCGACGACGGCAAACAATGTTACTTCAAAGAACAACGCCAGCGCTATGGGCAGCCCCAGTTGAATCAGACGCTTCATGACGGCGCTATCGGGTTTGCCAAAGCCCTTTTCATTACGAATATCGCGCATTGAGCGCGCATGTTTAATATAAGAAAGCATGGCGATAAACATCACCCAATAGACAGCGGCAGTGGCAACGCCGCAACCGATGCCGCCGAGCTCTGGCATACCAAAATGCCCGTAAATGAAAATATAGTTAACCGGAATATTGACCAGTAGCCCCAGAAAACCCATTACCATACCTGGTTTGGTTTTTGCCAGGCCTTCGCACTGGTTTCTCGCCACCTGAAAGAAAAGATATCCCGGTGCGCCCCATAATAACGCGCGAAGATAGCCTACGGCTTTATCGGCCAGCGCCGGATCAATATTATGCATGGAGCGGATAATATACCCGGCGTTCCACAGGACGATCATCACCAGTACTGATACAAAGCCGGCCAGCCAGAATCCTTGCCGAACCTGATGCGCGATACGTTCGCGACGGCCGGAACCGTTGAGTTGCGCAATTACAGGCGTTAACGCCAGCAATAAGCCGTGACCAAACAGAATGGCGGGAAGCCAGATCGAGGTGCCAATAGCGACGGCGGCCATGTCCGTAGCGCTATAGCCGCCCGCCATGACGGTATCGACGAATCCCATTGCGGTCTGAGCCACTTGCGCAAGGATTACCGGTATCGCTAACGCTAATAACTGACGCGCTTCACTGGTATAATTCTGCACGTATTCACCTTTTATTTTGTTGTTATATGAAAGACTAAAGCGCCGCCGTAGTGGCAGCCAAAAGAAAGAGCGGGGGAAATTTCAGTCTATTGTAGCGAGGTATTACTATTTCTCCAGTGAAAAAAGCGTTGTTAACGGGGCATTGCTGGCAAGCTGTTTTTCCACCTGCTATTGTGCTGAGCAGTTCTGCTTTTATTTATTTCAGGAGTTGAAGATATGTTTACGGGGATCGTGCAAGGTACCGCGAAACTGGTATCGATTGATGAAAAACCCAACTTTCGCACCCATGTTGTGACATTACCGGACTACATGCTGGAAGGGTTAGAGACAGGGGCGTCCGTGGCGCACAACGGATGTTGCTTAACCGTGACTGAAATAAACGGTAATCAGATAAGCTTTGATTTGATGAAAGAAACCCTGCGTATCACCAATCTGGGCGAGTTGAAGGTGGGTGATGAGATTAACGTAGAGCGCGCCGCTAAATTCAGCGACGAAATCGGCGGACATCTGATGTCGGGGCATATTATCACTACGGCTGAGATTGCGAAAATCCTGACCTCTGAAAATAACCATCAGGTATGGTTTAAAGTACAGGATGCCTCACTGATGAAATATATTCTGTACAAAGGTTTTATCGGTGTCGACGGGATTAGTTTAACCGTCGGCGAGGTAACGCCGACGCGATTCTGCGTGCATCTGATTCCAGAGACGCTGGAGCGTACTACCCTTGGCAGAAAAAAACTGGGTGAGCGCGTCAATATTGAGATCGATCCGCAGACACAGGCGATTGTCGATACCGTAGAGCGCGTACTGACTGCGCGAGAAAAAGCGGTTAAACACCCGTCTGATATTTCCTGACAGAGCGTGGAATAAGCCCCCGCATAACACGCGGGGGTGGTAATTAGCGAGGAACGCGCAGACCGTTTTCAACGCCGCGCGTAAATACGACCTGCCAAAGCTGGATATCGCGCGCGCGAAACGCGCCAGCGCAGGCGTTGAGGTAATAGCTGAACATACGTTTGAAGCGCTCGTTATAATTGCCTGCAATTTCCGGCCAGGCATTGATAAAACGCTCGTGCCACGCCATCAGGGTGGTATCGTAGTCGGCGCCAAAGTTATGCCAGTCTTCCATCACAAAATGGGGTTCGCTGGCCTCGGCGATTTGACGTACAGACGGTAAGCAACCATTGGGGAAAATATACTTATTTATCCACGGATCGACATTATGATCGGTTTTTTTAGAACCAATAGTATGGAGTAAGAAAAGGCCGTCCGGTTTTAAATTTTTGTCTACGACCTCAAAATAGGTGTTGTAGTTTTTCGGCCCGACATGTTCGAACATCCCGACGGAGACGATACGGTCAAACTGCTCGTGAAGGTCGCGGTAATCTTGCAGGAGAATGGAAACATCTAATCCTTCACAACGCGTTTGCGCCATTTTTTGCTGTTCAGCGGAGATGGTTACGCCCACTACGCTAACGCCGTACTGAGTCGCCATATATTGCGACAGGCCGCCCCAACCACAACCGATATCCAGTACGCGCATTCCCGGCTGAAGCTGAAGTTTTTCACAAATTAATTTCAACTTAGCTTTCTGTGCGGCTTCAAGCGTATCGGCATCTTTCCAGTAAGCGCAGGAATATTGCATATACGGATCGAGCATACGGGAAAAAAGGTCATTACCAAGATCATAATGCTCTTTGCCGACTATCCAGGCGCGTTTTTTACTTTGCAGATTAACCAGACGTGCGCCGAGGATGCGGAGCGTATCTTTAAGATGGTGGGGGAGTTGATTTTCAAGGCCGGCACGTAAAACTTTGCTGAAAAAAATATCCAGCCGCTCGCATTCCCACCAGCCATCCATATAACTCTCGCCTAACCCCAACGATCCTTCCTGCAGGACACGCTTAAAAAAATCAGGATTTTTTACACGAATGTCAGACGGGGCGGAACCATTAATTGTAATATCCGCATGACTTAACAATTCGTTGGCGATTCTGTACCAGTTATCATCCGGTACGCTGACTTCTTCTATACATGATGAACTCATAGTTTCTCCATCACTGGTCGGTGATCAGAACCTTAAAACAGCGTAGACGCTTTTTTGGCTTTGTGAGAAATCCCACGGACAATTCCGTGAGCCAGTTATCCGACGTAGAACAGAGGAAGGGAGGAACCCTTGCCGAAAAGGCCATCCATGGTAAATCGGGAACGCTCCGGTTCCCGTTAATGCCTAATAATTATCGTAATATAAACAACCGGGAATCAGTATAGGCCGCAATTTTTGATGATTCAACTGAAAATTGTTAGCGTGCTAATTACCAGGGGTTAACAAAGCTTTAGTGAGACTCCTCGTGGGCGACGCTGGCACAAGGAGATCCGGCCTTATCACGTGCAGAATGAGACTGCATTTTGTAGCCCAACGCCGCCAGAATGACGGTAGAAAGCATGACGCTGGTGGTGGTCAGCAACGGTGTGCTGATAAGCCAGGAGACCACCAGACTTGCCAGGAAACATAATCCCAGTTGCAGCGTATTTTGCAGCGCGGCAGCGCGCCCTGTCGCTTGCGGGAACGGGCGCAACGCCTGCGCGACGACGATAGGATAGATTGCACCGTTAGCAATCGCCATGACGCAGAACGGGATCAGAATCTCTACCAGCGAGGCATTATTCAGGAAACCTGCGCCCCACGTGGCGATGACGCTTAACGCATACAGCCCCAGCAGCCACGGAAGGAGTTGGTTGCCCTGCCATTTTTGCAGCGCCGCGCGGCAACCATACCCGCCCACCAGAAAAGCGATGGTTTGCGGGACATAGCTCAGGCCAATCACTGCCGGACTGTACCCCATCTCGCTCAGAATGAATGGAGACCCCGTTAACCAGGCAAAAAAGCTGGCGGAACAGGCGGCATAAATCAGAACATTGCCGCGATAGGTTTTAGAGCGTAACAGGGTTGTGAAAGTGAGTTTATCCTGCCCCCCGGCACGCGCTTTGTCCGACGGCTTTAAGCGCAGGGCGGGCAACATCAAAATCAACGTAATGGCAAACAGCGTGGCGAAAATCGCCTGCCATGAGAAATGCGTCAGTATCCAGCTGCCCAGTAAGGGGGCCAGCGCCGGAGATAACCCTACCAATGGCATGATCGTGGCGAAGATACGATTAATTTTTTGCGAGGGATAATAATCGGTCACCAGCGCTTGCCAGATAACCGTGGCTGCGCATACGCCGATTGCCTGCACAAAGCGTAACGCCAGCAATGCTGCCGCGCTATCCACCCACAGCATCCCCAGACTTCCCAGCGCGAAGATAGACAGCCCCAGCAGTAGAATCGGCTTACGGCCATAGCGGTCCGAAAGGGGCCCCCAGAGTAACTGCGCGACGGCAAATCCGGCTAAAAACAGGCTGAGACTGGCGCTGACGGCGGCAGCAGGCGTTTGTAAATCCGCCTGGATAGCGGCAAACGCAGGCAAGTACATGTCCGTTGCCAGAAAACCCAGCACGCTAAGACCGGCCAGCCAGACTAAAAAACCTTTTCCAGGTTGCATATTTGTTTCTCTTTATTATCAAACAGACACTGCCGCAGAGTGTAGGGAGTGAAATTAACGTTGTGAAACGTTAATATTTGTCCATTGGGTTCAAAATTTTTGCAGGCATATAATGTGGTCCGAATATTCGCTTGAAGTGGTTGACGCCGTGGCGCGTAATGGAAGTTTTAGTGCGGCGGCGCAAGAGTTGCACCGTGTACCCTCAGCAGTCAGTTATACGGTTCGTCAGTTAGAGGAGTGGCTGGCTGTACCGCTTTTTGTACGACGTCATCGTGACGTCGAATTGACCCCTGCCGGCGCCTGGTTTTTAAAAGAAGGGCGTTCTGTTATCAAAAAAATGCAGATCACACGCCAGCAGTGTCAGCAAATTGCTACTGGTTGGCGCGGGCAGTTGGCGATTGCGGTGGATAATATTGTCAGGCCGGAACGAACCCGCCAAATGATCGTCGATTTCTATCGCCATTTTGACGATGTGGAACTACTGGTCTTTCAGGAGGTATTTAACGGCGTCTGGGATGCGCTCTCCGACGGACGGGTGGAACTGGCCATTGGGGCGACGCAGGCAATTCCGGTCGGGGGACGTTACGCTTTTCGGGATATGGGAACCCTGAGCTGGAGCTGTGTAGTGGCACACGATCACCCGCTGGCGTCGATGCAGGGGCCATTAAGCGATGATACGTTACGCAACTGGCCGTCGCTGGTCAGGGAAGATACTTCGCGAACCTTACCGAAACGAATTACCTGGCTGCTTGATAACCAAAAAAGGGTTGTTGTACCGGACTGGGAGTCATCAGCCACTTGTCTGTCGGCTGGTTTATGCGTAGGAATGGTGCCAACGCATTTTGCCCGTCAGTGGATAGACAGTGGCAAATGGGTAGCACTGACATTAGAGAATCCGTTTCCCGATGCAGCTTGTTGTGTGACGTGGCAACAAAATGAGGCATCGCCCGCGCTGTCCTGGCTACTGGACTATTTAGGCGATAGCGAAACGTTGAATCGGGAGTGGCTACGGGAGCCAGAGGAGGCTCCCGACGGTGGGGATTAACGCCGATAGTCGCGGAACGGACCGTCGGCGACTGAGCGACGCTCAACCAGACGCGGATGAACTTCAATAGACTGCGACTCTTCGCGTTTATTGACGATGCGATCCAGCAGCATATTGAAAGCAGTTTCGCCTAAAGAGTCTTTGGGCTGGTGAATTGTTGTCAACGCCGGCGTAAAGAATCGCGCGTTACGCACATTGTCATAACCAATCACCGAAACGTCCTGTGGTACGCGAAGGCCCATTTCATCCGCGGCGCACAGAGCGCCCATCGCCATAATATCGCCGCCACAGAAAACAGCGGTAGGGCGATGCGACTGCGATAAGATCTGCTGCATCGCATGGTAACCGGACTCCGGCTCGAAGTCGCCCTGGACGATCCAGTTATCCGGCACTTTGATCAACGCTTCTTCCATCGCCTTCATGAAGCCAGCCAGCCGCCCGGCGCCCGTGTTGCGCTCCAGCGGGCCGGGAATAACGCCGATATCACGGTGGCCGCGTTCAACCAGATAACGACCCGCCATATAACCGCCCTCAAAGGCGTTATCAATAACCGTGTCGGTAAAATCCGCCTTCGCTTCACCCCAGTCCATCACGACCATCGGAATGTGGCGATACTCTTCCAGCATGGAGAGTAAAGGCTCCGGATACTCAGAACACATTACCAGTAGACCATCCACGCGCTTTTGCGCCATCATGGACAGATAGGCGCGCTGTTTTTCCAGATTATTCCAGGCATTACCCAGAATCAGCGTATAGCCTTTCTGGAAGCAGTTCTTTTCAACCGCCTCGATAATTTCTGCGAAATAGGCCGCTTCGCTGCTGGTCGCCAGTAAACCTATCGATTTAGTGTGGTTAACCTTCAGGCTACGTGCGACAGCGCTGGGAGAGTAGTGCAGCTCTTTAATCGCCGCCCAGACCGCGTTACGCGTCTCTTCAGCAACAAAGCGTGTTTTGTTGATTACGTGTGATACAGTTGTAGTGGAAACGTTTGCTCGTTTCGCTACATCTTTAATTGTTGCCATTACATTTCACTCCAGACCCTTGCTAAGCTCCTGAGAAACGCCAGGTAAACGTTTGCCTACACACACCCTAATCGCAACGTCAGGGTTGCGGCACGCCGGAAAACGACACGGAACGTCAGGAAGGGGTCAATGGCCGTTACGCTAATTCAGTAAGCCTGGAATTTTGTCTGATCTTGAGGAAAAGGGGAAGCGTTAAAAACAGTTATCAGTATAAAACGTGAGAGATTTTTGTGCGTGAATGTGCAAAAATGCGCTATATCACTTTTTGTGTGGGAATAAAAAGGAGAAAACTTGATGAGTACCGACCTGAAATTTTCATTGATCACGACGATTATTGCATTGGGCTTGATTGTCGCTGGTGGATTAACCGCCGCTCTGCACTGATTTTCCTTCTCTTTTGAGGGAGCGCCTCGCCTCCCTCGCACTGCCTCAATGTTATCTATATGGCAAAAATGTTTTGTTATTATGTAGCGGGCTATCCCGGAGGGAGGGGGGCAACGTCGGTGCGTTTGTTATCTGTAGAACATGTGAACGGACGTTGAGTGAGCGCAGGAGAGAAATATCGGCGTGATGGCGGCTGGCGTTTGTACCTCAGCCAGGAAATGTTCTGATCTGACGCCTCCTGCAAATGGTGCTCATACGCAGAAGGCGAACCTTCTGCGTATTCTCAGACTTATGCGGCGAGGTTTTTCGCGACAAACGCCCAATTAACCAGTGCCCAGAAATGTTCCAGATAGTTTGGACGGGCGTTGCGGTAGTCAATGTAATACGCGTGTTCCCACACATCAACCGTTAGCAGCGGAGTCGCATCCGTGGTCAGCGGCGTACCGGCATTAGAGGTTGAGACGATAGCCAGTTTGCCATCAGCGCCTTTTACCAGCCATGTCCATCCGGAACCAAAGTTTTTGATAGCGGCATCCGTGAACTGCGCTTTAAATTCCGCGAAGCTGCCAAAGGAATCCGCGATAGCATCAGCCAGTTTTCCGGCTGGCTCGCCGCCAGCGTTTGGCGCCAGGCAGTTCCAGTAGAACGTGTGGTTCCAGACCTGGGCTGCGTTATTAAAGATGCCGCCTTCAGAGGTACGAACGATCTCTTCCAGCGATTTGTCTTCAAACGCCGTGCCTTTGATCAAATTATTGAGATTGGTCACGTAAGTTTGATGATGTTTACCATAGTGATATTCCAGCGTCTCGGCAGAAATATGCGGTGCCAGAGCATCTTTGGCATACGGTAATGCAGGTAATTCGAACGACATTGCTTCTCTCCTTATTATTAAATTGCGCACGCACAATACCCCTGGTGCGCGTAGGGATAGGGTAGCAAATTGAGAGAAGACGCAAAAGGAGAAGTTATCCTGTCGTTAAACGACAGGATAAAATATTAGCGAATTGTTTTAGGCGTCATCACCCGGCGGGCGCCGACATAATGGCGCTGCCAGTAATCTTCGTTCAGTGAGGTGATCTGAATTTCCTGGCCGCTACGCGGAGACTGGATAAATTTACCGTTACCAACATAGACGCCAACGTGATCGGCGGTGCCGCGCCCCTGTGTACGGAAGAAAACCAGATCGCCGTTTTTCAATTCGCTACGCTCAATAGGCGCCGCGTCGCGCAGATGGTACATTTCGTTTGCCGTACGGGGAATACGGATCTTCACTAAATCCTTATAGGCATAGTAAACCAGGCCGCTGCAATCAAACCCTGTACGCGGCGAGGTGCCTCCCCAATGATACGGTTTACCGAGCTGATTCATCAGCTTGGACATCGCGGTCTTCGTCGCTTTTTGAACTTTGGCCCGATGCGCATCGGCAATGGAAAGCGGCAACGTTCCTTTCCCTTTCGCGCAGTTCGGCTTACGGCCTTTACGCGTCGTGCATTTTTCTGTCACATTGAGGTCAGCGATAGACGTTGGCGCGGTTCTGCTCCGGCGGTGCGTCGTATGACGAGATTGCGTGAAGGCGACGGTACGTTTAGGGGAGGAGGTGGACGTGGAATGGCTATTTTTTGCTGTTTTTCTTACTGTTTTCTTGCCGGTTTTGCTGGTCTTATGGGTCGCTACGCTTTTCTTTTTATCTGCCGTTTTAGTGATATGAGAAACAGCAGTTGTCGCTTTGGCTTGCCTGGAAGCATGAGCCATTGGCGTAAAGGGGAGAGTAGTAAAAAGTAAAGCACAGAGCGTGATCGAGATTTTGTTTATCCGCGCCACTGAGCAATCCTCTGTTA
Organism: Salmonella bongori NCTC 12419; assembly: GCF_000252995.1. Classification (NCBI taxonomy): domain Bacteria; kingdom Pseudomonadati; phylum Pseudomonadota; class Gammaproteobacteria; order Enterobacterales; family Enterobacteriaceae; genus Salmonella; species Salmonella bongori. The sequence goes on from NC_015761.1 coordinate 1,379,002, forward strand.
AAAGGCAGGCAATCATGCCTGCGTATGATTTACAAAACCCAATAATTCTAATCTACAAAAGCACAGATTGGTAATTGCTTTTAGTATCCGAAGTTGTGTTTCGTTAACAGATGTAAAAAAATAGCAATTAATGCGAAATGTGGTCATGTTATCAACACATCCCTGCGCGTTAACTGGTTAAAAGATATTTAGAATGCAACTTATTCCTGCAGACGGTAAAATAATAAGGCATGATGAAAAATGTTATTTTCCGAGGCCAGCCTGCCCGTTACAATGACAGGCTTCTGCCGTAAAAGAAGTTTAAGGAAGCGAGACAATGAGCACCACTATTGAAAAAATCCAGCGCCAGATCGCTGAAAACCCGATTCTCCTGTATATGAAAGGTTCACCGAAACTGCCAAGCTGTGGTTTCTCTGCTCAGGCTGTTCAGGCGCTTTCAGCCTGTGGCGAACGTTTTGCCTATGTTGATATCCTGCAAAACCCGGATATTCGCGCGGAGTTGCCGAAATACGCTAACTGGCCAACATTCCCACAGCTGTGGGTGGATGGTGAACTGGTCGGCGGGTGTGATATTGTGATTGAAATGTATCAGCGCGGCGAGTTGCAGCAACTGATTAAAGACACTGCGGCAAAATATAAGACTCAGGAGCCGGACGCAGAATAATCTGCGGACAGGGAAAGCGATCTGCTAAGGTCGCCTGAGTCTGAAGATAAACTCATGCCTACTGGCGCTTCGCTTATCAGACCTGCGGGATTTCTCACTCGCTGGAGTTGTTGTTAACAATAGGCCAGATAAGGCATTTATGCCGCCATCCGGCAAAATGAATCCGGGGCTGTCAGCCATCTAAAGCGACCTGTTAAGGTCGCTTTTTTTACCGACATAAGGATTAATGTTATTTGTCTGTCGGCAAGGGTAACGGCCAGCCGCCCAGACGCTTCCAGCGATTGACGATTTCACAAAACAGTACCGCCGTGCGCTCGGTATCATACAGTGCGGAGTGGGCCTTTTCGCCGTCAAACTCCATACCTGCCGCCAGGCACGCTTTTGATAACACAGTTTGACCAAGCGCCAGCCCACTCAATGCTGCAGTATCAAAAGTGACGAAGGGATGAAAGGGGTTACGTTTCAGTGAGGCGCGATCTGCGGCGGCCATCATAAAACTGTGATCAAAGGTGGCGTTATGGGCGACCATAATAGCGCGGTTACACCCGCTCTCTTTAATACCCTTACGCACCATTTTGAAAATAGCATGTAGGGCCTCATATTCGCTCACCGCGCCCCTCAGGGGATTAGAAGGATCAATACCGTTAAAGGCGAGCGCTTCTGGTTGAAGATTGGCTCCAGCGAAGGGCTCAACATGGAAATGCAGCGTCATATCCGGCATTAGCCAGCCTTGTTCGTCCATTTTCAGCGTGATGGCCGCGATTTCGAGCAGAGCATCGGTTTTTGCGTTAAATCCCGCTGTTTCAACGTCTATGACGACAGGATAAAAACCACGAAAACGGTCGCACAGACCGGAAAGTTGAGCGTTATCGGACATCTGAGTCTCTTAATACGAAAAAATGCAGCGCGTATTATGGCAAATTTTACGCCGGGATGCAGTAAAACAACGGGCGCCGTGACCGGCGCCCGGCGGGAGATCAGTTACCCAGACCGCGACCTGCGTCTTTAGCTTCAATCAATTCGATTTTATAGCCATCGGGATCTTCGACGAAGGCGATCACGGTCGAGCCGCCTTTAACCGGACCGGCTTCACGGGTTACGTTGCCGCCGTTCTGGCGAATACGTTCACAGGCCTCGGCTGCATTATCGACGCTTAGCGCAATATGCCCATACGCGTTGCCCATGTCGTAGCTATCCACGCCCCAGTTATAGGTTAGCTCGATGACCGCGTCTTCCGTTTCCGGACCATATCCCACAAAGGCCAGAGAGTATTTGTATTCCGGATTTTCGCTGGTACGTAGCAATTTCATACCCAAAACGTTCGTGTAGAAGTTGATGGAGCGCTGCAAATCGCCAACGCGTAGCATGGTATGCAATAAACGCATTTTTGTTGCCCTCAAAATAGTCAGGTTATTCAAAGTATAGCGGCGATGTGACGCCGCTATCAATGGAATTACAGAGTAGGGTAATCCGTGTAGCCTTCCGCACCGCCGCCATAAAAACTTTCAGGACGTTGTGGATTGAGTTTCGCTTTATGCTGAAGACGCGCCACCAGATCCGGGTTAGCGATATAATCGCGACCAAAAGCTACGGCATCAATCAGTCCTTTTTCGATCAGAACCTCCGCTTTTTCTGCTGTATAGGCACCAGCGCCAATAATGGGTCCGTGGAAGCACGTGCGGACTTTTTTACGGAACACTTCAGTATAAGGTGTACCGCCTGCCCAGTCTGGTTCTGACATATGCAGGTAAGCAATACCACGTTTCCCTAACTCTTTAATCAGGTAGAGGGCGTCAGCTTCTTCATTCGGGCCGTTATCAACATTCTGAAACGTGCCGACAGGAGAAAGACGAATGCCGATGCGGTCTGCGCCCCATTCCGCAATGCCAGCATCGACAACGTCCAGCACCAGACGAGCGCGATTTTCAACGCTGCCGCCGTATTGGTCGGTACGATGGTTAGAGGATGGAGAGAGGAACTGATGTAACAGATAACCGTGTGCAGCGTGCAACTCCACCAGATCAAAGCCCGCTTCACGTGCGTTGGCGATGGCCTGGCGGAAGTCGTTGACGATCCCCGGGATTTCGTCAGCATCCAGCGCGCGCGGCGTAGAGGTCTCGACGCGGATCGCCTGGCCGTTTTCATCCCGCAATGAGGTTCGGGTACCCGCATTGATAGCGGATGGGGCTACGGGTGCTTGTCCGCCTGGCTGCAGACTGGTATGGGAAATACGGCCTGTATGCCACAGTTGCACGGCAATGTGACCGCCCTGAGCATGAACCCCGTGGGTAATGCTTTTCCAGGCTGCGATTTGTGCATCACTGTGTAACCCTGGCGCACCCGCATAGCCTTTTGCCTGTGCGGAGATCTGCGTTGCTTCGCTAATAATTAATCCGGCACTGGCGCGTTGCCGATAATATTCCGCCATTAATGGCGTAGGGATATCACCGGGTTCTATACTCCGCAAACGCGTCAGAGGCGCCATAAACACGCGGTTTGCCGCGGTGATAGCGCCCACTTTAAGTGGGGTAAACAGTTTTTCTGATGACATAGTGGCTCCAGACATAAGTAGACCGGTCGTCTTGTAATAAAGGAAATAAAAACGCCTGTTACGGCTCAGGCGTTGCAATAATAGTCTTAACATGCGCCAACGCATTTTCCAGCGGTGTGGCGCTACGGGATATTTTGGCCTGCAGATTGGCGCCCAGCCACAGAGCATAAAGCACTTGCGCCTGTTGCAACGGTTCGCCAGTGAAACGTAAGCAGGCGTTATTGCGACCGTTTTCCAGAGCGAGCGCAAGTAGCGCGATGATCTCTCGGGCACCTTTATCCATGGCGGTACGCATATCTTCCGACAGATCGCACACTTCCGCCGACAACTTCACCGTCAGACAGCCGCTAATGGCGCCTTGCTGGCAAAACTGATTCAATGTTTCCTGATACCAGGCGAGGATACGTTCGCGGTAGGTGCCGGGGCCGGACGTAAAATGTGCCGTCAGACATTGATGATAGTGGGCGTAATGCCGCTCCAGCATGGCGACGCCAAAGGCTTCTTTGGAGCGAAAATAATGATAAAACGATCCCTTAGGCACTTGAGCGGTTTTCAGTAATTCGCTAAGTCCCATTCCAGTAAACCCCCGCTGCATACAAAGCTGCTCGCCAGTAGCCAGAAGATGTTCGCGGGTATCATGTTCGGTTTGCTTGTTCATGGTAAGAGTGTAATAGACCAGTCGGTCTACTGCAAGCAAAGTTGCTATTATGTACGTTAGCGACTTCAATAGTCATAAGCGTCAAATATTGAGGAGGGGATGTGGCCGAGCAGTTGGAGTTTTTTCCTGTAGCAAGCCCATGTCGCGGTATCTGCCAGTCTGATGAGCGTGGCTTTTGCCGGGGATGTATGCGCAGCCGCGATGAACGTTTTAACTGGCAAAAAATGAGCGATGCCGAGAAACAAAATGTGCTACGGCTTTGTCGCCAGCGCTTCTTGCGTAAAATTCGCGCAAACAAGCCTCTCCCCCCGGAAGATCCTCAACAACCCTCACTCTTTTAAACGCGGAATTGCGTATACTCACCTCATTATTCTCGATGAGGAATCTGTTATGGTTCAGCGTGTCACCATCGCTCCACAAGGCCCGGAGTTTTCGCGTTTTGTTATGGGATACTGGCGTTTGATGGACTGGAATATGTCCGCGCGCCAGTTGGTAAGTTTTATCGAAGAGCATCTGGATCTGGGCGTCACTACCGTTGACCATGCGGATATTTATGGCGGTTATCAGTGCGAAGCCGCGTTTGGCGAGGCGCTAACGCTGGCACCGCATCTACGTGAAAGGCTGCAGATCGTCACCAAATGCGGTATTGCGACCACCGCCAGAGCGGAAAATAAACTTGGTCACTACATTACCGATCGCCGCCATATAATTCTGAGCGCTGAGCAGTCATTAAAAAATCTGGCCACAGATCATCTGGATATGTTGCTCATTCACCGTCCCGATCCGCTAATGGATGCGGATGAGGTGGCAGAGGCGTTTCAACATCTGCACCAGAGTGGAAAAGTACGTCATTTTGGCGTCTCCAATTTTACGCCAGCGCAATTTACGTTGCTGCAATCGCGCCTGCCTTTTACCCTGGCGACCAACCAGGTGGAGATTTCGCCGGTTCACCAGCCCTTATTACTGGACGGCACATTGGATCAATTACAGCAACTGCGGATTCGTCCGATGGCCTGGTCATGCCTTGGCGGCGGACGGCTATTTAATGACGAAGCTTATCAGCCGTTACGACATGAACTGGCTATTATTGCGCAAGAACTCAACGCCAGTTCTATTGAACAGGTGGTTTATGCCTGGATTCTGCGCTTGCCGTCACAGCCGCTGCCGATTATTGGCTCGGGTAAAATCGAACGCGTACGCGCCGCCGTAGAAGCAGAAACGCTGTCATTGTCGCGCCAACAGTGGTTCCGTATCCGCAAGGCGGCATTGGGCTATGATGTTCCATAATCGCTAACACGTTGACTTTCGGTTCATGTTTCCGCCAGTGGTTTACACTTAACAGGCTACCACTTGTAACGGAGGTTTTATGAAGCGATTGAGTTTGGCAATGGTGACGCTGCTGGCCTGTGCCGGGGCGCAGGCCGCAAGCGAAAAAGTAGAGATGAACCTGGTGACTGCACAGGGTGTGGGGCAGTCAATCGGTACTGTGATTATCGATGAAACCGAAGGCGGATTAAAATTTACCCCGCACCTTAAAGCGCTACCGCCTGGCGAGCATGGTTTCCATATTCATGCTAAAGGCAGCTGCCAGCCGGCTATTAAAGATGGCAAAGCCGTTGCGGCAGAAGCTGCTGGCGGTCATCTGGACCCACAAAATACCGGCAAGCATGAAGGACCGGAGGGCCAGGGGCACCTGGGCGACCTCCCGGTACTGGTCGTTAATAACGATGGCATCGCAACCGAGTCGGTTACTGCGCCACGTCTGAAGACGCTTGATGAAGTAAAAGATAAGGCGCTGATGATCCATGTTGGCGGTGATAATATGTCCGATCAGCCGAAGCCGCTTGGCGGTGGCGGGGCGCGTTACGCCTGCGGCGTTATTAAATAACCTGACAGCGTGCCTTGCGCTGGCGCCTGTTCCAGCTGCGACAGCGAACAGTGTAAACGCCAGATAATCGCCGCCAGCTCATGCGCGGCAGGTTGATGATGATGTGCGAGCGTGTCGCAGATACGTTGTAGTTCCTGTAGCGTGACGGCAAGCGGGCGTTGCTGTACGCCGCGCTCGCTCATCACATCACGTAGCAGAGAAATACACATATCCCGCACGCGGGAAAGCGGATCGGAACGCGACTCCCAGGCACGTAGCTGCCACACAACATGCGAACAGTTCAGGAGTACCACTCCCCATCGTAATAACCAACGTCGTGCCAGCGCGTCCTGGCTGTTGCTGAGCTGGCTGACATGGTGATACGTCAGGGATTCAAACTCACTTTCACTGTGAGAAGGGTGGCGGCTAAGCTGATCGACGAAGTCCCGGCGTAATGCGCGGATATGGCGGCGGCTTTTTACGGCATCAGAACCGGGGCGCAAAATCGCAAACGCCAGCCAGGAGATCGCGACGCCGACGATCTTGGCGGTATTATCGTTAAGAAAGTCGGCGAAGTCGTATATCGGCGGATTGGTCACCGCAATGAAGGAGCCCATAAAGACGATAAGTTGTCCCCACAGACCTGCCAGCCTGGGCATTTGCAGTTTAAGCAGTTGCATTGTGGTGAGCAGGGGAAAAAGGAAAAGCAGGAATTGCCACAGATCGGTGATTTGTACCATCAGGCCAAATTTAACCACAAAACTAAATAATGACAGCAGGATTAAGGTGCGCATTAATAAAGAAATTGACTTAAACGGCGTCGCGACGATGGAGTAGAGAACGCAACTGATCGCCGCCAATGTTAACGCGCCGGATCCTTCTTCCCACTGCGCGCCGATACTCCAGGCGCCAATAACCGTTAGTGTGCAAAAGGTACGCACGCCGCTCCAGATAGCCTCTGCGTTATCCGTATGGCGTGCGAGACCGGGAGTGCGACGGATTTTGATTTGATCCATTGGCGCGCCGCTTTCAATCAAATATAACTGGCGGCTGCTGCGCAGGTATAACTGGCAAAAATAGCGTAATCGCTGCCAGAACGCGAGGTGGCGATAATCCTGTTCATCCTGCGGACGTAGCGGCGCAATAATACGCGCCACCGTATAGCTATCCGCACGAGGTTTTGCCAGCTCGGCCAGGAGTTGTTCAATGACATCACGGCTATTTTCTGGCGGCGTCGGCCAGTTTAAAAGCATCCTGCGCAGACTGGAGATCACGCTGGTCAGCCGTAACTGCTGGTGTAACAATGCATTTAGTAACGCATTCTGGCGACGAAAGCGGTAATGACTCCAGAAGGCCTGGATACGCAGCAGGTTCATGGTCAGTATTTGCCCAATAACACCCTCATGCGCAGAGCGGATAGCGTCAGTGGTATCCGGCTGCCAAAGTAGGCTGGCATGTTCCAGCAGGCGCGCGTGCATGTTTTTCAGCGCGGTGAGCAACGCGGTGCCATCGGAGGTACTGGGCAGAATCATCATCATTGTGCCGCCGCAGAGAATGCCGACGATAACTTCACATACGCGCGCCTGTGCAATATCCCACAGTTGCGTGACTTCTATAATATTGACCATCGGGAACGCGATAATCGCCGCGGTGTAACCAGACAACTGAAATGCATAAGCGGCGTTATTGGTAAAATGCGCGCAGGCCCAGGTACAAAAACCGATCCAGGCGGCCATGCTAAATAAGAACAACCAGGGTTCATTTAAGGTATGACCGGCAATCATTAACGCGGCGGTGGCACCAAGCAAACTGCCGGCAATACGTCCCAGGCTTTTACTGATCACGCCGCCTACGGTTGGAAAACTGACCACTGCAGCTGAGGTCATCGCCCAGTAGGGCTCATCCAGATTAAGGTAATAGGCGAAGGTCAACGCAAGACACATGGCAATCGTGTTACGCAAAGCGTAACGCCACTGGCCGGAGGTCGCTTTTAACCAGGGGGTATTGCGTAGTGTCGGCAGGGAGAGTTTCATTAATGCTGTCCAATCGCCACGCTACAGGTCGTGCCGGAGACCAGCGTTATATCGTGCGGTAGGGCGTCAAAATCGATACGTACCGGTACTCGCTGCGCCAGACGCACCCACGGTACATTGGGTTTGATATCTGGCACCAGACCGGAATCGCTTTCAACGCTTTGGTCGTAGATCGCCCGCCCAATACTGGCAACGTGACCCTGTAACTTAATATTGCCACTATACAGAGTTATTAATGCGGGTTCTCCTTCGCGGATATGGCGCAGTTTGGTTTCTTCGAAATATCCCATTACATAAAAGGAGTGGCTATCCACCAGAGCGAAAAGCGGCTTACCGGTACTCGCATAATCACCGGTGCGAGTGGAAAGATTGGTCACCCAGCCGGAGACAGGCGCTTTCACTTCTGTCTGGCTAAGCTGCCATTGCGCCTGTTTTAAGGTTGCCAGAGCAACATCCACACTGGCTTGCATTGCTTTCACATTCAGATTAGCGCTATCCAGATCTTCAGCGGAAATGTAATTACGTGATAAATGTCGACGTCGGTTGGCTTCGTTATTCGCTTTTGCCAGATCGGACTGCGCTTTAGCTAACTGCGCCTGAGCGTTAAGTTCAGCGATATGGAAGGGGGTTTTGTCAATGACAAACAGGACGTCACCCGCATTGACGAACTGATTATCGTTGACATTGAGTTGGGCAATGCTGCCAGAAACCTGTGGCGTTATGCTGACCTGTTCCGCGCGGACTTTGCCGTCGCGTGTCCACGGCGACTGCATATAGTAATTCCACAACCACCACGCGGCCAGGACGGCGACGGCGGCGACAAGGAGAGTAGAAAAATATTTAATTGTTTTAAAAGACATATTTACCACGCGATCAGTAAAACGAGGCCCAGACACACGCAAAGCGTAAAGAGTGAGAGATCCATTAACAAAGGGTGCCAGACGTCACCAGAGTATATCCGTTCACGCAGGAGTCGGTGAATAAACAACCAGATAACGAAGCCAAGCGCAAAGGCTTTAAAGAATGGCGGAAAGTAAACGGATGCTCCCAACATGAGATCTTGTAAGGGCAATCCTGTGGCGTTGAGTATACACTTCACAAGCAATGTTCCTTTGCGTCAGACAACGATGCTTTAGTTTTAGCCAAAACTGAAGTCATTGGCGCTAATTGCGTACTATGTCTGAAAAAATGTCTATTGGTAAGCAAATTTAGCAATACATTTGTTTTGAGAATGCAAATACTGCACACTATTCTAAAATCAGCATAATAACTTAGCAAGCTAATTATAAGGAGATGAAATTGGAATCGCCACTAGGTTCTGATCTGGCACGGTTGGTGCGCATTTGGCGTGCTCTGATTGACCATCGCCTCAAGCCTCTGGAATTGACGCAGACACATTGGGTCACGCTGCACAATATTCATCAATTGCCGCCCGACCAGTCGCAGATTCAATTGGCTAAAGCGATAGGCATTGAGCAGCCATCGCTGGTACGCACGCTGGATCAACTTGAAGATAAAGGGCTCATTTCGCGGCAAACCTGTGCCAGCGATCGCCGCGCTAAACGCATTAAACTGACCGAAAAAGCGGAGCCGTTAATCACCGAGATGGAAGCGGTCATTCATAAAACGCGTGGTGAAATTCTTGCCGGGATTTCGTCAGAGGAGATTGATCTTCTGATTAAACTTATCGCGAAACTTGAACACAACATTATTGAATTGCACTCTCACGATTGAGACGCAGGGGCGTACGTGTGGCCATGACTGACCACACGTAAAGCCTGTTCTAGCGTGGTGAAACAGTCACCTGGCTGCCGTTGCTGGCCAGCACGACGCGTTGACCTGGTGAGAAACGTGTGCTCCCTTGTTTCTGCACTACCATAATGGTGTTGCCATCGTCCTTACGAATTTCCAGTTCTACACCCTGCGTTTTGTTCATCGCGCTTTCGACGCCCTGGCCTGCCACGCCGCCAGCCACCGCGCCGGCAGCCGTCGCCAGTGAACGGCCCGTGCCGCCGCCGATAGTGTTACCAAGGAAACCGCCCAACACCGCGCCGCCGATAGCGCCAATCACGTTAGAATCATTACCGCCCTGAATTTGAACCGGACGAACGTTAACGATAGTACCGTACGTTACATTCTGAACCTGTTTAGCCTCAGATGCGGTATAAACATCACCCGAAAGGCTATCATTGTTAACACAGCCGGCTAAAGATAACCCCATCAGTGAAACGGCCAGTACACGTTTAATCATTTATTCATCTCCTGTTCTTCACGAAACGCTATTTCAGCATCCCTATTGCTAAATTATATGGCATTTATGCAGTTAAGGTCATATCTTCTGCTGAAAGAATGTAAAAATCATAACCAGATGTTAATTAACCAACCTTCAACGAAATGTGACGGATGTATGACATGAGGAAAGGCAGATAACAGACATCCGCGAACGACACGGCAAAAAACGTTACGCGAGCGTGCCATTACAGCATATTTTTTGCTGGTGTGTTAACGCGTAATCCAGCTTAAAAGGAAGAGGTATGAAATCAGGCCGTTTTATTGGCGTTATGTCCGGAACCAGCCTTGATGGCGTCGATGTTGTACTGGCGGCGATTGATGAAACAATGGTTGCCCAACAGGCAAGTCTCACCTGGCCTATTCCCGTTCATCTGAAAAAAGGCATTCTTGATATTTGTCAGGGGCAGACGCTTACACTCTCGCAACTTGGGCAACTTGATACACAGTTAGGCCGGCTTTTTGCGCAGGCAATTAATGCACTATTGGCGCAACAACATTTGCAGCCACGGGATATTGTCGCTATTGGTTGCCATGGACAAACGGTATGGCATGAACCTACCGGCGATGCTCCGCATACGCTACAAATTGGTGATAATAATCATATCGTCGCCCATACCGGGATCACGGTGGTAGGGGATTTCCGGCGGCGGGATATTGCGCTGGGCGGACAAGGCGCGCCGCTGGTGCCCGCGTTCCATCACGCCTTGTTGGCGCATCCGACGGAAAGACGTATGGTTCTGAATATCGGCGGCATCGCCAATTTATCTCTGCTTTTCCCCGGACAGGCGGTGCGCGGATATGATACAGGCCCGGGCAATATGTTAATGGACGCGTGGATTTGGCGGCAATGCGCGCAGCCTTACGACAAAGACGCGGCGTGGGCGAAAGAAGGTAAGGTTATTCTTCCTTTGTTGCAAAAGATGCTGAGTGATCCGTACTTTGCTGCGTCAGCGCCTAAAAGTACAGGGCGCGAGTACTTCAATTATGGTTGGTTAGCACATCATCTGGCGGCTTTCCCCGGCGCAGACGCGCGTGATGTACAGGCCACACTGGTAGAACTCACGGCGGTCTCTATCGCACAACAGGTATTGCTTAATGGCGGTTGCGAACGCTTGATGGTCTGTGGCGGTGGAAGCCGCAACCCATTAGTCATGGCCCGTCTGGCTGCGCTGTTACCGGGTATTGAAGTGTCAACCACCGATAAGGCGGGGATCAGTGGCGATGATATGGAAGCGCTGGCATTTGCATGGCTTGCCTGGCGAACCCTTGCGGGTCTGCCGGGCAATTTACCTTCCGTGACAGGGGCTACACAAGCCAGTGTTTTAGGCGCTATTTATCCGGCTAACCCAGCAACTCAGAGTTAACTGAATTTTTTTCGGGCGATATATCGGTACACTAGGCATGTCAGGAAGGGGCGTTGGTCCCTTCAGAAGCAGGAGAGCTTTCGGGATATGCCTATGAAAAAGATAGTAATAATGTGTTTACCTGTGCTTCTGACAGGCTGTAGCGTTTACCAGCAATTTGTTGAACGTATGCAAACGGATACGCTGGAATACCAGTGCGATGAGAAGCCGCTTACCGTCAATGTCAATAACCCGCGTGAAGAGGTCAGTTTTGTTTATGACAATAAATTGCTGACCCTGAAGCAGGGGTTATCGGCCTCAGGCGCACGCTATACGGATGGGATTTATGTTTTTTGGTCACAAGGTGAAAACGCCACCGTCTATAAGAGAGACAGAATTGTGCTGAATAACTGCGAGTTACAAAATCCGAAGCGTTGAGATTTTCAGTCCGGGGGCGCACAATAGCGCCACCTACTGATTATTTCTGATCAACGCCATGTCTGACAACGACCAATTGCAGCAAATTGCGCATCTACGCCGTGAGTACACGAAAGGTGGCCTGCGTCGCCGTGATTTACCCGCGGAACCGTTAACCCTGTTTGAGCGCTGGCTTGGACAGGCGTGTGACGCCCGCCTCGCCGATCCGACGGCGATGGTCGTGGCAACAGTAGATGACACGGGGCAGCCGTACCAACGTATTGTATTGCTCAAGCATTACGACGAAAAAGGGCTGGTCTTTTATACCAATCTGGGAAGCCGTAAGGCTCACCAGATTGAGCATAATCCGCGTGTCAGTCTGTTATTTCCCTGGCATATGCTTGAACGCCAGGTGATGGTGACAGGCAAAGCCGAGCGTCTCTCCCCCCTTGAAGTGGTGAAATATTTCCACAGTCGCCCGCGTGACAGCCAGATTGGCGCATGGGTCTCTAAACAATCCAGCCGTATTTCCGCACGTGGTATCCTCGAAAGTAAATTCCTGGAGCTCAAGCAAAAGTTTCAGCAAGGTGAAGTCCCGCTGCCCAGCTTCTGGGGCGGTTTTCGCGTTAGCATCGAACAGATGGAATTCTGGCAGGGCGGTGAACATCGCCTGCACGATCGCTTTTTATACCAACGCGATGACGGCGCGTGGAAAATCGACCGTCTTGCGCCTTAAAGATGCAAAAATCTTGTTGTAAGCACTGGTGCGGATGAATCCGGCGTTTTATGCTATGTCTCTTTCGCGTCTGGCGAAAAGTCGTGTACCGGCAAAGGTGCAGTCGTTTTATACATGGAGATTTTGATGGCAAGCAGTAACTTGATTAAACAATTGCAAGAGCGGGGGCTGGTAGCCCAGGTGACGGACGAAGACGCGTTGGCAGAGCGACTGGCGCAAGGCCCGATCGCGCTCTATTGCGGATTCGATCCTACCGCTGACAGCTTGCATTTGGGGCATCTGGTTCCATTGTTATGCCTGAAACGCTTCCAGCAGGCAGGGCATAAACCTGTCGCACTGGTGGGCGGTGCAACCGGTCTGATTGGCGACCCCAGTTTTAAAGCCGCCGAGCGTAAGCTGAATACTGAAGAGACGGTTCAGGAATGGGTGGCTAAAATTCGTAAACAGGTTGCCCCGTTCCTGGACTTTGATTGTGGTGAAAATGCCGCCATCGCAGCCAATAACTATGACTGGTTCGGCAGCATGAATGTGCTGACTTTCCTGCGTGATATCGGTAAACATTTCTCCGTAAATCAGATGATCAATAAAGAAGCGGTAAAGCAGCGTCTGAACCGTGACGATCAAGGGATCTCTTTCACCGAGTTCTCTTATAACCTGCTACAGGGGTACGACTTTGCCTGCCTGAATAAACTCCACGGTGTTTCGTTACAGATTGGTGGTTCTGACCAGTGGGGGAATATTACCTCCGGTATCGACCTGACCCGTCGTCTGCACCAGAATCAGGTATTTGGTCTGACCGTTCCGTTGATCACCAAAGCTGACGGCACGAAATTCGGCAAAACCGAAGGCGGCGCTGTCTGGCTGGATCCGAAGAAAACCAGTCCGTATAAATTCTATCAGTTCTGGATTAATACCGCGGATGCTGATGTTTATCGCTTCCTGAAATTCTTTACCTTTATGGATATTGAAGAGATTAACGCTCTGGAAGAGGAAGATAAAAACAGCGGTAAAGCGCCGCGTGCCCAATATGTGTTGGCCGAACAGGTGACGCGTCTGGTTCACGGCGAAGAGGGATTGATTGCAGCGAAACGCATTACCGAAAGTCTTTTTAACGGTAATCTGAGCGATCTTAGCGAGGCGGATTTTGAGCAACTCGCCCAGGACGGCGTGCCAATGATCGAACTGGAAAAAGGTACCGATCTGATGCAGGCGCTGGTAGATGCCGAGCTCCAGCCTTCTCGTGGACAGGCGCGTAAAACTATCGCCTCCAATGCAGTCACTATTAATGGTGAAAAACAATCCGATCCTGAATACATCTTTAACGATGAGGACCGCCTGTTTGGCCGCTATACCTTATTGCGTCGCGGCAAAAAGAACTATTGTCTGATTTGCTGGAAATAAGGCATTAAGTAACAGGGAGTGAGAAATCACTCCCTTATTTTTGATGTTCAGGTAAAAAAATGAAGAATATCCTCGCTATCCAGTCCCATGTTGTTTTCGGACATGCGGGCAACAGCGCTGCCGAATTTCCTATGCGTCGTCTTGGCGCTAATGTCTGGCCGCTGAATACCGTTCAGTTTTCTAACCACACGCAATATGGTAAATGGACTGGCTGCGTCATGCCGCCCAGCCATCTGACGGAGATTGTCCAGGGAATTGCGGACATTGGCCAGTTAGCGCATTGCGATGCCGTACTCAGTGGTTATCTGGGGTCCGCCGAGCAGGGTGAACATATTCTCGGTATTGTGCGCCAGGTTAAAGCGGCCAATCCGCAGGCAAAATATTTCTGCGATCCCGTGATGGGACATCCGGAAAAGGGCTGTATTGTGGCGCCCGGCGTCGCAGAGTTTCATGTGCGTTATGCGCTACCTGCCAGTGATATTATCGCGCCTAATCTGATTGAGCTGGAAATACTCAGCCAACATGCCGTCAATAATGTGAACGATGCTGTACAGGCTGCACGTGAACTGATTGCCCAGGGACCAGAAATTGTGCTGGTGAAACATCTCGCTCGCGCAGGATATAGTCCGGATCGCTTTGAAATGCTGCTGGTGACAGCGCAGGAAGCCTGGCATATTAGCCGCCCTCTGGTGGATTTCGGCTTACGTCAGCCGGTTGGCGTTGGCGATGTCACCAGTGGCTTACTGTTAGTCAAACTTTTGCAGGGCTCGACGTTGCAGCAGGCGCTGGAGCATGTTACGGCGGCAGTATATGAGATTATGATCACCACCAAAGCGATGCAGGAATACGAACTGCAGGTCGTGGCAGCGCAGGAGCGGATCGCGAACCCTGAACATTATTTTAGCGCGACGCGACTGTAATCCGTGATACTGAAAGATGCCGGATAGCGGTAAGGATAAGCTATCCGGCAAAATAACATTAATTTAATCCTTCCGCTTTAAGCGCGGCTGCAACAGCCGGTCTTTCCGCAGCGCGCTTCATATAACTCTCAATATGCGTGAACCCGTCAAGAGGCAGTTTTACCCCATACGCCCACCGCAAAACGGTAAACAGATAAGCGTCTGCGATAGTAAAACGTTGACCGCAAATCCATTGATCGTCTGCAAGCGCCTCATTAACGTATTGTAATTTCTTTTCCAGTCCGGCACGGACGGCAGGCTTAAGCGTTTCGGGTGTGTCAGGGCGAAACAGCGGCGTAAACCCTTTATGCAGTTCCGTTGCAATATAGTTTAGCCACTCCAGCGTATGATAACGCGCAAGACTGCTTATGGGGGCCAGAAGCTGGCGGTCGGGAACGCTGTCTGCAAGATACTGCATAATGGCGACCCCTTCAGTCAATAATGTGCCGTCATCCAAAAGCAGAGCAGGAACCTGTCCTTTCGGGTTTAGCGCAAGGTAATCATCGCCATTTTCCAGACGCTTTTTCGCGAGATCGACACCCTCAAGCGTGAAGTCTTTGCCAATCTCGCGAAGGGTAATGTGGGAAGCAAGAGAACAGGCACCCGGTTTGTAGAACAGTTTCATCGGTAACTCCTTTTTGCTGAGGTTTAAAGTATGGTAGTGCGGGGATGGGCAAAAAAAAAGCCGCTAACGCACAGTTAGCGGCCTGAATGTTGTTTCCCGGAAAATTAAACTGTAGCGGCTTTAGCGCCTTTCTCAGCGGTATCATCATCCTGAGTCATACGGTTCAGCTTAGGTGCTGTCAGCAGCATCAGGACGGCGATAACGGCGGTTGCTACGCCAATCTGCATAAATACGCGGCCGTAGACTTCCAGGGACATCAGCGGGTCAGTCACGTCGCTTGGCACCGCCATCATGTTGGCGACATAGCCACCAATGATGTTGGCGCCTGCCGTTGTCAGGAACCAGCTCCCCATGATGAAGCCCATCAGACGCTGCGGAACCAACTGCGCAACCATTGCCAGCCCCAGACCGGAGATCATCAGTTCACCGATACTTTGCAGACAATAACTCATGATCAGCCAGTTTACGGATACGATGCCGGCATCGTTCGCAAATTTAGCGCCCAACGGCAGAATGAGGAATGCGCCAGAGCACAGCACCATGCCAATGGCAAATTTCATCGGCATTGGGAGGGTATCGCCCATCTTGTTATAAATTGCGGCCAGAATCGGGCTACCGATAATGATCCAGAACGGGTTTAGCGCCTGATACTGTTCCGGTTCGAAAGCGATACCGAGAATAGAATGCTCAACGTTACGAATCGCGAAGAAGTTCAGAGAGGTCGGCATCTGGCTGTACAGTACGAAGAAAATGATCGCCTGCAGCATCAGAATGAAGGCAACGATCATTTTACGACGCGCGGCGCCATGCATGGAAAACGCTTCTTTACCAAAGATAATAACGATGCCAAGCGCGATAACGCCCAGTGCCATTCGCGCGATATCCTGGTTATGCAACAGCCAGGTCGCCACCGCAATCAGGACGATAACGCCAACAATAGTCAACAGCAGATTACGGAAGTTGATCGGTTCAAAGTCAGGTTTGGAGCCGTAACTTTTGACCCAGCGTTGGCAGAAGGCAAAGTTAACGACGGTTATCAGCATACCGACGACGCTAAGCGCAAACGCGGTGCTCCAGCCATAACGCGCCGCCAGCCATGGCGTTGCCAGCATGGAGAAGAAGGAGCCGATGTTGACGGACATATAATACATGGTAAACGCGCCGTCGAGACGCGGATCGTCCTTCGCATAACAGGTAGAAAGCAGAGAAGACGGGTTAGCTTTAAACAGACCGTTACCCACCGCGATAGCCGCCATGCCCATATAGACGATGCCGGCGTCATGGCCAGACCACGCGACCAGCGCATAACCGATAGCCAATACCACGGCGCCCAACATGATAACGCGTTTAGTACCCAGGACTTTGTCACCTAACCAGCCGCCAATCGCGACCAGACCGTATACCAGCGCGCTGAAGGAAGAGAAAAGGGTGATAGAATCCGCTTCTGACATACCCAGTTGTTTTACCAGGTAGACGGCCATAATGCCTTGCAGGCCGTAATAACCAAAACGCTCCCACAACTCTATCGAGAAGATGAGATAGAACGCCTTCGGTTGTTTGAAAGCGTTCATACTAACGCTTTCAGTTGGTTTATTGTTTGCAGTAGACACTTTTACCTCTTTTTTTACGCCCTGTATTAACAGGGATTGTCTGGCGCGTGATGAGACAGACTCATCCGTCCGATTGTTATATTGGAGGGGAAACGGCAGGTAATGTTCACTATCTTTCCTTTTCAGACAAGTCTTTTGTAATAATCTGTTACATATAACTCGCGTGGTCGAATCGTCGGGCAACGGAAATGTTATACAGCGTTAAATTTCTTCATTTGAAGAATGGCAGATTTTTACACTGTGAAACGGCCATAATTTTGGGTGAAAGGCGATATCTTCTGCTATTTAATGCAAAATGCAGTGATATAGGCCATTATCTGAAAAAAAGCCAGATTAATATTTTGTAGTGAAAAGGTACCTTCAGTCCATCTGGTTGAAAATGTAACCTTAGATGACACTAAATTTCACATTAAGTTATCAAAGTGATCTTGATCACGTATAGATAGAAATTTTTGCTATTAAAAAAATGATTAACCTGGTATGGCGCTAAAACGAAAGCACATGACGTCAGAAAAGCAGCGAGAACGGGTATTATTAGCGGCTGTAATAGAGAGAGCGGGCAGGGGAGCGCGCTGGGGCACTCCCCACCTTTCAGATGTCGGCTTTTTCTTTGTATTCGCAAAGATCTTCAATGATGCAAGAGCCGCAGCGGGGTTTCCGGGCGATACAGGTATAGCGACCGTGTAAAATTAACCAGTGGTGGCAATCTACTTTGAACGCATTTGGCACCACTTTCAGCAGTTTCTCTTCTACCTGCTCGACATTTTTGCCTGGGGCGAACCGGGTTCGGTTGCATACACGAAATATATGCGTATCAACGGCAATGGTCGGCCAGCCGAAGGCAGTATTCAGCACCACGTTAGCCGTTTTACGCCCCACTCCGGGAAGCGCTTCCAGCGCCTCTCGATCCTCGGGTACTTCGCCGTTATGCTTTTCCAGTAAAATACGGCAGGTCTTAATCACATTTTCCGCTTTACTGTTAAATAAGCCGATGGTTTTGATATAGGATTTCACGCCCTCAACGCCCAGTTCCAGCATTGCCGCTGGCGTGTTGGCGACCGGGTAAAGTTTAGCGGTGGCTTTGTTCACGCTGACATCAGTCGCCTGTGCGGAAAGCAGCACGGCAATCAGCAGCTCAAACGGCGAGGTAAAATTAAGTTCCGTCGTGGGATGCGGATTGTTGTCGCGCAGGCGTGTCAGAATTTCCAGCCTTTTTGCTTTGTTCATCAGACTTTCCCTGTTTCACCTGCCGGAACGGCGGAGGGTGCGGTTTCGGCACGGCGTTTTTTCATTTTTTCATCAATAAGATATTTTACTGCCAGCATAAGGCCCAGGCCGATAAACGCGCCGGGCGGCAGCATTGCCAGTAGAAAAGGCGAGTCGGTGTGAAATATCTCAACCCGTAATGCTTTCGCCCAGCCCCCCAGCAGACTGTCAGCGCCATCGAAAAGCGTTCCATTCCCCAGGATCTCGCGCAGCGACCCCAGTACAAACATGGCGCCTGTCGCGCCCATGCCGATGGAAAAACCGTCCAGCGCGGAAAGCCACGGGCCTTTCCTGGCAGCAAACGCCTCGGCGCGCCCGACAACAATGCAGTTGGTGACGATCAGCGGAATAAAAATGCCTAAAGACTGGTACAAACCGAAGGCGTATGCATTGATCAGCATCTGTACTGCGCTTACCACCGAGGCAATGATCATCACGTAAATCGGGATACGGATTTCCGCGGGTGTCCAGCGGCGCAGGGTGGAAACCGTCAGGTTTGTTAGTGTTAATACCAGTGTCGTGGCAAGACCCAGCCCCAGGGCATTGGTTGCCGTAGAGGTAACCGCCAGCAAAGGACACAGGCCAAGCAATTGCACCAGAGCGGAGTTATTTTTCCACAACCCCTGAACAACAATATTTTTTATTTCGCTCATGGTTATTCTCCACAGGCGGTTAAGTAAGGAAGTTGCGCGGGCAAAGATTCGGCATACAGTCCTGCGCGCTTAACTGCATTCACTACTGCGCGCGGCGTAATGGTGGCGCCGGTAAATTGGTCAAAATCACCGCCATCTTTTTTCACCGCCCAGTGTGTATCATTTTCACCGCTGATCGTCTTCCCGCTAAAGTGGGTAATCCAGTCAGACAGGCGGCGCTCAATTTTATCACCCAATCCTGGCGTCTCATGATGTTCCGTAACGCGCGTACCCATGATAGTGCCGTTGAAATCTGTGGCAACGATGAGCTGAATAGCGCCGGAATAGCCGTCTGGCGCGGTGGCTTCAATGATGGCGGCTACGGGTTTATCATCTTTGCGAGCGATAAAAACACGGTGCGTGCCCTTTCCCAGAGCAGGCGCATCGACCAGGTAGCAGCTCTCTTGCAGGTTATTATTGTAATGCTCAGGCGGCAATACCTGATCGAACAGCGCATGTTGTTGTTGTAGCGCCTGTTCGTGAATGGTTGATTTGGTCATCTGATTGATCACCGCGGTTAGTCCCGTAGAGCCTGCGGCAAAAAGCGCCAGCGTAATTCCGTGTTTACGAATCGTTTTTAGCATGGTTTATCCTTTACGATGTCCATAGACGCGGGGACGCGTGTAGTAGTCGATCAGAGGAACCGTGATATTCGCTAACAGGACGGCAAAAGCAACGCCGTCCGGATAACCGCCAAAGCTTCGAATCAGCCACACTAATACCCCAGCCAGCGCACCGAAAATTAAACGTCCCCGGTTGGTCGTGGAGGCGGTTACCGGGTCTGTTAAAATAAAAAACGCGCCCAGCATGGTAGCGCCTGACAGCAGATGAAGCTGCGGCGATGCCAGCGTATCGGGTGAAAAAAGCCAGCCTAACGCGGCGCATAACGCCAGCGTGAACAGGAAACTGGCCGGGATATGCCAGCGAATCGCTTTTTTCCACAGCAGAAATATACCGCCAATAAGCCAGGCAATATTAACCCACAACCAGCCTACGCCAGCCAGCACGCTGCTGTATATCGGGTACTGCATGATTTGCTCAACGGAATGCCCGGCGCGCAAAGAGGTTTTAAACGTATCCAGCGGCGTTGCCTGGCTGATACCGTCAATTCCTATACGTAGCATCGCCATATCGCCACCGCTGGCGGTATGGCCAGTAAAAATCATCCATAGCGCATCCAGCATACCGGGAGGCGTTGCCGCTATTTCATATGGCGGTAGCCAGCTTGTCATTTGTACCGGAAAGGAAATTAATAATACTACGTAACCGATCATCGCTGGATTGAAGGGATTTTGTCCCAGCCCGCCATACAATTGTTTGGCGATAATAATGGCAAATCCCGTCCCTAATACTACCATCCACCAGGGGGCGAGCGGGGGAATACTGACCGCCAGCAAAAGTCCTGTTAGTAACGCAGAATAATCCTTCAGATGAGTGGCGACCGATTGTTTGCGCAGCCTCAGGACAATGGCTTCAGCGACGAGCGCCGTGACGGCAGCCAGAACGATCTGGAAAAGCGTTCCCCAACCAAAAAACCACGTCTGCGCGGCAATCCCCGGTAGAGCGGCGATTAACACCAGCAACATAATTCGTGATGTCTGGCGCTGGTTATGGGTATAAGGCGAGCTTGCGATTCTGAATACCATTTAGTCCTCGTTAACAACCGGCTGCTGTGCTGCTTTTTTTGCCTGAACGCGGGCGATCGCCGCAGCAACCGCGGCTTTACGCGGGTCGACCGGTTCGGCGGGCGCGCTTACGGCCTGCTGCTCCTGCTTACGGGCTTTGGCGCGGGCGATGGCTGCCTCCACCGCGGCTTTACGCGGGTCGACCGTTTCGGTGGGCGCGCTTACGGCCTGCTGTTCCTGCTTACGGGCTTTGGCGCGGGCGATGGCTGCCTCCACCGCAGCTTTACGCGGGTCGACCGTTTCGGTGGGCGCGCTTATGGCCTGCTGTTCCTGCTTACGGGCTTTGGCGCGGGCGATGGCTGCCTCCACCGCGGCTTTACGCGGGTCGACCGTTTCGGTGGGCGCGCTTATGGCCTGCTGTTCCTGCTTACGGGCTTTGGCGCGGGCGATGGCTGCCTCCACCGCGGCTTTACGCGGGTCGACCGTTTCGGCGGGCGCGCTTACGGCCTGCTGTTCCTGCTTACGGGCTTTGGCGCGGGCGATGGCTGCCTCCACCGCAGCTTTGCGCGGGTCGTCGCCGGTGGTTGTATGGTCAGTCGTCGGATGACCGGCGTGTTTAGCGCGCGCTTGCGCCTTACGCGCTTCACGCGCTGCAATAGCGGCGCTATTATCCGGTGTCCCGCCAGCCTGAATGATAACAGGCTGCATTGCCTGCGCCTGTTTTTCTTTTACCCGCGCCAGCGCTGCGGCAATGGCATCCTGATCTTTTGCCGCAGGCTGTACGGCGGCACTCTTATGTCGTGCAAGGCGGGCGGCTTTTTCGCGCTCAAGTCTTGCCTGACGAGCCTCAAAGCGTGCTTTCGCCTCGGCAGCACGCTTTTCTTCTTGCCTTATTGCATTAATCTCCGCTTTTTCCTGACGAAAATACTGGACGAGAGGAATATTACTGGGGCAAACCCAGGCGCAGGCACCGCATTCTATACAGTCGGCAATATGGTGAGCAGTAGCCTTGTCATGCTGCTGTCCTTTGCTGAACCAGTAAAGTTGCTGCGGTAAAAGGTCGGCAGGGCAGGCGTCAGCGCAGGCGCTGCAACGAATACAGCTTTTCTCTTCCTGCGGCGCTCCCATTTCAGTCACGGATGGTGCCAGCAGGCAGTTGGTGATTTTTACGACCGGTACATCAAGCCAGGGAAGGGTGAATCCCATCAACGGGCCGCCCATGATGACCATCTGGTCGGCGGAAGGGCAGAACCCGGCATCGTTAAGTAAATGACGAACGGGAGTGCCGAGCCGCGCCCAGACGTTACCCGGACGGCTTACCGCTTCACCCGTTAAGGTGACGACGCGTTCTGTTATGGGTTCGCCGTCAACCACGGCGCGTTTAACAGCATAAGCCGTACCGACGTTTTGCATCAGTACGCCAATATCAGAAGAACGCCCGCCATGGGGTACCTGTTTTCCCGTCAGTATCTGGGTAAGCTGTTTTGCGCCACCGGAAGGGTATTTGGTTGGGATAACACGTAACGATATATCGTGGGCATCAGACAGTACGGCGCGCAGCATGGAAATAGCCTGCGGTTTGTTATCTTCAATGCCGATTAAGACCTCACGCGGTTGCAGAATATGCGCCAGGATGCGAATACCTTCCACAATCTGCGCGGCACAGTCCTGCATCAGACGATCGTCCGCTGTGATGTAAGGCTCGCACTCGGCGGCATTGATAATAAGTGTAGTGATCTTATCACCGCCGCCCTGCAATTTAACGCCAGTGGGAAACCCCGCACCGCCAAGCCCGGCGACGCCATACTGATGAATGCGTTCAATGAGCGCTTCACGGCTGTGGGCGCGGTAATCAGACCAGCCCTCGCGTTCAATCCAGCGGTCTTCGCCGTCGGCATCAATGATGACGCTCAACTCCGCCAGCGCCGAAGGATGCGCTGTTGAGTGGGGCGCAATAGCGATAACTGTGCCGGAGGTGGGCGCGTGTACTGGCAGCATTCTCCCGCGTCCACGGGTGAGCGGCTGGCCGCGCAGCACACGATCACCGACGCTAACGCACAACTCACCCTCAGCGCCAATGTGCTGCTTTAAGGGGATAACGAAGCGCGGCGCTAAAGGCACCTGACGCAGTGGTGTACCGTTTGACTGGCTTTTCATTTCGGGCGGATGAATACCGCCGTCAAAATCCCAGATTTTATCTTTTCTAAACGCGGAGAATAAGTTAAGCATGGTGTTCCACGGGAATGATGCGAACGGGAATGGTGTTCAAATCCCACTTCCAACTGTCGGGCGTCTCATTGACCGGACGTAATTCGATACAGTGCGTCGGACACGGATCAACGCACAGATTACAGCCGGTACAGAGATCGCTCATGACCGTGTGCATGGCGCGCGTTGCACCAACGATGGCGTCAACCGGGCAGGCCTGAATGCATTTTGTGCAACCAATACAGTTATTTTCATCAATAACCGCCAGCATACGTACCGGTGCGGCCTGCTGTTCTTCACCATCGCATGGCTGCGGCTCTACATTTAGCAGCTCCGCAATTTTCAGCATAACGGCGTCGCCGCCGGGCGCGCAGCGATTGATTTTCTCGCCCTGCAGACCTACCGCTTCGGCGTACGGACGGCAGCCTGGATAGCCGCACTGTCCGCACTGGCTCTGTGGCAGGATGGCATCAATTTTTTCAACAACCGGATCATCTTCAACCGCGAATCGGCGGGAGGCATAACCCAGAATGGCGCCGAACACCAGACCTAACAAGGCCAGAGCGCCAACGGCAATCCAGATAGTATTCATTACAACTTCACCAAACCACTAAAGCCCATAAAGGCTAACGACATTAACCCTGCGGTGATCAATGCTATCGCGTTACCACGAAAAGGCGCAGGGACATCCGCCACGGCGAGACGCTCGCGGATAGCGGCAAACAGAACCATTACCAGTGAGAAGCCGACGGCGGCGGAAAAACCGTACAGCGCTGACTGAAGAAAGTGATGACCGAGATTAATATTTAATAATGCCACCCCCAGAACCGCACAGTTAGTGGTGATCAGCGGTAAGAAGATCCCTAACAGACGGTATAACGCGGGGCTGGTCTTTCGCACCACCATTTCGGTGAATTGTACGACCACGGCAATGACGAGGATAAAGGCCAGGGTCCGCAGATAAATCAGGTCAAGCGGAATAAGTATCCAGGTGTCGATAAGCCAGGCACATATCGACGCCAGCGTCATGACAAAGGTCGTCGCAAGGCCCATCCCCATGGCGGTTTCCAGTTTTTTGGATACGCCCATAAAGGGACAAAGGCCCAGAAACTTGACCAGTACAAAGTTATTGACCAGTACAGTTCCGACAAAGAGCAGCAAGTAATCAGTCATTATTCGGCCTGAAATAAAAAAGCCGCCTATTATCTGTCAAACTGCAACAGGCGACAACAGGTTAACTGTAGGGTTATTACGGATTAACAAACGTTGTTTTGACACGCACTGAACGTTTGAGATAAGGCACTATCAGTGCCGTTGCCAACAGCGGAAAAAGTAACTGGCGAACGGCAAAGGCGTCTGATACGGGCGAGAAGGCAAATGCTTTAACCGCCAGTAGAACTGACACCAGTAGCCAGATAATATAATGCTTCGGCACGCAGCGTCTGCGCTTGAAGAATGCGATCGTTAACCACAGGGTATAGTACCACATGGCGATAGCAGTAATAAATGAGATGCCCCATAGCAGTAAATTAGTGGTTTCCTGTCCGCTCAGCGTTTTTAACGTTTGCGGCGTGGCAAGCGCCATAACGTAGAGCAATAACGCCAGCGAGGCGCTCAACAACGCGACTAACAGCCAGGCTAACGGGCCAAGAAGCCAGCCTCCAATTCGTTGTGGCGGTGTTGTGGTCATATCTTCTCCGGAGTTACACGCGTTAACGGCCATGCCGCTCATTTTGGGGCAAATATTATAAGGTTTTTAGCATTAAACGCTACTTTCTTTATTGCACATAACGCCAGACAGACTGCGGCACCTGACCTACATCGAACAAGCGTCCCCCGGAAACCAGTTCGGCACGGCGATGATCCGCAGCACGATACATATTAACGATATCCATATCATCTGTAAGGGTGTAATTGAGGTGGTCGAACAGTTTTTCCAGACTTTCGAGTGAACTAATTTTGCGGAATTTTAATAGATAATCCTGAACAGTCATAAAAGTTGATCCATATTAAATATAATGCCAACGGAGTAGTCACTGATAAAAAATAAACAAAATTGCACCAGATAGTGGTCAGGGGTGCAGGTAAAACAGGAATATTCTTATCGGTAAAGAATCAGGCGCCACATGGCGCCTGGGGCGAAAGGTTAACGCGCTTTACTACAACAGGCAATAAACGTCAGACCATGATAGAGCATATTACGTTTTTTTGGACGATTTTTGACTTTTCCCGACAGGTTTGGCAAAGACTGTGTGAAAACGCCTTTACGTTATTTGACGTCTACTTCTTCTGAACAGAAGCTACGGGCTCCGGTGGATGGTAATTGTCAATATGGTTAGCAATACCTAAAAGAATGACCGAGATAACGAGAACTATCCAGCCTGTTAATTCAATAAGACGATTCATTATTGATGACATTTGCTTTGATTTATCCATAAACACAGGCAGTAAATATTACTTGCCTAACGAACTATCGGCAAGGGGATGGGAACGATTTCAGACTCTGTTATGCCACATGTAAGCCGTCTGGTGCAGCATGGTCGGCCAGGAGGCTATTGCGGCTAATCGTGCGATGGTGTGGAATAGCGATATCTTAAACCGGAGGCAGTGAAATGAGTGACAGAATCCGCGTTGGTTTAATAGGTTACGGTTATGCCAGTAAAACCTTTCATGCGCCCTTAATTATGGGTACGCCAGGGTTAGAGCTCGCAGCAGTATCCAGCAGCGATGAAACAAAAGTAAAAGCAGACTGGCCGGCTGTGACCGTGGTCGCCGAACCCCGCCATTTATTTGACGATCCGCACATTGACCTGATTGTAATCCCGACGCCCAACGATACCCATTTCCCGTTGGCTAAAGCCGCCCTGGAAGCGGGTAAACATGTGGTAGTAGATAAACCTTTTACCGTGACACTGTCACAGGCGCGAGAATTAGAGGCGCTTGCACGAAGTACTGGCCGGGTGCTTTCTGTTTTCCACAATCGTCGCTGGGACAGCGATTTTTTGACGCTTAAAGCGTTGTTGGCAGACGGCGTGCTCGGTGAGGTGTCGTCGTTCGAATCTCATTTCGATCGTTTTCGGCCTCAGGTGCGTGACCGCTGGCGTGAACAAGGTGGACCGGGAAGCGGTATCTGGTACGATCTGGCGCCGCATTTATTGGATCAGGCTGTTCACCTTTTTGGCCTGCCGGTCAGCATGACGGTGGATTTAGCGCAACTACGCCCGGGTGCGCAATCCACAGATTATTTCCACGCGATTCTATCTTATCCCCAGCGACGCGTAATTTTACACGGAACGATGCTTGCCGCGGCAGAGTCGGCGCGATACATCGTTCACGGTTCGCGCGGCAGCTATGTAAAGTATGGTCTTGATCCGCAGGAAGAACGGTTAAAAAATGGCGAGCGCTTGCCGCAGGAAGACTGGGGATATGACATGCGTGACGGTATATTGACGCTGGTTGAGGGGGAGACACGCAAAGAAGAGCCCTGGCTTACGCTGCCGGGAAATTATCCGGCGTATTATGCCGCTATCCGTGATGCGTTGAATGGCAAGGGTGAAAATCCTGTGCCAGCAAGTCAGGCGATCCAAATCATGGAGTTGATTGAACTGGGCATTGAGTCGGCAAAACATCGTGCGACGCTGTGTCTGGCCTGATTTACACTATTTTTCCGCCTGGGATAGCGTTTAATCGCAGGCGGAGAGATAGCATTAATTTCGAGGAGGTAATCTTACATCGCGGCTACTTTCTCGCGCAGGGCACGTTTTTCTGCATCGCTCAGGAAAGCTATCTCCAGACCGTTAATTTGTGCCTGGCGGATCTGTTCGCGGCTTAACCCTGCTGCTGGCGCGGCAACGTGATATTCATGAATGATATCTACGCCCTGAACGGCTGGATCGTCCGTATTCAGGCTGGCGAGAACGCCATGCTCAAGGAAGGTTTTGAGCGGATGATCGGCCAGCGATGCGACGGTGCTGGTCTGAATATTCGAGGTCAGACAGGACTCAATACCGATGCGTTGTTGCGCAAGGAAATCCATTAACGCACGATCTTCAACCGCTTTTACGCCATGTCCGATACGTTCAGCTCCCAGCTCGCGAATCGCCTGCCAGATACTTTCCGGCCCTGCGGCTTCGCCGGCGTGGACAGTAATATGCCAGCCAGCATCGCGTGCCCGGTTAAAGTGTGACAGGAACAGGCTACCGGGAAAGCCCAGCTCATCGCCAGCTAAATCCAGCGCGGTAATTTTTTCACGGTGTGCCAGCAATGCGTCAAGTTCCTGTAAGCAGGCCGCCTCGCCAAAGGTGCGGCTCATAATGCCGATAAGCCGTGCCTCGACGCCAAACGCGTTACAGCCGTCCCGTACGCCGTCGATAACGGCTTCAACTACGCCTGCGATCGGTAGCTGGTGCGCCATGGCCATATAGCCTGGCGAAAAGCGCAACTCGACGTAATGCAGGCCGTTACGCGCCGCATCTTCAATATTCTCAAAAGCCACGCGACGGCAGGCGTCAAGCGAGGCCAGGACTTTTACGCCCCAATCGAGCTTAGACAGAAAACTCACTAAATCAGGTTCGGTTGAGGTGACCTGAACATGTGGGATTAGCGTTTCCAGCGTTTGTGCGGGTAGGGCAATATTGAACTGGCGGCCAAGATCCAGAATAGTTTGGGCGCGAATGTTGCCATCAAGGTGGCGGTGGATGTCAGTTAAAGGCAGAGTAATATCAATCATGGTCGCACTCAATTTTGAATAAAGTGCGCACCATTATACTACAGATCCGTAATCCTCTAAAAATTTTGCGAAAACTGAGCTATTGCATTGTAAAAATAGACATAGTGGCGATATTCACCGCCATATCGCGGAGGGAGTGTTAGAAAGATGGTATTATTCTCTAACACTCTCCCTGTCAATGCATGTGGCTTGCCTTAGTCATCGCATCTTAGGATACACCGTTAATTCCCAGCTTGAAGAATGTGAGGAT
The DNA here is from genome assembly GCF_000252995.1 of Salmonella bongori NCTC 12419. Taxonomy (NCBI): domain Bacteria; kingdom Pseudomonadati; phylum Pseudomonadota; class Gammaproteobacteria; order Enterobacterales; family Enterobacteriaceae; genus Salmonella; species Salmonella bongori. The sequence continues at coordinate 1,406,928 of NC_015761.1, forward strand.
TGCTGTCCATTGGCCGCAATCACCATACATTCAATGTAATATCTTGCTCCAAAGCTTCCGTGGATTTCCCCAAGCGATTTCAACGCCTCTTGCGGGATGACCACAGTGGTGTTTTCACCATAATTGACTTTTTGTACCGGGCTCGTCCAGTCCGTTTCTGATGCGGTTCCCATGGTATAGACCATCGAACACTGAACCGAATCTGAGGTATACATATCCATCCACGGTTTAACGGGCACTGAAAAACCGTCAGGTGCTTCGGTGGCGACAACTTCGCTACTGAAGGGTAAGTCAAGGCTTGGCTGAGTGGTCACTGCGACATAGGGCGCGTGAAGAGTAACGCTGTTGGAGCTCATATTATTGACCGTCGCGCTGACTGTCGCTTCGCCATAGTCATTGAATCCCAGACCCAGCGTCGCGCTTCCGTCTTTTTGCGTCGTCTTTTGCGTAACGCCATCAATGATTATCCCTTTAGACGGGATATTCCAGGTCACGCTGGCATCAGGTACCGGCTCGCCTCTCTCATTCGTCACCGTGAGCGTTGCGGTATCATAATTCGGGTTTTGCCAGCCGCCGGAGGTATGGTTATCGACGGTCACCGCCAGGTTAAGGTTAATCGTATGCCTGAAAGTCACCGTGATACTGTCAGTACTGTTGCCCGTAGAACCCGAGACAGTCACGGTTTCCGCCGTGGTATCCGTCAAGGCTGCTGTCGCCATCCCCTCGCTGTTCGTCATGTTGCTGGAGGATTTTAGTTTGGCTCCTCCCGAAACTTCCCATGTCACCGTCTGGTTTGCCAGAGGCGTTCCGTTCGCGTCAGTGACCTGGGCGACTACGCTATTTTCATCCTTTCCCGATGCGGCGGCATTATCGGATTTGATTGTCAGGGCAATGGTGGCAGAAACGGCAAAAACACTATCCGCGGCACCTGATTTACCATTTTCCAGCGTAGCGATAACCTGAACGGTTTCCGCTGTTTTATCGATGATATTCACCGTTGCCAGTCCATTCGCGTCCGTTTTGCTACTGCTGGCTGAGGCTATTTTTGCAGAGCCATTGACACTCCAGGTGACAGTGGCGCCTGGTACACTATTACCATTCTCATCTTTAACCGTAACCTGCGCCACATTGGGCGTTGTCCCATTTGCCGGGCTATTATTCGTCGTCATTATAACCGTCGGGATGCCGGCTGTTTTATCCGCCGTGAACGAAGAGCGCTGAGTCTGGTTATTTCCATTCTCCAGCTGCGCTTTTATCGTCACGGTCTCGGCTTTTGTATCGGTAAATTTCACCGTCAGTGTACCCTTCGTATCCGTTTTTCCGGAAACGGCCTGGAGTTTTGCTGAACCATCAATGCTCCAGGTAATATCAGCGTTTGGTACGGGATTTTTGTTGCTGTCCACGACGGTTACCGTTGCCTGGTTAGTCGCCGTACCATCAGCGATAGCATCACTTGTGGCGGTTAGGGTGCTGATAATTTCGCTGGCTGAGTCAACGATAAATTTGCTTTGCGCGCTTAGCGTGCTGCCATCAGATAAACTGGCGGTAATGACCGGGTTTTCTGCAACGGTATCGGTAAAGTTGACGGTTGCTTTACCGGTGGCATCTGTTTTTGACGCGGAGGCAAATTTAACTGTCGACTTGTCGGCGCTCCAGCTTACTTCCATATTGGCTATAGGGTTACCTTGTGCGTCTTTTACATAAACTTCGGCCACATTGGCGTTTGAACCGTTTGCTGGTGCGCCATCGGATGTAACTTTTAAATCCTGCAACACCGCACTTTTATTATCGGCAACAAAATTTGCCGCCGCTGTTTTTGTATTGCCGTTATCCAGCGAGGCAGTCAGAACTACCGTCTCTGCTACTGTATCGGTGAAACCGACGGTGAGCGCCCCCTGGGCGTCAGTATGAAATGATTTTTCCGCCGTGGCTTTTGCCCTGGCCGTCGCCGCGCCGAAGACAACGGTATCCTTGTCGGCGCTGAGGGAGACGTTCGCATTGCCTACCGGCGCGCCGTTACTGTCTTTCACCGTGATAGTGACCTGGTTTGCCGATGTACCGTTCGCCGGGCTGTTATTGCGAGTCACATTCATCGTATCGATCATGGCGGTGGCGGCATTCGCGGCAAAATGTCCCTGGCCGGAGGCACTTTTATCTCCCGCAGTCACGGTGACTGACACCGCGCCGGCCATTGTAGAGGTGAACTCTGCTGTCGCCTGTCCATTGGCATCCGTGGTGGCGCCGGCATTTTTCAGGGTGCCTGGCGCACCCACGCTCCAGCTTACCGGGCTATTGGCGATGGCCCGGCCATTAACGTCAGTGACAGTGGCCTGGGCCTGGTCAGTCGCTTGTCCGTCCGCTATGCTGTTATCCCGAGTGATTTTCAGGGCGATATTGCTGACGGTCACCGTGTTAAAACGGCTATTCTGGCTGGCGACCACCGCACCGCTTTTCGCGGTGATGTTCACTACCTCGGCGACCGTGTCGGTGTAATTTACCGTGGCAATCCCGTTGTCGTCTGTCACGCTGGTCGGGGCGGCGATTTTTGCCGTACCGGTGGTGGTCCAGGTAATCGCGGCGTTACGAACCGGTTGGCCATCCTTATCTGTGGCCTGGACCTGTGCGGTGTCCGGTGTCAGACCGTCTGACGGACTGTTGTCTACCGTTACCTGCAGGTTAAGGTTGCTGACACTCTGCTGTTCTTTCTTTTTGTATTGCAAAATAATCTGGTTATTACGCTCCACCAGATCGTAGCGGCTGCCCGCCAGGCTACGCTGAATCCGGACATTGTCCGGATCGATCTGGTAACGCCAGTCATGACCAAAATCATAGCGAAAGTTCGCCTGCAACTGCGTGTCGTCCATTGAATCCTGGCCGCGTTTATAGTTTAGCGCCAGTTGTACCAGCGGAATCGGAGTATAACTGATGCCCGTCGTGATGGCGGAAGGATTGTTCTGCAAATGATCGGTGTCGAACAGAGCGACTTTATCGCCATAGTATTGTTCGTACATCAATTTTGCGCCTAACTGTGGATAAGCAGGAAGATAGCCCTCGGCGCGGATATCAAAACCATCCGCCGGTTTTTCGTTGTAGTCATCGAAATCCCGTGAGCTGTGCCAGTCGGTAGTGCCAATATAGGTATTAGCCGATAACTTCAGGTTGTTAGTCCAGGCTTCCGCGCCAAAACCAATGCGGCGGTTTTTACCGGTAAAATCGTCGTCAAAAAAGACGTTACCACCAAACATCCAGTTCTCAAGATAAAATGTACGCACGCCCAGGCCTACGTTGCCGGTAGTGCGACCGTCTGGCGCGCGAAGCCCCAATTGTGTAAAGAGGACCGATTTTTTATTGTCATAAATCGGCACCAATAAATCCAGAGCGCTGTCGTCCCAATTGCCGTTATCATCGACATTAAGCTGGACGCGTGCTGTGCCAAATTGATTCAGCCACTGCTCCACAGAAGAGGCCGCCGCGCCGGTTGCCATAGTTGTTGCCGCGCTTTTTATGCCATCAGAACCATTAGCGGCACCGCTGGCGAGGGCGCTTAATTGTTGGGAATAGGGCGTTGTTGTCGCGGTCTCTTCAGGCTGAGTAGAGGCCGCATGAGCCGGGAAAACCGTAAAAAGCGGAAATATTGTCTGGAGTATGATCTGGCACCAGACAATAATCTTACTTCTCACATTAAGTAGAATATTAATTTTAGATATTTTCATTTTCAGCACGCAAGAATGAGACGCAACGCTGGGTTGCGAATCTTTAGGTTTAAAATAAAGTTCGTTAAATCCTGTAATAAGGATAGAAGAGATAATTTAAAATAAAATTTTATTTGAGCGGATGATACAGGAAATTTTAGGGTTTTTGTTATGGCTGTCTTAAATTGGATAAAATGTATAATTGTTTGTTTTATATGAATTTATATCTCCACAATACACTGGTGTGCTTTTTCAGATGCCTCATGTGATGTGAGTTAAAGATGTGGCTGGTATTCTGACGCGTATAAAAACCACATATTACCTTAGGGAAATAAAATACCTGCGTTCAAATACTGTTATCCGTGGCCGGGTAAGAAATGCGTCAGGCAGGAACGTTATGTTTGTGGGATCTTTAATGTATTCTATAAAGGTATTTTGCTCTCAATCTGGCCGTTTTATCATTCTCATGTGACACAGTCGAATGATAAAACGGCATAACCTCTTTATGGTGTGGCGGATATCAGCGAACAGTACGAATAGCGTTAATTAACCCGTTGAGGCCTTTTTCAAGTTTTGTACGTGGACATCCGGCATTCAGCCGCACAAATCCCCGACCCTCTGCGCCATAGGTATCGCCGGGCATAATGGCAACTTTCTCCCGGTGAATCAGCGTATCCTGTAATTTTTGATCGTCGATGTCGAGCGGACGGAGATCAATCCAGGCCAGATAGGTCGATTGCGGCGCCTGCCAGTTCAATGTTGGAAAAGCGTTATTCAGCGTCTGCTCGATATAGCGCATATTGTCTGCCAGGTACGTGCGTAACGCATCCAGCCACGACGCGCCGTGCTGATACGCAGCAATATGCGCTGTCAGGGAGAGCACCGCAGGCGAGGAGAGGCCGTCGCGGCCTTTTAATGCGGCCAGGTAGCGTTCCCGGCTTTCGCTATTTTCAATTACGCCATATGCGCCGGTTAATGCCGGAATATTGAAACTTTTCGAGCCGGAGGAAAGCAGTGCCCAATCGCCACGCGCGACATTGCTCCAGGGAATATGCGGCTGGCTTCCCCATACCATATCCATATGAATTTCATCAGAAATAACCCGTACACCATGACGCTCGCACAGCCCGGACATCGTTTCAAGCTCGTCACGCGTCCACACTTTACCGGTAGGATTTTGTGGACTGCACAACAGCAGGATTTTGCTTTCCGGACGTGCCAGCGCCGCGTCCAGCTTTGCCATGTCGCAATACCATGCGTTGCCTTCTTTCTCCAGAGGTACAGGGGTGATGCGACGACGGTTACCTTCAATCGCTTTATAAAAAGCGTCGTAAGCAGGGGTATGCACTACCACGCCATCGCCTTCATCGGACCACTGGCGGATAAGTTCCGATACCATATAGATGACGGAAGGGCCATATACAAGGGCATGGGCATCAAGCGTGGTCTGATGACGTGTTGCAAACCACCGGGAAATCGCGCCTAAAAACGCTTCGTTTTTCCAGCGGCTGTAACCCAGCACGCCGTGGGAAAGTCGTTGGTTTAGCGCTTCCAGGATACACGGTGCGGTGGCAAAATCCATATCCGAAATAGTAAACGGGAGCAGATCGGCTTCGCCAAAACGATCGGCGACATAATCCCACTGCGTACACCATGTACCGTGACGGTCAACTTCCTGTGAAAAATCGAACATATCTCATCCTTATGCCTGAACGGTATTCATCAGACCAACCATTTCATCTTTTACAGATTGAACCTGCGGGCCAATAACGACCTGCAAATTATGCTGATTAAGCTGCACTACGCCTATTGCACGATTGTCCTTTAACGCCTGGACATCCACAAGCGCCATATCTTTCACCGACAGACGCAGACGGGTAATACAGTTGTCCAGGCTCACGATGTTTTCTGTACCACCTAACGCCGCCAGGATGGCAGGGACGTTGTAGCCGGATTTCCCAGGAGCGCCAGCAATGGCTTTTTCGATGCTGGCGGCGATTTCCACTTCGCGTCCCGGTGTTTTGAGGTTAAAGCGTGTAATGGCGAAGCGGAAAATGACGTAGTAAACCGCAAACCAAATCGCCGCCACCACCGGTACCAGATACCATTTTGTCGACAGGCCATGCAGGATGCCAAACACCACAAAGTCGATAATATTGCCATCCGTATTGCCGATAGTGACGCCGAGAATCGCCATAATGGTAAAACCCAGTCCGGTAAGCAGAGCATGAATAACGTACAGCACGGGCGCGACGAACAGGAACAAGAATTCAAGAGGTTCCGTTGTGCCGCCGACGACGCAGGCGATTAAACCGGAAATCAATAGACCTTTAATTTTAGGGCGGTTTTCCGGACGGGCGCAGTGGTACATCGCCAGTGCAGCACCTGGCAAGCCGCCGAGAAACGCCGGCATTTTGCCTTGCGATAAGAAGCGAGTGGCGCTTTCAGAGAAGCCGTGGGTTGTCGGGCAACTGAGTTGGGCCTGGAAAATGGTCAACGCGCCGCTGACGGTATGACCGCACACCTCTTGCGTACCACCCGCTTCGGTAAAGCGAATCAGCGCCACCAGAATGTGATGCAAGCCAAAGGGCAACAACAGACGTTCGCCAGTGCCGAAAATCATCGGTCCAAAGTTGCCGGCGCTGTTGATGATATGGCCCAATCCACTAATGCCCAGCGCAAAAACCGGCCATACAAGCGGGATAACCAGCCCGATAAGGCCCATAACGACGGCAGAGACGATAGGCACAAAACGCGTGCCGCCGAAAAAGGCCAACGCATCCGGTAAACGAATATTATGGAATCGTTCGTGCAGCATCCAGACAATAATACCTGCAATAACGGCGCCGAGGATGCCGGTATCGATTGAGGGGATGCCCAGAATGTTTTGTACGTTATTGGCTTTCAGCACCACTGCGTCAGTGGTCGGCAGGATGCCTTTTGCCGTGAGCCAGAAGTTGACCGCAAGGTTCATTACCGCGTAGCCAACGAATCCGGCAAACGCGGCGACGCCTTTATTTTCTCGGGCCAGACCGAGCGGGATGGCAATACAAAACATCACTGGCAGAAAGCTAAAGGCAAAAGAACCCACTTTACTCATCCAGGTGAAGATGGCCTGTAGCAACGGATTGCCCAGCGCCGGGAGCAAGGTGATAACGTCGTGACTACTGAGCGAGCTGCCGATACCGAGCATAATGCCGCAAAATGAGAGCAGGGCGACGGGCAACATAAACGTTTTGCCTAATTGCTGGAAAAATTCCCAGAGCGTTATTTTGGGCGTGGTGTTCGTCGTCATCTAACGATTCCTTGTAAGTAAAGTCGGGGGTGAGGTTATGATGACGAGAAGATAAAACGTTTTACCCAATTTTAGTGCGGCATTAATCACATTACTGACTGATAATAACGCGTATAAAAGTAGTAATCAGATAAAACGTTTTATCTGGTATATTCCGGAGTGCTTTGTTGACATGGCTATTGCCAAAAAAATCACTATCCATGATGTTGCGCTGGCGGCCGGGGTGTCGGTAAGCACCGTTTCCTTAGTGCTGAGCGGGAAGGGCCGAATATCGGCGGCGACCAGCGAGCGGGTGAACGCGGCAATTGAACAACTGGGCTTTGTGCGTAACCGCCAGGCATCCGCGTTGCGCGGCGGACAAAGTGGTGTTGTCGGTTTGATCGTCCGTGATTTATCGGCGCCGTTTTATGCTGAATTAACCGCAGGATTAACAGAAGCGCTGGAAGCGCAGGGACGCATGGTCTTTCTTCTTCATGGTGGGAAAGATGGTGAACAGTTAAATCAACGATTTACGATGTTGCTCAATCAGAGCGTGGATGGTGTAGTGATTGCCGGTGCGGCTGGCTGCAGCGAAGCGCTGAGAACGCAGGCCGAAAAAAAAGGTATTCCGCTCGTGTTTGCCTCACGTGCCAGCTATCTTGATGATGCGGATACCGTTCGGCCCGATAATATGCAGGCGGCGCAACTCCTGACGGAATATCTTATTCGTCAGGGTCATCAGCGCATCGCCTGGCTGGGCGGGCAAAGCGCCTCCCTGACCCGGGCGGAACGCGTAGGCGGCTACTGTGCGACGTTGCTAAAATATGGTTTGCCGTTTCACAGCGAGTGGGTACTGGAATGCGTCTCCAGTCAGAAACGGGCCGCCGAAAGTATTACCGCGCTGTTGCGTTATAATCCGACCATTAGCGCCGTCGTCTGCTACAACGAAACCATTGCGATGGGGGCATGGTTTGGGTTATTGAGAGCAGGGCGACAGAGCGGCGAGAGCGGTGTCGATCGCTATTTCGAACAACAGGTGTCGCTGGCGGCATTTGCTGACGTCGCAGAACAGGCGCTCGACGACTTGCCGATTATCTGGGCCTGCACGCCGGCGCGGGAAATTGGCTATACTTTGGCTGAACGCATGTTACAGCGTATTGCTCACGACGAGCACCATTTGCGAAGTCAAACGATAGCCGCCCGGCTGGTGATGCCAAAATAGCGAGCAATAAAGCCGGGTGCGGCAGGTGCGACACCCGGCAAGACGATTACTGTTGCGGCAGCGCCGGAACGTCCGGAACGGAAAGCGTAGGCATGCCAAAAAGACCGACAAAGTCTTCCAGCGGCATTTTTTGCCCGTTGAGCGTGACTTGGCCATTAGCGTACTGCAAACTGGAGGCGATGGTATTATCCTTCAGCGTCGTGAGCCGGAACATCTGGCCCATTGCGGACAGCCCCTGAACCTGTTGTTTGGCCAGTTTTTCCGCATCATCCTGTTGATAGCCTTCCAGTTTAGCGATCTGCGTCATGAATTCGACCGCCATGTCCATCGGAATCGCCAGTTTTGCATCCAGCGATTTTACGGATTGGTCAACTTCTTGCGCCAGGGTTTGCGGTTGTGCCGTTGTCGTTGCCGGATCTTTCAGGAACAGCGACAGGTTCAGCGTGGTTTCCCCTTTGGCGTTTTTCCAGCTGAGCGGCGCCAGAGTCAGCACGGGGTCGCCTTTTAGCAGCACAGGTAGCGCGCTAAAGAACGCTTCGGTGACTTTTTGCTGATAAAGCTCAGGGTTTTGTGCCACGTCCGGCTGGTTCAGCAGTGCCTGCGTTTGTGCATTATATTGCTGACTAAACTGATGCCAGGCTTCGCCGTCGATTTGCCCGACTTTCAGCGTTAATTTACCGCTGCCCAAATCCTGATTCTGCACTTTCAGGCTGTCAAGCGTGTAATCCAACTGGCTATTAATGGTTTTTCCATCGTTAACGAGATCGGACTTACCGGCGATTTCCATCCCCTCCAGCACCGCCATCTCCTTGCCTTCAATCGCGATGGACAGCTTATCCAGGGTTAACTTTTGGTCGCCGACTCGTTCGCCAAAGCTTGCCAGTTTACTGGTGCCGTCTGTTTTTAAATTATTAAAGGTAAGTTGTACCTTCTGATTGTATTCGTTAACGGCGTCGACCAGACCACTCTGTGCTTCCCCTGATAGTGAGACCACATTACCGTCTTTATCGGCATTAAGTTGAAAATCTCCGCCGCTAAAGGCGACTTTTTCACCAGCATTCTCATAATTTAATGGATTGAGAGAGATATCAGAGCGGGTATCACCGCCGTAGCCAATACGGGTATTGATAACAAAAGGCCTCTCTCCTTTCGCAATATCAAAGAGTGGTTTTGTTGCGTCGTTATTCACCAGTGTGGTTTTTACCGACGCCATAGAAGGAATAAGATTGAACGTTTTGAGCTGGGCGAGCGGGAAGGGGCCATGAGAGACGGACTCGTCCAGCACAACGCTTTGCCCAGGTTTTAACCAGGTATTATCTGCGCCGGCAACCGGTTTGACAACCAGTTGCAGATGGCTACTGAAGACGCCGCGCTGATAGTTTTGATAACTTAATTCAACTCCGGCCTCTGGCGCAGTACGTTTGAGTTGCTCATTGGCTTGAGTCACCATTTCTGCAAGATGGCTCTCCAGCTTCTTCCCCGTATACCAGGCGCCGCCTGTCCAGACGATGCCAAGTGCAATCACTACACCTGCAGCTACCAGCGTTTTTTTCATATCAATTGTCCATAAAATGAAACCAGGCGGATTAGACCGCCTGGAGGAGTTTCACGTCTTTTATAAGCTTAGCAAGAGTTGTTAAAAAATTCAGTACGTTGCTACAGCTTGTTATAAACTCGCGCTAAACGGCCTGTACCGCTGGCGTTAACCGGAGATTCATCTGCGCCGATGAAGGCGGATTCTCCCGGCTTCAGTATCAGGCGTTGTTCGTCTTTACGTAATACCGCCTCACCCTCAACGCAGAACAGAATCGCCGCGCTGTGCTGGTCAATACTTGTCTCCTGAAGTGACAGGTCGTGCAGCGAGAAGGCAAAATCGTCAACCGGAATCGGGAAGTCCAGCTCCGCGCCGCTTTTCACAGGAGTGGTTAGCAACTCGCGGGCTGGCTTAGGTTCGAACTTCACGTTTGCCACCAGTTCAGGGATATCGATATATTTGGGGGTAAGACCGGCGCGCAGGACGTTATCGGAATTCGCCATCACCTCCAGCGCAACGCCCTGCAGATAAGCATGCGGTGTTTCAGCAAACAAAAACATCGCCTCGCCGGGATTCAGTTTGACCACATTCAGCAGTAAAGGAGAGAAAAGCCCGCTGTCGTCAGGATAGTACTCTGAAATCACGCGGATCGTTTGCCACGGTTCGCCCTGTTGGCTGTTAAGCGCTGCTTTGAGTACGGCTAACGCGCGGGATTTTTCCTCACCTTGCATATTCAGCAGGCTGGCGAAAAGCTGGCTCAGTCGTTCGGCATCCGGCGCTTGTAAAAAATGAGCGATGGCAGAATGCGCCCCCGCGATAGGTTGCAGTAAAGAAACAATGTCAGAAAATTCACGAAACGCATTCATCGCCAGAAAGGGAGTCAGGGCAAAAACCAGCTCCGGCTTATGATTGGGGTCTTTATAGTTCCGCTCGGCAGCATCCATGGGTATACCTGCCGCATTTTCTTTAGCAAAACCGACTTCAGAGTTGCGCTTATTGGGATGGACCTGAATAGAGAGCGGCTGCGCGGCGCATAGCACTTTAAACAGAAACGGCAATTCGCCGAAACGCCTGGCTACAGCATCGCCCAGTAGCGCGGTTTTATTATTTTCGATGATATCGCGCAGAGAGACGGTTTCGCCGTCGGCGCTGGTAATGCGCGAGCTGCTCTTCGGGTGAGCGCCCATCCAGAGTTCGGCCATTGGCTGCTGCTGCGGATTTTCAATGCCATAAAGTTCCGTTAACGCAGTTTTACTTCCCCAGGCATAGTTTTGCACTGAGTTAATGAGTTTTTGCATTATCAAGCCCTGTTTCAATGTGGAAATGAATAGGGGTATTAAACCAAGAAACCCGGCTGAAGTAACCTCCGGGCGTAAAAAGTCGTACTTGTCTCAGTTTTTGTTAAAAAATTGTGTAGGATAGTGTAACTCGCTTTTAGTCGGGCAATGGAAATACCTGCCCAGAAAATAACCATACCGAGCGGTAAGTGAGAGTACAATGTCAAACAAACCCTTCTTTTATCAGGATCCTTTTCCTCTTAAAAAGGATGATACCGAATACTATTTATTAACCCGCGAACATGTTTCCATCGCCGAATTTGAAGGACAAGAGATCCTGAAAGTTGCGCCGGAAGCGTTAACGTTGCTGGCGCGTCAGGCCTTCCACGATGCGTCTTTTATGCTGCGTCCGGCGCATCAGCAGCAGGTGGCGGATATCCTGCACGATCCGCAGGCCAGTGAAAACGACAAATATGTTGCGCTGCAATTCCTGCGAAATTCCGATATCGCGGCGAAGGGCGTATTGCCTACTTGCCAGGACACCGGTACAGCCATTATTGTCGGTAAAAAAGGCCAACGGGTGTGGACGGGAGGAGGAGATGAAGCCGCGCTGGCTCGCGGCGTGTATAACACCTATATCGAAGACAATCTGCGCTATTCGCAAAACGCGGCGCTGGATATGTATAAAGAGGTTAATACCGGCACCAACCTGCCGGCGCAGATCGACCTCTACAGCGTCGATGGCGACGAATATAAATTCCTCTGTATCGCCAAAGGCGGCGGATCGGCGAATAAAACCTACCTGTATCAGGAAACCAAAGCGCTACTGACGCCGGGTAAACTCAAAAACTATCTCGTCGACAAGATGCGTACGCTGGGAACTGCCGCCTGCCCGCCGTATCACATCGCGTTTGTGATTGGCGGTACCTCAGCAGAAGCCAACCTGAAAACGGTGAAGCTCGCCTCGGCAAAATACTACGATGCGCTGCCAACCGAAGGAAACGAGCACGGGCAAGCGTTCCGGGATGTTGAGCTGGAAAACGAATTGTTGCTTGAGGCGCAAAATCTTGGTTTAGGTGCGCAGTTTGGCGGCAAATATTTCGCTCATGATATTCGTGTTATCCGTCTGCCGCGCCACGGGGCATCGTGTCCGGTTGGCATGGGCGTCTCCTGTTCTGCGGATCGGAACATCAAAGCCAAAATCAACCGCGAAGGGATCTGGATTGAGAAGCTGGAGCGTAATCCCGGTCAATATATCCCGGAAGCGCTGCGTCAGGCAGGAGAGGGCGAAGCGGTACGTGTCGACCTTAACCGTCCCATGAGCGAGATTCTGCAACAGCTTTCGCAATATCCTGTATCGACGCGTCTGTCGCTGAACGGCACGATCATTGTGGGGCGTGACATTGCGCACGCTAAACTGAAAGAGCGGATGGACAGAGGCGAAGGCTTGCCGCAGTACATTAAAGATCATCCCATCTATTATGCAGGGCCGGCAAAAACGCCAGAAGGTTATGCCTCCGGGTCGCTTGGACCTACGACCGCAGGGCGGATGGACTCGTATGTGGATCAGCTCCAGTCGCAGGGCGGCAGTATGATTATGCTCGCGAAAGGCAACCGCAGCCAGCAAGTGACCGATGCCTGTAAGAAACATGGCGGCTTCTATCTGGGTAGTATCGGCGGCCCGGCAGCCGTTCTGGCGCAGGGCAGCATCAAGCGCCTGGAGTGTGTGGAATATCCTGAGTTGGGTATGGAAGCTATCTGGAAAATTGACGTGGAGGATTTTCCGGCCTTCATTCTGGTGGATGATAAAGGCAACGATTTTTTCCAGCAGATTCAGACATCACAGTGCGCACGCTGCGTTAAATAATGTCGCCGCCTTTCGCGGCGGTGACATTAAGCGGTTTCGCCGGATAGCGTCTTATCCGGCCTATACCATTATAGGGTTATCGTTAATACTCATAAAACCGCAAACACGTGGGCAATGTCGACACATGACCTAATCAACTTGCATAAGGAGAAGGTAATGGTAACGGTACGCCGCGAGAAAGATTCGATGGGGGCGATTGAGGTCCCGGCAGATAAACTGTGGGGGGCGCAGACGCAACGTTCGCTGGAGCATTTTCGGATTTCCACGGAGAAAATGCCCGTTTCGCTCATTCACGCTCTGGCGTTGACCAAGCGCGCCGCTGCGCAGGTCAACCAGGACTTAGGGTTGCTGGCAGCCGAAAAAGCCAGCGCGATTATCCAGTCGGCGGATGAAGTGCTGGCGGGAAAACATGCTGATGAGTTTCCGCTGGCGATTTGGCAGACCGGGTCCGGTACGCAAAGCAACATGAATATGAATGAGGTGTTAGCGAACCGCGCCAGTGAAATTTTGGGCGGCGTCCGGGGTATGGAACGCAAGGTACATCCCAACGATGACGTCAACAAAAGCCAAAGCTCGAATGACGTCTTTCCGACCGCGATGCATGTGGCGGCGCTACTGGCATTACGCGAACACCTCATCCCACAATTATCTGCGCTAACGGAGACGCTGCGCGATAAATCCCACGCCTTCGCCGATATTGTCAAAATTGGCCGTACTCATCTGCAGGACGCGACGCCACTCACCTTAGGCCAGGAGATTTCCGGTTGGGTAGCCATGCTGGAACATAACCTCAGACACATTGAGCACAGTTTACCGCACGTCGCGGAACTGGCGCTCGGCGGAACTGCAGTGGGGACAGGGCTTAATACCCACCCGGAATATGCCCGGCGCGTCGCTCAGGAACTGGCGACGATTACCGCGGCGCCGTTTGTTACCGCCCCGAATAAATTCGAAGCGCTGGCGACCTGTGACGCGTTGGTACAGGCGCATGGCGCATTAAAAGGACTGGCGGCCTCGCTCATGAAAATCGCCAACGATGTTCGCTGGCTGGCATCCGGCCCGCGCTGCGGCATTGGTGAGATTGCTATCCCGGAGAATGAGCCGGGGAGTTCTATTATGCCAGGCAAAGTGAACCCGACCCAGTGCGAAGCGCTAACGATGCTGTGTTGCCAGGTAATGGGGAACGATGTCGCGATCAATATGGGGGGGGCATCGGGCAACTTTGAGCTCAACGTGTATCGCCCGATGATCATTCATAATTTTCTGCAAACGGTGCGCCTGTTGGCTGATGGCATGGAAAGTTTCAATAAACACTGTGCGTCAGGGATCGAGCCAAACCGTGAGCGTATTGCGCAGTTACTGAATGAGTCGCTGATGCTGGTTACTGCACTCAATACGCATATCGGTTACGATAAAGCGGCAGAGATTGCGAAAAAAGCGCATAAAGAAGGGTTGACGCTGAAAGCCTCAGCCCTGGCATTAGGGTATCTTACTGACGCCGAGTTTGACGCCTGGGTACGTCCGGAGCAGATGGTTGGCAGTATGACGCCGGGACGTTAATCCGCCACATACAGGTGCAGCCGTGGGATAATCAGTCGCAGCGGCTGTGCCTGTGGTTTAAAACGGTGCTGAATATTATCTGCGTCATAATTTTCCAGCCCGCCAATATCCGGCACGCCTGCGCCATTATCAGTATTGATGAGCGCAATAATCGGCGTGGGGCAGGCGTGTTGCACCTGTTTCTGCTGACCTTTATACCAGATGCGGGCGATAGGCTGTACTTTCACCGGGCGCTTAATCTTGAGTTTAGCCTGCTGCGGTAACGCGGCGATATCCTGATATTCCCGTTCCAGTTTGCTTTGCCACTGCTCACGCGTCCACGGCGGTACGCTACGCGGTGACGCGAGGCTTTTTTTCAACTGAGCCAGAACTTCATCCCGGCTCAGATTCTTAATAATATGTTTATTTGCCCAACCGAAACGTATAGTGGCTGGGTTATTAATCAGCGTCAGTGTGCGGTAAGCGTTCAGTGTAATTAAGCCGGGTAGATGCCGGTGTACCCACTCAAAACGCGCCGCCGAAGGGAGACCGGACTCTACCGTCACCAACTGCTCGAAGGCGGTTTTCAACTGGTTAATGCGCTGCACCTGGCTCTCCAGATCTGCCTGCGTGGCATTATTCACCTGATAACACATAACGCCGGGCAGGCGAACGGCAGCTTTACTGCTGCGGTTTTCGGACTGCTGTTGAATAAATAAATGGCGATAGTGACGCAACGTCAGCGCTTCGGCCTCTTTCCCCAGATGTTGCGTTACCTCGATAGTGTCCAGCGGCGCATGTTCCGCCTCTTTGGTTATCTGAGGTAGTGAAAAAACACGGGCGATGAGCAGTGAATGCTGTTGTAGATTATCTGTCAGCGCCGCCAGGTGTTGTTCTATCTGGCGAAAAGTACCGTTCAGGCGTTCAACGAGATCGTAGCGGGACATTATAATGCTCATTTTAGTTACAACATA
The DNA here is from genome assembly GCF_000252995.1 of Salmonella bongori NCTC 12419. Classification (NCBI taxonomy): domain Bacteria; kingdom Pseudomonadati; phylum Pseudomonadota; class Gammaproteobacteria; order Enterobacterales; family Enterobacteriaceae; genus Salmonella; species Salmonella bongori. The sequence goes on from NC_015761.1 coordinate 1,422,307, forward strand.
CTTTATGTATAGCATACTTTCCGCCACTTAACCATCGTGCAAAAAAGTCAGGCAGGCGTTATGTCGGGGATCGCGTGCCAGACCGGCCAGTGAAAGCTAAATTTTGCGCCGCCCAGTTCGCTATCGTCACAGGCGATGCTACCGCCCATTGCCAGCGCGATAGAGTGTACGATGGCGAGCCCAAGCCCACAGCCGCCTGTCGCGCGATCCCTGCTGGGGTCAAGTCTGACAAAAGGTTCAAATACGCGTTCGCGCGCCTCTGCTTCAATGCCGGGACCATCATCCTCGACGATTAGCACTGCCTGACTGCCGTCGAGTAGCAGACTGACCTGAACGGTGGTACGACTGTAGCGCAACGCATTATTCAGCAGGTTATCCAGCACTCGCGCCATCAAACGCATATCCAGCGCGCCATAATCACCTGATGCGCAGGCGTGAAGATTGACTGTGCGTTCCGGATTCACACTTTGCACATCCTGCACATGCGTGCTTAACCAGGCGGGGAAATCCGGGTGAGTCAGCATCAGTTCATTTTGTGGTCTGTCAAGGCGCGCATAGGTAAGCAACTCTTCAATCAGTGCTTCCAGCTGGCCAATATCACGGTTGAGCGCCTGTGATTCCGCGGGTGTCAGATTTTCGCTCATTTCAAGCCGGTAGCGTAAACGTACCAGCGGCGTACGAAGTTCGTGGGCGATACCGTCAATCAGCTGTTTTTTACTGGCGATCAGAGCGTTAATATTATCCGCCATCTGGTTGAATGCCACACCCAGACGTTCGAAGCTGGAACCACTGTCAAAATGCAGACGCTCATTTAAATGGCCTTCACCAAAGCGCTGTGCGGCGGATTCTAGCCTGAGCATTTCTTGCCAGTGTGGGCGCATCCAGATAAAAACAGGAAAGGCGAGTGAAAAGGCAATGAGCGCCATTAAGGCGATATCCAGCAGCCGCATTTGATGCAGGAAATAGAGATAAGGAACCGGGCCGACCGCCAGGACGTAATGGCTGCGCGGGATACGCTGAATAAAAGTATATTGATTGTCAAGCGCGACAATATCGCCTTCGCGCAGTCGCTGTGTGGTGGCGGTATCAAGTTTATAGTGATTGAGCGCTTCAACGCGTAAATCGAAAGAAAGGTTCAGATCCATTTCTTTCAACGTTTTCCCCCATTCACGCGGCGGAATTTCCCGCAGTTCGCTGCGCATCAGATAGAGCGAGCTTTTCATCAGATCGTCAAGCGATTGTCTGCCCGCGCGTTCGGCGGTGAATTTGTACACCAGCCCGACCAATAATGTCATGACCAGAAAACAGACGAACAGCAAAAGATAAAACTGCACAAACAGCTTTTTCATCAAAACCCACCGGATATCAATATATTAACTCTATCGCGGCGTTGGCGGAAAAGGTAACCCACCAGCGGCGCTGGTGGGTTATAAAAGCAGGCTTTGCGTCAACTGACAACCTCATTGTCCGGCTTTAAGCTCCGGACTTTCGTGGACAATGCGTCCATCAACAAGCGTCAAAACAGCGCGGATGGTATCAATTCTGTCTTCCGGCATCGTCATAAATGGCTGATTGAGTACCGCCAGATCGGCCTGTTTTCCGACGCTAAGCTGCCCCCGGTTTTGTTCGGCAAAGGCGAGCCAGGCGGCATGACGTGTATATAACGTTAGCGCTTCCAGACGTGTGAGACGCTCGCTGGCGGGTTTTCGTACGGAACCGCCTGACGCTATACCGGTGATATGATATTCGATAGCGTGCCAAATGCCGGCAATGCCAATACGTGTCGAATCGGTGCCGCCAGCCACGACAAGCCCTTTATCCAGCGCCAGTCGAACCGGCGGCGAACTGTCCGTCGTGCCGGGCGGGTTGGCGTCACGAATGGCAAGCCCCTCAAAGTAAGGACCCATTTGCACAGTGTATGCCAGGCCCAGCTTGCGCATTCGTTCAAGTGTCTGTGGCGAACCGGTATTCAGATGCGCAATAGACCAGCGGAGAGGGCGCAGATCGTACTGCTGCGCTACCTGCTCAAAAATCGTCAATATTGCGTCGGCGCTGTCATTGGTATAGGCGTGGATCTCAAGCGGTATTCCCCGTTTTGCCGCAAACGTCGCGACCTGGCGAAGCGCGGTTTTGTCCTGCTCTGAGGAAGAAAATCCTGGGGCCATCCGCACGCCGTCATTCATTCCGGCCACCAGGCTTTCCCCCAGGCCAAGAAAAGCCAGTTGCCCATCATCGGCACGCGCCGGGCGAAAGGCCATGAGGTCGCTGAACCACTGCGCTTCATGACCTTTCGCTTCCGGCTGTACCGGAATACGGTACCCTACGCGCAGCGGTAAATCCCCCTGGTTTCGCATGGCAAATAAAGGCTCATAAGCGGCGGCAGGCCCGGCAGAGGGGTCAATGATGCCGGTCACGCCGCGAGCGTTCATATCAGCGAAAAATTGCCGCAGACCGCCCTCGCGATCGGCGTTACTACTTATGCTGGCAAAAAGCTGATTGAACGCGGCGATGTCACCAAATAATTTCCCCGTGGCGCTACCTTTTGCGTCGCGCTCTACGCGGATTCCCGCTAAATCAGGAGGTGGGGCGGCGTTAAGGCCAAGTACGTCTATGCCGCGTTGATTCACCAACGCATAGTCGTAAAGATACTGAATATAAGCCGGATGATCGGGAAGGGCGTGGCTCAGTTCGGCTACCGTCGGCGCCCGGTTTTCTGCAAATTGCGCTGGTATCCACGATCCCACCACGGCGACCCATTGATCGTGGGGCCGACGGTTAGCGTCGGCGCGTAATTTATCCAACGCGTCTTTAAGCGAAGGGCTGTCGTACCAGTAAGTTTCGAATGTCCAGGTTTGTCCGCCGCGAATGGCGTGGATGTGGGTATCAGTCAGGCCGGGTATCACGGTTTTACCCTGTAAATCGATGATACGGGTATGGTTGCCGTGCCATTCATCTGTCGCCGCATCATCGCCAATCGCCACAATCCGCGAGCCGGAAATTGCCAGGGCGCTGGCCTGCGGCTGGGCATCATTAAGGGTGATGATATTTCCGTTATGTAAAATAATATCCGCTGCCGGGCGGGCAGCGGTGGCTGCGCCTGTGGCCGTGAGCAGAAAAAGGAAAACCGTTCTGGAAAACAGAGACGGGATGAGACGGGTCATTGGTGTGTTCCTTCTGTCGGGCGGTAAGCAAACGATAGAGAGTGAACAAGAATTGTTCAATCTGTACCCGGAGAACGGAGCGTTCTGTTTTTAGAACAGTAATGCTAAAAAAAGAAAAACCCGCCGTGAGGGCGGGTTTGAGAATAATGAATGAAAGATTAGAACTGGTAAACCATACCCAGTGCGACGATATCATCAGTGCTGATACCGGCATCTTTATAGAACTGATCGTCGTCATCCAGCAGGTTGATTTTATAATCAACATAGGTGGAGAAGTTTTTGTTGAAATAGTAGGTAGTACCAACAGAAACATATTTAACCAGGTCTTTATCGTCTGTGGTGCCAGCAGGGCTTGCCGCTGTGCCAGGCATATTCAGATCCTTACCTTTAGACATCAGGAAAGAAACTTCAGGACGCAGACCGAAATCAAATTGGTACTGTGCAGTTACTTCATAGTTCTGAGTTTTATTCGCTACGCATGAGCCGCAATCGTCATTGCCGTAAGGCGTCATATTACGGGTTTCTGAGTACATTGTGGCCAGATAGATATTATTGGCATCATATTTAGCGCCAACAGTCCATGCATCCGCTTTATCACCGCCAGCGGTAGAGTAATTAACCTGCTCATTAGTACGATCGGAAGTGGTATATGCGGCGCCGAAACTTACGCCCATACCCAGATCATAAGTTGAGGAGATACCGAAGCCGTCACCGTTAGCGTTCTTCACGTTACGATCGCTACCGTTATTAGTGCCTTCCTGCTCATGAGAAACCTGGTTTTCATTGGCACCCTGATATTGCAACGCGAAGTTCAGACCGTCTACCAGACCGAAGAAATCAGTGTTACGGTAGGTGGCCACACCGTTAGCACGACCGGTCATGTAGTTGTCAGCGTAAGTATAGGAGTCGCCACCGAACTCAGGCAGCATATCGGTCCAGCCTTCTACGTCGTACAGAACACCGTAGTTACGACCATAGTCGAATGAGCCGTAGTCGCCGAATTTCAGGCCGGCGAATGCCAGACGAGTCCAGGAATTAGCGCCTTCGCTTTCGGTAGTGTTAGCCTGAACGTTATATTCCCACTGGCCATAACCGATCAGTTGGTCATTAATCTGTGTTTCGCCTTTAAAGCCGAAACGCATATAAGTCTGGTCGCCATCTTTAGAAGAGTCATCAGAGAAATAGTGCAGGCCGTCTACTTTCCCGTAAAGGTCCAGTTTGTTGCCGTCTTTATTATAAATTTCAGCGGCGTGCGCCGCACCCGCTGCCAGCAGAGCCGGGATGACAAGTGCCAATACTTTTCTTTTCATTTTTTATCCTTAAAAACTTAACTTATTTGCAAAAGATTGAACTTCTACAGATTCGTTGAATCAAAGGCATCCTAATCTGAATAATATTATTTCAGCAAATACTAACTTTTCTTATATGTTGTTAATTAATACAAAAGTTACCATCAGAAATGTATATATTTAAAGTGAATATATTGGTGATTATATATTCATGGATATGATTTGTTTGATTTCACACTTTGTGAAAAAAGGCGTCAATATATCGTCAGGCAGATATTTCGTTATCGATTTTGTGAGCGGGGTTGGAGTTTTTTTATTTAATCTTTTTTGGCAAAAAAGACGGTATGCTCAGCGAGAGGGGCAAAAAAACGCCAGTTGATGGTCCACTCCTGCCTATAAAAAATAGTATTCACGTATGCAATGACTGTTTTCTGAACAGTGGCGGCAGTGAGTGTCGCCACGATGATTCGATAAAAGCAGGTAAAATCGGATGGATTGATTACCCCGCCATCGTCTCGTCCCAGGCATGAGGGGCAAAAAGATAACCTTTATTGCGGATGGTTTTAATACGATAGGGCTCAGCAGCGTTGTCCTGTAATTTCTTACGCAAGCGGGAAATCGCGACATCTACGCTACGGTCCAGCCCATCATAATTGACGCCGCGCAGCGTTTTCAGTAACGCGTCGCGATCCATAATTTGTCCGGCGTGGGTGGCCAGTTCCCAGAGCAATTCAAAATCAGCGGTAGAGAGCGATATGAACTCGCCGTTCAGCTGGACAGCACGATTAAGGGGATCAATAGCCAACGCGCCAAAACGTAACGCTTTATGCGGCGTAAGTGCGTTCTCTTGTAAACTTTTTGCCTGCTGCGCCTGTTCATTTTGTCGCAGGTGTAAGCGTAATCTCGCCAGTAAAACGGCGGGGGGCGTGGTTTTGAGGATGTAGTCACACGCCCCCATTTCCAGCGCCAGGATATGGTTCATATCACTATCCAGCGAGGTGAGCAGGACAATCGGGCCTTGCCAACGGTGGCGTAAATCGCGACATATTGTCATGCCATCTTTACCGGGAAGCATAATATCCAGTAGGACCAGATCTGGCTGAGCGGTGAGGATCAGCTCTTCCGCCCGGTCTCCTCGCGGTTCAACAATGACATCAATGTCATGTTTCGCCAGATAGGCGGCAATGAGCGAACCCACTTCGGCGTCGTCTTCAACAAATACAATGCGGTTCATATTATTAACGGCGAATAGAAAACGCCAACATACACCGCCTCTGTGTTACCTTCCATAAATCTTTTCTAAACAAGGGCGGTTCCGTTATGCTACACACTGTTGTTATTGGGATGTCAGGAAAAGGTAATGGGACTTGTGATTAAAGCTGCCCTGGGGGCGCTGGTTGTCATATTGATTGGTCTGTTGTCAAAAACGAAAAATTATTATATCGCCGGGTTAATTCCTCTTTTTCCAACATTTGCGCTTATTGCGCACTACATCGTGGCCAGTGAGCGTGGTATTGACGCGATGCGAACCACTATTGTCTTTAGTATGTGGTCGATCATTCCTTATTTTATTTATCTTGCGTCGCTATGGTATTTCAGTGGCATGATGCGCCTGCCTGTCGCGCTTGGCGGTGCGGTGGTTTGCTGGGGGCTAAGCGCGTGGCTGCTAATTTTTTTCTGGATTAAGTGGCATTAGTCCAGGTAAAAACCCATCGTCATCTTTACAGGTATTAAACGATGGGTAAGCCTTTATCCCACCAGCATCCATGTAGCCGGAACTGCGGCCACCAGCAACAAACCAATCAGCACCATTTCCTGACGGTTTAATACGTTGCTATGCGGGTGTGTACGGCGCGCATACAGGAAAACCAGTAATCCAGGCGCATACAGGACGACGGACAGCAACAGATGCATGGGGCCCGATGCGTATAATAACCATAAGCCATAAATGCAGGCACCGATACCTACCGCCCGATGGAGGGGACGCGCCGCAATCTTCAGTAAAAATGCGCCGACGAGAAAATAGGGGACCAGAATCATCTCTGACGCGATCGTCAACAGCGTGTTGTAGTCCGAACCGGTAAGCCATATGAGTACCAGACAGATTTGTACGCAGATATTGGTGAGCCATAACGATGCAGACGGCGCGCCTTGCGCGTTTTGCCGTGCGAAGATGCCCGGGAAAGATTGATAAGCCGCCGCCAGGAACGGTACTTCCGCCGCCATGATGGTCCAGCTTAGATAAGCTCCGCAGACAGACACAATCAGTCCCGCGGCAATAATAATTTCGCCCCACGGCCCCATCATTTTCACCATCAGGCCGGCCATGGACGGGTTGCGCATCTCTGCCAGCTCAGGACGGGCAAGAACGCCCAGTGAAAGTAATGTGACGAGGAGATAAATGCCCAACGCTGCGAGTACCGCCAGTAGCGTGGCGCGGCCGACATCCCGTTTATTTTTCGCGCGGGCAGAGACGACAACGGCACCTTCAACGCCAATAAACACCCATAGCGTAATGAGCATGGTGTTTTTGACCTGCTCCCAGACGGGGACACCGAGTTCAATGCCCGTAAAGTCCAGGCTGAAGGTATCCAGTTTGAACATCATGATAGCCAGGACAATAAACGCCCCAAGCGGTAACAGTTTTGCCAGGGTCGCAACAAGGTTGATGCTGGCTGCCGTTTGTACGCCGCGCAGGATGAGGAAATGGACAATCCAGAGAAGGACCGAGGCGCCCACGATAGCCTGCCAGGTATTACCGTCGCCAAACAGACGCAGCTCAGGTGTATCGGTAAAGAAACTCAGCGCTGAAAAGACGATAACCAGGTAAGATACGTTGGCAATGACCGCGCACAGCCAATAGCCCCAGGCGGAACAGAAGCCGATCAGTTCGCCGAAGCCTTCGCGGGCGTAAGTAAAGATGCCGCCGTCAAGCTCGGCGCGAATACGCGTAAGGATTAACATGGCGAATGCCAGTAAGAGTATCCCCACGCCGGTGATAGCCCAGCCAATTAATAGCGCAGCCGGACTGGCAACGGCGGCCATATTCTGGGGCAGACTGAAAACGCCCGCGCCAAGCATTGAGCTTAAAACCAGCGCGGTCAGTGCGCTCAGTCCCAGTTTTTTTTCCATCGGTATCCAGCTATAAAAATGAAAGTGGAAGAATAATTATTATGGCAAAACGCATAAAAATGGTGAAAGCCACTAAGGCGCGGGATTTTACGGAGAGAAGGGACCTCATGCAACGGCCTGGGTAAGATTTATCGCTAAAAAAGCGAAAAGTGAGATTCATCGCGACATTTGTCAGAATGGGAACCCCGGGAGTGAGTGCCTGATGGCGCGACTTTTATGGTTTATCAGACCTGGCGTTGAACAATAGTGTAGACAGGTTAAGGCAGTTATGCCGCCATCTGGCAAGAAAGCCTGATGGCGACGCGCACCTTATTTATACAGATCGGCGCTGATGGTGATATTGTTGCCGCGCTCCTGCCACTGACGCGTAATATGATAATACTTCGCCCCTTTCTTCGCCGCGCGTTTGGCGACCTGATAAGAGATTTCCGTCATATTGCCGTAGTTGCCGGTGAATTTAATACTGTCGAAAGGCACCATCATCGCTGCGGTGGCTTTGTTCAATTCTTCAACTTTCGTGCCATCCGGAAGCGTGACAGTGTAACGTCCGCCTTTGGTCGATTGCGTTTCGAAGAAACGGCCCACCTCAGCGCTCGGCGAGGCTGACGTCGCTACGCCTGGAATTTCGACTTTCTTCGCAGCTTCGCCACCCTGGGCCAACGCCGCGCGGCCAGCGTCAGAGTCTGCCGGAATAGCGTCGGGGCTCTGCACGATGCGCTTTTTCGCGTCTTTTTTATAGATAAACGCGGTGATGCGTTGGTTGCCGCCCTGGTTCGCATCAACCTGACGCACAATATAGAAAGCGTAAGCGTCTTTCTGCTTAGCCGCTTTCGTAATGGCATCGTTCACTTCCGGTTGGCTACGGTAGAAGCCCTGAACGGTGACCGTATCGTACGGTTCCAGCTGTACCGCCTGATCTTTCGGTAATTCCACAATACCATTAATGACACGATTTTTCGGCGCGTCGGCTTTTGGCGCGTCGGCTTTATAAACATCGGCTACAACTCGCCAGTTACCGCTATTGCCAAATTCAGAGGTGTCGACAACATAGAAAGAGGCTGCGCCTTCTTTATCTGCGCGGCGGGACACGGCGGAAACCGCATCACCAATAGCATTAAAACGACCGGTAATCACGATGCGGTCATACGGTTTTAGTGCAGCCGCTTGCTCCGGCGTCAGTTCTGTTGCTGCATGGACAGAAAAAGCAGCCGCAGAAAGCAGTGCCGACGCCAGGAGAGTGTTCTTAAGCTTCATAAAAATAATCCTTCGCCTTGCGCAAACCAGGTACTGGTATTGTTATTGACTAGAAACGTGGCTGATTATTGCATTTAAACCCTATGGATGTCTGCGGGATTTTTCACGCATCGTGTCATGTGCCGTCACGTGAACGATAACTTTTGTTAAGAAGTCGAAAAAAACGCCACCCATGGAGCTAACCAGATGAAGCACATGAATTTAATAAGTTAACTTGATGTTAATTTCTTGTTTCTGGCAGGCGTTAAATGATGTTGTACCGCCGGAATGGAGCGAATTATCAGCCTTTATAGGCGGTTTTGGAGGCATTATGGCTGCTTAGCGGCTGAATCGTTCATATTTTGCAAATTTGATAAAGATTTCTGTTTTTAGGCGCTAGATCACAGGCGTTATTTTCAGTAGGTTATAGAGAGTTTGTAACGGTTTTACCTTGCTGAGGTAACATTTACCTCAAACGCGGGCAGGCATAGGCTTCTCGCGCTTACTGACAAACCATCATCAAAAATACCGATGGAAGGGAATATTATGCGAATTGGCATACCAAAAGAGCGGTTACCCAATGAAACCCGAGTCGCTGCGACGCCGAAAACGGTAGAGCAGCTGCTGAAGCTGGGTTTTAGCGTCGCTGTCGAAAGCGGAGCGGGTCAACTGGCAAGTTTTGACGATAAGGCGTTTGCGCAGGCTGGCGCGGATATTGTAGACAGCAATGCGGTCTGGCAGGCGGAAATAATCCTCAAGGTTAATGCGCCTGAAGAGAATGAAATTGCTTTGCTTAATCCAGGCGCCACGCTGATCAGTTTTATCTGGCCTGCACAAAACGCCTCGTTAATGGAGAAACTCGCCGAACGTAAGGTTACGGTGATGGCAATGGACGCCGTGCCGCGTATTTCGCGCGCCCAGTCGCTCGACGCATTAAGTTCAATGGCGAATATTGCTGGCTATCGCGCAATTGTGGAGGCCGCGCATGAGTTTGGGCGCTTCTTTACCGGGCAAATCACCGCTGCCGGGAAAGTGCCGCCGGCAAAGGTGATGGTGATTGGCGCGGGCGTAGCCGGTCTGGCGGCTATCGGCGCAGCAAATAGCCTGGGAGCGATTGTCCGCGCGTTTGACACTCGTCCTGAAGTGAAAGAGCAAGTCCAGAGTATGGGAGCGGAGTTCCTCGAACTGGATTTTAAAGAGGAGGCCGGTAGCGGTGATGGTTACGCTAAAGTGATGTCCGAGGCGTTTATCAAAGCTGAAATGGACCTCTTTGCCGCCCAGGCTAAAGAGGTCGACATCATTGTGACCACCGCGTTGATTCCGGGTAAACCGGCGCCGAAGCTGATTACTCGCGAAATGGTAGATGCGATGAAGGCCGGTAGCGTGATTGTCGACCTGGCCGCACAGAATGGCGGTAACTGCGAATATACCGTCGCCAACCAGATCGTAACGACAGACAATGGCGTGAAGGTGATTGGCTACACCGATCTGCCGGGCCGATTGCCGACGCAGTCCTCTCAATTGTATGGCACCAACCTGGTCAACCTGCTGAAACTGCTGTGCAAAGAGAAGGATGGCAGTATTGACGTGAATTTTGATGATGTCGTTATCCGTGGCGTCACCGTAATTCGCGAGGGTGAAATTACCTGGCCGGCGCCGCCAATCCAGGTTTCTGCACAGCCCCAGGCTGCGCCTAAAGTCTCCCCTGCGCCAAAAGAACCGGAAAAGCCCACTTCACGCTGGCGAAAATATGCGCTCATGGCGCTGGCGATTCTTCTTTTCGGCTGGCTGGCCGATGTCGCGCCAAAAGAGTTTCTCGGTCACTTTACCGTCTTTGCGCTCGCCTGTGTGGTCGGTTACTACGTGGTGTGGAATGTGTCTCACGCGCTTCATACGCCATTAATGTCTGTAACTAACGCAATTTCAGGGATTATTGTTGTCGGGGCATTATTGCAAATTGGCCAGGGCGGCTGGGTCAGCTTCCTGAGCTTTATCGCGGTACTCATCGCCAGCATTAATATTTTCGGTGGCTTCACCGTGACTCAGCGTATGCTGAAAATGTTCCGGAAAAACTAAGGGGTAACACATGTCTGGAGGATTAGTTACAGCTGCATACATTGTTGCCGCAATCCTGTTTATTTTCAGTCTCGCCGGGCTTTCAAAACATGAAACGTCCCGACAGGGGAATAATTTCGGTATTGCCGGGATGGCGATCGCGTTGCTGGCGACCATATTTGGGCCGGATACCGGCAATGTGGCATGGATTCTGGTCGCCATGATTATTGGCGGCGCGATTGGCATCCGCATGGCGAAGAAAGTTGAGATGACCGAGATGCCGGAGCTGGTCGCGATTCTGCACAGTTTCGTCGGTCTGGCGGCGGTACTGGTTGGCTTTAACAGCTATCTGTACCATGACGCCAGTCTGGCGCCGGTGCTGGTCAATATTCATCTGACCGAAGTCTTCCTTGGTATCTTTATTGGCGCAGTGACTTTCACCGGATCGGTCGTGGCGTTTGGTAAGCTACGTGGTAAAATTTCGTCTAAGCCGTTGATGTTGCCTAACCGTCACAAAATGAACCTGGCGGCGCTGGTTGTCTCTTTCCTGTTGCTGCTGGTTTTTGTCCGCACCGAAAGCGTGGGTCTGCAGGTTCTGGCGTTACTGCTGATGACTATTATCGCGCTGGCGTTTGGTTGGCATCTGGTCGCCTCTATCGGCGGGGCGGATATGCCGGTCGTTGTTTCAATGTTGAACTCCTATTCCGGTTGGGCGGCGGCGGCGGCGGGCTTTATGTTAAGCAACGATCTGCTGATTGTGACCGGTGCTCTGGTCGGTTCATCAGGCGCGATTCTGTCTTACATTATGTGTAAAGCGATGAACCGCTCTTTTATCAGCGTTATTGCTGGTGGTTTCGGTACCGATGGCTCCTCAACCGGTGACGATCAGGAAGCAGGCGAACATCGCGAAATCACGGCGGAGGAGACCGCTGAGATGCTGAAAAATTCCCATTCCGTCATCATTACTCCGGGCTATGGGATGGCGGTGGCGCAGGCGCAGTATCCGGTGGCGGAAATTACCGAAAAACTGCGCGCGCGCGGCATTAACGTACGTTTCGGCATTCATCCAGTGGCGGGGCGCCTGCCGGGGCATATGAACGTGCTGCTGGCGGAGGCGAAAGTGCCTTATGACATCGTGCTGGAAATGGACGAAATCAACGATGACTTTGCCGATACCGACACCGTGCTGGTGATAGGCGCGAACGATACGGTGAACCCGGCGGCGCAAGATGATCCACGCAGCCCGATTGCCGGTATGCCGGTTCTCGAAGTGTGGAAAGCGCAGAATGTCGTGGTCTTTAAGCGTTCAATGAATACCGGTTATGCGGGTGTACAGAACCCGCTGTTCTTTAAAGAGAATACGCAGATGCTGTTTGGTGATGCTAAAGCCAGCGTGGATGCGATTCTGAAAGCGCTTTAATTTATTAACTATGTGGCGGCCTCTTTGGAGGCCGTTTTTTTATGGTGTGTTCTATTTTTTGTTTAAATCGCTAAGCAGAATGGCAATACTCTGCCCGCCGGTAGTCTGTTCCAGGGCGATTTTGACAATAATGGTTAACGGAACGGAGAGCAACATTCCTACCGGACCTAATAGCCAGCCCCAGAAAATTAACGACAAAAATACAACTAAGGTAGAAAGTCCTAAACCACGTCCCATGATACGCGGCTCAAGAATATTGCCGAACACCAGATTAATCAGTAGATAGCCCGCCAGTACCAGCAGCGCATCATAAAATCCGTTAAATACCAGCACCTGAATAATGGGCGGCAGGGCAGCGAGCACCGATCCAATATTAGGAATATAGTTCAGCGCGAAGGCCAGTAGCCCCCAGACAAAGGCGAAGCGGACATCCAGCGCGGCCAGCATTCCCCATGCGACCAGGCCCGTCACGATGCTGATCGCCGTTTTCAACACCAGATAGTGCGAAACGCTATCCAGCGCGCGTTGAATCGCTGCCATGCCTTCCACCGGACGGCTCATCATTTGTTGTAGTTTCTCAGGCAGTTGCGGGACCTCCAGTAACATAAACACCACGGTCAATAACAATAAAAAGATGGATGACATCGCATTGGATAACTGTGTGAGCAGGTTCGTTACCAACGTCATAGCGGCGTTCGGGTCGACGTATTTCGCCAGCTCATCAACCGACACACCAATTCCTGCCCGTTGTAACCATGGTTCAATACGTTGCAACGGTATAACGAAGGAGGAGCGATATTGCGGCAGAGTGCGGCCCAACTCATTTAAAGAGGTCCCTAAATAGGCCATCAGTAATACCATTAGCATTACAATAATCACAATGAGTAATGAAACGGCAATGACGCGCGGGATTCGGCATTTGACCATCCGTTGCACAACAGGATTCAGGACTACTGCAATAAATAATGCCAGAATAAAAGGAACAATGATGTCTGCCGCGAAGCGGATACCGCTCAGAATAACGACCAGCATACCCAGCATAATGACGATTTTTAAACCATTGAGCGTAATGATCGGTTTTGCCATATCAATCCCTGTTTTTCTGATGTCAGCACTAATAATGTGATGTTGGTCGAACGGTTCTGGTTAAAATCAAGGCCTTGAGGTAAAGAAATGAAAAGATTTTGAGTTAATTCCTGGCTTATGATACAAATCAGGCGTGTTCAACTACCGAGGACAATTATCATCCGCGATGACGAGAAGCAACACTGCGGATAATTGTAATATTATGGACAATATGTTCAGAGCTTTTTCTTTCACCCACACTTATCGTCACACGACCTCCTTTTCTCTGCTTATTGGCGAGCAGCACTGGCGTAACGCGCTTTAGTCCCTTACTTCTGCCTGAGCTGGCGCAATGCGCTGTGCTAACTGATTTTATTTTTTAGTTTGCTGCGTGCAGCAGACTCGGAAGAGTATATTCTCATGCAGGAGAAGTGTCATGTTTTACTGGATTTTATTAGCTCTGGCCATCGCGGCTGAAATTACCGGCACGCTCTCAATGAAATGGGCTAGCGTAGGCAATGGTAACGCTGGTTTTATTTTGATGCTGGTGATGATCGCGTTGTCATATATATTTCTTTCCTTTGCCGTAAAAAAGATTGCCCTGGGTGTGGCGTATGCCTTATGGGAAGGGATCGGCATTTTATTTATTACCGTTTTTAGCGTACTGCTATTTGATGAAGCATTATCAACCATGAAGATTGCTGGTTTACTGACGCTGGTCGCCGGGATCGTATTGATTAAATCAGGTACGCGTAAACCGGGTCAATCGGTGAAGGAGGCGAACCGTGCAACAATTTGAATGGATACACGGTGCCTGGCTTGGACTGGCAATAATACTGGAAATTGTCGCCAACGTATTGTTGAAATTTTCGGACGGCTTTCGTCGTAAATGTTATGGTCTACTGTCGCTGGCCGCGGTCCTGGCTGCCTTTAGCGCGCTTTCACAGGCAGTAAAAGGAATAGATCTGTCAGTGGCATATGCGTTGTGGGGTGGTTTCGGTATCGCCGCCACGCTGGCGGCTGGCTGGGTGCTTTTCGGCCAGCGTTTAAATCCCAAAGGTTGGGTTGGCGTGGTACTGCTGCTGGCCGGTATGGTCATGATCAAATTTGCCTGAGACGATCGCTGCCTGTCGGTTCAGGCAGCGATGATTCCTGCGATTGATTGTATTAGTCCTGCGCCAGCGCTTGCAATTTATCGCGAAAGCCGGTGACGGAGATTGCGCGGTTATCGGCGCGCCAGCGATCTTTAGCCGCAGGGGCGGAGCTCTGTACGCCAATAAGTTGCCATCCGCTATCCGTATGTAATAACAGTGGTGAGCCGCTGTCGCCAGGTAAGGTATCGCACTGGTGCGAAAGCACAGCCTTTTGTGCCCATCCGGTTACCATGCAATCCTGATGGGAATAGAGCGCATTCAGATGATCCTCCGGATAACCGGACTGAGTCACTTTGCGGTCTGCGGCTTTCAGCGCCGCAGTGAGTGCCGCTTTATCGCCGGCAAATAAAGGCACCGGCGTAATGCCGGAAGGCGGGTAACGTAATATTACCAGGCCAAAATCCCAGCTTGCAGCGGCAGGCGGCACAATCCAGCCATCGCCATCTGCTTTCAGGCGCCGGCCCAACGACGGCTCAACGCGGCCTTCGATGCCGTGAATTTCATAGCGCCAGATCCCTTTTTGCGCCACAAAGCGCAGCGCAATGGCTTTGTCCGGCTTTCCTTTTGGTGGCGTCAGCAGACAATGACCGGCTGTCAGCGCGATATGTGGCGAGATAAGCGTCGCAGTACACAAATTACCGCTGGCGGTCTCTAACTGTCCGATAGCATCCCACGGTGCCTGTGTGGGATCAGCAACCGGCACCCGGTCGTCATGATTAAAAAAAAGCGTTTTGATGTCGCTGGCATCCGTAGCGTCTGTATCAGGCTCGCTGGCCTCCGCCATGACCGGTAAAAAACAAACTATGCCCAGTAATACAGCAATGGTTTTATGCATATCACACTCTGGTGGGTAATTATGATTATTAACAGCAAACCCTCAGTACTACTATAGACGCGACGGCAAGAAAGTGGGAGTAAAATCAGATAACTACGCTCAGGAAAGATAGAAATGCGTGGCAATAATAGCGCATAAAATAAGCGCGATAAGAATGAACTCAAAGCGATAACGAGACACTCTTTTGCCCTCCGGAAAGGCGGCGCTAAACCAGAACGATTTAGCGCCGTGAAGACTGGCGCGGGGGAGCGCCGCAGTATGTTACGACTTACGCAGCCGGCTGAGTCGTTGGTTTTGACGTGGTTTTGGTTGGCGCTTTGCCACCTTTTTTCTGGTGCTTTTTAGCCGCCTGCGCTTTTTGCTCAACGGTTGTCTTAGTCGCTTTTTTATGCTTTTTCTGGTGGTGCGTGGTCTGGGTTGTTTTGGCTGGCGCTGTGTTTTTCGCAGGCGTCGCTGTCTCTGCCGCGAATGCTGCGGAAGAGAGACCCATTGCAGCGGCAACAACCAGAGCTAATACTTTTTTCATTTTAATACCCTCAATTCGGTTTTTCATTCAACCCCACTGCGGGGCCGGTGAAATGACTATATCGCTACTATCAAAAGGCTTCCGTGAGTGATTGGTTTCGGCATGTAACGCTATGTACAATCACCCCGTTAACGCGACGTAAGCCCACCATAATGGGTAGCTTTACGTTGCCGGCCGTTATTTTTGGTCGCAGAGTCGGTAATATCCGCTCTCCAGAATAAAAAGCACACCGCATATGAATCCAATACTCTGGGTGGTATTTGCTCTTCTGGCGCTGGACGCAATGAGAGAAGTGATGGGCGTATCAAGCCTGACAGGTCTGTGGTGAACAGTGAAGTATTGAGTGAAAGCCCGCCCGGCGACAGGCCACTTTTTGTTGCTATCGCCGGGTTATTTCTTTTCAGGCGTGAAGACGATGATGTAATCGCATCCCGACCAGGATGGCAAGTACCAGCAGTAATGCAATAAAACCGCCTACGCCGTTCCAGCCGTAGCGATGCCAGAACACACCGCCCAATGTCCCCGCAATACTGGAGCCCAGATAATAGCTGAATAAGTAAAGTGACGAAGCCTGCCCCTTCGCCCGGCGCGCACGCGGACCAATCCAGCTACTGGCCACCGAGTGCGCGGCGAAAAAGCCAGCGGAAAAAAGTAACATCCCAGCAAAAATCAGCCAGAGTGAGGTGAATAACGTCAATAAAAGCCCACACAGCATCACCACGGTAAAGAACAGCATGACCGGCCCCCGGCCATAGCGAGAGGTCATTGCTCCTGCTTTCGGCGAACTCCATGTCCCGGTGAGATAGGCGACTGATAACAATCCGACCATCGCCTGGCTTAATTCCCAGGGGGAGAGCATCAGGCGATAACCAATGTAGTTAAACAGGGTCACAAATGCACCCATCAGTAAAAAGCCTTCAGCAAACAGCAGCGGCAGCCCATGATCGCGCCAGTGGAGACGGAAATTAATCAATAGGGTCTTAGGCCGTAGCGACGTTGGGCGGAAATGTTGCGAGGCGGGTAAAATTTTCCAGAACATCAGCGCTGACGCCAGCGCAAAACAACCGATAGCGGCCAGCGCGATGCGCCAGTTAAAAAAATCAGTCATGACGCCGCTTAATAAGCGGCCACTCATCCCGCCAATGGAGTTACCGCTAATATAAAGCCCCATGGAAAAGGCGACAAAGCTGGGATGAATTTCCTCGCTCAGATAGGTCATTCCAACGGCAGCGACACCGCTTAATGACAGGCCGATAAGCGCGCGCATAATCAGGATGCCGTGCCAGCTGGTCATCATTGTTGATAACAATGTGCAGCAGGAGGCTAACAATAAGGCAGTGACCATTACCGGTTTGCGGCCTATCGCGTCGGAAAGTGGGCCAGTGAAAAGTAAGCCGAGAGCCAGCATAGCGGTGGAGATAGACAGTGAAATACTGCTGTTGGCGGGGGAGACGCCAAATTCCTGTGAAAGCACCGGTAAGATAGGCTGAACGCAATAGAGGAGCGCAAATGTCGCCAGACCCGCAGAAAAGAGGGCCAGCGTAACGCGCATAAAAGGTGCGGTACCGCGTTTAATATATTGAACCGGCTGAGAATGGCATTGCTCATCGATATCGCTCGCCGTGGCGTTATCGAGAATAGTTGTACGACTCACGTTAAATCCTTGCTTAACATCCCCGCAATCAGGGGATGGATACAGTCAACGTGTAAAGCATAGAAAAAGCAAAATATTCTGTCTAATATATTAATTATCTCAAATAATACTTTAAAAATATGAATATCGAATTACGTCATCTGCGTTATTTTGTGGCGGTAGCGGAAGAACTGCATTTTGGCCGCGCCGCAGCGCGTCTTAATATCTCGCAACCGCCGCTGAGTCAGCAAATACAAATCCTGGAACAACAGGTCGGCGCGCGATTACTGGCGCGAACTAACCGCAGCGTAGCCTTAACCGCCGCCGGGCGACAGTTTCTGGCGGACAGTCGACAGATCCTGAGCCTGGTCAATGACGCCGCCGCGCGCGCCGAACGGTTGCATCAGGGGGAGGCGGGTGAAATTCGTATCGGTTTTACGTCATCGGCGCCTTTTATCCGGGCGGTATCGAATACCTTTTCATTGTTCCGCCAGTCCTATCCTGGTGTGCATATGCAAACCCGTGAAATGAATACGCGTGAACAAATTGCGCCACTCAATGAAGGCGTGCTCGATATCGGCTTACTACGTAATACGCCGCTGCCTGATACGCTCAATCACGAAGTGATTTTGCATGAGCCGCTTATGGCAATGATCCCACGCGAGCATCGGCTGGCGCAAAAGCCAGTCGTTACTCTGGCGGAGCTGGCGAAAGAACCATTTGTCTTTTTCGATCCGCATGTCGGGACGGGGCTCTATGACGACATTCTTGGCCTGATGCGTCGGTATAACCTGACGCCGACCATCACGCAGGAGGTTGGCGAAGCGATGACTATTATCGGTCTGGTGGCGGCGGGTTTGGGTGTTTCCATTCTGCCTGCGTCCTTTAAGCGCGTGCAGATGAATGAGATGCGTTGGGTTCCCCTCGCGGAAGAGGACGCTGTCTCAGAAATGTGGCTGGTATGGCCCGCACATCATGAGCAAAGTCATGCCGTACAACGGTTTTGCCAGTTGCTGTTAGCCGCCGTTCGGCATGAGTAATTTCGCTTAAAAAGGGTGAAAATGTGCAGTAAATCACACGGCTAAGCAAAAAGTTGACGGCAAGCATTGAAGTGTTTCACCATAGCACACAGATTATTTCGGAGCGCGAAAATAAAGGGAGTGAGCGGTGGTTGCTGATAGTCAGCCTGGGCATATCGATCAAATTAAGCAGACCAATGCTGGCGCAGTGTATCGCCTGATTGATCAGCTCGGACCGGTATCGCGAATTGACCTGTCTCGTCTGGCGCAATTGGCGCCTGCCAGTATTACCAAAATTGTCCGTGAAATGCTGGAAGCGCACTTAGTACAGGAGCTTGAAATAAAAGAAGCAGGCAGTCGTGGACGTCCTGCCGTGGGGCTGGTAGTAGAAACTGAAGCCTGGCACTATTTGTCTATTCGTATTAGCCGCGGCGAAATTTTCCTTGCGCTGCGCGATCTTAGTAGCAAGTTGGTGGTTGAGGAGTGTCTGGCGCTGCCGCTAACCGAAGCTACGCCGTTGCTCACTCGAATTATCACGCATGTTGATCAGTTTTTTATCCGCCATCAGCAGAAGCTGGAGCGTCTGACCTCTATTGCGATTACGTTGCCGGGCATCATCGATACCGAAAGCGGCATTGTGCACCGTATGCCTTTTTATGAAGATGTCAAAGAAATGGCTTTAGGCGATGCGCTGGAACGCCACACTGGTGTGCCGGTTTATATTCAGCATGACATCAGCGCCTGGACGATGGCAGAAGCGCTTTTTGGCGCTGCGCGTGGCGCACGCGACGTTATCCAGGTTGTGATTGATCATAATGTGGGAGCGGGCGTTATTACCGACGGCCATTTGCTTCATGCGGGCAGTAGCAGCCTGGTGGAGATTGGCCATACTCAGGTCGATCCCTATGGTAAGCGCTGTTATTGCGGCAATCATGGCTGTCTGGAGACAATTGCCAGCGTCGATAGTGTGCTGGAGCTTACACAGCTTCGGCTTAATCAGTCGATGAGTTCTATGCTCCACGGCCAGCCGTTAACAGTGGATTCATTGTGTCAGGCGGCGTTGCAGGGAGATCTATTAGCAAAAGATATCATTAGCGGCGTCGGCGCGCATGTTGGTCGCATTCTGGCCATTATGGTGAATTTATTTAATCCGCAAAAAATTCTTATTGGTTCTCCGCTAAGCAAAGCGGCTGAGATTCTTTTCCCTGCCATTACAGACAGTATTCGTCAACAAGCGCTACCCGCGTACAGTAAGAATACGGTAGTGGAAAGTACGCAGTTTACTAACCAGGGCACGATGGCGGGGGCGGCGTTGATAAAGGACGCGATGTATAACGGTTCTTTGTTGATTCGTCTATTACAGGGTTAACATTTTTTAACTGTTGTACAAAAATTTGCGCTAACGCAAGCTGATCACCCCTTTCATAACTTAGACTTTCTCCACTGTATTATTTTCCTGGTTTATATTTACGAAGCATAACGGTGGAGTTAGTGATGCTGAAGCGTTTCTTTATTACAGGTACAGACACTTCTGTTGGGAAGACGGTGGTTTCCCGCGCATTACTACAAGCGTTAGCGTCGGGTGGTAAGAGCGTGGCAGGGTATAAACCTGTTGCTAAAGGGAGCAAAGAGACCCCGGAAGGGATGCGAAACAAAGACGCACTGGTGTTGCAAAGCGTTTCTTCTCTGGAATTACCGTATGAAGCGATCAATCCTATCGCGTTAAGCGAAGAGGAAAGCAGTGTAGCGCATAGCTGTCCTATTAATTACACCTTGTTGTCCAACGGCCTCGCCAATCTGAGCGATAAAGTGGATCACGTCGTTGTTGAGGGGACGGGCGGTTGGCGTAGCCTGATGAATGATTTACGTCCCCTGTCCGAATGGGTGGTGCAAGAGCAATTACCGGTATTCATGGTAGTGGGTATCCAGGAAGGGTGCATTAATCATGCTCTCCTTACCGCCCAGGCCATCGCCAGCGACGGGCTGCCATTCATTGGCTGGGTGGCGAATCGTATTAACCCCGGTCTGGCGCACTATGCTGAAATCATTGACGTGTTGGGGAAAAAATTGCCTGCGCCGCTGATTGGCGAACTGCCGTACCTGCCTCGTGCTGAGCAGCGTGAATTGGGGCAGTATATTCGTTTGTCAATGCTCGGCAACGTGCTGTCGGTAGATAGAGTCGTGGCGTAACGTCCGCGATAATACTGACGCCACCACGCAGGCGATCAGCAGGCCGGGGAGCAAAGGATACTCGCCGGTCATTTCGCAAATCATCAGGGCAGACATAATCGGCGCATGAGTTGTCGCCGCCAGTAACGTGGCCATACCCGCCAGGCCCAGCAGAATGGCTATCTCATCCTGATTCGGCAGCCAGAATCCCCATATCCGACCAAAAAGCATACCGACTGATAGTCCGACGAATAACGTTGGCGTAAAAACACCACCCGGTGCGCCAGAACCACTGCTGGCGAGTACTGCCAGTAATTTGCACGCAAAAATTCCGGTAATCAGAGAAAATAGCGGTGGAGAGAGCAGGAATGACTGTACAACACTATAGCCATTGCCCCAGACCGTAGGTGTCAGTAACGACAATATCCCGACAATAAACCCGCCCAACGCCAGCTGCCAGGGTGGCGAGAGTTGTAAACGTAAAAAGGCATTATGGCTGGCCGTCATTAGCCACATCAGTAACGGGCCGCATACACCGGCAACCAGACCTGTACTGACGATCATGATATATTCCCGGGCATGAAGCGCGAGGGTCAGATGAACGGTATAGAGTAATGAATCGCTACCGTTTAATACATGGGTGATGAGCAGCGCGACGACAGCGGAGATGACAACCGGGCCGAGGGAGGCCAGCATTAACGTGCCGAACAGGATCTCGGCGATAAAAAGGCTGCCCGCCAGCGGCGCATGATATGCGCTCGCCATACCCGCCGCAGCGCCACTGGCGATCCATAATTTCCATTCTTCACGCGGTGTGAAGCGCCTGGCAAAGCCGGATGCCGCCAGCGCGGCGAGTAGGATCATTGCGCCTTCGCGACCAATTGCGCTACCGCTGACCACAACCAGTAGCGAAGCCAGCGATTTCACCAGACTGGCGCCAACGTCAAACTGCCCGTCAGTTTGCAAGGCTTCCATATAGTCAGTGGGCGCATGGGGGCGTTGTTGATTCATTTTTTGCCACCCCCACAGCAACAGACCTGCGGCCAGACCGCCGAGGGCCGGCGTTAGCACGCGGCGCCAGGGCGAAAGTCGCGCTGCCGCGTTCACCAGGCTCCCCGTGTCATTACTCAGGAAAAACCACTCCAGTAGTTGCATCGCATGACGGAAGGCGGCGACCGCCAACGCGGCAAGAATACCGATAAGCGTAGCGATCAATAGACGGCGAAACATCGCGCGCAGATCGGGGTAAGCGTGTAAACGATGCATGAATGGTTAACAGGGAGATTTCAGGATAGCGTATTTTGTGGCGAAATGGCGTCAGATGCAAAAGCACTATGTGCGGTAACCCTGTTACCGGATAACGGATAGGCCGCCATCCGGTAACGCGTTAGTTGCTTTCGTGGATATTGAGTGCCCGACGTGTACGGCCTGAACTAAGATAATCGGCGATATAATCCTGAGAGATCTCACCGTTATAGCGTCCGTCTTCATCAACGATCGGCATCCAACTGGTATTACTTTCGTACAACCTGGACAACACAATGCGGAGATTGTCTTCGGCTTTGCCCGTAATGCGGAAAGGATGAGTGATATCGGCGCAGGTTCCACTGGCGTTACGCGCTTCGCGGCGCTTCACAAATCCCAGCGGCTTCCCGTCGTTGTCAATGACAGTAATCGCGCGAATATCATTGTCATCCATAATACTAAACGCCTCACTTAACGGTGTTGAAGGCCGTGCGGTAATGGTCGGCTGTTGATCGGTGACATCACCTGCGGAGACCAGTAGCAGACGTTTTAACGTTCTGTCCTGACCGACAAATGAACCGACAAATTCGTTTGCTGGTTTTGCCAACAGTTCATCAGGGCTGGCGCACTGTACTATTCGTCCCTGACGGAAGACTGCGATGCGGTCGCCGAGTTTTAGCGCTTCATCGATATCATGGCTGACCAGCATCACTGTCTTTTTAAGCTTGCGCTGCATATCAAGAAACTGGTTCTGGATCACTTCACGGTTAATAGGGTCCACCGCGCCGAAAGGCTCATCCATCAACAGTACCGGCGGATCGGCGGCCAGAGCGCGTATCACACCAATGCGCTGTTGCTGCCCTCCGGACATCTCTTTTGGGTAACGATGCAGAAATTTTCTGGCGTCCAGCGCGACCATGTCCATTAGCTCTTCTGCGCGTTGCTTACAGCGCGCTTTGTCCCAACCTAACATGCGAGGCACAACGGTTATATTTTCTTCAATCGTCATATTGGGGAACAGGCCGATTTGTTGGATAACATACCCGATATTGCGGCGCAGCGTAACCGTATCCATATCGTTGGTATTTTCGCCATTGATAAGAATATTCCCGCTGCTGGGCGCGATCAGCCGGTTGATCATCTTTAACGTTGTGGTTTTGCCACAACCGGATGGACCGAGTAACACGCACATTTCGCCTTCCGGCACGTTCAGATTTACGTTGTCGACGGCTTTCAGCGGCTGACCCTTTTTCTGTGTAAATTGTTTGGTGAGATTTTCCAGTTTTATCATTATCGTATCCCCTTAGGTGTCAGTACGACTTGCAGACGATGCAGCAACCAGTCAAGCACGATAGCCAGCAAACAAATCATCAGCGCGCCGGCAATTAACATGCGGATATCGCTTCCGCTTATGCCATTTAACAGTAGCAGCCCCAGACCGCCTGCGCCGATCACGGCGGCAATCGCCATAACGCCGATATTCATCACCACTGCGGTGCGGATACCCCCGAAAATAACCGGTAATGCCATCGGGATTTCCACCCAACGCAGTCGTTGCCAGAAGGTCATACCGATGCCGCGTCCCGCCTCACGCAGGCCGGGGGGCAGACTATCAAGCGCCGTATGGGTGTTACGGACAATCGGCAGTAAAGAATAGAGAAACACCGCCGTTACGGCGGGCAGAACGCCAATACCATGGCCGATCAGTGAAAAAAGCGGGATCATTAACCCAAATAACGCGATAGAGGGAATGGTTAATAGTAGCGTAGCGGCGCCCAATATCGGTGTCGCCAGCCATTTGTGGCGTACAATCAAAACGCCTAATGGTACGCCGATAATAATCGCCAGCCCGACGGCCAGCGCGACCAGCCAGAGATGCTGAAAGGTAAGGCTGGCGAGGTAGCCTGCGTTATCCAGCATATAATGTATTGTGTCCATAGACGCTCCTTACAGCAGACCTTTGTCCTGGAGAAATTGATGGGCGACCTGCTGCGGCGTGCGATGATCAATATCGACCTGGGCGTTTAAGGTGGATATCACATCGTTATTCAGCAGACCGGAAAGGGTATTTAACGCGTCATCAAGCCCGGGGTTGGCCTCAAGTACTTCTTTACGTACAACGGGCGTGACAGCGTAACTTGGAAAGAAGCCTTTATCATCTTCCAGCACTTTTAGATCAAACCCTTTCACCCGTCCATCAGTGGTATAAACTAACCCGGCGTCAACCAGCCCATCCCGAACAGCGTTATAAACAAGCCCTGGGTCCATCTGTCGTATTTGCGGGCGATCAAGCTGCATCTGATAGGCTTGCTGAAGGGGCTTCATCCCGTCGCTACGCCCGGCAAATTCCAGATCGAGGCCGAGCATCCAGTTGTGGTCAGGATCCCTTTGCCGGACTTGTTCTATTTTTGCCACCATTTGCGAGATGGTGGTGATATTTTCCAACTCGGCGCGTTGGCGTTGCATCGCGAAAGCGTAGGTATTATTCATGTCAGCAGGTTTTAGCCATACCAGACCCAGTTTTGCATCCAGGCGTTTTACTGTGTCATAGGTTTCTTGTGGGCTCATGCGTTTATCAATGCGGTTAAAAATAATCAACGATGTGCCCGTGTACTCCCAGGTGATATCAATCTGTTTATTGACCATCGCATTACGAGAAATCACGGCGGCGATATTGGTTTGCGGCTCTACCTGAAAGCCTTTTTTTTGCAAATACTGCACGGTCATTGCCGAGAGGATATGTTGTTCGGTAAAACTTTTTGTGGCGAGGACCAGCGGTGCGGCCTGCGTCAAACTACTGAACAGTAATGTTGCGGCCAGCCATCCCAGCAGGTGTCTTTTAACTCTCATTTAACGCTCCTTATTGTTATGTATGCGTTCAGGCGGTATGTGGGCTGAGGCGTCGCCCAAGCAAGGCAAGCAGGGTGTCAAGAATCAGAGCGAATAACGCCGTGGCCGTTGCGCCCAGAATCAACGTCGGAAAATCATTGAGATAAATACCGGGGAAAATCAGCTCGCCGTAGCTGCTGGCGCCGATCAGAAAGGCCAGTGGCGCGGTGCCGACATTGATAGCAGTCGCGATGCGAATGCCAGACAACATCACTGGCCAGGCATTAGGAAGTTCTACCTGGCGAAGTCGCTGCCATTTTGTCATCCCAATACCATTCGCCGCTTCAATCAGTGAGGCGGGTACGGAACAGAGACCCGCATAGGTATTGCGGACGATAGGCAGAAGCGAAGCCAGAAATAGTGCGACAATAGCGGGTGTATCGCCAATCCCGATAATCACCATGGCCAATGCCAGGACTGCCAGCGGCGGCAATGTATTACCGACATTAAAGATTTGCATGACGTATTCAGCAAAGCCTTTTGCCGCAGGACGGCTGAGTAAAATCCCGCTCGGGATACCGACCAGTAAAGCAAAAAACATTGACGTAAAGACCAGGATTAAATGCCGTTGCCCCAGATACAGTAGATCGACCTGACGCGCTTTCAGAGTTTCCAGGCCGATTCCCCAGATAAATAACGCCAGTAACAGCAAAATGACGGTAGTGAACCCAAGTACGCGTTTTAGGGTGAGAGTGTGCATTGCGGTGTGTCTCCCTGTTTGCATGTGTTATGGCAACGTAAAATCGTCGCGTGTTGTTATGCCATGTTCCGGCAGGGTATGTTGAGCTATAGCAACAGGTTGGGAAGGATTCCAGCGAGACGTGATATTTAACACTGTTAAATATTTATTAACAATTGTGTTTTACCCTTATGCGGCTTAGCGTAATCATTAACGATAAAGAATTATCTTAAAAACAGAATGTGTATGTGACGTTGTCACTTTTTAAAGAGAAATATAGTCTTCAGAAGAAGAAAAGGCAGGGAAATCCTGCCTTTTGTATGGATTAGCGGAATAACGGCTTTACCGCCACGGGAATAATAAGCTGAGTTTGCCATTGCGCCAGGGTCAGACGCGCAAGTTGGCCCAGTGCCTGATAAAACGGATGCCCGGCATGGTCGATAAAGACGTCCAGAAAACGCGATGACCATGGGAACAGGTGCCAGGCCAGTAGCTGTTCGCATTCATGATAACGACCCTGTTCGGCAAGCCATGCTGCCAGTAGCAGCAGTGACCCGAAATGATCCTCTGGCTCGTTTTGTTGCACCTCAAACTGAATACCGTTTTCGCGCATCCACTGACGTAGCGCCAGCGTAGAATCGCCAAATAGCACGCTCTCGCGATCCAGCCAGACGGAACCCCACGGTGGAGACGGCAGTGCGTAAGGGCCGATAAACAGGCGCTGCCAGGCCTCTGGTAACGACTCCTCGCTGTCGGCCTTAAGCATTGCCGCCACAGGCGCAAGCGCTTCTGCGTCAAGCGGCCACTGCGTCTGCCAGTTGTCGGTTAAGAGCGCCTGTACCAGCGGGGCGGCTTCGTTGCTTTCTGGCGAGTAATAAAACAGCGCACCAAGTACACGCGCCGTTACTGAAAAATCATCACGTTGTAAAAAAGTGGTCATTCAAACAATCCCGAAAGGTGCGGGGCGCCCCCGCACGCATAAATTAACCTGCAACTGCCATACCTACGGTCATATGCAGGCCATAAAAAAGTCCGCGGCCTATAATCTCGCCCGCCAGCACCAGCAAGGCTCCCAGCAGCAGACCAACGGTATGCGGTTGACGGCGACGAATCAGCGGGCATAGCCAGCAGCCTAATCCAGCTGCAAGCAGGATAATGCGCCAGACCTGTAGCATACCGTAATCCGGCGCAAGGTGGCTGGCTTGCTGAACGGAACTACGAATAACTGAGAGCGACAGTCCCTGTAATACGATGACCGCCGCGCACACCACTAACGCCAGAACGCTAATACTGGCAAACGTCGCGCCGCAAAACGGGACGCGCGCGACACGCAACAGAAGCGCCGCAAACAGTGGACCGCACAGAAATGCAGTCAGGAAGAAGGCCAGCGTAGTGTAGCCATTATACCAGGTCGGTACCGTATCAATCTGGTAAACGCGCGTCATTGCCCAAATGAAGGCTACGCCGAGCGCCATACTGACCAGCAGCCAAACCTTACCCAGCGTTCGGGGCATTTTACCGAGGACTGCCACCAGCCACCAGATGCCGCCGACGGCAAAAAAGAGTGAGCCCGCGGCAATTTCATTACTGAGTGCGGACGCTCCGACACGGTTAAGCGAGTTGAACGCCCGCAGCGGCGAACCCAGGTGAATGACTGAAGCCAGGAAGGCGATACCCATCACCAGCCACAGAAAAAACATCCCGCGTACCAGACGTTGCCTGGCGGCGGCATCATTTTGTGTTGCAAACCAGCCGAGTCCGCTGACAATCAGCGCGCCGACTACACATTGCCCCAGTACCGTAAACAGCACCAGCGGCCATTCATGCCATCCGTTTCCCATCTTATACCTCCTTCGGATTGGCCAGATAACCGGTGGTATCCCCGGTCGGCCGGCTGTTGGCGTTGGGCTTAATCACAATATTCGGCTTTGTGAAATGCGCGCGCGGCAACGGCGCGACCGCCGCCAGGTCACCGTGCTTTTTACGCAGTTCGTCTATCGGGCCGAAATCCAGCGCCCGCAGCGGGCAGGATTCCACGCAAATCGGCTTTTTGCCGTCTGCCACCCGGTCGTGGCAACCGTCGCACTTGGTCATATGGCCTTTGGCGGCATTGTACTGCGGCGCGCCGTACGGGCAGGCCATGTGGCAATAGCGACAGCCGATACACACGTCTTCATCCACCACCACAAAACCGTCTTCACGTTTGTGCATTGCACCGCTCGGGCAGACTTTGGTACAGGCCGGGTCTTCGCAGTGGTTACACGAAATCGAGAGATAATAGGCAAAAACGTTCTGGTGCCAGACGCCGTTATCTTCCTGCCAGTCGCCACCGGCATACTCATAAATGCGGCGGAAACTGACGTCCGGGGTTAAATCTTTGTAGTCTTTACAGGCCAGTTCGCAGGTTTTGCAACCGGTGCAACGGCTGGAATCAATAAAAAATCCATACTGGGTTGTCATCGGTTACTCCTTATACCTTTTCAACCTGAACAAGATTGCTGTGCGAAGGGTTACCTTTCGCCAGCGGAGACGGACGGTGCGAAGTCAGAATATTGATTGAGCCGCCGTGGTCGATTTTGTCACCGAACATATCGGCTTTAAGCCAGGCACCCTGACCGATAGCGGTAACGCCAGGCAGAATACGTGGGGTAACTTTCGCCGGGATCAGCATTTGCCCATTCTTGTTGAATACCCTGACGGTATCGCCGTGTTGAATCCCCCGTGTTTTAGCATCAATCGGGTTGATCCAGATTTCCTGAGGGCACGCCTGCTGCAGAACGTCGATATTGCCATAACTGGAGTGAGTGCGAGCTTTGTAGTGAAAGCCGGTCAACTGGAGTGGGTACGTTTTGCGTACAGGATCGTCCCAGCCGTCAAAACCTGGCGCATAGGCGGGCAGTGGATGGATAATTTCATCCTTTTTTAATTCCCAGGTATCCGCGATAGTCGCCAGTTGTTCAGAATAAATTTCGATTTTTCCGGATGGGGTTTTCAGCGGATGGGCCTGCGGATCTTCGCGGAAATCGCGGAAAGCGACATAGTGCTCTTCCGGGCATTTTTTCTTGAAGATACCGGTTTTTTTCATCTCTTCGTAATCCGGCATCTCCGGGTTACGTTCCTTGGTTTTGGCATGCAGATATTTCACCCATTCGTGCTGGGTGCGCCCTTCGGTGAAGGTCTGATAAACATCCGGACCGAGACGTTTAGCGATTTCGCTGAGTGTCCAGTAGATCGGTTTGCGTTCAAACTTTGGTGAGGTTGCCGGTTGTCCCAGAATCACGTACCCCATGTTTCCCGCCGATTCATGAGAAATGAGATCTTCCTGTTCGGTGGGCATCAGGTCAGGCAGCAGAATATCGCAATACTTCGCAGATGCGGTCATGAAGTGTTCGATGCCGACAATCATTTCGCATTTACTGTCGTCCTGCAGCACTTCGTGAGTGTGAGTAATATCACCGTGCTGGTTAATCAGGGTATTGCTGGCATAGCACCATAAAAACTTAACGGGTACATCGAGCTTATCTTTACCACGCACGCCGTCGCGGATCGCGGTCATTTCTGCGCCGTGGTCAATAGCATCGGTCCAGGTAAACACTGAAATCTGCGTTTTAACCGGATTGTCGAGCATCGGAAACCATTCAACGCCAAGATCCCAGGTGCCCTCACGCACGCCGGAATTACCGCCGTTTATCCCGACATTGCCGGTCAGCACCGAAAGCATGGCGATCGCACGTGCAGTCTGTTCACCGTTGGAATGGCGCTGCGGCCCCCAGCCCTGGCAAATATAGGCCGGTTTCGCCTGGCCGATTTCACGCGCTAACTGAATAATTTTGTCTGCCGGAATACTGGTAATTTGTGATGCCCATTGCGGGGTTTTGGCGATACCGTCTGGTCCCTCGCCAAGAATATAGGCTTTGTAGTGGGCGTTACGCGGTGCGGAGGCGGGCAGGGTGGTTTCATCGTAGCCGACGCAATATTTATCAAGAAACGGCTTATCAACCAGATCTTCAGTGATCAGCACACAGGCGATTGCCGCCGCCAGCGCCCCGTCTGTGCCCGGACGAATCGGTAACCACTCATCTTCACGCCCGGCAGCGGTATCGTTATAGCGGGGATCGATAACGATCATACGTGCATTAGAGCGTTCACGAGCCTGTTCAACATAATATGTAACGCCGCCGCCACTCATTCGTGTTTCGGCAGGGTTGTTGCCGAATATTACCACCAGTTTGGTATTGGCAATGTCGTCCGGGCTGTTACCGTCATTGCCGCCGAACATATAGTTCATTGCGGCGCTGATTTGCGCGGTACTGTAGCTGCCGTAGCGGCTGAGATAACCACCGCAGGCGTTCATCAGTCGGTACGGCACATTGGAATTAGTGATATTGCCGCCATCAACACCGGTACCGTACAGAACATGCACCGCCTCGTTACCGTAGTCTTTAAGGATCCGCTGCAGATTGCCGCTAATGGTATCCAGCGCCTCATCCCAGGAGATACGTTCAAACTTGCCTTCGCCGCGTTTACCAACGCGCTTCATGGGATATTTAAGCCGATCGGGGTGATTCATCCGGCGGCGAATGGAGCGTCCGCGCAGGCAAGCGCGCACCTGATGATTACCGTATTCGTCATTACCGGTGGTGTCGGATTCAACCCAATAGACGGTGTCGTCTTTGACATGCAGCCGCAGCAAACAGCGGCTACCGCAGTTAACGGTACAAGAGCTCCAGACCGCCTTTTCGTCGACCGGCGCAGGTGCAATGCCGTCAGCGGCGCGGGTAATGCGAGAGAATGGAAGGGTGAAAGCGCTACTGGCGAGCGCAAGGCTACCAATGGCGGATGTTTTCACCAGACTACGGCGGCTGATACTGGCCGTCATGAGCGCCTCAGGCGTGGTGATTTTCATAGTTACTCACTTTGCTTAGTATAAAAACGTGATTGGCCTTGTAGACGCCCCTGTATCTTCAGGGGCTATCTTTCTTTTATATTTTTTCTATCTCGACGAGGTTGGTGTGTTGCGGGTTGCCTTTTGCCAATGGCGAAGGGCGGTGAGTCGTTAAGGTATTTACGCAAGCGCCGCGATCGATTCGGTCGCCTGACATGTCTGCGTCGTGCCAGGCCCCCTGTCCCATGGCACTGACACCGGGCAGGATGCGTGGCGTGACTTTTGCGGGTAGGTGAACTTCACCGCGATCGTTGAATACCCGCACCATATCGCCGTTACTGATGCCACGTTTTGCCGCATCCAGCGGGTTGATCCACACTTCCTGGCGGCAAGAGGCCTTAAGAACGTCTACGTTACCGTAGGTGGAGTGGGTACGGGATTTATAGTGGAAGCCAAAAAGCTGGAGCGGAAAGCGGCTGCGTAGCGGGTCGTCCCAGCCTTCGAAGGTGGGGGCATAGACGGGAAGAGGACTGATAACATCGCCTTTTTCCAGCTCCCACGTTCTGGCAATTTCAGCCAGACGGCTTGAGTAAATCTCAATTTTACCGGAAGGGGTTTTCAGCGGGTGCGCCTGAGGGTCTTCACGAAATTGTTTGTAGGCGACAAAATGCCCGTTAGGATCCTTACGTTTATAGATTCCCATCTTTTTCAGCTCATCATAGCTGGGCAATGCCGGGTCTCGCGCGCGCATCCTGGCATACAGATACTGTAGCCACTGTTCCTGTGTACGGCCTTCGGTAAATTTCTCATGCACATCATCACCGAGGCGCTTCGCGACTTCGCTAAGTATCCAGTAGATGGGTTTACGTTCGAATTTCGCCGTGGTGGCCGGTTGTATGAAAATAAGGTAGCCCATGTTGCCGGCATAGTCGTTGGGAATGATATCTTCCTGCTCCACTGTCATCAGGTCGGGAAGCAGGAGATCGGCGTATTTAGCCGAGGAGGTCATGAAATTCTCAATGACCACAATCATTTCGCACTTTGACTCATCCTGTAGAATTTCATGGGTTTTGTTGATATCAGAGTGCTGATTAATCAGTGTATTACCGGCATAGTTCCAGATGAATTTTATCGGCACGTCGAGCTTGTCTTTACCACGTACGCCGTCGCGGGTGGCGGTCATTTGTGGGCCGCGTTCGATAGCATCTGTCCAGCTAAAGCAGGAGATGGCAGTTTTAACAGGGTTTTCCAGCATTGGCAGGCGTTCAATGGTAATCGTATAAGTGGATTCCCGCGCGCCGCTGTTACCCCCATTGATGCCGACATTGCCGGTAAGTATCGGCAGCATGGCGATGGCGCGGGAGGTCAGCTCGCCGTTTGCCTGGCGCTGCGGTCCCCAGCCCTGGCAAATATAAACCGGTTTCGTGCTGCCGATTTCTCGTGCCAGCTTGATGATGCGATCGACGGGAATACCGGTGATGGCAGAGGCCCACTCAGGCGTTTTGGCGACGCCGTCCTCTCCCTGACCCAAGATATAGGCTTTGTAATGGCCGTTGGCAGGCGCATCGGCAGGCAGCGTTTTGTCGTCATAACCAATGCAGTAGCGATCAAGAAAAGGCTGGTCGACCAGATCCTCGTTAATCAGTACCCAGGCGATACCGGCCACCAACGCCGCGTCGGTACCCGGACGGATCGGGAGCCATTCGTCTTCACGCCCGGCTGCCGTATCGGTATAGCGAGGATCGATGACGATCATGCGCGCATTAGAACGTGCGCGCGCCTGTTCCAGATACCAGGTGATGCCGCCGCCACTCATCCTGGTTTCAGCCGGGTTATTGCCGAACATCACTACCAGTTTGCTGTTTTCAATGTCGGAGGTGCTGTTCCCATCGTTGGAGCCGTAGGTGTAGGGCATGGCACAGGAGATTTGGGCCGTACTGTATGAACCATACTGGTTTAGCGAACCGCCATAACAGTTCATGAGGCGTCTGACGGGAGAGGCAGAGGGAGAGGAGCGGGTTATATTGCCGCCAACAATGCCGGAAGAGTAATTGATATAGACTGCTTCGTTACCGTAGTCGTTAACGACCTTTTTCAAACTGGCGGTAAGGGTGTCGAGCGCTTCCTGCCAGCTGATACGCTCGAACTTACCTTCACCACGCTTGCCGACCCGTTTCATGGGATAGTTAAGCCTGTCGGGATGGTTGATTCGCCGACGTATTGAGCGTCCACGCAGGCAGGCGCGTACCTGATGATTACCATATATGTCATCACCGGTATTATCGGTTTCTACCCATAAGACTTCATTATCTTTCACGTGAAGCCGGAGTGCGCAGCGGCTACCGCAGTTGACGGAACATGTCCCCCAGACGACGTTATCTTCTTCCATGCGCAGTGCCCGCTGCACCGCAGCAGTCGCGGTACGCATCCCGAATGGCAGCGACATGCCTCCGGCTGCCAGCGCCAGTGAGCCAAGCGCCGTTGATTTCATTAATGTTCTGCGGCTTACGCCTATTTGTTGCTTTTCTCCGTGCATCACTCACTCCATTATGGCTTCGCTATATATTGATATCTATAGCGAAATTATTAACCTGCTAATGATGTAGTGAGTTTACGCCTTTGGGAGTATGGGTTATTAACCCATATCAAAGAGCGTTACCCTCCAGGCCAGGAGGGCCGGAGGGGGATTATTGCGGCTCGGTGGATGAACCATCCTGGCTGGGAGTGCTGTTAGCTGGCGCATTACCGCTGCTGGTACGGGTATATAAAATTTTATGGGTGTCGTTGGCGCAATGGCCCACCACTTGGGAATCTGGCTGATCGGCCTGGTCGTTAGGAACGATAGTGAGCGTAAAATTATCTGCGGGCACGCCGTTATTGATAATACGTTGCTCTATGTCGCTTTTTACTCTCTCGCACGAACCTGGCGCCGCCATCACCAGAGGGGGGGTGCTGAATAACGCCAGAGCGGTTACTACTGTTGCGATTTTCATCATGAGCTCCTGTGATTAATGACGATGTTCTAAGCTTAGCATTTTTAGTGTAAATAACTGTATTTGCTAATATGATTGATATCAATCCCTCTATCCAGGTGAAACGTGTGAAGAAAGCCTTTTTACTGACATTATTGTGCATGATGTTGTCAGGTTGCGATAATCCGAAATCCCCAGTGTCTTTTACGCCGGAAATGGCCAGTTTTTCGAATGAATTTGATTTTGATCCATTACGCGGACCGGTAAAGGATTTCAGCCAGACGTTGATAAATGAGAACGGCGAGGTAGCGAAGCAGGTCTCCGGTACGCTTTCACAGGAAGGCTGTTTTGATACGCTTGAATTACACGATCTGGAGAATGACACGGGGCTGGCGCTCGTGCTGGATGCCAATTATTACCGTGATGCCCAGACGCTGGAAAAAAAGATACAGCTACAGGGGAAATGCCAGTTGGCGGCGCTCCCTTCAGCGGGTGTAACCTGGGAAACGGACGACAATGGTTTTGTGGTCTCAGCGGCGGGAAAAGGGATGAACGTCGAGTACCGCTATGATGGCGAAGGCTATCCGTTAGGTAAGACCACTGTAAACGCGCATAACACGCTCTCTGTTACGGCGAAACCTTCAGCAGATGCTCGTAAAAAATTGGATTATACGGCAGTAAGCCGGATAGATGATCGGCAGGTCGGCAACGTCAGACAGAGCTGCGAATATGATGCGTACGCTAACCCTGTTGACTGCCGGCTTGTTATTGTTGACGAAAGCGTTAAGCCGGCAGTGTCTCACCATTACACGATTAAAAACCGTATTGATTACTACTAAGTTCGACTTTCCGTTACCACCGCGCGGCGTTTACTGCGCGGTAGGTTTGAGGAGGGTAGAACCGGATGTTTTATGCTCATCCAGATATTGCTGCTGGAAGATACACATGCGGATGGTGTTACGGTATTCGCCGTTAATAAAGAACTCGTGAATCAGCTCGCCCTCGACTCTAAACCCGAGCTTACGGTAGATATGAATCGCTTTTTCATTCTCTTTATCGACGATCAAATATAATTTATAGAGATTAAGGACAGTAAAACCGTAATCCATTGCCAGTTTTGCCGCGCGCGACGCGAGGCCTTTTCCCTGGTACTCCGGAGAAATAATAATCTGAAATTCAGCCCGGCGATGCACATGGTTAATTTCAACCAGTTCCACTAGTCCGGCGTTTTGGCCGTCACATTCGACGACAAAGCGCCGCTCGCTTTGGTCGTGGATGTGTTTGTCGTAGAGATCCGACAGTTCGACAAAGGCCTCATACGGCTCTTCAAACCAGTAACGCATGACACTGGCGTTATTATCAAGCTGGTGGACAAATCGTAAATCTTCACGCTCAAGCGGGCGCAGTCTGACGCTGTAATCGCTTGTCATACCGTATCCTTACACCTTTTTAGTAATCCTGTATCAGGGCGTAATTACGCGTCCTGTACGACGATCCAGACAACGCAGAGTATTGGGTTCCCAATAGGCGTTGATATTGGCGCTTTGCTCGCATTTATCGCGATTATCAAAGGCAGCATCGGCTTTGTCCCACTCTTTTTCTGCGCGGGTATTCACTTTTTGACGCAGATTGCGGGTATCGTTCCATTGTTCCTTTTCCATCGCCGCTTCCTGGCGACTCTGTGCGCTATCTCCCGATTCAATCACCAGTTTACTGGTTTCAGCGAAGGCGGAAGTGGTATACACAACGGCAGCCAGCGTAAGCATTGCCGTCAGGCACAGGCGTTTGCTCAGCGTATTGTTCATTGCAACGTCCTTTCATCAGGGGAAAACGCGGTAAAACACCGTTAAATTCTACACTAAACCTTATGCCTGGCATATACACAAGACAATGAGCTCACCGTAGCGATATTCTGTCGTATTATCACGTATCTTTTCGTTATTAAATGAATCTGATGTTAAAAACGACGTTGCTTTTCTTTGTTACGGCGCTCTGTGAAATCATAGGGTGTTTTCTTCCCTGGCTTTGGATTAAGCGTGGCGCCAGCATAGGGTGGCTACTGCCCGCTGCGGTGTCGCTCGTCTTATTCGTCTGGCTTTTGACCTTACATCCGGCTGCCAGTGGACGAGTGTATGCGGCGTACGGTGGGGTATATGTCTGCACGGCGCTCCTGTGGCTACGCGTGGTCGATGGCGTCAGGCTCACGGTTTATGACTGGTCCGGCGCGCTCATTGCGCTATGTGGGATGTTGATTATTGTCGCCGGGTGGGGACGCACGTAACAGTATCGCGCAGTCAGCACATTTTGTGATCTGACAGCGCTTTTTTGATCAATATACTTGTATGGTAGTAGCTCAGTTGGGTAAATTTCCTTACATCCCATAATGCGATGTAAGGAATAAAAATGAAGATTGTAGGGGCTGAAGTCTTTGTTACCTGTCCAGGCCGTAACTTCGTCACCTTAAAAATTACCACCGAAGACGGGATTACCGGTCTGGGGGATGCCACCCTGAACGGTCGTGAATTGTCGGTGGCGTCGTATCTTAGCGATCATCTGTGCCCGCAGCTTATCGGACGGGATGCGCACCGTATTGAAGATATCTGGCAATTCTTCTACAAAGGCGCGTACTGGCGCCGTGGTCCTGTCACCATGTCCGCCATTTCCGCTGTTGATATGGCGCTATGGGATATTAAAGCCAAAGCCGCCAATATGCCGTTGTACCAGTTGCTGGGCGGCGCCTCCCGAGAAGGCGTTATGGTGTATTGCCATACCACCGGACACACTATTAATGACGTGCTTGAAGATTACGCACGTCATAAGGCGATGGGGTTTAAAGCGATTCGCGTGCAGTGCGGGATCCCGGGGATGAAAACCACCTATGGCATGTCGAAAGGTAAAGGGCAGGCCTATGAACCGGCCACAAAAGGGCAGTGGCCGGAAGAGCAACTGTGGTCTACCGAGAAGTACCTCGACTTTACGCCAAAACTGTTTGATGCAGTGCGTAACGAATTTGGTTTTAACGAACATTTGCTGCATGACATGCACCATCGTCTGACTCCCATTGAGGCAGCCCGCTTTGGCAAAAGCATTGAAGACTACCGTCTGTTCTGGATGGAAGATCCGACGCCAGCTGAAAATCAGGAGTGCTTCCGCCTCATCCGTCAGCATACGGTTACGCCGATTGCCGTAGGCGAAGTTTTTAACAGTATCTGGGATTGCAAACAGCTCATTGAAGAGCAATTGATTGACTATATCCGCACCACACTCACTCATGCCGGGGGCATTACCGGTATGCGCCGCATTGCCGATTTTGCCTCGCTCTATCAGGTGCGTACCGGTTCCCATGGTCCATCCGATCTATCACCTGTCTGCATGGCCGCCGCATTGCACTTTGACCTGTGGGTTCCCAACTTCGGCGTACAGGAATATATGGGTTATTCCGAACAGATGCTGGAAGTCTTCCCGCATAGCTGGACGTTTGATAACGGCTATATGCATCCGGGGGATAAACCGGGACTGGGTATTGAGTTTGACGAAAAGCTGGCGGCGAAATACCCCTACGATCCTGCCTATCTGCCGGTCGCGCGTCTGGAAGACGGTACGTTGTGGAACTGGTAAGGAGAATAATGATGAAGAGTATCGTAATCGAACAACCGAATACGCTCACTTTACAGGAAAGGCCTGTCCCGACCCCTGCAGCCGGTGAAGTGCGGGTTAAAGTGAAACTGGCAGGAATTTGTGGTTCAGACAGCCATATATACCGTGGGCACAATCCTTTTGCGAAATATCCACGGGTTATCGGCCACGAGTTTTTCGGGGTGATTGATGCCGTAGGCGAGGGTGTGGAGGGCTCAAGGATCGGGCAGCGCGTGTCCGTCGATCCGGTAATTAGCTGCGGTCATTGTTATCCGTGCTCTATCGGAAAACCGAATGTGTGTACGTCTCTGGTGGTGCTCGGCGTTCATCGTGATGGTGGGTTTAGCGAATATGCCGTGGTCCCGGCAAAAAATGCCTGGCCTGTCCCTGATGCTGTTGAAGACAAACATGCGGTAATGATTGAACCCTTTACTATTGCCGCTAACGTCACCGGCCAGGTGAAACCAACGGAGCACGATGTCGTATTGATCTACGGGGCCGGGCCGATGGGGTTGACCACCGTGCAGGCGCTGAAAGGTGTCTATCGGGTGAAAACCGTTATTGTCGCCGACCGGATTGACGAACGGCTGGCGATGGCGAAAGAAAGCGGCGCAGACTGGGTGATTCACAATGGTCAGCAATCGTTGCAGGCATTTCTTGATGAAAAAGACCTCAAACCTACATTGATTGTTGATGCTGCCTGTCATCCCTCGATTCTTCAGGAGGCGATTACGCTGGCATCCCCTGCAGCCAGAATCGTACTGATGGGTTTTTCCAGCGAACCGTGTCAAATCATCCAGCAGGGGATTACCGGAAAAGAGCTGGCGATATTTTCCTCCAGACTCAATGCGAATAAGTTTCCTGTTGTCATTGACTGGTTAGTTAATGGCTTTATCGATCCTGACAAACTGGTTACTCATACTTTTGACTATCACCACGTTACTGACGCGATTGAATTGTTTGAAAAAGACCAGCGGCACTGCTGCAAGGTTTTACTGACATTCGATGAATAATATTAATAAATGCGAGTAAGTGGTACGCATCTTACCTCTTAGAGATAGCCAATATGACCCAACAAAAACATGAACGTTCAACCAAAGATTTAATGAGAGCTGCGGTATCCGGCTGGCTTGGCACCGCGCTCGAGTTTATGGATTTTCAGCTTTATTCTCTTGGTGCCGCGCTGGTATTTCATGAGATATTTTTCCCGGAGCAGTCTGCTGCAATGGCGCTTATTCTGGCAATGGGTACCTACGGCGCGGGATATATAGCACGTATAGTGGGCGCATTTATTTTTGGCAAAATGGGCGACCGTATCGGGCGTAAAAAAGTGTTGTTTATTACCATTACGATGATGGGAATCTGTACCACTTTAATTGGGGTGCTGCCGACCTATGCCCAGATTGGCATATTTGCGCCAGTATTGCTGGTGACGTTGCGTATTATTCAGGGCCTGGGCGCCGGTGCGGAGATCTCCGGGGCAGGAACCATGCTGGCGGAATATGCGCCAAAAGGGAAGCGCGGCATTATCTCCTCCCTGGTCGCAATGGGGACAAACTGTGGTACGTTGAGTGCTACTGCTATCTGGGCGGTGATGTTCTTCGCGCTTGACC
Source organism: Salmonella bongori NCTC 12419 (assembly GCF_000252995.1). Lineage (NCBI taxonomy): Bacteria > Pseudomonadati > Pseudomonadota > Gammaproteobacteria > Enterobacterales > Enterobacteriaceae > Salmonella > Salmonella bongori. The sequence continues at coordinate 1,460,917 of NC_015761.1, forward strand.
GTGAATCGCTTGTGGCTTGGGGGTGGCGTATACCGTTCCTTGCAAGCGTCGTGGTAATGATATTTGCCATCTGGCTGCGTTTGAATCTGAAAGAAAGCCCGGTTTTTGAAAAAGTGAATGAAGGTGAACATGCTCCGGCGCTGCAAAGCGCTTCTGAAAACACTTTAGGTGCTATGTTTACCAGTAAGTCATTCTGGCTGGCAACAGGGTTACGTTTTGGGCAAGCGGGTAATTCTGGTCTTATTCAGACTTTTCTTGCGGGTTATTTGGTACAGACGCTTCTGTTCGATAAAGCAATTCCGACCGATGCGCTGATGATAAGTTCAGTGATTGGTTTTATTACGATACCGCTGTTGGGATGGTTATCCGATAAATATGGTCGCCGTCTGCCTTATATTATTCTCAACATCTCTGCGATTGTTCTTGCATATCCCATGCTGTCTATTGTGGTTGATAAATCCTACAGCCCGGGCGTGATCATGACGGCGTTGATAGTCATTCATAACTTTGCCGTGTTGGGATTATTTGCCCTCGAAAACATCACAATGGCGGAAATTTTCGGCTCACGGAATCGCTTTACCCGTATGGCAATATCCAAAGAAGCGGGTGGGCTGGTGGCGGTTGGCTTCGGTCCGGTGCTGGCGGGTATTTTTTGTAATATGACGGATTCCTGGCTGCCTATTCTGGCAATGGTGATTCTTTATTCGCTGATCGGCCTCGTTTCAGCCTTATTGATGCCGGAAGTGAAAGATCGCGATCTGAGTATTCTTGAGGATGCTGCGGAAGTTAGCGCCAGAGAGAAAGTCCGGTCGTCTGTTACGCAGGCGGGGTAACACCTTCAGGATGACCAGGAGGGAACATGGCGTTTTGGTCATCCTGTCGCATAACTTAAAATGATGTTATACCAATAACCGGAACATTAATTCAAATCAAAACATACAACCATACAGGCAATACTCTTAGACAGTCCTGATAACATTCATAGTAGGTCATACCATGCAAAACAAGCTCTTATCGGCTAAGGCAACGCTGCCTTCCTACGATCGCTCTCATCTGGTAACGCGTATTGTTCATCTCGGTTTCGGTGCTTTCCACCGGGCGCATCAGGGGGTTTATACGGATATTCTCGCGGCTGAGCACAATAGCGACTGGGGATATTGTGAAGTCAATTTGATCGGCGGAGAGCAGCAAATTGCCGACCTGAAACAGCAAGATAATCTGTATACCGTCGCGGAGATGTCAGCGGATGCGTGGACCGCGCGGGTGGTTGGCGTGGTAAAAAGTGCCCTGCATGCGCAGGTTGATGGGCTGGAAACGCTCCTGGCGGCCATGTGTGAACCGCAGGTGGCAATTGTTTCATTAACGATTACGGAAAAAGGTTACTGCCATTCCCCAGCCACGGGTCAGTTGATGCTGGATCATCCGGCGATCGCCGCCGATCTGCAAAACCCGCATCAGCCAAAATCCGCACCGGGCGTGGTGGTTGAGGCGCTGGTACGCCGTAAAGCCGCCGGTTTGCCCGCCTTCACCGTCATGTCATGCGATAACATGCCTGAAAATGGTCATGTGATGCGCAATGTCGTTCTGGCATATGCTCAGGCGGTTGATGCTGAACTGGCAAAATGGATAGAACAAAACGTGACATTTCCTTCAACCATGGTCGATCGTATCGTTCCTGCTGTTACACCCGAGACGCTGGACAAAATTGAACAGCTAACCGGGGTTCGTGATCCGGCGGGCGTCGCGTGTGAGCCGTTCCGTCAGTGGGTTATTGAAGATAATTTTGTGGCGGGTCGCCCGGCATGGGAAAAAGCAGGGGCGGAGTTGGTTGCCGACGTGCTCCCGTTTGAAGAGATGAAATTGCGCATGCTTAACGGCAGTCACTCTTTCCTCGCTTATCTCGGTTATCTCGCTGGTTATCAGCATATCAATGACTGCATGGGCGACGAAAACTATCGCCGGGCGGCGCGTGCGCTGATGTTGCAGGAGCAGGCACCGACGCTGAAAGTAAAAGGGGTGGATCTGGCGCGCTATGCCGATCAACTGATCGAGCGTTACAGCAACCCGGCATTACGCCACCGTACCTGGCAAATAGCGATGGACGGTAGCCAGAAGCTACCGCAGCGGATGCTGGACTCCGTTCGCTGGCATCTTGCTAATCATAGCGATTTTGATTTGCTGGCGCTGGGCGTGGCGGGGTGGATGCGTTACGTTGGCGGCGTGGATGAGCAGGGCAAGGCGATCGACGTCAGCGATCCGCTATTGCCGGTTATTCAGCGCGCCGTGGCGAACAGTGAAGAAGGTGCCAGCCGTGTTGAGGCGCTGCTGGGAATTACCGAAATTTTCAGCACCGATCTGCCACAGTCGGTGCTATTTACACAAAAAGTGAAAACGGCCTATGACAAGTTACTGACGTACGGAGCAAAAGCGAGCGTGGCAAAATATGCTGAACGGTTGAAATAGCCCTGTCACTAACACCCGGTAGCATTATGCTACCGGGAAGAGCGGAGCGGATAGTGACGCGTCGTGGTCTCAGTTCATGCCAAGACGAATCAATTCGACAGGTGCGAATTTACCCTCACAACCTTCGACAATCACCGTTTTGCCGCGGCGAATTTGACCTGCGTCCAGACCTTCGCTCTCAATGGCTTTGATAATCCCCGTATGGCCCGTACCACTTATCATGACGCGGCTGCCAGTGGTGATTGCGTTACGGTTACGATCGTATGTCATCATGGTATTTTCTCCTTTCAAACTTACTGCTAAAGCCCGTGGGCTTACCCCAATGACGGGCGACATATAAATACGCTTATCGTTGCGTATTTTTTTTGTTTTTGATCAAGCTCACGGCTTTTTAGGCGGGAATATGCAGGGTAAGAAAGCGGAGAAGGGATCTCACCCTGAGGACAAGGCGATTAGTTTTCGCTGAACCAGTCGCTATTTTCCTGGCGGATAAGCTGAACAGATTCGCTGATCTCCTGCAGATGCCGGGTCATTGCATCCTCGACCGCAGTGCTGTCGCGTTTTTCCAGCGCGGAGAAAATCTCATGGTGCTGGCGCAGCAACATTTCCGGCGGCGAGACATGATCGAGACTCATATAACGAACCCTGTCGATCGTGGCTTTAATATTTTCAATGGTGTCCCACGCTAACTGGCAATCGGCGATCTGCGCCAGCTTTTGGTGGAAATCGTCATCAAGCTGAAAAAAGTCATCGATCTGTTTGCGCTCAATCGCGACATGTTGCAGGTGCAAGTTTTGCGCCAGCTGGTAGCACTGGCTGTCGGTGACCATCGCCGCGGCACGCCGTACTACCGCACATTCGATAGCCTGCCGTACAAAACAGCCATTCTGTACCTGGGAGAGCGAAATTTTATTCACGTAACTGCCGCGCTGAGGGCGGATCTGAATCAACCCATTTTCCGCCAGCTTAATAAAAGCCTCGCGTACCGGCTGGCGCGAAACATTAAAGCGGGTTGAGACCTCTTTTTCTGACAATGGTGTACCAGGCGGGATCAGACAATGCACGATATCACGCCGGAGAATACGGTAAATCTGCTGGTTGACAGGCTGTGTAGGGCTAAGCTGCGTTTCGACGGTCATTCGTTCTTACTTTTTAGGAGGTTGACCCGGATACTCTATCACTTTTCCGCGGTGGTCCATACCGATCATGCTCTGGTTACCGATGCGTTTGCCGTGGATAACCCGGCCTGAAGGCCGGGTATAACTTAACGACGATGAACGCTAAGCCCCGCAAAAGATTGCGTGACGGGCATCATTTCAACGGTATTAATATTCACATGCGCCGGGAGCGTCGCCACCCACCATACCGCTTCGGTAATATCCTCCGGCGTAAGCGCAGTCGTGTTCTCGTAGGTTTTCCCGGCTTTTTCATCGTCGCCTTTAAAACGTACGTTAGAAAACTCGGTGCCGCCGACCAGACCAGGCTCAATGTCGGTAACGCGCACCGCTGTGCCGTGTAAATCCGTACGCAAATTCAGGCTAAACTGGCGGACAAAAGCTTTAGTTGCACCATAGACGTTTCCCCCAGCATAGGGCCAACTACCTGCGGTCGAACCAATATTAATGATATGACCGCGATTACGCTCGACCATCCCCGGCAGCACGGCACGCGTCATATAAATCAACCCCTTATTATTGGTGTCGATCATGGTTTCCCAGTCTTCCACACTGGCTTTATGTGCCGGCTCCAGTCCCAGCGCCAGGCCCGCGTTATTAACCAGCACATCAATATCGCGCCATTGAGCTGGCAAAGAGGCCATCATCTCTTCAATGGCTGCGCGGTTGCGCACGTCCAGTTGGGCGGTCAACACGTTATCGCCAAGCTCGTCTTTTAACGCTTGCAGGCGCTCATGACGCCGTCCCGTGGCAATGACTTTATGCCCATTTTCCACAAAACGGCGTGTAATACACTCGCCAAAACCTGCGGTTGCTCCAGTTACTAAAACGATCATCACACTGTCCCTCAATGCTTTTTGTGTTTTATTACCATAGCACGCGGCGTTTGTGAAAGGGTAATCCTGGTTAACACGATTGCGGTCAGCACAGGGGAAGCTTACTCTTATTACCAACCCATATTCAGGAGTGAAGAATGTCGACGAATCCCTTTTTAGACCAGAGTATGTTGCCCTACCAGGCACCGCGTTTTGATAGGATCAAAGAATGCCATTATCGTCCTGCTTTTGACGAGGGCGTGCGGCAAAAACGTGCGGAAATTGAGGCTATCGTCAATCATCCCGCGACGCCTGATTTTACTAATACGTTTCTGGCGCTGGAGCAAAGTGGGGCGCTACTGTCGCGCGTTACCAGCGTGTTTTTTGCGATGACCGCCGCGCACACTAATGCTGCACTACAGCGTCTGGATGAAGCGTTTTCTGCCGAACTGGCAGCGCTATCTAATGATATATATCTGAATAACGCGTTATTCGCTCGTGTGGATACTGTCTGGCGGCAACGTCATTCATTGGGACTGGATAATGAATCGCTACGGCTGGTAGAGGTTATTCACCAGCGTTTTGTGCTGGCAGGCGCACAGCTTGCCGACGAGGACAAAGCGCGACTAAAGGCGTTAAATACAGAAGCCGCTACACTGATGAGCCAGTTTAACCAGCGCCTGTTGGCGGCAAATAAAGCCGGTGGGCTAACAGTCGATGACGCACATTGCCTGGAAGGACTCAGCCCGCAAGAGATAGCCGTTGCCGCCGGAGCGGCGCGTGAGAAAGGCCTGGAGAAGCGTTGGCGCATTCCGCTTCTTAATACGACGCAGCAGCCGGCGCTTGCCGTGCTGCGTGACCGCCAGACTCGTGAGAATTTATTTATGGCTTCATGGTCGCGGGCAGAAAAAGACGATGCCCACGATACTCGCGCTATTATACAGCGATTGGTGGAGATTCGCCGTTGCCAGGCAAAACTGCTGGGTTTTCCCAATTATGCTGCCTGGAAAATCGCCGATCAGATGGCGAAAACCCCGGAAGCCGCGCTGGATTTTATGCGTAGTATCGTTCCGCCAGCGCGCCAGCGGGTACTCAATGAACAGGCGGAAATCCAGAGCGTCATTGATGAGCAGGATGGTTTTCCCGTTCAGCCCTGGGACTGGATGTTTTATGCCGAACAGGTCCGGCGGGAGAAATACGCATTAGACGAAGCGCAGTTGAAACCCTATTTTGCCTTAAATAACGTGTTGCAGGAGGGCATTTTCTGGACCGCGAACCAGTTGTTCGGCATCACCTTCGTCGAACGTTATGATATTCCGGTGTACCATCCTGATGTTCGGGTCTGGGAGATTTTGGATCACGACGGCGTTGGGATGGCGTTGTTTTATGGCGATTTTTTTGCCAGAGACTCGAAAAGTGGTGGGGCATGGATGGGGAATTTTGTAGAGCAATCCACACTTAATGATACCAGACCTGTCATTTATAACGTGTGTAATTATCAAAAACCCGTGGACGGGCAGCCTGCGCTGCTGCTATGGGATGATGTTATTACGCTTTTCCATGAGTTTGGCCATACATTACACGGGTTGTTCGCTGTTCAGCGGTATGCCACGCTTTCCGGCACCAATACGCCCCGCGACTTTGTCGAGTTTCCCTCCCAGATTAATGAACACTGGGCGAGCCATCCGCAGGTATTCGAACGCTACGCGCGTCATGTTGAAAGCGGAGAAAAAATGCCTGCTGATTTGCAGGAAAGAATGCGTCAGGCGAGTTTATTTAATAAAGGCTACGATATGGCCGAATTGCTCGGCGCTGCATTACTGGATATGCGCTGGCATATGCTGGAGGACAGCGTGGCGGAGCAGTCTGTCGCCGGGTTCGAACATCAGGCGCTGGCTGCTGAGCACCTCGACTTACCGGCGGTGCCTCCCCGTTACCGCAGCAGTTACTTTGCCCATATCTTTGGCGGCGGCTACGCGGCAGGCTATTACGCTTATCTGTGGACCCAAATGTTAGCGGATGACGGTTATCAATGGTTTGTTGAACAGGGCGGGCTGACACGTGAAAATGGACAGCGTTTCAGGGATGCTATCCTTTCCCAGGGGAATAGCGCTGATTTAGACAGACTTTATTCAGCCTGGCGTGGACATGAACCGCATATTGGTCCCATGTTGCGGTATCGTGGACTTCATCACTAAGTAGATTCGGTTGTCCGACAATGTCGGGCAACCACCTCGAGAAAGGAAGCAACTGTTCCTGAGCATAGCCGTTTAAAGTGATAAGATTAAATAAACTCATTATAAAAAGATCACTCATTCGGACTTTTCTGGTTATTTTTCTGTGATAGCTTGATTGTCCTTGGTTTATTACCGTTTCGCTTTAATGGTTTTGGAAAATATATTTTATAATGGCCATGAAGTTTGCGAGAATAATGCAGAATAAATTTGACACTGTGTGCAGGGCGACTAAGTTTAGAACTGTATCACATGATATGTGATGACATATCATATTTAAAACGCAACATCATCATGAGGATTATATTATGGCAGAACATCGCGGCGGTTCCGGTAATTTCGCAGAAGATAAACAGAAAGCATCAGAGGCGGGCCGTAAAGGCGGTCAGCATAGCGGTGGAAACTTTAAAAATGATCCACAGCGTGCATCTGAAGCGGGTAAAAAAGGTGGCCAAAGTAGTCACGGCGGCGGACGTAAATCGGATAATTAATTTTATCTGATACTCCTGAAAATATATTCTGAAACATTGTGTACATCATGCGGGCCGTCAGGCTCGCATTTTTTATTATCCTGACCGCGTAATAAAATTCGCTGTCAGGATAGAGTAATCTAAGCCTTATGCGTTAATAAAAAATATAATTCAGCAAGGGCAAAACATACGCATTGTTCTAATACTTGCTGGCAATCTCCCGCAAAATGTTGTCGGGTCGTAAAGGTGGTATTGTTGATATTCCATGCAAACCAAACGGTTCCTGCCGGTGTACCATCTTCGCCGCCTTCCGGGCCACCATATCCGCTTATCGCAATACTGATATCGACGTCTGCCTGATCTTTAGCTCCTTGCGCCATTTCAGTGACAACCGCTTCGCTGACAGCGGTATATTCTGCAAGACTGCTGCGCCGTACATGCAGAACCTTTGCTTTGGCTTCATCGGTAAAGGTCACATAGCCTACGCCATAAAAAGAGGGCGTATCTTGCGCTGCACACAACGCTGAAGCCAGTTTCCCACCAGTGCAGGATTCCGCCGTAGTCAGACGTAATTGATGGCTGACCAGTAACTCGCTAAGCTTTTTTGTCAGGCTGTTAACGGAAGCCGTCTCATCCAGGGTAATAATATCGTCTTGATCTAATCTCATCGTTTATTTTCCATTACAGGGTTAAAGACATCTGCCCATTCTTTTCAAGTATGGCATATTTGTTTTGTGTCATTGCCAGGACGTGAGAATTTTATTTACTTGTGAGCAAAAACCTACCTTCCCGCTTACATGTCGGTCGTGCTAAATTTCATTGCCCAGTGTCAGAAGGGGGAGTCCTTAAAAATAAAGCCGATTAATCTGAATGTTACTTAAAAGAGTTGATTTTATTGCTTAATATTCCAGGGGGAAATGGAAGTTTGTAAAAAACTGGAATAGCGGCCAGACTTAATACGTCAAATGGACACTATTAAGGAGAGAGCATGAAACTACAGGTGGCTGCATTTTTAAGTTTTCTGATAATGCCTTACGCGTTAGCGGATGATCAAGGGGGATTAAAAAAAGACGTGGCACCGCCGCCGCCTCATGCTATTGAGGATGGTTATCGCGGTACGGATGATGCAGAAAAAATGACCATTGAGCAGGCAAAAACTCTGCATGACGGTGCGACCGTTTCGCTACGTGGCAACCTTATTGATCATAAAGGTGACGATCATTATGTGTTTCGCGATAAATCCGGCAAAATTAACGTGATAATCCCTTCTGCAGTATTTGATGGGAGAGAAGTTCAGCCGGATCAAATGATCAACATTAACGGTAGCCTCGATAAGAAAGCGAAAGAGCCCGTGGTTCGCGTGAGTCGCTTGCAAAAATAATGGATGCCAGTCGGCATACAGGCCAGTAACACCGGGGAAAGCGGCGCGCAGTGGCTGGCCTGATACGGCGGCGCGTATTGCAAAACGAGGTAAGGCGCTAACGGAAAGGGATCTGGTGTCTTATTCAGGTCCGGTTGCGTACCGTTTAACCTTCATTGATGCAGAGGGTGCTACAGTCATTAGCGATCCGTTATCCTCGCAAGAATTTGCCCGGTAGCGTATAAGCAAAACATAAATCTATCCATGCAAGCATTTACCGCTGGTGAACCGGCGGTTTTTTTTGCCCAGCATTCAGATAAAAACGGCCCCTTGCAGCGATGCGGCAAGGGGCCGTCTCTGTGAGGGATTATCTCCGTTCATTAATCATCCCATTTGTGACTGAACCAGGCGGCCAGAAAACCGGAAAATAAAATAATTCCTAATACGATGACAAAAAGGTTGATACTGGCTAACATGTCGTTTCTCCTTATTTTTTGCGTGCATCCTCTTTTTCTAAAAAAGTCTCGTACAGACTATAGTACTAATTTACACTTAAACAAAGTCTGAATTGCGTATTTATTTTACTGGAACAGTAAAACATTGGCGTATTTTCGTAAGCGCCCAGGAATATTCCGGATTAATGGCATCCGGAGTCGGCAATTAGCCTGCAATGGATACGGTTAAACTGTGCGCCAGATACGGTGCACATTATCGGTTGCCAGGTATTAACAGACGATTTTCCGTTCCGGCTTGGGTAATCGCATCCCCTTTAACGCCAGCGCCCAGGCGCACATAATCGAACATATCAGGACAACGAACAGAGACCATGCGGGAAGCGTCGTCAGGATCACGCCGCTGACAAGCGGGTTTACTGACGCACCCAGCCAACCCAACGATTGTGCTGAAAAATAACTGGCTTTCATGCCGGCCGGCGCGATGTTGTCAATTAACATATATTCGCCAGGAGCATAAATAATTTCTCCAATCGTAAATATAGCCGCTGAAAGTCCCCAAAAAAGCAGATTGTTGCCTGAAAAAATAAATCCGATGAGTCCGGCAACGAAAAAGAATGTTCCTGCCGTCATCATCGGGCGGATATTAACGGCGGTAAGCCGGCGACCCACAACATATTGTAAACTGACCACAATAACCGCATTCACCGGTAGAACGACAGCCACCACTTTTTCCGCGAAGCCGCTATCGGCAACGACCATAACGTACTGTGAAATACAGGAAGCGAATGCGCCTCCCACAAAGGAGGCCAGACATGCTGAAAGCGTAAACCACAATAATGCCTTGTCACGTAGCAAAACGGAGGGAGACCAGATATCAGCGGTTTTCCCTTCGCTGGCAGCCACCGATCGGGTCACCCATAGCTGAATGAAAACCACCGGAAATGCGGAACAAACTGCGGCAAGCCAGAAGGGTAAATTGATGCTTTGCATCACCAGTAGCGTGCCGAGCGGCGGGCCAACCGTCCAGCCGATATTGAGTACGGTATAATTGAGTGAAAAAATCCGCGTTTTTGTCGTGGCGGTGAGGTTATCGGCGAACCAGGCCTTCAGGACGGTAGAAAAAACCGAATAGGCGCAGTTAATGAGCGCAAAAAGCAGGACAACCAGGACCACATTATGCACCATGGGGATAGCAACAAATCCGCAGGCGAAAGCGATGATCGCAAGTAACATGTAGCGCTTTTTATCAAACTTATCCGCCAGAATGCCAAAGCCAAGACTAAAAACGACGCCGATCGTTAACGCGCTTGTTAACGCGTAGCCAATGAGATCCACGCCCAAATCATACTGGCGATTAAGATAGATGGTCATAAAAGGGAGCGTGGCGCCACGTCCAATCGTCAATAACAGCGATGAGGCAAGCAAAGCCAGCGTCGAACGTTTCAATCCTGGATTCATTTTTCCTGCCTGAAATGGCGTTTACGTTTCGGGACGTTTTCATCTGTCATGCCAGCAATCGCATGACAAAAGCGTGAACTCTATGCGCTACAGTACAGCATTAACATACCATAGCGCAGGAATTTGCCCACTCTGTGTCGTCCAGTGCCCTGCTTGCGATAGCAAGAAAAGTTCTGTTACGGGAACGTGATTTCCGCTAACTTACTTCTTTACAAAAATTTAATAACTAAGAGGCCACTGATGACACGTAAAGACGGGTTTCTGGCATTACTGGTGGTGATCGTATGGGGACTTAATTTTGTCGTCATCAAAGTAGGGCTACACCATATGCCACCCTTATTACTGGCAGGATTGCGATTTTTACTGGTGGCATTTCCCGCCATTTTCTTCGTTGGCCGGCCTAAAGTTCCGCTTATGCTGTTGTTGGGGTATGGGCTGACAATAAGTTTTGGGCAGTTTGCGTTCCTCTTTTGCGCGATCAAGTTTGGTATGCCCGCAGGTCTGGCGTCGTTGATATTACAGGCGCAGGCATTTTTTACCATTGTGTTGGGGGCATTTGCTTTTGGCGAGCGCTTACAGCGTAAACAGGTGGCAGGGATCGCCCTGGCGATTGTTGGCGTACTGGTACTGATTGAAGCCAGCCTGAATGGACAGCACATTGCGATGTCAGGATTTATGCTGACTTTGGCAGCCGCATTTTGTTGGGCCTGCGGTAATATCTTTAATAAGAAAATCATGCAACATAGTCCGCGTCCTGCGGTGATGTCGCTGGTGGTCTGGAGCGCGCTGATTCCCATTCTGCCGTTCCTGCTGTCCTCATGGTGGCTGGAAGGCGCGGAGCACATTACACAAAGCCTTATTGCCATTGATATGACAACAATACTGTCGCTGCTCTATCTGGCTTTTGTCGCTACTATCATTGGTTACGGTATTTGGGGCGCGTTACTGGGGCGCTATGAAACCTGGCGTGTGGCACCATTATCATTGTTGGTACCGGTTGTTGGGTTAGCCAGCGCCGCGGTGTTACTGGGTGAAACGTTGACCGCAATGCAACTTGCAGGCGCAGTGCTGATTATGGCTGGGCTCTATATCAATGTGTTTGGTTTTCGTGTGCGTCGTACCGCGCGCGTCAGGGGATGAGCGGAGTTTCATATAGATTATGCCGCCGCCATGATGCGAATCGATAATGACAGACGTGTCATAGCCAAACGGCACTGAAAAAGAGCCCCGTAAAAACGGGGCAAATAAGTTAAAGGTGATGCTCGTTGTAATAGGGCACGCCTAATTCGTCTGACTTATCGCTACTCGCGTTCACAGGGCTGAGGTCATTTGATGGCCGATCGTCAACGGAGGGCTGGAGCATCACGTTACGGCTATTTTGTGTAGCGGGTAATAACGTTTGTTCTGCAATGCCATATCCAGAGGCAATAAGTAACAGTCCTGGCAATGCGGGAAATAGCATTTTCATGGTGCATTTTGCGTAGCGCATATTCAAACTAACAATTGCCATGGTTCAGTGGCAGTATATACCGTGATTCGCCATGCATATTGGTGATTCGGTATTTATGCGGTGGCACGTCAAAATAGTTTTTGAACGTCCGGGTCAATGTTTGCTGTGACTCAAAGCCATAGCGCTCCGCCAGATAGAGAATAGGCTCGTCGCTCTCTTTTAATTTTTGCGCGATTTCCGTCATTTTACGGCTGCGGATGTACTGGCCTAATGAATGACCGGTCTCTTTTTTAAACATCCGTTGCAGGTGCCATTTGGAGTATCCTGAACGCTCAGACACTTTTTCCAGTGAGAGCGGCGATTCCAGGTTATCCTCGATCCAGTCCAAAATGCTATGAACAGTAATAGCGTCAGTGTTGCGTCTGGACATCGTCATACCTCTTTTTGTTCTACGGCAGAATTTTCTTGAGCAAATACTCAAGTGTTGCCACTTCATCCGCCGTTAAGTTTTTTGTTAATTCCTGATGCAGGTCTTGTCCTGGTCGTTGATGACATTGCTCACAAATTGCCGCGCCGTCTGGCGTTAGCTTCACCAGCACGCCGCGTTTGTCATTCGGATTTGGCAACCTCTCGATCCAGCCCTTGCAGAGCAGACGGTCAAGCATCCGCGTCAATGCGCCGAGATCGACAGACAGTACTTTTTTTAGTTCAACCGGAGTAATGCATCCCGCGCAGCGTATCGAGCAAAGCACTTTAAACTGCGATGCGGTGATATCCAGCGGGGATAAGTAGTCGTTTAACAGGCGATCTTTTTTCTGATTAACCATGTAGATCAAGCGACCCAGCGGAATCATTTCATTGAACAGATCACGGCTGCTTTTCAAAATGGTTGCCCCGGCAAGTAATTAATTGCGCCAGATACTATTGCCCAGGCAAGTATAAGTCAACTGAATGAATTAACCGATGCCACAATTTGCTAAAAGGCGTACAGGGTAATGTGCTGCGATAGCTTGTAACCAATTGATAATTACAGGTTATAAGTCACGGAAAGTATTGATTCGCGCACCGATAAAATGGCACAGTGAGCCAGTTTCACTTTATACTTCCGCTTCAGGAAACGCTGATGGGTGAGAGATAGGATTATGATGGATTTATTTAAAGCGATTGGATTGGGGCTGGTTGTACTGCTCCCGTTAGCCAATCCGCTGACCACCGTGGCGCTGTTTCTTGGCCTTGCGGGCAACATGAATAGCGCGGAACGTAACCGGCAGTCGTATATGGCCTCTGTCTATGTCTTCGCCATTATGATGGTGGCGTATTATGCCGGGCAGCTAGTCATGAACACCTTCGGTATTTCCATTCCAGGATTACGCATTGCCGGGGGATTAATTGTGGCGTTCATCGGCTTCAGAATGCTTTTCCCGCAGCAAAAGGCGCATGAGTCGCCGGAAGCGAAAAGCAAGTCTGAGGAACTGGCAGATGAACCGACGGCCAATATTGCCTTTGTTCCACTGGCAATGCCAAGTACGGCGGGACCGGGGACAATCGCAATGATCATCAGTTCGGCGTCTACCGTGCGTCATGGCGGTGAGTTTCCAGACTGGGTCATTACGGTTGCGCCGCCCATTATTTTTCTTGCCGTGGCGGTGATCCTGTGGGGATGTTTGCGCAGTTCCGGTGCGATTATGCGGCTGGTGGGGAAGGGGGGAATTGAAGCCATTTCCCGTTTAATGGGATTCCTGCTGGTGTGTATGGGCGTACAATTTATTATCAACGGCGTACTGGAAATTATTAAAACGTATCACTAAGGCATATTTTTCGCTGCCGTGAATCCGGCAGCGAATGCCTTAACGTGGCTGTTCCTCCAGCGTCACGGGCCATTTGCGGAATATCAGTATTGCCCATACCAGTGCGGCAAAGGCGGGTACGGCGCCAATGTAGCCGATGGCCGACATTGACCAGTGCAGACTTACCTGATTGCCCACCAGCGCGCCAGCGCCAATGCCAATATTAAAGATGCCTGAAAATAGCGCCATCGCGACATCGGTTGCATCCGGGGCCAGCGCCAATACTTTCACCTGCATACCGAGCCCTATCACCATAATCGCAATTCCCCAGAAAATACTCAGTATGGCCAGATGTGCTTCGCTATCCGCTGCGGGCATCAGCAGAAGCAGGCACGTAACCAGCAGGGCAATGGCGCCACTGACGAGCGAGGAGGCATACTGATTACCCAGTTTACCAAAGACGAGGCTGCCGATGATCCCGGCGCCGCCCAGGATCAGCAGCAGGACCGTCGCAAAATTTGCGCTAAGCCCGGCTACGTTCTGGACAAACGGTTCAATATAGCTATAAGCCGTGTAATGCGCGGTCACCACAATGACAGTCAGTATGTAGAGACTCATCAGCGCGGGGCGCCGGAATAATAATGGTAAACTTTTCAGCGAGCCGGAATGCTCGCTGGGTAATTTCGGTAAGAGTTTAACCAGACAGAGCAACGTCATTAATGCGCCTATGCCAATGGCAAAAAACGTCGTGCGCCAGCCAAAATACTGGCCGACAACGCGACCTATAGGCAGACCAAGCACCATGGCCAGCGCGGTGCCGGTTGCTATCAGACTTAATGCCTGCGCACGTTTGCCGGCAGGGGCCAGGCGGATTGCCAGAGACGCGGTTATCGACCAGAAAATAGCGTGAGCGAAAGCGATGCCGATACGGCTAATGACCAGGACGGTAAAGTTCCACGCCAGAAACGAGAGCACATGACTGGCAATAAACAGCACAAACAGACCGATGAGTAGTTTCCGTCGCTCCATTTGACTGGTAAGGAGCATAAAAGGCAGCGACATAACCGCAACGACCCAGGCGTAAATGGTCAGCATGATGCCGACCTGCGCAGTCTGCATATGAAAGCTTTCGGCAATATCTGACAGCAAGCCGACGGGGACGAATTCCGTGGTATTGAAAATAAAAGCGGCAATAGCAAGCGTAACTACCCGTAGCCACGCGATCTTGCGGGAAACTGGATTGCTGGTCATAAGAATATTTTGGGTTAGTTGCGAAAAGGTGAGGCGACGATCTTAAAACGTTTACTGGCGAAAAGACAAACATTTTGTGAGCGATATCTCATTTACTTTAAGGCTGTTTTATCATCTGTTGACGTCCGCCCGTTGGGCGTTAAGTAACTCAATAAATGCTTCAAGCTGTCGCGTCATCGCTCCGCGCCGCCATATTAGCCATGTGGTGAGCCAGCGCCAGTTCTCCGCCAACGGCCAGGCTTCCACCTGATGATGCCCCGGCATACTGTTAAGCATGCTCGCTGGCATCAGCGCAATACCTGCACCGGCGATTACACACGCCAACATCCCATGATATGACTCCATTTCGTGAATCGTACCGGGGGTTGCGCTATCGGCATGAAACCAGCTTTCGAAATGCCGCCGGTAAGAGCAGTTGGCGCGAAAAGCGTAGATATTACATCCGTTAACATCACTTGCCCGCGAAACGGCAGGGTAGCCATGCGGCGTGACGAGCATCATCTCTTCCTGGTAGACTGGCATACCTTCCAGTCCCGGATGCATCAGTGGGCCATCAATAAAGGCGGCGTTCAGCTTTCCCTCAAGTACCCCCTCCAGCATAGTACCGGAAGGACCGGTCGTTAACGAGAACTGAATTTTAGGGTAACGCTGATTATATCCTGCCAGCAACGCAGGAATACGTACGGCAGCGGTGCTTTCCAGCGCGCCGAGCGAAAACAGCCCTTGCGGTTCCTCTCCGGCAACCACCATGCGAGCTTCATCGACCAGCGCCAGGATTTGTTGGCTGTAACGCAAAAAGTTATGTCCGGCTGGGGACAGTCTGAGGCGCTGGTGTTCGCGAATAAACAGAGAAACACCCAGATCGGCTTCAAGCTGGCGGATACGCGTTGTCAGGTTGGACGGGACACGATGCACTTTTGCCGCCGCCTGCGTAATGCTACCCGTCAGGGCGACAGCGTTAAACATTTCCAGTTGCGTCAGGTCCATGATTTTCTCATTTTGTGAATGGTCTGGTTAATATTATTCATTTTTCAGAAAGGGTAAAGGACGTCATGATGACTTCACACCTTGATAACGAGAGAAAGAACATGACCATACTGACCCCCACACAGGCGTTATCCATTGATCCTGCGACCGGACAGACGATATCAACGATGTCCTGGTCCACGCCACAAGAGATTGAACAAGCGTTAAATCTGGCGGCCAACGATTTCAACACGTGGAAAATGTTACCCGTCGCGCAACGAGCGCAAAAATTACGCGATATTGGCCAGGCGCTTCGCGTTCACGCAGAAGAAATGGCGCAATGTATTACGCGTGAAATGGGGAAACCCATCAAACAGGCGCGGGCGGAAGTCACCAAATCCGCCGCGCTATGCGACTGGTATGCAGAACACGGTCCGGCAATGCTGAATTCTGAACCTACGCTGGTAGAAAATCAGCAGGCTGTCATTGAATATCGTCCGCTGGGCGTCATTCTGGCGATAATGCCATGGAATTTTCCTTTATGGCAGGTATTACGTGGGGCGGTACCGATACTGTTGGCGGGGAATTGCTATGTGTTGAAGCACGCCCCCAATGTGACCGGCTGCGCGCAGATGATCGCCCGAATCTTTACGAAAGCCGGTATTCCTGCGGGCGTCTATGGATGGGTGAACGCCAGTAATGAGGGCGTGAGTCAAATGATTAACGATCCGCGAATCGCAGCGGTGACGGTGACCGGCAGCGTGCGCGCCGGTGCGGCGATTGGCGCTCAGGCTGGGGCGGCTTTGAAAAAATGCGTACTGGAACTGGGCGGGTCCGATCCGTTTATCGTGCTCAACGATGCCGATCTCGATTTGGCAGTAAAAGCCGCGGTTGCAGGGCGTTATCAAAACACCGGACAAGTTTGCGCCGCCGCTAAACGTTTTATCGTCGAAGAGGGCATTGCGCAGGCATTTACCGATCGCTTTGTCGCGGCGGCCGCGGCATTAAAAACAGGGAATCCATTGATCGAAGAGAACGATCTGGGGCCGATGGCGCGCTTCGATCTGCGTGATGAACTTCATCAACAGGTTCAGGCTTCTGTTGCTGAAGGCGCACGGCTGTTGTTAGGCGGTGAGAAAATCGCAGGCGAGGGCAACTATTATGCCGTAACCGTGCTGGCTGATGTCACACCTGAGATGACAGCATTTCGTCAGGAGCTTTTTGGCCCTGTCGCCGCCATTACCGTTGCAAAAGATGCAGAGCATGCTCTTGCGCTGGCAAATGACAGCGATTTTGGCTTGTCGGCGACAGTCTTCACCAACGATGAGAGGCTGGCTCAGGAGATGGCGGCACGTCTGGAGTGCGGCGGGGTATTTATCAATGGGTACAGCGCCAGCGATGCGCGTGTGGCATTCGGCGGGGTGAAAAAGAGTGGTTTCGGGCGCGAGCTTTCGCACTTCGGTTTACACGAATTTTGTAATGTGCAGACCGTCTGGAAGAACCGCGTCTAATCGCCTGACGCCGCGTATCGCCCTCTGTTATACTCGCAGGCCTTTTCAGACCTGCGAGCAAGGAGCATGTTGTGGCCAGGACCATGGACAATGCAATTTTAGAGACGATTTTACAGCGCGTTCGCCCCCTGATTGGTCAGGGGAAAGTTGCTGACTATATCCCGGCATTAGCGTCTGTCGAGGGGGCAAAGCTGGGAATAGCGATTTGTACTGTGGATGGGCAGCATTACCAGGCGGGCGATGCGCACGAGCGCTTTTCTATTCAGTCTATATCGAAAGTGCTGAGTCTGGTGGTGGCGATGCGTCATTATCAGGAAGAGGAGATCTGGCAGCGTGTCGGAAAAGATCCTTCCGGCTCGCCGTTCAATTCGCTGGTTCAGTTAGAGATGGAACAAGGCATTCCGCGTAATCCTTTTATTAATGCGGGTGCGCTGGTGGTATGCGACATGTTGCAAGGACGGCTTAGTGCGCCGCGTCAGCGGATGCTTGAGATTGTGCGTGCGTTATGCGGCGTATCAGATATCACATATGATTCTACGGTTGCTCGCTCTGAGTTTGAGCATTCCGCCCGTAATGCCGCTATTGCCTGGCTGATGAAGTCATTTGGTAACTTTCATCATGATGTGCCCACCGTTCTGCAAAATTACTTCCACTATTGCGCGTTAAAAATGAGTTGTATGGAGCTGGCGAGAACATTTGTCTTTCTGGCTAATCAGGGAAAGGCATTTCATCTCGACGAACCGGTAGTAACGCCCATGCAGGCCAGGCAAATTAACGCCCTGATGGCGACCAGTGGTATGTATCAGAACGCCGGGGAATTTGCCTGGCGTGTGGGGTTGCCAGCCAAGTCTGGGGTGGGAGGCGGTATTGTCGCCATTGTGCCGCATGAAATGGCGATTGCCGTCTGGAGTCCGGAGCTGGATCCTGCGGGAAACTCTCTGGCAGGTATTGCCGCGCTTGAACAATTAACACAAACGTTAGGACGTTCGGTATACTGATGAATGCGCTTGAACCGCTCTTTGCCCGCCTGGCGCGATCGACATTTCGTTCGCGTTTTCGTCTCGGGATAAAAGAAAGACAATATTGCTGGGATAAAGGCGCGGAGGTGATTGATAAACACGCCGCCGATTTTATCGCCCAACGACTGGCGCCCGCTCACCCCAGGAACGATGGTAAGCAAACGCCGATGCGGGGCCATCCGGTATTTATCGCGCAACATGCGACGGCGACCTGCTGTCGCGGCTGTCTGGCAAAGTGGCATCACATTCCTCAGGGAGAGCCGCTGAGCGAAGCGCAGCAACAGTATATTGTCAGCGTTATCCATTACTGGCTGGTCATACAAATGAATCAGCGGTAGAAAGTCGCATGATTGTTGACGCTTCCACTCATCAATCACGCTATGACCCTCTTATTTCACTTCTTTTCCCTCTTCTTTCGGTGGGCAATACGCGGCGGAAACCACAGCAGTAGTCGTACTATCGCCACCTTCCGGCCCGTCAGTGATCGAATAGCCGTTTTTTTCGCAAAGATGTTCTACCAATTTTGGTGCGCGTGGGTGCTATTGTCGTCTCTTATCATACTGTAAATCCGCAGTATCACTATAAAAGGTGATCAGGTCAGGTTTTTTTGGTATTAATTTTTGTTAACCTGTAGGACCAATAAAGCAGAATGTATGACTAATCATAAAGGAACCCATGGTGAAAACTTTAAATCGTCGCGATTTTCCCGGTGCGCGCTATCCTGAACGCATCATTCAGTTTGGCGAAGGAAATTTTCTACGCGCCTTTGTCGACTGGCAGATCGATCTCCTTAACGAACATACCGATCTTGATGCTGGCGTGGTCGTTGTACGTCCCATTCAGAGTGATTTTCCGCCTTCATTAAATACACAGGATGGTCTTTATACGACGATCATTCGTGGTCTTAATGAAAAAGGAGAAGCTGTCAGCGAGGCGCGATTGATTCGATCTGTAATGCGTGAAATCAACGTCTACGGTGAGTACGAGGCGTTCCTTAAACTGGCGCACAATCCGGATATACAATTTGTTTTTTCGAATACGACCGAAGCCGGTATTCGTTACCGGGCAGGTGATAAATTTGATGATGCGCCAGCGGCGAGTTACCCCGCTAAACTGACCCGACTGCTTTATGAGCGTTTCCACCATTTTAACGGGGCGGCAGATAAAGGCTGGGTCATTATTCCTTGTGAGTTGATTGACGACAACGGTGAGGCGCTGCGAGCGTTGATTGTGCGTTATGCCGAAGAATGGGCGTTACCGGCGGCATTTTTGCAGTGGCTGGATAAGGCTAACATCTTTTGTTCTACGCTGGTGGATCGCATCGTTACCGGATATCCGCATGATGAAGCTGCGCAACTGGAAACAGAACTGGGTTATCACGATGCGTTTCTGGATACGGCGGAACACTTTTACCTGTTTGTGATTCAGGGACCACAGTCTTTGGCTCAGGCGCTACGTCTTGATAAATACCCGCTGAATGTTCTGCTTGTTGACGATATTAAACCTTACAAAGCGCGCAAAGTGGCGATTCTTAACGGCGCGCATACGGCGTTGGTTCCGGTTGCTTATCTGGCTGGTCTTAATACGGTGGGTGATGCGATGAACGATGCCGGGATTTGCGCCTTTGTCGAAAAAGCGATTGATGAAGAGATCATCCCGGTTCTGGATTTACCTCGTGAAGCGCTGGAATCGTTCGCCAGTGCAGTAACTGGCCGTTTCCGCAATCCTTATATTAAGCATCAGCTCTTATCGATTGCCCTGAATGGCATGACGAAATTCCGTACCCGTATTTTGCCGCAATTACTGGAAGGGCAGCGGGCCAACGGGCAGTTACCGGCGCGCCTGACATTTGCGTTAGCGGCGCTGATTGCATTTTATCGCGGCGAACGCCATGGCGAACCTTATCCCATGCAGGATGATCCCTTCTGGATAGAACGTTACGCGCAGTTATGGCGTCAACACCGCGACCAGACTATGAGTACCGTGACATTAGTAAAATCTGTGCTGGCTGAAAAAGTGCATTGGGGTCAAGACTTGACGCGTATCTCTGGGCTGGTTGAGCAGGTAACCGCCCATCTGGATACTATTCTGGAAAAAGGTATGCGTGATGCGGTAAAACCGCTTTGTTAAACAGCATGACCCGGCCTGCGCCGGGTCGTTTGTCGGTAATTATCCTGTAGAAATCCTGACCTCGGGTGCTTTTATGCTGCTGTAAATCCCTTTTTAGTTACAACATACATTTTTATTTGTCTTATTCACAGGCATCAACAACGTGCCCTGATAACAGGCTAAACAGAAGGGGGCATCAGAAACTTGCAACCTTGATCTGGATCACGTTTAATGGCATGTCTTTTTACCTGCTGAAGCTGACCATGATCGTTAGACCGCAACAGCACTGGATTCGCCTGATTTTTGTCTGGCATGGATCAGTGTTATCCAAAATTTTTTCTCGCCTGCTCCTTAATTTTCTTCTGTCTATTGCCGTTATTATGCTGCTGCCCTGGTATACCAGGCTGGGGATTAAATTTACCCTTGCACCGTTCAGTATACTGGGCGTCGCTATCGCGATTTTTTTAGGTTTTCGCAATAATGCCTGCTATGCGCGTTATGTCGAAGCCCGGCATTTGTGGGGACAGTTAATGATTGCTTCTCGCTCAATACTGCGGGAGGTGAAAATCACTTTGCCTGATGAGCGCGGTACGGAAGATTTTGTTCGGTTACAAATCGCATTTGCCCACTGCTTGCGTATGACATTGCGCAAACAGCCTCAGACGCTGGTTCTGGGCAACTATCTCCAGCAGGATGCGTTACAGAAAGTGGTTGCTTCCCATTCCCCTGCGAACCGTATCTTATTGCTGATGGGGGAGTGGCTGGCGGTTCGTCGTCGCAGTGGAGAACTACCAGATATCTTATTTCATAGCCTCAATAACCGGCTAAATGAGATGTCGTCAGTTTTGGCCGGGTGTGAGCGTATTGCCAATACGCCAGTGCCTTTTGCTTATACGTTAATTTTGCATCGTACAGTTTATCTTTTCTGCATTATGTTGCCATTTGCGTTGGTGGTTGATCTGCATTATATGACGCCATTTATTTCGGTTCTTATCTCTTACACGTTTATCGCGCTGGATGCACTGGCAGAAGAACTGGAAGATCCGTTCGGGACTGAAAATAATGATCTACCGCTGGACGCGATATGCAATGCGATAGAAATCGATTTACTGCAAATGAATGATGAAATGGATATCCCTGCCAAACGGATGCCGGATAAGCGCTATCAACTGACCTGAATTGGCGTACCTGGCGCAGATCATTTATCTGCGCCATAAACTGTATTTTAAAGTTTAATAGCCTTCTCCTACGCCAGTTTTGGCCGGGCCAGAGTAGTGGATATGGACAATTCGCCACCCCTCGTTCGGTATCTTCGCCCACACCTGGCTTTCACGGCCTGTAGTATGTTGAGTTTGTCCATTATCACGGCGTACCGCAGTAAAATGCCAGTCAAATTCTGCCACCGCGGCATTGCCATACACATGAATCGTAGGTGGCGCATCCAGTTGCAACGTGCGCTTACTGAACGTTTTCCCCATAGTTGTGCCATAAAAATTTTCAGCGATCTGCGACCATCCCCGTTCGTGGCCGCGCGGATGAATAAAGCTGGTTTCTGGAGAAACATAAAAGATCTGTTTGCCTAATGTTGGATCTGCCTTATCTATAGAATAAAGATAACGATTAATACCTTCGGTAATGTGTTGTTTTACTACTGCTGTCGTCTCATTTTGCGTGGTAGTGGTTGGCGTTGCCGCCCATGCCGATGACGCCATGAGCGTTAACGTTATCGCCGTACATGGAAAAAATAATGACGTTTTTTGCATAATACTTATCTCATATTGCCTGTATTTGAGCAGTGTTACCGTCCTGCTTCATTCACACTTATACTGAAGGGGGAATACATTGTTCACGAACGATAAAAAGCATCCTTTTACAGCATTAACCCGAAAAGTTGATGGCGCAATCAAAAATATCGTATTTGTTTGTAACGGTATGGCGCAAAATATGAAAATTCAGTGCCGCCTTTTTCTTTCTGCTGTTGCTTTAATCAGGAGTTCATGCCGGCAGAAAATCGTTACTCCTTATAAGTAGTAATAAAAAATCATCTTTTACGTTGGGTGATAATTAGCCATTGGAAATATGCAAGGGAAGACCGGAAACTATTTGGATAGTTCGGCTTTTTCATAATGCTAATTTAAAAATAAATGTAAAAGTAACAAAATTTTTATAAAAAAAGAGAAACAGAGGCTTGTGTTTTACAGATAATGGCGTCGCCTTACTGAAGATGAGCAAGGTATTCAACGCCATTCTTGTCTCGCAATCCTAGTTGCCAAGCCGCATAGCTTTCCGCAACCTCATTGTTATTACAGCAAAAAGTTCTGTGCACGAGTATGTAGCGATGCTTAAGTTGCATTTCATTATCACTAATACATAGCAAGCTAATATTACACTTTGAAACTTAACGCAGGGTAATTGTTGATGATATTGTCCTGGGCAGTTCCGCAAGCAGGTTTGGCGGAAAGTCCAAAAATAAGACATACAAGGCATATAAAATGAAAAAAGTAGTGGTGTTATCTGCGGTAGCCGTAGCTGTTATGACGGCTGGAGCCGCCAACGCAGCTGAAATTTATAATAAGGATGGTAATAAGCTGGATTTATATGGCAAAGTCGACGGCCTGCATTATTTTTCCGGTAATCATAGTACGGACGGCGATCAGTCATATATCCGTATGGGCATTAAAGGCGAGACGCAAATTACCGATCAGCTCACTGGTTTTGGTCAGTGGGAGTATCAGGTCAACGCTAACCGTCCGGAAGACGGTGATTCCAGCGGTTCACCACAAAGCTGGACACGTCTTGGCTTTGCCGGTCTGACATTTGCCGATATGGGATCTATTGATTATGGCCGTAATTATGGCGTGTTATACGATATCGGTTCGTGGACTGACGTACTGCCTGAGTTTGGTAATGATTCATACGAAGCTTCTGATAACTTTATGACAGGACGCGCAAACGGAGTTCTGACTTATCGCAATAATGATTTCTTTGGTCTGGTTGATGGTCTAAATTTTGCGTTGCAGTATCAGGGTAAAAATGACGGTCTGTCGAAAGAGGGCGATCCTTTAAGTAATAATGCCAGAGAGAGTATCGCATACCAAAATGGCGATGGTTTTGGGGCATCTGCGACATATGATCTGGGTATGGGGGTTAGCCTGGGGGCGGCCTATACCAGCTCAAAACGCACGCTCGACCAGATCACGCAAGATAAATATGATAACGGCGACCGAGCTGAAGCCTGGACCGGCGGCGTGAAATACGATGCTAATAATATTTATCTGGCTGCAAACTATACCCGCACTTATGATATGACCTATATGGGCGATACACTGGGCGGCTTCGCACATAAAACTGATAACTGGGAAATGGTAGGACAATACCAATTTGATAATGGTTTACGCCCATCACTGGCGTTCCTGCAATCCAGAGCTAATGATGTTGATGGTCTGGGGTCGTTCGATCTTGTGAAATACATTGATGTTGGTTCATATTACTACTTCAATAAAAATATGTCCGCGTATGTTGACTATAAAATTAATCTGTTAAAAGATGGCAATCCATCGAATCCTAATACAGACAACACCGTGGCTCTCGGCTTAGTCTACGAGTTTTAATAAAACTTGTTGATTAAGACAGTTTAGGGATACCCTCCTTTTCCCAAAACTGTGTCACTGCTTAACCTTTATTATTGTTAATTTATTCTATTTTTATTTCAGGACGCTTCTGGCGTCCTTTTTTATTAATTATTCTACTTCGATTTCCCGAATACGCATCCTACTACTGTCATCTATCTGCACCTTTCCTGAATGGCAACACGGACAACTCAGTGTGGATGTGTCAGACGTGAAGGGTTGGTTACACGACAGACACCATCCTTGCGCCGGTGCGATAGTGATATGGAAACGCGCATTTTCAGCAATAGTATGGCGGGCGGCGACGTCCAGGCCAAAGCGCAGCGCTGGCACCTCAACACATGCCATGACACCAATTTCCAGCCAGACTTGCTTTACCTGGTTGAACTGATGATTGACAGCCTGTTCTTCCAGTAACTCGATAATATTTTGCGCCAGGGCTAGTTCATGCATAGATTAGGTCCTTATTCAACAATGTTTACAGCGACACAAGGATCAATAACCTGCAATTGTCGCGACCACTGTGAAACCGGAAGGACGGCCAGCTCGCGAGCAATGACCCCTTCAGGCTGGGCATGACGAGTGGTCGGGGAGATAATACGGTAATCAAGGATATGGCCGGACGTCGTCAGTCTGGCCTGATGCACTAACCATCCTCGCGCAGTTTCCACTACCGCTATTTTCCACTCGCCATCATCAAAACGATTCCAGCGCAAGGTGGGAAGGGCGCTCAAACTTCGGGCGAGCGTAATGCAGCGGGCCAGCAGACGTAGCGCGGTCGTTTTTCCGCTGAGACAGCACGTTGATAGTCGAGGATATTCGATGGCTAAAGGCGATACATCCACTGGGCCTGGGGTGAGTAATGTGTGGTCCGGGGACGACGCCATTGGTAGCATAGGTGTTATGGTGGTCTGTAATGCCGTC
Source organism: Salmonella bongori NCTC 12419 (assembly GCF_000252995.1). Taxonomy (NCBI): domain Bacteria; kingdom Pseudomonadati; phylum Pseudomonadota; class Gammaproteobacteria; order Enterobacterales; family Enterobacteriaceae; genus Salmonella; species Salmonella bongori. The sequence goes on from NC_015761.1 coordinate 1,485,993, forward strand.
AGCCAGCGGGCGGCGTCAGTGCGTGCTCGCAAAAACCAGGCTTCCCAGCCTGGTACGCCAGCGGCAAGCCAGGCTTGAGGCTCATCGTTAAAAAAGAGCTTGTCCGCCAGCAGCGATAAGTCTCCGTGACGTAACAGTGTCCATTCTTCAGCCGTTGCCTGTCGGTGACTAAACTGGGGGAGCCAGTCGGTCAATGCGCGGCGGAGTGTTTCTCGCGCCAGTTCTTGTTGTGCGGCCTGCATATCTGGCGCTTCTTCAGGAAACAACAGTAAAGACGCCGCCGCACTGTGCGCCTGAGCGCACAGTGTAAATAAACGTGATATGAGCGTTTTGGCATGTAACGGCGCTGCGCCCTGTAACAAACGACCTATCGGTGGCTCCTGCCAGACAATCCGTAGCGGGTGGGGATAGAGAGTCAATCTTTGCACGTCTCATTATCCTCATCGATCACCATAAATCCGGATTTACTGGTTTCGCAAACCGGACAGCACCAGTAATCCGGTAACTGACTGAAGGGCACCCCGGGCGGAATTTGCCAGACGTCATCGCCCTGTGCCGGATCGTAAACCCACCAACATACTTTGCACTCCATACGCACCATTGGTTCATTTTCCGTAACCGGATACTCTTTTAACCATTGCAACGTATTTTTCAGGCCTGCACAGGCATCTTCAATATCGTCTATACCTGCAACGGCGATATCAGGGAT